>CALVWF010000001.1 GCA_944364615.1 uncultured Clostridia bacterium
CTTACTATTCTGTTTTCAAGCTTCTTGCTGCCTCTCGACAGCCTATTTATATTACTACATTAACTTACCTTTGTCAATTGTTTTTTTTAATTTAATTAAAAATTTTGTACTTTTTTTTAAAATTTTCCCATTACATCGACAAAATCAAGCAAGCAGCAACATCTATTTCAGTTTTCTTCTGTCCACCTTTCCGATCAGATTGACGGGCAGACTGTCAACGACGACAATCTCTTTGGGATAGGCGTATACTATCACTTTGTTGCGCAACGCTTCTTCCACATCGGCAAGTATCTCTTTCACATCCGCACCGCTTTGAATCTGAACAAACAATTTTACAGCCTCTCCTCTTTTGGCGTCGGGTATGCCTGTGGCAGCGCAAGCCGTAACGCCTTCCACCGACTGCACCACGCTTTCTATTTCCGACGGAAATACCAGTACGCCGTTGACGCTTACTACATTTTTAATGCGCTGTTTGAAATAGACATATCCCTCTTCGTCCATCCAGCCGTAATCGCCTGTCAGCAGATATTTTCTGCCCTCTATTTCCGCAAATGCACCGTCAGAATTGTCGAAATAGCCCAACATCACAAGTGGACCGCTGACGGCTATTTCTCCGAGACTTCCCGGCGGAAGCAGTTTTCCGTTTTCCGCTATGTCTATACGGCAACCGCACACAGCCCTGCCGAGAGAACCGTCCTTGTGATTGTTTACGGTGTTTAACGCGCATGCCGCAATGGTTTCGGCAAGTCCGTAACCTTCCAGCAATCTCGCCTTGCTTCCCTGACGTTTCAGAACCGCATTGAACTCGTCGATTAAAGTAACAGGCGTAGAATCTCCGCCCACAAAACATTCTTTGAGACTGGACAGATTTCCGTGGACAAATTTCCGTTCGTTGAGCAATCGTGAATACATCACGGGCACACCCGTTAATATGTTGATTTTTTCGCGTCTGACCGCACGGGCAAGGTGTCCGGCGTCAAATTTTATACACATCACGTTTTTGACCGCATTTGTGACACTCATGTGCATGTTCATACACAATCCGAACCCGTGAAAAATCGGCAACACCGAATACATGGCGCGGTACTCGGAAACGTCATCCTGCAAAAAGTCCTGTGCACATTCGCACAGTTTGTTGAACGAAGCGCAACAATGTCTGATTATTTTGGAATCGCCCGTTGTTCCTCCGCTGGGAAGAAATACCGCCTGTTCCTCGTCACCGAATCTGTACGCGGGAAAATCGGTGTACTGTCCCTCGAACAGTTTTTCCAGACGTTCGTAGTTGCGGTACTGTATGTTTTTATTGGTACTGCGAAAGTACAGACGCGCAAGCGTACCCATAAAATAATAAGTATGTGACAGCAATACGGGAATATCCGCCGTCACATTGCCGTTTTTCAGCGTATACACGTCGTAAATTATCAACAGCGAGGTGTTTGTCTGTCGGATATTTTCCATCATCTGCTGCAATGGAACGTACGGATGCAACAGATTGCACACCGCACCTACCTTGTTTATCGCGTAAAAAGCCACAGTGGCAGAGGGCGAATTGGGCAGGCAGACGGTCACTACGTCACCGGGACGTATGCCTTTTGCCACGAGATTGGACGCAAACACATCCACTCTGTGCAGTAACTGTCTGTAACTCATTCTTCTGCCGTAAAACACCACCGCGCAACGGTCGGGAAACCGTGTGGCGGTCTGTTTGAGCACATCATACAAAGTGAGCATAAAATTCTCCGTACTGTCGTAAAACGACGTTGTCTTAGGTAAATTTCCGTTACAGCCAGCCGAGCACCGAACCGCTTAGAGTGTAAAGCACGAGAATGACTATAACCTGACTGGCAAAGTAAACCCAGATGGATTTCTTTCCCAGAAAAGTTAAAGGAGCGACAGCCCTTTCCGATACAGAGGGAAACAGCGTCTTCCTTTCACGGTAAAGAAACCGTCCAAGATAAACTCCGCCTAAAAAGTAGGCAAAAGCAGGGAAAAATGCAAAAAAGTCTCCCGGCGAAAAGGTTGCTATTACGTTTGTGGAATGTTGTACAAGAAAAGCCCAGAAATGCTTCGTTTCGCAGGGATTTACTATAAAGTAATGTCCGACGACAAGCATTGCCACCATTATTGCGGAAACGGTCACACCGTAAAGATTTTTCTGCCAGTCGCGTTTCATCAGAGGCAACAACTTTTCAATGCCCGCCCAGATAAGAACGGACAGCGCAAGCACATGCAGCACGTTGAAACTGATCATTATGCCACCGTATCCGGCGCGCTGGGCAATCCACGTCACCAACGTCAGAGCAAGCGAAAAGGCTATAAGTCGCAACGCGCGTTTAAAGTTGTTGCGCGAAAAACAGCAGGACATTCCGCTGATAAAGACAAATGCGTACACAAAACTGTCGTGCGTTATATTGCGTAATGACCCAAGAACCGCAGTATCGGAAAAGTATTGTTTTAACGCAAAATCGCTCAACGCTTTACCGAAATCGGAAACAAAACTCGTGCGAAACATTGTGAGATCGAACATAAAGTGATCCCACACTACAAACAGAATAAGAAAACCGCGCAAAGCGTCCACTTCCCATACTCTCCGTACGGGTTGTGCGGGTTGTATTTCTTTGTTCATTTGTACACCTCATCGATTACGCCGCCGCCGAGACACTTTTCCTCGTCGTAAAATACGACAAACTGTCCCGGAGTGACCGCACGCTGTTTTTCGTCGAAAACGACTTCCGCCCTGTCTCCACAAATGTTTACGGTAACGCCCTGTTCGGGCTGTCTGTAACGGAACTTCGCCCTGCATCGGAAACTGTTTGCGGGCGGAGCGGGTATCCAGTTTAATCCGCTTGCCGAAAGTTCCTTGCTCATCAACACTTCTTCGTCGCCGTGAGAGACTATAAGCCTGTTGCTGGACATATCTTTGTCCACGACAAACCAACGCTGCTGACTGTCCGTCGTTCCGCCCAGTCCCAGACCGCGACGCTGTCCCAACGTATAATACATAAGTCCTATATGTTCCCCGACTTTTTTACCGTCAACAGTGTAAATGTCGCCCGGCTTGTTGGGCAGATAATTACTCAGAAAGTTGCGGAAATTGCGTTCGCCTATAAAGCAGATGCCCGTGCTGTCCTTTTTGGCAGCGTTGGAAAGACCGTTTTCGAGGGCGATTTTCCTGACTTCCGTTTTGTTGATGTCGGACAGCGGAAAAATGACGTCTTTCAACTGCTGTTGGCTGAGTTGATTTAAAAAATAAGTCTGATCTTTTGAAACGTCTTTTGCTTTAAGTAAAAAATGTCCTTTCTGCGTGTGACGTATTCCGCAATAATGTCCCGTTGCGATGTAATCGGCGCCCAAAGACTTGGCGTACTGCAAAAAAGGTCCGAACTTTATTTCACGGTTGCACAGCACGTCGGGATTGGGAGTTCTGCCCTTGGCATATTCGTCGAGAAAGTAACTGAACACTCTGTCCATATACTGTCTTGCGAAATTGACGGAATAGTAATCTACACCCAGTTTGTCGCAAACCGACCTGACGTCGCTGTAATCGCGTTCCGCCGTGCAGTTGCCTTCGCCGTCCTTTTCCTCCCAGTTGTGCATAAACAGCGCTATTACTTTGTATCCCTGTTGTTTGAGTAACAGTCCCGCTACTGCGCTGTCCACGCCTCCGCTCATACCCAAAACTACTGTTTTCGTCATTTGCGTCCTCTTAAATCACAATGCTTTTTTCTTGGTGATAAGTTTCAACATATCTATGAAATCGGCGTTGCTGGACGAACAGGTAAGCATTTCCAACAGTTCTTCCGTTGCGGAAACGCTGTCGCCCTTGCTCAGCAATTTGCGCACAAGATACATTCCTTCCAGTTGTTGCTGAGTAAGCAACAGATCTTCACGGCGAGTACCGCTTTTGGCAAGGTCTATGGCGGGGAATATACGTTTTTCCGACATACGTCTGTCCAAATGTATTTCCATATTGCCCGTGCCCTTGAATTCTTCGTATATAATGTCGTCCATACGGCTGCCCGTATCTATCAGTGCGGTTGCAATAATGGTCAGGCTACCGCCGCCGCTGACGTTACGGCTTGCCCCGAACAGTTTCTTGGGTTCCTGCAATGCGGAAATATCCAGTCCGCCCGTCAGCGTACGTCCAGACTGATCGGCAGTCTGGTTGTATGCACGTCCCAGACGTGTGATACTGTCCAGCAAAATCATTGCGTCCTGTCCCTGTTCCACACGCCTCTTGGCGTTGTTGACTGCCATTTCCGCAATCTGGATGTGATGCTGCGGACTGTGGTCAAATGTTGAATACACTACTTCGCAGTCAACGCTTTCTTTAAAATCGGTCACTTCCTCGGGGCGTTCGTCAATCAGCACTATTGTCAGATGTATGTCGGGATGATTGTGACGTACGGCCTGCGCAATTTTCTTTAACAGTATGGTTTTGCCCGCTTTGGGGGGAGCGACGATAAGGCCGCGCTGTCCTTTACCTACGGGGGCAACAAGGTCTATTGCGCGCAAAGCATATTCGTGCTTGTCCATTTCGAGGGTGATACGTTGATCGGGATAGCAGGGCAAAAGGCTGTCGAAATGCGGTCTTCTGGAAATGTTTTCACAACTCTGATCGTTTACCTGGAAGATATACTTTAAAGACGGCGCGGTCTTGTCGGGATACAGTACGGTTTTACAATACACCTTGTCTCCCTGGCGCAGTCCGAAACGCTTTATCTGTACGGGCGGTACGTAAATGTCCTTGTTGGGAGTGGGGGCGTAGTTTACGGTACGCAGAAACCCGTAACCGTCCGGATGGATGTCAAGTACTCCGGTGGCGTTTTCCTCCGACGGAACACTTGCCGTCTGCTGTTTTTGCTCTTCTATTGCCTCTATGTCTTCTTTAGTCAGTTCGGGAGATTTCTGCGATACTCCGTTGGAAGGATTACGGGTAGGTCTGCCCGTTTTACGGCGTCCAACAGGAATATAAGTACCCGTGTAAACACCCACTATTTCTTCAATAAGTTCGGCGCGTTTCTTATTTCCGGGCACGACGTTAAATTCCCTTGCGAGACTGCGCAACGGATCGATAGTAAGCGTTTCTATCTTTTTCATAAGTTCTTCAACGCTGTTGAAATTGTACATGATATCCTCCGATAAAACTGAAAAATTAAAAAAATCCTGATTAAAAAAATTAGGCTTTATCTTGTGTGAATGGTAAAAAATTACCGAATATAAAACTAAAATCAAATTAGTACTTATTTATTTTAATACAATAATACTCAACTGTCAAACCAAATATACGAAAAACGGAGCATAATCAACTCCGTTTTTCGTACTGTTGGCAAAGTCGCTTTTACTGCCGACATTGCCTCTTTACATTACGGTATAACCTTCCGTACCTTTTACTACTTTAAAAATTTCCACTTCGTGTCCGCCGTTGTCCAGGTACACGAAATACTGATTTCCGTCCTTGTTGCATTCCAACTGGTAGCACAGATATTCTTTGTCGTTCTTTTCTACAAGTGCCTTTTTTACCGATATCACTTCGTAACCCCTGTCGGAAGACAGGTTGTCAGGCATATCCGCCATCGTCAGACCTTCTCTGTCACGGTGATTGGCAACGTAACTGCGGGCTTCTATACCAACGGGATTTCCGCTGACACAGTCCACCGCCACCTTTACTATATCGGGGTAGACGATGATACCGTTTACCACAGGAGCAAGGTTGACGTAAGTGATGTTGTCCTGTTCTTTGCTGACCCATATTGCGGAAACGTCCATTCCGAGATTTTTGCACAGTTTTTCGGCACTTTCGATACATTGACGGCTGTTTACTTTGGCTTCGCCTTCCGACGTGCTTCTCAACTCGCCTTCCGCTACTTTGCCGTCGGCGGCAATGAGTACTCGTCCCTGTCCGTCGTTTACCGAATATATAAGATACTGACCGTCGCCGCTTTTTCCGGCAAAAACCACTTCTCCGCCGAAAACTTTTTTAGCCGTTTCCAGTCCGTCACGGTAATTTACGGTTACGGGAACAGTTACATTTTTTTCCATACTGTCGCTGAAAGGTCCGTCGTAAATGAGTTTTTCGTAGGTAAACACCTCTTCCATATTGTCAAAACTGTCATTTAATACCGACGAAATGTCCGACAACCCTTCTGAAAGGACTTCATTGTCATTGTCAAGCGCGCGTTCAAAAAACTTTTTGAGATTAAGCGCGGTTTCTCTGACGCCGTTGACCGTGGCAACGTCTTTACCGTCAAGTTTATTGCCTGCCGAAATGCGCTGAATGAGACTAATTGAATAATACTGCAACTGGTTACAGAATTTTTCCACCTGAAATAAACTGTCGCCTGTTTGTACGGGTAACGAAGATACGTCGGCGGAAAGATTTCCCGCTTCCACCGCTACCTTGCCGAGCAGTTGAGACTGCATAGTCTTGTCTGTCGAAACGGTAACTTTGCCGAGATTGCTCTCGATGTTCTTTATACAATCTATGCTTTCGTAGAGTTTTTCACGGTAACCGTTTGTCAGTGCAATGGAATATTCGTCCTCGTCCAACGGCTGACGGACGTTACGGTTGTCGTATGTCATAGCGAAATACGCCGCCACAACCATAGCCACGCATGCAAGCAATGCAAAAAAGGCAATATAAACATTTTTAATAATACTGTTTATTCTCATAACGCCTCCTCAGGAACAGAAAACATGTTTGCCGATTGTGATTATTATCGGTCTGTTTCTGATCCAACTGCTTGTAGCCGTAACGGGATTGTAGTAGAACAATGCTCCGCACGACGGATCCCATCCGTTCAGCGCGTCCTGTGCCGCTCTTGTACATTCGTCGTTTGTTCCGAGATTGATTTGTCCGTCAGCCACGCACGTAAACGCTCCGCTCTGATAGATCACTCCCGAAATAGTGTTGGGAAACTGCGAACTGCGTACTCTGTTGAGCACTACCGCCGCTATTGCAACTTTACCGGTGTAACTTTCACCTCTTGCTTCGCCGTAGACACAGCAACTGAGCAAGTACAGATCCTTGTTGGTTATGTTTCCGGAAGAAGTTTGTCCGGAACTGCTTCCGCTGAGAGTAATGCCCAGTGCCTTTGCAGTGGCAGAACCTACGATACCGTCCGCCGTCAGTCCGTTTCTGCGCTGAAAATACTGTACCGCACTTTTAGTTCTGCTGCCGAAAATACCGTCAACGCTTCCCGTGTAGTATCCCCAGTTTTTCAACTTTGTCTGTATAGTGCGCACCGTTGCACCCGTACTGCCCTGTTTGATTACCTGAGCATCGGCGGTGGATGTAAATGTCAACGGAATTGCCAGTGCCAATGTAATTGCAAGCAACACCAACGCAACCGCGCGCCTTTTAACTGTAAGTGTCAATTGTCAATCCTCCTTATAAGACTGACATTAGTATCTGCAAAGGCAAAAATATTATTCTATTTGTTGAGCCACTGCTCGATTATTTCCGCTATTTTCCACTTGTAAGTCACGCTGTTGGTTCCGTTGCTCTCGTTGCCCACGAAACACAGCGGAGGATACACCACACACCACCAGTTGTCTCCGGTACCGGTTCCGAGATCCAGAATAAGCGCGTCGTACACACCGGAAGTCAGGGTAACGTTACCGTAATTTCTTGTGGGGAAACGTTCCTGACACAAACGGGCGGTTGCCGTGTATTCGAATCCGTTTGCACGCAGAACGGATGTCGCGACGGCGGAAATTTCCTCAAGTCTTGCCTGCACGGCGTCCATACTTTGCTGTTTGGTAAAGCACTGTGCCAAAACGGGCGTAAGATATTCCACCACTTCGCTGCGAACGGCATACTTGACGGACTGATCCTGCTGACTGTTGCTGTTTGCCCTGATATGTATTCTCAGAAATTCGTTGTCTGACGCGGGTTTGACGCTTAAAATCATTAAAAGAACGGCAATGAATATAACTGCGGATATGATTATTTTTTTCATGACAGCCTCCGTAAAAAAAGTGTACACTGATTGTGTACACTCCTTGAAAAAAAATGCCTTTTTATTTACAAAAATTTGTCGTATCTTGTGTTTTAAAGTATTATTGCGTCTTTTTTCTCCACACTGCTAAGATAAAGGGAATTAAACCCGTTGTCGTTGAGCAGTCTGACAAACTTCATCGCATCGGATTGTGTGGAAAACATTGCAAAAAATGCGCTACCGCTACCTGTCATACATGTTTTTACGCCGTTGAGTGCGCAAAATTCCAGATACCCGTCGCAGTACCCTCTGCCGATAGTTTTCTGCAAAGAATTTCCCGTAAGACTTATTGCGCGTTGCGTATTTCCCTCTGCAAGGCAATGCACGAGAGCGTCTATATCGGTATGTTCGCCTCCCGCGCTGTCAAAAGCGGCGTACGCGTCTGCGGCGGAAATTTGTTTGTCGAAAAACGTAACTGCAAAATGAAGTTTGCACGGACAGCAAACCTGCTCGACGTATTGTCCTCTGCCTGTAATTCGGGCAAGTCCGCCCTGCATCATAAACACCGTGTCGCTGCCGAGAATTTCAGCCACCCTGTAAATTTTGTCGGTAAACTTGCCGTAAAGCAACGACAAAGCATGCAGAACTGCACATATATCCGCAGATGAACCGCCCATTCCGGTTGCTACCGGAATGTTTTTTTTCAGTACGATGTCAGCGCCGTTCGTACCGAACGCGTCGCTAAACAGCAACGCCGCCTTATACGCAGTGTTGGTTGCGGGATTTATTCCTTCTATCTCGTTGACCGTCACGAATCTGTCCTTCCGTTCCGTAACAGTAACGCTGTCATACAGACCTACGGACGTGACGACACTGTCAATGGGATGAAATTTGCCCGATTTTTCAAACACGTTGAGAGCAAGATTGAGTTTTGCCGCACAACTGACTTTAACTTTTCTCATGCTTTTATTGTACTACACCGCAACTCAAAACACAACAAAAAAATGCGCTCCGATATAAACGGAGCGCAAAAGCATTAAAGTTTGTGATATACCGCTATTCTGACGTCATCTGCTATCACATCGGCGATGTCGGGATTAAATGAGCGCACTTCCTCTTCCGACATTCTCAGAGACTTTGCAAGATCCCACAGCGTCTGTCCTTTTCTTGCGTGGAAAATCTCTATTGCGCTTGCGCACTGTTCCTCCGCTTTTTCTTCCACATTGCTGATGACTTCCGTCTGCTTGTTCTGCCAGCAACTGACGCACATATTGAGTGTAGCGGTGACTGTTTCCGTGCGTACGTCAACATCCACATCGCTGACTGTGACACTCGCCCATGCAAGGCAATCCTGATCGCATCCGCTGACGGTAACCGTCTGGCTGAAAGGAACTTCAAGCATTGCATTTTGCAGGTTTTGCTGTTGATCGTAATACAAAACAGACATGGTGAGAACACCCTCTACGGAAACGCTGTCTTTTTCCGTTGCGCAACGTGTAACCACTGCCGTACAACCGATTTGCGCTACTTTTTCCCCTTTGACGTCAAATGCAAATGTCTGGCGTATATCGCGTTTTACGCATTGACTTCCCACAGGCAAAGTGCAAGGAAGCATTGATTTTTTCAATAAAAGAGTACCGTTTTTTATGTAGGCGTCTGCCACTTTTGAAACAATGGTCATCGAACAGTATACCACCGTAAAGCAAACGTTGGATTCGATGCTGAACGAGCCTGACTGCTGATCTTCGCTAAGTTCCAGTCTCACCTTTGTGTTGCGTACGTTTGCGTAGCCGTAAACAACCGTGCTGTTTCCCTGTAACGGAAATTCTCTGGTAAATTCCGAAGTACAACGCTGACTGGCAACTTTGTCCTCCGTCGTGTATACAACCGTACCGTGAAGCGCACCTCTTATTGTCACTACGCCTTCCGCTACGCTTATTTCATCCACCGACACGTTACTTTCGGCAAGCAACACCCCTGACACCGCATTTTCGGCAGGCATCTCGTCGGAAAGTTGAGCATTGAACTGTGTGACGCCGTAAGTATCGCAGACCTGACAGTCTTCTAATCTGACAAACATATCTTCGCCGCCCACCAACGCAGCGACTGTATTATTACAGAATGCGTAGGCAGTGATTTCCAGTAAAACTCTTACGTTGATGACATTGCCCGCCTGTTCGGTCTTGTGATCCACCACGGCGACTTCAAACAGTATTCTCGTAGCGGCATTTATGTATTTGCTGATAAATCTGTCATTGTAATCGGCATTGTAATTGAGCCCGTAAGGAATACCGCTTTCGTCGCAATACAGCAATCTGATGTTACTTCTGCCGGAAAAGGACGCTTCTCCTTCCACACATTCGGAAGAGTTTATCCAACTGTCCACTCCGACAGACAGAATGTTTGAAACATTGTCCTTGGTCGCAATGCGGATGTTCTGCGAAGTCTGCATTTTTCCCAGATAAATTTTTTCACAAGCCAAGATATTGTCAAATTGTGCATTTGCCACGGTTATGTACCCCCAGTTGTAATTTGTACAGTGTAAATATACGCACCGACATCTGAAAATATTACCTTAACAACAAAAAAATGCGGAACATCTGTTCCGCATTTTAAACTGCAATCAGTCTTCTTCAGTTTCGTCCTCGTCGTCCTCTTCCTCGTCGTCGTCGAAGTCTTCGTCTTCATCGTAATCGTCGATGTCGCCGAGATCGTCGGGGTAATCTTCCAATTCACCGTTGTAATTTTCGTCATCTTCGAAATCGTCGTCGTCTCCGAACTCTTCTTTGAGTTCGTCAAGGGGAATTTCCACATCGTCTGCACCGTCGTCCACCTCGTCGTCCATATAGGCACGCCAATCGTCGTCGTTTTCCTCCGCTTCCAGTTCGTCTGTGCGCGCAGAAACGGCAAGACAGTTTTCGCACATGTCTTCGTCCATACCTATATACGCAGTTTTACATATAGGACAAAGTTTTGTCGGTTCGTCCTCGTCGATCATATCGTCCAACAGGGTTATTCTGGAACTGAGTCCCATTTCCGCCTTGCAGACATCGCACATATCTTCGGTATCGGGAATGTAGTTGAGTTCGCATCTCGGACATTTGATATATTTGACCTTTCCCATAATTACAAACCTCGTAAATATTTTTGCGTCATATCGATGCTGAAATAATTTAGCATTAAATGATTAAATTGTAAACTGTTTTTATACATTTTAACGATAAATTATATAAATAACCGTCAGTCATCTTACAAATTGAGCAAAACTATCGCAACTACGCCTAAAACAATGCCTATAATGCCTTTGACGGACAGTTTTTCCTTAAACAACGGAGATACTGCCGCTCCGAGTAACATCGGCAATCCGCTGGCAATGGGGAAAAATATAACTGCAGGCACTCTGACGATAAAAATGACGTACATTATGTTTCCCACCGCCGTGCTCAGCACAACGATGAGCAAAGACAGCCAGAACCACTTCGGGCGCACATAGTCGCCGAAATTTTTAAAGCGTGTCTGAATGGCAAACAGAACGGTCATCAGTATACCGCCAGTGAGCATGGCGGAAGCAAGCATCTGTACCTGATCCACCGAACTGTCGGCGTTGCTTATCAACTTTATAAATATAGACATTCCGCCGCTCGATATACATGCAATGACAATATACAGGTATGATTTTTTGCTGACCTTTTTGTCATCTTCCTCTTTGGTGAAACAAACGAAATAACTTGCAACAAGAAACAGCGCTATTCCCGCTATCTGCAACGGAAGCACCGTTTCGTTTAAAAACAGCGCGCCGCATATTATAGGTATAAGCATTGCAAGTGCAAGTATGAAGTTTGAAGAGGAAATTTTGCCTGTACTGACCGCCTTGTTGTAGAAAAACACCATGGAAACAAACAGCACTCCGTAAGGAATGCCGTACAACAATGACGGAATGTGTATGCTGTTCTGCGTGAACAGAAGATAAACCGCAACAATAACCGCGCTTAACAGAAAGTTGAACGCGTTCATCAGCGCTTCGTTGTTTTCAGTGCATTTGCGGGCATACAATTTGAAACCTATTCCCTGCAAAAACATCAAAAACGCAAGCACGACTGTCAAAAAAATGTTCATTTGTTCTCCTTGACTATTCCCATCCAACTGTAATCCCCTATATATTCGAGATTATACAGAGCAGCCAACTGTTGGGAAGCCACGTTTCCTTTTACTATATAGGCAAACGGCTTGCCGCCCTGTGCTAAAACTTTACGGCACAGGTCCACCATCACGTCCAAAGCCATGCCTTTACGTCTGTATTCTGGCAATGTATACAACATTCCGAGGCTGCCCGTAGTGTGCAACATACACCAGCACACAGGCTTGCCGTCCACATAAATGGCACTGCTCGGTTTGGTGAGAAGATTGGGAACGATCTCTTGCTTGCTTGCCTTGTAAGGAGTACCCTCCGAAATAAGTTGCCAGTATTCGGGAGACATACTTTCCACCTTGTAGCGAAAAGTGTGAACCAACGGTTTGCCGTTGTAGACGTACAGACCGCAATCCGTACGCCACTCTATCCTGCCGTAACGTGAGGCAATAGTGTCGGCAAGCGAGGTGCTTGTCGCACACAGTTCGAATTGATTCGGCAAAGTGTCTGCGACTTCGCAGGCAAAGCGTACGTCGTCGCCGTTTATACAGCACTGTTCGCCGTCAGTCACCGCTATGTTGCTACCGTCAACGTAAATGGCAGAAGTTTCAGACTGTGCCATTCCGAAAAGGTTTAATGTAGTATCGTTTCTGAATGCCGAAAGATCGGCGTCATTTAAATTGATTCTTTTCATTTCAAGTCACCTAATGCCCCGATTGTTTCGGGGCATTACACTAACTCAAATACATGTTTCTGAGTCGGATTATATCCTGTTCGCCAAGATGCAATCTGCTTTTGGCAAATTTTTCTATACCTCCGACACGATCCACTTCCGACAGTACTATATCTATATATTCTTTCTTTACTATAAGAAATCCTTCCGCTTGCTCAACGGTAAAATCGTCTGCACCTTTCTGTTGCAGCACTTTGAGCATATGCCGATTAAACTCGACGTAACATCGGTTGGAGTAGAGGTAGTCGTTTACGGCTGTTTCACGGTCGACTCCCAACAACAGAAGCAACAGCAACGCACTTGTTCCCGCACGGTCCTTGCCTGCCGAACAGTGCCACAGTACCGCCCCTTCGGGTGTGTCGAGTAACAGTCGGAAAAAACTTTCGAATGCTTTAAGACAAAAATCTTCCGTCACGAATTTCGTGTAATTTCCCACCATATAACGGTGACTGGTACCTCCTGTCTCTTTCAGCAGTTTGCTGCCCTCCGTAAGCATGGTCAGCATATCCGCCGCCTTGTCGAAAGTTACTCCCAGCGTTCGCTTGTCCAGTATGGGAATGTGTACCAACTGCACGCGACCGTCGATATTGTCGGGTGAGTACTTTGATTCCGAGTCCGTACGCATATCCACCACTTTTTTAAGATGGTATTCGTCTATCAAAAACTCGTAATCGTCCCGTTGCAATTTATTGAGCGCACCGCTTCTCAACAACCGTTTTTCCGCAACTTGTCTGCCGTCGGCAGTTTTTACACCGCCGAGATCACGTATGTTGGATACGCTTTTAATATCTATTGTGTGCATTTCAGTTGTCCGCCAGTTTTTTGTTTATCGCGTCTATTATTGTGGACACTGCAATAGCATTGTGTCCGCCTTCGGGTATTATTATATCGGCCTTGCGTTTGGACGGCTCCACAAACATTTCATGCATGGGTTTTACCGTACTCATGTACTGTTTTATGACCGATTCCATTGTACGTCCGCGCTTGTTGACGTCCCTGCGCAAACGCCTTATAAATCTGACGTCGGCGTCGGTGTCCACAAACAATTTTATGTCGCAGATGTCGCACAATTGCTTGTTTTCAAACAGCAATATGCCCTCAACAATGATAATTTGCGCGGGTTCCATATGCTCCCACTTCTCGTTTCGGCTGTGCGTGGAAAAGTTGTAAGTGGGATGATCGATTGCCTTGCCGTTCTTTAACATCGTCACGTGCTTTACCAGCAACTGCATGTCCAAAGAATTCGGGTGATCGTAGTTGAGTCTTGCACGTTCTTCAAGACTCATACCTTCATTTGCCTTGTAATAGTAATCGTGAGAAAGAATTACTGCGTTTTTGCCGAATGCCTGATACAATTTGCGCGCAACGGTGGTCTTGCCCGATCCGGTGCCGCCGGCAATACCTATGACAAGTCTGTTCATAATAAAAACCTCGCAACGCTTATTTTACCAAACAAATGCTATAAAGTCAACCTGACGCATTGAAAACCGCCGAAATGTTTGAAATTTAACCAAACGGACAGATTACAACTAAACGCCTGAACACGACGGCACGGCAATCCACTCTGACGAAAAGGGCTGTTCTAATTGAGAACAGCCCTTCACAGTTGAATTTTTCAGCCGTCATACACCCACACAACAGGACATTCGGACACATTCCATTCCGGGTACCACACCGACGGTTTTACGTCAGCCTGACAATACAATACTGCAGCGGAACAATTTTCAAAGGCGTAATTTCTTATTCGCTGTACGCTTTGCGGAATCACCGCGCTTTGCAACAGTGTGCAACCGCTGAATGCCCTGTCCCGGATTGTTACCGTTCCGTCGGGTATTTCAATTCCCTCCAATGATGTGCAATTGTAAAAAGCCAAAGCACCTATTTCTTCCGGTTTGCTGTACTCGGCAAATGTTACAGAAACCAATCCGCTGCAATTCATAAACGCACCTGATGAAATTTCTGCAACGCCGACGGGAATAATGATACTGTACAAAGTTGTGCAATCGGCAACTGATTTTATACGCCAACTTACCTACACTGCATTGCAATACTTCCCGTTGTTGTGATTTTATTTACTGAATATCGATTAAAATAAATATTACAGTTAAATGCACCACTTGCCTGACGCACAACCGTTGTCTTCGCCCGTTACATCCAACGCATTGAATTACGCCGTCTGGATATTTTAGCAAAATTGAGTTGCAGATAAAATTAAAAGTATCTATAACATCGTGCAAAACATCGTAATCAATATTTCACATATAGGTACAAAAAAAACACAGCGTGCGCTGTGGTACAAAGGTGGTCGTGTCCGACTGTTTACATTGATTTTATTGCATTTGCCTCAGAGCAAAAAAAAACGCACAACGGTTAGTTGTGCGTAAGTGTTGTGTTTTTAAAGACAAATACTCCTATTACGAGGGGAACTCGTTGTTTCTTTGCCCTTGTGCCTGAATTTACAGAATAGTAACAACTCTTTTGAATACAGTCAATCTTTTTTCGCAGTGTCTTTTTTCTTGTGCTTCACTGCTCTTTGCACTTCCGTACGTATCCTATATAATACGTAATCGACTTCGGTGTAGGTTTCCCTACTCCCTTAAAGGAGGTGATCCAGCCGCACCTTCCGATACGGCTACCTTGTTACGACTTCACCCCAGTCATTAGTCTTACCTTCGACAGCTCCTCCCTTGCGGTTAGGTCACTGGCTTCGGGTACTCCTAACTCCCATGGCGTGACGGGCGGTGTGTACAAGACCCGGGAACGCATTCACCCCGACATGCTGATTCGGGATTACTAGCAACTCCGACTTCGTGTGGGCGGGTTGCAGCCCACAGTCCGAACTGAGACTACTTTTTTGAGATTAGCTCCCCCTCGCGAGTTCGCAACTCTTTGTAGTAGCCATTGTAGCACGTGTGTAGCCCAAGACGTAAGGGGCATGATGATTTGACGTCATCCCCACCTTCCTCCGTGTCGTCCACGGCAGTCTCTTCAGAGTTCCTAACTTAATATTGGCAACTGAAGATAAGGGTTGCGCTCGTTGCGGGACTTAACCCAACATCTCACGACACGAGCTGACGACAACCATGCACCACCTGTCTGCATGTCCCGAAGGAAAAACGTATCTCTACGTTCGTCATGCGATGTCAAGTCTTGGTAAGGTTTTTCGCGTTGCGTCGAATTAAACCACATGCTCCGCTGCTTGTGCGGGTCCCCGTCAATTCCTTTGAGTTTCAACCTTGCGGCCGTACTCCCCAGGCGGGATACTTATTGCGTTAGCGACGACACGGAAGGAGTCGATACCTCCCGCATCTAGTATCCATCGTTTACGGCGTGGACTACCAGGGTATCTAATCCTGTTTGCTCCCCACGCTTTCGAGCCTCAGTGTCAGTTAATGTCCAGAAAGCCGCCTTCGCCTCTGGTGTTCTTCCTAATATCTACGCATTCCACCGCTACACTAGGAGTTCCGCTTTCCTCTCCATCACTCAAGCACAGCAGTTTTAAAAGCAGTTCCGAGGTTAAGCCTCGGGATTTCACTCCTAACTTACTGCGCCACCTACGCTCCCTTTACGCCCAGTCATTCCGGACAACGCTTGCCACCTACGTATTACCGCGGCTGCTGGCACGTAGTTAGCCGTGGCTTATTCTTTGGGTACCGTCACTTCCTTCGTCCCCAATTAAAGAACTTTACAACCCGAAGGCCTTCTTCATTCACGCGGCGTTGCTGGGTCAGAGTTGCCTCCATTGCCCAATATTCCCCACTGCTGCCTCCCGTAGGAGTCTGGACCGTGTCTCAGTTCCAGTGTGGCCGATCACCCTCTCAGGTCGGCTACCCATCGCTGACTTGGTGGGCCGTTACCCCGCCAACTATCTAATGGGCCGCGAGCCCCTCCTATACCGATAAAATCTTTTACCCCTGGGAGATGCCTCCCTGTGGTCTTATACCGTATTAGCACAAATTTCTCTGTGTTATCCCGTTGTATAGGGCAGGTTACTCACGTGTTACTCACCCGTCCGCCACTAACCCCATTGCTGGGGTCCGTTCGACTTGCATGTGTAAAGCACGCCGCCAGCGTTCGTCCTGAGCCAGGATCAAACTCTTAAGTTTAATCTGACTATGTTAACTTTTGGTTGGTTTCTCCAACCGCTGGCTAAAATCTTTGTTAATTGACTGTGTTCAATTTCGTACTGTTCTTACTATTCTGTTTTCAAGCTTCTTGCTGCCTCTCGACAGCCTATTTATATTACTACATTAACTTACCTTTGTCAAACATTTTTTAACATTTTTTAAAAGTTTTTTAAACTTTTTTTTGCACTGCTTTCTTACCTTTTTAATGACCGTTTTACGTCAAAAAACGCTCTTACGTCGTAGATTTTTCGTGTTTTATTCCGTTACGTAAGAAAACTTCGCCGTTGACTTTTGTACTGCATTGAGTTATAATTGAATGACAACGGAGGTACCTCGCATGATTACGGAAAAATCCACCCGGAAAGAAAACCCGACATTGCTTATAAACAAGACGCTGAAACAGTATTCCGACATTTTGCAAAGCGACGCCCCTACTCCGGGAGGAGGCAGTGCGTTGGCTTACGCGGGAACGCTTGCGGTTGCACTTATAGGCATGGCGGTCAATGTGACAAAGACCAAGTTGTGCAAGAAAAATCTTTACAACAACGGCGCGGAAGACCTTCTGAAAAAATTACGGCAACTGGAGGAAAAAATGTGTGACTTCGTGGACAAGGACACAGTTGCTTTTGCCAACATACTTGCTGCTATGCGTATGCCCAAGGATACTCCTCAGCAAGCGGAATCGCGCAAGGCGGAACTTCAACGGCAATACTACCGCTCCGCGTTGCTTTCTTTGGATATGATGAAAACCGCGGTGGAAATATATTTTGCCGCAGACGACGCGATACAGTTTGCCGACAGATTTGTGGTAAGCGACGCACACATAGGCAAGAGCCTTGCAAAGTGCGTGGCGCAGAACTGCACGCACAATGTCGACGTCAATGCCGACTGTATCTTCGACACAAGCAAACGCCAGGCGATACGCAACAGGAAAAACACCCTGCTGAGTCAACTGAACTGACAAACAAATTAAACAAACAGCGACAGAGCCTTGTTACTCTGTCGCTGTTTTACTATCATTAAAATATTGAAAATAACAAGCGCGCACAATCACGTTTGTGCCCAAACGTAACTTGCGGATTATCTCAATTCCGCCTTGATACGTCTTACGCCTGCACTGCTGGATTGCTCCTTAGTGATGACGAAGTGACCAAGTTCCGATGTGTTCTGAACGTGAGGGCCTGCGCACAGTTCCTTACTGAAATCGCCAATGCTGTACACCTTTACAACTTCGCCGTATTTGTCTCCGAACAATCCTATTGCTCCCGTCTTGCGAGCCTCTTCAATGGGCATTTCCTGACAAACGACAGGCAACTTGTCTTCGATTGCCTTATTTACAAGGTCTTCGGTGCGCTTGATTTCCTCTTCCGTCATAGGACGGGAGAATGAAAAGTCGAAACGCAATCTTTCGGGAGTAATGTTACTGCCCTTCTGCTTTACTTCGTCCCCCAAAACCTGTCTTAAACTTGCCTGCAACAGGTGAGTTGCCGTGTGAAGTCTTGTAGTTGCCACTCCGGTGTCGGCAAGACCGCTCTTGAATGTTCCGATGTTGGCCTTGGACTTTTCCTGATGTTCCTTAAAAGCCGCATGGAATCCTTCCTCGTCAACGGTATAGCCTCTTTCTACGGCAAGTTCACGCGTCAGTTCCAGCGGGAATCCGAAAGTGTCGTAGAGTCGGAACGCCTGCTTGCCGTTTATTGTTTTGTCGGCAACGTAATTAGCGTCTTTTTGTGCCATAAATGTATTTTTGCGGTTGATACCGTCAATACATTTGTCGAACTCCTTAATGCCCTGTGCCAGCGTAGATTCGAATTTTGCGCTCTCCGCCTTTATCTGGTCGAGAATATACTGTTTCTTTTGCACCAGCAGAGGATATGCTTCGTTGTATATTTCGTCGATGTAAATGCTTGCGACATTGAGCAGTTCGTTGCTGGAAATTTCGAGATTTCTGCAATAACGGATGGCGCGGCGCAACAGTCTGCGCAAAATGTATCCTGCACCCGTGTTACTGGGCACTATTCCGTTGACATCCCCTATCAGCATGACGCCTGTACGGGTGTGGTCGGCAATAATACGCATTGCACGTCCGAACTGTTCGTCGTCGTAGTTTTTGCCGGAAACTTTTTCGAGATGAGCAATGACCGACGCAAACAAGTCCGTCTTGTAACCGTCGGTAAAGCCGTTCAGGAACGTGAGCAATCTTTCAAAACCGAACCCCGTATCTACGTTTTTGTGATCCAAAGGACTGTAACCGTCCTTTTCCTTCTTGTACTGCATATATACGTCGTTGCCTATTTCCACGTATCTGCCGCAGGAACAGTTGATGTCGCAGGTATCGCAGCACTTGTTGTCGTGCAGAGGGTAGAACCATTCGTTGTCGGGACCACAGGGGGTACCTACAGTGCCTTCCAGTTCCCACCAGTTGTCTTTTTTGCCCATATAGAAGATGTTTTCTTCTTTTATTCCCAGTTGTTTGAGCAGGGTTGCAGTTTCTTCGTCACGGGGAACGCTTTCGTTTCCCTCGAATACGGTAGAGCAAATCTTGTTGATGTCAAAGCCCAATACCTTAGTCAGAAATTCCACGCTCCACGCAGTCTTTTCCTTCTTGAAGTAGTCGCCGAGACTCCAGTTTCCCATCATTTCGAAAAAGGTAAAGTGTGTTGTGTCGCCCACTTCGTCTATATCTACGGTACGTACGCATCCCTGAATGTTGCACAATCTCTTGCCGTCGGGATGAGGCTTGCCCAAAAGATAGGGCATAAGCGGTTGCATACCCGCCACGTTGAACATTACGCCCGTTGTACCGTCGCCTATAAGCGATACGGCACCGATGTTTACGTGACCTTTTTGCCGATAAAAGTCCAGCCAGTAATTTCTTAATTGCTTGGAAGTAATTTTCATTTGATAAATCCGTCCTTATATAACAACAAATTGTAAGTTAATTTCTCTTTACAGCCAAAAGACCGAAACACTTCCGGTCTTTGGCAGTAGATATACAGTTGTTGTCAGATGCTATTTTTTTGCAGTCTTTTTCCTTGCAATAAAGGAAAAGATCCAGAAAAACCAGAAGTACACCGGAAGTGCATACGCAATGTAAGGAGTCAATCTGACATCTGTTCCGCTTGGCGCAAACATGTCAAGGAAACCAAGCCATTCAACATTGAGCAAGGGCAACAGAACCATTGCGGTAGCGATTGTTGTCAGCAATGCCATGATGAAGTAGAAGGAATTAGCCTTTCTTGGACGTCCGCCTGCACACAATCTTACGATTGCAGAAATTACATGAACCAGCATACACAAGGAAGTTACGGCAATTACACCGCCTGTAATCCATGTGTACAGTGAAAACTCAACGGAAAGTTTGTTTTCGAGAATCTGCTTAGCCATAGTTTGCGAGAAGTCAAATGCGTTGGCGTAAGCAACGGAACTTAACATATACGGCGTCTTCATGAATTCGGGCAACCAGCCTTGTGGTGCAAAGCACACATAGGCAAACAAAGCCCAGAAAATGAGCGAGAACAACGCCACAACGCGTCCGCCCTTCGCTTTTGCAGCGGCGGGAGCACTGACTTCCGTTTGTTTGGTCTGTTCCAATGTGGTAGGATTGGCATACCCCATATTGGCAAAAGAGTAACCGCAGGAACAAACGTTTTCTTCCATGGGAACTTCTTTTCCGCATCTGGGGCAGATCTTCGTCTTGGAAGCAGTCTTTAACACCGTACCGCAAGTACGGCAGAAATTGGCAAGACTGCTGTTTACAGTGTTACATTTAGGGCAACGTACGGGTTCCTCGGGAACTCTGAGTTGCGAACCGCACTGATAGCAGTACTTGGCATTAAGACTGTTGGCAGTGCCGCATCTCGGGCAGATATTGAAACTGTTTGAATTGTTCATTTTGTGCCTCCGTTTTGTTCACGTTTTGCTCCGCAATGGAAGCAGAACTGACTGTCTTTATCGTTTAATCTGTTGCACTGTCCGCATGTCCACAAATCACCTACCGAATCGGGTGACTGCCCTTCGAAAGACCACTGGCATCTTGTGCAAAACAGACTGTCGGGCTGATTTTCCATGCCGCAATTGGGACAATACAACTTGATGGGTTCCATTACAAGTTTAAGACCGCAATTGACGCAAAAGTCTTCGTCGGGTTTGTTGAGCGTACCACAATTGTTGCATATCTTGCTTTTGCCTTCTTGCGATTGCAGATATGCCTGCTGTACAACCGCATTGCCCACCTGTTTGCTTTCGTGAATAAGCTGAAAGTCTTCCGAAACGCTGTCCGCAAGGGACGCAAAGCAGTAACTGCAATAGGGAGATGTGGGCAGATTGGGTCTGCCGCAATGAGGACAGATCTTGCGCTTTACCACGCGGTGATCGTTGAGCCTGTAAACGGGAGTGCCGCATTTATCGCAATATATGCTGTTGATATTGACGGAAGAACCGCAGTTGGGACACACCAACTGTTCTTTGGCGTGAACGTTGAGCGACTGTTCATAAACCGTCTGTAATTCCGCACGCACGGAACTGACTTCTTCGGGAGTAACGTTGCCTACGGCAGGTAACACGCCATGATTTGAAAGCGCGCTTCCGCAGTTGGTGCAATGGGTGTACGACTTGTCGTTGGCTGCTCCGCAGACGGGACATGTGACTTCTTCGGAAAAAACAAAACTGTTTTTACCGCAATTGCAACAATATTCCGAATCGTTGAGGTTTATTTCCCCGCAGTTTTTACATATTTTCATAACGCACCTATAAAAACCCAAAAAGTCTACGCATAAATGATACACGTTTTTGCCCCGTTTGTCAACACCGAGGTGCAAAATTGAAAACTCTTGTTACTTGGTCTTAAATCCGTCTTTCAATCCCACAACGCGGTTGAACACCTTGACATCGGCGGTGCTGTCTCTGTCGCACACGTAGTAACCTATGCGCATGAACTGGAAGGTATCCCCTTCCTTTGCCTGACCGAGAGATTTTTCCCCCTTGCCCTTGACAATTACCATACTGTTGTAATTGAAACGCTGAGTAAAATCGGTAACGCCGTCCACCGCGTCGTTAAGCAGACTTTCCAACTGACGCACTTCGAGGTCAACGCAGTTGTCTGCGTCCACCCACTGTATAACGCCCTTGACCTTTAAACCGCTTGTGTCCGAACCGCTCTTGCTGTTTTTGACTACCGAGCATTTGAGGAAGTCCACATCACCCTTCTCGTCGTAAACTACCTCGTCGCAATGTATTATATATGCGCCTTTAAGGCGTACATAACCGTCGGGTTTAAGACGGAAATACTTAGGCGGAGGAACAAGAGCGAAATCGCTGCGATCTATGTAAATATTCTTGCCGAAGGTTACCTTTCTGTAAGTGACGTTTTCTGCATTGGGATTGTTTTCCACTTCCAGCACTTCTCCCTCTTCCACATTGGTAAGAACTACTTTAAGCGGTTCAAGTACTGCCATTACGCGGTCTGCCGTAATATTGAGGTTGTCTCTTACGCATGAATCAAGATAAGCCGATTCCACTTCGCTGTTAGCCTTACTTACTCCCACTCTGTTGCAGAAATCCTTCAAAGCGTCTGCAGGTATACCTCTTCTGCGCATACCGGACAGCGTGGGCATACGGGGATCGTCCCACCCCATCACCTTGCCTTCTTCCACAAGACGTTTCAAAAATCTCTTGGACATAATGGTGTTGGTAATGTTGAGGCGGGCAAACTCTATCTGTTGAGGCAACGGTTCGGGAAAACCGCATTCACGCACCACCCAGTCGTACAGAGGACGGTGATCTTCGAATTCCAGAGTACATATCGAGTGCGTGATGCCCTCGTGAGCGTCTTCTATGGGATGAGCGAAGTCATACATGGGGTAAATACACCACTTGTCTCCCGTATTGTGATGAGTGGCGTGCAACACACGGTAAATAACGGGGTCTCGCATGTTGAGATTGGGACTTGCCATGTCTATCTTTGCGCGCAACACCTTTGAGCCGTCGGCAAATTCGCCGTTTTTCATACCTTCGAACAGTTTCAGGTTTTCCTCCACCGTTCTGTTTCTGTAAGGACTTTCCGTACCGGGTTGCGTCAGCGATCCCCGAGTGTTCTTTATTTCTTCCGCGCTGAGATCGCAAACGTACGCCTTGCCTTTTTTTATAAGTTTGAGGGCACATTCGTACATAACGTCGAAATAATCGCTAGCAAAAAGCAATTTGTCCCACTTGAATCCCAGCCATTCGATGTCACGCTTGATGCTCTCGACGTATTCTTCCTCTTCCTTTGCGGGGTTGGTATCGTCGAAACGCAGATTGCACTTGCCGTTATACTTGGCGGCAATGCCGAAATTGATGCACAGACTTTTCGCATGTCCCACATGCAGATAGCCGTTTGGCTCGGGAGGGAAACGGGTGTAAACGTTTTTTACCTTGCCCGACGCAAGATCCGCGTCGATTATATCTTCAATAAAGTTTTTACTTTCTGTCATAATTACTCCTGTTGTTCCGCAATGAACTTGTCCAATTCCTCTTCTGTCATATCGTCGATGTCGGAAACCATAAACGATTCTTCCGAATCGCCCACAGCCCCCTCGGGAGGAACATCCTCTTCATGTCGCTGTTCGGCAGACTTGTTGAGCGCAGGCTGTTCCACAAGATAATCTCTGTCCACGAATCTGACAAGTTTGCCCACCCAACGCAGAGGAATTTCGCCGTTCTGACCGTTACGGTGCTTGGCTACTATAAGCGTTACGTCCTCCGACTGCCTGTCGTCGGGATCGTCGCGGTGAATAAACAAAACTATGTCGGCGTCCTGCTCTATCGCTCCCGATTCTCTCAGGTCGCTGAGGACGGGTTTGCCGCTACCTTCGCCCTTTTTGATGTTACGTATTTCCGCGTCGCGTTTTAACTGCGAAAGGGCGATTACCGGAACGTTGAGTTCCTTGGCAAGCAGTTTGAGCGAACGTGTGATATTTGCCACTTCCTGCTGACGGCCTTCCGCTTTCTTTTCGGTGTTCATCAACTGTATGTAGTCTATAACTATCAGATCCAGACCGCTTTGCGCTTTAAGTCTGCGACACTGCGAACTGATATCGGGAGGCTTGACGTTGGCATTGTCGTTGCCGTAAATGTGCATTTTACTGCTGATGACGCTGTTTGCCGTCTGCAATTTAACTATATCGCCGTCGCCGTGAGGAAGTTGACCGCTTTTAAGAAATTCCAGCGGAATACCCGACATCGCCGACAACATTCTTTCTATCAACTGTTCGTTGGACATTTCCAGCGAAAATACGGCAACCGTTCCGCCGTTTTCGGCAACGTTCTGCACTATGTTCATTGCCATCGCGCTCTTGCCCACACCGGGACGGGCGGCAAGTACTATAAGTTCCCCTCCGTGCAATCCGTTGGTCATGCGGTCAAATTGCTTGAATCCCGTTGCCAATCCGTAAAATTTGGATGGGTTGGAATACCTTTCGCTTATGTTGGCGACAGTTCTGGCGACCAGTCCCGACAAATCCACAAGTCCCGACGAGGTACCCTTTTGCGAAAGATTGAATATCTTGGATTCGGCAAAACTCAGCACATCTTCCGTGCTGTCCGACTGGTAACACTTGGCGGTTATGTCCCCGCATACGTTTATCAACGCACGCAACAACGACGCACGCTTTACGATACTTACGTATTCTTCGAACCTTGCCGTGCCCGGCAAAATGTCGTTTAGACGCGCGATGTATTCCACGTCTCCCACCTGTTGCAACTTGCCGTTACGGCGTAAAGCGTCCACAACTGTTGCAAAACTGACGGTATTACTGCGGTATTCGTTGTCCACCTTGTGAGTTTTGCGGGCAATTTCTTTCATCGCGTCAAAAATGATGCGATGATTGGTCTGGTAAAAATCTTCTGGCTCAAGTTCGGAAATAATGTCCAACTGTATGGACGCATTGCGCAAAATACAACACAGCACGTTCTGTTCCGCTTCGATACTGTTGGGAAGACTAGGTAAAACTACCGCCGAATTGTCTGCCATGATTCCTCCTTTTGCCCGTGTACGGCAATGCCTTTGTAAAAAGCACTGCGTTGCAGCACAGACAAATATTCTCGTGTAACTATACACGCCGACACAAGTCGGCGCAGTCCATATAGAATGATTATACTATTTTTGTCGTCATAAATCAATAAAAAAACGATATCTTGTTCAAACAATTGTCGGAAGTTGTTCCTCCTGTTCGGGTACGGGCGGAAGATCGCCCTGTGCCACTATTCTGTCCACCTTGGCATAAGTGGAACGGCGAACCTGTCTTTTTTCCACTACACGGTCTCCCTTGTACACCACGAGATAACTTACGCATTTGACGCCGTCGCTGCCGTTTTGCACCACCAACTGCTGGTCAGTATATTGCAACTCGGGGTACTTTGCCTTGTCGACTATATACTTTGTGGAAAACTTCGTACGTTGCAACTCCTCGCTTTCACGCTTGAAGGTGTACCCTGACGGTTTGCCGAAGATTTCAAAAGTCACCGTCTTGTTGTTTACCTTACCGCTTATATAGACGGTGTAAGGAGTGTTGTTCACAAAACAAAGGTCAGCCGTAGGATAAGCCACCATAGCGTCAAACCCCGCCTTGACGTAAGAGGGAATGAGCGTGTGACAATGGGATTCCTTTACTTCCAGCCCCGCAAGCAACACTGCGTTGTACAGCGTCGTGGACACCTGACAAACTCCGCCGCCCGTGCCGTCGGTATAACTTCCGTTTAAAATCACCTTCGCGTCAAGAAAGCCGTTCGCCCCCGTTCTGTCTCCTACAACCTTGTTAAATGAAAAACTTTCGCCGCTTTTAATCACCGTGCCGTTGATTTTTTCCGTTGCGAGTCTGATGTTGTGACATCTGTTGGCGGTACTGTTGTAAAAGGTCGTGGTAAATTTCGAAAGACTTTGCGTAATCTGTTTCAGGCTGTCTTTGTCTACGCAACGAGTAACGGCGACAGGTACCTCGACGGATGTCTTTCCCCCGAATAAAAGCAGGCAAAGTTTGTCTACGTCCACCTGTTTTCCGTCCTGTCCTTCCGTGTAGGTGAAATTACCGTCAAATCTGACGGTACTGTCCGTCACTTTGCGGTACACCTGTTTGTCGATTTGCTCCAACACTTTTTCAAAATCGGGCAAAACGTAACACAACGCTTGCCTGCGGGTAAAACCGCTGTCGCACAGTTGGTCGCAAATCTGTTTTTTCACCCTCAGAGACATGTACACACCTCTGTTTTCCCTGCTTGTAGCAGAGAGTCGCTCTATATGTCCGCTCAGGTCGTAACGGTAACTTCTGTCACCGCAGTGCAACACTACGTCCACGTTCCACGCCCGCTGTTCGGCGCAGACCGTCAGAGGAACAAAAACGCCCGCAATCATTATTGCGAGCGCAGTTAAAATCAATATTTTCTTCACTTCTTTTCCTGCCTTATACCCAGTATTTCCGCCGTGTGCGCGTCGGGAACAAAATGCTTGGTGCCCAACATTACGCCGTGATCACCGTCGTGGTAATCGCTTCCGCCCGTAACGACGAGATTGTACTTTTTAGCAATACGCATGTAAAATCTACGCTCGGTTACAGTATGTGTAAAATACTTTGCTTCGATACCGGCAAGACCTCCTTTTACAAGAGGCAACAGAAATTCGTTGAAACGTTTAAAAGGTATGTGCAGATTTTTCGGATGAGCCAGCACCGGAATACCGCCGTACCGCAACGCAAACTTTATCGCTTCGAGCGGAGTGAGCCGTTTGGCACGCACGAAACAGCACTTGCCGTTTCCAATATATTTGTCGAAGGCTTCGGACACGCTGTTGCAGTAGCCGAGGCGCACCATTTCCTGCGCAATATCCGCCCTGCCAACGACCGATTGTTTCCGCGCCTTGATGCTGTCAAGGGAAATTTCCATGCCGTGTTCTTTGAGTTTTTCCGCAAGCAGGACATTTCTGTTTTCACGCATGGAGGCTATATGTCTGAGTTCTTCCCTGCATTGTTCATTGTGAAAATCTATATTGTAGGCGAGAATATGCACGTCGCATGTGCCGTAAGAGGAAATTTCCGCACCTGCAAGTACCTGTATGCGCCCCTGAGCATGACCGATTGCCCGTTCGACACCGCTGACGTTGTCGTGATCGGTAACGGCAATGCAGTCAAGACCGCTTTCCACCGCCATATCCACGACCTGTTCGGGAGAACGGCTTCCGTCTGAACAATGTGTGTGTATGTGTAAATCGCATTTCATACTAAACATTATATCAAACACGGCGTGCTAAGTCAATTGATTACCGAAATTGGCAATTAATCTGAAAAACGCGCGTGAAATGCGCAGTTCCGCGCCTTTTCCCACAAAAAAACAGGACAATTACTTGTCCTGTTTGGCTTTTATCTTGCTGTTGCGAATTTCAGCCTTTGAGTTGTTGGGCAAACTTTTTTCCGAATTCGTAAGCGCCCTGCAACTGTGCGTCGCTGGGATTGAGACGCACACGGTACCCTTCCACAACGTTGAGTTTCATAAGTTTAAGCCGTGCCTCAAGATTGGGAACGGCTTCGCCGCTCCAGCCGAAACTGCCGAACGCGCCTGCCAACTTACCCTTGTCCACCGTGGGATTGAAGCAGTTGACAATGTCGTTTATCGGAGGAAGACTGTCGCCCAGAATGGTACAACTGCCGAGCAACACGCCGTCGGATTTTTTGCAACTTTCCTTGGATTTTTCAAGGTCGTCTTTTACCACGTCGAACATTTCCACCTTGACGCCGCTGTCGGTAATACCGCGCGCAATTTCTTCGGCAAGTTTGCGAGTGTAGCCGTACGCAGTCGCGTAGACTACCGTAACCGTGTTTGTCTTGGGCTGAGGCTTACACCACTCCTTGTACATATCGATGTACCTTTGCGGATTAGAACGTATAACGGGACCGTGACCGTTGCATATACGCTTGATACGAAGGGGTTCTATTTTCTTTAAAGCGTTGACCATGTAAGGTATTTTGTACGGACCGATGATATTGTCGAAATAATACTTGTAGGCGTCCATAAATCCGTCGAAATCCTCTGTGACGTCATTGAAGACCTCAGGCGACGAGAAATGACATCCGAAACTGTCGCAGGTCATAAGAGTTTCGTCTTCGGGAATGTAGGTATACATTGTGTCCGGCCAGTGCAAAAAAGGCAGTTGCAAGAATTGCAGCGTCTTGCCACCGAGGGGAAGGGTGTCTCCGTCCTTTACCACAATGTGCTTAAACTCGCGGTTGAGTATTTCTTTCAGAAATGTAATTGCGCCGATTGTTCCCACAATAGTAATGTCAGGAGCAAGTTGAAGCAATTTCTCGATGCTGCCGCTGTGATCCGGTTCAGTGTGTTGCATCACAAGATAATCTATCTTGGAAACGTCCGTTACAGTCTGTATTTCTTGCAGTTGAGTGTCAAAGAAAGGCGCCTTGCAAGTTTCAAACAGCGCTGTCTTTTCCGTTCCTTTGACAACGTAGGCGTTGTAAGACGTGCCGTACGGAGTGTACATCACGATGTCAAATACTCTGAGATCGGGATCCTGAACTCCGACATAGAAGATGTTGCTGCACACCTTGTTGTCACACAAACATTTGCTCATATTTAAAACCTCTTTAACTGTTTTTTTCAATTATATCAAATTATTACAGAATTGGCAACAACAAGCATTACTGCACATTGCAAGTTTTGCCTTTAACTTTTAAACAAATACCGTTCTTTTTAAAACGACAGGCATTTTCACCTGAAGTAATAGAAATTTTACCGATGACGGTATTTTGTCACAGACCATTTTAATACAAAGACAAACGCTTCCCGAAGGAAGCGTTTGCAAATTTAATTGAATGTTACTTCGCAAGAGAAACCGCAACCGCGCATGCAACGGATGCTCCCACCATCGGGTTGTTGCCCATACCGATGAGACCCATCATTTCAACGTGAGCGGGAACGGAAGACGAACCCGCAAACTGTGCGTCGCTGTGCATTCTTCCCATTGTGTCCGTCATACCGTAAGAAGCGGGACCTGCCGCAACGTTGTCGGGGTGAAGAGTACGTCCTGTACCGCCGCCGCTTGCGACCGAGAAGTAATCCTTGCCGTGTTCCACAGCCCATTTCTTGTAAGTACCTGCAACGGGATGCTGGAAACGTGTGGGGTTGGTGCTGTTGCCTGTGATGGAGACGTCTACCTTTTCGTGAATCATGATTGCAACGCCTTCATTGACGTCGTCCGCGCCGTAGCAACGAACCTTAGCCTTTTCGCCGTCGGAGAAAGCAGTTTCCTTTACAATGGCAAGTTTGCCCGTGTAGTAGTCGTACTTGGTCTGAACGTAGGTAAATCCGTTTATACGTGAAATGATATAAGCGGCATCTTTACCGAGACCGTTGAGAATGACGCGCAGAGGATTTTTTCTTACCTTGTTGGCGTTACGAACGATACCTATAGCGCCTTCGGCAGCCGCGAAGGATTCGTGTCCTGCAAGGAAAGCGAAGCACTCCGTTTCTTCTCTCAAAAGTTTAGCGGCGAGATTGCCGTGACCGAGACCTACTTTGCGTTGGTCCGCAACGGAACCGGGGATACAGAAAGCCTGCAATCCCAATCCGATGAGTTCGGCTGCTTCCGCTGCCGACTTGGCACCCTTTCTGATAGCGATGGCGCATCCAAGAGTATATGCCCAAACGGCGTTTTCAAATGCTATGGGTTGAACGCCCTTGACTATTTCTTCAACGTTGATTCCCTTGTCAAGGCAAATCTGACGAGCCTGTTCAAGATTTTCGATATCGTACTTTTTAAGTTCGGCATTTATTTTGTCTATTCTTCTTTCATAACCTTCAAATCTGATTGACATTTTCTATACCTCCCTTACTGCTTACGCGGATTGATGTACGAATGAGCATTTTCGAAACGACCGTAATGTTTCTTGGCCTTTTCCAATGCTTCGTTGCCGCTGACACCCTTGCTGATATTGTCCATCATGATACCGAGATTTACATATTCGTAGCCGATGATTTCGCCGTTTTCGTCCAGAGCGAGTTGCGTTACGTAACCTTCAGCCATTTCGAGATAACGGGGACCCTTCGCCTTAGTGGAATACATCGTACCCACCTGACTTCTGAGACCCTTGCCCAGATCTTCCAGACCGCCGCCGATGGGCAGACCTGCGTCGGAGAAAGCCGTCTGACTTCTGCCGTAAACAATTTGCAGGAACAGTTCTCTCATCGCAACGTTTATTGCGTCGCAAACAAGGTCGGTGTTAAGTGCTTCCAGCAAAGTTTTGCCGGGGAGAATTTCCGATGCCATAGCAGCGGAGTGAGTCATACCGGAACAACCGATAGTTTCAACAAGCGCTTCTTCGATGATTCCGTTTTTGATGTTTAATGTAAGTTTGCAAGTTCCTTGCTGAGGAGCACAGCATCCGCAACCGTGTGTCAGACCGCTGATGTCCTTAATGTCGTAAGCCTGAACCCACTTTCCTTCTTCGGGAATGGGAGCAGGGCCGTGATTGCAACCTTTTTTAACGCAGACCATTGCGTCTACTTCATGTGAGTATTGCATAAAAAGTCGTCCTCCGAAATTATTTTTTCACAACACTTTGATTATACCATAACATTTGCCAAACTGCAAAGATTTTCTTTACAAAAAGTCATTTTATCAATTTATCACAGTATAAAAAAATTGTATCACTATTCGGACTTTTATATTGCCCGACACTGCAAGACAAAACATTATTATCCTTCTTACGCGTTGACGTAATTATTTCCCTGCGCAAAGAAAATCAGGACAAAAAAAAACGTCCGCCTGTTTGAGACGGACGTAAAATTCAATTACTTTTTGGAAGTGTCGTTCTGTGCAGACGCAGGACGTCCTTTACCGTTGTCCTTGGGTTTTACGAACAACAACACGATGATACCGACAGCGGCAGCGCATGCAATGCAGATGAGCACTATTGTCCACACGTCGTTTGTGTTGTCACCAAGGTCGGGACTTGTTGTCAGGATGTTGAGATCCTTGACCGTCTTGTGACCGTAGGTATCGGTTACAGTGTAGGTCACTCTGTAAATGTAGTCGTCGTCGGCTTTGGAAACTTCGCTTGCGGCGGGATAAAGCACACCGCTCTTGAAGAAATCTTCGTAACCTTCGGTGACCGTCTTTGTTTCACCGTCATAAATCTTCACCCATTCGCCGTTGACTTTTTTCATTACGTTGTAAACGGTGGTAGTTGTGGATGTAGAGTCGGTTACAGTGGGAGTAGGTATCGTATAAGAACTTCCTGCCGCAATACCCGATGTCTGAACAGCCAGTTGTGAAGATGTGAATTCCACTTCGGGAGCGTCTGTGTCGATGACATATCTTCCGAACTGATAGTAGGATGCATTGTCACCATTTTCAAACACTGCTTCGTTACCGGCGGCGTCCGTCACATAGAAACGGAAATACCAGTAACCCGTCGTTGTTACGGACAGTTCGTTGGTGGTAGTACCCGACCATTCTTTGTCGTCGTAATAGTCGCCGGGAGCGCAGTACTCGATGCGGATTTCGTACAGTTTGGCGTCGTTGAATGTAACTTCTTCGCCCTCTTCGTTTTCCTTGGTGGAAACGGCGGTGCTTTCAACCAGAATGTTCACATCGCTTGCCCATTCGGTGGGAAGTTGCATTTCATCGTTTGCGCTGATGTTGAAATTGTAGAAATTGTGACCTTCTTCAGGGCTTTTGAGCCATTGTTCAAGCAACTGAGCGTCCACTACGGGAGCAATCTTGTCTACGAGCAACTTGCTCATTGTTCCGTACTCTTCGCCGGATTTTTCCACAAAAGCGTACCATTTGTTGTCTTCTGCCGTAAATGTTTCGGAATCGTAGGCTACCCAAGAAACGCTTGTAAGATCAGCGTCATCGGCGGGCAAAGCGTCCTTGCTGTCGGCAACCACGTAAAACACGCTGTTGTCGGAAGAAGACGCTTCGTACAGGAATTGTTTGTTTGTATAGAAGTAGCCGTCAACGGCAGACAGTTTGTCTTCCTTGGAGCCACTTTCGCTAAGCGAATAAAAAGAGCCGGCATTGACTGCTGCAAATGAGGTAAACGTTCCGGCGAAAACCGAAGTTACCAGTACCAAAGTCAACACCAAACTAATTAAAACCTTGCTTTTCACTATAATATCCTCCGAGACGGAAAATCCGTCTGATTTACTTATTGTTGCAAAGGGCATAAGACACCCTTGTGCAAATCACTAATTATTTTACAATCAAATACCGATATTGTCAACGATTTTACCTTGACAATATTTATAAACAGCAACAAAACAACAACTTTAAACACTCAGTCCAGGTTGTCGCTCACTTCCACCTTGCGGGAAATGTTGAGTTGTCCTTCTTCGAAATCGTCGCTGTCCTTGTACACGTCAAGATGCGAAGCAATGTCAAACAAATTCCACGGGTGAGTATCGGGCGGATAGCATACAAACACCATTCTTTCCTTGCTTACTGGGTGGTCGAAAGACAACTGATAAGCCCACAATGCAAGATTTCTGCCCTTGACGATGTCGCCGCCGTAACGGGCGTCACCGAACAACGGACTGCCTATTGCGGAAAACTGTACGCGTATCTGATGACTGCGCCCCGTTTCCAGTCTTACCTTTACCAAAGCGAGTTGATCCGTGTGTTCCAGCACTTCGTAATCCAGTCTTGCACATTTTGCACCCGTTGTGCCGAATGTGGCTACATAGACGTTGTTGGTAAGAGCGTTCTTTTTAAGATAATGCACCAGTTCGCCTTTTCTCTGTTTGGGAGTGTTGACGACGGTGGCAAGATACATTTTGTTCATCTTGCCTTCGCGTATCTGAGCGGACAGTCTTTCGGCACTTTTACTGTTTCTGGCAAACACCATCACCCCGCCTGTAGGTCTGTCAAGACGGTGAACAAGTCCGAGATATACTTCGCCGGGCTTGTTGTACTTTTGCTTGACGTACTGTTTGAGCAACGTCAGCATGTCGGTATCTCCCGATTCGTCGGGCTGACTGGGAATATTTTGCGGTTTTACCACGACAAGCACGCTGTTGTCTTCGTGAAGTATGCGTATATCGTCCATCGTAAACTGTTTTTTCATTTTGCCCCCGTAAACAATGCGCTTGCTCCGCAAGGTAACACAATACCTTCTTCCTCGGTGGGCAAACACACTTCGTATGCCTGAGTGTCGCCCTTGCGTCCCAGGCATCTGTTGAGTATATTTTTAAGTACCGCGGGTTGCAATCCCGTGGTGTAGGAATTGATAAGCACGAACAGCGGATTGTCGCTCAGCACACCTTCGCACAACTGTACGAAATCCGCTATATCCTGTTCTATTTTCCACACCTCGCCGTTGGCTCCCCTGCCGTAACTGGGCGGATCCATTATGACGGCGTCGTACTTTCTGCCCCTGTTGATTTCGCGTTTGACAAACTTACGACAGTCATCCACGATATATCTCACCGGACGGTCGGCAAGTCCCGACAACGCCATGTTTTCCTTTGCGCGATCCACCATGTTTTTAGCGGCATCGACGTGGCAGACGCTTGCTCCTGCATAAGCGCAGGCAACCGTAGCGCCCCCCGTATAGGCAAACAGATTGAGCACGCTGACAGGTCTGCTGGCGTTTCGGATGAGGTCTATCATCGTTGCCCAATTGACTGCCTGTTCGGGGAACAGTCCCGTGTGCTTGAATCCCATGGGTTTTACGGAAAAAGTAAGGTCGCGCCAACTCACGTTCCAACTTTCCGGAAGACGCCTGAAATACTCCCAGTGTCCTCCGCCCGTTTCCGAACGCACGTAGCGGGCGTCGACGGAAGTGAAGGAGGTAAGAGGCTTGCTCGCATGCCATATTACCTGCGGATCGGGACGTATCAGTACGAAATTCTTCCAACGTTCGAGTTTTTCGCCGTCACCCGTCGCTATTACCGAATAATCTTTCCATTCGTTGTTGATTTTCATAATATGTTTATTATATATCACGCGGCGCATTTTAACAAGCGAACGCAAACAAGTTTCGCTAAAATCGGCAATTTGTCCCCCTACGCAACGACACACAACCGCCTTTAAAATGACGGGAAATAATTTCGTCAAAGTGATGAATTGTCAAATCAAGTGCAACACAAAGAGAGATTTTCAATGAACAAATCTTGTGGTGTATGGTAATGCAAAACTTTCTTAGGCCTGGCGTTAATTAACGCCAGGTTCTTTTTCAGGGTTGCAGGGCTGACTCTCGAAAGGTTTCTTCCTTTCGGATAGAATTCTCTAAGCAGTCCGTTCAGATTCTCATTCGTTCCTTTCTGCCATGCACAATACGGGTCGGCGAAGTACATATCACAGTTTAAGGCTTTTTCTATCTCTCTCCAACAGGCAAACTCACTGCCCCTGTCGCAGGTGATCGTCTTTACTGCTCCTTTGGGAAACTTGGAAAGCGCGTCTATAATCGCTTTCGCCATAGTTTCTCCCTTTCTGTCCGGTATCTTCACAGCAATATAATATCTCGTCTTCCTCTCCGCAAGCGTGGCAAAACATGTCTTGCTTTTTCCTTGTCCGGATACCACAGTATCCGCTTCCCAATGCCCGAATTCCTTGCGGCTGTACACGCTCTTATCTCGTTTCCTTATACTTTTTCCCGTTGTAAATCTTCCTCCGTTGCCCAAACGGTTACGGGTTTTTCCTTTCCTGCGCAGATTTTTCAGAGTAGAACGCAAGTATCTTTCGTCTATCCAACGATAAATTGTTTTGAACGAAGGCATTTTCATGCCGCACGGTGTGTTGGATATTTGTTCGGGAGACCATGTTTGCGACAGCTTTTCGTCTATGTACTCCAATACCTCTTGTTTCCAGAACATTCCGCGGTGGCGGTAACTGTTTCTCAAGTCGCTTTTTCTTTGCGCCGTATACGGGTAGTATCTGGGTATATCCCTGAAAAAGGTACAGTTCCGTCTTAACTCTCTCGATACCGAACTGACGTTCCTGCCCAAAAGCCTTGCGATTTCCCGATAACTTTTTCCTTTGACATAGTATTCTCGTAGACAACAGCGCTCTTCTATGGTAAAATGGTGGTAGTTCATACAGATCTCCTTTGTGTAAATTTTGGTTTTGCAACTCTATTTTACCACAGATTTGTATGAACTCCTTTTTTCCTCAACTGTTGCACTTAATAGTATAATTCACCAAAGTAAAAAACAGGACAAACCGCAACGGTTTGTCCTGTCCGTTTAATCTTAAAAGTTTTACTTGTTGCTTTTCGTAAGTCCGAGAGTAAGAGGAAGTCCGTTGACGTCCCACTGCTTTACAAACTGTCCGCCATCCCCTGCCGTTAAACTGTCTGCAAGAGTGTCCTTCATTATTTCCGAAGCAAATCTTTCAAACACGGCATTAAGTTTGTCTTCCGCCTTGTAGTTTATTTCAATGTGGTCGGTGACGACAAAACCGCTTTCCTTACGCATAGTCTGTATCTTGGATACGATTTCGCGTTCGAGCCCTTCTTCCACAAGGTCGTCCGTCAAAACGGTGTTAAGTACGACGGTCACTCCGTGATCGCTTGCCACACAGTAACCTTCCGCATTTGCGCTGGAAATCAGCAGATCGTCGGCGGTAAGTTGCACTTGCCGTCCCTCTACGTCCAACGTGTAAGTCTTGCCTTCGTTTACCGTGTTGACAAGCACCGTCGCTTCGTCGCCCAAATCCGCCAGGCGCTGACGTATGGCTCCTATCAACTTGCCGTACTTCGGTCCCAACGTGCGCAACTGAGGTTTGACTTCGTAACGCGCAAACTGCGAAATATCTTGCGCCGTAAGCAATTTCTTTACGTTGAGTTCGTCGCAGATTACTTCCGCCATTTCCGGAGTCACTTCTTCGTCTACAACGTACATTTCAGACAAAGGCTGTCTGTTCTTGACGTTTGCGCTGTTGCGTGCGCTTCTTCCCAGTACGACTATATCCAGAACGTGTTCCATGTCACTGTTGAGTTTAAGATCGATTGCTTTCTCGTCGGCAACGGGGAAATCGCACAGGTGCACCGACTTGGGAGCGTCGGGGAAAAATTCCGGCACAAGGTTCAAATAAATACTTTCGGAAATAAAGGGCACAAAGGGTGCAGCCACCTTGGCAAGAGTTGTCAGAACGGTGTATAAAGTCATATAAGCCGCCTGCTTGTCTTCCGTCCATTCGCTTCCCCAATATCTTTCACGGCAACGTCTGACGTACCAGTTGCTGAGCATATCGGTAAACTTTTCAATCGCACGGGCGGAATCCACTATTTCGTAGTTTTCAAGTCCCTTGTCCACCGTCTTTATCAGTTGATTGAGTTCGGACAGTATCCATTTGTCCATTACCGACAGTTTGCAGTCCTCCAACTTATACAGCGACGGATCGAAATTGTCGATGTCTGCGTACAGAACGAAGAACGCGTAAGTATTCCACAGCGTTCCGAGGAATCGGCGTTGCGTTTCCGAAACCGCCTCGTCATAGAAACGGCTGGGCAACCAGGGTGCGCTTGCGGTGTAAAAATACCATCTTACGGCGTCAGCGCCCTGCTTGTTGAAACTGTCCCAGGGGTCCACGACGTTTCCTTTGTGCTTGCTCATCTTGACGCCGTGTTCGTCCCCCACCAGTCCCAGGACTATACAGTTTCTGAACGGTGCTTTCTCGAACAGCAATGTGGAAATGGCAATAAGAGTGTAGAACCAACCTCTTGTCTGGTCCACCGCTTCGCTGATGAAATCGGCGGGGAAATTCTTTTCGAACAGTTCTTTGTTTTCAAAGGGATAATGGAACTGCGCGTAAGGCATACTTCCGCTGTCAAACCAGCAGTCTATGACTTCCGGCGTACGATGCATCGTTCCGCCGCATTCGCACTTCCAGGTTACTTTGTCGATAAACGGACGATGCAGTTCGATGTCTTTGTCACAGCCTGACAGATCGGAAAGTTCCTGACGACTGCCTACGACATGCACCTTACCGCACTTGTCGCACAACCACACGGGCAAGGGCGTTCCCCAGTACCTGTCACGTGATATGCCCCAGTCTATTACGTTTTCGAGGAAGTTTCCCATACGACCGCTGCCGATTGTAGGGGGTATCCAGTTTATAGTACTGTTGACTTTAAGCAATTTGTCTCTGACTGCCGTCATCTTGATAAACCACGACTTACGCGCATAGTAAATCAACGGAGTGTCGCAACGCCAGCAGTGAGGATAACTGTGTTCGTACATCAGTTCCTTGAACAACGTACCGTTTTCCTTCATCTGGCGGAGAATTAGTTTGTCCGCCTGTTTGCAGAAAACGTCCGTAAGTTCGCCGCACCCTGCCACAAACTTGCCGTCTTCGCCTACCAGTTGCAACAAAGGAAGATTGTAGCGTCTGCCCACATTTGCGTCTTCTTCACCGAACGCGGGAGCAATGTGGACTATACCGGTACCGTCCGTCAAAGTGACGTAATCGGCATTTGTAACGTAATAGCAGTCTCCTTCGGGATGAGCGAAGTCAAACAAAGGCATGTAACGCGTATATTCGTAATCCTTGCCTTTCTTTACGTCCAGCACCGTGTACGTGCCCTCTTCGAAGTGTTTGCCAATGAGTTCCTTTGCCAGGATATAACGTTCGCCGTTGCTTTCTATCAGTGCGTAATCGAACTGCGCGTTCATACACAGAGCGACGTTGCTGGGCAACGTCCAGGGCGTTGTCGTCCACGCGAGAAAATAGGTGTTGTCACTGCCAACAACGCGGAATTTAGCAACCGCGCTCTTTTCCTTGACGTCTTTGTAACCTTGCGCTACCTCGTGAGAGGACAATGCCGTTCCGCAACGGGGACAGTACGGCACTATTTTAAATCCCTTGTACAGCAATCCCTTTTCGTAAATGGTCTTCAATGCCCACCATTCCGACTCGATGTAATTGTTGTCGTAGGTGACGTAGGGATTTTTCATATCCGCCCAGTAAGCGACACGGTCGGAAAGTTCCTCCCATTCCTTCTTATATTTCCACACGCTTTCCTTGCATTTGGAAATGAAGGGTTCTATACCGTATTTTTCTATCTGCTGTTTACCGTCGATTCCCAGAAGTTTTTCCACTTCCAGTTCCACGGGCAAACCGTGAGTGTCCCAACCCGCCTTGCGCAAAACCTTGTAACCTTTCATCACCTTGTAACGGGGAATAAGGTCTTTAATGGAACGCGTCAGAACGTGACCAATGTGCGGTTTGCCGTTGGCTGTCGGAGGTCCGTCATAGAAACTGAAAGACTTGTCCCCCTTGGCTGCCGTTTGCTCGAAAATTTTGTTTTCCTTCCAGTATTTCAAGACTTCGAGTTCCCTTTGGGCGAAGTCGAGACCTGTGGATACCTTCTTGTACTTGGACATTTTTACTCCTTACGGGAAATTTCCCATTTTGTAATAAAAAAACTCCGTCGTTTGAAAACAACGGAGTCGTACTGCCGAAATTACCATTCAAAACGAAGAGGTGCGACAGCGGAAAACCGCCGTGATACCTTGTTTCTGTGACGGGAAACACCCGTACGAAATTACTTGCTCAGGCTTTCAAATCGTCTGCTCGCTCGGTGATAGCCATTGCGCTCCGCGATGTGTTCGCACCTGCCACACACTCTCTGCACACGGTTTACGCACGACCTTGTCCGGTTCAACGCATTTGTTAAGTTGTGAATATATTTTAACTTTTAAAGGGATTTTTGTCAACAATTAACACATTGTTTTAATGCGTTTCGTCTTTCTTTCTCAGTTTGGTTTTGTTTCCCTTTTCGTCCATTATATAGACGTTGTCCAGCGTCTGTTGAACCCCCAGTCTCCATTCGGCAATATATTCCGCTCTGAGATCCGCCTGTTCCTTTTTCTCCTCTTCCGTAAGTCCTTCCCGTCTGCTCTTGGCGGCAAGTTCGTTTATACGTTGCAGTTTACTTTCCTGCATAATCCGTTCCTCCGTTTTTTAGTTGTCTTCGGTATATTTCTTTACCAGAAGACGGTATTCTTCCTGAGTTATGACGCCTGCTTTTTCAAGTCTTTTGAGTTGTTGAAGTTTCCGGGCAAGTTGCCTGTCCTTTTCCGCCGTTCCGTAAACGTCCTCCACGACGTCGTTGACGCGCATTTGCCGCTGCACGACGTCAGTCTCGACCGTCTCAGGTTCCTGTACGGATTCCTGCAGTATTTCGGCTGTCTGTTCGCTGCTGCCGACGTTTGTCGTGCGGGGAATTTCCCCTCTTACGCCCACTGACGCCACGGAAAACACCATTACGCAGCCCATTACCGTAACTATACAGAACAACACCATCAGATCCACTTCGAAAGAACTGTTGTAGACAAAAACGCATGTCAATGTTGCCGCCGCAGTTACCAGCGCGAGCAATGACGCAAACAGGTATTTGCCCGTTCTTTTTTTCGGCGAGGACAACAGCAGTATTCCGCTTACCGCAAACAGCACCGTAGGTATTCCCCCGAAAGCCCATACAAACAGATCCGTTGGTACCGAAAGATTGTGAGACGCCACCGTCAGATTGTTGTACATTTCAATCAGAGGCTGTCCCAACAGACTGTGATCGGCATACATCGGAATGACTGCAAGCACCGTGAAAGTGACGGCGATTATCGTACCGAAATAGCAGAAAATGCCTGATGCGATCTGAAATGCTCGTTTAAGTCCTCTCATACCGATCCCCCTAAAAGAAATACAATACCTATACATATTGTACAGGTATTGTACCACTTTTATTTGTATTTGGCAACATATAAACTGCTTTTAGCCGTGTACCGATCCGTCAAGAACATCCCAGAACGATTTTACCACATCGGCCTGCGTGAACACATCGCCTCTGACGGTGTAATTGTCCTTGTCCGCTCCAACGAGAGTAAGGTCGGTAATACGCACGCTCTTGCCCGTACCGCTGTCGGAAGTGGTAAACTGCGCAGTGTAACCGCCTACGGTAACGTTGTCGCCGTCAATCACTCCTTCCAGTTGCGCAGTACCCGCCACCGTTACTTTTTTGGTACCGTCGTACATCTTATTTTGCGCGTGAAGTCCCTTGATGTACAGCGGTTTGGGAGTTATCTCAACGCTTCCGCTTTCCACCACGTAGTTTGAAGCCTTTTTGCCGGTAAGGTGTACGGAGGAAGTATCGACGGATTGTGTTCCCGCGTTCTTGCTGTTTGCCTTCAGTTTTTCCGTCTTGACCACGGAAACGTCGTCACCCTTTACCACATTGTCGAGAATTACGTTTTGTGCGTCGATTTCCGTTGTGCCGTCGTATTCTTTGGTAAGTCCCATTACCTTTAAAGGTCTTGGCACTACCTGCAAAGTTCCTTCTTTGACTTCCGTGCAACAATCTCCGCTTACGGTGACTTTGATGGGATAGGTTCCCACAACGGGATGTTCTCCGCAACCGCATGTAACTTCACAAGTCAGTCCGTGCTGTTTGAGCGAACCTTCCACACCCGTATACTTGTAAGTCAGTTCGGGTAATTTGTCGCCGTACACGACCACGAAACTGTCCGCCGTTATTTCCACCAACGCGTCGGTGACTTCAAGGTCAACCGTTCTTGACATCTTGTTGCCCAAGTCGACACGCACCTTGTATTTGCCCGGTTTGTCGAATACATGTTGAAGTTGGTAATTTTCCTGACTGCCGTAAACGTCAGTCTGCACTTTGACACCGTCGATATACCAGTTTACTTCATCCCCTTCGGTAAGAGCGATTAGATCTTCCCTGCTGAGTTGAAATTTCTGCATTGCTCCCGCACGTCTGTTACCTTCCACCGTCAACGGTGCGGTTATGGTGCCTTTGAATGCCGACATAAGCGCCATGAAAAACAGCCCTGCAATCAGAAGTAAAGCCGTCACGCCTATAACAGTTGCAAAGACGTTGCTTCTGCTGTGAATATGCACCGTAGCAGCGGAATTGTTTGCGGCAGCGGGCTGAGGCTGCTGCGACGCCGTTTTGACGTGTTTTTTTTCCGAAGTCTGCCGTTCCGTCTTTTTCTTGGATGTATTTTGTTTTTTACCTGTTTGTTCGGGCATAAGTACCTCCCCCATTCAATTGTTTACGTTAGTGTGAGCAGGTAAAAGCAAAATATTCACGGCAACGCTTTGCCTCTTTAAAAATCCATACAAAAAAACGCAACCGTAAAAACGGTTGCGTAATATTCAAATACTGTGCGTTACGGTTGACAAGATACGCCGAAACGGTATCCGTACAGGTGGCTACTTCAAAGCACCCTCGTGGCACACGCCTAAATCCGCTTAGTGCTGCTGTATCCCTACCCTGACACGGTTCACGGCAAGGCATTGCACAAGACCTTGATATCAACACTCCTTATACGTTCCTGCTTTCCACGCACCAGGCCGTCCGTAACTTTCAGCCCCGCTGTAGTGGATTGCGGGTAACAGGGCACCACTAGCTCCCCGCCTAGCACAGTATTGTTATTATACCCCATTTCGCTGTTTTTAGCAACAGTTTTGCACAAAATGTTAAAATGCCGTTACATCAACTTGCCTATTTCCTTGCGCAGACGGCATATTATCTTTTTTTCCAGGCGGGATATGTACGACTGAGATATACCCAGCAGATCTGCAACTTCTTTCTGAGTGCGTTCCCGACATCCCAGTCCGAAACGCATTTCTATTATCTGCTGTTCGCGTCGGGACAGCTTGTTGAGACCTTCCTGCAACAGTTGACGTTCCACCTGATTTTCCACAACGTTGTAAACCTCTTCGCTGTCCGTGCCCAGTATGTCGCCCAACAACAGTTCATTTCCCTCTCCGTCCACGTTCAACGGCTCATCGAGGGAAATTTCCGCACGTCTTTTGCCCACTTTGCGCAGATACATCAGTATTTCGTTTTCTATGCAACGGCTTGCGTAAGTAGCAAGTTTGATGTTTTTGTCGGGGTTGTAACTGTTGACCGCCTTAATAAGTCCTATTGTTCCGACGGACACGAGATCTTCCATGTCCAGTCCGGTACTTTCGAACTTTTTGGCAAGATACACCACAAGACGCAGATTGTGCTCCACCAGTTTGTCACGGGCAAATCCGTCCCCTTCCAAACTTTGCCTTACGTACTTCTGCTCCGTTTCCGTGTCCAAAGGCTGCGGTAACGCTTCGTTACCGCAGATATAGTTGACCACATTGTCCGTAAGTCCTATTCTGTTCAGCAATTTGCCCAACAAATCAATCAGTTTCATCTTCCACCTCCAAAAAACTGCTGTTCAACAGCAGTCCGTATTGCGCATTTGTCTTCTTGTTGGGAAGAGCGATGTACACCTGTCTTTTACGTCCTTTGTACACTACTTCGGCGGCAACTGCCAGCGTGTTTTCCGAAGAAGTCAACGTGTTGTAGTTTACCGTAACACACTTTCCGCGAGGCAACGCTTCCGCCATATACGACACTACCTGTTTGTGAATGGGAGTCATTGCAAAACAGACTGCCACCCCCTCGTGCGTCAGAGAATTTCCGCTGTCTATAAATGCGTCGGTGTCTATCGTGCCGTTTCCGAAATCTATTTTGACATTGACGATATTTCTCAGCGTCTTGCGGTAGCCTACATATTGCCTTACGTAATTTACAAAAAACACCAGCGCCGCAATACCCGCAAGATACAGTCCCAACGGAACGCTGTCGTATGTCAGTGCCGCGCCGTAGGCGAACTGCACTCCCGTAAGATAAAAAAGCGCGATGATTATACCGCCCGTAACGAACGTATATGCCGCGACCGTAACGATGTAAAGCAATGTACGTCTCTTTCCTACCGTGCAAAAACACATCAGCACAAGCATTGCCGTCTTTACGATAAACGCCCACCAGTCGTAGAGGTAAACAGATACAAAAGCGGTAGCCGTTCCTACCGCTCCGCCCAGCAACACCCGCCACTTGGGAATGGAAATCTTCAATGTCTTTGCCGACGCCCACAGTATCAGCGAGTCAAAGGCCATGTTGTCTATAATAACATATTCTATATACACTACCATCCATTACAGATTAACGCCGTTAAATAGTGTAAACTTGTGATTTTTTGTAAAATAGGCGGACATATTGTAAAACCGCAATTTACTGAAAATAAAGCGTAAGTTTCCTGAGAAAAGATGTACCTGCCGACGTTACTCAATGAAATACACAGCAGTTCGAATAAAAAACAAAAAAAAGAACAACGCACATCCGATGCGTTGTTCTTTTAAGATCAGTCGGTTACCTGCACTTCTTTTTCGATATAAACTTCACCTTTGACATAGGGCATGGGGTCTACATGTTTGTTGTCTTTATAAACTTCAAGATGAAGATGGGGGCCGTCGGAAAATTCGTAAGAAGCCGTTGTACCCACTGTACCTATCTTATCTCCTTTGGCAAGGGTCTGTCCCTTTACCACATCCACGCTTCCCAACGAAGAATAGGTTGCCACAACACCGTCGCCGTGATCCACAGTAACGCTGTTGCCCATACCGTAAGTTTCCTCTACCTTGGTGACAGTGCCGTCAAACATACTGGTAACGGTTGTACCTTCCGCCGCAATAAGGTCAAGCGCATTGTGCGTTTTCCATGTATTAAGCGTGGAATTGAAAACAAACAGAATGTCTTTGCCGTCCGTGTACTCCATTCCGACGGATGTATAAGAAAGGGGAGAACCGTAGTATACCTTGACAATTTCCGTCTTGGGAGTTTCGTCATCGGGATCGGGAATTACCGTTGTAGGATTGTCGGGATCGCCTGCCGAAAGAGTAGAAACAAGCACCACAGTGGTGATTGCCACCACGCAGAATATTATCAGCAACAACGCTACGTTGTTTTTGACAAATCTGACAAATTGATTATCGCTTTTAGAACTGTTCATATTTACCTCCGTAATGTCTTGTGTTGACGTTGCTATTGTTGACATCGACTTTTGCTTTTATACCGTTGCCGACTATTTTTTTTCAGTAACTTCCGAGAAGAAGGGGACTGCCCACATGCACCACGCCGTTTGTAAAAGCAATCTGAATATTGACGGGCTGACCGTCGACAATCAGTTTGCCGCAAACAGAGGGAGAATAGGCATATACAGTTACGATGTTTTCCAACCGTTCACTGCTTAGCGTTACCGCATCGAGACTGTCCAGAATAGACTGCACGTCCCGTAAATTTCCGTTGAAAGTCACCGTTACTCCTCGTATATCGCCGCAACGGACAACGGTACGGGCGTAACTGTTTATGGGAACGGTCACCGCTTTGCCTATGCCCGTTTCAATGCTCTCACCCGAGCACTCCGTACAGTATATAGTCACGTCAGCGTCGCCGACCGTCTTGTCAAGCACAGCAACAAGATCGCGCGGCATATATGTAAACAAACCGGCAAGCACTACCACCGACATCAGAAACAGCAACAATTTTTTCATCTTCAACACCTCCGGTATTATTGTTGACAGCCATTGAGTCAAACAACCTGCCTGCTTTGTGTTTTTTTGTCGTATAAGAAATAAAAATAAGAAAAAACGTAGAAAATATCGCCACAAAGCGGTTTTGCAAAGTATAAAAAAAAGAGAAGATTTTCCTTTCTTCTCTCTTTATACGCCCGATCAATATGTATTTATCATTCCGCTTCTGCATTCATTACAGCAATAAATCCGTTGTTGCAGGTCATTGCCTGCTTCTTCATACACCCGTTATAAAATTTCTCGCCGCATGCAGGCAACATTACAAAAGCGAATATGCTCTACATGCCATTTTAGCAAAATTATTGCGGTCCCCCGCCGTTTGAGATAAATATTTTAGCGCATATCGCAAGTGTGAATAAACGTGTTTTATTACTTTTCAATCAAATACGTACAACACGGTTTTCATTGCGGTAATTGCATTTTTCCATTACGCATCTTCTGCACAAAATTACCGTTTGTCTTAGCGTCAATATAATAGGTTAAAAAGTAAAGTAAAAAGCGCACTGCCTTGTTTCAAGGTATAGTGCGCTATATTGTTTGTGTGGTAAAAACACCTGCGGCACTGCGTAAAGTGCGGTGTGCTTTTCAATTTTATTCGTACAATTTGGAAACGGGAAGATCCGTATAAACTCTTTCAATTGCCTCGGCAAACAAATCTGCCACGGAAATAATCTCTATTTTGTCGATACGCTTTTCCGGAGGAAGTTCTATGGTGTTTAGCACAACGATCTTGGAAAGAGGGCTTTCCTGCAATCTTTCGATGGCAGGTCCGCTCAACACTGCGTGAGAACAACAAGCCACTACCTTTTTGGCACCGTTGTCCATCAATGCCTTTGCGCCCTGACAGATTGTGCCCGCGGTGTCTATCATGTCGTCTATCATTAGACAGAACTTGTCTTTGACATCGCCTATTATGTTCATTACCTCCATGACATTGGCTTTGGGGCGACGTTTGTCAATTATTGCAAGAGGCGCATTGAACTTCGACGCCATTGCTCTTGACCGTGCCACACTGCCTACGTCGGGGCTTACCACAATAAAGTCTTCCTTTTTAATGCCCTGTTTTACAAAATGCTTTGCCAAAACGGGCATACCCAACAGGTTGTCTACGGGAATATTGAAAAATCCCTGCAACTGACTGCTGTGCAAATCCATTGTCAACACGCGGTTTGCGCCCGCGGTCTGAATGATATCGGCAACGAGTTTGGCGGAAATGGGATCGCGCGCCCTTGCCTTTCTGTCCTGACGTGCGTAACCGAAATAGGGAATTACCGCCGTGATACGTCCTGCGGACGCCCTCTTCAAAGCGTCGATTATTACCAGCAGTTCCATCAGATTTTCATTTACGGGAGTATTTGTGGACTGAACGATAAATACGTCGCATCCGCGTACCGTTTCTTTGATGTTTACCGCGATTTCGCCGTCGGAAAATCTTCCGACTTCCATATTTCCCAATTCGAGGTCAAGACGTTGACAGATAGCAGTAGCCAGTTCTTTGCTGGCATTTCCTGCAAAAACTTTGATTGTTCCGTGCGTTTGGTTGAGCATGACAATTCCCCCGTACCTTGATTGTACATTTTAATTGTATTAGTTTGATTTCAAAGTGTCAAGCACAAACGCAACAATTAAAGTGAAATAGGTTAATTTTCCGTCGGACGGGAAATTATAACTAAAATCAATGACCTTACAAGGATGTAGCACGGTTTGCAAAAGCGCTTAAAAGCAACCGTGTTCAGACTTATTTGCTGCGATTTACCCGTCGTCAATTATACGTCACACCGTATTACTGTTAAAAACATTGCAAAAAAAATCGCCCGCACTCTGACGGGCGATCTTTTAAAGGTCACTTCTGTTCATAATTGTTACAAAAGTGCGCTGACTTGTTGTCTTCTGTCGGAACAATGGTAATGCAGGAGAGATTGCATCCGCGCGTCTGACAGTCGTTGAACTTGCAAGCCTTTACATCGCAATTGATTGTCTGCTGATTCTTCATTGTAATTACCTCCTTACGACAATAGTGTTGCCAAAACTGCCTATTACAATACCGTTTGTTGACAAATTGTCGGCAAAGATGTAAAATATAACAAAATAAGGAGATATCGACATGAAAGTTTTACTCTTACAGGACGTAAAAGGACAGGGCAAAAAGGGAGACATCATCAACGTTTCAGACGGATACGCAAACAACTTTCTGTTAAAGAAAGGACTTGCGTCTATAGCCACTGCCGATACAATAAACAGCGTAAACATACACAACAAAGCGGTAATAAAGCAAAAACAGGCTGAAAAGGACGAAGCAATGAAACTTGCGTCGGAATTGCGCAACAAGACGGTTACACTGCAAAGCACTAAGGGCGCAAACGGCAAAATGTTCGGAAGTATTACCAACAAGGAAATTGCCGAGGGGTTGTCTTTGGCAGGCTATTCAATCGATAAGAAACAAATAGTATTTAAAGAACCCATAAAAGTTCCCGGCAAGTACACCGTCACCGTAAAAATTTATACGGAAATTTCCACAACGATAAACGTTGTTGTAGAGTAAACTCCTCTACGTAGAAAACCTGCGTCTTCAGGCACTTAAATGCAAATAAAAATGCGAAACCTCAAACGGTTTCGCATTTTTTTTGTAGGAAAGTCAGTAAGTAAATTACTTAAGTTCGGCTTCTGCGCCTGCATCCTTGAGTTTCTTTACCATTTCTTCCGCAGCGTCCTTGGGAAGACCTTCTTTAACGTTCTTGGGAGCGCCTTCAACAAGGTTCTTAGCGTCAACAAGACCAAGACCTGTCAATTCACGTACAACCTTGATAACTGCGATCTTGTTGGGACCTGCAGCCTTAAGTACAACGTCGAATTCAGTCTTTTCTTCTTCAACGGGAGCAGCGGCAACAGCGGCACCTGCAACAGCAACGGGAGCAGCGGCACTTACGCCGAATTCTTCTTCGATAGCCTTAACCAGTTCGTTAAGTTCTAATACGGAAAGGGATTTGATTTCCTCAATAAATTTCTTTGTATCCATGGTTTTTCTCCTTAATTTAAATTTTGAGTGGCAATCTCTTATTGCCTGAAAATTTGCAAACGATCGGTCCGTAACGGAAGATCATTCACCTTGTTTTTCTGCAATTGCGTTAAGCGCAACAGCAAGTCCTCTCATAGGAGCAGACAATACGGATACCAACATGGAAAGCAATGTTTCTCTGTTGGGTACCTTTGACATAGCGTCAACAACCGATGCGTCGGCAAACTTCTTGTCGAACATTCCGCACTTGATCTGCATTGTGTTGTACTTCTTTACACCGTCGGCAGTAACCTTTGCGGGAGCGATGGCGTCGTCTGTACCGAAAGCAAATGCGCTGGGGCCGTTGAGTGCTTCATCGAATTCGGTGTAGCCCAATTCGTGCAAAGCCTTCTTGACCAGAGTGTTCTTCAATACTTTGTATTCAACGTTGTTGTTGCGGAACTCTTTACGGAATTCCGTATCCTGTGCAACTGTCAAGCCCTTGTAGTCGATGATGACGAAAGACTGAGATTGTTCGATCTTTTGTTTGATCTGTTCAACCAGTTCTCTCTTTTCCAACTGCGTGGGACTGAGTTTAACTTCTGACATTTACTCTGACTTCCTCCTTTTAATATTTTTTATTAAAAAACCCTTGTACCAAGTCAGTACAAGGGTTGTCAGCGATGCTGAATTTCTCTTGTACCTCGGCAAGATTTACCTTTGCACTTGCTGTCTTAAGTACCGGAACGGGTTAATTAATGCAATAAAAATCAGTTGGCTCTGTAAGACACCTTGATACCGGGGCCCATAGTAGTTGCAATGGCAATACTCTTGAGATAGGTACCCTTGGCACTTGCAGGCTTAGCCTTGATAAGGGCGTCCATGATAGTAGTAACGTTTTCAAGCAGTTTTTCCTTACCGAAGGACTTCTTGCCGAAAATAACGTGGCATGTGGATTGTTTGTCAACTCTGTATTCAACCTTACCGGCTTTAACATCGTTGATGGCCTTTGCGACGTCCATTGTAACGGTACCGCTCTTGGGGTTGGGCATCAAACCCTTAGGACCGAGAACTTTACCCATACGACCTACCAGACCCATCATGTCGGGAGTGGTGATCATAACGTCGAATCCGAACCAGTTTTCGTTCTGTATCTTGGAAATATATTCTTCTGCGCCTACGAAATCTGCACCGGCAGCCTGTGCTTCGTCAGCCTTGGCACCCTTAGCGATGACAAGAACTTTAACGGTCTTACCTGTACCGTTGGGAAGTACAACAACGCCTCTTACCTGTTGGTCTGCGTGACGGCTGTCAACGCCCAACTTTACGTGCAGTTCAAGTGTTTCGTCAAACTTTGCTGTTGCCGTGTCCAGAGCGATCTGAATGGCGTCAGCCATTTCGTATTGCTTGGATTGGTCAAACTTTTTCAACGCGTCAACGTATTTCTTACCTTTCATACTGTCTTACCTCCTTAGCCCTCTACCGTGATGCCCATACTGCGAGCCGTACCGGCGATCATGGAGCAAGCGGATTCCAAAGAAGCAGCGTTGAGGTCAACCATCTTGAGTTTAGCGATTTCTTCTATCTGCGCCTTAGTGATCTTGGCAACTTTTGTCTTGTTGGGAACAGCACTACCGCTTTCAATTCCGCAAGCCTTCTTGATAAGAACGGGTGCAGGCGGAGTCTTCAAAATGAAAGTGAAAGAGTGATCCTGATAAATTGTTACGATTACGGGAATGATGAGACCCGCTTTGTCCTGAGTCTTGGCATTGAATTCCTTGGTGAAACCGGGAATGTTGATACCGTGAGGACCCAGTGCGGAACCTACCGGGGGCGCAGGAGTCGCTTTACCGGCGGGCAGTTGCAGTTTTACTACTGCTGTTACTTTCTTAGCCATTAGTATTTCCTCCTAATTGGTGTTAGCGAAAAAGACGGCGAAATGTATTTGTCTTTTCCTCCCAAAACGACGGCAGTTTAACGTCCGTTACCGTCAGGACGTTACAACGGTCGCGACAGTTACTCTTCTTCCGTTACGACCGTAGCGTTGTTAAGTTTTTCAAACTGCACGAAATCCATGTCCACGGCAGTGTCTCTGCCGAACATGCTGAGCATTATCTGTGCTTTCTGATGCGGTTTGTCAATTGACTTTATAACTCCTACCAGTCCCTCGAAAGGTCCCGAAACAACGGTTATGTTGTCCCCTACTTCCATGTCAAAGTTGACCACCACGTCTTCGAGACGAAGTCTCTTTACTTCCTCGTCGTCAAGCGGCCATGCCTTACCGTTAGGTCCCACAAATCCCGTTATACCGCGGGTGTTAGTAAGCATAAACCATATCTGAGAAGAGTATATCAACTTTACGAAAACGTAACAGGGCATAACTTTGGCTTCATAAGCCTTGCGCTTGCCGTTGCGTTCCTCTATGACCGTTTCGGTAGGTATCTTTATGTCGAGAATCACGTCTTGCAGATTGTTGTTTTCTATCATCTGTTCAAGACTTGTCTTGACCATGTTTTCGTACCCCGAGTAGGTATGAAGTATATACCACTTTGCCTGTTGACTCATATTATTAAACCTGAGGTGCTATCAATCTCAAAATAAGAGCGAACAATTGATCTGCTCCGAGTATAATAAGCAGGAAAAACAATACAACCAACAAAACAATGCCTGTATTTTTACAAACAGTCTTGAAGTCAGGCCAGGAAACTTTCTTTAATTCGCTCCAACTTTTAACGAAAAATCTTCCGAGCCTTGTAAAGATGTTTGGCTTCTTGGTTTTCTGAGTTGATGCCATCGCCTTTAACTCCTTATTTGGATTCTTTGTGAACAGTGTGCTTCTTGCAGAATCTGCAGTACTTGTTCAGTTCAAGTCTTTCGGTTGTATTCTTGCTGTTCTTGAAGTTGTCGTAATTGCGTTGTTTGCATTCCGTGCAAGCCAGAACAACCTTTACTCTGTTTCCTTTCTTTGCTGCCATAATTGTACCATCTCCTGTATTTATAAATGCAAATTGGATATTTTTTTCGTGCAAAAAATTACACCCCATAATCAGGTGCTTATATATATTAGCACACACCGTCAATACTGTCAACGAAATTTCCATTAAAAAACGTCAAATTGTACCGATATGTCAGTATTGACAAAAGCGTTTACTATGATACAATTATATAAAGGAGCAAACCGATGACCACTCTTGTAATACTTGGCAACAGAATGAATGACGACGGCTCCCCTACATCCTTGATGCTGAGACGTATGGAAATAGCGTTGTCCGTTGTACGCGTATACAAACCGGACAACATCATCGTGTGCGGAGGCCCCGCAAATCCCGCCGCAGGAATTACGGAAGCGCACTGGATGAAACGGTATCTTACCGACAATCGGGTGACTGTTCCCGTAATTTGCGAGGACAGATCCCTGACAACCGAACAAAACGCACGGTTTGCAAGCGAGTTGTTAAAAAACATCGGTACGGACAAAATTTATCTGTGTACCACCCCGGAGCACATGAACAGAATTTATCTCAACCCCAGACGGCTGTTCAGACATTTTCTCAAAGGTACCCGCATAAAGATAGTTCCCGTCAGTACCGTTCAATAAGGAGATAACATGGATTACGAATTTCTGGTAAAAGAAGCCTACGAGGCACAAAAAAACGCATACGCGCCCTACTCACACTGGACGGTAGGCGCGGCATTACTCACCGAAGGCGGTAAAATTTACAGGGGATGTAATATAGAAAGTTCCACTTTTTCCCCCACTAATTGTGCCGAACGTACCGCGTTTTTTAAAGCAATCAGTGAAGGCGAACACGATTTTAAAGCAATTGCAATTGTAGGAAACGACGTAAACACGCCTTTAGGTCAGGGGAATTACTGTCCTCCCTGCGGAATATGCAGACAGGTAATGGCGGAGTTTTGCCGTCCGGAAACTTTTGAAATAGTGATAGCACGCAGTTACACCGATTACAAGGTCTACACGCTTGCGCAACTTCTTCCTCTGGTGTCGCTGCCCCTTTCAAAAGACAAGTGATTGCCGCCGACTCGCACGTCGACACACGTTGCCGCCCGTATTTTACGGGCAGTTTTTAACTTTAAAAGTCGGTATTCCGCCCGTCAGCGACTTTATTCTACGCAAGGCAACAAAAAAAACACACCGCTTCCGACTGTTTAAAAATCAACTTTACCCTTTAATAAAGTCAATTTAAAAAGTAATAAAAAAGTCCGCTGAAAACAGCGGACTTTTTTATTGTCGGTAAATAAAATTACTCGATGATCTTGGAGATAACGCCGGAACCTACTGTACGTCCGCCTTCACGAATAGCGAAACGAAGACCTTCTTCCATAGCGATAGGTGTGATCAACTTAACTGTAATGTGAGTGTGGTCACCGGGCATTACCATTTCCGTACCCTTGTCAAGTTCGATAGAACCTGTAACGTCTGTTGTTCTGAAGTAGAACTGAGGACGATAACCGTTGAAGAAAGGACTGTGACGTCCGCCTTCTTCCTTGGTCAGAACGTAAACTTGACCTTCAAAGTACTTGTGAGGTGTGATTGACTTGGGTTTAGCGATAACTTGTCCACGTTCAACTTCCGATCTTGTGATACCACGAAGCAACAAACCTACGTTGTCGCCTGCGAAAGCTTCGTCGAGCAGTTTACGGAACATTTCAACGCCTGTAACGGTTGTTGTCTTGATTTCGTCTTTAAGACCGACGATTTCAACAGCGTCCAGAGGTTTAACAGAACCACGTTCTACTCTACCTGTAGCAACCGTACCACGACCTGTGATGGTGAATACGTCTTCTACGGGCATAAGGAAAGGCTTGTCTGTAGCTCTTTCAGGAGTAGGAATATAATTGTCAACTGCATCCATAAGGTCAAGGATGGGCTTGTAAACGGGATCGGAAAGATCTTTGTTTCCTGCAATGCAAGCGTCCATAGCAGCCTTAGCGCTACCCTTGATGATGGGAATTTCATCACCGGGGAATTCGTACTTGGAAAGAAGTTCTCTTACTTCCATTTCAACAAGTTCAAGCAAATCGGGGTCGTCAACAAGGTCTGTCTTGTTCATGAACACTACAATGTAAGGTACACCTACCTGACGAGCAAGCAAGATGTGTTCACGTGTCTGAGGCATGGGACCGTCAGCGGCGGAAACAACCAGGATAGCACCGTCCATCTGAGCAGCACCGGTGATCATGTTCTTAACGTAGTCGGCGTGTCCGGGGCAGTCAACGTGAGCATAGTGACGCTTGTCTGTCTGGTATTCGACGTGTGCGGTGTTGATTGTTATACCACGAGCTCTTTCTTCCGGAGCCTTGTCGATTTCGTCGTATTTCATGATTTCAGCTTTGCCTTGCATAGCCATAACCATTGTGATAGCAGCTGTCAACGTGGTCTTACCGTGGTCAACGTGGCCGATTGTACCAATGTTTACGTGCGGTTTGCTTCTGTCAAATTTAGCTTTTGCCATTGTTTTCAATCCTCCTGAATTTTGAATTATTCAAAATTATTTTTTTATTCAATATTGTAATTATAACTTATATTTTTGTTTTGGTCTACACTTTTTAGTAAAGTTTTGACAATTATTTTGCAGAATGTTCCTTTGTTATCTTATCTTTTACGCTCTTGGGAACTTCAGCAAAGTGGCTGAATTGCATGGTGTAATTGCCACGACCCTGAGTACGGCTTCTGAGGTCTGTTGCGTAACCGAACATCTCGGCAAGAGGGATGAAAGCGTTCAATACCTGCAAGCCGTTGCGCAGTTCGATACCCGTAACGTTACCTCTGCGGCTGGACACGTTGCCCATTACGTCGCCCAGATATTCTTCGGGCATTGTAATTTCCACTTTCATCATGGGTTCGAGCAGTACGGGATCCGCAATAGCGGCAGCGTTCTTGAATGCAAGCGAACCTGCAATCTTGAATGCCATTTCACTACTGTCGACAGCGTGGAAACTACCGTCGTAAACGGTAACTTTGAAGTCTACCATTTCGTAGCCTGCCAAAGGACCTGTCTTCGCCGCTTCCTGAATACCGTTGTTGATGGGTTGAATGTATTCCTTGGGGATACTTCCGCCCACCGTAGCGTCGACGAATTCGTAGCCTTTGCCCGCTTCGAGCGGTTCCATTCTGATCTTACAATGACCGTACTGACCTTTACCGCCGGACTGACGAACGTATTTGCCTTCCGCTTCCACCGAACGTCTGATGGTTTCGCGGTAACTTACCTGAGGCTTACCTACGTTTGCTTCCACCTTGAATTCGCGCAGCAATCTGTCTACGATGATTTCCAGGTGCAGTTCGCCCATACCTGCAATAATTGTCTGACCCGTTTCCTGATCGGTGTAGGTCTTGAATGTGGGATCTTCTTCCGCCAACTTTACAAGTGCCATAGTCATTTTTTCCTGACCTGCCTTTGTCTTGGGTTCGATAGCAACCTTTATAACGGGTTCGGGGAAGTTCATGCTGTCCAGCACGATGGGGTTCTTTTCGTCGCACAGAGTGTCGCCTGTGGTTGTGTCTTTAAGACCTACCAGAGCGACTATTTCGCCTGCGTACGTTTCGGGAATTTCCTCACGCTGAGCGGCGTGCATCTGCAAAACCTTGGTCACGCGTTCGCGCTTGCCCTTGGTAGAGTTGTAAACATACGTTCCTGCCTGCAACTTACCGCTGTAAACACGCACGTATGCAAGTTTTCCCACAAACGGGTCTGCAACGATCTTGAATGCAAGACCGCAGAAAGGTTCGTCGTCATCGGTTTTGCGTACGATTTTATGTTCTTCGTTTCCTATTTCGAATCCCACAACGTGGTCGATGTCTACGGGAGAAGGAAGATAATCGCAAATTGCGTCAAGCAATTTCTGAATTCCCTTGTTCTTGTAAGCGGTACCGCACAGAACGGGGTTTACCTGCAAGCTGATGACAGCCTTTCTCAATGACTTCTTGATTTCGTCTACGGACAAGTCGCCCTCTTCGAAATACTTTTCCATCAATGCGTCGTCTGTGCCTGCAAGGAACTCCACGAGTTCGTCGTGAGCCTTGTTCGTCTGTTCAACATATTGGGCAGGAACTTCAGCCTCATCAATCTTAATACCCTTGGGATCGTTGTAGAAGTAAGCCTTCTTGGTTATAACGTCGATAATACCTACAAAGTTTTCTTCTTTACCCATGGGCAGTTGGATAGGCAAAGCGTTTGCCTTAAGTCTGGAACGCATCATTTCCACAACGTTTTCGAAATTTGCGCCGTTGATGTCCATTTTGTTTACAAATGCAATACGCGGAACATTGTATTTGGTAGCCTGATGCCATACCGTTTCCGACTGAGGTTCTACACCGCCCTTGGCGCAGAAAACCGCAACGGCACCGTCCAGAACACGCAGGGAACGCTCGACTTCAACGGTGAAGTCCACGTGTCCGGGTGTGTCTATAAGGTTGATACGGTAGTCTATACCGTCATAATTGTTGATCCAGTGTACCGTTGTTGCAGCAGAAGCAATGGTTATACCGCGTTCCTGTTCCTGAGCCATACTGTCCATTACGGCAGTACCGTCGTGAGTTTCGCCGATTTTTCTTGTTTTACCGGAGAAGAACAGGATTCTTTCGCTCGTTGTGGTCTTGCCGGCGTCGATGTGCGCCATGATTCCGATGTTACGTACGTTTTGCAAAGGATAAATTCTTGCCATTGTGATTTATTCCCCTCTTACCATCTGAAATGAGCAAACGCTCTGTTTGCTTCAGCCATTCTGTGAATATCTTCTTTTCTCTTGAATGCCGCACCTGTCTGGTTGTAAGCGTCCATAAGTTCGCCTGCCAGTCTCAGATACATCTGCTTTTCGCTACGTTTACGTGCAAACATTACCAACCATCTGATGGCGAGTGTCTGTCTTCTTTCAGGTCTGATTTCCATAGGAACCTGATAGTTACTTCCGCCTACACGTCTTGCTTTTACTTCCAACATAGGCATCAAGTTGTTGATTGCCTGATTAAATACTTCGATAGGTTCAATGCCCATTTTTTCTTTGATTACGTCAAATGCGCCGTAAACAATTTCCTGAGCAGTACCTTTTTTACCGTCCTGCATAACCTGATTGATGACTTTTGTCACAACCTTGCTGTTATACACCGGATCGGGTAAAACGTCTCTCTTTGGAACACCACTTCTTCTTGGCATTTCAATAAAGTCCTCCTTTTTAGAATATAGTTTTAATTTTGTTTTTACTATTACAGCCAACTCGACGAAACGTATCGTTTCGGAGAAACTTCTGCACATATGTGCATACTGCTTAATAGTGACCGTCAAAATTAAAAATCCGACTAATCACTAATTGAACTGTAAAATTTGTCCTGAAACATCAAAGATTATTTCTTGGGACGTTTTGCGCCGTACTTGCTACGGGACTGTTTACGGTTTGCAACACCGGATGCGTCCAATGTACCGCGAATGATGTGGTAACGGATACCGGGCAAGTCTCTTACTCTGCCGCCGCGGATGAGAACAACGCTGTGTTCCTGAAGGTTGTGTCCTTCACCGGGAATATAGCATGTACCTTCCATACCGTTTGTACGACGAACTCTTGCGATCTTACGAAGAGCAGAGTTGGGCTTTTTGGGAGAAGTCGTAGTTACGTTAAGGCAAACGCCTCTCTTCTGAGGACAACTGTCCAGCAACGGAGATTTGCTCTTTTCGACATCACTTCTTCTGCCTTGTCTGATCAACTGGTTGATTGTAGCCATTGTTTTACCTCCTTTTAATGATTTAGTCGGAAAAATTCCAAAAAGTTGTATTTCACGGATTACTCCGTTTATACCGCAATTAAAGGCAGTAGCGAAACGCTACTGCTGTTTCAGCACACCGACGCCCGCGCTTTCCACGTCTATGCCGAAGTTGGCGGCTATGGAACGCTTGGTTCCCCTGACGCTCAACGGCACCCCGTATTCGGCGGCAAGCCGTGCAAGTTGTTCATGGTAATGTCGGTCGGCGTCTTCCGCGACGATTATTACGGAAAGATTGTCTTTTTTGAGTTCTTTTCTTATCTGTCGCAAGCCGACAACGTATTGTTTACTGCTGTTAGCCATAATTACCAACGTATATTGTACCAAAACCCGTCAACACCGTCAAGCGTTTTTCGCTGTTAGTTACGGTATTACGGGCTTTTGGACAAAATCTGCTTTACAATCGGACAGCGTCGGCGTTTTACCGCCGACGTTGTTTGTCCGTCAAATCATTCGACTGCTTCTTCTTCCGGCTGTTCGGGTGTCGCGGGAACAAGTTCTACCGACTTGTACTCGGGCATTCCCGTACCTGCGGAAATCATCTTGCCGATGATGATATTTTCTTTAAGTCCGTACAGAGGATCGCACTTGTTCTTGATTGCAGCCTCAGTAAGAACTCTGGAAGTTTCCTGGAAGGACGCGGCAGCAAGGAAACTGTCGGATGCAAGCGACGCCTTGGTAATGCCCAGCAAAATTCTCTTCGCGCTTGCGGGAACTCCGTCGTTTTCCATTGCTTTCTGGTTGGCTTCGTCAAAACGGTAAATGTCCACCGTATCTCCCGGCAACAGATCCGTGTCGCCTGCGTCTTCGATGCGGACTTTGCGCAACATCTGACGCACGATTACTTCCACGTGTTTGTCGTTTATTTCAACACCGTTGCTGCGGTAAGTGCTCTGCACTTCTTTGAGCAGATACTCTTCCACCGCGCGCAATCCCTTTGTTGCAAGCAGATCCTGCGGGTAGATCGAGCCTTCCGTTAGAGCGTCGCCGCTCTTTACGATGTCGCCGTCGTGTACTTTAAGACGGCTGGTATAAGGAATAGAGTATTCCTTGGACTTGTCTTTGTCTGTGATGATGACGGTCTTCTTGTTGTTGTCCTGATGAATTGTCACGGTACCGTCGGTGTCCGCCACTATGGCGCAACCCTTGGGTTTTCTCGCTTCGAACAATTCTTCTACACGGGGAAGACCTTGCGTGATATCGTCGGAAGTTGCAACACCGCCGGTGTGGAATGTACGCATCGTCAACTGCGTGCCGGGTTCACCGATGGATTCGGCTGCAACGACGCCCACCGCTTCGCCCAACTGTACGGGTTTGCCGGTGGCCATATTGCTTCCGTAGCATTTGCTGCACACGCCGTGCTTGCTCTTACATGTAAGAACGGAACGCATGTACAGACGGGTTATTCCGGCGTCCACTATAGCCTTGGCGATATCGTCGGTGACCATAGTGTCGCCCTTGACGATAAGTTCGCCCGTTGCGGGGTTCAATACGTCGTCGATTACGTATTTGCCGATAATACGGTCGGAGAACTTTTCGATGATTTCCCCTTCGCCCGTACCCTTGAACGCTTCGATCCAGATTCCCTGAGGACGTCCGCCGTGCGAACAGTCTTCTTCACGCACGATCATATCCTGCGCGACGTCTACAAGACGTCTTGTAAGATAACCGGAGTCGGCTGTCTTCAAAGCCGTGTCGGCAAGACCTTTACGTCCGCCGTGTGACGAAATAAAGTATTCGAGTACTGACAGACCTTCACGGAAACATGCTTTAACGGGCAATTCGATGGTTTTACCCGAAGGATCGCTCATCAGACCGCGCATACCGCACAACTGACGTATCTGGTTCATACTTCCGCGAGCTCCGGAATTTGCCATCATCCAGATGGGGTTGTCTTTGTCCATGCCCTTTTCCACCAGACCTTCCACCTTGCTTGCGGTGTCTTTCCAAACGTCGATTACCGCTTTGTATCTTTCGTTTTCGGTAAGGAAACCTTCGTTGAACTGTTCTTCAATTCCTATTACGTCCTGTTCCGTCGCCGACAGAATTCCCGCTTTTTCGGCAGGTATCTTCATGTCGAACACGCTTGTCGTAAGACCGCTGATTGTAGAATACTTGTAACCGAGCGCCTTGACGTCGTCAAGCATTTTGGCGGTAGCGGATGTTCCGTGCAACTTAAAGCACTTTTCCACGATGGCGGACAGTTGCTTTTTACCTATAAGGTAAGGTTGCTTGGGGTTGTCGATCTGTTCGAAGGTGAGTTCGCGCGAAATACCGAGATCGTCGGGTATTACGTTACAGAAAATCATACGTCCGACAGTTGTCAGTATTTTCTTGTAACCGCCTTCGGGCTTTGCGACGCGCACCAGTATTACCGTCTGCAAAGTGATGGCGTGGGAAATATACGCGAGATAAGCCTCGTCAAATCCCGTATAACGGTTGTAAGCGTACATTCTCTGCACGGGATCCTGAATGTCGGAATGGTCATCCTTGATTGTTGACAGATAATAGCATCCCAATACCATGTCCTGTGTGGGAGATATAACGGGTTTACCGTCGGAAAGTTTCAAGATGTTGTTTGCGGCAAGCATCAGATATCTTGCTTCCGTCTGCGCTTCCACGCTCAGAGGAACGTGAACAGCCATCTGGTCGCCGTCGAAGTCGGCGTTGAATGCCGTACATGCAAGGGGATGCAATTTTATGGCACGTCCCTCAATAAGTACGGGTTCGAAAGCCTGAACGGACAGTCTGTGCAATGTGGGAGCACGGTTGAGCAATACGGGGTGATCCTTTATTACTCCTTCAAGAATATCCCACACTTTGTCGTCGGCACGTTCCACGCGCTTTTTAGCGGATTTGACGTTGTGGCACTGATTGGTTTCCACAAGTTTCTTCATTACGAAGGGCTTGAAAAGTTCGAGAGCCATTTCCTTGGGAAGACCGCACTGATGCAGTTTGAGTTCGGGACCGACTACGATGACGGAACGTCCGGAGTAGTCCACACGTTTACCCAACAGGTTCTGACGGAAACGTCCCTGCTTACCTCTCAGCAGTCCGGACAGTGATTTAAGTTCACGGTTGCCCGCGCCCGACTGAGGACGCTTGCTTCTGCTGTTGTCGATAAGACTGTCCACCGCTTCCTGCAACATACGTTTTTCGTTGTTGACCAGAATTTCGGGTGCGTTGATTTCTATAAGTTTTTTAAGACGGTTGTTACGGTTGATGACGCGTCTGTACAAATCGTTGAGGTCGCTTGTAGCGTATCTTCCGCCGTCCAGCGGAACCATGGGACGAAGTTCGGGAGGCAGTACGGGAAGTACCGTCAGTATCATCCATTCCGGTCTGTTGCCGCTCTTGCGGAAAGATTCCACGATGTCGTAACGCTTGATGGCACGTATACGCTTCTGTCCCTGTGACTTGGTGAGAATTTCTTTGAGTTCCTTGCTTTCCTTTTCAAGGTCGATGTTCTGCAACAATTCGCGCACCGCTTCGGCGCCCGTTCCTGCACGGAATGCGTTTTTGCCGTAGGTCTGTTGCGCTTCGGCGTATTCGCTCATGCTCAGAATCTGCTTGTATTGCAGACCGCTGTCCTTGGGATCTATTACAACGTAACTCTGGAAATTGATAAGTTGTTCGAGGTACTTGGGCGACATGTCCAGAATAAGTCCCATACGGGAAGGAACACCGCGGAAATACCAGATGTGCGATACGGGAGCGGCAAGTTCGATGTGACCCATACGTTCACGTCTGACCTTTGCCTGAGTTACCTTGACACCGCACTTTTCGCACACTACGCCCTTGTAGCGGATTCTCTTGTACTTACCGCAATGACATTCCCAGTCCTTGGTAGGTCCGAAAATTCTTTCGCAGAACAATCCGTCCTTTTCGGGTTTTTGTGTACGGTAATTTATAGTTTCGGCTTTTTTGACTTCACCGTAAGACCATTCGCGGATCTTTTCGGGTGAGGCAATGCCTATCTGAATGGAGGCAAAATCGTTCATTATGCCACTTTTGGCGTGCGCGGCGGGTTTAAGTGTAGAAACCGCCTGACTTACAATACCTTGTTTTTCAGTGATACTCAATGTCCTTTACCTCCTTTATTATTTCTTTTCTTCATCGTCATCGTCTTCGTCGCCGAACAGGCTGTTTAAACTGTCATCGCCGAACAAATCGTCGAGATCGTCTTCCTTGTCGTCGTCGCCGAACAGGCTGTCCAATGAGAAGTCGTCGTTCTTGTCGAAGTCGAAGTTGTTGTCGCCTGCAAGATCCGTAAGGTTGATTTCGTCGTCTTCGGAGAAGTTCTGCATTTCAGCCTTGGAAGATTCTCTTTCGCGCATAACGATGTCGTTGTATTCCGCTTCGTCGTCGGACGCGTCGCGCACCACTATTTCTTCGTTGTCTGCGGACAGCACCTTGATGTCAAGACCGAGAGACTGCAATTCCTTGATCAACACCTTGAACGATTCCGGAACGCCGGGATCTGCGATATTTTCCCCTTTGACAATGGATTCGTAGGTCTTCACACGTCCCACTACGTCGTCGGACTTGACTGTAAGCATTTCCTGCAACACGTTTGCCGCGCCGTATGCTTCCAGAGCCCACACTTCCATTTCACCGAAACGCTGACCGCCGCACTGAGCCTTACCGCCCAGAGGCTGCTGAGTAACGAGGCTGTACGGTCCGATACTTCTTGCGTGTATCTTGTCGTCTACCAGGTGGATAAGTTTGAGGTAGTACATATAGCCGACTGTAACGCGGTTTTCGAAGGGTTCGCCCGTACGTCCGTCGTACAACTGCACCTTGCCGTCCACTTCTCCCGTGTTGGGGTTTACCATACCGTTCTGTTCGAACAGTTGTCTGATTTCCGATTCGGTCGCGCCGTCGAATACGGGTGTGGCGATTTTCCAGCCCAGCATCTTGGCAATAAGACCGAGGTGGACTTCAAGAACCTGTCCGATATTCATACGGGAAGGAACGCCCAACGGGTTGAGTACGATCTGCAAAGGCGTGCCGTCTTCCATGAAAGGCATGTCTTCTTCGGGAAGGATACGAGACACAACGCCCTTGTTACCGTGACGTCCCGCCATCTTGTCGCCGACGGAAATCTTACGTTTCTGAGCGATATAAACTCTTACCAGTTTGTTTACTCCGGGATCGAGTTCGTCCTTGTTTTCCTTCGTAAACACCTTGACGTCCACTACGATACCGCCTTCACCGTTGGGTACTCTGAGCGAAGTGTCCCTTACTTCTCTTGCTTTTTCCGAGAAAATAGCACGGAGCAGTCTTTCTTCGGGAGTGAGGTCGGTTTCGCCCTTGGGAGTAACCTTACCTACAAGAATGTCGCCGGGACGTACTTCCGCACCTATACGGATGATACCGTCTTCGTCAAGATCTTTCAACGCGTCTTCACCGACGTTGGGAATGTCACGGGTAAACTCTTCCGGTCCCAACTTAGTTTCGCGCGTTTCTATTTCGTGTTCTTCGATGTGTATCGAAGTAAATGCGTCTTCTTTTACCAGTTTTTCCGAAATAAGTACTGCGTCTTCGTAGTTGTAACCTTCCCACGTCATAAAGCCGATGAGAATGTTACGTCCCAAAGCAAGTTCGCCCCCTTCGGTACTGGGACCGTCGGCAAGCACCTGACCTTTTTCCACAACGTCGCCCTTCTTTACAAGGATACGCTGATTGATACAGGTACCGGGGTTACTGCGTACGAATTTCTTTATTGTGTGACTTACCAGAGTGCCGTCCGTTGCCTGAACGATGATCTGATTGTCGCTTGCTTTTACAACCGTACCGCTTACTTCCGAGATGGTCATTACACCGCTGTCGTATGCGATACGTTCTTCTATACCGGTGGCAACGATGGGTGCTTCCGGCTTGATAAGAGGAACGGCCTGACGTTGCATGTTAGATCCCATCAGAGCACGGTTGGTATCGTCGTTTTCCAGGAAAGGAATAAGCGACGTAGCAACGGAAATAAGTTGTCTGGGAGATACGTCGAGGAAATCCACTCTGTCGTTGGGGAATTCCAGAATATCTTCTCTGCGGCGGCATGTGATACGTTCGTTTACAAACCAGCCGTTTTCGTCCAAAGGTTCGTTAGCCTGTCCGATGATGTAATTGTCTTCTTCGTCGGCGGTCAGATAAACTACTTCGTCGGTCACCTTGTGGTTGACCTTGTCCACACGTCTGTAAGGCGCTTCGATAAATCCGTACTCGTTAATACGCGCGTATCCCGCCAAAGAGGTAATAAGACCGATGTTCTGACCTTCGGGAGTTTCGATGGGGCACATTCTGCCGTAGTGAGTGTAGTGAACGTCACGCACTTCGAATGTTGCTCTGTCACGGTTAAGACCGCCGGGGCCCAGAGCGGACAACTTACGTTTGTGAGTAAGTTCGGCAATGGGGTTGGACTGATCCATAAACTGCGACAACTGCGACGAACCGAAAAATTCCTTTATTGCGCTGGAAACGGGACGAACGTTTATGAGCGACTGAGGAGTCGCTTTGCCCGGTTCCTGAATAGCCATTCTTTCACGAATCACCCTTTCAAGACGGGAAATACCTATACGGAACTGATTCTGCAACAATTCGCCCACGCTTCTTACACGTCTGTTGCCCAAGTGGTCGATGTTGTCGTCGCTGCCAATGCCGTATTTGAGGTTGATGTTGTAGTTTACAGTTGCGAGAATATCTTCGCGAGTGATGTGTTTGGGTATAAGCAGATCCTTGTTTGCTCTGATCGCTTCCAAAGTGTCCTCGAAGGAAAGTCCCTGATCGAGTATTTCGTTCAAAGCGTTGAGATTGACGTACTCGGTAATTCCCAACTGACGGAAATCCACCTGTGCGTAATTGGGATCCTTTGCGGAAAGATAATAGGAAATATCCACCGTTCCGTTGCCCATTACCTTGACGGTGTTGCCCTTGGAGAGCACATAGACAACGTCTATACCGCTGTGCTGAATATCCTTGGCCTGTTGACTTGTCAGAACTGTACCTTCTTCGTAGGTAGCCTTGGGAGTTGTGACAGGTTTAGCCAAAGGAAATCCCTTGATGCGCGCCGCAAGACTCAACTTCTTGTTGAACTTGTAACGGCCGACTTTTGCAAGGTCGTAACGTTTGTTGTCGAACAGCAAATCGTCAAGAGTCTTTTTGACGGATTCGTCCGTGGGGATTTCGCCGGGACGCAGACGCTTGTAAATTTCTATAAGACCGCTGATCTGGTCTGTTGTGGTGTCCTTGGCAAGCGTATTGAAAATGGTAGGATCGTTGTTGAAAACTTCCGCAATGGTCTTGTTGTCGTTGAGACCTATAGCGCGCAAAAGCACCGTTGCGGGCAACTTTCTGTTACGGTCGATGTGAACGTAAAGTATGTCGTTCGTGGCGTCATGATCGAATTCCAGCCATGCACCTCTGGAAGGCATGGCGGTTGTGTTGTACTGAATCTTACCGTTCTTGTCGGGAGTAACAAGGCAATATACTCCGGGCGAACGGACCAACTGACTGACGATTACACGTTCTGCGCCGTTGATGATGAAACTGCCCGTGTCGGTCATACGGGGAAAATCCCCCATAAACACTTCCTGATCCACAAATTCACCTGTACCCTTGTTGGTCAGACGAACGTTGAGTTTTAACGGACTGGCGTAGGTTACGTCTCTCAGACGGCATTCCGCTTCGGAATACTTGGGCGTTTCATCGAGATGATGATCCAGAAATTCCAGGCGGAAATGTCCGGCGTAATCTTCAATGGGCGAAAAGTCTTCAAACACTTCCTGCAACCCTTCTTCCACGAAAGCACGGTAACTGTCTTTCTGTACTTCGATCAGGTTGGGCAAAGGCAAAACTTCTTTCGTCTTGGAAAAAGTCTTTCTTTCATGTGTACCGTATTTGACGGTACGAATGTCTTGTGCCATTGACAATCTCTCCTAAAAAATTTTTTTTAAATTTGTCGTAAACGCTTGCGTACGGACATAAGTTGTTGTATATTCTAAATATAAAACAGCAGTGTTTTACGCCTTCGGGCCTACGGCGGAAAAGGGACAATTGCTTTTTAGGGCAAAATGCTACGATTATTATAATAGCACCCGTTGTGTCAATAGTCAAAGCATTTTTCCGAATTAGTTTTAAAAAATAAATGTAGAAATATTTTTTCATTTTTGGCGACGTAAAAGTCGCTTTTTTTGTTGTATTTCTTCCGTTTCCCCGTACGACGGCGCATTTGAGAAAGGCTTGCACGGCAGACTTGTCTTTTAGCAAAATTTATTCTTTCTACATATATAAAAAGCAATAGTCGCCATTTGAGTTTTTGCAAAAGTCCCCTGTCTAAGATACGCGTATAGACAAAAGAGACGGCAACAAGCGTTGCCGTCTCTTTTAACTTTAGATAAATTATTTTCAGTTTTTTACAACCAGTGCGTTTGCATGTACGGCAATGCCCTTGCCTTGCCCCACTATTCCTAGTTTTTCCGTAGTAGTGGCAGATATACCGACGCAGTCGCAAGGTATATCCAGTATTCTTGAAATGCGTTTTTTCATTTCGTCTATATAAGGAGCGATGCGAGGGCACTCCGCCATTATCACGGCGGAAACGTTGACCGCGTGAAAGCCTTCGGAGGAAATGGTCGCCACGACCCGTTCCAACAGTTCCGTGCTGTCCGCGCCCTTGTAGGCGTCGTCGGTGTCGGGGAAAAAGTGTCCTATATCGGGCAGCCCGCAAGCGGAAAGCAACGCATCCATTACGGCGTGCATCGCCACGTCAGCGTCCGAATGTCCTACCAAATGCAGATTGCAATCTATCCTGCAACCGCCAAGAACAATTCCGTTACCACTTGTCAATGGATGAACGTCAAAGCCCACACCCGTGCGATATTGCGGTATATCTCCTTTATATGTAATCTTACGGTTACTCAACTGACCGTCCACAAGCGACAGATCTCCCCACTTGTTGTAATACACCGTGCCGTCGTCCGTGTAGTCGTCTTCCGCCTGTTCGTAAGCATCGCAGATGCGTTGTCTGTCAAATACCTGCGGTGTCTGCACCGTGCGATAGTCTTCACGGCAAACGGGATGTCCGTCATCTCCGACGTAAAACAAAGTGTCCGTCACAGGCAGACAAGGAACCGCACTGCCCGTACTTGACGCCACTTCGAACAGTCTTGCTACAAGCCCCTTGCCTATAAAAGGACGCGCGCCGTCATGAATGGCGACAAGGTCGCACTTGTCGCTCAACGCTTTTAGCCCTGCCCGTACCGACTGAGTGCGGGTTTCGCCTCCCTCGACCACCTTGGCAAAGGGAAAGTCTTCCTTCCACTTACCGTCGGCGACTATCACGATTTCGTCGGCAAGATTGTAAAAAGCGTCCACCGTATGGCGCAACACTTTTTTGTCCAGAAAAGTTTCCGACAACTTGTCGGCGCCGTAACGCTGTCCTTTGCCGTAAGCCACGATTATTACGCTTTTCATTGCAACTCCGTGATTATCTCGTACATTTCCGACGCCTGTTGCTTTCTCACCGTTTCCGACAGTTCCTTTACCTTAAAGGACAACTGCCCTGAGGCAAAATGAATAGTCACTATATCTCCTGTTTTAAGACGGCAGGACGGTTTGGCGGGTTTGCCGTTGACGTCCACTTTACCGCTGTCGCACGCTTCCTGCGCAACGGTACGGCGTTTGAGTATACGGGATACCTTCAAAAACTTGTCAAGTCTCATTTACATTTCCCTTCTGTTGGTAAAGGCGCGCGACAAAGTAACTTCATCGGCGTACTGCAATTCGCTGCCGATGGAAATACCCTGCGCGAGACGCGTGACCTTTATACCGTAGTTTTTAATCATTCGGGCAATATAAGTAGCAGTGGCTTCGCCCTCCGCACTTGTGTCAGTGGCGATGATGACCTCGGACACGTTGTCGGTCAGTCTGTGAAACAACTCTGCCAAACGCAGATCGTCCTTGCCCACTCCTTGCAAAGGATCGAGCACACCGCCCAGTACGTGATATACTCCCTTGTATTCGCCGAGACGTTCTATTGCCATTACGTCCTTGGCTTCCTGAACAACGCATATCACCGAATTGTCACGTTGCGAACAAATCCTGCACGGATCGGTGTCGGTAAGGTTGCCGCACACCGAACACACCTTGACTTCCGATTTTGCGTCGACAAGCGCGTCGGCAAACGCTTTTACTTCTTCGGGGGACATATCCAGCACCTTTAACGCGTAACGTTGAGCGGTTTTCAGTCCCACGCCCGGCAACTTGGCAAACTGATTTATAAGCCTTGCTATGGGAGCGATATAATTTATCATTAAAACATTCCTCTCATTGCGGCAAAGGGAGCCATGAGTTTTTCCTCTTCGGCATCCGCCTTGGAATACGCGTCGTTGATTGCAGCCAGAATAAGGTCTTCCAGCATTTCGACATCTTCGGGATCCACCGCTTCAGGCTTTACGGACAATGCCGTGATCTGCTTTTTTCCGTTGCAAGTAACGGTGACCAGTCCGCTTGCGCTTCCCTGCACCGTCAGTTCTTCCAGTTGCTGTTGCGCTTCCTGTAACTTCTGTTGCATCTGCTGAGCCTGTTTTACAAGGTTCTGCATTCCGCCGCCCATTTTCATTCCGCCGCCACCGGGGTTGTATCCGTATTTGTTACCCATTTTCAAAAACTCCTTCGGTTTAAAACCACAATCATAGTATATATTTAAATTCGCTCACAACTTTGTTGTGCCGTCTACTTTTCAAATCGTACGTCCGTGCCCAGATTCTTCAACTGTTTGTCGAGATCGGCTTCCGTCTGCGGAGCAACTTCACGCAACACCAGATTGTACTGTGTCAGTCCCGCAAGTATTTCTCTGAGCGTCTGTTCGTACTGCAATTTTATCAGGTTGTACTGACCTTTATTGCACTTTACCACAAAGTCGTCGCCCTCGATTTCCACTTCCACTTCGCTCCACACGGCGGAAAACAAAGGTTGCTTCAATCTTTCGATTGCTACCTTTACGCCCTTCCATACGGACTGACGGTTTGTTCGGTCCACCACCAGCATACTGTCGGAACGGAGTGCGGACGGCTGTTGTTCGAGTCGCGTCAGGCGTCTGTCCAGTCCTTCGACGTCCACTTCGCCGGTGCTTGAGGCAATGCGCAGACACATCGCTTCCAGCAACATCACGGGTGAAAGCGCAAACCGTAAATCCGCTTCCAGTCTTGCAAGGCAGTCGATCGCGTACAGCAATTTTGCAGTGGTAACGGTTTCCGCACTTTCCTGAAGCATATTGTACATATCTTCCGGAAGACACAGTAATTGCCGTGAATTCGAACAGGTCTTTACCACAAGAATATCGTGAAAATAACCTGACAAATCCTTTGCCAACCTGCCCACATCCTTGCCCTGCCGTGTAAGATCGTAAATACCGTTCAGAATTTTGCCCGGATCGTTTGCAATCACCGCTTCGGCAAGTTGCGCGATACTCCTGCGGGAAGACACCCCCAGAATACTCATCACGTCGTCGTAAGTCAGTTTACCTTTTACCGGTCTGCATCTGTCTGCGATGGACAGACTGTCACGCACACTTCCTTCCGCCGCCACCGCAATTGCGTTGACCGCTTCTTTGTCGTAATCGATGCCCTCTTTTTGGTAAATGTCTTCTATGTGTCGGGCAAGCAAAGGCACAGACACCAGTCGGAAATCGAATCGCATACACCTGCTTAAAATGGTTGCGGGTATCTTGTGTACCTCCGTTGTGCACAGAATAAACACTGCGTGTTCGGGAGGTTCTTCCAACGTCTTCAACAGAGCGTTGAACGCTCCCTGGCTGAGCATGTGCACTTCGTCGATGATGTAAACTTTGTATTTGCCCGAAACGGGAGGAAACTGTACTTTTTCGCGTATATCCCTTGCGTAATCCACACCGTTGTTGGACGCGGCGTCCATTTCCACAATGTCTATACTGTTGCCCTGCAACTGTCTGCATACCGAACATTTAAGGCAGGGATTGCCGTCCTTGCTGTCGATACAGTTTATTGCACGGGCAAATATTTTGGCGGTACTGGTCTTGCCCGTTCCGCGCGTGCCTGTGAAAAGATAGGCGTGCGACACCTTGCCGTTTACTATCTGATTTTTCAGTGTTGCGACAATGTGGTCCTGTCCTATAACTCCGTCAAATGTTTCCGGACGGTATTTTCGGTACAATGCAGTGTAGTTCATCCGTTACTCCTTCTGTGCAAGCAGTTTTTTGCGGGCACGTTGCAATGCCCCGTCCACCGCCTTGTAACTTTTACCCGTGGCGGCGGTAATGTCTTCGTAAGTATATCCTTCCGCAAACAGGTTGAGCACCTGCCTTTCCGTATTGGTAAGTTGACCGTCTATTACCCGACGAATCTTCTGTGCGTATTCCTTTTTGAGCAGTACTTCCAGAGGATTGTCCAGTCCGTCGGGAACTTCGGTAAGTGACGACAACTGCACCGAACCTGCAAGCGCCTTGTTTTTCTCGCTGTTGTTACTGCGCACGGCGTTTACTATCTGCCTGTAAACGCACAGTTTTACAAAAGAGGGAAAACTGCCCTTGTTACCGTCGTAGTTGTTGACGGCATTAAAAAGTCCCAACATTCCTTCCTGCAAAAGGTCGTCCTTGTCGCCCCCCACAAGATAGAAATTGTTGGCAACGGAACGTATCAGTCCCTTATATTGTGCCACTACCGCAGACATGGCTTCGCTGTCGCCCTGCCTTGCCAAAGTTAAAAGATTTTCCTGCTGTTTCATTGTCTTTGTCTGACCGCTTCGTATACCACGATACCGCATGCGACCGATGCGTTCAGCGAATTGACCTTGCCTTTCAATGCAATGGAAATAACCCCGTCGCACAGTGAACGCGTCAGTTTACCCACGCCGCTGCCCTCGCCGCCTATGACAAGCGCAACGTTTCCCCTGAGGTCTGCTTGGTACATACTCGCTCCGTCCATATCGGCGCAGTATACCCATACGCCCTCGTCGCGAAGTTGCTTTATCGTGTTGTTGATGTTGGTAACGCGCGCTATCTTGACGTGAGAAACCGCTCCCGCCGAACAGCGTTCCACAGTTTCGTTTACCGCTACCTGTCTGTTTTTACCTATGATTATGCCGTCAACGCCGGCACATTCGCAAACTCTGATTATACTGCCGAAATTGTGAGGATCGGTGATCTCTTCCAGAATGACGAGCAACACGTTGTCTTTGTTGTTGCGCGGAAACAGTTCCTCAACCTCACAGTACGCAAAGTCGGAAACAAAAGCAATACATCCCTGATGTCTGCCCTTGTCGCTTTCGGCGTCGAGCACCGACCTGTCCACCCATTGCACCTTTATTCCCTTACGGCGCGCAAGCGCGACCACTTCCCCTTTGTCGCCCTTTTCCACCATCACCTTTTCTACCGTTCTGTCCGAACGCAAAGCCTCCGTTACGGCGTTTTTACCAAAAATTTTCATACTGTTTCTCCGAGTAACTGCATCAGACGTTCCGTATTGCCTGTAAGATAAAGATATCCTATAACCGCTTCGATGCCCGTTGCCATACGGTAATCGGCAAGCGTCTGGTTTTTGGCAACATGATGACTTTTGCCGTTTCTTCCCCGCATAAACACGTCGCGTTCCTCTTCGGTAAGACAAGGCAAAAGTTTTTCCGCCAACTGCGACTGACTGTGAGCGTTGACCTGACCGCTTGCAAGTTCGTGCATGCGTCCCGCCTTGAAGTCGTGTTCGTGCACGAGTTTTTCCCTCACTATGAGGCTGTGAACAGCATCTCCTACGTAGGCAAGCACCAACGGATTGACATTGACCGCATTACTCTTAGTCATTGTTCCGAAAAAATTCATTGAGCCGTCCTTTGCGCCCATACAATATAAGTATCGGCAAAATATTTATATATTATTGTACCACATCGGGCTTGCAATTAGCAAGCAACTTGGACAATGTTACTACAAACAGAGTACATCCCCAATGTTCCGAATGTTCGGTAAAGCCGTACTTCTTGTAAAAGTTGCACCCTTTTACGTTGTCCGTCGAACACAACAGCATTACAGTGTGCGCTTTTTTGCTTTCGAGATGTCTTGCAAGCGCGTACAGCAATTTTCTTCCCACGCCCTGTCGCTGACATTTTTCGGTGATATCTATGTGCATATGAGCAACTCCCGAAAGCGCGGTTTTGTTCCAGAACCGTACCGTGCGTTTCTGCGAAATGTACTGTCTGAAACTTAATTTTCTTACAAGAGGCAGATAAAGACTGCGCATTTTGCGCGAAAAGTCGGCATGATCGTCGCAGGCAAGAATATACCCCGTCACTTCGCCCTCCTGTTCGGCTACAAAAGTGTTGTCGGTAAAATCGGTATAGTAATCGCTGTACAGCGAAGTCAGCATTGTGCGGTTTGTCGGGGTGTCGTTGTCTTTAAGCCATGACGTTTCCACACAAATGTCCTGAACGGCGGTTCTATCTTTGCGACAGTATTTTCTGATAGTAAGCATAAACACCTCCCGTACGATTCAATGCTACCACCTGCTGACTTTTCTGTCAATAACGGTATTGAAATACGTCCCGCCGTGTGATATACTTTAACAGGGAGGTAGAAGGAATGAACCAACAGATTAAACTGACTCCGGGCAGACTTCTCGATGACAAGGGATGTCTTGTACAGGCGGGGTACGCAACCTCGATGGTAAAGCAGTACGACAGAAAGGACATTAAAGGACACGCATTTGCAATAAAGGAGTGGGATTACTACATAGTAACCGACGGTCACCGTGCGGTTGCGCTTACCGTAGCCGACAACTCGTACATGTCGCTGGTGTCGGCAAGTTATCTTGACTTAACACAACCCCGTTACAAGACTACAAGTAAAATGGACTTTTTTACATTCGGGAAAACAGGACTGCCGTCCACGTTGGAAAAAGGCGACGTGATTTACCGCTCCAAACGCGTTGATATGGAGTTTGCCAACGACGGAACGGCAAGGCGACTTTACTGCAGATTCAACGATTTTGCAGAGGGCGAAACACTGACCTGCGAATTTAAAGTTACCGACCAACCGAAAGAATACATGACAATAGCAATGCCATTTAAAGAAAAGAAACACGCGTTCTATTACAACGCAAAAGTAAACTGTATGACTGCGGAAGGATACGCGCGGCTGGGAAAGGAAGAATACCTGTTCGACAAAAGAAACTCGCTTGCCACGTTGGATTGGGGCAGAGGCATCTGGACGTACAAAAACACATGGTACTGGAGCAGTCTGCAAGCATACGACGACAACGGCAAGACAATAGGATTCAATCTCGGCTACGGTTTCGGAGACACTTCCGCTGCCACGGAAAACATGCTGTTTTACGACAAAAAGGCATACAAACTGAACGACGTCACCTTCAATATACCCAAAGACGACAAAGGCAACGACGACTTTATGTCGCCGTGGACGTTTACTTCGTCGGACAACGGCGTAGACCTGACCTTTACCCCTGTGCTGGACAGAAAGGACATCACCGATCTTAAAGTTCTGGCAAGCATACAGCACCAGGTGTTCGGATATTTCAACGGCAGTATAACCGCGGAAGGCGTGACGGTAAAGTTTGACAACAAACCGGGTTTTGCGGAAAAAGTGTTCAACAAGTGGTAAAAGGGCAAAACATTACATCAAAAAAGCAGTTGCGATTTGCAACTGCTTTTTATCAGTCTTTGGGCAACATCCTGACGTAACCGCCGGGACCGCGATGCACCGCTCTCGAAACTCTGGACAGCGTGGCGGAAGATATTCCCGTTTGTTCGATTATTTCGCTGTAAGTTTTACCTTCCACGATAAGTTTGGCAGCCATTGCCCGCTGTGCCATCTGCTCCACTTCCTGAAAGGTGCACAGATCTTCCAGCAACTGTCTGCAATCTTCCACTGTCTTGCAATTGAGCAAGGTGCGGTACAGAACATCCTGCATGTGTTCGTAATCTTTCATATGTCATTACCCCCTAAAACATCAGGCTGTCTTTTGCAAAAACGCACGCAACTTGTCACTCTTCGGATTGAGCAACACCTCCGACGCACGTCCGTATTCCTCGGCAACCCCCTCCGAGAGAAACAAGACGTTGTCTGCGACATTCAATGCAAACTGCATTTCGTGCGTTACTATAATCATTGTTCGATCCGAACTCTTCAACGATCTGATGACTTTCAGCACTTCCCCGTCAATTCGGGATCCAATGCGCTTGTAGGTTCGTCGAAACACAGTACGGAAGGTTGAAGTATCAATGCACGCGCGATGGCAACACGCTGTTGCTGTCCGCCCGACAGTTGGTAAGGGTAGCAGTCTTTTTTGTCAGACATTCCCACACGGACAAGCCACTGTTCGGCACTGACTGTCCATTCGCGCTGCAAGTCGTCACGCAACTGTCTGTACTGTTCGCTGAAAGTTTGTTTTAATTGCCTTTTCTTTAAGCCCGACTCTTTTTTCAATTGTACCGCAATTTGCTTTTTCATGTCAACAAGTTGTTGCCTGCACAGCAATTTTTTTGCCAACGCCACATTTTCCAGAGCGGTATATTGAGGAAACAGATTGAAGTGCTGAAAAACCATTCCGAACTGCAACCTTAAACGATAAAACTTACCGCAATTGACCTTTAATTACAGTGTAGTAGCGACTCGGTTATACCCTATGTCAAAGCCGCCGATAAAAATACAAAAAAAACATTAAACAGACGTCCGACAAAAAAAAAGAGCAAGGTCGCCCTTGCTCTTTATATGAGGTTGTTTTAAACCTTTATTTCAACGCGCTGTCAAGAAACTGCTCGAAAGCGGTCTGTCCCTGTTCGTCGGGTTTGAACACCGCCGTGTTGTACAGAATGTTTTTGCACACATCATCCACATACGCTCTTACGACGGCCTTGGCGTGTTCGGGCGTATTGGAATTACCGTTGTCGGCAAGCAGTTTGTCAATCATGTCGCCGTGTATCCGCATGTCGGAAGCAAGCGACGTTCTGTCGTAAGGCTCGCCGCACAGGTAACCTTCCACTTCTTTGAGTTGTCTGTCCAGACGTGCGGGCAAAACGAACAGTCCCATTGCTTCTATAAGTCCGATACCTTCGCTCTTTATGTTGTGGTACTGCTTGTGCGCGTGGAAAATTCCGTCGGGATATTCTTCGGAAACTCTGTTGTTGCGGAATATGATGTCCAGTATATACGTATCGCCATGCTTTCTTGCAATGGGAGCGAATATATTGTGTCTTTCGCCGTCGGTGTGAGAAATTATGTCAAGTTGCGCGTTGTCGTAATTTTCCCAGGCACAACTCAACTTCCACGCCAGTTTTTCAATGGCCTTGCGGTCGGCAGATTGAAGTCTGACCGCACTGTTGTACCAGTCAAGAATCTGCACTTCCACTCCGTCCGTCACTCCAAGGCTTTTTCTTGCATCCGCCTTCTGCATCGGCAAAACTTCCTTACCGCCCTGATAATGGTCGTGATTGAGTATCGAACCGCCCACTCTCGGCAAAGCGGCATTGCTTCCGAGAAAATAGAAGGGGAACTGATCCACGAAATCGAACAGACGCGGTACGGTGCGGTCCGTAAGGTTCATCGGTACATGATTGTAGTTTACCGCAATTCCGTGCTGATAAAAGTAGGCGTAAGGGGAAAACTGCCAGAACCACTTCTGTCCGTCCAGCGTAATGTTCGCCCAGCGCAAAGTCTGTCTTACGGTGTTGCCCGAACAATAGCCGATGTTTTCCGCGCACAACTGACAGGCAGGGTAACCCGTCTTGACGGCAGTAAGCAACTTGGCAATTTGTTTGTTGTCTTTTTCGGGTTTGGAAAGGTTGATTGTGATGACAAGTCCGTCCTTACTTACCCACTTGATGTTGCGCGCTATTGCCGACGCTTTTACGTAGTCGTTTGCTATTCCGTAGGCGTGCAGATCGTTCATTGCCTTTTCGTAACCGTGGCGTCTGCCTTCTGCATGAAAACGTCTGTCAATTTCCGACGGGCGCAGACTGAGCAATGACAGTATATCTGCCGAAAACTTTTCGCTGTCGCCGTTGTCGCTGCCGTTTTGCTTGGCGAATTCAAGCAACGGCTTCATTACGTTGTCGGGATTGGTGTCGGAAATACGTCTTTTCTTCAACTTTTCCGTTGTGCCCTGCGCTCCTATCATGGACAAGACTCTGTTGTAGTAATACAGCGAGTCTTTTTTGTCGACGCCGAGATTTTTCTGCGCGTAAACGATAAGATCGTAAACTTTCTGCTGAATGGTGATTGCCATACTTTTCCTCCGTAAAATTAACCTCTGATTATTTATTGCTGTTGATCCCTGTATCTGTTGATGACGGCGGACACCGTGTCGTAATCGTATCCGCGCGACAACAGATGACGCTGCAATCTGACGAGAGTCGCAGTGTCGTTGGGCTTGTTTTTCATAAATTTGTCTGCTACCGCATTGGCGTTGTCACGGGCGTAGCCGTCCTCCTGACTGCCGAAACGCAGGGCAATTTCCGTCAAGATGCCCTTCTGTCGCAACTCGTTTACTATGCGACGTTGTCCGCGCGTTTTTCCGAACTGCTCGGCGTAAAGACGCGCGTATCTTGCGTCGTCTATATAGCCGTATTCACGCAATTTGTCCGCGACGCTGTCTACCGTGTCCGAATCGTAGCCTTTGGACGAAAGAAACTTCTTTAACTGTTCCTCCGTGCGCATGGCGCGGGAAAGATATTCGACCGCCTTGGCAAACGCGCTTTCCCGTTCGCTGTCCGACAGCGCTTCTCTTAAACGTTCCTCCGAAATTTCCATGCCTGTTTTAAGACCGTTGCGCACCACCGAAATGGCCTCCGCTCCGCGCAGAAACTCACCGTCAACGTATATGTTGACTCGGTTTTTGTTGTTTTTCTGAACTTGAATGTCTGTAATTCGCGGCATCTTTTTTCCCTTAAAACGTTGTTCGGAAGGGGACTGCGTCAACCTTTCTCCGACATTGCAATTATATCACAGACTTTAAATATTTTCAACCGTGTAACTGTCTGTATTTTTCCACCGCTTCCTGATATTTGGCGGAAAGTTTCATCAGGTAGGTCTGACGCTGATAGGCGTTGAGCGTACTCATATACTGTTTGTCGGCAAGCAGACTTATAGGATTTGCCACCGTCTGTTTGCTTGTAAGTATTTCCTCTACCTTACGCTGAAACTGTTGCTCTCTGTTGTACCCCTCGCTGTCGTATATCAGACGTTCCAACTGTCTGTGCTGTTGCTGACGTACGGCATTGCAGTCCAGTCCTTTGGTGACCGCGACCTGCTTTTCCGTTTCCAGACGCAGACGTGTCTGCTCCCAGAAACCGCTTTTCATTCTCTCCTTGGCTTGACGTGCGAACTTCTTAAAGGTATCTTTCACTGTTGCTCCCTCCTGTGTCTTTGCATAAAAAATAAACTGCCTGTTCAGCAGAACAAGCAGTTTTATCTTTAGTGAAAATACTTTATCAGTTCTTAGAATTACGTTTTCTTGCCGCTTCGGCCTTCTTCTTACGACGAACGCTGGGCTTTTCGTAATGTTCCTTCTTGCGGAGGTCACCGATGATGCCGTCTCTGGCGCATCTTCTCTTGAATCTACGCAATGCGCTGTCCAAAGTTTCGTTTTCACCAACTCTGATTGTAGACATGTTCTCGCCTCCTTCCCCGCAATCGGGACAAACTGCAATTTTCCTTTCGGGAAAATCTAATGAATATTTTACTCAATGACACCCTATTTGTCAACGGTTTGTAAACAAAAAAGCAAACTAAATTGCAAGGCGATTATTTCATTCTCAGAGCCTCGTGTAGCGCTTTGAGGTCGACGCCCAGTTTTTCTCTTGCAGGCCACAGATCCACTCCGTCGTCGGACTTGCGGGGAAGTATGTGCACGTGGAAATGCATCACGCTTTGTCCGGAACATTCTCCGCTGTTGTTGATGACGTTGACTCCCTGAAATCCGCAGTCTTCGACATAATGACGGGAAATCTTCTGTACGGCGTGCATTACCGCGTTCAATGTCTGACTGTCGCAGTCGAGAATGTTGGTGCAATGCTGCTTGCTGACTACCAGCGTGTGACCGTAGTAGTCCTCGGCAATGTCCAGAAAAGCAAACACTTTGTCGTCTTCGTAAATTTTAAACGAGGGAATATCCCCTTTGATGATTTTGCAAAAAATACAATCTGTCATAACAAATCTCCTTTTACACCGTCTTTATAAAGTTCCTTGGCAATCACTTTTACCGTCTGTCCTTCCGTGGCGTTTCCCTTGAAGTACACTCTTGTGTAATTGCGGGAATAGCCCTCCCACATTCCGTTTCTTGACCGTTCCGCAAGCACTTCTTCCGTCTTGCCTATCTGCGAATTGAGAAAATCGCTTTTGAGTTTGCGCTTGATTTCGCCCAGACGCTCGGCACGCAGATGTTTGACTTCCGCAGGAGTGTCCTCCCAACGTGACGCCACAGTACCCTTGCGCGCGGAATAGGGGAAAACGTGTATATCCGCAAACCCTATCTGCTCCACAAACCTGCACGTTTGCTCGAATTCCTCTTCCGTTTCGCCGCAGAAACCGACTATAACGTCCGTTGTAAAGGCTGCGTCGGGAAAATAACCTCGTATCAGTCTGACGCCGTCGGCAAACTGTTGCGCGGTATAATGTCTGTTCATTCGCTTTAAAACGCTGTCGCTTCCGCTTTGCAACGACAGGTGAAAATGAGCACAGAAGTTCTTCCTTTTAAGACTTTCCAACACGTCTTCCGTCAGTGCGCTTTCTTCCAGACTGCCCAGACGGTAACGCTTGTCGTCAGGCAATGCGTCAAACAACTGTGCCAGAGAAGTGCCGTTGTCACGGCCGAACTGAGTGATGTCTATACCTATCAGCACCACTTCTTCGGACGTAGCCTGCCGTACTTCATTCACAATGTCCTCTATTTTACGACTGCGACTTCTTCCTCTGAGATAGGGGACTATACAGTAACTGCAAAAGTTGTTGCATCCGTCCTGTATTTTTATAAAACTTCTTGTACGCTGTCCGTCGGCAAACAGCGTTTCGCTGTACCTGTCGGACGGCGGACAGATGCCTACGCCTGCATTTTCCAGTATATCCGCGACATCGGTCTTGCCTTCCGTACCTTTAATGAAGGTGACGTTGTCCAGATTTTCAAACTGCGTTGCGTTGTTCTGCGAAGCACAGCCCATCACCACGATTCTGCAATCGGGATTGAGTTTCCTCGCCCTTGCCACCGCCTGACGAGATTTTCTTTCCGCTTCTGCCGTGATGGCGCAGGTATTCAACACGAATATGTCCGCCTTTTCAAGCCCTTCCGACGCGTCGTGTCCCAGTTGTTTCAATGCCGCGACTATCTGCTGACTTTCGTAAAAATTGGTCTTGCAACCCAATGTAAATACACTGATTTTCATTATTTTGTCCTGCCGAGTATTCCGTCCGTCAAAGACAGTACGTAAAGCGGAGCGGTCTCCGCACGCAAAATGCGTTTGCCCAGAGTAACGGCCGTAGCGCCCGCATCAACTGCCGCCTGCGCCTCCTCGGGAGAAAATCCTCCTTCGCTTCCTACAATTATTGCGATGTTTTTTACCGGTTTCGAATCCAGCACGTCAAACACAGTACCTTCACGCTGATTTTCGTAGCAAAACAACGCAATGTCGTAATTTTTCAATTCTTCCGTCAATCGGGCAAAGTTACAACGGCTGACTTGTACCGCAATCGCTCTTCCGCACTGTTTGGAGGCTTCCAGCGCAATACGGTTAAGCCTTTCCAGTTTTTTGTCATCACACTCTCCTACGGTATAACGGCTGTCAAACAGCACTACGCGGTTTACTCCCAGTTCCACCGCTTTCTGTACTACAAAGTCGTTTTTGTCCCCTTTGCAAACGCCGAAATAAAGCGTGGTCAAGTACCCGTTTTCCGCGGAGGAAACTCGGCTTTCTTCTATACGCAAGACCACACTTTTGCCGTCGATGTTTTCCACTACCGACAAATGTTCCCATCCGTCGTTGAAACAAATCACCGCTTTGTCACCCGCTTTCATTCGCAAGACTCTTGCCATATGGTGATATTCGCTTGTGACGTTGACTATGTCGCCCTGCCGTTCTTCGGGCAGCGCAAAAAATCTTCGTATCTGACTCATAAACGTTTAAGCAGAAGGGCTGTCCATTCGCCCTCCGTAGTACTTTTGATCCCGGTAAATCCCTGACGGGCGAAAGCCTGTTCCACCTTGTCCGCTCTGTCGTTGAGAATACCGGACAATACAAGTCTGCCACCGGGAAGAGTCACGCTGCCTATTCCCTCCGCCAACAAATACAAGATGTCCGCCGTGAGATTGGCGAAAACTACGGGAAACCGTCCCTTGACGTCTTTGGCAAGATCGCCGCAGATAATCTCGCATCTGTCTTCCAGTCCGTTGAGACGTGCATTTTCCAGCGTCGCTTCCGTAGCCTGTGAGTCTATGTCGGTAAACACCGCACGACTTGCGCCTTTGAGCAGTGCCGACAGTCCGAGTATACCGCTGCCGCACCCCACGTCCAGCACTTCCTGTCCGCAGACATCCGCTTCGTCGATTAGTTTAATGCACATAGAAGTAGTTTCGTGCTGACCTGTTCCGAATGCCGTACCGCTGTCCAGATACAATACCGGCAATCCTTTCTGACTGTCATCGGGTGTAAGCCATCGGGGACACACGACGATGCCTCCTATCGTCATCGGGCGGAAGGTCTTCTTCCAGTTGTTTAACCACATCTCCCCGTCCACTTCTTCCACGGAAATTTCAAGACTTCCGGCGTCGGTAAGCGAACAAAGCGCACCTTTAAGATAGTCGAGCGCCGATTGCACGTCTTCGTTGTTGCAATATCCCTTGACCAAAACTTCGTCGCCGTAAACGTCCGTTGCGCTTTCGTCGGCGTAATCCCACGACGCGTTGTCGAAATCCTTGCGATCGTAGATGCTTACTCCGTCCATACAACATTCCTGCAAAAAATACGCCACAAGTTCGCTTGTGGCTGTGTTTGTACTAATTGTAATCTGTGAATATTTCATATGTAAGCTCAGTTAATCAGTATGTCAATAAGTTTTTTGGCGTTTTCCCATTCACGCTTGTTTACCAGATACAACGCCCTGCCACGTTCGGTGATAGTATAGTATTTGCGTGTAGCACCGACGTTTTCCCCCCACGAACCTTTGATACATTCCATATCTTCCAGACGGTGATAAGCCGAATACAGACTCTGTTCGTTGGGAACATACAGATTGTCTGTTTTTTTGGCAATGAACTTGCGTATCTCGTTGCCGTATTTAGTTCCGTCCATCAACGCCGACAACACGAAAGTGTCGATGTGCCCGCGAAGCAGATCGCTTGAAATTACCTTCATAAATTTTCTCCTATGTCTAACATAAAAAGAATACCACTTTACAAAGTTTTTGTAAAGTGGTATTCGGTAACAATAAAATAATTGTCTTTTTGTTTTTTTTTAGCGTGAAAAGACCGTCAGCCCGTAATTACTTCTGCTGATACATTCTGGCAAGTTCATCGAGATACTCCTTGCGTTTGGGGTAACTGCTTATGGTGGAGTCACGCTCGAAATCTTCAAGGCTCTTGCGTTGAGCACGAGTGATGCTTCTCGGCACTTCCACCTTGAAAGTAACGTAAAGGTCTCCTGACTGACCGCGTCCGGACTGTATGCCCTTACCGCGGAAACGCAACGTTTCGCCGTTGCCCGAACCGCTTGCAAGTTTGTGTACAAACATTCCCTGCAATGAAGGTATTTCCACTTCGCCGCCCATTACCGCGGTGGAAAATGTCACCGGCACTTCGGTGTATATGTCCAGATTGCGACGGCTGAAAACCTTGCTGGGTTTTATGCTGAGCACCAACAGAAGATTGCCGTTTCTGCCTGCGCCTCTGGGGCTGTTGCCTTCACCCGCGATTTGCAGTACCGAACCGTTTTCCACTCCTGCGGGAATGGTAACGTTCATGACCTTGTTTTTTCTGACAACGCCGTTGCCGTTACAATCCGGGCATTTGTCTGTTACGATTTTACCGGTACCGTTACAGTTTGTACAGGTTCCGATGCTTATCTGCTGTCCGAACAATGTATTTTGCGTATAACGAACCTGACCGGTACCGTTACACTTGGGACAGGTCTTCAACGAATCGGAGTTCTTCGCACCCGTACCGTTACAGGTTTTGCAACGTTCCAGACGTGTAAAACTAATGGACTTTTTACAGCCGAGAGCCGCCTCCATAAACGTCAGTTCTATTGTCTGGGTGATGTCGTCTCCCACGGCCTGCCGTGTGCTGCGTCGCGCAGATCTCGCGCCACCTCCCATAAAACCGCTGAAAATATCGAAAATGTCGTCAAATCCGCTGGCGGTAAAACCTCCGCCGTTGCCAAAGGGATTGAAGCCCTGACTTTCGTCCATTTCTCCGCGATCGTATTTCTGACGCTTGTCGGGATCGCCCAGCACGGAATACGCTTCGTTACATTCCTTGAACTTTTCCGCACATTCCTTGTCATCCGGATGCAGGTCGGGGTGATATTTTTTGGCAAGTTTACGGTAGGCCGACTTGATCTCATCCTGCGACGCCGTCTTTTCTACGCCCAGAATCTTGTAGTAGTCTTTCATTGCCATAATTTTTTCCTTTAATCATTATGCATTGCACGCAACGGATTGTTGCGTGCAATGCAGTAAAACTTCATTAAATTATTTGTTGTCGTCGCTCACGTCGTACTTGACTTCTTCGCCCGACTGAGGATCCGTTGTGCTACCCTGCTGATGTTGAGCCGCAGCCTGATAGAATTTCTGGAAGATAGACGCGCTTGCCTGAGCAATACGATCCGTTTCCGCCTTCATTTCGTCGGAAGTACCCTTTTCCAGAACTTCCTTGCCCTTCTTGATTTCTTCTTCGAGTTTTTCCTTGTCGGCGGCTTCGAGTTTGTCACCGCTTTCACGCAGGAACTGTTCCAAAGACAAAATCATCTGGTCAAGTCCGTTACGGTTTTCCACTTCCTGTTTACGTTTCTTGTCTTCTTCGGCATACTTTTCGGCGTCTTTGATAGCCTTGTCGATGTCCGCTTCGGACAGGTTAGAGGAAGATGTAATTGTTACGGACTGTTCCTTCTGAGTACCGAGGTCTTTTGCGGTTACGTGTACGATACCGTTTGCGTCGATATCGAATTTTACTTCGATCTGAGGAACTCCTCTGGGAGCGGGAGCAATACCCGTCAGAGAGAAACGTCCCAACGTCTTGTTGTCGGCAGCCATTTCACGTTCGCCCTGCAACACGTGAATGTCGACGCTTGTCTGATTGTCTGCCGCAGTACTGAATATCTGCGATTTGCTGGTGGGGATGGTCGTGTTACGCTCGATGAGTTTTGCAGTTACACCGCCCAGCACTTCGATACCCAATGACAACGGAGTTACATCCAGCAACAGCACGTCCTTGACTTCGCCGCCAAGCACACCGCCCTGAATTGCAGCGCCGATAGCGACGCATTCGTCGGGGTTGATGCCCTTGTAAGGTTCCTTACCGCTGAACTTCTTGACTGCTTCGACCACTGCGGGGATACGTGTGGAACCACCCACCAGAATTACACGGTTGATGTCGTTGGTGGTAAGTCCGGCGTCCGCCAAAGCCTGCTTCATAGGATCGATGGTCTTCTTAATGATACCTTCGATGAGCGATTCGAACTTAGCACGGGTAATTTCTATTTCAAGGTGTTTAGGACCTGTTGCGTCTGCCGTGATGAAGGGCAACGACACTGTTGTCTTAAGAGTAGAACTCAGTTCGATCTTAGCCTTTTCGGCTGCTTCCTTCAATCTCTGCATTGCCTGCTTGTCTTGCGACAGGTCAATACCGTTGGACTTCTTGAATTCGTCGATGAGGTACTGCATTACGATGTTGTCGATGTCGTCGCCGCCCAGACGGTTGTTACCGTTGGTGGCAAGAACTTCGAATACGCCGTCACCGATTTCCAGTATAGACACATCGAACGTACCGCCGCCCAGGTCGTAAATAAGTATCTTCTGATTCTTGTTTTCGCCCTTATCAAGACCGTAAGCAAGTGCAGCCGCTGTAGGTTCGTTGATGATACGCAACACGTCAAGACCGGCTATCTTACCTGCGTCCTTAGTTGCCTGTCTCTGTGCGTCAGAGAAATACGCAGGCACCGTGATGACGGCCTGAGTTACTTTTTCACCGAGATAACTTTCGGCGTCGCTCTTCAATTTGGAAAGAATGATACCGCTTATTTCCTGCGGAGAATACTTCTTTCCGTCTATATCCACTGTATAATTTGTTCCCATTTCACGCTTGATGGACAACACAGTACGATCGGCGTTTACCACCGCCTGTCTTTTAGCAACCTGACCTACCAGTCTTTCGCCGTCTTTAGTAAAACCTACGATGGACGGAGTTGTACGGTTACCTTCCGCATTGGTTATAACAACGGGTTCACCGCCTTCCAATACTGCAACACAACTGTTAGTTGTTCCCAAGTCAATACCAATAATCTTTCCCATAATCTATATCTCCTTTAATGTAAATGTTCTTTATATTACAGGGAAGTCACATCCGTTTCTTCCCGTTATTGTCCAACGACTACTTCTGCGTAACGCAACACCTTGTCGTTGAAGGTGTAGCCGTCTTTATAAACTTCCACGACCAAATCCGTCTTGCCTTCTTCGGCAGGAACTTTTGCAAGTGCGTTCATTGTCGTTGCGTCAAACGGTTTGCCCAAGACATCCATTTTTACAACGCCCAGTTCGTCAAGCACGTGCCTGAACTGTTCTTCCACCATTTCGAACGCTTTCAGGTTTTCGTCGTTGAGATGCTTTCTTGCAATGGCGAAAGTGTCCAGAATAGGAAATATCTTTTCCACCACGCCTGCTATACCTTGCGCCTTGCTGTTTTCTTCATTGAAACGCATGCGCTTTTTATAACTGTCGAAATCGTTTTTCAAAGCGACCAGTTGAGTCAGGTAACTGTCGCTCTTGTCCGCCGACGACTGTAATCTGTTTACCGTGGCGGTAAGTTTGTCGCTTTCCTGTATCAGCCGTTCGTTTTCTTCCGTAAGCAACTTGTAGTTTTCTTCCAGTTTTTCCAATTTCTGTTCCGCTGTAAGTTCTTCCTGTTGCGCAGGGATTTCCGATTGCTGACAGACTTCTTCCGTCTGTTGTTTCTTTTCTTTCATTTATTGCTGCTCCTTCGGGTTCAGCATGTCGGTGAGCAATTCGCTTATACGGTCCAGCACGGCAACTACCTTGCTGTAATTCATTCTTACGGGACCGATGACTCCGAAATTACCGCTGACATTTTCGCCCAAATTGATTTTTGCCGAAACTACCGAACATCCTTCCGGCACACTGTCTTCACTGCCTATTTTGATAGCCAGATTGTCATCGTCGGTGTCGGTAAATATCCGTGCCAGTTCGTCCTTGTGCTCCAACGTGGAAAGGAAACATCTTGCATTGTTGACATCCTTGTATTCGGTGTGATTGAAGATGTTGTTACTGCCTTCCGTCACCACATCCATACCGTTGGCAAGGGAAACTTTTTTCAATACGTCGATTATTTTTTTGAACAGTGCGTTGAACTGTTCAAACTGACTGTTGACCAACGCATAGGGATAACGGAAATTGATGAAGTCGGAAATATGTCTGCCTACAAAAATTTTGTTGAGCCAGTTTTCCGCCTGCACGAGCATTTCCGAAGTAAAGTTTTGCGGAAGGTCAATGACCGCGTCTTTGAGCAGACGCGAATCGGTGACTATTACCACAAGCATCTGACCGTTGGACAAATCCAGCAGTTTTATCACCTTGATACAGTCGGACAGGTCTTCCTTTACCACTACCGATGTGTAGTGCGTCACTTCGGAAATTACCTTCGCAACTGCGGAAATGACATCTTCCACGTCCGACCACTTCTGAGCGAAATACCTGTCGATCATGTCCACTTCGGCAACGGTCAGCGGTTCACGGTGCATGAGTTCGTCCACATAAATGCGAAACGCTTTCTGCGACGGCACTCTGCCCGCGCTGACGTGAGGCTGTACGAGATAACCCATACTTTCCAAAGCGGACAACTCGTTGCGGATTGTAGCCGACGAGCAGTCACGCAGATGGTTTTCCTGAATATCCTTACTGCTTATCGGACTTGCCGTTTCAATATAACTGTCTACTACCGCACACAGTATTTTTTTCTTACGTTCCGATAACATATCAGGTCACCTGTCACGAATATTTTAAGAGTGTTAGCACTCTCGACGTAAGACTGCTAATTCTTGATTAAAATATATCACCGCTCGTCACGTTTGTCAATGATTTTTGCTAAAATTTAAAAATTTTCTTTAAAAAAATCATTGTACGAGGACTTACGGCGAAATTTTTTAATTTCTTTTCAATTACAGTATACCTCAGACAGCATTGCAATATACCGTCATACATTAATATTATACACCGCAACGCTTTAACAGACAACAAAGTGCGACGGTTTATTTTGTGTAGGCGTGATGCGCGGTAAATTTTGATTGCGGACAGACAAACCGGGCAACCGTCCGCTTGTTGCTTTTCGGGCAAACATTTTCTCGTTGAGGGTTACGCACGCAATTTGATACATACCACATTACATTACGCAAAGAGACAGAGATGTGTTACGGTATCGGAACGCAAAGGAAATTTACCGCAAATTTTCTACCGAAACACTTTTCCACGCAAAATGGAAATAAACTTTTACTTCACATACGGAAGTTTAAGCCTTGTTGCGTACGCCCGCAGCAACATCTCTGTTATTACTTTTAATTCCTATTATAAATAATATATCCTTATTAATTGACGCAACCGCAGTTGAATGTGTACGTTACGACTTTTGCCCGTCATCCGACTTATTCCGACAGGCAAACACAGGTTTGTCGGAACCGCACAGCCATGCGCCCGTTCCCATTAGAGCAAGCGCAATGAAAAATGTCCATTGAGGAATTTGCCTGAACAGAATAAAGGACAACACTACTCCGACAAAAGGCGACACTGCATAATAGGCACTGGTGCGCGACGCTCCTATATAACGCTGAGCGTTGACGTAGAAAAAGATACTGAGGCCGTAGGCGACAAGTCCTACCGCCATTACCGCAAATACAGCCCACACCGCCGACACACTCTGACTGAGAGCAAGTGCTATTGCAAGAGAGCCCGAGCCGGAAAATATTCCTTTTAATATAACCACCTGCAACGGATCGTTGTCGGACAATCTTCTGGTGCAGTTGTTTTCCACGCCCCAGCACACGCAGGCGAGCAACACGAATACCGAACCGTAGGAAAACCGAAACGCGGTGAAACTTTCCACCGACAGCACGGCGCAGGAAATCACCACAAAAATTATACCCGTCCACAGACGCGCGCTGATTTTCTCTTTAAACAGCAACAACGCTATAACGGCGGTTGCCACAATTTCGAAATTGTTCAGCAAGGAAACGTTTTCAGCGGTTGTAAGATTCAGTCCCGCAAGCAACAGGACGGGAGCGGTTATATCAAGCAATATCATTGCCAATATATAGGGCCACTGCCTGACGGTGAAAGGTTGTGCCGTCATGGCGGTGTGTCTGAATTTGCTGCCCAATGCCACAAATATCATTCCCACGCCTGCTCCGAGATACAGAAATCCCGCCATCATCACGGATCCCATATACCGCAACAGCAATTTCGACAGCGGAGAACTTACCGCATACAATACTGCGGCAAGCACTGCCAGTAATATTCCCTTTCTGTTGTCGGAAAGTTGCATAAATACGTTCCTCGGTCAATTTTGTTTCAGATTTCGTTCCGCAGCGTACCGAAATGACATTGTCGGTCAATGGGGAGAATTTCCGATGTCTAAACAAAAAGCCGACGGTCAGTCGGCTTGTTTATTCTCATGTGCAAAGGCGATCATTTCAGCCCGAAACGGTCTTTAATGGCGTCGGCAAGCAGTTGCACCGTACCTTCGATGCCGCACACGCTGCTGTTTATCGTCATGTCGTAACTGTGAAGATCCGCCCAGTTGTCCTCACAATAAGTACGGTAGTAATTTGCACGTCCCTTGTCGTGCTGTATTGCGGTTTCTCTTGCTTTGTCGGGATCTACGCCGTAACTTTCGATTGCACGTTTTACCCTGTCTTCAAAGGGAGCGTGAATAAAAATACTGAATTTGTCTTGTCTGTCACGCAACACGTAGCCCGCGCAACGGCCTACAATAACGCAGGAACCTTGCTCGGCAACTTCTTTTATTGTACGGCATTGTACCGCATACACTTCGTCGGAGGCGCAGTATCCCACATTGAAATTTGTTCCTCTTGCAAGATTCTGCCAGAATGTATTTGTAGGACGTGACTGTGTTTCCTCGATAAAGTCAGGCGACAAACCGCTGTTTTCCGCAGCAAGTTCTATCAGTTTTCTGTCGTAAAACGGAACGCCCAGTTTTTTTGCCAACATTTCGCCGATTATACGGCCGCCGCTGGCGTATTCTCTGTTTATGGTAATAATAAACTTGTTCATAAAATTCCCTCCCGAATAACACAGCAACAGCAGATGTCACGTTTATTGTTTAATATATTATAGCACCAATGCAAAAGTTTTTCAACCCATAGCGCAAATTAACGGCAAATTTGATGTACTTTCCTTGCGTTCGGACAACGTCGGTATTGACAACAAGGCTGCAATTTATTAAAATAAATTCAATAAAAACAGGCAGGAAAAAATTATGATAAGACTTGCACGAGATACGGACATCGACGTTTTGGAAAAAATTTACATTCAGGCAAAAGCATACCTTCGTTCGATAGGAAACAATATACAGTGGACGGGAGAGTACCCGTCGCGCCGTACCGTGTCGGACGACATTGCGCTTAAAAGGCTGTACGTGTGCGAATACGACGGCATTATCGCAGGGGCGTTTGCGCTGTGCGACAGCCCCGATCCGACCTACGGCTACATCGAAGGAAAATGGAGAGGAAACGACAACTACAAAGTCATACACCGAATGGTGTCGGCGCACACGCACCCGAGAGTAGCCAAAGCGTGTATTCAATGGTGTCAGAGTCATTACGACAACCTGCGCATAGACACGCACCAATGCAATGCGCCAATGCTTACCGCAATAGCCTATACGGAATTTACTTACAGCGGAACGGTATATATGGCGGACGGAACGGAACGAATGGCGTTTGAATGGTTCAAACCGGAAAAATACGAAATAGCCACAAATACAAGTATAGAAACGCCGAGGCTGTTACTGCGTCCGTGGAAACAGGAAGACGTCAGCGACCTTTTCGAATACGCATCCGACAAAGACGTGGGACCCGACGCAGGATGGTTGCCCCATTCCACTCCGCACGATTCGCTCAACATATTGAACGCTTTTATCAAGGCAGGGGACGTATTCGCGATACAACACAAACAGGACGGCAAAGTTATAGGGTCGGTGGGAATACACCACTGTGCGTGGAACTGCCAATATCTGCCGATTGCCGGCAAACGTGTAAAAGAAATCGGCTACGTGTTGAGCAAAAACTACCACAACCGCGGGCTAATGACGGAAGCAATAAATCACGTTACGCAATACTGTTTCGACAGTCTTAAACTGGATGCGGTAACGGCGAGTTGTTTTTCTTACAACGTACCGTCACGACGTGTAATGGAGAAAAACAAAATGCTGTATTTGGACAAAGTCACCGAGCACGTAGCAACACTCGACAAAGAGATGACGTTGCTCAGATATTATCTTATAAACCCCACCGAAAAAGACCGATAAATTGCGACAATTTCTTAGGCGTTGATATTAAAAACAGGGAACAACTCAGTTGTTCCCTGTTTTAATTTGTTTGTGATTGTCGATTATGTATTCTTTGCCAGTTCGCATCAGATTTTTGTGGAATAGTTGGGCGATTCCTTTGTAATGGATATGTCATGCGGATGGCTTTCCACCAATCCTGCGCCCGTTATACGCACAAAACGTGTATTCTTGCGCATTTGTTCAATGGTAGCGTTTCCCGCGTAGCCCATACCGCTGCGCAATCCGCCCATAAGTTGGTACACCATTTCGCCAAGAGAACCCCTGTAAGGAACACGACCTTCGACGCCTTCAGGCACAAACTTCTGAGTATTCGTAGTCGCTTCCTGAAAATATCTGTCTTTGCTTCCGTTTGCCATTGCTCCCAGAGAGCCCATTCCCCTGTAAACCTTGAAAGAACGTCCCTGATAAATTTCCGTTTCGCCGGGACTTTCCGTTGTTCCTGCAAGCAGACTGCCGACCATTACGCTTGCCGCGCCCGCTCCTATTGCCTTGACTATATCTCCGCTGTATTTTAAACCTCCGTCGGCAATGACGGTCTTGCCGTATCTGTCCGCGGCCTCTGCACAGTTAAGCACTGCGGTAAACTGAGGAACGCCCACGCCTGCGACCACACGGGTTGTACAAATCGATCCGGGGCCTATACCTACCTTTACCACGTCCGCTCCGTTGTCTATAAGGGCGACGGTGCCTTCGGGAGTAGCCACGTTTCCGCCTATAACGGGCAATGACGGGTACTTTGACTTTATTCTGCGCACCATGTCCAGCACTTTGCTGCTGTGACCGTGTGCCGTGTCTACCGCTATTACATCCACTCGCGCTTTAACCAGTTCGTCAACACGTTCCATTGTGTCGACGGCTGTTCCCACCGCCGCGCCCACCAGCAGGCGTCCGTGTACGTCTTTGGCGGAATTGGGATACTGAATGGATTTTTCTATATCTTTAATGGTGATAAGTCCCTTTAAAATACCGTCGTCGTCCACAATCGGTAACTTTTCTATACGGTATTTTCCAAGGATTTTCTGGGCTTCGGCAAGAGTTGTTCCCACCTTGGCGGTGACAAGGTTTTCCTTTGTCATCACGTTGGAAATAGGCTGATTGAAGTTTGTTTCGAAACGAAGATCTCTGTTGGTCAGTATGCCTACCAGCATTTTGTTTTCGTCGACAATGGGTACACCCGAAATCTTGTATCTTGACATCAGAGCAAGCGCTTCGGTAACCTGATTTTGCGGATGAAGATAAAACGGGTCGGTAATTACGCCGTGTTCGCTGCGTTTGACCTTGTCTACCTGATCCGCCTGTTCGGCAATACTCATGTTCTTGTGTAAAATTCCCAGACCGCCCTCACGAGCAAGCGCAATAGCCAGACGGTATTCGGTAACCGTGTCCATTGCGGCGGAAAGCATCGGAATGTTGAGAGTGATTCCGGGACATATAGTCGTGCGCAAATCGGTAGCGGCAGGCAAAACGTTCGAAGGACCGGGAATTACCAGTACGTCGTCGTATGTCAAACCTTCAAAAAGAATCTTGTCCATTGTGTACCCCCTGTATATAAAATATTTTCGAAACAAACTTACGTATGCGCATATGACGATATGTACATACAGCCCGACGCCTTACTGCGTCAAAGGACTTAATATGCAAAAAATTGCTTGTTGAAACAACAAGCAATTTTAAGTTTCATGCTGATATAACACGGCACGTGACGCAGAAATCAAAATCCGTTGTCCGCTTCCGTGATTTTGTAATATTCTACCAAACAGGCGTAAAATTGTAAACTGATTTTTATATATCCTTGCGATTTTTTTTATAACGGCACTATCTTCCTGACATTCCGATAATATATTCCCCCACACCGCCGTCATTGTTAGAGCAACACACTTCATCCGCTTTGTCGCGCACCTGACGGGGCGCATTGGCAACGGCGACAAATGTGCCTGCCTCCGCCATGGGCAAATCGTTGAAATTGTCACCGAAAGCAACACAACGACTGCTGTCCGCGCCGTAGTAAGCGAGAGCCACCCTTACCGCTCTGCCCTTGTCGGCAGCGGCGTCTGTGACTTCGAGGTAAAATCCGCTGGACTTGGCAAAGGAAAACTCGCAGAACATACGAGGTAAGGTCGTCAGCATTTCTTTAAGTACATCTTCATCGGGAACATAGTAAAGCAATTTGTAGATGTCATTGTTTTTTACGATCCGTTGCTGATCGCACACAATGGGCTGTATTTTAACTATGTTACTTTCCCACCGCACTATGTCCGTCACTTTTTCCACATACCAGTTGTCACGCTCGTAAACGAAACATTCGACGTTCCACCGTTGCTTTATATACCTGAAAATTTTAAAGGTTTCTTGCCTGTCCATTGTAATGCTGTCGATTGTTTCGCCCCGTTCGTTCAGTGTGAGCGCACCCCCGAAAGCACTGTACACGCACGGGTAATCCAGTTTGTCCAGCACTGTTTTCATTCCCTGAGGGGAACGGGCGGAACAACAAACGAAAGGAATTCCATTGTCCTTGCACAATTTAACCGCCGCAAGGTTTTTTTCGGGAATTTCACTTTCGGAGTTTAAAAAAGTACCGTCAAGATCGCTTACAAAAAGTCTGTTCATCTAAGCCTCCGGATTGATGATACGTCCGCGCAACAATTTTGTCAACATTCTGCACGGGTGTACGGTTGAAAATATGTCAGAACAAAAGCAAACAGTTTAAAAGTTAAAAAAGGTAGCGAAAATGTATATTGCCACAGGTGGAAAAATTGTTTTCTTTGTGGTAAAATCAACTGTGAAAGGAGAAACGATATGCAATTGGGAACAAAACTTTACAATGCAAGAAAAAAGGCTTCGCTTTCACAGGAAGAAGTTGCGGAAAAACTGGGAGTCAGCAGACAAACGGTTTCCAAATGGGAACAGGGAGAAAGTATTCCCGACGTGCGTTGCGGCAAACAACTCGCCATACTGTACAACACTACTCTTGACGAACTGCTGGGATACGAGGAAGAGGAACGACATCTTGAAAAAATCATTTTACAAACGGACAGCCGTCTTAACGACAAGGTAAACTGGACAAAGGTGTGGAGCAAGAAATATCCCGTACTGGCACGTTACACGGAGGAAGTTGACACAGTTTACTACGCATCGCAATTGCGTGTTTTGCTGGAAAGTCTCAAAACAAACTACCGCTACAACGAACTGGACGCCGTGCTGGTGTTAAAAGACATACTCGCCCACGAAATGAAAAAGTAACAAACTCGTATATAAATCTGTCTTAACGACGATACAACGAGCGCTTACCCAAAAGTTTTTACATTTAAACAACTTTCGGTAAAAAAGTACCGATCGATATTTAAATCGAAATCACAGGTTGCAACGTCACGTTTTCCGTCGGTCAGCAACGAATCGTTGTCGACAGGGTTGCACTGCACGTATTCAGACGAACAGGCAGTCATAAGACGCACAATCGTCAGCACTGGCGGAATCAGTCGTATAAACGCTGTTTGTCCGACCTGCATTTTTACGCCCTTTTCACCGATACGGTAAATTTGCGTAATTAAGCCTGTTCAGTGCCAACACCGCACCCGTACACAATAAAAAAGCAGAGAACAACTAAACCGTTCTCTGCTTTTCCGTTATGCAGCATTAAATAAAAACCGCGATTTTTCCGTTTGCGCAACGAGTACAAAGCGGTAAATTCGGGCGAGTTTCGCTGTCGTTTGATATTTTTATAAAAAAAATTCAAGACAACTCTCATTTCCCTTTGTCCGTTACGTAAAAGCACCGACAGTCGTCCGTGCAGATACATCCCAACGTTCCGCCAAGATATACTCCCGTGTCAATGTGCACCTTGAAGAAGTCTTCGATGTTACCGCTATCCGATTTTTTGCCGTCACGCGGGTACTTCAATATTTCGTCCCTGCCCGTCAGCCAACGCACGGGCGTGTGTCCGTATATTACGCATTTTTCCCCTTGCAACACAAATTCTTTGTCTTTAAACGCGCGGTCGTAAACAAACTGCTCCGCCCTAACTTTGTTTAAAGGCACTTTTACTCCCTTTTCAACGGGCAATCCTGCATGTACTGCAATAAAATTGTCCCTCTCCTCGTAAAAAGGAAGAAATTCCAGCCTGTCTATAACGTCCCAATCCAAGAGGTTGCCGTCGGCAAAATAATTTCTGCATTTGTGCAGTACGGCATCGTAGTCTTCCGTCTGTTTCATCAATGAGTGATAAAACTTTAAAAAGTCGTATTCGTGATTTCCCGCAAGACAACTGACATTCGGCATAGAAAACAGCAGTTTTACAAGGCGTATGCTGTCCGCACCCTTGTCCACCATATCTCCCAGCACAATCAATCTGTCGCTTGCGCAAAATTTAATTTTTTCCATCAGACGGCAAAACAAATCGTAATGCCCGTGAATATCGGAAATGCAGTAATTCATGACGCTATTTTAACACAATAAATCATTCGACACAATACTTTCCTTCGGTAATCCTTAAAACCGTCCGCGCGTACTGTACCGCTTCAAGCAAGTTGCCACGTTGTTATGTCAAAGCGGTAAATCCGTTTGGTCTGAAATGTTCCGTTTCAGGTAATGTTTGCGCACTAAGTAAAGCAGTTTAAGGGAAACGGCGCACAAAGTCGCACGCTCGTCGCAGTACCTGAAACAAACGTTTATTTGTGTTTATTTGCGCAACCCAAAGAGTCTGTAAACCAACAAATGAAAAGACAAAACGGACAGCCCGCAGGTATCTTGCGGGCTGTCCGTACTGTACAATATTTCTTACTTTTGTGCAAGCATATCTTTTACTTTCATCAGTCTGACTGTGGAAGAACGTTCGTTTTCGTCCAGTTTCATCTTGATGTACTTGATTGTTTCCTGCAACTGCGGAATCATAATATTTTCCAGTGCGTTTACACGGCGTTTGTTTTTTTCTATTTCGTCGGCAAGCATATTGCAGGTTTTTTCCACCTCGGCAAGATGCACCATTTGCGCAAAAACGTCGTTCAACCTGTTGACGGAGTTGTCCAACTGCTCGGGAACGGTCAAAAAACCGTAGGGATAAACTTCCCCCTTGCTCTCGGCAATTTCTATTGACGGAACGCTGATGCCCATTACGCTGTGTTTACCGCACTGCAAGGACACCGCACGCGAAGGCATCATCACTGCCTCGTCGATGGTACGGCTGTCGGAAAAAGTGCGCGCCAAAGCAAAACTCTGCAACGCGGCGGCAAGTTGTTCTTCCACCTGCTTGCGCAGACTTTTGTTTTCACGGGCAAGAATAATGAATTTGCGTATCATTTCATCCGTCTTGTCTTTCAGCAATTTGTAACCCCTCGACGCGGTTTTAAGTCTGGCTTGCAGACGTTTCAACTCCATACGTGTCGGGTTGACATTCATTATTGACATCTGTTCACTCCGTAACGGTAGGTTTGTAGTATTTGTCCAGTAACGTGTCGGAAATACGTTTCAGTTCGCTTCTCGGCAAAATTCCCAGCAGTTCCCAACCGAGATCCAACGTCTGTTCTATTGTACGGTTGGTTTCGAATCCCTGTGCGATGTAGCGTTTTTCGAATTCCACGGCAAACTTGGCGTACAGTTTGTCAATGTCCGTCAATGCCGATTCGCCTAATATCGTGGCAAGTTCCTTGGCCTGTTTGCCCTGAGCGTAAGCGGAAAACAACTGATTCATTGTGCTTGCGTGATCTTCGCGCGTCTTGCCTGCGCCGATACCTTTGTCTTTAAGACGTGAAAGGCTGGGCAATACGTCAATAGGAGGATTGTAACCTCTCTTGTAAAGATCACGTGACAAAATGATCTGTCCTTCCGTAATGTATCCCGTAAGGTCGGGAATGGGGTGCGTCTTGTCGTCTTCGGGCATGGACAAAATGGGTATCTGCGTTATACTTCCGCGTTTGCCTCTGATACGTCCCGCTCTTTCGTACAGCGACGCAAGGTCGGTGTACATATAGCCGGGGTAACCGCGTCTGCCCGGTACTTCTTTACGGGCGGCACTTGTTTCACGCAACGCTTCGGCGTAGTTGGTGATGTCGGTAAGTATTACCAGCACCTGCATGTCTTTTTCAAAAGCCAGATATTCGGCGGCGGTAAGAGCCATACGGGGAGTGCTGATACGTTCTATCGCAGGGTCGTTTGCCAGGTTCATGAACAGAACAGCACGCTCTATTGCGCCCGTTTTGTTAAAGTCGCTGATAAAGTATTCCGCTTCTTCGTAGGTAATACCCATTGCGCCGAAGACAACGGCGAACTTTTCGTCACCTTTAAGCACACGTGCCTGACGTGCAATCTGCGCCGCAAGTTGAGCATGAGGAAGACCGCTTGCCGAAAACACCGGCAACTTCTGTCCGCGGACAAGCGTGTTGAGTCCGTCGATTGCGGAAATACCCGTCTGAATAAATTCGTTGGGGTAATCCCTTGCGTAAGGATTTATAGGCTGACCGTTGATGTCCATTCGCTTGTCGGCAATGATTTCCGCGCCGCCGTCGATGGGTTCGCCCATACCGTTGAAAACTCTTCCCAGCATTTCTTCCGAAACGGCAAGTTCCAGACTTCTGCCCAAAAACCTTACCTTGCTGGTAGATACCTGCAATCCCTGTGCGCCTTCGAACATCTGAACCAACGCACGGTCGCCGTTTATTTCCAACACCTTGCCTTTACGGATTTCGCCGTTTTTCTGCACGATTTCAACAAGTTCGTTGTAACTGACTCCTTTGACGCCTTCCACAAGCATCAACGGTCCCACTACCTCTTTGATCGTCTTGTATTCTTTAAGCATCGGTTACTCTCCTTTATTAGTCAAAGCGTTTATTTCTTTGCGGATGTTCTTGGCAATGTCGTCCAGTCTGTCAAGACTTGCTTCTTCTACGTACTTGGCACGGCCTATCTGTTCACGGCAGGGCAGTTGCAGAATATCGTTCAGTTCCGCATCCTTTTCCAGTGCCTGCAATGCAAGATGATAGAATCCCAGTATCAGTTTCATCATTTTGTACTGCTTTTTGAGGGACGTGTACGTGTCCACTTCATGGAAAGCGTTCTGGTGCAGGTAGTCTTCTCTGATGGACTTGGCGGTTTCCATTACAAGGCGATCGCTGCTGCCCAGAGCGTCCATACCTACCAGACGCACTATTTCGTTCAGTTGACTTTCTTCCTGCAACAAGTACATGAGTTCTCTCTTGCAGTCGTTAAAGTCTTCCGCAACGTTTTCGCTGTACCAGTTTGCCAGTTTGTCGTCGTAGAGCGAATAACTCTGCAACCAGTCTATTGCTGGGAAATGTCTTTGGTACGCGAGAGTTGCGGACAATCCCCAGAATACCTTTACTATACGCAAAGTACTTTGCGCGACGGGTTCCGACAAGTCGCCTCCCGGAGGGGACACCGCTCCTATTGCGGAAATTGCGCCTACGGTGTTACCGCTGCCCAATACTCTGACTATACCCGCACGTTCGTAAAATTCCGCGATACGGCTTGCCAGATAAGCAGGGTAACCTTCTTCACCGGGCATTTCTTCAAGCCGTCCGCTCATTTCACGCAACGCTTCCGCCCAACGGCTGGTACTGTCCGCCATTATTGCGACAGTGTAACCCATGTCACGGAAATATTCGGCAATCGTGATGCCTGTGTAAATGGACGCTTCACGGGCGGCAACGGGCATATCGCTGGTATTTGCGATAAGCACGGTACGTTTCATCAACGCTTCGCCCGTCTGAGGGTCTTTCAGTTCGGGAAATTCGTTCAGAACGTCCGTCATTTCGTTTCCGCGTTCGCCGCATCCTACGTAAACTATTATCTGTGCGTCAGCCCACTTGGCAAGTTGGTGCTGAACAACCGTTTTACCGCTTCCGAAAGGACCGGGAACGGCAGCCACACCGCCCTTTGCAATGGGGAACAGCGTGTCGATTACTCTCTGTCCCGTCACCATAGGATAAGACGGAGGCATCTTTTCCTTGTAGGGACGACCTTTACGGACAGGCCACTTCTGCATCATTGTAAGTTGATGTACTTCACCGTTGCCTTCCACTTCGGCAATGACGTCGGTAACGGTATATTCGCCCTGTTTTGCAATGGACTTTACCACACCGTCTTTACCGTAAGGCACCATTATCTTGTGCACTACAACGGAAGTTTCGCGAACCGTTCCCAACACATCGCCTGCGACAACGCTGTCGCCGACGTTTACAAGGGGTATAAACGTCCACAGTCTTTTACGGTCGAGGGCAGGCGCTTCGATACCTCTGCCTATACGGTCGCCCGACAGATCGCGCAACACGTTCAAAGGACGCTGAATACCGTCGAAAATACTTTCAATCAATCCGGGACCAAGTTCCACAGACAGAGGAGCGCCGGTGGAAACAACCTTTTCGCCCACCGACAAACCGCTGGTTTCCTCGTAAACCTGAATGGACGCCTTGTCCCCTCTAAGTTCGATGACTTCGCCGATAAGTTTGCTGTCGCTGACCTTAACAACGTCGTACATCTGCACGTCCGCCATATTCTCCGCAACGATAAGCGGACCGCTGACTTTAATAACTCTTCCTTCCATTATTTGTCCTCTTTATTAAATAAAATGTCCGTTCCCAATGCCTTTTCCACGTCTTTTTTGATGCCGTCCATTCCGAAACCGTTGGAATTGGAAGACACGGGAATAGGAACTATTGCAGGGAAAGGTTGCGATTTAGCCTTTTGCAAAGTATCGGCTATCTGAACTGCCAACTGCTCGGTAATAAACACTACCGCAAACTTTTCACGTGTCAGCCGTTTAACGAGTTCGCGCGCTTCCTCCGCAGTGTCGGCGTTGAAAATCTCCGCTCCCACCACTTTGAGAGCAGTTACCGAATCTTTGTCGCCTATTACGCCCACTTTGTTATACATACAATTCTTTGATCCTTTCTTTTATAGCAGATTTATCCACACCGTTTTTGATGCATATAAGCACTGTGCGGATATTGTCCGTTTCGGCAACCTTGCTGAGATAATAGCAAATTACCGGTTCTACAGAAATGTTGTTTTTGCATGCCGCAAGGCACTGACGTTTGCGCTTTTCCGTTTCCTCGTAGCACTTGCCGAAATCCTTATTTTCCGCAAGACACTGACTGCATTTTTCCGCAAGCCAGCGGTAATCGGTTTTTGCAAAGAATTCCGTCAACAGTGAAACATCCTGTTCGTACAGAGCAATGAGATCGTTTACACAAAAAGTAAATTCTTCCGCAAGAGTCTGTCTGACTCTCTCGGCGGGTAACGAGGCACGTTTTGCGCGGTACAGAGCGATGATATTGTTGCAGTCAGCCTGCAAAAAGAAATATTCTTTTACCGAACGGGGGACGGAACCTTTGAGATGACGACGAATATCCTCGTACATTGCCTTGTCCAGCAAAATGTCTATGATTGCCGGTTCACGCTTGCCTTCGGCAAAACTCCAATCGATTTTTTCAAGAGCGGCAGCCATAGGAGCAGGCAAATCTCTGTAATCGTCCAGCGATATGTCATGCCACATTTTGTCCTTGTCAATAAGACCGCAATCGTAACACAGATAGGTGTTGTCGGTGCGCATGTACTTGCTCTTCATCATAATTTTGGCGTTGATATAGTCGTAGCACAGCACAAACGTATCCGTAACGCGAGGTTCGGAAGTCATTTCTTTAAGATACGCAACAGCGTCGTTCAACTGCCTTTTGAGCATTTCCTCGTAATCGGCGGAAGCAACCGTGTCGTATCCCGTTTCACGCAACATCTTCATTGCCTGTTGTACGCTCTGACAGTCGGCAAGTCTGTTGAAAGCCTCTGCCGACAACAGTCTCTGAGACAGCACTGCCGTTCTGCCTGCAGCAAAATATTTACTGACAGCCATTTGTTAATCTCCGAAAAGAATTGCCGAAACCTGCGATTCGTACTGAAAACGCAACTGTTCGAGCAAAGTCTTTAATGTAACGTCTTTATCGTAACCGTTGCCTTCCAGAATAAAACCGCCCTTAAAATCCGCGACTTTTTCCGACAACGTAACTCCGTATTGAGAGGCAACGCCCGATGTGACTACTTTACGTCCCTTTTCGCACAGCACAAGTTTTTCGCCTTTTTCGGCGTAAGCGGACAACAACCTCTTTATAAGCGAAAGGTATTGTTCGTCTTTCAGGTTCAGCACCTTTTCGAAAGCCTTGTCGAACACTTCCGAAACGGTCTGCTGTTTGAGCGAAAGGACGTATTTTTTAATGTCGAGATCGGCAACAGCCAGTTTTCTTTTCAGAATTTCCTGTTTGTCCGCCACACACTTTTCTTCGGCGGATTCCCGTGCCTGTCGCACTTCGTTTTGTGCCTTTTCGCACAACTGTTCGCCGTTCTGTCTGGCATTGCTTACGACGGCGTCGCATTTAGCGGCAGCGTCCTCCAGAATACGTGCTATAATTTTATCTTTACCGTTCATATCCGTCACCGAATCACAGTGCCTGCAACAGAAGAATGGAAACTACCAGAGCAAGCAGAGCGTATGTTTCGACCATTGCGGGGAACATGATAAGTTTACCGGAAATTTCCGATTTCTTGCCTACTGCATTTATTGCCGCAACGGATGTCTGTCCTTGAAGTATAGCCGATGCAAGACCGACGATCATCATTGGAAGAACCGCACCGAATACCGACCAACCGGAAGAAGCCGCAGCGTCCGCTCCGGGGATGTGACTCATAGCCATAAACGCAATGAGCAGTCCGTACAGACCCTGTGTCGCAGGAAGCAGCACCAGCACGATGATACGGCTGAACTTTTTAGGTTCTTCAGCCATAACTCCTGAGGCGGCAGAACCGGTATACTTCAGACCGATAGCAGAACCGATTCCGCAGGTGATCGCACAAAGAGCAATACCCAGTATAGCAATTACTTGTCCATTCATTATTTTGTCCTCCAAAATATTGTTTTAAAATTTAGATATATTAACGCACAATGGCGTAATCACTTGATTAAAGTGTAATTCAGACCGCTTCCCAAAGGAGCAAACAGTTGACCTTCGCCCTCGTAGAATTTGCCGAAAAATTCGACATACTGCAAACGCGAGTCGTGCACATAAGCGCCCAGTACTGCAAGAGCAAGGTTAAACAGGTGAGCAAAAATATACAGCACTATTGCAAGAACGTAACCTATCGCGCTGGTCATGATCATCTGACCTATCTGGTTGATGATAAATCCGAAAACCGCTCCTGACAGCATAAGGCCGAATATACGGACGTAACTGACAATGTCGCTGAAATAGTTAATGACGCCGTACACACCGCCGAATCCGCCGAGAATCTTACCGAAAATTCCCTTCCTTCCGCGACCTGCCGTCAGCAGCACCACAACAAGGGCGCCCGCAATTATATACAGACCGATCATCGTCATGTCGGGAATGTTTGCAAGAACAAGTATCTGAGGTTGTTTCAACGCACTGTCGATGTTGCTCATTATCATATCGCAGGCAGGTTTCAGTGCGAGCAATATAACTCCCGCGAAAAACACTTCCCAGATCAAAGCGTCAAATATAACGCCCGCCGCGTCCCGTCTTGTAGCCAACTTGTGAGCGTTGCATGCAACGCCTGCCATCAGGTGAACTATTCCCAACGCCAGCGACACTATCATCGTGATTATAGGATAGTTGCTCGGCGACGGCAACAACGGATACCAGTCGGGGCAGTTGGGTATCACGGTAGCAAGATCCACCGAGAACAAACTGCCGTATATCACGCCCCACAGTATTGTGGAAAATCCGCAGTAACCGATAAGAGTAAGCAACGACTTCATCCCGGTCCTCTGTTTGATACGTGATGCAACAAACAGTCCCACTATTGAAAGCACCAGCCCGTAACCTATATCCGCAGTCATCAGACCGAATATAAGGAAATAGAACACCGACATCACCGGATTGGGATCAGGTTCGTGGTAATTGGGTGGCGTATAGGTGTTGGTTATAGTTTCGAAGGAACGAACGAATTTGTTGTTTTTGTTCAACGTAGGAGCAAATTCGCCCTCTTTTATGTCATCGATATTGAGCACTACCCCGTCTGTCACCGAATATATTGCGTCGGTGACGCGCTGTTGATTTTCCGCGGGGAAAAAGCCCTGCATTACAAATGTTTCCGCAGTGTTCTGCAATGCGTCGTCGTGGTTGCATTGACGCATTTTTACCGTAAAATAGTCCACGTAAAGTTTCAGACAACGCATAAGAGCCGTCTGCCTTGCGCATTGAAGCAGACATTCGTTGCTTTCGCTGCGGTAACCTTCAAGAGACTTGTTGAGTTTGGCATTATATTGCACGGCATTTACATCCACGTCACTGAATTTGCAATTGTCCAGAAGGCCTCTTTCGAGACTTTCTATAATTGCGCTTTCGCTCTTGTGGCACATCACTTCCACGCCTCTTACCTTGCCGGTGGCAATAAGTTCGGAATACTGAGCAAGACTGTCATCGGTAAACAATGCCTTGAAATTGCCGTAATTTTCCTCCGAAACCGTGCCTACTCTGTAAAACACGCTGTCGGTATCTTTGTAGAAGGTAAAGGGATTTCTAAGCGTCAGATAGGGACGAAGCGCGTCGATAAGTTGCAAAGTTTCCTCGATCTGCTGTTGCAGAGCGTTGTATTTACGCTTGATGTCCAGCAATTTGTTCAACCGACTGAAGGTTTCGTCAACAGTACCCTCCAACCCCTTGAACTGATCAAAGGTCACCTCGAAAAGCGGTTGGGAAAAACTTCCCTTGCCTTCGCTCAACTGTTGCTTGTCAAGTTGTTTTTTTACAATCTGACCGCACTTGTCTATCCAGTCGATACCTTCTTCCACCGCTGCGATACTTTCCTGCAACTTTTTGATCTCTGCGGTGCTGTCGGTGCGGAAACACTGTTCCACTTCGGCGCTTTCCGTCAGTTCGACACAGCCCGTACGAATCATTTCGTCGTACAAAGCCTGTTTGTCGCAGTCTAACGCAACAAGTGTAAACTTTTTCATCGTTACAATTGCCATTTTCAGATTTTCTCCACAATAAACTCTACTGCTTTGTCAATGTTTTGGCGGTATTTCTGCGACAGGGCGTTGGCTTCGGCTTGTCCCGCCTTGACCTTTTTTTCCGCTTCGGCAGTCGCGAATTCGTTGGACGCAGCCGTGTTTTCCTGCACGAAAGCCTTCAACCGTTCTGCGCCTTCGCTACGTATCTTTTCCGCCTGAGCCTCGTAGGATGCGGTCAGTTCTTCCGCCTGTTTTTCTGCGTCGGCAACCTGCTGTTCGGCAGTTTTTTCCGCTTCCACTATTGATTCGATCACATTTTCAAGCATAAATTCACCTCTCGAGATCCATGAGTTTGTCTACACGTTTACTATGTCTTCCCCCTTCGAAATCGGTGGAAAGAAATACGTCCGTTATTTCAAACGCCTGTTGCGCGGTTACGTACTTTGCGCCCATCGCAAGCATATTGGCGTCGTTGTGTTTGCGCGTCATCGAAGCCATATCGGTGTTGAGACACAGGGCGCAACGCACGCCTTTTATTTTATTGGCGGCAATGCCTATACCTATGCCCGTCGTGCAGATGACTATACCGCGCTGACACTTTCCCTCCGAAACCAACCTTGCCGCTTTTGCTCCGAAATCGGGGTAATCGCAACTGTCGGAAGAGTATGTTCCGCAATCGGTCACCTCGTAGCCCTTGTCTTTAAGATACTGTGAGACACGTTCTTTCAATGCGAATCCGCCGTGATCGCTGGCAATGGAAATGTTCATCGGAACCTCCTGTAATTGTGATTTTCACAAAATATTCTGTCCTGCCGACTTGGTGATACGGTTGAGCACGCTGAACGCCACTTCTCCCGTGCCGTTGTAACAGGCAATGATATAATCGTATTTTTTTTCGCATCGGCGCAACGCTTCGAAAAGATTGTGCGCCACTTCTTCGTCTGTAGTACCAAGATACCAGGTACTGCAATCGGGATAAAGTCGGGGATACCTTGTAAGTATCACGGGATTGTACCCGTCTTGCTCACAACGCCGATAGAAATCCAGCACCTTGTCTTTATTTCCGTCAAGGTTGAGCACCATAGGACATCTCGGAGCATAGTGTTTGTATCTCACTCCGGGCGAGTTGACCTTTTCTTTGGGATTGGTAACTACCCTTACGGGTTTTCCCAAAACGGCGGAAATACCGTTGGGGGTAACTATACCCGGTCTTAAAACCGTCGGTTGCTCTCCGCACAGATCCAGCACGGTGGATTCTATTCCCACCTTGCAGTCGCTTCCCATAAGCAATGCGTCAATACGTCCGTCCATGTCCTCTTTTACCGACTGCCACGTCGTAGGACTGGGACGTGTGGAAGTATTTGCACTCGGAGCACACACCGGAACGTGACAACTTCTCAAAAACGCCAGAGCCTCATGTGAAGAAGGCATGCGCACCGCAACGGTGGGAAGTCCTCCCGTCACGCAGTCGTCAATACAACTTTTCTTGGGAAGCACTATAGTAATACTGCCCGGCATAAAAGCGTCTATAATCTTTTCGGCGTCAGCACTGACGCTCAAAGCGATGTCCGCCAACTGACTTTTGTCGTAAATGTGTACAATGAGCGGATTGTCCGACGGTCTGCCCTTGGCAACATATATTTTCTTGACCGCCTGCACGTCAAGAGCGTTTGCTCCCAGCCCGTACACTGTTTCCGTAGGAAACGCCACAAGACCGCCGCCGCGTACTATTTCGCCCGCTATTTCCAAATCTTCGGGCGTCATCTGTAAATATTTTGTCATAAAAATTGCCTTTTTAATCGGTAATGAGCACCGCACGGACGGGACTTGCTTCACAACCGCCGAATTTCAGCGGAAAGCACGCAAGAGTATATTCTCCTTCTATGACGTCTTTAAGCACAAGACCTTCCAGCACAACCACGTTGTGTGACAACAATATCTTGTGTACCTGATCGCACTGCTCGTCCGCAATGCTTATTTTTGTAGTGCCCACAAGCACGACGCCCTGTGCGACTATTCGTTCCGCAAGAGCGACGTCCAACTGTCCGCCCTTGAACAACAACCGCTTATAAGAAAAATTTATGCCAGATATATCTATATTCCGACCGTGACAAAACACCACTTGACATTTGCCGAAACAGTACTCAAGAGGTATCTCGTCCACCGTTGCGCCGTCACTTATATAATGGGAGGGCGCATCTATATGGGTGCCGTTGTGCAGGCACATCGTGACATCGGTAAGGCGGTAGCCCTGCTCTATATCCCTGACGCGCGTAAATGACGGCGGCGTATCGCCGTCAAACACTCTGCACCCCGCGATGTTCTGTGAAATGTCTATTACCATATTTATTACTGTTTAAAAGTATATCACATACTCTTTTTTTTGTAAATAGACTTTACCATTCTTTACAGTGTTCATACAATTGATATATAAAATTACTCTGTCAGTGCAATATACACTTTACGACGCACACCGTGGCATGGACGTTTTTGCCAAAACGTTTGACACCTGATGCTGTTTTTGATATAATAATCAGGCTTTTGAAAAACATCCGAGGAGGCAATTAAAATGGATTACCAAGGAACAATTTCAAGAGGAATTCGCGCCCCTATAATCAAGAAGGGCGATGATCTTGTGACAATCGTTTCAGACTGTATCGTCAACAGTGCAAAAACGCACAACATACAGTTGCAGGACAGAGACGTGGTAGCGGTCACCGAAGCGGTGCTTGCCCGTTCGCAGGGAAACTACGCTACGACCGACCAGATTGCACAGGACATCAGAAACAAGTTCGGCGACAAAACCGTGGGACTTATACTTCCCATATTTTCGCGCAATCGCTTTTCTATGATATTGAAGGGAATTGCTAAAGGTACGAAAAAACTGATAATTCAACTGTCCTACCCATGCGATGAAGTGGGCAACAGTTTTATTTCGCAGGAACAGTTGTACGAAAGCAAGGTAAATCCCTACACCGACGTGTTTACCGCAGACGAATTTCACCGGGTTTTCAAAGACACCAGACACACTTTCACCGGAGTGGACTACATAGAATACTACCGTGAAATGGCCAAAGGTTGCGAAATCATACTTGCAAACAATCCGTTGAAGATACTCGACTACACTCCTTACGTAATAAACGCAGACATACATAGTCGCAAACGCACAAAAAAACTGTTGCTTGACAACGGCGCAAAGCAGGTGGTATCTCTTGACGAAATACTGACTCAGTCTGTCAACGGTTCGGGTTACAACGAACAGTACGGCGTACTGGGAAGCAATCTTGCCACACAGGACAGCGTGAAACTGTTTCCGCGCGACAGCCAGAAGTTTGTGGAAGAACTGCAAAAAAGACTCATCGACCTGACGGGCAAAAACATCGAATGTATGGTTTACGGAGACGGAGCATTCAAAGATCCGGTAGGCGGTATCTGGGAACTTGCCGATCCCGTGTGTTCTCCCGGTTACACCAAAGGACTGGAAGGCCGTCCCAACGAACTCAAACTCAAATACATTGCCGACAACGAACTGTCCGATCTGTCGGGTGAACAGGCAGTGGCGGCAATGAAAGACCTCATCAAAAACAAGGAAAAAGACCTCGTCAACAACATCAAAAGTCAGGGAACGACTCCTCGCAGACTCACCGACCTTCTGGGTTCGCTTGCCGATCTTACCAGCGGAAGCGGCGACAAGGGTACCCCCATAATACTTATACAAAATTACTTTAAAAACTTTGCAGACTGATACAGTCAGAGCAAAACTTACTGTAAAACAAAAAAAAGACGGCGATACACGCCGTCTTTTTTATTTACCAACATTCGTTTACCGAATAAATTGCTCGTATTCATTTACTGTTTTAATTTTTTACATCAAAAAAGGCGGTAGATTTCCGCATTTGAGTTTACATATTGCCGGCCTTGTATTCTTTCAAAGCCTTGCTGAGTTGGTCGGGACAAGACGTTGACTTGAATCCGCATCTGATTCCTTCGAGACGTTTGATTGCCTCGTCTATATCCATACCTTCTACCAGTCTTCCGATACCCTGCAGGTTGCCGTTACAGCCGCCCACGTAACTTACGTTGTGCAGTTTGCCGTCCACCACTTCGAAATTTATCTCTCTGGAACAAACACCGCTTGTCTTGTATTTCATTATTTTTCTCCTCATATGTCACAAAATTCGAATGTGACGTAATTATACAACATTACATTGCATTAAGTCAAGTTTATTGCGCTAAACGCCCTTCCGTTGATTGCTTAAGTCGATTTGCGACTTTGCCTTTACCGTACTGAAACGTAAAGACAAAAAAAACAACGTCCCTTGCGGGACGTTGCGATAAGCAATGTAATTACACCAACAGCGGTACTACGATACAAGCAAGTATTACCAGAAGCACTACGATGTACAGTACTTTCCAAACGGTGGGCTTGTTCTTTATATATCTCCATGCGATGTAAGCGACAACGCCGATCATAAGGGCGCTTGCAACACCCTGCAATGCCGAAACGATTTTCAGATTTACGTTGCACAACGACAGAATCATTGCGACAAGATAAACGATAGCAGTTGCAACCAGCAGGTAGAATGACGCCTTGTTGATGCTGAAACCGCTACCCGACTTAGTAGTTTTTTTTGCCATATAAAATTCCTCCTGATTAGGTAGTATCTATATTATAAGTCCAAGTCGATATTTTTTCAAGTATTTTTATCGGATGGAGTCAATTTTTTTGTCTTATCCGACGGAGGAGTCACAACAACTCTCTTGTTGAGGGAAGCGACGAATTTTCTGAAATCCGCAGTGCTTATTACTACCGTTGCGGTGTTGTCACAGGGATGAAATTTGACGCTGTTGCCGTTCCACACGTCGTAGTCGACTATCAGCGGAATGTCGTTGCCCCGTTCGTTCAGAAATGCAAACGGAGATACCGAACCTCTGTGCACATTCAACTTCTGCCACAACACTTCTTCCGTTGCAAATTCGAACTTTGCGCACCCTACCAACGACGCAAGTCCTCGCATGTCCGCTCTTTTGTCGAAGGACAGCACCACCAGATAGTAATTGTCGCTCTTTTTATCTTTAACAAACAGCGACTTGCACGATGTACAGTTGTCTACGTGTATCACTTGTCTTGACTGTTCGGTAGTAATTACCGCCTCGTGACGCAGCAGTCTGTACGGAATGTTGAGTTTTTCAAGATAATCGATAACTTTTTTTATCATAGGTACATTGTAATACCGCGACAAAAATATTGCAACCGATTGACTACAACGAATACAAATACATCATTACTCCGTCGAAAACGGCACGTGTAAGTTTTTCACGGCGTTCGGCAGTATTCAGCAACCGCTCCTCTTCCGCATTGCTCAAAAACCCGAATTCCACTATTACCGACGGGCAATCGGACGTTCTCGTAATATAAAAATCTCCTTTCAGCGCTTCGAGATTACGCGAGTTTAATTTGTTGACGCAATCCTGAACGCTTTGCGCAAGCGTCTGTCCTTCCTCATTGCCTTGCTGAAAAAACACCTGTGCGCCCGTCCTGTATGAAGATGAATACTTGTTCATATGCACCGATATAACTATATCGGCGGAGGAATCTTCGATTATCTGACGGCGTTTTTCCATATCGCGCATTTTAAAGCCTTCGGTGGGAAGTCCATACAATCCGCCTTCGTCGGTGCGTGTGTAAACGACGTTAAATCCGCACTGCTCGAACCATTTGCCCAACTGCCTGGAATACAACAGATTGAGATGGCTTTCCCTCGTGCCGTTGACTCCTGTGACTCCGCAGTCCACACCGCCGTGTCCTGCGTCTATTACTACCGTAAAATCTATAAGCGACGTGGTGTTACTGGACATTCCGAACAACAGATAAAAAGTTAAAGTCAGTTGCAGGGCGCACAGCAACGCCACCACGGTCAACAATTTTCTACCATTCAAAGCAACTATCATCACTTGCACTTCCTTACTGACAAAATACGACACAAAGGGGCAAAATTCTGCTCTTTTTTGTGCAAAAATCCCCGAGTTATACACTTATCCACAAAGTTATCCACATAAACACATGTTCGTGTGGACAACCTGTTTCACAATATTCCATGAAACCGCAACGGAGTTTTATACAACTAACATATGTGTCTGTACGCCGCTTTAACACCTGCTTTAAGTGAAAAATCGCACTGCTTGTCCGCTTATACGCGTCAAAAAGTTACTTTTGTAAAATAGTGTCGAATTTGCCTGTTTACGGAAATTTACATTTCGGCTGTAAGAAAAAACTGTAATATGTCAATACTTACACACATAAGGAGGCAACAATGAATTTCAATCCATTTGCAGAAAAACCGATAAAGACTAAAGCAGAGTTTTACGACTGGAAACAACTTGCGGTAAAGCCGTACAACAAATTTCAGATAGACCCGATGACAAGACTGCGTGTAATACTTGCCAACGGCTCGGAATTTGAGGCAGTATGGTTTTCACACCGCTTCAACAGACATTGCGACAACAACGACATAAGACGTCAGTTGGCGGTTACGCGACGTCAGGAACAGCAACAGCAAAAGCGTATTGCCGCTCTCAAACCTATAAACGAAGATTTGCTCGAACACACGATAGGTTACGAACAACTGGCGGTAGAACTGACGGCAACATTTGCGCAGAGGGAAACGGACAAATACGTTCAGCAGGCAATGAATTTTGCATTGATAGAAGACTTCGATCACCTGTACCGTTACGCCAATCTGCTTGATATGGATCAGGGGGTAAAGGTGGAAAACCTCATCGGAAACTACACCGAAGCGATGCCCGGACGCCCTACCATTTCCGAACACCGCTACCCGTCGGATGAAATAAAAAGATTTGTCAATTTCCACAAATGCGACAGTCTGACAGCGTTGGACATTTCGATACTTGTCAGCGCAGAACAGCAGACGATGAACTATTATATGAATCAGGCGGGATTTTACCACAACAATTTAGGAAAGCAATTGTACAGCGAAATAGCGATGATAGAAGAACAGCACGTCTCGATGTACGGAAGTCTGCAGGACGTCAACGGTTCGTGGCTGGAAAAACTGCTCATGCACGAATACGCGGAATGTTACCTGTATATGTCGCTGTGGCAGGACGAAACGGACAAAAACGTAAAGAAGATATTTGAAGAACACTTCAACACCGAACTGCAACATCTGCACGACGCTACGGAAATGCTGGAAAAATACGAAAAGAAGGAATGGAAACAGATAATACCCAACGGAACTTTCCCCGAATTGCTTAAATTCGGCAGACAGAGCAACGTCGACTACATCAGAAAGGTCATTGCAGAGGAAATAACTCTTACGGGAGTACGCGAAGATTACTCGGAAGTATCGCAGTTGCCAAAAGACTCGATGTTTTTCCAATACCAGAAAGACGTCAACAGCAACGTAAAAAGTGTGGCAAGCCACAACGTAATAGAAAAGCGTATTGCCGACGAAGGAGAAGACATGCGCATTGAAAAGCAGATGCATCCTCTGCCCGAAATGCGTGACCGCACTCAAGACAACACCGAAGCGGGACGTTGAGCGTTGTCTTTACAGACAAAAAAAACAAAGGACGTATCTCGGATACGTCCTTTCGCTGTTTTTTCAAACTGTTTTACCGCATTTGTCAAAAACTATTTTCCTGCGTAAATTTCCGCAAGATTCAATATTACTTCCACTGCCTTGTTCATATCTTCAAGGGGAATGTACTCGTATCTGCCGTGGAAGTTGTAACCTCCCGTAAACAGGTTGGGACAGGGCAAGCCTTTATAAGACAGAGTTGCGCCGTCCGTTCCGCCTCTTATAGGACGTACAAGAGCATTGATTCCTGCCTTTTCCATTGCCTTGACAGCATTGTCCACAAGGTGTATGTTGTGCTCGATTATTTCTTTCATATTGTAGTAACTGTCTTTGATGTCGCATCTGACAGTGCCTTTGCCGTACTTCTTGTTGAGAAAATCCACGCACTGAGCAAAAAAGCGTTTCTTGGCTTCGAACTTAGTTCTGTCGTGATCTCTGATTATATAGTGAGCGACTGCGCTGTCAACCGTTGCCGTCATATTGTCCAGGTGATAAAATCCTTCGTACCCTTCTGTGTACATCGGATTTTCAAATACCGGCAGCAACGACTGCAATTCCATAAGAACAAGACCTGCGTTTATCATTTTACCCTTTGCGGTACCGGGATGCACCGACTTGCCGGTAACGGTCACTTTGACGCCTGCCGCATTGAAGTTTTCGTATTCCAGTTCGCCCAGTTCACCTCCGTCAAGAGTATATGCTCCGTCGCAGGCAAACCCTTCTACGTCGAAGTGTTCCGTACCTCTGCCCACTTCTTCGTCGGGAGTAAACGCCACCTTTACGGTAGGACGATTGACGTTGCTTTCGACAAGTTGTCTTAAAGCCTCCATTATTTCCGCTATACCCGCTTTGTCGTCCGCTCCCAACAGCGTTGTGCCGTCGGCACTGATCAGCGTCTTGCCTATGTGATTTTTAAGTTCGGGAAATTCTTCGGCACTTATTTTAACGCCCTTTTTAAGCACAATGTCGCTTCCGTCGTAATTGTCGGTAATTACGGGACGCACGTTCGCACCGCTTACCGCACTCGACGTGTCCATATGCGCAATAAATCCCAGTCTGTAACTGCTGTCGCAATTGGTGGGAAGCGTTGCGTAAACGTATCCGTACTCGTCTGTTTTAATGTCCGACAATCCAAGTTCGCGCAATTCGTCCGTCAATAAACGGGCAAGATTTTTCTGTTTTTCAGTAGAGGGCGAAGACGTGGATTCGGGATCCGATTGCGTATCTATTCTTACATATTTCAAAAATCTTTCAAGCAGCATATTTTTAACCTCTTTCTTCATCGATATAAGTTGCGGTAAGATCCGCAATGTGCATCAAGAGCGACAACTTGTATTTATAAAAAGCATCGCTTACCGCATAACTTCCTCCCAGCACTCTGCTGTCGAATGCGCCCATGTGCCAATTTATGGCCATTGCTTCTTCTGGAGTAATGCGCATATACTGATTTATTATAAACACGCTTTTTTCGCCGTGACCGAAGGGGAACTTTTCGTTGGTGACGTAACGCGGTTTTTTAACCCATTCGTTACCCTCCTTTACGTTACGCATTTCCACCGAATAGTAGTTGACCTTGCACACGTCGTGCAACAATCCCACTACCGCAATGGTTTCGTCGGAATATACCTTGGAATAATCTTCGCCAAGTTCCGACTTGACGATTCTGAGCAGTCTCTTGTAGACGTTGACCGAGTGTTGGGCAAGTCCTCCCTCACATGCAAGGTGGAACCGCGTGCTTGCCGGAGCCGTGAAAAAATCGCTTTTTTTGAGATAATCCAACAAGGCGTCTGAGCCAGGGCGTGTAATGAATTGTTTGTAGATTTGTTCGAATTGATTCATAACATACCTCCGTTTATTTAATTGTAGCACACAATTAAACGAATGACAACAACTAAAACAACGTAAAAAAAAGCATCGGGCAAACATACCCGATGCCGAAATAAGAATTTTTACTTTTTATAAGACACATAGTTATACTCACTCTTTATACGTCAGCAGTTTGCGCCAGACCTCTATATCGAACCGCACGTTGGCGGGACTGGTACTGGGAGCGTACTCTATCTGCGCGCAACGGGAAAAGTTTTTTACCGTAAGATTGTAACTCAACCTGCCGTTGCACACGATAAGCGGAATACGGTACCGATTTATAAGTCCCTCCACGTCTGCAAGTTCTATATTTCTTATAGAATCGTCCCTGCTATTTACTACGGTGCAACGCTGCACTACGTCCCACAAAGCCACTCCGCTTGCGCAGAGAAGTTTTATTTTGTCTTCCACGGTGTCTATACTTCCGCCGAAAAACAGTTGCATCATCGGCCAGAATCTGTTTCTGTTGTTGCCGTAATAAAATCCGTTGCTTCGTGACATCACGCTGGGGAAACTGCCCAACACCAGAACACGGCTGTTTTCCGTCACACACGGTTGAAATCCTTGTATAAGTTGCATTTGTCGACACCTGCGTTTTTTTTCAGTATAACGCACAGCGAAAAAAGTGTCAACAATGCGTTACTCTTTAAGTTTGCCGTCATTGGCAAGACTGTCGAAAAAACTTCGGTTGTACCTGACCGAGGCATTGTCGGGATACATTTTTTCCGCCTTTAAAAAATATTTGTACGCTTTTTTTTGATCATTCAAGTAATAATAACAGACGCACAGTTGCATCCACGGAAAAAAAGTATGGTAATCGAGGTTTACAAAGCCTTTGTCGGGAGGCTTTAAGCGCGTTGCGCTTTCAAACCAGAACGCGGCGGTTTCATACTGATTGCGGTCAAGAAAAATTTTGCCTATCTTGTAGCAACATTCCGCCGACGGATACCCGAAACTGAGCAAAGCGACAAGCGTTGTAAGCGATTTGTCGGGCATCTGCATTGTGCTGTAACAATCGGCAAGCATCAGCATGGCGTGCACTCTGTCCACTTCCCATGCGTCGCGCCGTGCGATGAAGTTACGAAGATTTTCCGCGCTTTGACTGTAATACCCGTTGTAAAACAACTCTCTTGCGTAGTAGTAACTGTTACGGGCATCCAGCACCTCACCCCGTTTCAACATATTGCGGTATATTTGAAGATTACGCGAACCGTGACTTCCAACAGGCTTGTGCCACACTTCTATGTCGCTGTACACTATTTTACCGAACGGCACCACCACTTCGTGCACCTTGTTTACCCACACCGCTCTGCCGTCGTTGACAAAGATGCGCTCACGGTAAAAATAAAATGTAGCAACGTCGCCTTTAAAAGCCGTACAGTACTTTGCCATTACGGTATCCGGGCGGTCGTCGGATTTTTTCCACTTTACAATCTTTTTAACGTTGGCAGGAGTGACTATATCGTCGGCGTCCAGCCACATCACGTACTGCATTGTAGCCTTGCTCAATGCAAAGTTGCGTGCAGAAGAAAAGTCATCCTGCCATTCCACTCGGTATACCTTGTCGGTGTAATTGCGGGCAATTTCCATTGTGCCGTCGGAAGACCCCGTGTCCACCACCACAATCTCGTCGGCAAATGACAGACAGTCCATCAACCGCTTTAACACCCTCTCTTCGTTTTTTACTATCAACGTTACGGACAATGTTTTCATACTGCACTGTATGCGCGACAAAAAACTTTTGCCACAAATGTCCGTCGGAGCATATTTACATATGCTCATATGAATATGTCGGCAACGGCGCATATGACAGGACAAAGGAAAATATTCACACAAATTCGGATTTGCACATACCAATATACCAAAAAACATCGAAGGAGAAATAAATGCAACCAATAAAGGCGGATCTGCCCTACCCCTCCACCGACTGTCTTACATACGACCCTCATTCGGGCAAAATAATTGCTTTTGCCTACGCTTCACTTCACAGCGAACTTACGGCGATACTGCAATACACTTACCACGCACTGCAATTCAAACAATACGGCAAAGAATTTGCCGACACAATGGAAGGAATTGCTTTAACGGAGATGCAACACCTGTTTTTGTTGGGAGAAACAATGTTAAAAACAGGTGTGGATCCGCGATTCGTACAGTATGCCTCATGTAACGCGCCGTTTTTCAATTCGTCGACGGTTGCTCAATCCACATCGCCGCAAAAAATGCTGATGGACAATATAGAGGGAGAACTCAACGCCATTTCCGACTACAAAAAAATGCTTATGTTGCTTAAAAATCAGCAAGTTTCGGCAATAGTACAGCGCATAATTCTCGACGAGCAACTTCATGTCGAAACGCTCAAAAAACTGCTGGAAAAAACAAACGCATTGGGTCTGTGCGGTACGAATACCGACTGTTGCGGTGAAACGTACTGCGACTGAGACAACATCGACGTGCGCGTCGCCGTCTGACGTCGAAAACCATTTGGGAGCGGTTTTACTGAAAACAGTTAATTTCGCGCATAAAAATCCCCGTCCGTACGGATGGGGATAAATTCTGTCTATTACAAATATCGTACTGTAACGTCAGTTCATTTTACGCAAAGAATCCTGCGTAAGGATAGGACGCCGCTGTATTTGCAACAGTGATTATCGTAAACAGCAATGTGTTTACTACTGCGCCGAGCCAAGCGTTTCCTGTACGTTCGTACAGTCTTCTGGAGTAGATAGTAGCAATCACCAGAACGGGGACTATCGGGAACAATACGATGTAGCCCAGATTCATGTCAGCCTGCCACAATACGCCTGTGGAACGGAATGTTCCGTATTGAATAGCCATTACCAACACGATTCCCAGCACGTTGAATACGGCATTGATTGCAATCGTTGCCCATTCGGGAAGGTTCTTTACCCTGTAACCCTGATTGAATACGCTGTTGATGAAGTAGAAGATGAAGAATACTACTGCGTAACGCAACATCGTAGGCAACATTACGGCGACTTCGAATACCTTGACGTCAAGCGTCCAGAAACGGAAGTCGACCTTCCAGATTGCCCAGTTGATAAACACTACCACATACATCAGAGCAACTACCAGTGCGCCTGCAACGACCGTCTTGACAACAGCGCCCAAACCGCCTTGGATTCGTGCAGGTTGCATGGGACTGCCTGCAAGAGGCACGTCGCGCTTGCCGACAACGTCTATTATTCTGTTGATCAACCAGATTATTCCCGTTACGAGCAAAGCAAACAAACCGCACACTACAGCCCAGGTTGCCACTGTTCCCGTAGTATCCTGCGGGAAGTAGGTGTTCTGAGTGAACATCAATTCTTTGAAATCGCTCAGCCAACCGTCACCGCTGTAAACCCACTGTATGGAGAAACCGCTGAACAATGTCGTTATGACTGCCGCTACCCAGTAAGAGATGTGTTTGCGCACGCCTGTAAGAGAAGGAAGAACTTCGGTGTTGTCGACTTCACCTTCTTCCGATTGCTTTTTCTTCAAAGAAGCGAATGCAGGCATCGAAAGTACTACATCTGCAAGAGGAATAAGCAATGCAAAGAATGCTATCAGACCTAAAGTGGAGAACAGTTCTTTTACCCACCATGTCTGATTGCCTTCGGCAATGTATTCGTAACCGTTGGGAGTGCCGAATGCGGTATAGAAGAAGTTAGTTACATATCCTGCACTTTCAATCGAGAAGTGGTTCAACGGGTGAATTTCATCCGCCTCGTAAATGACACGGAACGCGCTTGCGGCAGCCTGTCCGCCGGCAACTTCCGTGAGAGTTCCGCCTATGTAAATACCGCCGTTTTCAACGTTGATGGCGTCTGCCGTTGTGCCGTAGTCACCTTCGCCCCAACCGATAAATGTAGCGGCGGCAACCGAATGAAGATATTGTCTTGAAATAGAGGCGGTTCCGTCTGCCAATTTGCTCTGGAAGAAGAACTCGTCGTCTTTGGCTTTGAGTATACCTACAGAAACGTCGGCGCCCGCTCACATAAACGTGCTCCAACCTTGAATGAGACCTGCGGAAACAAGACCGTTTGCCATATCGGATATAAGAGTCATTGCTGTTGTAAATCCGCCCATCGAGTGACCTGAAATACCTATCTTTGCAACGTCAACGTAATCCTGCAAAGCAAGATATTTTACCGCTTCGTACATGCCTGACGTGTTCATCATCGCACTTGTGGCTTCACTCAATTCGTTGTTACCGTGGCCGCCTCTGTCGATGGTCAACACGACAAAACCTCTGCGGGCAAGTTCTATTGCGTTTTGCAGTTGCAGTTCGCGGTTGTTGAGGTAACCGTGCGTCAACACTACTGCCGGCAACTTGTTGGTTGCGCTTGCCGTTTTCGGTACGAAAAGGATACCGCTCGCAACAGTTCCGTTGACCTCCACTTCTGTTCCGTTTTTGTTGGTAACCGTTCCTTCAAACGGTACATCGCGAAGATCCGTTACCGTCACTCTGAAAGCGTCGCTCTGTATCATGCTTGCACAGAAACTGGACACCAGAATGACTGCCAGTGCAATTGCCAAGATCATCAACGAAATCTTGTGTTTTTACATGTAGTTTTTCATTGTTTTCCTCCCTGAAGTTTTTTTATTAACCTCCCGAATTCCTTTCGGGTAAAGTTCCTGAATAATCTTTTCCCTGATTTTCTTATTTCCTGAATTTATGTCTATTTAAGACGAGCCTGTCTGACGCTGTGCGCCCAACCCTCTAAGAGCGCGCGCCGTTTTTCCTCATCCATATGAGGTTCAAACACTCGTTCCACCTTGATATTGTCTTTGATGTCGTCGATGTCTTTCCAGTAGCCGACATTAAGTCCCGCAAGGTAACACGCTCCCAATGCCGTTGTCTCTATAACGCTTGGGCGTACCACTCTTGCATTTAAAATATCTGCCTGAAACTGCATCAGAAAGTTGTTCATGCTTGCCCCGCCGTCAACGTTTAAAGAAACGACTTCCGTTCCGCTGTCCTTTTGCATTGCGCTGACAAGATCGTAAACCTGGTAGTCAATGGATTCCAAGGCGGCACGTATAAAGTGTTCCTTGTTTGTGCCTCTGGTAATTCCGGTAATCGTTCCTCTTGCCTGAGCATCCCAATAAGGCGCGCCCAATCCCGTAAATGACGGCACGATGTACACTCCGTTTGTGTCGGGAACCTTTTCGGCGTAAGTCTCTGTTTCGGCGGCGGTTTTAATCATTCGCATTTCGTCGCGCAACCACTGATTGACTGCTCCGCCTATAAACACACTGCCTTCCAATATGTATTGCGGTTTCTGATCGGCAAGACACGCAGAAAGAGTAGTTACCAAACCGTTTTTACTTTTAACGGCGTTTTCGCCCGTGTTCATCAACAGGAAACAGCCTGTTCCGTAGGTGTTTTTTATGTCCCCTTTGTTGACACACAGATGTCCGAACAAAGCCGACTGCTGATCTCCGACTACACTGCAAATGGGAATGGATCTGCCTATAAAAGTTTCGTCGGTGCATCCGTAATTGTAACTGCTGGGATGCACTTCCGGCAACATACAACGCGGAATGTCAAACAACTCGAGTAATTCGTCGTCCCAGTCGAGAGTGTGGATGTTAAACAACATCGTACGACTGGCGTTTGTGTAGTCTGTAGCATGTATCTTGCCTTTGCTCAGTTGCCACATAGTGTAAGTGTCAACCGTGCCGAACAGCAATTCGCCCTTGCGCGCACGCTCTCTCGCACCCTTTACGTGGTCCAAAATCCATTGGAGTTTGGTGGCTGAAAAGTAAGCGTCGATTACGAGACCCGTTTTATCGTAGATTTTTTCCGCCCAACCCTGCTGTTTAAGTTGGTCGCAGTAATCCGCCGTACGCCTGCACTGCCACACGATGGCATTGTAAATGGGGGTACCCGTAACCTTGTCCCACACAAAGGTAGTTTCACGCTGATTTGTAATTCCGATTGCCGCAACGTCGGACACAGACACGTTGGCTCGTATCAATGCTTCCACGATTACGCCTACCTGCGAACCGAGAATGTCGTGCGGATCGTGTTCCACCCATCCCGATTGCGGATATATCTGCGGAAACTCCTGTTGCGCCTTACCCATAATCTGTCCCTGTTTGTTAAAGACTATTGCACGCGAACTTGTTGTGCCCTGATCAAGAGCAAGAATGTATTTGGTCATGACTGATCTCCCTTTTTGTCGGTAAAGTATTGTTTTACGCCTCGGCAATTTCCTTGGTGGCGATTACATCCACACCGCAACCCGCAACGTCGACAATTACCACGTCTCCTATGTGTACCGGGGCTTTGAGCGTAACTGTTTTTAACTGTTCGAGACAGTCGAAAATCAGTTGTTTAGGAATAGCCTCGCGTGTTTTTACAGACGCCATAGGTATCTTTCCGCCTGTGACGCGTACGGAACCCGTAACCATACGTTTGGGTGCTATTATTTCGTTTCTGGCGTAAATAGGTCCTCTCGGACATGTGTTGCCCGTGACCTTTATATCGTTGATGTCCGTTGCGTCAACCGTCAGGTGACATCCCATAGGACAACTTATACAAATCATTTCCTTGATCATTGCTGACCTCCTTCCAGAGAAATGACAATTTCTTTGGCTTTTTTAAGTTGCTCGATCTGCTGCGAGTTGAGAGTAATGTTTTCCATTTCTCCCGGCGTTACAACAGGACGTTTCTTGCCGTAAACCTTAACCCCGTCCGCCGTGACGGTAAGTTCAACTTTCTTGTAGACGTTGCCTACGCGCATTTTAAAGTTGAGCGACTGAAAATTGTCGTCGCAGTTGAGTTTGTGCGGAACGCAATAGCGTACCCCCTTGGTACATTTAATTGTGACCTGTTCGCACTTCTCGGCACCTTCATTGATATATTTTACTGCACAGGCTCCGGCGTTTTCACTTTCCTGCGAAACAAAGTCTACCAGATCGTGGACGTGAAGAACGTTTCCGCACTGGAAAATTCCTTCCACGTTGGTCATCATCGTGTCGTCCACTTCCGCTCCGCCGGTAACGGGCGACAGGGCAACGCTTGCGTTTTTGGCAAGTTCGTTTTCCGGAAGAAGTCCGACAGACAACAGCAACGTGTCGCATTTGATAAACTGTGCCGTTTCGGGCATGGGACGCAATTTGTCGTCCACCTCGGCAATGACTACGCCTTCAACTCTGTCTTTGCCCTTGATGTCTATTACCGTGTGACTGAACATCAGAGGAATGTCGAAGTCGTTCAAGCACTGAACTATGTTACGGTTGAGTCCCGACGAATAAGGCATCAGTTCCACCACCGCCTTGACCTTTGCGCCTTCGAAAGTCATACGGCGCGCCATGATAAGTCCTATATCGCCCGAACCGAGTATGACTACTTCCTTGCCGGGAAGATATCCTTCGATGTTTACGAGTTTCTGCGCGGTTCCTGCGGAAAACACTCCCGCTCCTCTCATTCCCGCAATGTTAATTGCTCCTCTTGGACGTTCGCGGCATCCGCAGGCAAGCACTACAGCCTTGGCCTTTACCTGAACCAGACCGTCCGTCGAATTGACATAGGTGACTACCTTGTCTGAGGAAATGTCTATTACCGTAGAGGAAAGTTTGTACTCGATGTTGCGTTTTTTTACTTCGTCGATATAGCGTGCTGCGTATTCGGGACCTGTAAGTTCTTCCTTGAAGGTGTGCAGCCCGAAACCGTTGTGAATACACTGATTTAAAATACCGCCCAGTTCGCTTTCTCTTTCCAGAATCAATATATCTCTTTCACCGCAATCGTAGGCGGACTTTGCTGCGGCAAGACCTGCGGGACCTCCGCCCACAATAACAAGATTTTTAGCAATCATTATTTCGTCCTCCCTTCAACAATAAAACTTTCGCCTCCGCATTTAGTGACGTCCGCCATGTCTTCGCCCAATTCGCGGGCAAGAATCTGCATTACCCTTGCAGTGCAGAACCCTGCCTGACATCTGCCCATACCCGCACGCGTACGGCGTTTGATTCCGTCAAGATCTTTTGCTCCTACGGGACGTCTTATAGCGGACACTATTTCCCCCTCGGTGACCATTTCGCAACGGCACACTATCTTGCCGTACAAAGGATTGGAATCGATCAACTTCTGTCTTTCGGTATTGGACATTGTTGCAAAGTGAGGAATACCCTTTCTTGTTTCCGTAAAGTGTGAATTTAATTTAAGTTGCAGTTTAGTTGCCACCTGACCGGCAATTTCCGTCGCAATAGCGGGAGAAGCGGACAAACCGGGAGATTCTATGCCTGCAACATTGTAAAATCCTTCCACACTGCTTTCACCTATTATAAAGTCGTCACAGTCTTCATGCGCACGCAATCCGCTGAACTGTGTGATTATGGTACGACGGGACAGTTCGGGTACTGTAAGCGAAGCCTTGTCGAAGACAATGTTGAGTTGTTCGAGACTTGTCGACACATTGTCCTTGTCTTCCACGTCCACAGCGGTAGGTCCGATGAGAATATTTCCGTGAGTTGTGGGCGTTACAAGCACACCCTTGCCCATCTTGGTAGGCAACTGGAACAATGTGTGATCGGCAAGATACCCTGCCGTCTTGTCCATCAGAATATAGTCGCCCTTGCGCGCTACGATGTGCATCTTTTCGGGACAAACCATATTGTTTATTTCGTCGGCATGAACGCCTGCACAGTTGATTACCGTTCTGCCGTGATATACGGAACCGTCGGCACAAGTTACTTCAAACGTTCCGTCTTTCTTGGAAACGTTTGTAACCTTTTTGCAAAACTCGAATTTTACTCCGTTTACCGCAGCATTTTCCGCGTAGGCGATGTTCAGTTCGTAAGGGGAAACTATACCTCCGGTTTCCGCAAGCAGACACGCCACAACCTTGTCGGAAAGATGAGGTTCTATTTTTCTCGCCTCCTCTCCCGTAATAACAGACAGTTTTTCCACGCCGTTGGCGACGCCCTTGTCGTACAGTTGCTGCAATGCCCCTATATCTGCGCTGTCGAAACACAGTACCATAGATCCGTTACGGCGGAAAGGAAAGTCCAGCGTCTTGCTGAGTTCATCAAACATTTTGTTGCCCGCAACATTGTACTTTGCTTTGTTACTTCCGGGAACAGCGTCAAAACCTGCGTGCACGATACCGCTGTTCGCTTTGCTTGTGCCCACGGAAACATCGTCGCCCTTTTCCAACACGACAATGTCAGCCGAGTACCTTGACAACTCTCTTGCGATGCCTGAACCTATGACACCGCTTCCGATAATAATTACGTCTTTCATCTGACCTCCTGCAACAAAAAAAGCGTCAAACAGCGAAAAGAACAGCGCTGATTACAGCACCGCACTTCGCTTGTGTCTGACACTCCTTTGCTCCTTAGACATTCAGCATTTTATTTATTTGCGAATTGATTGTAGCACAAGGTATTAGCAATTTCAATACCTTTATTAATTTTCGTTATAGAATCTTTTTATTGATATTCCGTTTTCCATAAAGATAAGTTACTGGTAGAACACGCAAAAGCCCCTACCTCGAACGCGCTGTCCAGATTTTCACGGGTGCGCAGAAATCCTCCCGCAATGACATTCGCTTCGGAACGCTCCTTTAAAGTCTTAATTGCCTCGTACGCGATTCCGGGCATAAGTTCCACAAAGTCGGGGTGAGTCTTTTCAATGTTTATCAGTGCGAGTTCCATCGACTGTGCGTCAATCAAAAAAACCCTGAACACTGTTTTAAGCCCGAGGTCGCGTGCGATACGGATGACGTTGATTCTGGTGGAAATTATTCCGTCGGGTTTTACTTCCCTGCTGATGTATTGCAGCGACGCCTCGTCCTTGCCGAATCCCTCCGCCAAATCGATGTGAATATACACTCTTTTACCCGCGTTGTGACAACGCTCCACCATTTGCTTTGCAGTATTGATATTCGCTTTCAGTAAAAATATATGACGGCAGGGACTGGTTAAAGCCTCTTCGAAAGAATCGTCTCCTTTTACCGCCGCAATGATTATCTTTTTACAACACATTTTGTTTCTCCTTTTGCTGACGCGTTTAAAGTATAACACAGCAAAAACACAAATTCAATAGCAAAATCCGACAAAAATTCGTTAAATTGCAAACAAACAGTAGCAGCGTCACCGGTCTGACCGTTGCTTTGAAACACGTAACGCTTTGCCGACGTAAACAACGCGCAATAGCACGGCGTTTGTTACTTTGAGCGTCTTTACTTTAATCCCCGACGGAACAGAACGCACGCAATGCTGTCCGCACGCAGAATATAATCTTTTAAAACAAAATGCACTTCGGCAAAAACCGAAGTGCATTTTTTATTGTTTACAGAATGAAAAACTGTCTGTCACCTTGCCGTCCTCCAGCGACACGAGTCTAATCGAATTGCCGTCCACTACGCAAAATGACGGTACGCCGTCCTTAGGCAAAGCACATGAACCCACATTCACGCATATAACGCCGTTGACTTCTGAAATGCGATTTATATGGAAATGCCCCATAAACATAACGTCTCCTGCCGAAAGAGCGGGCAGATTGTCGCAATTGTACCTGTGCCCGTGCGTCAGGAATATCCTTCTTCCGAAATGGAAAAGCACATTGTTTTCCAAAAAATCAAAACTACTGATCATTGAGTCCACTTCACTGTCGCAGTTACCCTTTATCACCAGCAATTTGTCTTTTACACCGTTGAGCAGTTCAGCCACTTCCATAGGGGCATACTCTTGCGGAAACGGATTACGCGGGCCGTGGTTGTAAATATCTCCCAACAGTACCAGCAGATCCGCCTTTTCCTTTTCAAACCGTTGCAATATACGTTTAACGGCATATGCCGAACCGTGAATATCGGTTGCAATAAAAATCTTGTTCATAAATTACCTCTTTAAGTATAATAACACAAAACAGTAATTTCTTGCAACATACGCAACGGTATTTTCAGACGTCGTCATCCTTTAAAATCTCCGCCGCCGAGGAATTCTTTTACCAACGAGTTGGCGGGAACGATGTCTTCGGGAATTTCCTTGAAATTTTTCAGTATATCCATCAGTCGTTGCGCTTCGGCGTATTCGGGCACGTCGTTGGTAATTTCTTTGAGCAGCGCCATTGCCTTGTGTTTAAGCACCGCCAATTCGTAAATAAGCGAAGTGTTGAATATACTGTCGGCGTCTTCCTGGAATGGGAATATGTTTTGCTGCTCGCCTTTGTTGACGTTGGGCCAAGTCTTGATTGTGTTAAGCGCGCTGTACGCCCTGAACTGATGGTCTCTTACGATTCTTCTGATAAACCTGGTGTCCGTTGTGGATATTCTGTTAAAGGCGTCAATGTTGAGCACCGTCAGTGCGCTGATGTACACCTTGTACTTTCTGTCTTTGGGAATACGCGCCGTCAGTTTGTCGTTGAGGCAGTGTATTCCTTCTATTACCAGCACTTCCTCGTCGGAAATTCTGGTCTTTTTGCCGTTGAACACTTTTACGCCGTTTTTAAAATCGAACTCGGGCATTTCCACTTCTTCGCCGTTGAGCAATCCCAGCAGATCCTGATTGAACAGGTCGATGTCTATTGCTTCAAGACATTCGAAATCGGGCTCGCCCTTTTCATTCAAAGGCGTCTGACCTCTGTCAACGAAATAATTGTCAACGGAAATAGTTACGGGTTTTAGACCGTTGAGTCGCAACTGTATACCCAGTCTCTGAGCAAACGTCGTCTTGCCCGATGAGGACGGTCCCGCAATAAGCACTATCTTGACGCCCTTTCTCCTGGCAATCTGGTCGGCGATGTTGGCAATCTTCTTTTCGTGCAACGCTTCCGACAACAGTATCAGTTCGCGTATCTTGTTGTTTTCTATAACCGTGTTCAACTTGTGAATGGTTCCGACATTCAAGATCTTGTATATTGTTTCGTATTCTTCCAATGCCCATTGCAGTTTTTTGGTCTCTTTGAATACAGGCAAAACGTTTACGTTGTCCGAACTGGGGTAACGCAACAAAAAGCCCTTGCCGTATTTTACAAGATCGAATGTACGTGTGGCGCCCGTGTGCGTTGCTATTGTCTCGTAAATGCAATTGTAGTAATCTTCGCAGTAATACAGATTGATTGTTTCGTTTTCCTCTACGTCCAGTTGCAATCTGCCTTTCGCGGTTTTTTCGCTGTTGTAAAATTCCGTCGCCTCTGCCCTCGTCATCACGACTTTTCTTATTTCCAGATCGGCGTCTATTATTTCCTGCATTCTGTCCTTTACCGTCTGCAACATTTCTTCGGTGACGTCCATATTGTCCAAAGTGCAGTACATTGCGTTTGACAACTGGTAGTCCACCGTAAGACGTGCACGGCGGAAAGTTTCGAAAAATGCCTTGCTCATCGTGTAAGTAAGGGTGGCACGGTATATCTTCATACCCTCTTTGCAATTGATGTCTATGAGAGATACCTTTTCGTTACCTTCTATTTCGTCGTTAAGGTTACTGTAAGTGTTGTTGACCGTAGCCCCCACTACGGGGTACTTGCTTTGCGCTATTTGCTGTTGATACTTTTCCGATATTTTCATTTTTTTTCACTACCTTTATTACTGATTTGGAATGTGCCGTCGTAATGCCGTAAAGAACATTTTTTTAAGGAATATTCAGCAACCCTTTACATAAATATTCCTTAACGATTGGCAAAAATCCTAATATGATTTTATGGGTGACATCTATTTTACCATTACTCCGCCACAAAGTCAATAGTGAATTACTTATATGTCAATATCAATTTTTTATACTGTTGCGGTATCAAATGAACCGCATCGGTATTTCAGACAGAAGGAAGGAACGGTTTGTTCCGAGTAACGCTATTCGACGGTAATATAGCGACCTCTTCCCTTGATTTTGTCTGCCGAGTACTTGCAACCGCATTTGTCTCCGAAGTAAAGCAACTTTAACGAGTCCGCAAAAGGCTTTCTGAACACCACTGCATTGCCTTTTTTACCCAGTTCCAGAAGCAGAGTGAATATTTCGGAGTCAGCAGGATGCCAGTGCGTGGAGTAACTTTTGCCGCCTATACATGCGAAGAATTCAAGAACACATTCCGAATCGACATATACGTATAATGTAAAACCGTCAAAATTCCAGACAAGCGTGTCGCCGTCGACGCTGTACTTTCCACCGAGGTCGGGAACGCTTTCCAACATTTCGTACAACTGCCGTGCGTTACGTGGTACAAAAGGCTCAACGCATTGGTAACGTGGATCGAATGCATGCAGGTAACCTGCCGTAAGTACTATCGATTCGGGCAAAACCCGCCCGACGGTAAACGTTTCGTCAAACAACGAGCAATCGAGCAGAACCTTGACGGTAAAATCAGCCGTCAGACCGCCGTCGAGTAAAGCGATTCTGAACTGTAACCATTGATCGAACTCCATAGATGAATCCTTTTCGTCGTATTTTCCCCGCCTTACAATCATGCACTTACCATTTTCGCCAAAGGACAAAAAGTCAAAATCGGGAAAAATGTATAAATCGCCTCCGTACAAAAAATAACTGCGACTTGTATTCCTGTGAAAAACGCATTGTACGGAAAGATCGCGCTGTCTGACGCCTTTATAAAACATGTATTGCGGCGAATAAGTTACGTTACTTTTATACGGTATGTGAAATTGTTTGTAATAATCGCTTCTCCTATATTGTACCGCCTCGGCAAGGGACGCAAAAGGGAAAATAAACGCAATGAAAACAAATGCAACAACTATTATCGGAAAACACACAATAAACATCAACACATACAGTAAGACTTTATACCATTTCATATTCTCGCACTTCCTTTCATTAATTAAAACACAAAAAAAATTATTTTGCAACATTATGTCAATGAGATGTTGCTTTGCCCCTTTCAGCGTTTGAAAAAGCGTGACGGTATCGACAGATTGTAATGAAAAAGCGACAATGCTTCAAGCGTCAGAAGTGTACGGAAACAGTCTGTTGCAGGTTTTAAGTCGACGATAAATCTTCTTCCTATTACTGCGGTAACGCACGACTTTTTTTAAAACGTTTTCCGGCACATTGGTGCACGACGACACTTCAAACGTTACGCAACCGACAACACACAACCCCGAAACAAAAACGGAAAGCCAAAAGATTTAAAACCGACAAACCGTATTTTAATTCAAAAAATACGTTGAAACGTATGGTAAAAGCATACGACAGTAAACGGGCTCGGTAAGGTCAGATTCTTTCGGTAAATAATTATTGTGCAAATGAAATACGAAAAACATTCAAACGCAAAAACCGCAAAAGTGTGCCTCGACTGACCGCCTGTGCACTGCATAAACACACCAATACCTGACTTACAACCGATGTGCAGGATACAGCAATACCGCTCTCAGTAAGAGCGGTACGCATTGAATACCGTTAAATGCAGAACAAAGGCTGTTTGCAACCACAAAACGATTCAATAGAAAAAGGGCGCATTGTGTGCGCCCTTTTTAATCGATTTGTTTTTGTGCTATCGCTTTAATACAAAATGACACCCCTACTTGCAAAACGACACCCTTACTAGATAAACGAAACCCCTAAATTAAGACTTTTTTCTATGATTGTATCGATCATAAACTTCGTTAACTGCTTCGATATAACAAATAAACGATGGATGATTATAATCATTTCTTGTTAAATACATATTTTTCTTATTTAAGTACCCTTCTCTTACTTCATTCCAATAGTTATGGTTTTTAAGCCAATCAACTTTTTTATTTAAATTATATGAATTACGTCCTTCATTCCAAATCCAGACATCATTGCGTGTATTACCAGTTTTCTGATGAATTAGTCTCCACCATGAGCCATTTGAATCTTCAACAACGATTCCTAAGTCAATGCTAAATCTTGTCTTATTTCCACTTGTAAAATTTCGATTTTCAGTAGTTAAAGCAGACGTAGAATCTTGGCAATCACCCCATCCATTTCTGTTTAAGATTACATTAAACTTTTTCCTTATATATTCTTTGATTCCTTGACAATCATTAATATTCCAAGAACGAATAATAGAAATATTGTAATCTAAATCAACTGGTTCAAATTCGTTTTGAGTTTCTAAATTTCTAGAACCACTGCCAACACTATGTGCCACAACTATCATCTTGCCTTCGTTATTAATTTCTTGAACCAACTGATTAACTAAATTAGAGCAAACTGATCTTAACTTCTTTAGAAATTCTTTATCTTCTATATAATGATACATACTTAAAAACCTCCTAAATAAATATTATCCCCATGCCTACCATTTGAAGTATGTATCTTTTCTTCAAATCCTATTATTATACATTTCAATTACCAATTTGTCGATGGTTATCGTTCATTTTCATTATTTCAATGATTTCACATTAAAACTTGAAATGCAAAAAAACGCACGAAATGACACTAAATCACTTCAATGCGTTTATATTTGTTATCAATGTAATTATTTAAACCGAAATCACTATTATTATTTCTTATTGGAAGTATACTAAATTTTAATTTAAGAAAGATAACTATAATTTCAATTCTATCTATAAAGTACAACAATTTTAGGATCTGACAAATCTTGTTCTCTAACAAAGCATTCTGCGTAATCTCCAACTTGATATGAAGTAAAATATTTTGAGAATATTCTATATACAAATCTAATTCTAACTTTTTTATTTAAATTATCTGTTTCGATTTTTCCATACATTACACTACCTATGGATCTTTCTAGGATTTTAACATGAATCAATTTTCCTTTTGAATTAATAAATGGCAAAAATCTATATAGATATATAATCAAAGAAGCAATAAAACAAATAGCAAACAATACATCTATCAATATTAGAACACTAAATATTTCATTAACTGCTTCTTGATTAGCATTTGTGGAATCAAAAGACTTTAAATAAAATATCAAGCATAAAAAGCAAATAAATGTTATTAGTTGAATTGCTAAGGAAATAATCATCCAATAAAAACCGTACATTCTTTTAATATTGAATTTTTCCATATTTAAACTCCATATTTATAATTTATGTTTCCAACAACCATACTACCACGGTTATTCGTGTTGTTAACATAGTTTGTTCTTATAATGAATCTTATCTTTGTAGCGCCAGATTCGAATACATCTACATAATTTGTTAGGTTATCTTTATTAGTTGACATCTCTTTTGGATTAAAAATTCTTTTGGTTTTCCAACCATTATTATAATATTCTAAAGTAATTGAACTTTTTTTAATAAGTGATTCATCATCACTCCAAAGGGCAATATTGTAATTGAATTCAAAAATACTAACATTTTCATCAATCAAGTTTTCTTCTTCAATTTCAACTTCTTCTTTTTCCTGTGGAATATAATTATCAATATAAGACATACTTGATAAATTTTCCACATCATTACCTTTTGTAAGTTTTAATAGCTTTTTATCAACAACAACTTCCTGGGAATTATAAAACCCCTTATTAAAAGTCGATAATGTGCTAGAGGATACAATTCCCATTCCTAAAATCATTAAAAGAACCAATTTTTTTAAATGTTTTTTCATTAATAAAACCTACTATGTCTTGGTTAGTCGGACCTAACTAAAGTATACTACTTCCTTTTTATATGTCAATAATTCTAATAGTGATTTCACATTGGAATATAAAAAACAAATTCATTTAACTCACAAAAAATTAGAAATTATAAGCATTGGATACTCTTGCTCCAATAATGACTTAACACCGTACTGATTGTCAGAAACTTCCTTATCGTGAATTTGTGCCTCCTCCCCGAAAATGCCAATTACTCCGTGGGAATGTTTATGCTGTTCAGTTAATCTCTTCGATTGATTCTTTTTTGCCATTCTCTTCACCTCATTCATTAATTATCTAGTTTCATGCCAATCTCGTTAAAGAGAACGACAAATTTCTTCTTGGTATCCATAGTTGGTTCAAATCTACCTGTTTCCCATCTACAAACGGAAACATAACTAACATTTAATATTTTAGCTAGTTCTTCCTGTGTTAAGCATTTTCTTTCACGGTATTCTTTTATTTTCTTTGCATAATCAAACATATGGTCACCTCAAATGGTTATCATTATTTTAACACAAACAAGTTTAAGTTTCGATATTTTCATGCAGCTTTGATGAGATTTTTTCTCAAAAAGAGTGAGTTGAAAATGGGGTGTCATTTATATAGTAGGGTATCGTTTATCTAGTAGACTAACGTTTCTCTAGTAAGGGTATCGTTTATCTAGTAGGACTAAAATCTTAAATTCCGTAGGTTCGAACCAATTCATATCTACTAGCAAAACGCAATTTATAAAAAAATGCCCGATTTCTCGGACAAATATCGTTAATTTTGACACCCTTACTTTGTATCAAAATGTTAGTTATAAGATGGTGCTGGCGAGAGGATTCGAACCTCCGGCCTATTGATTACGAATCAATTGCTCTACCGACTGAGCCACGCCAGCACATTTTTGCTTACCTGAAAAGTATATCAAAAACTTTTGAAAAAGTCAAAATAATTATTGCATTTTTACAAAAACATTATTTGTCAATGTCATTCACGGTGCTTTTATACCGTTGTTCCAGGTCGGCAAGAAATTTTTCCGCCTCCTTAGGACGTCTGAATGTGACAAGATCGAGGTGCTCGGCATGCAGTTGCAACTGTCCGACCAGATAAGGTCGTACATTGCGCCGAAAGTTGTATATGTATTTAAGAAAGTAGCCGTCCAGTTTTTCCTTACAGCCGTGAGCGATGTCGTAACGCTGTTTGCCGTGAAAACGTATTCTGCGTTTGATTGCACGCATCATACAAACGCGTCTCGGGTAATCGAGAAAAAACACTGCGGTGGCACGCTCTATACGTTCGGCAACGTGACTGCGCCACATACCGTCTATTATCCATTGCGAGTTGCCGATTATTCCGTCGTGTATTTCTTTACGTTGCGAGTAATCCATCATCTGCCAGTCAGGCAACCACAGTAACTTGTCAAGGTGGATGACTTCCCTTCCGAGAATTTTGCCCAGACGAGTAGCGAATGTCGTTTTACCGCTTCCGGGACAACCCACCACCATTATTCTGTCGGAATTCATCTGCCGGAATACTCCTTTAAAGCACGTTGCTTGTCACGTTCGATGTCTTTTTCCATTAGAGACTGTTTTTTATCGTACAGGTGTTTGCCCTTTACAAGCGCCACTTCCACTTTGACAAGACTTTGCTTGAAGTAGATTTTCAAAGGAACAAGCGAATACCCTTTTTCACGCACCTTGCCCAACAAGCGCATTATTTCCCTTTTGTGAGCAAGCAGACGTCTGTCCCTGCGCCCGTCAACATTGCTGAAACTGCCCTTGTCGTAGTTTTTAATATAGCAGTTGTTAAGTATCAACTGTCCGTCCTTTACGGTGCAGTAGGAATCGGTAAGATTGAGTTGTCCCATTCTTACTGATTTTACTTCGCAACCTATAAGGTTTATTCCGCATTCCATGCGCTCCACCACCGTGTAGTCATGTAACGCTTTTTTGTTGAGTACCACAGGATTGTTCATATTGTTGTCCGAATTACATTACTCCTTTCAATTTATGATATTACCCTAAGTGCCGTTTGTCAACCGCAAAACCGCAACGCGATGCAAAAATATTTATACCGTTGCACACTTAAAACCGCGACGGTCTGTTTTGTTCGTCCGTACCGTAAACGGGAGCAAAGTATATCTTGCACGCACTCATATTTACGGACAGCACTTTTATCCTGATTTCGTCGCCCAGTCGGTAACGCACGTTGTCGTTGTACAGACTGTAGGAACTGCCGTCAAAGGTAAGATCGTCCTCAACTAGATCGTTGCGTTCGATAAAACCTTCCACCGTGTCGGGCAATTCGACGAACAGACCGTTTTCCGTAACGCCGCTTATTCTTCCGTCAAAGCATTGTCCGACAAGACGCAGACAGTAACGGCATTTCAGCATATCGTCCGCCTTACGTTCCGCTTCCATTGCAACCTTTTCACGGATACTGGACTGAACTGCGCACCTTTCCGTCATTTCCTCGTACGCGGAAACGGCTTTGTCCGTCATTTTGTTGCACAGAATACTTTTTACCACTCTGTGCACTACCAGGTCGGGATATCTTCTTATAGGTGAAGTGAAGTGACAGTAGCAGCGGCTGGACAATCCGAAGTGTCCTGCGTTGACGACGGAGTAACGCGCTTTCTGCATTGTGCGCAACATAACGTCGCTGATCATATTGCCGTAGGGCGTCTGTCGCGCCTGCTCGAGAGCCTTTTGCAATGACGATGCGTGAATATTCTGCGTTTCCTGAATGTTGATGCCAAGGGCTTTGAGCAACTGTATAAGTACGGCAAGTTTTTCGCCGTCGGGCTTTTCGTGGATGCGGTAAACCATGGGATAACCGCAATTGAATACAAACTGCGCCACCGTTTCGTTTGCGCTTATCATAAACTGTTCTATTATGCGGTGCGCGAACAGCCGTTTTTTCGGAACGACGGCGGTTACGTCGTCGTCGACTATTTCAAATCCCACTTCGTTGCTGTCAAAATCTATATTGCCCGCTACGTTGCGCCTGTCTATGAGTTTCTGCGCAAGCCGAGCCATAATCTTTATGTCCTCTGCTATGTCGGAATACCCGGCATAACTTTCTTCGTCACCGTCAAGTATCGCCTGTACCTTGTTGTAAGTCATGCGGTGTTTGCTGTTGATTACCGACGGAGTCAGTCGGAAATCGACTATTTCGTCCTCTTTAAAAACCATCACGCAACTAAGCGTCAGCCTGTCTTCGCCTTCCTGCAAAGAACACACTCCGTTACTGAGTGTCTTGGGAAGCATTGCGAAAACTCTGTCGGGAAAATACACGCTTGTTCCACGTTGGAACGCCTCTTTGTCAACGGGGTCTTCGGGACGCACGTAATGAGATACGTCCGCTATGTGTACACCCAATTCCACCTTGCCGTCTGCAAGCACTCTTACCGAAACTGCGTCGTCAAGGTCTTTGGCGTCCTCGCCGTCGATGGTAAACACATTGCAATTGCGGAAATCTTCCCTGTCTTCATACATTTGTCCTGAAACGGGCTGTTTTACCTTGCGGCAATGTCTTTCCGTCTCTTCCGAGTGTTGATCCGAAATACCGAAAGACAACGCCACCGAAACCATGTCGGAATTTACTCCGCCGACGCCGAGTACCTTTGTTACCTCTCCTTCGGGATTGAGTCTTCCGTCGTGAGGGTAGACGGTTATTTCCGCCACTACCTTGTCGCCGTTTCGTGCGTTCAGAGATTTACGAGGGGAAATAAACACGTCCTTAAAAAACTTCTTGTCGTCCGCAATGACAAACCTTGCTCCGTTGGAAACGGTATACGTTCCGACAAGTTGTTTCATTCCGCGCGAAATTACCTTGACTACTTCCGCTTCGTCCGCAGTGTCCGGAATGGGACGTGCCAGTACACGGTCGTGGTGAAGCGCGCCGTTGAGACGGTGAGGAGCTATGAACATGTCTTTACCCTCGCTGCCGTCGGGCACAAGAAACGCAAATCCCCTTGCATTGCCGTCAATGATACCTGTGACAAAATCCTCCTGTCGGCTGAGACGGTAACGTGCGTTGCGCTTGTCGAAGTACAGCAACCCTTCCTTTACCATGACATCCAACGCCTCACCCACTGCGTCCTTTTCAAAACGAGTGTGTGCGTCTGCAAGTTGAAATATTTGTTTGCGCGAAAGGAATGTTGCCTTGCTTTCTTTAAATAATTGTAAAAGTCTGCTGTTAAGATTCATAAAATATTTATTGTCCGAATTTATTTGATTAAACCGCAATGTCGGATAATTGTGTTCAACCCTACGTCAGTCCGTAACGATATAAAAATAAAGGCGATTAACATAACGTTAATCGCCCGAACTTAAACACATCAAATAATCGCGCTCAAAACAAGGAATGTAATTGCAACCGCAGCCATAACGCCGGCAGCGATGTAAGTCAATACTTTGAGCACATGTTCCTTTCTCTGAGATGCGTTTTTGCCGTAATAGGAATCATTGTCCGATCTTGCGCCGGTCATTGCCTCCATTCCGTCGGAATTGCTCGATTGAATAAGCACAACCACTATTATAAACACGGAACAAATCACCATCAAGGCAGCCAAAGCGATTCTTACTCCGAAAACGACATAAGCACTATCAACAAAAAACGATAAAACATTGAGCATAATCTCAATCCTCCATAAACATTGCCATGGTAGTATATCACAAAACGACTGCATTTGCAACTGTTTTTCAACAAAATTACTTGTTTTGTACCAATACTTTACCTGTCATTTCAGCAGGTATTTCCATACCCATCACGGAAAGCATCGTGGGAGCAATGTCGCACAGTGCGCCGTGTTTCAGAGTTACGCTGCTGCGCAACTGTTCGTCCACCAGTATAAACGGAACGGGATTGGTAGTATGAGCGGTAAAGGGTGAGCCGTCTTCCGCATACATCTTTTCGGCATTTCCGTGGTCTGCGGTAACAAAGGCACGTCCGCCCTGTTGTAAAATACATTCCACAACGCGTCTTACACAGTCGTCTACAGTGGCGACAGCCTTTTTAGCCGCTTCCACTACGCCTGTGTGACCTACCATGTCACAGTTTGCGAAGTTCAGAATCATCACGTCGTACTTTTCCTTTTCTATTTCGGCAATTGCCCTGTCCGTCACCTGCAAAGCGGACATCTCCGGTTGAAGGTCGTACGTCGCAACCTTCGGAGAGTCTATCAGTACACGGTATTCGTTTTCGTTGGGCTTTTCCACTCCTCCGTTGAAAAAGAAAGTAACATGTGCGTACTTCTCTGTTTCCGCTATACGCAGTTGCACTTTACCCTGAGACGCGAGATATTCGCCAAGAGTATTTACCAGACTTTCGGGACGGAATGCGATGTCTACGTCGGTAAACTTTTCGTCATACTGCGTCATACACACCCAATGTACCTTGCGATTCTTGCCTCTGAGGTCGAACCCGTTGAAATCCTTCTGCGTAAAAGCACGCGTCATTTCCCTTGCCCTGTCGGGACGGAAGTTAAAGAATATTACGCTGTCGCCGTTGTCGACGGTCGCTACGGGTTTGCCGTCCTTTACCACCACCGTGGGCAGAACGAATTCATCGGTAATTCCGGCGCTGTAACTGTCTTCCAGAGCCTTGGCAGGATCTTCGGTGGTGTTTCCTTCCCCTAATACCAGCATATTGTACGCCTTTTCCACACGGTCCCAGCGGTTGTCTCTGTCCATTGCGTAATATCTTCCGCACACGGTTGCTATCTTGCCTATACCGACGTTGTCCATCGTTTTCTGCAACTGACGCACAAATCCGGCGCCGCTTGTGGGCGAAACGTCTCTGCCGTCCATATAACAGTGAACGTAGACGTCCTTCAGCCCCTGCTGTTTGGCAAGTTTGATGAGAGCGGTAACGTGAGCAATGTGACTGTGCACTCCGCCGTTGCTGAGCAAACCCATCAGATGCAATTTGCCGCCGTTCTTCAATGCGCTCTGACAAGCATTTACAAATGCTGTGTTGGTAAAGAAATCGCCTTCGGCAATAGCCTTGGTTATGCGTGTGAGTTCCTGATATACCACGCGTCCCGCACCGATGTTGAGATGTCCCACTTCGCTGTTGCCCATCTGACCTTCAGGCAGACCTACCGCCATTCCGCTTGCTTCGAGAGTTGTGGATGGGTAGTTGTGACGCAGATATTTGATATATGGAGAGCCATCGCTTCCGATGGTATTTCCTTTTCCGTCGGGAGCAAGTCCGTAACCGTCCATAATGATCAAAGCAGTAATTTTTTTCATAATATCCTCACTTTTTGTAAGCGTTTACCACTGCGGCAAACTTTTGTGCGACAAGGCTTGCACCGCCTATAAGACCGCCGTCGATGTCGGGCATACCGAGCAAAGATTCGGCATTGGAATCGTTCATGCTTCCGCCGTACTGAATGTACAGTTGGTCGGCTGTCTGCTTGTCGTACATTTCGGCAAATACCGAGCGGCAGAACGCGATAGCGTCCTGAGCCTGCTGATCCGTTGCCGTGACGCCTGTGCCGATTGCCCAGACAGGTTCGTAAGCCACGACGATGTCTGCAAGTTGCTGTTTCTGTATAGTTTCGAATCCCTTTCTTATCTGACGTTCAAGCACTTCTTCCATCTTGCCGCTGTTACGTTCTTCCAGCGTTTCGCCTATACAAACAATGGGTTTGAGTCCCGCTTCGAGGGCTGCGGTGGTACGTGCAAGTACGGTTGCGTCCGTTTCACCGAAATAGGTACGGCGTTCGCTGTGCCCGATTATGACATATTCCACGCCCGCTTCTTTGAGCATCGATGGCGCGATTTCACCGGTGTAAGCACCGCTTTCCTTCCAGTGACAGTTTTGCGCGCCGACGTAAATGTTACTTCCCGCGGTCAATTCCACCGCTGTTGCGAGATCCGTGTAAGGAACACAGATTATTACGGTATTTTCAGTGTCTTTGACAAGAGGTTTGAGTTCTTCTATAAGTTGCTTGGCCTGAGATTGCAACTTGTTCATTTTCCAGTTGCCGGCAATTATTTTATTTTTCATATATCTCCTTTTTAAACGCCGATACGGTATACCGCGGTACACCGTATCGTCAGAATTAATATCAGGTAAAGTGTTATTTCTTGTCGTTAAGGCATGCAATACCGGGAAGTGTCTTGCCTTCGAACAGTTCCAGAGATGCGCCGCCGCCTGTGGATACGTGCGTCATCTTGTCTGCGTAACCCAACTGAGTAACCGCAGCCGCGCTGTCGCCGCCGCCGATTATGGTCGTACAATCCTTAGCCTCTGCCATAGCCTTGGCAACATCGTTTGTTCCCTTGGCAAGAATGGGATTTTCAAACACTCCCATGGGGCCGTTCCAGATGACTGTTTTTGCCTTTTTGATTACGTCGCCGAACAACTTGGAAGTCTTGGGTCCGATGTCTGCGCCTTCGTAATCTGCAGGAATGGAATCGATGTCCACTACCTTGGTTTCTACGGGTGCGTCGATGGGATTGGGGAAATCCTTGATGATGACGCAGTCAACGGGCAGCAACAACTGCTTGCCTTCCGCCTTAGCCTTTGCCATCATCTGCTTGCAGTAATCGATTTTTTCTTCGTCAAGCAGAGATTTGCCGATTTCGTAGCCCTGTGCTTTAAGGAACGTGTAAGCCATACCTCCGCCAATGATCAGCGTATCGCACTTTTCCAGAAGATTGGTAATAACGTTGAGTTTGTCCGCTACCTTGGCACCGCCCAAAATGGCAACGAAAGGATGAACGGGATGTTCGAGAGCGTTAGCCATTACAGACAGTTCCTTTTCGATAAGGAATCCACACACAGCCGTCTTTACAAAACCGTATTCCACGATAGCGGCTGTGGAAGCGTGCGAACGGTGTGCCGTACCGAAAGCGTCGTTTACGTAAATGTCGGCAAAGGAAGCCAACTTCTTGCAGAATTCTTCGTCACGTCCCTCTTCGCCAGCGTCAAAACGCGTGTTTTCCAACAAAACGCAATGACCTTCTTTCAAAGCGGCAACCTTAGCGCAGGCGTCGGGTCCTACGATGTCGGAAGCAAATTCCACCTTGCCGTCCAGCAACTGATTGAGTCTGTCTGCAACGGGTTTAAGGCTGAACTTTACTCTGTCTTCCTTTAAAGCCTTGTCGATCATCTGCTGTTTGGCGGCAGCTTGTTCCTCGGCGGGAAGTTGTTCGAGAGCCTTCTTTTCTTTTTTGTTGAGTTTGAATCCGGGAGTGAAAATATTGTGAGGCTTTCCAAGGTGCGAACACAAAATAACCTTGGCGCCCTTGTCCATAAGATACTTGATGGTAGGCAATGCTCCGTTTATACGGTTTTCGTCGGTAATGACGCCGTTTTTCATGGGTACGTTAAAGTCAACGCGTACCAGACATCTTTTTCCTGCAACATCTACGTCTTTAATGCTCATTTTGTTCATATCGGTTACCTCTGTAATGAAAATTTTAGACGGCACAAAACTACGCCGTATCGGGCATTAAAGCCCGACTTTGTCCTATATCATTTTAGGATTTCGACCGATAAATGTCAAGCAAAATACTATGCACATTACTTATAGACGATTAAGTAAAATATATACTGTCCACAAAATAAAATGTGTTTTTTACATATAAAAATGCAAAAAACACATTGTCACAGGGCAATCGGACACCCCCTGAAAAATCGTCGCTCCACCTTTACTCCATTGTTGAAATTTCTTCCACAAGGGGAAAACTCACATAGACTAAAAAAAATACAGCACCGCTATAATGACAAACAGCGTCGACGTAACATGCCGGTTTAACCGCATCGAAATCAAACGATTTAAATTGCCCTGTCACCGCAAAGTCTACGGCAAAAGATACGGCGACGGAACATACGCGGTAAAGGCAAACCGCAGAATTTTAAAAAATAAGGCAAAAATACATAACGTACATACCGTCGAAGTTATTCAAAGGGCAGTAACGCTAATCGTATTGCGCTTGATTCAGTCCTTACGTCCGGTCAGGTGACCGTGTATGTTGAGATCTTCGAAATTGTGCTGTCGCAACGCTTCGTACACCGCTAACGCCACGGTATTTGAAAGGTTTAACGAACGGGTGTTTCCTATCATCGGAACACGCAACGCGCAGGAGTAGTTTTTTTCGATAAGCGGTTCGGGCAAACCCCTGGTTTCCTTAACGAAAACCAGAAAACAGTTGTCTTCGAACTGCTGATCGGAGTACACTCTGTCCGCCTTGGTGGTAAAATAATAGAACTTGCCGTCGGGATACTTTTCCTGTAATTGCGAAAAGTTGTCGTAATAAGAGATGTCGGCGTCGTACCAGTAGTCAAGTCCCGCACGTTTGAGCATCTTGTCGCTTGTGTCGAATCCCAGAGGCCGCACAAGATGTAATTTACTGCCCGTAGCCACGCAGGTGCGTACGATATTGCCCGTGTTGGCGGGTATTTCCGGTTCCACCAAAACTATATTTATCATAAGTACTCCTTAAAAAATCCGTCCAGCGCGTCAAATATTTCCTTGTCCGTTTTGGCCTGAGCGACAGCCACAACTGCGGACTTTGCGCCTCGGATGCCTTTTAAATAAAAAGCGATGTGTTTTTTAATCTCGTTGACAGCCACTCTCGGCGGAGTGTACTGCAACGTCAACCGCCACTGTTTTACCACGGTGTCATATATGTCACGCATCCGCCAACTGTAATCGTTGCCTTTAATGTCGGCAAAGACATAAGGTCTGCCCAATGCGCCACGGCCGACAGAAACGCCCTGCACGCCGTATTTCATTGCGGCAAGGTAACTTTGCCTGTCAGTCACGTCTCCGTTGGCAAAGACGGCCATATCGCCCGAAACCTTTAAAATTTCTTCCAGCAGAGTGTAATCGGCATGACCGCTGTACATCTGCCTGCGGGTACGCAGGTGTACGGTAATTCCGTCCGCACCGTTGTCACGGCACATACGGGCAAAGTCTGCCCCTTTGTCGGGTTTGTCTACTCCCACACGGAATTTAACGGTAAGAGGCTTGTCGGTAGCCTTACGCAACGAGGAAACTATTCTGCCTGCAAGAGGCAGATTTTCCAGCAAAGCACTGCCTTCGCCGTTGGAAACTATCTTTCTGACGGGACACCCCATATTGACGTCAATGCCGTCGAAACGGCTCAGTTGTTCCGTCTGAACGCTGTCAGCCATTACCTGCGGTTCATGTCCGAATATCTGTACAAAACAGGGCGCGGAGCCGTCAAACACTTTGAGTAACCGCAAGGTGTTTGAATTGCCCATAACCAACGCTTTGGAACTGACCATTTCGGTGACGGTAAGATCACAACCGTGCTGCGAACACAACAGACGGAAAGCGGCGTCCGTATACCCTGCCATCGGGGCAAGAACGGTGCGCACCTGTTTTAATTGCGTTGCGTTCATCTGTTCTGTTCCTTTTTTACCTGTTGCCACAATTCGTCAAACTGGGCGTCGGTAAGTTGTTTCAACGTCTTTCCCTTTTCGCCGAGTTTCTTTTCCACCCCGGCAACTCTGCCTATAAACTTTTCGGTGGCGGAAATAAGCGCCGTTTCGGCGTCCACTCCGTACAGGCGTAACACGTTGACTGCGGCAAAAAGCAGATCCCCGCCCTCTTCTTCGCGGTGACCGTCATCGGCGTTTTTCAGTTCGTCCAGTTCGGAAAGCATTGCCTTTGTAGCGTCTTCGACATTTTTGAAGTCGTAGCCTTCCTTTCCTGCACGGTACTGCACCTTGTTACAGCGCATGAGGGCAGACATTCCGTAGGGAACGTCGGTAAGATTCTGCGTAAGCGACTTTATCTTGTGTTGCTTGCGCTTGACCTTCTCCCAACTTTCCAATGCCTGCTGTCCGTCTACCGCTTTGACGTCTCCGAACACGTGCGGATGTCTGTCGATGAGTTTGCGACACAATGCGGTATAAACGTCCTGAGCGGTAAATTCGCCCTCGTCACGCGCAATTTCCAGATGAAAAACAACCTGCATCAGCAGGTCTCCCAACTCCTCCACGATGTTGTCCGTGTCGTTGGTGTCTATCGCATGAGCCAGTTCGTAGGCTTCTTCTATTACGTTCTTTTTGATAGACATGTGCGTCTGTTCTCTGTCCCACGGACAGCCGTCGGGAGCACGCAGAATCTGCATTACACGCACTACGTCCTTGTAGTCGAATACTTTCTTTTTGCCAATTTCTCCGGGGCAAACAAACAGCGTCGTAAGATGAATGTAATGCTGTCTGTCCAGTTCTTCCACGGTACAGGTATGCAATTTGCCGTCGTACAAAACCACCTGCGTGTCGAAATCGAAACATTCCAGCAGTTTAAGTTTAATGTCTGCCGCAATGTATTTGTCGTCCACGTATTTTATCACCGTGGGAATTGCGTTTACGTCGTTGCAATCGACAAACTGCTGAGCCGTAAAGGTACGCACCCCGTCGGTACCGCACAGCGGTACGACGTATTGCAAAGCGGAAACTCCGTGCACGACGGAAAACGGAGTCTTCTGCGCTGCAAGATACTGGACGGTACTGTCGTCGGAACCTTCCCCCACAACGCAAAACACGACGTTCCCGTCCAACTCGGACAGCCTTTGGGCTATAAGGGTGTCCAGTTGAGTGAAGTCTTCCGCAACATCGTACAGGTCATCGCAGGAAACAAAAGAAAGTCCCTGCTTTTTCAACGCCTCCGCCATGTGAGTGCGCTGAGATTTTATTACGATGTGATCGGCTTTTTTAAGCGCGTCAAGACCGGCGATCGTGAGATCGTCCCTTTTCATTCCCATTGCCACAACAGTGAGCATATCAGTGTATCTCCTTAAACTTATCGCTGTTTAAGTGGTAACACATTTAACTCGTTTTTGTCAAATACTTTTAATAAATAAAGCGTTACAAAGTACACCGCGCCTGCTGTCACAACCGCTATTACCGTACCGAGTTTTGTGTCGGTAAAAAACTTTACGAAAGTAGCCAGCACGGTAATGTACAATGTCATTACAAGAGCGGCGGCAAGCGGTTTGATGACACAACTCTGCACATCGGGAACAAGACGGCACTTTACAGCCAGATAGCCCAACATTATTATGCACGCAACCAGAAAACAAAGCGTCTCGGAAATGGCGGAGCCGTAAATACCCACCGACGGCAACGGCAAAAGCACAAGATTTGCAATGGCCTTTACGGCAATGGACAGCGACAGCCCTACCACGGGCACATAAGGTTTGTTGATAGCCTGAAATACCGAAACACAAGTCTGCATCAATGCGAGGAACAATACCGATATACCGGAAAGACTGAGCAGACGTCCCGCAATGTCTATTTCCTCGTAGGGCAGATTTGAATACAGCAACGACAAAATAGGCTTGCTGAGCACAATCAAACCCAGTGCGCATGGCAAAGCGATGACTACCGTCAGTTTAATTGCCGAATTGAAACTTCTCTGCAATTTTTCTCTGTCGTCGGAAACGTAACTTTCCGTAATTCCGGGCAATGCGGACACTGCCACTCCCGCCGACATCGCAATGGGAAGTCCCAACATCGAATTTACCGGTCCCGTCCACAGTCCGTACAGACTTGTAGCGTTCAACGAACCCAGAAGATTGACCACCATTACCGAGTCTATCACCTGCGACATCTGCATTACGAACGCTCCGAGAGCCACCGGCAACGCAAGCGAAAACACTTCCGCACCGAGTTCTTTACCCTCACCTTTCTCTATTCGCACATGCGGAAGATTTTTCTTGCCTTTCAGGCGAAACACTACCGACATTATGGCAAGAGAAGTAAATTCGCTGACCGTAATGGCAAGCACCGCTCCCATTACCGCTTTTTGTACGTCGGGCATGAAAAAGGAAGCGACGGACAGTCCGACCGCAAGTTTGACGATTTGTTCTATTACGGTTGTTACGGAACTGGGCACCATGTTCATGTTGCCCTGAAAGTAACTCTTGAAAACATTGGTAACGGGTACGAATATGAGCGCGGGGGCAATAATGACGAAATACATTGCAGTATCCGCGTTTCCCTGCGCCCTTGCGATTACGTTTGAAAACAAAGCCACGCTTACAGCGCCCGTCACGCCCAGCAAAAGCAGTAAAGTGAATGCAAAGCGAAATATCTTTGCCGATCTTTCCCTGTTGTCAAGACGGTTATTTTGTGCAATTAATTTGGACAGAGCGACGGGCACGCCTGCCTGAGCAACGGTAAGCATCAGAATGTACGGAGGAAACACCAGTTGATACAGTCCCATTCCGTAACTGCCCAGAATGTTGGTAAGCGGAATACGGTACAACGCTCCCAAAATCTTGGCGAACAATCCGCCGAGACTCAACATCAACGCCCCTGTAATAAAATTTCTTTCTCTCGGTTGTTTCATAGTAAATATAGTATGTGAAAAAACCGCAAAAATATCTTACAAACGACGCTCGGGCGGTAACATACTTCAAAAGACGGTCAACTGCCGTAAAAGTACGCGAAAATCGTGGCGTTTAACGGTACCGACAGCACAGTGAGGCAACGGACACAATGTATTCGGGAGTAAATTCACGTGTAATTGTACTTGCATATCAGCGGTTTTACATATGACCGCACACGCATATCGACTGCTATTCATATGAAAAAAAGCACATCTTCAAGATGTGCCTTTTTTGTACAAATAGTAATAAATTTCCACTTCAATCGTCTTTTTTCGCCCTTTGTCTGCTGATAAGGCGATCCTGTTTGCGCTGTTGTTTGCGCTCTTTTTTCTGCTGGCGCGCCAACTGTTTGTAGTGTTTGCGCATCGTATCAGAACGCACTCCGTGCGCGTTTTCTTCCTCGTGAATCCGGTATCTTTCCAGCAACACGGCGGGATTGCGCAAAATTGCCTTCATCGCACGCATGGAATTTACAAAGTACAGTCCGTCGCAAAATCTTTCGTCCAGTACCATTCCGAGATTCATTACACGCTGCACTTTTACTTCTCCGCATTGCACTACCGGTTCGCTGCGTTCCTTGCCCATGCCGACAAATATCCCGGTTGTTCCGAAATCGTAACAGTGATGGTATATGTAATCGCCCTTTATGGATTTCATAAAGGTTATAAACACGCTGTTGTGAAACGGGCTGACCTCTATAAGACTTGCGGGCAACAGATTGTGTCTGTCCATCCAACTGAGAATACCCACAAACATCGATATCAGCCAGTGAGGAGCGTTTGTCAGAAACTTGGCGGTCTTGTCCACCGAGTTGTAAACTTCTTCGCCCGTATTGGCAGAAATGACTTTGTCCACCTGCTGTTTCACGTCGTCAAGACTTTCTTCCCCTGTAAAATGCAACTTGACGGTGGTGTCTTCGCTGTCGTCACGCAGAACTTTTTTCACCGCAAAAGATATGGTGATATCGTTGTGCTGATAAATGCGCTTGTTCATTACAAAACGGTTTAAACTGGGACGCTGAGCAAACAGACGAACAATCGTTGCAAGCATGATGTCGACGTAACTGTACTGTTTGCCTTGCTCGTACTGTTCCTTTATAAACTTGTCTATGGGCTCGCACAAAACGTCTACTTTGCACAGATTCTGAGCGTCGTATCTGTGAGGCATTATGTGCGGCATCAATTTCTGATACGGATTGATGTTTTTGATATATCTTCCGTCCGGTCTGTTTTTTTTGAGCATTGTACCCTCCCTATATTGTTTTTCCCCATAATATTTCAAATTGTAACATATTTTTGACTTTTAAGCAAGTCGCCAAACGGATTTTACCGTTCAGTCAGATTGTGCTTTCCGTCAAAACTCCGATGCCTCGGGAAAACAATGTCTGTGCGTAGGCGAAAGCGCGCAAAAGCCTTCGCAATTCCTCTTACCGCAACGCAATCCGAAACGTATTCCGCGCAACCTGAAATATGTTCTGAACGAGTTGATGTCTGCGTCCGTAAACTGTGAACGATGACAACCTATTGCTTTAAACTTTGTTTCAAACGTCTTCTTTACGTTTACATAAGTGTTTGGTCTGTGAGTATAGTAATAGGCAATCACTTTTACGGGCCAGTTGCCCTCTATTCCCATTCTGTCGGTGATGCGTCGCCATTCCGCGTAAAACATCGCGTCGGTACAGCATTTGCCCACATTGATGTGGTCGGGATGAGTCTCCGACGGCACTGTATAATCGGGACACAGCACAACGTCGGGCTTTAAGCGCACAATACATTCCGCCAGCGCGCGAGTGACATCATTGGCATCGTAGCCGTTGCCATCCTTGAAATTTAAAAAGGTGACGTCGCTTACCCCCAGTATCTTTGCCGATTCCATACACTCTTTGCGTCGTATTTCTACAAGTTGACTTTCGGCGATGTCGGGATTCACCGAACCTACTCCGCCGTCCGTCACTACCACAAAAGACACTTTCTTACCCATGGCGGTAAGTACCGCAACGGTTGCTCCGCAACCCACTTCTATGTCGTCGGGATGAGGTCCCACAAACAGAAAATTGTCGTAATCTTTCAGTTGAGGAACGGGAACAGCCTTTTTCAATATCTTTATAAACATTTCGATTGCTCCTTTATGTTTATTAGATTATACACGACGTTTCCGTACTTGTAAAGACGCAGCACCGCAATTTCGCAAAATATACCGCTTCGCGCAATTAAAAAAGTGCGACTTCGCATCGAGCGAAATCGCACTTTAAAGGGTTTCAGATTGTTTATTCGGCGTCGTCCGTTTCCACTTCCATTGCGGCGTCGAAGTCGTAAGTGAATCCGTAGTCTTTCAGGAACGTGCTGAACATCTTGTTGATCTTGATAAGACCGCCTGCCTTATATGTCTCTTCCAGTTCCTTGGTTGCTTCCGTTGTGAAGATTGTCAGTCTGTCTGTGTAGAAAGTCTTCATGTAACGGTATTCCGCAGAAGTGGTATCGTACATATTTTCCGCAAAGTTCATTGTCTGTGCTTCAACGGGCTTAGCGTAATAAACGATGTGTACGCCGTAATCGCTTACTGCTATTGCGTAGTGGTACTGACCTGCCTTAAAGGCTTCGTTTGCCCCGTCGACAAATTCCGTCACCCAGTTGGATGTGTAAGAATAAGGAACTTCACCCACACGTACAACGTAGTCGTAAGTTGCGCTGTGCTGAGCGGTATCGGTGTTAAAGCGTTTCATCAGTTCGACAAACGTTTCGTCCTGAGTCTTGCCCTGCATTGCGGTAACAACTCCGCCGTTGAGATTTTCGCCCAGTGCGCCGTCGGGATTGACGATTACCTGATCACCGGACATCACAAACAGATTTTCCACCTTGTTGTTATCTTCGTCTTCCACAAGGAAATCCGTTGCCACTATTTCCGTCGCGAGATTGTTGCGATATTGGATGTAAGCGGGATCTGTCGTAGAACCGACGATGTTTTTAAGTTGAGTAAGTTTTGCCTTCTGTTCCGCTCCGAAAGGAACAAGCAGGTTCTTGACAAACACGTAACCGTTGCCCAGACCGCCTTCTTCCTTGTTCACGTTGTACTTGTCGGGAACGTAGTAAATAAATCCCGTAGAGGACAGCGATTCGATAAATGTAACGAATGAGTCGGGATTGAGGTTGTAACCTGCCTTGGCACTGTTGAGAGCGCTTTCGTAGGTAGCCTGCAAATCGGTAACGAATGTGTCTTCCGCTTCCACCTTCGAAGCAACCGTGTAGTCGTATTTAGCGGCGAGAATGGAAACGATGAAGGATTCCGTCTGGTTGAGATAGAAAGTTTCAAGATTTATTCCGTAGGTATCTTCAACGATGTCGTTGTACTTCTTGACAGCCTTGTTCTGCCAGCCGATATATTCTTCCGCCGAGATGGTAGGATATTCGTCCTTTTCGCCCTCTTCGTCTACGATGTAATCCTTGATGCGCTTGTTTATTTCTTCTACACGAGCGGTAAGACCTTCGTCGCCTGTGCCGTAGACGTAGTCCGAGTAACCTGTTGCCGTCTGGCTGTTGATGTCGAAGGACGGATAGTAATCGTTAAAATACTTTGTCATGTCCTCGTTTACGAAGTTGTCGTTGTACAACTTTTCGGCATAGGTCTTGGCGGAACCCATATCGTCGGGCTCGGTAAATTCACGCGAGGTGTCTTCTTCTTCAACGTCGGCAAGTTTGTAATCGGATGTAATGTAAGTTTCCGTGTAACTGTCCAACGCAAGGAAAATCTGGTATTTGAGATACTGCACTACAAACTGCATTTCTGCCAAGGACAGGTATTCGGCATTGGCAAACTGACCGACATACTTGTTGTCAGCCTGCGTATAGGTAACAACGCCGTCGGACTTCTTGTAAGCGTCCACTTTCATGTACTGCGTGTACAGACTGTCCATTGCCATCTGAAAGATGGAATCCACTGTAACTCCTGAACCTATATAAGAAGAATACTGAATGTAAAGATTTGTATAAGCGTCTGAAACTTGTCCGAGATTGACTTGTTCGTCGCCTACCGTCATTACTACCTGATCACGGTATTTCACCATGTCCTTTGTAAACATTCCGCAACCGGCAAGAACGCTCAAAGTCATGCATACCGCAAGAACAAGTGCAATAAGTTTGATTTGTTTTCTCATTTTGCTACTCCTGAATGTGGAAAATTAGTTTAGCACTTTATAAAGGGGCATTTACCCACATATACTAAACAATTATAATGTAATTGTTGAAAATTTGCAATCATTTTAGCATATGTTTTTGTCTTTAATGACTGCAACACTGCGTCAGAAATTCATCTGCAGCGTCAATAAGTCTGCTTTTTTGCAAAAACTCTGCGCCTTTCAGCACCACTCCGTATTCCGACGTGGACAGCGACGCGTTTTTACCCATTGAGGCTACGGCGTCAAACACCTCTTTTTTCATGAAGGAAGTTTTTCCGTCGAACACTATCTTGCACATACCGTTACGCAACGTCAGTTTTCCCACGCCGGCTTTGCCTGCAAGAATTTTCAATCTTGCAACGGTAAACAGATTTACGGTAGGTTTGGGCATCGATCCGTACTGATCTTCTATGTCGCCGCAAAGTTTTTCCAGCGCAGGAAGGTCCGCCGCTCCGGCAAGATCCTGGTAGAAATCCATACGTTCCGTTGCGCTTTCGATGTAGTCGTCGGGAGCGTAAGCGTCTATATCCACCTCCATTACCACGTCTTTGCGCTGCACCGTGCTTACGCCCTTCAGTTCGTCAACGGTTTCTTTGAGCAGTCTTGCGTACATGTCGTAACCTACTTTTACCATGTGGCCGTGCTGTTCGCGACCGAGAATGTTTCCCGCGCCTCGTATTTCGAGGTCTTTCATCGCTATTTTGAACCCGCTTCCCAGTTCGCTGTATTCGGTAATGGAAGTAAGACGTTTGTAAGCGACTTCGCTCAATATCTTGTTGGCGGGATAAGTAAAGTACGCATAGGCAGGTCTGTCGCTTCTGCCCACTCTGCCCTTCAACTGGTACAGTTGCGACAAGCCCAACTTGTCTGCTTCGAAGACTATAAGAGTGTTGGCATTGGGAATATCTATACCGTTTTCTATTATCGTAGTGCAGACAAGCACGTTGAATCTGTCCTGCTGAAAGTCAAAAATGCGTTCTTCCAGCACTTTTTCATCCATTTGTCCGTGCGCGACACCTATTTTTGCTTCGGGAACAAGCCGTGCGATGTCGGAGGCAATTCTGTCTATAGACTGCACTTTGTTGTACAGCAGATACACCTGTCCGTCTCTTGCAAGTTCGCGCAGAATAACGTCCCGTATCATTGCGGGATTTTCTTCCGCGACAAAGGTTTCCACCGCAAGACGCTGACGGGGCGGAGTGGTAATCGTGGAAATGTCTCTTATTCCCGACAAAGCCATGTGCAACGTTCTCGGTATGGGCGTTGCGGAAAGCGTAAGGACGTCCACGTTTTTTTTCATGTCTTTTATCAGTTCCTTGTGCTCTACGCCGAAACGCTGTTCCTCGTCCAGAATGAGCATTGACAGGTTCTTGAATTTAACGTCCTTGGACAAAAGTCTGTGAGTGCCTATAACTATGTCGACTTCGCCCTCTTTCAACTGTTTGATTATTTCCGCCTGCTGTTCTGCCGAACGGAATCTGTTCAGACACCTCACCTTGATGTTAAAGGGGGACATTCGCTGACTGAACGTCTTGTAATGCTGTTCGGCAAGTATTGTTGTGGGCACAAGCACGGCAACCTGTTTTTCGTTTTCCACCGCTCTGAACGCAGTGCGCATTGCCACTTCCGTCTTGCCGTAGCCGACATCGCCGACAAGCAATCTGTCCATAATTTTATCGGACGTGAGGTCTTTTTCTATTTCGGCGATACACTTCAACTGATCGGCTGTTTCGGTGTACGGAAAACTTCTGTCAAACTCCTGTTGAAGATAACTGTCCAGATTGTACACAAATCCCCTTGCTTTTTCACGCTCGGAATACAATTTGAGCAAGTCAACGGACATCGCCTTTATACTGCTTTTTACCTTGTCTTTAACGCGCTGGAAATCCTGTCCTCCCAATTTGGACAAAGTAGGATGTTCACCTCCGCTGTAACGGGTAAGCAGATTGCTGTTTTCCACGGGAACGTAAAGTTTGTCGCCGTTTTTGTACAGTACGGCAATGTAGTCTTTGCTGCCCTCCTGTCCGTCTACTTTTACTATGCCTTCGCACAGTCCCACGCCGTGAAAATCGTGTACGACGTAGTCGCCCTTGTTTACGGAAAGGAAAGGTTTTCTGACGGAACGCACGGTATCTCCGCCCATGCTTCTGCCCAGATCCCTTGTACCCACAACTACAAGTTTTGCCGAATGGGAAACAAATCCTCGTTCCACCGCAATGGGAAGTATAAGTCCGTCGGCGCTGTTGTGCTGCAATGTTTCCTTGTCTGAAAGGTAAACTCCCAGTTCGCGCATTGTGTCGGAAACGAGTTTTACGCCCTCTTCGTCACCTGCAAGCAAAACCGTTTCGTATCCGTTTAGTTTCCAGTCGGATATGTCTTTTGCCAGCGGGGTAAGCGAATTGTAATAGGACGGAACGGCAGAAGTGCGCAATTGTCTTACGCCGTCCACCTTGAATATATTGCAGGCGTAAGGCAAGGTCTGCAAGGCACACTGCGTATAACGACCGTAATGCGAATATAAAGTGTATCTGTCCGCCAGCGTGTTGTTGTGAAAGGGAGTAACTTCCCCCGCTTCCAGCAAATTGGCAAGACGTGTGTCCTGTTCCTGATAGAGAAAGTTGACGCGTTCCTGTATGCGCTTGGGCTCGTCCCACATCACCACGGTGTCGTCAGGCAAATAATCCCACAACTCGGAAGTGCGTACGAAGGGTATAAGCCAGGCGTTGTCGGCAGACGAAGCGGTTGCAGACAATTCGCCCACTATCTGCTGCAAACGTACAGACGCCTGTTTGTTTTTGTACTGCACCGCAAACTGATAAAGTTTTGCCAGTCCGTCGGATGTCATTCCCACCGTATCGTACATGGGATACACATCGAAAAAAGGTACTTTGCCACCGCTTGTGTTGTCGTTTTTGACCAGGCGGATGCTTTCTATTTCGTCGTCCCAGAAATCAAGCCTGTATTTGATTCCTACCGAAATATCCACGATGTCGCCCCTGACTGCAAATTCGCCGTCGGCAGTTATGCTGTCTGTACGCACATATCCGTTTGCAATGAGCAAATCGCACAACTGCTTTATGTCTATACGCATGGACTGCGACAAACGAATACAGCCCTTGTTAAATGCGGCAAACTCGGGTAACGGTTGCATGAGCGCCTGCGCACATACCACCACACCGTTAAGTTTGCCCTTTATTATTTCCGACAAAACCTTGTTGTGCTGACGAACGGAGTTTTTGGAGTAACTGTTTTTGTACAGCAGTACGTCATCCCGATAGGGAAGATATTCAAATTGTCCTTTTATAGCGTTGAGAGTACGCAAAATGCGCTGACTGTCCACAAAGTCCGAGCAGACGTACACTACAAATCTGTCGGGAACGTTTCCCGCAACAAAAGGTTTTTCGTTTGGTTGCACGCCAAAAACCGCAGTGTTTTTTCTACTGCGGAGGTCGGCCACCAATCCGCCGTAAGGCAGATTGTTATTTACTCTTTTAAAAAAATCCATCATCCGTTTGCCGTTTCCTTGTTAGCAAATGACAAGTCTTGTTAAATGTTCTTTGTCAGCCTGATGTTGTGATTGCGCATTACCGCCTGAAAATCCTGTCCGCCGACGAATTCGGCAAGAGCCTGCGCAACGTCTTCAAACGCCGCGTTTAACTGTTGTTTGTCCTGTGCGCTCAGCTGAGACAGAACATAGTCTGCCAGTTGCATGGGCGTTTCTTTAAAAATTCCCACCCTTATACGTGGAAAATCCGTTGTGCCGAGACACTGAACTATACTTCTCATTCCGTTGTGAGTGCCGGCAGAACCTTCAGGACGTATCCGCACACTTCCTAACGGAAGATCCACATCGTCGTAAACTACAATCAGGTGACCTTTTTCTATCTTATACTTATTGACAAGTTCTCGCAAACTCTCCCCCGACAGATTCATATAAGTAATCGGTTTAGCCACAATTACCTTTTCGCCGTTTACCCGTGCATGCGCCGTGATTGCCCTGCATTCGCCCTTGTCAAAATTAATGCCCAACTTTTGGACAAATCTGTCCACACACATGAATCCCATATTGTGGAATGTGTTTTCATACTTTTTATCGGGATTTCCCAGCCCTACGACAAGATACATTTTTACAAAATCTCCTTGTTGTAATTGTACCACATTTTTGATTTAATGTAAACCCGACATCGCACATTGACAAATCATCTCAAATACTAACCATCAAGAATCAATAATGTAAGATTAATGCAAACACCACTTATTTTTTACGGCAACAGAATTTATAAAAACATATAAAATTATTTATTTAATGACTTATAACGATTTTCACATGTTCTGTTGCAAAGCTTTGCGGTCTTAACATACATTTCTAAACAAAATTGATGTTATTTTATAATGCTACAAAATGATAACTCCAATCTAATTAAATAAGGCTGCCCCAAATCAATGTTTGGGGCAGCCTATACTAAATCATATGCAACTTATTGAATTTAAATCAAAGGAAAATTAACTTAGAAAAACTCCGCATAATCGGCTTTCTCAGTAGTTTCAAGATACTCTGATGGAATTACCTTTTCCAAATCAAATACCTCTCCCAGATGTTCTGTTTGTTTAACTGTTTGAGCAAAATCATGAATTGTCTTATCAGACAGACTACCATCTTGGTTTAATAGGTTGTCGGAGTCTGTATATGCTTCAATTGACAAATTACTTTGGTTTTCGGCAAATACAACACTATTACCATTGCACAAAATAATAGTTAGCATCAAAACCAATAACACCAAACTTAAACACAGTAACTTGTTACTAAACCTTTTCATACTTTTCCTCTCTTTGTTGTTATTCTACATTTATTGTCAATGTTATTGTTATTGGTTCAATCAAGACAGACCTTTCGCTAACCCTGAACCTCAAAGTATAGACTCCTTTTTCACATATTTCCTTAACCTCCTTGGTTTCGGAATCAGCGGAACTCTTGTAAGCATATAAATCACCAATTATTATTTGCTCCATATCACTATACCCTACAAAAACAAACCATTTATCTCCCAATTCGGGATGCTGTGGCAGGTTGAATGAATAGGGTTCAATCACGTATTTGTTGCCATCGTATTGAATGTTTATTTCGAGTTGAGTCTGATTTTGCTCAATTGCCCAAGTTTCCAATATGTCGTAAGATGTACTCGATCTTTTGATTACCGTAAACTGAGCAGAGTATTTTTGCGGTTCTTTACACCCTGTAAATGTCAACACCACAACGCTCATTGCTACAATCAGCAAAAGCACCGACAGACCTTTCAGATATTTACGCATATTCCCTCCTTACTGGTAAACCACCGTTACTGAAAACAAAATGTTTTTCTCGGTCATTTTCAAATTTGTATTATCGGGATGTTCAATAAAGCAGGTGTAAGTATATACTCCCCTTTCCTCAATTACCATGATTACGTTTTGTTCGGGTTCTCCTTCCTTTGTAATGGCAAACCACACTTCACCTTTGACAAAGATATCCAAAGGTGGAACTTCAACGCCCCAACGATTGAATCTACTAACAACAAGACCAATCGGTTTCAGCAAAAGTCCCTGCCCGTTGTATTTTAGATAAATTGTAGGGTTTTCTTCACTTAAATTAAATGTAATGACATCCCCTATATAGGCAAGTTCAATACTACCCTGCATTACCGCCAAGTCAATGCCCATTACTTCGCCATATTGAGTGTCGTAAAAGTGAAGAAAAAGTCCCACACCTACTACAACAAGCAATACCACCGCAAGAATTATTCTGTTTTTCATATAAACCTCTCTTTCCGTTTCATTTCAAGCAAACTTACGCTTGCACACAATACACTGAAATTGTAAGGACAATGTCTTTGCACATTGTTGGATATCCCCTGTAATCAACACCGCCAATATAAAATGTGTAAATGTAATATCCCGGTTCGGTTATAGAAGTAAGATTTTCACTTTCACCGTATTTCGTCAATGTGTAACTGTACTCACCGGTATAGGGTACATCTCCGTTGAAGGTAGTACCTTTAAGTAGGACACTTTTCCCATCGATACTGTAACCATACAAATCAATTGTGACTTCACCGCCGGTATACTCAACTTGAATGCTTTTTTTAGCTTCTTCAACGTCCACATCGAAACGTTCAACACTTTGGTACCTTGGTTCCGATGCCCTCACCTTGAATTTGAACGAACTTATGTTGTAGTTGGAAAAATCCCTGTCTAAAAAAAATGCAAAAAAGATAAATCCCAACACCAACACCGTTACAATTACTATTGCAACTTTCTTCATACTTCACCTTCCTGTTTAACTCAATGTCCCTGTCAACAACGCCACAAGGTCGTCAAAGCTGTGTTCGAAACACTCAACATCGGCGTAACAGACATTTCCTTGGTATTCAATCTTTAACAGATAATTCACAAACAGCGTATTAGGATTTCCTTCACCGTAGTAAATTGTGTAATCTCCCACTACCACCTTGTCCGTCAAACTTTCGTAGATCGACTTATCTCCAAAGTGATAACGATCGTCCAAATGGTAAATAAAGTTTAATATATAGTAATCCCCACCTTGAACTTCATATTCGCCAACCACATTAGCCATAACAAGTTCTTTTGTTTCACGCGTGTACGTCTCTGTTCCGTTTAAATATTCCAAGTTGAAATTCCAACCCATGCTTTGCAAATATTGATAACTTTTTTCCTCTTCAATTAGTATGCCCCCAACATCCGAACTGCCGTAAGTTGGTGGTTCTTCGGGGCTTTTCAACACAAATGGCAAGGATATACACAACACCAGCAACACGCAGGCACATGCCACAGCCCATCTTGTAATGCGTCTTAGTTTTACAACTCCATTGTCTTTACGCTGTCTTGTCGAAACAGCTTCTTGGACTAATTGCTCATTTCCTTGATACCATTCGTCAAACGATGGCGTTTCTTGTTCTATAATATTCTTTATTTTACTTTTAAGTTTTTTCATTACGACCCCCTAATTTATTTTCACTGAATAAGCGTCATCCAAATTACCATAAGCATTTAGGATCATATAACAGTTCAGCTTTGTTGCGTAGCCGGTGTAAACATCAAGCAAAACCTTGCTTTCAACTACTGAGCCTGATTGATTGTAATATGTAATTGTTTTAACGCCACCTATCACCATTGTGTGTGCACCGCCGTAAATATCTTTTGAGTATGTATCCGTATTTGTAGTAGAACTTATATTATCACTAACCAACGCATAGCCAACCACAAAAATCACAATCGGGTTACCCGAATTGATTGAGTCAATTACTTCTTGTACAGAAAGGCTTCCGTTCATCACACTGCTGTAGCCGATTGTCCTACCCCTTGATTGCGCATATTCCTGCAAACCGTTTTTAAACTGATTCACCGTGGTACCATTACCCGATGTGTTTGTATCCATCAAGCCGTACAAGGTATTCGTTAAATTTACTATCGTATCATTTTGAGCGGTATATATAAATTGATCTCTGATATATCTGCCTGCAGTAAAGTTTGGAATCAATTGGTCGAACTGTCGGTCGAAGTAACCCAACACAATAGAACCTGCTACAGGAGCACAATCATTGGTGTTGGAAAAAGTGCTGTAATATTTAGGTAACCCACCTGATATGCTCACTTCACTTTCTTTTTTACTGGAATAGCTGACAGTTTCTTTTTCGGTGTATAAAAATGTAGAACCATTAAACCCATCAGCATATGTTTGCTCAGCAGGTTTAACAAGAATGCACATTTGCAAAAGAATTGAAATTGACATTACAAAACAAATAAACTTACTCATTATTTTACCCTCCTGCAATATAGACGATTCAGAAGGACAAAAAGTATCACAAAATAAAAAAAAATTGTGGAATCAACCACAATCTTTTTCTACAATATCTTTTAATATTCTGCAACAGTTCTTGTAACGACGTTTTACTGTCGGCAGTGACAATTTGAGGTTTTCCGCAATTTCCATGAACTTCAAGTCGCCAAACACATGTTGAACGACAATTTCCCTGTCCACATCGGAGAGGCTTGCAAGAATTTGCTCAACGTACAGCCAATTTCCATTTTCTTTAACAAGTGCTGTATTTTCAAAATCTTCAACAACTACGGGTTTCTTGCGTTTTAAAAAATCCTTTACGCAATTTACAGTCAACGTGTACACAAAACCGTTGGGATTTCTGATGTACTTGTCACTTACGCTACACAACTTTATCATTACAACAGACGCAATGTCTTGTGCGTCTTCCTTCTTTCGTAACCTACAATACGCCACAGCACAAATTGTAGCGTAGTAGTGATTATACAGCCGTTCAAGGGCGGACATGTCCCCCATTGACAGTTGTTTTAGCAGTCTGTTGAAATGTGCAGTTGTCATATACCCTCTTTCTTGCCACGTGTTTTACTCATGCAAGAAAATTTTAGCACATTTTCAATCAGAAAACAATACCTATTGCAATAAAAAAGACAACTGAATGTACATCAGTTGTCTTTTTTATTTACTGTTCAGTGTTCGATTACAGAACAACTATAAGAGCCATTTCCGCAGCGTCACCGCGACGAGCCGTCATCTTGTAGATTGCCGTGTAACCGCCCTTCTGTCCCTTTTCTTCGGCACGCTTGTCGAAACGGGGTGCATAGTAGTTAAACATCTTTTCAATAAGAGGATGTCTTACTTCCTTGGTTCTTGCAGCAAATTCCGTACGTGTTTCCTTGGGACGTCTCTGTTCCTGAAGATCGTTCAAAGCGGCAATAAGTTGACGTCTTGCGGCAAGTTTGGTTGCGCCGTCATTTAAAACTTTTACCTTTGTTTCCTTACCCTTTACGATCTTTGTCTTTTCAACTTCCACCGTATCTTTGTAGGTGTTTACGGCAAGAGTGATATATTTTTCGGCAAGTTTCTGCACTTCCTTGGCACGTGCTTCGGTGGTTTCGAGTTTGCCGTTCCACAACAATTGGGAAACCTGATTTTTAAGCAACGCAAGTCTTTGATCTGTTGCTTTTCCTAATTTTCTTTGTAATGCCATTGTGTATTTCTCCTATTCATCCTTATTTCTCAAAGACAAGCCGTAACTTTCCAACTTTGCGATAACTTCGTCCAAAGATTTACGGCCGAGATTACGCACTTTCAGCATATCGTCCTCGCTCTTACGTGTGAGGTCTTCAACGGTCTGAATACCTGCACGCTTCAAACAGTTGTACGAACGTACGGACAAATCCATGTCGTCGATGTTCATTTCCAAGACTTTCTTGTGGTTGTCCGATTCGCGAGGAATCAAGATGTCCTTGTTGAAGTTGCTGGACAAGTCCACAAACAGTCTGATGTGATCTTCAATGATTTTAGCAGCCAGCGAAACAATTTCTCTGCCTGAAAATGCTCCGTTGGTTTCCACTTCAAGAGTAAGTTTGTCGTGCGAAAGGTCTTGACCTATACGCGCGCTTTCGACATTGTAACTTGCTTTCTTGACAGGACCGAAAACCGAGTCGATGGGGATAAAGCCGATGGGATAGTTGAGTTTGAGTTCTCTGTTTCTTTCTTTATTCTTTTCAATAGAAGCGTAGCCGCATCCGCGACCTACATACAGATCACAGTTGAAAGAAGCGCCTTCTTCCAGAGTGCAGATGTACAAATCGGGATTGAGTACTTCCACTTCCGCATCAGTAATGATGTCTCCTGCGCGGACTTCGCAAGGACCTACCTTGTGAATGGAAACGGTCTTTCTGAAGTCTTTGTCTTCATTGTTGGATTTCAATGCAAGGCACTTGATGTTAAGGATGATGTCGGTAACGTCTTCCTTTACACCGGGAACAGTGGAGAATTCGTGTTGAACGCCGTCAATCGAGATACCGACAACAGCAACGCCGGGCAAAGCAGCAAGAAGAACTCTTCTCAAAGCGTTGCCGAGAGTGATGCCGTAGCCTCTTTCAAGCGGTTCAGCGACGATTTTAACAACGCTGGCATTGATACCACTTTCTTCGACTGTCATTACCGGTTTTTCTATTTCCATCATGGACAACAATCTCCTTTATAAAATATTTTGAGCAAGCGACGACGGACAAATGTAATATGTCCACCGTCACCTTCGTCGGTTGTATGTTTAAGTTGCTTACTTGGAGTACAACTCGACAATCATGTGCTCCTGGATGCTCATATCGATGTCTTCTCTTACCGGTTCGGCAATAACTTTACCTGTAAGTTCGGCGGGTTCGAAATCAAGCCATTTGGGGAGATTTGCCGGTTTTTTGGATTGTTTAAGTTGAGCGAACAAGGGTTGTTCGGCCTTGTTTTCCTTTACGGAAATTACATCGCCTACGCTGATCTGGTAACTGGGGATGGTTACGCGTTTGCCGTTGACGGTAATGAGACCGTGGTTGACAAACTGTCTTGCCTGACTGCGTGAAACGCCGATACCCATACGGTAAACAACGTTGTCAAGTCTCTTTTCAAGCAAAATAAGCATCGTAGCGCCTGTTACGCCGCGTTGACGTTCCGCTTCTTCGTAGTATTTGCGGAATTGCTTTTCCTGCAATCCGTAAATTCTCTTGGTCTTTTGTTTTTCTCTCAATTGCAGGCCGTATTCCGTAACCTTCTTACGACCGTCAGCATGCTGTCCGGGGATCTTGTTGCGTTTGGTCAAAGCGCATTTGTCGGTGTAGCATCTTTCGCCTTTGAGAAACAATTTGCATTTTTCACGTCTGCATTGACGGCAATCTGCAGTTGTATTTCTAGCCATAAATGATCAATCTCCTTGTTAAATTCTTCTGCGCTTGGGGGGACGGCATCCATTGTGAGGGATGGGTGATACGTCACGAATGAGTGTTACGTCGATTTCGGCAGTCTGCAAAGCACGAATAGCGGATTCTCTGCCTTGACCGGGACCTTTGACATAAACTTCTACGGAACGCAAACCGTATTCCTTGGCCTGCTGAGCAGCCTTTTCGGCAGCCTGTTGAGCGGCAAACGCCGTGCTCTTACGAGAACCGCGGAAACCCAAAGCGCCCGAACTGCACTGACTGAGAGCATTACCGTTCATGTCGGTAAATGTTACGATTGTGTTGTTGAAGGAAGCATGAATATGAACTTGTCCTTTGTCAACCTTGCGTAAATCTTTCTTTTTCTTGACAACTTTCTTTACAGCCATTGATCATTACCTCCTTTTATTACTTAGCCTTCTTACCGCGGGAAACCGTGCGCTTGGGTCCCTTTCTGGTACGAGCGTTCTGTTTGGTGGATTGACCTCTTACAGGCAGACCCTTTCTGTGACGGATTCCTCTGTAAGAACCAATTTCCATTTGTCTTTTGATATCCAGTGCTACTTCACGTCTGCGATCACCTTCAACGTGAAGATTTTTTTCAATGTATTCACGAATCTTGGATACGTCGTCTTCGGTAAGATCCTTAACGCGAGTATCCGGATTAACGCCTGTTTCCGCCAAAATACGGTCGGCAGTCGTACGACCGATGCCGTAAATGTAGGTCAGACCGATTTCTATACGTTTTTCTCTTGGCAAATCTACGCCGGAAATACGAGCCATTACTTAAATCTCCTTTTATAAATTAAAGAAAAAATATTTATATACACATGAACCTGCCGTGCAACCTATGTGGAATGTCGTTGCATTTTCCGGCACGGTCATGACCAAATCCCTGTTAACCTTGTCTTTGCTTGTGTTTGGGATATTTGGAACAAATTACCATTACCTTGCCGTTGCGCTTAATAACCTTGCATTTGTCGCAAATGGGTTTTACAGATGGTTTAACTTTCATGATGTCCTCCTTAAATGCCGATACCGGCTTGTATTATATACGGAAATATTGTGTCTTGTGACTGTCAGTTACCCTTGGAACGCCATACAATACGACCTTTTGTCAGATCGTAAGGACTCATTTCCACTTTGACAGCGTCGCCGGGAAGAATACGTATCGAATGGATTCTCAACTTGCCGGAAACATATGCTGTGATTTCGTGATTGTTAGAAAGTCTTACGCGGAATTCGGCATTTCTCAACGCTTCTACTACCACGCCTTCAACTTCAATAACATCGTCTTTTGACATTAGAATCTCCTTTAAATTTGATGTGCCGGATTGGCAATACCCTCATTGGGTTTTTTGCATTGTTTCGCCGTAACGACGCAATGCGCTACGCAGTTCGCTGTCAAAAACTTTCTTGTTTAAAGCAAATTTGTCAGCAATACCGTCAAGCGTTTCGCCGCAATCGCGAACGTGTTTGATATTTTTTTTCTTGGGAGAGGACAACTTGTGTTTGTCTCCGTCGGCGATATACACAATATCGTCCACAAGAGCAACAACGGTAAAGTAATTGCCTTTGTCCCTGCCCCTCACGGACAGCACAACGCTGCCTATAAGCAACATATCGTTTGTCATATTTGTCCTTTTGTCCTGTTACAAACTGAGTATCTCTACGCCGTTGTCTGTTATTGCCACCGTGTTTTCGTAATGCGCGGAAGGCTTGCGATCGCGAGTCTTTACCGTCCATCCGTCCGACATAAAGTCCACTTTTTCCGTGCCCATGTTTATCATGGGTTCGATGGCGACGGTCATTCCCGAAGTAAGTCGCAATCCGTGCCCCGCCGTTCCGAAGTTGGGAACATCGGGTTCCTCATGCATATTACGGCCTATTCCGTGACCTACCAGTTCGCGCACAACTCCGTATCCGAAACTTTCGGCGTAACTCTGTACCGCATGACCTATGTCGCCTAATCTCGTGTTACCCTTTTCGATGGCCTTGACAGCCTCGAAGAAACATTGTGCGGTAACGTCGATAAGTTGCTGACATTCGTCGGAAATAATTCCGACACCCACAGTACGGGCAGCGTCGCCGTTCCATCCCTGATAGATGGCGCCGACGTCGTAACTGACTATCTGTCCTTCCTGCAATATCTTGTGTTTGGAAGGTATGCCGTGTACGACTTCGCAATCTACGGAAACACATATGCTTGCCGGATAACCGTTGTAATTTAAAAAACTGGGTACAGCGTTCTGAGAAACAATGTAATCGTGAGCCAACTTGTTGAGTTGCCACGTAGAAACGCCCGGACGGGTGTGCTCCGCAAGCAACTGCAACGTGTCTCTCACAATGATGTTGGCTTTTCGCATCAGTTCTATCTGCGATGATGTCTTGATAGTGATCATTTGCCGATTGCCGTAAGTATTCTGTCGTACACTTCTTCTATCGTACCGTTACCGTCGACATTTACCAACTTACCCTGACGAGCGTAGTAATCAATCAAAGGCATTGTGGTCTTTTCGTATACGTCCAGTCTTTCGCGTACGGTCTGTTCGCTGTCGTCGGCACGGGTGATCAGTGTTGCTCCGCAGTTAGGACATTTGTCCGAACCGTTGAGCGAAGATACGTGGAACGTACCGTTACAATCAGGGCAGAAACGTCTTCCGCTCAGTCTGTCGATGACAGCCTGTTTGTCCACATCGATGTTGACTGCGTATTCGACGTTGTCGAACTTGTCGAGTTCTTCGGCCTGAACCAACGAACGGGGAAAACCGTCCAGAATATATCCGTTTGCGCAATCGCTTTGGGCAAGTCTGTCCTTTACGATGGCAACGGTAACGGCGTCAGGGACAAGTTGTCCCTTCGCCATTATTTCCTTTACCTGCAAACCCAAAGGAGTTTCTTCCTTGAGATTCTTACGGAAGATATCTCCTGTGGAAATCTGCGGTATGTTGAGTTGTTTAGTAAGTCTTTGTGCGTGGGTACCTTTTCCGCTGCCCGGCGCACCCAAAAGTACTATTTTCATATTATTTCAAAAATCCCTTGTAGTGACGCATGAGTATCTGATTTTCCAGTGCTCTGTTGAATTCGAGAGCGACGGAAACGGTAATCAGCATACCGGTTGCGCTGAACGAGTTGATAAGTTGAGTATCTGTAGATGCAATTCCGATCCAACTGGGAATCATGAACAGCAACGAAGGAACCAGTGCGATAAACGCAAGGAATACTGCGCCCCACAAAGTTATACGGCTGATTACTCTTTGCAGGTAATCGCTTGTTTCACGTCCGGGTCTGATACCGGGGATAAAACCGCCGTTTTGCTGAATGTTACGGCTGATTTCGATGGGGTTAAACTGTATCTGCGAATAGAAATAAGCAAATCCCAGAATCAGCAATGCAAGGAATATCGTGTAAACGACAGTGCCTGTTCCGAGGTATTTGGTCCACCAGTAAGCAAATGTGCCTTCCGTCGATGCGGCGTCAGCCCAGAATGTGCTGATGAGCATCGAGGGGAAACTCAGAATAGAGAAGGCGAAGATCAGAGGCATAACGCCGGAACCGTTGACCTTGATGGGGATAACGGTTGATCGTCCGCCGTACATTTTGTTGCCCTTTACCTGTTTCGCATACTGAACCTTGATCTTTCTTTCCGCGCCGTCTACCCAGACGATAAAGGCGAAGATAAGAACGATTGATACCAGGAAGACAGCAAGTTCGATCCAGTTCTGACCGGTAATGGTCTTGATGATTGCCTGACCTGCGGTAGAAAGAATACCTACGAAGATCAGCATCGAAATACCGTTGCTTACTCCGTATTCGGTGATACGTTCGCCGATCCACATGCACAGCATGCTGCCGCCTACAAGTACAACAATGATGAAAGTGTACATTGCGGCGATAGGCATTTCAAACATATTTGTCAAGAATGTTACATCGACGGCACTTTCACCGCCCAAGCCCAAGACTATGCCCAGCGCGCTGATTATTGCAAGACCCAAAGTTACGATACGGGTAATAAAACCTATCTTCTTCTTACCTTCGTCGCCCTTCTTGGAAAGTCTTTCCAAAGGAGGCAAAGCAACGGTAAGCAGTTGCATTATAATCGACGCGTTAATATAGGGCGAAATGCCCAGCGCAAATATAGTACCCTGACTCAGTGCGCTACCGGTGATTGCGTCCAAAACGGATGTAAGGCCGTAACCGGCAGTTGCATCTATCGCGATTCCGTTGAATCCGGGTACAGGGATGTAACAACCCAGTCTGTAGATGATTACAAACAGGATCGTCATGAGTATCTTTTGACGCACTTCTTTGATTTTGAAGGCATTTCTTATGGTCTCAAACATTATTCAATTACCTCTGCAGTACCACCGGCCGCTTCGATTGCTTCCTTAGCGGATGTGGAGAATTTGTTAGCCTTTACGGTAAGTTTCTTGGTGATTTGTCCGTTACCAAGAACCTTTACTCCACCGTTGTTTTTACTGTTTACGATGCCGTTGTCGCACAACAATTGTGGGGTAACTTCAGTACCTTCTTCAAATACGTTGAGAGCCGAAAGGTTAACTACATCGTATGTTACTGCAAAATTGTTTTTGAAACCACGCTTGGGAACGCGTCTTGCAAGGGGAGTCTGACCGCCTTCGAATCCGGGACGTACACCGCCTCCGCTTCTGGCCCACTGACCCTTGTGACCTTTACCGCTGGTCTTACCGAGACCGCTGCCGATACCTCTGCCCAATCTCTTGGCAGGAGTAACGGCGCCCACAGATGGTTCGATTGTGTGTATTCTCATTGTTGGCCTCCTTACTTAACTTCTTCAACAACAACAAGGTGCTTTACTTTGAAGATCATTCCTCTTATAGCGTCGTTGTCGTTGTGAACTCTGCTTTGGCGGATCTTCTTCAAGCCCAGTGCTTCAACAGTCTTGATCTGTTCGGCCAGACAACCGTTGGTGCTTTTTACAAGTGTAACCTTGATTTGCTTGCCTGTGTTTTCGTAAGGACGATATCCCGCCTCGTGCTTGTTGTTAAATTGTTTTTCCACGACATATCTGCCGTTGATGTACAAAGGAGCCTTAGTAGCTTCGTTATTGGTCTTTTTTACTGTCATTGCCCATCGCCTCCTTATTGAATTTCTTCTACGCTCTTACCGCGAAGTTGAGCGATGTGTTCCGCCGAACGCAGTGTTACCAAACCGTTGAAAGTTGCCTTTACACAGTTGATGGGATTGTTCGAACCGTAGGACTTTGTACGAATGTCTTTAATACCTACCGCTTCCAGTACGTTTCTTACAGGACCGCCTGCAATAACGCCGGTACCGGGTTGAGCGGGCATAAGCAATACCTTGCCGCGGCTGAACTTACCGATCGTTTCGTGAGGAATAGTTGTATCCTTCAAAGCAACGTTTACCATTGCTTTTTTGGCTCTCTGAGTAGCCTTTTCAATAGCCTGAGGAACTTCGGCAGCCTTACCGACTCCTACGCCGACCTGACCTTTACCGTCACCAACTACAACAAGAGCGGCAAAACGCATCGTGCGTCCGCCCTTGACAACCTTAGTTACACGTCTGATGTCAACGGTCTTCTTGATAAGACCGTCATCTTCACGCTGGTTGTCACGGTTGTTGCGTCTGGAATTACGGCGGTCGGGACGACCTTCTTTATTAAAAGTTCTCTTAGTCGTGCCCTGAGCGGGTTCTTTTGTTTCCGCTTCAACGGCAACACTAACTTCTTGTACGTTTTCCATTGTGAACCTCCCGTTAGAATTTAAGTCCGGCTTCTCTTGCGCCTTCTGCGACAGCAGATACGCGTCCGGTGTAGATGTAACCACCACGGTCGAAAACAACTTCGGAAATACCCTTTTCCAATGCTTTCTTAGCGATGTCAGCACCTACTGCCTTAGAAGATTCGGTCTTGGTCTTTCCTGCCAACGATTCAGCCAATGCCAAACTCGAAGAAGATGCCAGTGTGTTACCTGTGATGTCGTCAATGATCTGAGCGTAGATATATCTTGTACTGCGATACACGCACAGACGAGGTCTTACGCTTGTACCGAAGACCTTTTTTCTAACTCTGGCGTGACGTACTTTTCTGTCAGCGTTTTTATCAATCTTTTTAATCATCTTCTACACTCCTTACTTACCTGATTTCTTGCCTTCCTTCATGGCAACGACTTCTTCCTTGTATCTGATGCCGTATGCATGATAGGGTTCGACGGGACGCTTAGCCTTGATGTTTGCGGCAGTTTGTCCAACCAGTTCCTTGTCGCAACCGGAAACAACGATTTCCGTGGGAGTTGTGCACTGGAAAGTTATACCTTCCGGAGCAACCATTTCAATGGGATGAGAGAAACCGATGTTGAGTGTCAGTTTGTTACCTGCAACGGCGGACTTGTAACCTACGCCGTTGATAACTACCGTTCTGGTAAAACCGGTGTGCACACCTGCAACCATGTTGTTGAGCAATGCTCTGTACAGACCGTGTTTAGCCTGAAGTTCTTTGGAAGCGTTGTCGGGACAGGTAAGTGTCAATACGTTTTCCTTTACTTCGCAACCGATTGTTGCGTCTATCGTACGAACGAGGGTTCCCTTGGGTCCCTTTACCGTAATCGTGTTGTGATCTACGGAAACGGAACAATCCTGAGGAATTACGATAGGCTTTTTACCGATTCTTGACATAGTCTATCTTCCTCCTTACCATACGTAAGCAAGAACTTCACCGCCGAGGTTGAGGTTTCTTGCCGTCTTGTCTGTCATTACGCCCTTCGATGTGGAAACGATGGCAATGCCGAGACCGTTCAACACCTTGGGGAGTTCATTGGACTTAGCGTAAACTCTAAGTCCGGGTTTGGAAATACGTCTGAGACCGGTGATAACCTTTTCGCCCTTTGCGCCGTATTTCAAAGTTACTTTTAAAGTGTTTTGCAATTCATTTGCAATTTCTTCGTATCCTGCGATGTAGCCTTCGTCCAGAAGAATCTGAGCGATTGCCTTCTTCGCCTTGGAAGCGGGCATTTCCACATCGGCGTGTTTAGCCGTGATAGCATTTCTGATACGAGTGAGCATATCTGCAATAGGATCTGTTACAACCATGTTTTTCTACCTCCTTACCAGCTTGCTTTCTTTACGCCGGGGATTTCACCCTTGTAAGATTTTTCTCTGAAACAAATTCTGCAAATACCGTACTTTCTCAATACAGAGTGAGGACGTCCGCAAATGGAGCATCTTGTGTACGCTCTTGTACTGTACTTAGGGGTTTTTTGCTGTTTGTTTATCATTGATTTCTTTGCCATTTTGCCACCTCATTAACTTCTGAAAGGCATTCCAAGATATTTGAGCAATGCCTTGCCTTCTGCATCGGAACGAGCCGTCGTTACGAAGGTTACGTCAAACCCTCTGGTCTTTTCCACCTGATCGTACACGATTTCGGGGAAAATAAGTTGTTCTCTGATACCCAGAGTGTAGTTTCCTCTGCCGTCAAAGTTGGTGGGTACACCGTGGAAGTCTCTTACACGGGGAAGAGCGATGGACACAAGTTTGTCCATGAAGGCAAACATGCGGTCTCCTCTCAATGTAACCTTAGCACCAACAGGCATGCCTTTTCTTACCTTGAAGTTAGCTACTGACAGCTTACTGTTGGTAACAAGGGGCTTTTGTCCTGCAATGGACTTGATTTCTTCAACTGCAAGTTGGAAACTCTTGCTGTTGTCTTTTACGTCGCCGAGACCGGAATTGATGACGATCTTTTCCAGTTTGGGAACTTCGTTGATGTTTTTGTAACCGAATTCTTTAACGAGTTGAGGAACAACAGTTTCTTTGTACAGTTTCTTCAATCTGTTTTCTGTCTTTTCGGCCGTTACTTTAGTAGTAGTTTTTGCCACTGTTCCTTTCCTCCTTATTCAGCGGTTTCAACAGCCTTTTTCTTGGTTGTTGTCTTCTTCGCCGTAGTAGTCTTCTTAGCGGTCTTCTTTGCATCCTTAGCCTGTTTCTTTTCGGCCTTGGTGTCGATAGTCGCTCCGCACTGTTTGCATGCTCTGATGTATTTGCCCTTTTCGCCGAGAACGTGCTTTACGCGTGTGGGCTTGCCGCATGTGGGGCAAATCAACATAACGTTGGATACGTTGATCGCACTGGGGATCTGGATCTTTCCGCCCTTGTCCTGAGCGTTACGGGGCTTTCTGTGCCTTGTGACCATTCTGAGACCTTCAACGGTAACTGTCTGTTTGTCAGGGTTAACGCTGATAACTCTGCCCTTCTTATTGCGGTTTTCGCTGTCGCCGACCTGCAATTGAACAAGGTCGCCCGATCTGATATTCATACTTGCCATTAGCGTGTCCTCCTATTAAAGCACTTCGGGAGCAAGAGAAACGATACGCATAAAATCCTTTTCTCTCAACTCTCTTGCCACAGGTCCAAAAATACGAGTTCCACGTGGTTGCTTCTGATTGTCTATGATTACTGCGGCATTGTCGTCGAAACGGATGTGTGTACCATCCTTTCTGTTAACGCCGGTGGCGCTTCTTACGATAACTGCCTTTACGACATCGCCCTTCTTGACAACTCCGCCGGGGTTTGCGCTCTTTACGCTTGCCACGATGATGTCGCCGATGTTACCGAATTTACGGAAGGAACCGCCCAGCACTTTGATACACATAAGTTCTTTTGCACCCGAGTTGTCGGCTGCCTTTAATCTTGTTTGTGGTTGAATCACTGTCCTGTCCTCCTCTATTACTTAGCCTTTTCAACGATTTCAACCAATCTCCAGTTCTTGTCCTTGGACAACTTTCTGGTTTCGGCGATTCTTACCGTATCGCCTACGCCGCATTGGTTTTCTTCATCGTGAACTTTATACTTCTTAGTTGTGGAAACTGTCTTCTTGTAAAGAGGGTGTTTGTACTTGTTTACGATAGCAACGACAATCGTCTTGTCCATCTTGTCGGAAACAACTACGCCTACTCTTTCTTTTCTGTAATTTCTTTCGATAGTCATAACTTACCTCCGCCCTTACGCTTTTTGCGACGCGATTTCTCTTTCGCGAAGCACGGTTTTGATTTTTGCTATGTCCTTCTTGACATTGTGAAGCGCAAGAGGATTGTTAAGTTGTCCGGTTGCATGCGACAAACGCAGGTTGAACAGTTCCTTTTTGAGGTCAGCCAACTTAGCAACCAATTCTTCGTTATTCATTTCACGGATATTACTTGCTTTCATCTGCACTCACCGCCTCTTCTTTTTTAACAAACTTGCACTTAACGGGAAGTTTGTGACTTGCAAGACGCAACGCTTCGCGCGCTATGTCTTCGGGAACGCCGGCCATTTCGAACATAACTCTGCCCGGCTTTACAACTGCCACCCAGTATTCGGGACTACCTTTACCGGAACCCATTCTGGTTTCTGCAGGTTTCTTTGTTACGGGTTTGTGGGGGAAGATGTTCACCCAAACTTTACCGCCACGCTTAATGAAACGAGTCATAGCGACACGGGCGGCTTCAATCTGATTGCTCTTTATCCAAGAAGGTTCCAGAGCGACCAAACCGTATTCGCCGTAAGCCACTTTGTTGCCCTTGTGTGCGGCACCTTTCATTCTGCCACGGAACTGACGGCGTCTTTTAACTCTTTTAGGCATTAACATTGCCGGTTACCTCCTTGTTTGCTGTCTTTTTCTTCTTGGGAAGAATTTCACCCTTGTACACCCATGCTTTTACGCCGATTACGCCGAATGTCGTCTTGGCGATGGCATAACCGTAGTCGATGTCGGCACGCAAAGTGTGCAGAGGAATACTTCCTTCGTGATACTGTTCGCTTCTTGCGATTTCCGCACCGTCAAGTCTGCCGGAAACCATCGTCTTGATACCGAGTGCGCCGGCACGTGTTGCTCTGCCCATAAACTGGCGCATTGCACGACGGAAGGAAACACGCTTTTCCAACTGAGCGGCAATACCTTCCGCAATCAGTTGAGCATCCATATCAGGACGCTTTACTTCAACGATGTTGATGTGAACGGTCTTGCCCTTTGCAATCTTTTCAACATCCTTTTTGATTTCTTCTACACCTGCGCCCGCCTTACCGATAAGTACGCCGGGTCTGCCTGTGTGAATGTCAACGGTAACTTTTCCTTCGTTTCTTTCGATAACGATCTTGGAAATTCCCGATTGGTAATACTTTTTCTTTACGAACGTTCTGATTTGGTCGTCTTCTTTGATGTATTTAGCAAAATCCTTGCCGTTGGCGATCCACTTGGAATCCCAACCTTGAATAACGCCTACTCTCAATCCGTGCGGATTAACTTTCTGTCCCATTCTGATGCCTCCTCATTACGCTCTTTCGTCAAGTATCACTGTGATGTGACTTGTTCTCTTAAGGATTCTGTATGCTCTGCCGCGGGATACGGGTTGCACTCTTTTAAGAGTAGGACCCTGATCGGCAAAACATTCCGCTACATAAAGAGCGTCCTTGTTCATACCTTTGTTTACTTCAGCGTTGGCTGCCGCGGAGTTGAGTACTTTAAGTACGGGTTCGCAGGCTGCCTTGCTTGCGGTTTTAAGAACCGCTACTGCTTCAACGTAGTTCTTGCCGCGGATGAGATCCAGCACAACTTGAACCTTGGAAGGAGATATACGAATGTATTTTGCTACAGCGTAAGGACGATTGTCTTTATTAGCCTGACGTGTAGTTGCTTTTTGTTTACTTCTTGTTGCCATTTGTACGCCTCCTACTTAGCCGCACTGGACTTGCTTCCAGCGTGACCTCTGAATGTTCTGGTCGGAGCAAATTCGCCCAACTTCAATCCAACCATATCTTCCGTGATGTACACGGGGACATGTTTCTTGCCGTCGTGTACGGCGATCGTGTGTCCTACGAAATCAGGGAAGATTGTGGAACTTCTCGACCATGTTTTCAATACTTTCTTTTCGCCCTTACTGTTCATTTCCTGTATTCTTTTCAGAAGTACGGCTTGCACATAAGGTCCTTTTTTAACCGATCTGCTCATTTATCAATTCCTCCCATCAGTTAACACGCTTTACGATAAATTTGCCGGAAGCCTTTTTCTTCTTTCTGGTCTTGTAACCCAATGCAGGTTTACCCCAGGGAGTTACGGGACCGGGACGTCCGACAGGCGACTTACCTTCACCACCACCGTGAGGGTGATCGCAAGGGTTCATTACGCTACCTCTTACAGTGGGTTTCGTTCCCATGTGACGAGTCTTACCGGCTTTACCTACCGATACGATTTCGTGGTCGAGATTACCCACCTGACCGATGGTAGCACAGCATTTGAGCAACACCAGTCTTACTTCGCCGCTGGGCATTCTGAGTGTAGCGTACTTGCCTTCCTTAGCCATAAGTTGTGCGTAGATACCTGCAGCACGGGCAATCTGTCCGCCCTTGCCGGGGTTGAGTTCGATGTTGTGAACGATGGTACCTACGGGGATAAATTCAAGAGGAAGATTGTTGCCCACCTTGATATCCGCTTCGCTGGAAGCAACGACCGTGTCGCCGACATTCAGTCCTACGGGAGCAAGAATGTATCTCTTTTCGCCGTCGGCGTAATGAAGCAACGCAATGTTTGCCGTGCGGTTGGGATCGTATTCGATGGTAGCAACCTTAGCGGGAACCTGCTTGTCGCGCTTGAAGTCGATTATTCTGTACTTGATGCGGTTACCGCCGCCGATGTGTCTGACGGTGATGCGTCCGGTAGCATTTCTTCCGCCCGTCTTTTGCTTAGTAGCAAGCAAAGACTTTTCCGGAGTTGTACAAGTGATTTCCTCGAAAGCCGACACCGACATGAAACGGCGTGCGGGCGAGGTCGGTTTGTATTTCTTAATAGCCATTTGTATTACCCTCCACTATCAGGACAAGCTTTCGAAGAATTCGATTGCCTTGCTGTCTTTTTTCAGGGTAACTGTGGCCTTTTTCCATTCAGAGGTGTAGCCCTGAGTTCTGCCCTGTCTCTTGAGTTTGCCTTTAACGATTGCGGTTGCAACTTTGTCAACCTTAACGCCGAATATTTCTTCCACTGCCTTTTTGATTTCTACCTTGTTAGCGCTCTTGGCAACTTCGAAGGTGTAGGTCTTGGAAGGAATTCCGTCGTAACTTTTTTCCGTCAGAATAGGACGTCTGATGATGTCGTAAGAGTTCATATTGCGTATGCCTCCTCAATTTGTTTAACTGCTTCCTTGGTGATTATTACGTTCACGTTGGAAACAATCTGGTAAATATTTGCAAGGCTTGCGTCCACAACTGTAAGTTTTTCGATGTTAGCGCCTGCTCTTACAACGTCTGCCTGTTCGCCTGCGACGATAAGCAATGTTCTTTGATTGTAGTTGAAGTTTTTAAGTATCTGCGCAACCAACTTCGTCTTGGGCTGTTCGATTTCGAACTTGTCCACAACCACCAGTTCCTGATTGGCAACTTTGTAACTGATTGCACTGCGGAAAGCCTGAGCCTTCATTTTCTTGTTTATCTTTTTGGAAAAGTCGCGAGGCTTCGGAGCAAACACAACTCCGCCCTTGATCCATTGCGGAGCACGGATGCTGCCCTGTCTTGCGCGGCCGGTTCCCTTTTGCCTCCAGGGCTTGATGCCTCCCCCACGGACCTCTGAACGGGTGAGAGTGCTCTTCGTTCCCTGTCTTTGATTAGCCTGATACGTCACGATTGCCTGATGAATGAGAGATTCATTGTATTCGCAACCAAAAACGTCATCCTGCAACTTCATCTTGCCCACTTCCTGGGCCAATGTGTTGTATACTTTTACTTGCATTTTTCTTCTCCTTCACCTTATTTCTTGACTGCATTGCGGACGTACACAACGCTGTTCTTTGCTCCGGGAATAGCACCCTTTATAAGAAGCACTCCCCTTTCCTTGTCAACCTTGACTACCGCAAGGTTGAGCACGGTGACCTGTTCTACACCGTACTGTCCGGGCATGTGCTTGCCGGGAAGTACACGTGACGGTGTGCTGTTTGCGCCCATGGAACCTACTTCTCTGTGAACGGGGCCGGCACCGTGAGTTTCTTTAAGTCTGCCCTGATTCCAACGCTTGATAACGCCGGTAAATCCGCGACCCTTGGTCATTCCCGTAACGTCTACGAAGTCGCCTTCCGCGAACACGTCACATTCTATCTTTGCACCGACTTCGAGAGCGTCGGCATTGTCAAGTTGAAATTCTTTAAGATGTTTAAGAGAACCTGCGTTAGCCTTTTTAAGATGTCCTTGTTCGGGCTTGTTGAGTTTTCTTTCGGGAACTTCTTCGTAACCCAATTGAACTGCACTGTAACCGTCTCTTTCAACCGTCTTCTTCTGAACAACCGTACAGGGACCTGCCTGCACAACTGTCACCGGAACCATCGTTCCGTCTTGCATGAACACCTGAGTCATGCCCAACTTCTTTCCTATGATTGCTTTATTCATTGATAAAGTTCACCTCCGCTGTATTTTACAGTTTGATCTTTACGTCGATGCCTGCGGGCAGATCCAGTTTGGTAAGGCTGTCTACCGTCTTGGCATTGGGACTGTAAATGTCAATCAAACGCTTGTAAGTTCTGAGTTCGAATTGTTCGCGCGCATCCTTATATTTGTGCGTAGCACGCAACACCGTTACGATTTCCCTTTCTGTGGGCAGGGGAATAGGACCGGATACGGTACTTCCCATCTTTTTTGCCGCTTCCACGATCTTCGTGCAAGCGAGATCGACTAAATTGTGGTCGTAAGACTTCAACTTAATTCTGATTCTTTGGTTAGCCATGTTGTTCTCTCCTTTAAAAATGTTTTATTGCCGAATCCTTTTCCGCTGACAACACTTCCGTGTGTATCATACTGTGGCTTTTAATAAAGCAAATTTTCATTTGCTTACTTTTGCCCCGTCTGACAGTTTGACAGGCCTTGTCACTTATCGGGCGACGCTGCGATTCGGTCACACCGCTCTTTGCCGGCGATGCTATGTAGGCGTAAGTTTTCTGTTGTCTCAGTAACCTCACGCTTCAAGCCATATTCCACAGCCTGTATATAATATCACAACAGTCAATAGGCTGTCAAATATTTTTTGGCATATTTTTGACACAAAATGAATATTTTTATACTCCTTTCTTACAAAGCAACAAAGTGTGTCACTTTGAATTTCAAACGGTCTCGCCAACACTTCAAAAACGCCGTATTACAGGTAAAGCGGTATATTTCAAACATAAAAAAGTTACTTACCGCTTCATTTTTTCAGCAAGCAAACGGATTTCGTTTAAAGTCTACGGAACGCGATAAATCGCATTTTGTTTCGAGAGCCGATTTCGGCACGGACAAATTCAATTACTTGTAATTCTTTGTTTTAATTTTAATAATTAGGCCCCGCGCCGTCACTGTACTTGCGGTCATAAAGGAATTATCTATATATAAGGATAGGCAAAAGTGTGTTTAAAGCCATTTGAATTTTTGTTTTGCCTCCTAAATGTTGCCAAACGCAATTCAAAATGGTATAATCACAAAAAAAAGGAGATTGCCATGAAAAAATCCAACCTGGAAAAACATCTTGTAGCCTGCCCTCATTGTGGCAAACAGGTGCTTGATCATTTTACGCAATGCCCTCACTGCAAGGGGGAACTGACGCCGTCGGGATATACAGGCAAACACGACATCAAAGCGCAGCAGAAAATTCGCACGGTACTGTTTGTCATATTGCTTGCCGTTGCGCTGTTTGTGCTGTTTGTTCTACCGAACATTACAAATCCCTGAATTTGAAAAAATATTCTCATTTAAAAACCCGAATACCGCTCGGCAGTTTGCCGGACGGTTTTTTGTTTCCTCACCTGCCCGCCGTAAACATTTCCGATCGAAAGCAAGCACGACTTACTGTTCGCTTAAAATGCAGTTGTTTTCAAATACACGATTTGTCACCGCCATTTATATCGACACACTTACGTTGTCGCAAAAAAAGTCCCCCGAAAACGGGGGACTTTAATTAATGCACGGCAGCGTCGCAATGCGCGTCACCGCCACACAGTATGGGGTCACAACAAAAAAATCTAAAAACTCAGCCAAATGCTCCGAACAAAGCGAGAATCAGCAATCCGAATGCGATAAGTCCCAGTGAAACGGGAAGAATTATTACCAGAAATGCCGAAATAAACATACTGAATTTGTCTTTAAAAGTCAGGTTTTCTTTCTGTATCTGCTGTTTATACTGTTCGTATTCTTCATCGTCTGCTTTTTTAAGATGTTTCCACCAACGAAGCATTTTACTTTACCTCTGCTTTAACATTTTTCCTTGTAGAGGGAAGTTTAAACAAGTAATTGCCGTTTTCGTCAATTTTTCTTGCACAATTGTGACAAGCGACCAGATGGCCGTCGCCTATATCAACCAACGGAGGAGGAACGCGTTTACATTCTTCCGTAGCCATATAGCAGCGCGTATGGAATTTACAGCCTTGAGGAGGACGTATCGGACTTGGAATGTTTCCTTCCAGCAAAATGCTTTCTTTGTCGAGAGAGTCCGGATCCGTTGTCGGAATACTGGAAAGCAAAGCCAGCGTGTATGGGTGACGTGGATCTTCGAAAAGAGTCTTAGCATCGGCAAATTCCACTATATTGCCCAGATACATTACGCAGATTCTGTCTGAAATATAGCGCACTACTGACAGGTCGTGAGAAATAAACAGATAGGTAAGCCCGTCGCGTTCTTTCAGGTCTTGAAGCAAATTGATTATCTGCGACTGAATGGAAACGTCCAGTGCGGAAACGCACTCGTCGCACACCACAAACTTAGGCTGTACCGCCAAAGCACGGGCAATACAGATACGCTGACGCTGACCGCCGCTGAACTGGTGCGGGTAACGGTGAATCATATATCCCTGCAACCCGCAATCGTTCATTACTTTAAGGATGTACTCCTTCATATTTTCCGAACCGTGTTTATAGAACTTGTGAGTGACCAGACCTTCTTCGATGATCTGACCTATTGTCATACGCGGATTGAGAGAAGAATACGGATCCTGGAAAATTATCTGCAAATCTCTGCGCAACTGACGCATTTCGTTGTAAGTGAGACGGGCAAGGTCGATGCCTGTATCCACAAACTGCTGATAATACTGAAATTGTTCATTGTCCTTGTACTTTTCCAAAGTTTCGGCAAGTTCCGTACGCAACGAAGCACGTTCGGTTTCCAGTTGTTGCAATTTTGTATCAATGGCAATTTCCTGTGCCTTGACTTTCTCAAGCGCAGATTTAAGTCCGGCAAGTTTTTTGCTTGTTTCTTTCTGTTCCTCGGTTCTGATTTTACTTTCCAAAATGTCCTTTTCCGCAGCAAGAGCAGTAATCTTGTGCTTAGTCTGTGCAACCTGCACATGAACTCTGTGTCTGCGAAGCAACAATTCTGCTCCTGGAGCGGGATCATCCAATCCCATAAATCCGCCTAAAACAGATGCAACGTTGTGTAATGCCGTGTTCATTTCGGCAACTGCAAGATTTTTGTCCTGCAACTGGAAAAAGGTTGCGTTTTCTCCAAGTTCGGCACACTTCTTTTCCGCTTCCTCTGCTTTAAGGCGTGCCTTATTGTATTTATCTATAAACTTTTTGGCGTTCTTTAATGTATACTCCACGTATTTGGGAGCAAAATCCGAGCGACTTCTACCGTAATACATGGTACTTCCCGCAGTCTGCTCGTAAAGTTGCAGTATTACACGTCCGAGAGTGGATTTTCCGCAACCGGATTCGCCTACGATACCGATTGTTTCTCCTTCATATACATCAAATGAGATGTCTTCGTTTGCTCTTACGTACAACTGCTCTTTCTGAAAGATGCTTGACTTGGCGATAGGAAAGTATTTTTTAAGATTCTTTATTGATAACAACTTCTTTCTGGTGTTGCTCACTTTTCCTCACCTCCTTGTCGGGATAAAAACATCTTACCAATTGATTGGGCGCAACTTCCTGCAATTCAGGTTCTTCGTCAATACATTTTTGCGTACAGTACTTGCAACGGGGAGCAAATTTACAGCCCTTGGGCAATGCCAACGGATGAGGCACCGCACCGGGAATAGGCTCTAATTTGTCCGTCAGATTGTCTATACGCGGAATGGAGTACATAAGTCCTTCCGTATACGGGTGACTGACTTTACAATTGGAAAATATTACACGAGCAGGAGCCTTTTCAACTACCTGACCGCAATACATTACTACAACATCGTCAGCCATTTCGTTTATTACGCCAAGATCGTGCGTAATGAAGATAATGGAAGTACCGTTTTCACGTTGAAGTTCATTCATCAGATGCAATATCTGCGCCTGTATCGTAACGTCAAGAGCGGTAGTAGGTTCGTCGGCTATAAGTATTTTTGGTTTGCACGCCAAAGCCATTGCTATCATTACACGCTGACGCATACCGCCGGACAACTGGTGCGGATACTGTCTTGCCACTTCCTCAGGGTTAGGTATCTGCACTGCTTCCAGCATTTCAACAGCCCTCTTGGCTGCTTCTTTTTTGCTGAGATGCTGGTGAATGATAAAAGGTTCGCTCAACTGCCGCGATACGGTAAATACAGGATTGAGACTTGTCATAGGTTCCTGGAAAATTACCGAAATGTAATTTCCCCTAATGTCGTACATACTCAGTCCTTCCGTTCCGTCAGAATGCTCTCCTTCTGCTTTATCGGCAGATTTGTCTTTTTTTCTTTTGTGAGATTCCGTTTTTAAATTTACGAGATTTACTATTTTCTGCCGACCGTCATTTTCCATATTAAACAGGATTTCTCCGCCGGCTATATAACCGTTGCCGTCCAGCAACTGCAATATGCTCATTGCCGAAACGGACTTGCCGCTTCCGCTTTCCCCCACAACGCCGAGAGTTTTGCCCGGCTCAACGGTATAAGATACATCGTTTACGGCCTTTACGATACCCTTGCGTGTTTTGAAATAAGTATGAAGATTTTTTACTTCCAGTAATGCCATATTTTGCCTCCTTACTTATCCAATGTACTCTTGGGATCGAGAACGTCACGAAGCGTATCGCCTATAACGTTGATAGAAATGGTTGCCAATGCAAGGAAAATTGACGGGAACAACCACTGCCACCAATAATTTTGAATAACAATACTATTGTTTGCACCGTTTAACATATTACCCCAGGTAGGTTGTGGTTGCTGAACTCCAAATCCAAGGTACGACAGCGAAGATTCTGTTAACAGACATCCTGCAAAGGACAGTGTCATACTTACCAAAATTACCGAAATGACATTGGGCAGGATATGCTTGAATGCAATTCGGCTTTCCTTTATACCCATCGCCTTTGCGGCAATTACAAATTCTTTTTCACGCTCTGCCAGCACCTGACCTCTTATCATACGGGCAAGCCCCGTCCAACTCAACAATCCCAGCATAACCATGATGATTACAATTCTAGTTGTTTCGTCAACAGGGTAGTTTCTGATTACCAGTGAAAGCATCATTGCGAAAGGAAGGAATGGAATTGATGCAAAAATTTCAGTTATACGCATCAACAACATATCTACCCAACCGCCAAAGTAGCCTGACAAGCATCCAATGATTATAGCAATGATGGAGGATACGATTACGGCTACAGCACCGACTGTCATTGTCATCTTACCACCATGTACTATACGTGTAAATATATCTCTTCCGGAACCGTCAGTGCCCATCAAGTAGCCCTTGAGCCCATGAGTTGCGATCAAATCATCACTTTCGTTTACTACATAAGTCTGCATTGCACCGGCAAAAACCTTGGATGCACCACTATCCGGATCGAATCCAGCCTGACCGTAGAAACTGTGTCCCCAGCCGTAACAATTACCTTTATTTGTAACACCCACATAATGCCTTGTTCCAGCATCAATTTGAGTGAAATACTCTCCTTCGGGCAATTGTGGGATCTTGTCTTCATTGTTTTCAAAAACACCAGACATTACAAGTTCGTTGCCGTCAAGCAGCAAAGCAATCGAATAGTCTGCCGCCACAACATCTATTACTTCACGTCCATTCAAATAACCGGACAAACTACTGGAAGTGCCATTCACAGAAGACACTACGCTTGTAAAGTAATCTTTACTTCCAGTGGTGAATGTACCATCTTTAAGAATGGCCATCGCTGTTGCAGTACTGAATTCAATTTTAGCAACGTTAGTCATTTGGGCGATTTCAGCAAGATTTTTTACTGTACCGCCGTTACCCCAAACATAAACCGAACCGTCTTTCATTACAATCGCAGTTACCTGATATCCACAAACCAACTGAGAAACCTGCGATGGATCTATAGTGCCGCTAATGAGCTCTTCCGGCATCTCAACCGCACCTATTGCTGTTGTGTGGCCGTACTGTCCGTTACTGTTAGCACCCCAAGCAACTACTTTACCTTCCTTGGTGATTGCAACAATGTGATCTTTGCCCGCAGAAACAAAAGCAACATTGTCATCCTTTATTTCCTCAGGAAAATCTGCAAGATCTACACCAGCCAATCTTAGTTTAGTGTCTCCCCAGATGTACATCTTACCACTGTTGCTCAACCCAACTGAGAAGTTTGAAAAACTTGAAATTGACTTAATATCATTTTTCAATGCATTAGGCACTTTCATCATTGTGTAATTGGGGGCAATATTTTGTTGCAATGTATCCGTGTAATTTACATCCATCGGAACAAACAATGGTCCGATAAACACAAATGCAAACATACACACAAGCACTACCAATGCAACAACTGCAATCTTGCGTCGGAAGAATTCCTTAGTCATCTGTTTCAATGGACTTTCGATGTTTTCAACATTGAACTTGTCTTTTTCAGAAAGTTCCTTATCTCCACCCATAAAAGCACGCTTGATCCAGCGCCAAACAGTCTTGCCGATATTAGCAATGCCCGATCCGACTGAAGCAAAAAAGTTCTTTTTTTGAAGTTCAGTCTGTTCAGCCTGAACTTCGTTGTTGTCCGCTGTCTGTTCCTGATCGACAACAACATTAGATTCGTCAATATTATTTAACTTTTTATCTGACATGTGTTGTCACCTCCTTATTTAGACACACGAATACGTGGATCAATAAATCCGTAAGCAAGGTCAACTACAAGGTTGCCTGCCAAAGCAATGAAGATGTAGAACATCTGCAGTGCAAGAACTACTTCGTTGTCGGAATTTCGCAATGCTGTAAAATACACCTTGCCGATACCGTTGTAGGCGAAAATGTTTTCAATCATGATTGAGCCTGAGAAAATGCTCAAGAACCAACCGATTACCAGTGTTACAATGGGAATCAAGGCATTACGCCAAGCATGGCTGTAAATAACCACCGATTCCTTGACACCTTTAGCACGTGCTGTGCGGATGCAGTCAAGAGACAACGCTTCAATCATGGAAGCACGGACATATCTTGTCATACCGCCCAACGAACAGAATGTCATTACAATCAAAGGCAATGCCATGCAGTACATTCTGTCCAGAAAAGCACGAAATCCCGTAAAGTTATTACCAGGTGTTTCCATACCCGAAACGGGGAAAATCCCCAACACTACCGCAAACAGCCATATGAACAGTATCGCAACAATGAATACAGGCATACTGTAACCGACAATTGTTCCTATCTGCACTACAACGTCACGCCTAGAACCACGCTTTACAGCACAGAAGATGCCCAAAGGAATTGTAATTCCCAAAGCAAGAACTGTTGCAAATATGTTCATGAAAATTGTGTTTTTCATTGGTTCCTTGATTAAGTCAGCAACAGGTCTGCCATTATCTATCGAACTTCCCAGATTGCCCTGCAACATTCCGTTTAAGGCACCCACACTACCGTCGACTGCTGTGTAAGGATAAAGTCCCAACCAACGAAAATAGCGTTGAAAAAGATTACCATCTAGCCCATACGTACGCTGCCAATACAAATATCTTTCTTCATATTTGAGATTTTTATTTGCGGCTACTTCAGCACGAGCCTGTGCTGCTGCCTTGTCGTTAGGTATCATGTTGTATATTGCGAAAACCAAAAACGACAATATAATAAACACTAGTAGTATATACAATATACGCTTTATTATATATCTAGCCATACTGTCCTCCGTTTTAAATCAGCTTATTTACGCACAGCGAGATACAAATTGTCTTATTTTGTAACTTGCTGTGCGCAAACAGTAGGGACAACGCCATAAGGTGTCGCCCCTACCTTTAACACACTTAATTACTTGGAATAATTAGAGAAGAAGTCTGCTTCGTCCATGAGCATGTTCATGTTGTAGCCCTGTGCATACAAGTCAGGATTGATTGTCCAGTTGAACGAGTAGTCGTAAATAGAACTTGTAAATCCTGTTGCAAAGTTTACAGCGCCGCAACGAGCTGTTCCATTGAAACCACTTTCTGCCATCTGGTAATAGTCACCGTACAATGCTGTGATGAATTCACCTGATTTGTAAGTGATGTACATACCGATGTCGGATGTTGCAGTCTTAGAAGTTTGCCATGCTGTAATCAGCAGGTCTGTAACTTCGTTAGGTTGTGTACCTGTCCAGTTGATTACCAATGGCATGTAGTATTCGCCATTGATCTTGACTGTCTTGTACTTGTTGTCTGTGGAAGCAAAATTCAAGTTGTCGTAGGACAATTCGTAGCCGCTCAATTTCTTGTAACGTACAGCGTCCTTGGATGCATCGAATTCTTTGCCTTCGCCGTTGTAAATCCAGCCGCCCTCTTCAAGAACCTTGATTGCACTTTCTGCACTGAGGTTGTAAGTACTCAACTTGATTTCATCCTTTACAGCCTGATACTGTGCAGATCCTGTATAGTAAGGTCCGTGAACGACAGCACCGTGTCCGCCTGTAAAGTCTGTAGCAAACTTTTCACGGTTAATTGTGTAAATAACAGCTTGTCTTACTTCCTTGAACATTGTAGGTCCGAAGTCGGAAACGAATGCCAACTTACCGTAACCTGCACGGTCATAGTGAGTTTCTGCAAATTTAGCATCTGCGCCCTTTGTCAAAGCAAGTGCAGCTTCTGTATCTGTAGCACCTGTTACACCTGCAAGAATATCAATTTCACCTTGTTTCAGCTGATCCAACTGCGTTTCAGAAACAATCTTGTTGTATGTGATTGTCTGGATAGCTGCACTACCACGGTGGTCACCTGTATAGTATTCGTTCTTAGTAAGAGTTGCTGTCTTAGTGCTTGCATCATACTTAGAAACTACATATGGACCTGAATACGGAATTGCCGAAGCGTCAGTGTTGTTTATGTTGCTCTTGATTACTTCAGCCATTGCGTAAGTCTTGATTCCGTCCTTTTCGCTGCTTGCATAAAACGGTTCTGTGATATAGCATCCATTACCATCGTCCTTAATGTCCGCACCCTTAAAGTACATATCCATATGAACGGGTGAGAAACTTGCATATGTGTCTACGTAGTAATAGTTTGCGTAATCTTTAGAAATAGTAACAGAGAATTCAGTGTCGCTAAGCAATCTGATACCAGAGAATACCGCACTTGCTCCGCCTGTAACGTTTGCATTGAATTCTTCGTAACCCACATAGTACATACCTGAGGATGCACTACCGCCGGCAGCCTCCATAACCTTTGTACTATATGCCAATACGGAAGCAACGTAGTTTTTAGCAGTGATTGCAGAACCGTCACTGAACTTCAATCCTGAATTTATGGTAAGTTTGTATGTGATATTACCTTCAGCGTCGGTTGAAGTTTCTGGAGCCTTAGCAAGTACAGCTGCTGATTTGAGTTGATACTGCTTACCTGCGACTTCATTGGTGATTGTAGATCCGTCAGCAAAGTGGAATGCACCGTTCATATCAGTGAAAAGTGTACTGTAACCACTTGTCAACTCTTGTACAGCAAGGTCAGCTGCACCAGGAGCAGCCTTACCGAAACTTGAGTTACGGAAAGAACCGGACAAGTCTGTGATGTCGCCCATGTTTACAACGCCTGCGGAGTCTTTAGTTGTAGCACCTACAATAGCCGTAGATGGTGTCCAGTAAGGAGTTGTTACAAGCCCTTCAATTTCCTTGTTGTAAACATCGTAGTAAATATTTGAATACAAGGGAACTTCGGGAACAAGCATATTCCATCTCTGGATGTACAGCTTCCACCATTCGTTGTAGACGTCTTCCTTGGTTTCATACTCTTCACTACCTTCAGGTACGGTAGTGTTGTAAACCATTGCCATGGACAGGAAGTCCATACCAAGTTCGTACTTAACTCCGTCAACGGTAGCGTAGGCTAAACCCTGAGCGTCTTCTTCGACCATATCAATAGTAACCTTGGAGCCTATCATATCGTAGACCGATGTATAGTCTGTTCTCTCCACAACGTCGTTGAGATCAACTTGTCCAGCAGGATTACATGCTGTGAGAACGAATGGCACAGCCATGATGAGAACAAGCAACATCGCAACGAGCAACTTTACTTTCTTCATATTCGTTACCTCCATAAATTTTCGAAATAGTATAGTAAACGCTAATGCGTGTACTAGCAGGTGGATGGGCTTTTCGTAGTATAACAAAAAAAACCCAGAAAACAACCTCACTGACTTGTCAAACCGAAAAAAAAGGATGGCGAAGCGTAAACAGAGTTGATTCTGAGTTACCCAAAAAACTTGTTATTAAGTTTCAGTCTAATCGCTTCAACACCGAGAATACTTGTTAAATTGCACAATCTTGTTAAACTGCACAATAATTTAACAAACCCCATTGACTCTCTTCGTTGTTAATGTTGAAATATTACCACAATTTAAACCAATACGCAAGTGTTTTTCACCTGATTTTCAGTTTTTTTTGCTTTTCTATCAATTTTTTTTATAAAAACCACATTTTTATGTCCGTTGTTTGCTATAAAAAGGCGATGTTTTCCGCTTTACGGGCGAAATACTTGTCACAAATCACTAAATTTTACGGCAGTTTTACAAAACAGGACATATAATTGCAAAATTCCCGCACCGATTACCGTAAACTGTTTACCCATTATATGCGACAAAAATACGAATGTTACGATTGTTCGACAAAAAAAACACTTTTGGGCGACAATAATTACACATCGTGACAGTGCCCCTGCCATTGAAGACCACTGTTTCAACAGGTGTGCCGTAAAAACTCCATTAAAAAAGGCAAGGACGACTATCCTTGCCTTTTAATGCAATTTTTGTAATCAATAAGCGCGTGCAATGATTGCTACACGAAGTTTGTCGCTCTTTTTACCGCAGATACCGCAGACGTCGTCGAAAGGTTGTTCGTCCAGCATTACTCTGACCGTTGCCTGCAATTTCTCCTTGACGAGAGCCTCGCATTCGGCGTCCTGATCCCACATGATTTTTGCAAAACACTTGTCATTCAAAGCCTGTTCCAATTCCTTCATATTGTGCACGTTGCGCACATGGGAATCGCGGAAGTTGAGAGCCTTTTCGTACATTGCCTTCTGAATGTCTTTAAGCAATTGTTCAACAACCGACCTGCAGTTCTGAAGTTCTATCGTGCTCTTTTCGAGGTTGTCACGGCGAACAACGGTAACTACCCCTTGCTCTAAATCTCTGGGACCGACTTCCAGACGAACGGGAACGCCCTTCATTTCCCACTGATTGAATTTCCAACCGGGAGAGTTGTCGGAGAAGTCCGCCTGAGCGCGAATACCGCAAGCGATCAAAGCGTCGGTAATCTCCTGCGCCTTTTCTTTAACGCCTTCCTTGTGAGCGGCAACGGGTACGACAATTACCTGAACGGGGGCGACAACGGGAGGCAACACCAATCCGCGCTGATCTCCGTGAGCCATTATAAGCGCTCCTATAAGACGGGTGGATACGCCCCAACTTGTCTGCCATACGTATTTGTGAGTGCCGTCCTTGTCAAGGAACTGTATGTCGTAAGCACGGCTGAACTTCTGTCCGAAGTGATGCGACGTGCCCGCCTGCAGACTCTTGCCGTCCAGCATCATTGCTTCCATTCCGAATGTTGCTTCCGCGCCGGCAAACTTTTCCTTTTCGCTTTTTTGTCCGACGAACGTAGGCATTGCAAGCACGTCACGGGCAAAGTCACGGTACAGATACAGCATGTCCATTGTTTCTTTCAGAGATTCTTCGCGTGTGGCATGTATCGTGTGTCCTTCCTGCCACAGAAATTCGCTTGTGCGAAGGAAGGGGCGCGTGGTCTTTTCCCAACGCACAACGTTTGCCCATTGATTGAGTTTCAACGGAAGATCACGGTAACTGTTTATCCACTTGGAATACATCGTGCAGAATATTGTTTCGCTTGTAGGACGGATGACATAAGGTTCGGAAAGTTTTTCACCGCCGGCAACGGTCACCATTGCCACTTCCGGAGCAAAACCTTCAACGTGTTCCGCTTCTTTTTGTAACAGACTTTGCGGAATAAGCAATGGGAAATAAGCGTTCTGATGTCCTGTCGCCTTAAATCTCATATCCAGTTGTTTCTGAATGTTTTCCCATATAGCATAGCCGTAGGGACGAATTACCATCGTACCCTTTATAGGACCGTAATCGACAAGTTCGGTTTTAATGACAACGTCGGTATACCACTGAGGAAAGTCCTCGTTGAAATCGGCTATTTCCTTGACGAATTGTTTTTGTTTTTCTGCCATTTTATTTCTCCTTGACAGAGGTCGTTTTTCCTCTTTTTATCACGCATATTATATATTACCTTTTGCTATTTGTCAAAAGTCTGACCGCAATTAAACGCCCGAAGAACAACAAATAAGAAATAAGAGCGACAGATAGAACTGTCGCTCTTGCAAAGAAAAGTAAGATGAATGTACGTTGATGAAAAACAGTTTACTTTTCTTATATTGTCAGTTTACGTTTTATAGATCTGAAGACTTTTTCCAAAGGCAGAAAAGCGCAGGAAAACAAAATGCAGTTACAGCACATATGGATTACGAAAAACACCAGTCCTCTCGCGTACAGCACGGTAAACCTGTACCAGAACTCTTCCGTTACCAGCCAAAAACCTTTGCTGCTTGAATAACCGAGAAGAGTGTCGACTATGCTGGTCTGAACGCCGAACAGAAATGTTATAAACACCGCACTTACCGTCAGCACAAACACTTTCAGAGAGTTGCGTTTAAAAGGAACTTTGCCCAGCAGTCCGAACAGCAACGCAACACAAGGCCAATGGATGAAATATTCGATTACCCATGTGTTGAATCCCCACAGAAAAGTCTCGATGATGACAAATATCACCGTTGCCGGCAACGCATAAGCCAACCCCCACACTGCGGCAAACAGTGCAATCAGCAATGTCACCACTTCCACGTTGGGAATTGCCATCAGCGCAAACTTTCCGCCGGACAGCATTGCAGTAAACATTGCCACCACTGCGACGTAAAGTGCCGAATTCGCTATTTTGTTGTGTCGTGCACCTTCCATAAGTTTACCTTTGTCTTTAATCGGTTTGACTTTGACTTGACGCAGAATCAATACTTGATAAGTCCCACGTAAATTACGCATTGACTTTCCAAAGACATCTCGCCCGTTCCTACTCCGCTGCTTGTAAGTTGGATTCCGCCTACCATTATAGACTGAGCGTATGCGGAAGTGTCGGCGTCTTTTGCTACCGAAGTATAGAAATACAGATACGTGCTTGTAGCGTCATCGTTTTTGATGTTGCCGATTTCATTTACATAAGCGCCGTATTGACCCGTACCCGCAACAAGATGCATTGATTCGTTTGTGTTCAGGTATTCGAGCATTGTGATTACCGTCTGGTTTTCCAACTTTGCAAGTTCCACTGCGTAAACAGTGCAAGGCTTGTCGTCGGGTTCGTAAATTACAAGATAAGCGTAACCCTCCTGCAATTCGGGCAATGTTACATTGACATCACTTTCCACTTCTGTCTTCACGACAGTATTGGCAGCCATTTTTACCGCTTCGAGCAAAGCGTTGGAAGAAAGCGTTGCGCCCGTAACGACTCCGTTGCCCGTAGCGGCTTCGAGTGCAACTACTTCTTCGAGAGTCATTCCGGCATAGGAAGCAACGGCGGTTTCCGCTCCTGCCTGCCACTTGTCAGTCCAGTCGGATGTGCAATATACGTTGTCGTCGGCAAGTATTACTTCTGTAATCTTGTGCGATTCCGTTTCGTACTTCAACGCAACCTTGATGGTAACGTCTCCGCCTCTGATTGTGGTTGTATAGGTAACTTCTTCGGTAGTTGCTTCAGGCTCTGCAGGGTTGCACGCAACTAAAAGAGTTGCCATTGCAAAGAGAGCGACTGCAAGTATCAGTGCTAAAATTTTGCTTGTTTTTTTCATGATTTTCTCCTTATATATAAATATTTTAAGGCAAAATAAAACCGTGTCGTCCTTTGGAGCGACACGGCATTGTGAACAACACTGAAAGCAATTCAATAGTTGAAGACAGTCATGCCCTTGCACCGAGGACGTAACAGACTGAACCTTCAAGGCAGGTATCCGGACTTGTTGTGAGGACTGAAACAGCCGTTCTTTCCTTCCCGATAAACTCAGTGAAAAGAACACACGTCGCAAAGGACGCAACTTACCGTAGCGGGACTGTCAATGAATTGCACATTGTTCCCTTTTGATGTCGTGTAAACGACAACCCTGAAAGTCTCTATTAAGTTGCTTACATTATACACCGTAATAAATACAAAATCAACATTCGATGTGTAAAATTAGTGTAAATATTGGTACACGTCAGCCAAGTTTTTCCACATTCTCACTGCTTCCGAGTACAATGATGTGGTCGTCTTTGGCAAATACGTAATCGGGAGAAATAAGCGGGACAAACTTTTCTTCGGTGCGCAGAGCAATTACGTTGAGCTGGTAATTGAATCGGATGTTCAACTGCATTATAGACTTGCCCACCCATTTTGCGGGACAGCGCATTTCTATCAGATCGTAGCCTGAGGACAGCTCTATACGGTCAAACACGTTGCTGGAACTTTCCACCAGCGCGATTTTTTCCGCAATTTCCTTTTCGGAATAGATTATCTTGTCTGCGCCGTTGTTGAGCAGGAATTTGGCCTGAATATCTTCCTCCGCCTTGCTGTAAACTTTTTTCGCTCCCAGTTCCTTTAAGAGGTTGGTGATTTGCAAACTGTTCTGGAAGTTGTTGCCCATACACACGAAACAGGCGTCGAAAGAAGGAATATCAAACGATCTCAGCACCTGTTCGTCACAGCAGTTGCCTATCTTGGCACTCGTAACGTAAGGAAGCATTTTTTCCACGCAGTCTTCGTCCGAGTCGGCAATCATAATGTCGCACTTGCGTTTGGCAAGGGCCTTGCAGAGGTGGGTTCCGAAAGAACCCATACCTATAATTAAAAAAGATTTAACCGCCATAATTAAACACTCCTAACCAATTGTAATGCGTTCTTTCGGATTGACCACGGCAGGACGCGCCCGTTTTTCAAATAATACCGTCGCAAACGAAATGCTTCCCACTCTGCCCAGATACATCAGCAAGATAAGCACGATGCGGGAAACGAGATCCAGTTGCGTGGTGATGCCCACTGTCAGTCCCACCGTTCCGATAGCAGAAAAACATTCGAACAGTACGGAACTGAACCTGATGTCGGGATTAAGACAACTGATAATAAAAGTACCTGTTACGACCAGCAATATATTGGTAAAAAACACATATACCGCACGTTTGAACGCGCCTTCGGGAATACGTCTTCCGAACACGTCGGCACTCTGTTTGTGCGAAACGCCGGCAAAAGTATAAATAAAGATGACCGCAAAAGTCGTAGTCTTGATGCCGCCCGCCGTAGAACCGGGACTTCCTCCTATAAACATCAGCACCATGGACACCAATCTTCCCCCTTCGCTCATCTGCGAAAGGTCTATGGTGTTGAATCCCGCCGTACGGGCGGTGACAGACGCGAACAATGCGCGGAGCAATTGCTGACCGAATGTCAGATCGCTTTCCTTTCCCGCATATTCCGACAGATACATCAGCAAAGCGCCGCCGAAAATCAGAATAGCCGAAAAAGCAAGCACGATTTTGGACGTGAGCGAATACCTTTTCAGTTTTAAACCGAACTTGGTGATGTCGTCCCACACCAGGAAACCTATACCTCCGATTGTGATGAGCAACATTATCACCACGTTTACCAGTACGTCGTCGGCATAGTTGACGAGAGATATAAAGGGAGTCTGCACGCCCATGAGGTCAAACCCTGCGTTACAGAAAGCGGAAACCGAGTGGAACAGTCCGTACCAAAGTCCCTGCCCCCAGCCGAACTGAGGAACAAACCTTATCGAAAGCAACAATGCTCCTCCCAGTTCGAAGACAAGCGTGCCTATCAGCATTTTGTTGGTGATGGACACGATTCTGTCGAGATTGCTGGTATTGATACTTTCCACCATGACTTCTTTGTTTTTAAGACCGAACTTTTTGCGGAACATTCTCAAAAACAGTATTGCAAAAGTCATAAATCCGAGACCGCCTATCTGTATCATTACCAATATGACTATTTGTCCGAACAAAGTCCATTCGGTTGCGGTGTCCATTACTACAAGTCCGGTAACGCAAGTTGCGGAAGTTGCGGTAAACAAAGCGTCGATAAAGGATACCCCTCCGTCGACAGACGCAAAGGGCAGACTCAGCAGTCCCGCTCCCACAAGAATTATGATTATAAATCCCAATGCAATTATCTGCAATGTGGACAGTTTAATTCTGTTCAATTTCAACATTTTAAGCAATACCCTTTTTAAGGCTCTACTTATAATACCATATACGGGAGTATTTGTCAATTACAAGCGTGATTTTTACGCGGTTACAGCCCTGCCCGCGTTTTTGATGTAGATACGGTACCGCGTGCATTACTACAAGCAAATACGGTACTTTTGATACAAAAATACTGCTTTTTACGTTTTACGTCCGTTTCTCACACGACACACCCCGTCAAATTGCCCGACAGAACGCAGCAGGTAAATTGCAATGTTAAGCAATAAAACAGGATGTTTCCATCCTGTTTTTAAACTGCAAATTATTCTTCTTCGTCGGGAACGACAACGGTTACCGTCGTGGTAACGTTTGCTTCATTGTCGACATTGTATTTGACAGCCTGAACGTTGTCACCGCTGAAAGAGAACACATATTCGCCCACCACGTCGTACTGCGCCCAACCTGATGTCGACGCTACCGAGTAAGCCACAAATGTAATGTCATCTTCACCTGCGGGAGTTTCCGATTCGATGACCTTCTTGAGGTCGAGCGAATACAACTTGCTGTCTACGGTGTAATAAAGTGTGTCGCCTTCTATTTTGTTGATGGTGATTGCACTGCTCTGACTGCTTTCGGGAATAACGTACAGAATCGTTTCCGCCGCGCCCGATGTGTACACAAGTTGGTAAACATCGAGAGCCGATTCGGCAAGTTTATCGGCAAGTACAACTCCTTCGCCGTAACCGTAAATGCCTGTCTTGCTTTCGTCCGCAAATACGCTGACGGCTTTTTCCATACCTTTCTTGATAGCAAGAAGACCGTATTTCAATGAAGTGTTGGTAGAATCTACTTGTTTAAAATAAACGTAACCGTTGTTGTTGGATGCAATGGTATAAGTCATTGTGGAATCCTTTGTCTTTTCCACAAGTACCGTTTCCTGTTCATCCCCTGCGGTGTAACTGCATATACTGCCGTCGCCGTTGAGATAGTAAGCGGACAATGTCAACGAATCGAAAGAAACGGATGTTGCGCCTTCCGATACGAGTTTGGCTTCGGGCTTGTCGGCGGTCAGTTCCACTGCGTACAAACCTGCCTTAACGGTGTCCGTTGCGGTTGTTTCGACATACATAGCGTAAACCTTGGACTGATTTTCCATCATACTCATCACAAGGCTGTTGGAAGTCATCGTAAACAACTTGGTGTTGTTTCTGCCGTCGAGATCCGCGCTGTAAATGCACAGTTCGCTGTACTTCACGCTGCCGTTTGCGGCAAGTTCGTCGTTGGGAGTTGTATAGTACAACTTGTCACCGAAAATAAATATGCCTGTAACCGTAGTGTCCGTGGTATTGCCGGAGTAAACTACCTTGGGAACAACCAGTTGCGCTTTTTCGTAAATCTGCTGACTGATTTTTTCCGTCTTCTGAGAAGTTGTGGTGTCTTCGTCGTTTATAGCCACGATAGCGTCAAGGTCAGCCTTGGAAATGCGGACGATGTTGCCCAACGCAACGTCTCCTTCGTATTTGTTACTGCCCGTATAGGAACTTACATAACCGTTTACGTAATAAATGTAATCGCCGTACTCAACAGCAACACCGCCGTTGCTCGACACTTCGCTTTTAGCGGGAAGTTCGGGATAATCGGTAAATGTCTGAGATGTCGGATTGCATGCAACCAACAAAGTTGAAACAAGCAGTATCAACGAAACTACCATTATCAACGCTTTTTTAGGAAAATTGCTTTTGAACATTTATGTTAAACTCCTTTAGTATATGCTCATAGGCTTTTATTATAAAGCATAACTTGAAAAATTGCAACATTTTTACACAAGAAAATGCCGTTGCCCGCATTATGTATGACGCCGCAACGCATTAAAAGTGCCAAAAACGCAATCTCTTTCAACGCAAGGAGCATTTGTTCCGCATTACTCGGTATAAGAGGTTATCTGTCCCGTATCGGCGTCCTGATAAAGCATCCAGAATCCGCCGTCACCGCACGGAAGGTAGGAAAAATCCTTGTCTTCGAATCCATCCTTCGTTCCGGGAAGCCCGTAACAGATGTACCGTACATTGTTGTCTTTCTGCAACAGTCCCATTACGAAAAATTTGTCCCCCGCAGGAAAATCCACGCGGATAAAAAAGCAGTCGGGAAACTGTCTGATAAGCGGATAATACGGCGGAAATTGCAAAAACAGATTGGTGATTTCCTTCTTTACGCTCTGATAGTAATTGTCCTGACGTCCGCCTGCGTAATACTTGTCAAACGCAGTGCTGTACTCTTCCACCGATTTGTACTTGCTGTTGGCGTTTTTGATCAGACTGTCCACGTCCACAGCCTTCGTTTCGCCGTAAAAATCCGCAGTGGCAGCCACAAACTTTTCATATTCCGTCCACTGTTCGCCGCCGCTTTTTATAACGCTTCCCGCATGAGCGAGGAGGTAATCGAGATTGCCTTTGTTGCCGAGATACGCCCACCCCACTATTGCAAAGTTTTCGCCGTTGACGTTGACAAGCACGCATGCGATGTCTTCGGCGGCATTGCAAGGCAATGTAAAAGCAAAGTTGTTGAGGTCCTCACACTGCCTGCTGTAAATATTGCGGTTTATTCTGACAAGACAACGCCAGTCTCCCTGACTTTCCTTTACGTTGGTAACGAAAATTTTGCCGTCAAGATTGTTGTTGCCTATTCCTTCCAGTTTTACCATACCGCACAACTGTCTTCCTTTGACGGCGTAGCGGTTGTCAACATTGTTGAATATCAGGATTTTTTTAGCGTACATATCGGACACCCCTATATAAATATAGTATTGCAGACTGCATATAAGTCAGCACCGCCGTAAATGCAATTGTAACCGACTCCGCCGGCAAAAATACGTCGTTATTTGTCACAAAAGGTATAAAAACATATTTTTGTCATCAGGTATTTATTTTATTTTTAAATTGTGATACAATGAAATCAATGAGGTGAATTTATGGAAAACACTACTGTAGCGTTGATCTACGACTTTGACAAGACGCTGTCCACAACGGATATGCAGGAATATACATTTATTCCGTCGCTCAACATGACAGCGGATGAATTCTGGACCATCTGTGAAAAGACGGCTCACGCAAACAACATGGACACCATACTGGCAGCACTGCTCACCATGGTCAATCAGTACCGCAAGGAAGGAATGACTTTGTCACGCGAGGTGTTGCAGCAGCACGGGAAAAACGTCGCCTTTCACAAGGGCGTGGAACGGTGGTTTCAACGTATTACTGAATACGGAGCGCAACTCGGACTTAATGTCAAACACTACATTATTTCCAGCGGACTCAAACCAATGATTGAAGGTTGCAAAATAGCAAAAAATTTCGAAAGAATATTTGCCTGCGACTTTGTCTACGACGAAAATGGAAACCCGATATGGCCGTCGGTGTCCATAAACTATTCCAGCAAAATACAGTTCATATACAGAATAAGCAAAGGCGTGCTTGACGTTTACGAAAACGACAAACTCAACATGCGCACTCCCCCCAAAACAAGGGCCGTTCCCTTCCGCAACATAGTCTACATAGGGGACGGGCTGACGGACGTTCCCAGCATGAAACTGACGCGCCTCAACGGAGGTTACGCGGTAGGCGTATACCAGAATGCCGAAGACGGCAAATACCTCGTCAAAGACGACAGAGTGGATTTCTATGTCAAAGCGGACTACTCTGAGGGTAGCAAGATGGATACGGTGGTAAAAGCCATTTTAAGAAAAATTCACGCAGTGGACGAAATAATAAAACTTGCCGACAAGTCCTGAGGACTTTAGCCGTTGTTGACATTGTCCTAAAAACAGGTTTTACCTTTTTGTTACTCCAAAGGCAACACATACGCACCTTTGCAATAATGCAAACGCCGTCCGTAATTAAACGGACGGCATTTTAACAGACTGTTTACGACGCATTTGTTAAAACGAGACCAATCGTTTGCTCGAACGCTTTAAGCCTCGACGATAAAGCAATTGGTTTATTTTGCAGTGTTTCACATTAATATACGATTGAATACGACAAAAAGGCGGGGAAAAATGAAGTGAACCCCAAAGTTTGGATAAAGAATTATTAGATTGTTTGAGAATGAGTTCGGTATTTCACCGGGCTCATTCCTTTTAATTTGAGAGATATTCTCTCGTTGTTCCAGTAATGTACTCTTTCAGACAGTGGACGAATTCGTCCACTGTTTGGAACTTTTCGCCGTAATACATCTCCACCTTTAACCGCCCGAAAAAGTTCTCCATGATACTGTTATCCAGGCAATTGCCTTTTCGTGACATACTTTGCATAATATTGTGTTCTTTCAGCTGTCTTTGAAACTCTTTCATTTGGTATTGCCAGCCTTGATCGGAATGCAAGATCGGTCTTGCGCCTTTCGGCAGCTTGTCGAACAATCCTTTCAGCATTTCTCTCGTTTGCCCAAAATCAGGACTTGTCGAAATAGAATAGCTGATTACTTCATTGTTATGTAAATCTATGATCGGAGACAGATATACCTTGTCATCGCATACAGCAAACTCCGTCACGTCAGTCGCCAATTTCTCGAATGGTTTACTGGCTGCAAAGTCACGGCTTAGTATATTTGGAGCGATCTTTCCGACTTCACCTCTATACGATTTGTACTTGCTTTTGCGTCGCTTACCATGCAGTCCCATACTTCGCATGAGTTTGTGTACGGTTTTGTGGTTGAGTTTTATGCCATTTTCCCGTAATGCAAGCAATATCCGTCGGTAGCCGTATCTTTGTTTATTCTCGGTAAAGATCCTTTCTATCTCTTGTTTGATCAAAGAATACCTATCTTCAGTTCGCCTCTTTAAGTGATAGTAGTAGGTGCTTCGCGGTAATTGAGACAACACAAGCAACGCTTTCAGCGGAAATCTTTGCCTTAACTCAGATACTATTTCGGCTTTCTGCCGTTCCGTTCCTCTTCCGCTCGAACTAAGGCATCTAATTTTTTTAGGTATTCGTTCTCCATTTCAAGGTATTCAAGTCGCTCTTTAAGCCGTTGGTTTTCAGCGATTAAGTCGTTCTCAATCTCCTTATCCAAAGGCTTTTTTCTCGGTATGCCTGTGCTTTCCCTTCCTCGGCGTTCGGTCATAAGTCCAGCCGCTCCTTCTTCAAGATATATGCGCTCCCACCTGTGTAACATATATCTTGCCCCTCCGCTTTGAAGATTTCCCAGTCCATACTTGCGGACGGTTTGACTATAACTCAGATGGTTTTCACGCATATCCATTATAACAGCTATTTTGAACTCTGCGCTATACTTTGTGTTAAATTTCTTTTCTCTTGACATAAAAATATGCACCTCCAAAAGTGTCCAACTTTTGGGGTGCATATCAAAAATCCCTGCCTTTTTTATTTAAGTTATTCGGAAACGGTTGTATCTCTGCGCAATACGTTTGTCGTGCAACCTTCAAACGTGTTGGCTGTTTCGGCATTGGCATCCAATGAAGTTTCCGTATACAGACATTCGCTGGAATAGTCGCCGGGCGTAGCGTAGTCGTAATATCTTTCCATGCAGATACCGTTCTGACAATTCTTTATCACGTTGTCGCTTACTTTGGTTATTTTGCCGTTTCTCAGCACCAGAATTCCCGTTGCTTCCCAACTTTCGTTGTAAGTTACGTAGCCTGTAATATTGTTGTTCTTAATGACTGCCTTAGCACCTTCGTCTATTACGATTCCGTTGCCCGTTGCGCCGTCAAAGGCTTCGCAAACTATCTCGTTGCCGGTGACGGTTGCGTTTCCGCCTTTGATGTCAATACTGTTTTTGGTAAAACCGGTAAATTTGCAGTTTGCGATAACTACGGTATTGGACGCGGATTTCGTTCCTACGGTAACAGCGCGGTGATTGTTGTGCGACGCTGTTTCCGGTCCTTTTACGTAAACGCCCGTCAATGTGAAGTCTACATTTGCGACGTCAATAAATTTCACATAACTTCCGGCAGCCTGCACTATCGTCTTGTCGGCGCCTGCGCCTTCTATCTTCAGTGCTTTGCTTATCGTAAGAGCGGGCGTAAGGTATGTGCCTTCTTCAAGGGCAATCACATCGCCGTACTGAGCGTTTGCAACGGCATCGGCAAGGGCCTGACCGTTGGCTGCGGCGTCTTCCGTCGCTTCGATTACAAATGAAGGAATGTATTCTACTCTGTCTTTATAAGCGGACATGTTGCTGTTTATCTTGTTTGCGCAAGGTTCGGTAGCCTTGATTGACATCGTAGAAGCGATTTCAACGCTTGCCCAGCCTGTACCGATATGGTTGGCGTTTCTGAATACGATGCCTGTAAGATTACCGTAATCGAATGCTCCCGCCATTACGCTGGACAATGTGTACTGTGCGTTTCCGTCAAGAACGGTAACTTCCTTTTGTGCATTACGATCAGCAACGGTTACAAGATAGTAAGAATTTGTTCCCCTTTCGAAGTAAAGAATACTGTCCATCACCTTAAACTTGGTGTTTTCGGCGTTGACGGTTATATTTTCAATGCCTGTGCTGTAAGCAAAAGCCATTACTCCTGCCGATGTGGTTTCCTTGCGGATCTCGAACGTCGGACCTATTGCCGAGGGAACAAACAGTATCTGTGTATAATCTGCAGTATAAAGAACACCATTGTCGGATGCGAAACTCGTGTTGTCCGCACTTACGTTTATTGCGGTTATCTTTGCGGCGTCGGCAAATGCCGTCTGCATACTGCCGATATTAGTGACGGTTGCGGGCAGTTGGAATTGCGCAACGCCTGCGGGTACGTATACAAGTTCGTTTCCGCTGTACAGTACGCCGTCTGCGGCAAAATACTTGGTGTTGCCTTCGGCAACCGTAAGAGTAAGATTTTCGCAACCATCGAAACTGGTTGTGGAAATACTTGTTACGGGTTTGGGAATTTCAAAAGTCTGAAGCGCGGTACATCCTTTAAAGATGTACTTGCCGCTCATTGTCATGAACGAACCTGCATTTACGGTGACTGTCTGAAGTGCGGTGCAGCCTTCAAACGCGCTTTCGCCCACCATAGTTGCGGAAATAGTTGCTTCATTTAAAGATGTGCATCCGAAAAACGCTCTGTTCTGTATAACAAGTGCGCCTTCGAGATTTGTTACCGTTGCAAGTGATGTGCAGCCTTCAAACGCGCTTGTCATAAGATTGGACTTTGCGGGCAGTATAACTGTTTTGAGTTTGGCAAGACCTTTGAATGAACCGTCGATTTTTACGTAATTTGTTCCGCCTTGCTCGAATACCACTTCCGTAAGGTTGGTTGCGCCCGTAAATGCGCCTGCGCTAATTTCCGTAACGCTTGCGGGAACGGTGACCTTTGTAACGGTTGTATTGTCGGCAAACAGTCCGTCTCCCAGTTTTACGACTGCAATGTCCCCCACAGTTGCGGGAATGACTACTTCGGAATCCGTTCCGTTGTATCCGGTCAATTCGCCTGTAGCGCTGTTGATTGTCCATGTTCCGTCTTCTCCGCCAACCGTACCTGCAGCCATCTGAATGGCGGCAAGCAGTGACTTAGACGACAATGTCGTGCCCGTAACTACCTGATTTCCGGTGGGTTGATCCAGAGCGATAACTTGTTCGAGAGTAAGGCCCGTATAAGCCTTTTTAGCCGTTTCAAGACCGGCTTGCCACGTCTGTTCGAAGTTTCCTCCCGTGGTGAATTTGCAACCTTCACCGAAAATAACGTCAACTATCTTGTGAGATTCGACTTCGTATTTAACGGACAACACATATGTAACGCTTTGTCCCATTATTGTTGTCGAATATGTAATTTCTTCCGTCGTTGCGGTTTCTGCGGGTGCGGGAACAACTGTCAATGCAGCCATCTTTACCGCTTCGAGCAAAGCGTTGGAAGAAAGCGTTGCGCCCGTAACGACTCCGTTGCCAGTAGCGGCTTCGAGTGCCGCTACTTCTTCGAGAGTCATTCCGACATAGGAAGCAACGGCGGTTTCCGCTCCTGCCTGCCACTTGTCAGTCCAGTTGGATGTGCAATATACGTTGTCGTCGGCAAGTATTACTTCAGTAATCTTGTGCGATTCCGTTTCGTACTTCAACGCAACCTTTATTGTCACGTCACCGCCTTTGATTGTGGTCGTATAGGTAACTTCTTCCGTAGTTGCCGTTTGTGCGGGAATAGTTACTACCGTACCTGCCGCCATCTTTACCGCTTCGAGCAATGCATTGGAAGAAAGCGTTGCGCCCGTGACGACTCCGTCACCAGTAGCGGCTTTGAGTGCCACTACTTCTTCGAGAGTCATGTCAACATAAGAAGCAACGGCGGTTTCCGCTCCTGCCTGCCACTTGTCCGTCCAGTTGGATGTGCAATATACGTTGTCGTCGGCAAGCAATACGTCAACTATCTTGTGAGATTGCTTTTCATATTCCAACGCAACCTTTATTGTCACGTCACCGCCTCTGATTGTGGTCGTATAGGTAACTTCTTCCGTAGTTGCCGTTTCCGGTTTGGTTGAAACAGGCGTCCACTTTGCTTTAAGTGTGATGTCGGACGTCACTGCTTCCTGGAACGTATACTCCTTGTCTCCGAGATACCAGCCTGCAAACGTGAAATCCGTCTTGGTGGGTTCTGTGGGCTTAGTCGCCTTTTCGCCCGATGTAACCTTCTGCGCAGCGGGAACAGGTGCACCTCCGTCCGCGTCGAATGTTACGGTATAAGTGGTTGCTTGCGTTGCGGGTTTACAACCTACGATCAACGTTGCCAGCATAAGCATGGCAACCGCAAGTACCAAAACTCTTAATGTCTTTTTCATTTTGAATATCTCCTTGCCCCGTTTTGGGCGGTTAGATTATGTATATAATTGACAATTTTGTCAAATAAAATACTACAACGTTATGTTATAAAATGACATGTCTATCACAAAAATTCAAACTTTTTTTTGCATTAATAAACGCCTTTTACCGGCGTCATAAATATTAATTATCGAAAACCGCTTTTTACCCTATTTTGGTTAAATATTAAAGAAAACAATGTTATATACCATATGGTTGCCGTTTATATCATTTTAATGCGTCAAGTGTCGGTTATCCGACAGGACAAAGCGATGTTAAGAAAAATTCAACAAAACTAACCGTTAAAACGTCAAGCAATACCGATAAAAATTTTCTGTATCGTTACAAAATCTTTCCCGTCCTCAATCACACGCCACAATGAAATATACGGGAAAACAAAACCGCCGCACGGCAATTTTACCGTGCGGCGATTGAAAGACTTTTACTCAGCAAAATTTATTCAGTTTTGTTTTGACTGTTCGGATACGGTTGTCAGGTCGGATGATTCCCGATTGCCTGCTACGTCACTGTCCGTTTCCGCGTATTTTCCGTATTCATCCGGGTTGAACTTGTAATTTTTGAAACTGATGCGTTTTACAATACAGTAGAAACAGGGAATAAGCACCAGTGTTACAAGCGTACCCAGCAACAGACCGCCAAGCACCACGATGCCCATGGGTTGCATCAGTTCGCCGCCTTGTCCGAGACCCAACGCAAGGGGAACAAGTGCCAGTATAGTGGTCAGCGTTGTCATCAGGATAGGTCTTAAACGTGAAGCACAGCCTTCGATTACTGCCTGTTCGGGCTTCATGCCCTCTTCGATGAGCATATCTATCTTGTCTATCATGATGATTGCGCCGTTTACGATAACGCCCATCAGCATTATGATTCCAACAAACGACACTATACTTAACGGAGTGCCTGTAATTACCAGAGCAAGGAATCCTCCCGTAAAGGAGAAAGGTATGCTCATGATGACCACGAAGGGTTTGAGTAACGACTCGAACTGACAAGCCATAACGCCGTAAAGCAACAGGAAGGCTGCAATCAGCGATATTACAAGGCCGTCAAAGGCTTCGTTGAGATATTTAGCGACGCCCCCTTCCTCATAGGTATAACCGGTGTAATCGGCAAGTATCTCGTTTACGTAGCCTTCGATACGCTTGGAAACCGTACCGGAGTCCACTCCGTAACTTTCCACGTCCAGAGCGATTTCGTAACTGTCGTTGAGCATCTTGATTACGCTTACGACTTCTTCTTTAATCAATCCGGTGCCAAGGTAATTTCCGTTGCTGTCGGTGGCAAGAATATCTTTAACCGTGACCGAACTTCCGTCCGCGCCCAATCCTACCACCACGTTGAGCAGATCATCCAGACTGCCGACCGATTGCGACGAGAAACCAACAACGACATCCTGACTTTCGCCGTCCACGCTGATTGTCGCTCCGGTCTGTCCGGAAATACCCACTCTCAGCATCATTACCGCATTTGAGTAATCGACTCCCAACTGTTTGCACTTCATCTTGTCTACCACTATCGAGTAGTTGACTGTCTTCTGAGCGTCCTGATTAATTACGGACACTATGTTTTCGTCGGTTAAAAGTTTTTCCTCTACCTTTAAGGCGATTTCGCTCAATACTTCCGGGTCTTTACCCAGTATCGTCACCGCCATACCCGACATACCGCTGGTGACCTCCGCCACGACTCCGTCCACTTCGGTAACGGAAACGGAGGCAAGATCCAACTTGTTTGCCATTTCGCGAATTTTCTGCGTAGTCTCGGAAGTGTTTGCAAGCGATGTGTCGATAGTTATACGTATTTTGCCGGTGTCTTCCATTGCCGCAAGTCCCTGTTTACCTACCGTAACGGCAATGTCTTTTACGACGTCGTCACCCAGTTCGGCTTTTATACTGTCTGCCACCTGCAACGTCGTGTCGTAAATTTCTTCCAGCGAATCCTGAGCGGTAAATCCTATATTTACCTCTATTTTGCCTTTGTCTACCGACGGCATGAATTCCATTCCCGTCATAAACACCAAAGATACGCTTCCGGCAAACAGCACCAATGCAACAACGCATATAAGCACTTTGTGACCAAGCGCTTTGCTTACCATTTTGGCGTAACGTTTTTCGCTGCGCAAAACGGAATCATGCATTTTCCGTGCTTTCTTTTCCGCTTTTTCCATACGCGCCTTTCTGCGCAACTCTCTCGATTCGTAGGAAACCGACGTAACCGTGCCGTCAGCGTTGACCACTTTCTTTTGCGGATTGCGACTGTAAATGAGGTGATACAGCGACGGTATGACGGTAACCGCCACAACAAGACTCATTGAAATGGAGAACAGTACCGCCCAGACAAAGTCGTAGAAAATTTCTCTCGTAAGCCCCTGCGTGAACAAAATGGGGAAGAACACGCAGATGTTCGTCAGTGTTGAAGCAAGCAGTGATCCGGCGACTTCGCGCGTACCTTTTACGCAACTGTCGAATACCGAGTGCCCTTTATCGCGGTACTTGGTTATACTTTCCAGTACAACTATACTGTTGTCCACCAGCATACCTATGCCGACGGCAAGACCGCCCAACGAAACCATGTTGAGAGTCAGTCCCATTGCCCATATACACAGCAACGCTACCAGTACGGACAACGGCATTGTAATGGAAATTACCAGCGATGAACCTATACGTCTTACAAACAGATAAATTACCAGTATTGCAAGTATACCGCCGATGATTATAGAACTGAGCACGTTGGAAATAGATTCGGAAATGAACGACGACTTGTCGTCCAGCAGGAAGAAAGTGTTGTCGCTGTCTTGTGAAATTTCCTGCATTGCCTGTTTTACTCTTTCCACAACGTAGGTGGTGTCGGCGTCGGAACCGGCGTAAACTTCCACCATGACGCTTATGTGGCCGTTCATCTGAGCGTAAGCGGTATAGTCCTTGGCTGCGCTGACCTTGCCCAACGCACACAGCGGAACAAGTACTGACCCGTCGGAAGATGTGTCGAAATCCGTCACTCTTACAAACCGTATCGTGTCGGCGGTAAGATTGATACCCATCGAAAGATCCCATTCCGTTGCGTTGTACAACTCCAACAATTCTTCATCTGTAAAGATAATATATTCGCCTAAATTATTGTATCTGTCGATTTTTTCCTGTTCAGACAGATCAAGCACTTTTCCCTGCTCGTCGATCCATCTTCCTTTACTGTCCGTCAGCCAGCCGTAGTTGTTGACGAGGAATCCCGAGGCATTTACATTGTTGCCATCTTTGTCGCTGTAATACAGTTGACCGTTGGAATATACGGGTTTGCCGTAGTCTTCGCCCTCTTCCGTAACTACGTGTCTCAGTTTCGCTTCCTTAAGCAAAGCGGTTACGGATTTAAAATTGTCTTTACGCACTATGCTTACAAACCGATTGTCGATCTCGAAGGGAAGATCCTCGTCCGCCACTACCGAGCCGAACAGTTCGGCATACATTTCATCCGGAACGGCAGCAGGCTGGTCTGCCTGTTCCGCCGATTTCTTGTAATCTATTATTTGCTGCAAAACGGAAGTGTCCGCTTTGTCGACGAACCTGCACATTTCGGCTATCTGACTGTACGTGTACACATCTTTGGTACATGTTTCGTCGCAATTGGCGTGCGCAACGTCCGAATGGAACAGTTGCATTCCGGCAAAAGACTTTTCTTCGCCGTTTACCGTCTTGGTCTCGCCGTCGCTGAACAGCAATGCAAACTGTTCGTATGTTATGTCATTGCCGTCAATCACTCCGTCGCCGTTGACGTCACTGTCGGGGTAAACCGCTCTGAAATCGGCATATTGCGCCTGATTGTCCCGTGCTCCCTGCATAAAACTGCTTAAAAACGGCATGAGCGTTTTAAGAGAATTGAGTTCGGAAGACTGCATTTCGTCCAGTTTGACCATCATGTCGTGCATTCCTTCCGCCTGGGAAATGTAGGATTCCAGTTGCTGCAAAGTACACGTTTCGTAGAAATGCACCAACTGCTTTACCTTTACAACGGAGTTTACCGTTTCCTGCGGCAAAGGCATACTGACGGGCAACATCATTATGTCGTATACGCTTGTAGCGTCTGAAGCATTTCGAACTGACACCACACTTCCGTCGGACATAACCGAACCTATGGGAATGTCAAGGTTTTCCGCAGTCAAAGCCTGCATTATCAGCAGACTGGCAAGATCCAGTCCGTTTAAAGATTCTATTTTAATCTGATTTACGGGAGCCCCTACAAGCGACACCGAACCGACGCCTTCTATACCGCTTACGGCGTCTTTCAATGCCTGCGCGTCGGCATTCAGTTTTTCGAGATCGTCCTCATTATTGTACAATGCAACGGTAGCCACCGCACCGCTGTTCATGTCAACGGCGATTACCGACGGCTCGTAACAGGATGACGGCAAAGAGATATTCTTTACCGCCTCGGCAACTTCGTCTCTTTTTTTGTCCACGTCAATGCCGTATTCGCAGGTAAGAATTACCATTCCGACATTTTCGTAGGAATAAGTCTCTGTTTCCACAACGCCCGTAACGGATTTCAGACCGCTTGCCAGTACGCTTGTAACGTCGTCCTGAACCGATTGCGCGCTTGCGCCGGGATATACCACCGATACACCGAACATTGGCATCTTGATGTTGGGCAACAATGACGTTGACATGTCCATCGTAGCCAATACTCCGGTGGCAAGCAGTATGATGACCAGCACGCATACCGTAACAGGTCTTAACACCGCTGTCTTTATAAATGTCCTCATGGCTGTTCCTCCGAATGATACGCAAATGCAATATTAGAAAACATTGCTCATTTATATTTTATAAAATTATAAAATAATTAAAACTCAAAGTCAATGTCATTTGCCTTTACTTTTCTTGACAACGACCGCAAGGCTGTAAACTAACAATACAACCTTCACCGAGATGTATAAACAACATTGACATTTACAGCGCACCGACAGCGAGAGCCGCAAAAACCTTAACAGGGCAAAAGCACAAAAAAAAATATCTTTTAATTGTTGACTTTTAATTGCCGTTGCTGTATAATTGATTAGCATTAGCGAAAGGCTTACGCAAAAACAGGATATTATGCGCCTTTAGCTCAATTGGATAGAGCGTTGGTCTACGGAACCAAAGGTTAGGGATTCGAGCTCCTTAAGGCGCGCCAAAGTATAATCCGAACCTCAAACCGATTTTAGTCGGCGGAGCGTTCGGATTATTTTTTATAAGCTTATACAGGTGACTTCCCTCTTTTACTATGCTATAATATGTATATGAATATAAAATCGGTTATAAAATACCTAATTATTACGTTTGTCATAACTTATACTTGTTGGTGGGGCGTAGCCGCGCTTGTAGCATATACTGATTTTGTGTATGGGGACATATTGCCGACAATTATATACATTATAGGTAACTTCGGTCCAGCCATTGCCGCACTATTTTGCATCGATGACAGACCATATCTACGCTCACTGAAAAATTTTTTGTTTTCATACAAGAAACACGGGGTGTTGTTTTTCCTTTTATTTGTTGCCCTCGTTACGCTCACGGTATCGCTTTCTTCAATGGAATGGAATCCTCAAATGACGGCATTGAACTTTTTTATTACCTTGCTTGGCTCAACCTTTGTTTACGGTGGTGAAGAAGAACTTGGTTGGCGCGGCGTTTTGCAACCCGTATTGTCAAAGAAAATTACATTTCCGCTTGCCGCCTTCGCGTGCGGTGTAATATGGGCGTTATGGCATTTACCGCTTTGGTTTATAGAAGGACACCCCAACCAGTCGATGCCCTTTTGGGTACAGGCTACACTTGGAATATTTCTTTGCTTTTGGATTGGCATAATTTATGAGCGGTCTAAATGCCTTCCGCTGTGTATGGTCTTCCATGGTTTTGTCAATGTGATTCTATCATCGTTCGTATTAAAAATAAATTGGGTACTTATTTTAGGAATCATACTGACTACAGCCGTAGCAATCGTCCTTTGGTTGCTTGACATAAAGTGCACAAAATCTTTAAATAATCAGCCGTCGAAAACTAAATAGTTTTCGTGAAACGTAAATAGAAGTATATCCCACCATACTTCGCAAGCAAAGCCCCGGACATCAAAAGAGGCTCAATCCACGCAAGAGAAAATTGGTTTAGAGAAAACCTCCCCCTGTCAGGTTTGAAGTTCGGATTTTAATTTGATTTCTGCGTCAGAAACGGTCAAAACCAATCGGTTTTGACCGTTTTTCTTTTTTATGCTGCTTTTTGCCCTTATCATATAAGCGTATAAAAATACTAATCTGAACAGTCGATTTTTATAAGAACAAAAACTGCCTGTACCGTATAAATTATTGAGTCTTTTAAAAACAAAAAAAACGGCTCCGTTTCAATAACTGTTATGATAAAAATATAAAACCGTGTAAGACGAACGCTTTATTGTTTTTACTTTTTATTGTCCCTTATCGTTGATATAGGCACTTCTCTTGCCAAAACTAAAGCCCCGTTTATCGGACACGGGGCTTTAATCTGTTTCTCATATCAATCCGAAAAACAGAATGTTTTAATGTCTTATTCAAAATCATTTTACCAACGGATAAATTTTCTCAACAAGCGCGCCTTTGATGATTTTCCTTTTGAAAAGAATTGCGCATACGCAGTATATAACCGCAATCGCACCAACCGTGCTTCCCTATTGCGGTGTCGGCGGAAGTATAGACCGCGACAGACTTGTGATATTCCGCTAATCCGAATTGCACGGTGCCGTCTTTCCACGTCCGGTCTTCGGAAAGCGTTACTTCTTGAAGAGTACCCGTACACGCACACGGTAAAGCATGTCGGCAGAGTTTAAGAAGAAACAGATTTTGTCCATTGTAATTTCAAGGAAGGCATTTAAAACTACAATTTCTTCGCTTACGGCGGAAAAGCCGAACTTTATACAAGAAGTTTTGCAGACAACGTTAAAAATCAATATTTGTTTACCTGTCTTGCGTGCGATGATGTACATACCCGTTTGCCACTGCTGAAATAACGGCTTACGAACGTAAGGATAAGGCAAACTTCGGTAATTCTATTTTTGCGGTAAATATGCTCAAGCAAGACATTTACACACTGCGGCTTTTAACAGCGTTAACCTTTTACAAATTTTGGTGTACGTAGTTTTACAATTTAAAATATTTGTCTGCGTCATGTCCCAGAAGACGCATTATTGTCAGTTCGTCAAGAGCGTCCAGCAAGGCGTTGTGCGTTTCGAAATATCCGTTGTCACCGGAAAGTATACGCAACATCGACTGAACTCCGTAGCCCGACTTCAATCTGCCTGTACTGAACAACGGAGCGCCGTGCGGAATCATCGGATTGTACTGAACGTATGCGGCAAGCCTCATTATGTCGTACCATTGAAAGTTTAAAAGTTCGGGCAGGTGCATTTTGTCAAACAGCGCGTTGTACGCGAAAATGTGCGTTGTGTCGTGTTCGGAACAGATTCTTGCAATGTCTTGCATTGCGTCCTGTCTCGAACATACCGTAGGTTTGCCCGCACGCTTGTGCCCCAACGCATAGGAATACATCCCTCCGAAGGTATATTCGGGATAAAGTACGTAATATTTAGTTTCCACGGGACGCATGTCACAAGCGTCCGCCACGACAATTCCTACCGACATGACCTTGTCTGTCCACGTCGTTTCAGTGTCGATCACCACAAATTTATCCATTGTTCACTCCGTGTTCTGCTTATATGATACCTTAGAGTCAGACAAATTTCAACAAAATAACGCATGTTTCAAATGCGCGCCCTGTTGCAAACGTTGGGCAAAAGGAGTCACTCCGCTGACAGATAAAGTTACAACGCTTAGCCGTACAAAACGTAAACCGACGAACATACTGCTCATATTGTGTATTGCAAAAGCGTCCGCACACGTTTAAAAAGTACCCAATTTGTTTAACGAAAATATAAATAAACAAAAAACGTACCGACGTCAGACAGGAAGTTTCAAATATCTGCCGTTTGTTTAAATCAGACTCTTGCTATATCTGCAAATCGCGCGTTTGTTATGCGAACAAGATCTGCCGACGCCAATTCCACCTGAACTCCGACCTTGCCTCCGCTGACAAATATTGTTTTGCCATCGGCGGAACTGTCCAGAAATGTCGGAAAAAGTTTCTTCATCCCGACAGGCGAACAACCGCCGTGAATGTATCCCGTAACAGGCAAAAGAGATTTCTGCGGTAGCATTTCCACCGCTTTTTCGCCTGCCGCTTTTGCTGCTTTTTTTAAATCCAACTCAGAGGCTACGGGTACTACAAACACATAAAACCTGCCTGCTCCCGCCGTCGTCACCAGTGTCTTGTAGACTCTGTCTGCGTCCTGACCGAGAACGGCGGCAACCTCTACTCCGGACAACGCACCGCCGTCGCAGGTGTGAACATTGTAAGTTACTCCCTCTTTTTCGATAATTCTCATCGCGTTTGTCTTGATCATAATCTCCTCCGTAATTTCCGACCGCACTATTTTAGCACTTTTGTCTGCAAAGAGCAATAAATTGCCTTGCTGTTTTTTCCGAGTGTTTTGGCATAATGCGGTAAACCGCGCAAAAATTCAATCACGTGACTTAACAATCCGATTATTTTAAAAGTCTCTCAATGCAATGTCGCGACTGTAAACGGTCGGTGAAATTCGCTGTCGGAATACCGTCCTGTTCGTGCAGAAATCAAGACCGACGGTCAGTAAAAATGCGTTGAGAAAAATCGGTTGCATTTGTCGATATCAGTGTAAAACCCGAAAGAACCGTAACTTTACTCACGTAAATATTTCAATCGCCAGACAATCAAAGCCAAAAGCCAACGCCTCTTCGTGACTGTAAATCCGCAAGTCATCAGCCTTTATCGATTCATCGCGTAAAACATTTTTTACTTTATAAATCCTTCATAAAATATAAACTAAATAATTCGTTTCATATAAACAACCATTAACTCGGCACCTGACATTTTGCGTATATGCGTTTGATTGCAAGACAAATTTCAACTTTTAATTGCTCTTTTCGTCCATGCCGTATCGGCAATCAGGCGACACAATAAATTGCACCTTGTTACACGTCAAACCCTGCAATATACTTTTACGCCAATTAATGTAACACTTGAAATACAACAATGACACAAACCATTCGGACATTGACCGTCACGTCACAATAAAAGACGGTAAAACTTGTCTTTAAATATTGGGTATGGTATACTGATTACACTGTACGTAAAACACTTGTCTTGATGTATTTATTCTGATTTTATTGACTCGGTGATCATTGAAAAACTGCGGTAAAAATCAGTGGAAGTCAAACATTCAACACATCTTAAATGGGCAGTAGCGCCGTCATCTTATTGGCGAATCCCGACAAAAACAATGTCTTCAAATACTTTCGACCGACGTACGACAATTACTTCCGTGTTTTTGGCATTTGCCGACGCAACAAATATTCAAGCACGCTCCAAACGGTCAGAATCGGCGGATTTTGACCGTTTTCTGATTATTTGATACTACTGCAATACGAAGGACGTTCGATGCGCAAAGGCACCCTCATTAAACGCGGCAAAACAATCGCAATCAATTTAAAGCAATAAAAATAAAAATCAAAAGCGAGGTAAAATGAAATACGGAGAATGGGTAAGAAGTTGGCTGGAATACAAAATCAGACCGACAACAAAACAATGGACTTACAACAGATACGAAATTTTGGAAAAGCGGCACATTTTGCCGGAACTGGGCGAAATGGATATCGACGATCTGACTCCTTTTATACTGCAAAAATTTATTGTTGCGCTGTCGGAAAAAGGACTGTCGGCAAGCACGGTCAACATAATTATTTCCGTGCTGAAAAATTCACTCGATTCCGCAGTGAGGTTCGGTGTAGCGGAAACTCAGTATGCCGACAAAATAATACGGCCGAAATCGGTAGAAAAACAAGTGGTATGTTTTACAAAAGAAGAGCAAAAAAAGATAGAAACTTATATATTGGAAAAACGTACGCCCAGATTGTACGGAATCATGCTGTGCCTGTATTCGGGCATACGTCTGGGAGAATTGCTTGCGTTGAAATGGGAGGACCTCAACTTGTCAGACGGCTTGCTGACCGTGTCTAAGTCCTGTCACGACAGTTGGGAAAATGGCGTTTATACCAAAGTAACGGGCACACCCAAAACTCCCAGTTCGGTACGGCTGATACCGTTGCCGTTCAGGCTGTTGCCCTATCTTGCGGATGCTCGTTCGAAATCGGACAGTCAATACATTGTAAGTCACGATTGCCCGCAGGGCGAAAAGGTGCGCTCCTACCAGAAAATGTTTGAAACATTGTTAAAGAGATTGCACATAGAACACAAGGGATTTCATTCGCTGCGGCACACTTTTGCCACCAGAGCGCTCGAATGCGGAATGGACGTAAAATCACTGTCGGAAATTTTAGGGCACAAAAACCCTACCGTAACGCTTAACAGATACGTGCACAGTCTGCTGGAACACAAACAAAACATGATGAACCGTCTCGGAGAAATGCTTCCATAAAAAAAAGCGGAGTTTAATCCGCATTACTAATACATAAAATAATCTATTACATGTACATTTTATAGACTAAGTATAGCACAACAGCCAAGAACCTGCAATTAAAAATGAATAAACTTTATAAAAAAGTTACGGTTAAATGACATATACAACGGTAAATCTTCCCACACATCCACACAGAATAGATTATTCTGTGAACAAGCGGAAATCTGTTTATGACATTAATTACATTTGGGAGGTTTATTGGTAATGAAAAAAGCAATTTCCGTAATGGCAATATTGCTGGCAATGGTCTGTACTCTGACCGCTTGCGCTCCTGCGCAGACAAGCCTTGAATACGAGTGGGATCGCGGCGGCTACTACAATGTAGTAGGACTTGGCAATGCGCAAGGTCCTGAAGTTGTCATTCCCGCAACTTACGACGACGAACCCGTAAAGGCTCTCTGCTACTACGCCGCAACGGTGTCTACTCTCGGTTACGACAAGGACAGTTCTTTAAACGAGGCGGACATCAAGACGTTGGATGCAAGAGTAATCGATTACTTCGGTCTCGGCTCATTGAAGAAGCTGACAGGACTTGAAACGCTGTATATTTCCTCTTTGTTGGCTCAGAAGAGCGGTAGCAGTCCAATGTTCCGTCTGTGGTATTTGTTCGAAACGGAGGAAGGCAGTCTGAATACCGACGGCAAAGAGGCAAGAGACAGTCTTAAAACGCTTATATATGCTCCGAGCGAATCGAATTTGAACAAAAGCGTCGAAGAAAAATTTGCTTACTTCAGCAATCTGGAAACGATCGTTATCGAAGGCTATTGTCCTGTACTGATGCAGGGCGATTTCTACAGCACAGGTCTGAAACATCTGTACTTGCCTAAAGACGTCAGGGGTATTGAATATTTCGCTTTGGAAGGAGTCGGTCGTGACAGCGCAAGTTCTTTCGTAATCCACTACGAGGGTACCGAAGAGGAATGGAATGCCATCGAAAAGGAAGAAAACTGGGACGCTTGCAGATACAACGCTAATCAATACGAGAAGGCTAATTACACGATTGAGTTTCAATCTGTATATGAAGGTTAAAATTTAAGGAGATTTCGACATGAAAAATTTAGCAGGTAAAATTTTGTGGACATTGGCAACTATATTGCCGTTTATACTGACTTTAGTGGGATCTTTTGTGGTAGGTGACAACGCTTTCCAAATATATTTTATTGCATTGTGGTGGATGACTATATCATGGCTTATAGTACTGGCAAGTGCGGTTCTTATGTGGCTCAACAAAACTTCCAAGTCCATTGCTCTGTATTTCGTGGCAATTATATTCTACGACGTTGTAATGGTTATTTCTTCAGGATTTGCAAGCGATTCTGACATAGTTTCGGCTATTGGAGTAGTGTTTATTATAATATTCAGCATTGTTCCCGCAATAAAGTTGCTGTTCGGCAAAAACATTAAAAGTCTGAAATCAGCAATGGTACTTCTTATACTGTGTACCGTATTCCGTATGTTGTTCGGTATTGCCAGCGTAGGCATCTTCCTGGTAACACCTCTTCCTTTCCTCCCCTTTACGGGATTTTGGCCTTCAAACCTGTTCCCCTTGATGGCAATAATCGCTATAGGACTGTGCAACAAATCTCTGAAAAAAGACTTACAATCTCAGCCCGTCGAAACGACGCAACAATAATCTGTCGGCATTAAAATCAAATTCATATAATGTTACTCCTCCGTCGGGAAATAAATATTCCGCGGACATATGCCGCAACATTTCAGACGGCGTGCAAGTCATTGATCTCAAATACCCCGTTATTGGTTTTAATGCGATAGGGTCAGGCAATCAGCCTGACCTTTTTTTTACTTCAAGGCGCCTTTAAATTTTTATTTTTACCGTCCGTTAGACTATTTGCCGTTTAATTTCGACGGATGTACGTTTATATAATATAAGATTAAAAAACATTGTTAAAAAAATATGACATTAATAAGAAAGACTATTGACTATTTTCATTTTACAATATATACTATATATACTGTAAAAGTTTCAAGGAGGAAGTTCGATGACTTGCAAAAACTGTGGCAAAGAATTCAGCGACGGTGCATTTTGTCCGTACTGCGGTACGCCTCAATACACTCAGTCCGTATATAAGTCAACCGACGGATCCAGTGTGGGCTACGCTATTTTGTGCTTTTTCTTTCCCATAATAGGGCTTATTTTATATCTTGTATGGAAAGACGAATATCCTTTACGCGCTAAATCCTGTGGTAAGGGAGCACTTATCTCAGTTATAGTGAATGCCGTATTGGTAGTTCTTTACATTTTATTGATAGTAATAATTATTGCTATCGGAGTGGGAAGCGCTGGAATGTACTACGGTGCATTGGCGTTACTTTAAGACAACTGCGACGATGCACACTGTTTTTTAACGGTGTACGGCATTTTGATTTTAAGCATTTAAAATGACGGTATATTGTCGTAGAAAACGCCGATGTATTGCATTTTAGAATAATTAAACCAAGGAGGGGTACTTTTATGACTTGCAAAAACTGTGGTAAAGAGTTTGAAGGAGGCACATTCTGTCCTCATTGCGGAGCATCACAGGTTTCTGCCAACAACACGACAAGAGCGGACGACGCTCCAAGCACAGGATACGCCGTTCTGGGATTCTTCTTCCCGCTGATCGGTTTGATACTGTATCTTGTCTGGAAAGCCGAACGCCCGCTGCGTGCTAAATCATGCGGAAAGGGTGCACTGATCGGATTTATCGTAGGAATTATTTTCTCCGTAATTTCCAATCTGCTCATCGTGCCCATGATTATGCAAATGAGCGGTATGTATGGAATGTTGCTTTAAAATGTATCTGTAAAAGTGAAAAAGTCACAACTTAACGGTTGTGACTTTTTTGCTGTGTTGATTGTTTGCGTTACGGCAAAAAAAACCGCAGTTGAACACTGCGGTTTTAAAATTGACGATGTATTTGCCTTGACAAATTTAAACGCTTAATGACCGTCGGTACATTAGTCCGTTCAAACAACGGCGTTTTATTGCAACTGAGGTTGTTGCCATTGATTTTCCGTGGCGTCGATTTTGCGGCACAGTCTCTTGAAAAGCACCAGAAATGTAATAAATGCAACGATAAAGGTAAGCAACCAGGATGCGGGATAAGACCAATAGACGTTTTGTAAAACGGGATCGAGCGGGAAAATGCAGTATATCCAGAAGATACGGAACACGCATGTGCCCAGCAACACTATCACCATGGGGGTCATAGAATAGCCGATTCCTCTCATTGAGAAGTTGACGACTTCCATCGCTCCGTTAAGAAAATATGTACCGTTCATTATCAGCATACCGATAAACGCTATTTTCATTACTTCGGGATTTTTGTTGTAAATGGAAATAAGCGGATCTGCCAACAGCAGTTCCATACCACCCACGAATATACCTACGCACACCGTAAGTCCGAGACACAGCCAGAACGCTTTCTTGATACGGTCGGTTTTACGCGCGCCGAGATTCTGCCCTATTACGGTAATTGCCGTGTTGCTGACAGAGTTCATGCAGGTATACACAAATCCTTCCAGACTGCTTGCTACGGAGTTTCCCGCCATTACAATATCGCCGAAACCGTTTATAGTGGACTGAATGAGCATGTTGGAAATGGAAAACAGTGCTCCCTGAATTCCCGACGGTAAACCTACCCTTACAATATCTATAAGCGCGCGCTTGTGTATACGCATACGACGGAAACTGAATTGAGCAAATCCCTTATTACGGGCAAGCGCGACTACAACCATTACCGCGGAAATCGCCTGCGACATGATAGTGGCATACGCAACGCCGGCAACGCCCATTTTAAACACCACAACGGAAATTATGTTTATGATGACGTTGACAATGCCGGCAATCGTCAGGTAGAGCAACGGACGTTTGGAGTCGCCGGTAGAACGCATTACCGATGCGCCGAAGTTGTAGACGAGGTTGAAAGGCGCACCCAGAAAGTAAATGGTCAGATACTGTGTGGAAAGGTCAATTACATTGTCCGGAGTGTTCATAAGTTCCAGCAAACTGCGACTGGTAAACACCCCGATGATCATGACCACTATTCCCGACACAAACGCTACGGGTAAAGATGTGTGCAGAATCTTGTCTCCGTATTCCTTGTTTTTGGCACCGTAACAACGAGCCATTGCCACACCTGTACCGACAGACAGTCCCATAAACAAATTCAATATAAGGTTTACAAGACTGTTGGTAGAACCGACAGCAGCCAGTGCCTGGTCGCTGACCAACTGTCCCACTACCGCCATATCCGCCGCGTTGAACAAAAGTTGCAAAACGCCGGTCAGCATTACCGGCAATGTGAAACTTACTATTTTACCGAACAGTTTGCCATGCGTCATGTCAAGTTCGGTCTTGATTTTTTTCGCTTTTTCCACGATTTTCCCCCGATTGGTTTGTAATATATTGTAGACCTGTTGAGACAAGTTGTCAAACTAAAATTGCATTTGTACCGAAATGATTGCCCTTCAATGACGGTTTGCATTTAAATTGGCGTAAATTAATTGCAAACGGTGAAAAACAGCCTGTCTTCAAAAACAAAACGCACGAAAACAGACTGCCTTTATATAACTTTATCACTTAAAACTTGATTGCAGCGTTCTTCTGACGCCGATGCGCCCTCGCATTAATTCCTGCGTGTCCGACGGCGCCCCCCGTCAATCGTCACAATACCTTGTACATGTTGATGTGCATGCAGGAATACTTCACGGGGAAAGGCTGACCGTATTCCACGCAACCGAAAGTGTGATAAAAATCCACAAGATGAACGCGAGCATGAAACCAGACCGCCTCCGCACCGAGTTCACGTACTACGGACATACCTTTGTTTATAAGCGCGGTAGCAAAACCTTTTCCCCTGTAATCGGGATGCGTGCACAGCGCGCGCATGCGATACTGATTTTTGTAGGGTAAGTCGGGATTGTCCTTTTTGAAAAAAGTAACGCAACTGACAATCTTTCCGTCCATGCGTATTCCCAGATTAAAACTGTCTTCGTCGTTGTCCTCGTCGTACATTACAAAGGAAACGTCCATTCCGGGACGCATCACGTCGCGCCTCAAATTGAGTATATCCTGCGTAGCAACTCTCTCTATCTCTGTCATTTTTGTTTTTCTCCCTTGCGATTTTTCGCAACGTATTTATACCGCAACGTACTGCCCAGCGAGTCGGTAACGTCGTTGATTACGACAAAAGCGTTTGGGTCGGTCGCCACAACGATTTCTTTAAGTTTGTTTATTTCAAAACGGTTGACCACACAGTACAATACCGTTTTGTTTGTCTGCGAATAGTAACCTTCCGCGTCTATCACAGTCACTCCTCTGCCGAATTGCTGCGTCAACTGTCCCGCAAGTTCCTCCTTGTGGTCGGTGATTATAAACGCCGACTTGGCCTTGTCGAGACCGTCTACGATAAAGTCCACCGCTTTAAGCCCTATTGCGTAGGCTATCACCGAATACAATGCAACGCTCCACTGTCCCGTAAGTATAGCGGCAATTCCGTAAAGCACGAGGTTGTAACACATGATAAACGTACCCACGGTTGCACCCAGTTTTTTTGCGAAAATTATTGCCAGAACTTCCACCCCGTCAATTGCTCCGCCGAAACGTATTGTTGTACCGCTTCCTATACCCGAAACTATACCTCCGAATAGTGCGCACAGCAACAGATCGTTTCCCGCTATTGGCGAACCCGCCGAAAAGTCTATTGGAAACACTTGCTGAAACAAAAACGCAAACAGCGAATATACGGCTATTGCATACAGAGAATACACAATGAATCTCATTCCCAGTTTGCGGTAGCCGAACAGAAAGAATGGCACGTTCAACACCAACAGAAATATGCTCATGTCAACGACAGTCACATCCGCAAGTATCATGGATGTTCCTGAAAATCCGCCGTCGTACAATCCGACAGCCCCCAGAAACAGCGTTACGCCCACTGCGTTGACAACGCCCGCAAAAGTGAGAAATATAAAGTTTGTCCACTGTAATTTTTTGAACAAATTTGTTTTTCCGGCCAATTTGAACACCTCCGATGTTTTAAGGCATATTTAATTTAACGATTATATTATTATATATAAAATTGCAACTAAAATCAATGACTATACGTCATTATTTACAAAACATTGACAACACGTATTTTATGACGATTGCTCCACCGTCAGCACGATTGCCATTACTGTAATACAGTTAATTGCAAATCATGCTTAAATGTAATGTTAAGCGATAAATGTAAGATATTCGACAAACCGTTTACAAATGTATAATTATGTGTTATTATCTTACCAGAGGTAAATTATGAAAGAAGATCTGAGAATAACAAAATCCAAAAGAGATCTGCGCAATGCAATGATGAGTCTTTTGAAGACTCACACTTTCGACAGCATCACGGTAAAGGAAATTTGCGACGTCGCTCTGATAAACAGAATGACCTTCTACAAACACTACGAAGACAAATACGACTTGTTTAACGACACGGTAAGATTTACCATAAATACAATAAAGCAATCGGTAATGGACGAAATAAAACCGCAGGATATGTTCAGTCAACCCGCAAAATTCTGCACTACAATCGTTTCGCTGTGTCTGGACGAATGTGTTACTCGCAAGGAACTGTTGCAACGTCTTGTGCAGCAGGACAACCCGCTTGTTTCGCAGATAATATTCGAATCGGTACAGGAAAGCGTAATGGAATTTTTAAAGATGCTGGACGCTTTGCTGGAAAGCAAATACCCGCTGGAACTTGTAAGCAATTTCATCACCGGAGGAGCGAGTCACGCGATTTACTACTGGCTGTGCCACCCGAACAGTTATTCGAGGGAAAAATTCATTTCAGCCTGCGAAGACTGCTTTACGCAGATAATGGAAAGCAGAATTTTCTTCCGACGTACTTTACCGCCGGAAAATCACTGAAAAACAAAAAAGCCGTTGACGTTTGTCAACGGCTTTTTCTTATTCTACCTGACCGATGATATCTTTACCTTCCACAAAACTGTCAAACACACCGCTCATGTCGCTTCCGAACGCTTTGGAAAAACTGGACACCATATTCTGCGGATGTGCCACAGTCAGTTTGCAGTTGTTGTAATAATCGGACAATGCCTTGTAAAACTTCGTTTCGCCCATAGTCTGGTACAGCGAATAGAACATCAGGCTGGACTTGACGTATGTCATATAGACGTACTCGCTGTCCGACTTGTACTGCGGAATGGCACGCAGGGAAACGTCCAGTTTGCCGTACTGTCCCAACACATCGACATATGTCGTGTACGTGCGGAATGCGTTTTTGATTGACGTGTGCAGACTTCCTTCCTGAACGGTGTCCATATAAAGCATAGTTACAAATTCCGTCAGTCCCTCGTCCATCCAGGCGTATTTTATCTGATCGTTTCCTATCAGTGCGTAAAACCACTGGTGAGCCGTTTCGTGTGCGGTAGCGGTGAGGTACTGCGAACTGCCCGATGTGACCAACGCGAGGTTGGGGTATTCCATTCCGCCGTAGCAGAAGTCCGCTTCCGCGACGTTAAACACGGAGTAAGGATATTTACCCACTTTTTCCGACAGATAACTCAGCATACCTGCCGCAACGGAAAGAGCGGATGCGCTGTCGCTGTCGGCAAAGTAATAGTAATTTACGGTGACGTCTCCCACCTGTTGTGACGTTACCTTAAATTTGTCCGACAACACCATTGCAAAATCTCTGACAGCCAATGCCGTATAGCGGTAAGTAGTACGCTGTTCTTCCGTCTTGCTTTCGGCAAGAGCGCCTGTCGACGCCACAAGAAATTCCGTCGGCACATTTACCGTAACGTCGTAATTTGCCACTTCCGTCACAAAAGGATCGCCTATATTGTAGTAAGGAGTACACTGAAATTCGCCGTCTTCCCAAAAACACAATACGGGATAGAAGTTGCCGAGATTTACGGTGTTGTTGCCGTAACCCAATCTGTGCAAGATGTTGGCAAGTTGAATTTCGTAAGTCATGTCCACTTCCACAGTCTGGAAAGGCTGTAAAGTTTCCTTCAACGGAACGGACAAAATGTCCATATCCTGTCCCTCTATTACATAAGGCACAGCCTCGCCGTTGCAACTGACGCTGTCAAACGTAATGTTTCCCCAACTGCTGCCGTTGGGATAGGCTTTACTGCGGTAGGAGGAAGTCACAACCGACCAACTCGCATCCTGACGGTACTGATTGGCATAAATGTGAAATTTGAGACTGTCCACCCCTTCATCCCACCTGTTGGTAACGGTGACGGTCTGCGTCGCGCTCAACTTGTGATTGTCGTTGTCGTAGGACATCACTATAGTGTAGTTGTCCGCATTGCGTGATTTTTCCTCGACAAAGTTGCCGTTGCAACCCACAAGGGCGAATAGCATTACCGCAAGTAACAATAATGTCAGAAATTTTTTCATACTTCACTCCGCTTATTTTAAGTTATTTCACCAATACTATATTTGCAACGTCGTCGGTATATAACGCATACAAAACAAAAAAGGCGTTAAAACACGTCGAAATATTGAAAAAAACAGCAAGTTGTGGTAAAATAATTAAAAAGGAGTAATAAAATGCGATTGTTTATAGCCATTACTTTACCTGTGCAGGCAAAGACAAATCTTACACGCAACATCGAGCAGTTGAGCGCCTTTCTGACGTCAGGGAATATAGTTCCGCAGGACAACCTGCACATAACATTGCATTTTTTGGGAGAAACGCCCGACAGCAAACTGATATATATTCAGTCCGCAATGGACAGTCTTAAAGGCATGGAAAAGCCGATGCTGGGAATAAGCGGTATTACCGCATTCCGTTCCGCGGATCTTATATGTGCCAGATACAAGCACAACAACGCTCTCATCGAAGTGCACAAAAAGTTGGGAGACGGACTTGAACAGGCGGGATTTTTCGTGGAAGACAGAGCGTACAGACCGCACACCACTCTCATCAGAAAAGCAAGATTTTCACTGCCTTTCAGCGAAGTAAACAAGAACGTCACCGTGTATAACAAGCCGTTTGAAGCAGGTTGCATCACACTTTACAGAACCCTCTTCGAGCAGGACGGAGTAAAGTACGTTCCCCTTTACAGCGTTGAACTGTAATTTTTAACAAAATCAAACTAAATAAAACCAAACAAAAAGGAAGGACTGACAAGTCCTTCCTTTATTGTTATTGGTGAATTATACTTTCAAGTGTTGCACTTGGTTTGACAATTCATCCACATTTAATTGCGTTTATACTGAATTTAACGTAAATACACTAAACAGTAGTTCAATTGCGTAGACAATCAGACTATATCCGATTGACAAACAGGTCTTAAACCTCACCTACCATTGAGTTCCACTGATTTCATTGCCATCACACTGTCTGTTTCAACTTTTCCATGACGAAGTTGTCAAGAACCACGCCGTTTCTTTCCACCTGTTGCTGACGTACTACACGGTAACCCCTGCTCTTAAAAAAGGGTAATGCGGTAATTGAGGAATGAGTAACAATGCGTGATCCTGCCTGCCCTTCTAACATGTCGCAAATTGCCGTAGCAATTCCACGACGCTGATACATGGAATGGACATACAGTCTGTCAAGATAGCCTGTTTCATCGATGTCGCCAAATCCAACAATTGTGTCGCCTTCCACCGCTACAACAGTAAAGTGTTCAATGAAAGACCTGTTCCACTGCTGTTCGTCCACATGTCCCGTTGCCCAAGCGTCAAGTTGCTCAGGGGTGTAATCCTTGCTGTTTACCGTGTGGACGGTGTTGAAAAACAACTGTGTAAGTTGCGGACAATCCGTAGTCTGATACTTTCTGAGATACATGTCAACCTCCTAAAACTCCGTTTCATCCTGTGGGTCATCCCATTCATCCTCAGGCACCACTACAAGGTCGGCAAGTTCCTTGCACCTTTCCAACTCGCAGTAAGGCACCCAGAACTGATATCGTTCGCCGGCAGGACCTAATCCAAGACCCAGCCCCATGCTAAACGCCGCTCCCATACGCTGGCGGAGTATGTAGGGAATGCCTTGTTCTTCGAGATTGGTACGCAACGTTTCGCCGTTGAAATAATTACATTCCGTAAGATAAACGGGATCGTTTGGTTCCACTTCTCTGATGTGCTTTGAATTGCAACGGGGACAACGTCTGACCTGTTCGTCAAACAACAAGTAACAGTTTGTACAATACATACTCATCACCTCACACTGTATTACTATGTATTTTGTGGCACAATTATCCTTTCGGCGCAAATCAGGGCAATACAGACTAAAGGTAAGCGATTACCTGAACAGTTCGGTGCTGAAATACCTTTCTCCCGTATCGGCAAGAACCGTAACTACCGTCTTGCCCTTGCCCAGTTTTCTTGCCAACTTCAACGCGGCTGTGACATTGGACCCGCTGGAAATTCCGCACATTATTCCCTCTTCGCGGGCAAGTCTTCTGGCAGTGTCAAGTGCTTCTTCATCCGTAACGATACATACGCGACTGTAAACGGATGTGTCGAGGTTTTTGGGAATAAACCCGTCCCCGATGCCCATCTGAATGTGTGTGCCGACGGGACCTCCGCTGAGCACTGCCGCATTTTGCGGTTCGACCGCCCATATCTCTATGTCGGGATTGCTCTGTCTGAGCACTGTGCCTATGCCGCTCAGAGTTCCGCCCGTACCTACTCCGCTGCAAAAACCGTCTATCCTGCAATCCGCCTGATTGAGAATTTCCACCGCGGTGTGCTCCATGTGCGCTCTCGTGTTGTCGGGATTTTCAAACTGACTGGGAATATAGACGTTGGGATCGGCTTTTGCCATATCCTTGGCTGTCTGTGCGCACTGTTCGATACATTCGCCTATATTTCCGCCGTCATGCACAAGCACTACTTCCGCTCCGTAGTGTTCGATGAGTTTTCTTCTTTCCATGGATACGGAGTCGGGCATTATTATCTTTACTTTGTAACCCTTGACTGCGCCTACCAGGGCAATGCCTATACCCTGATTTCCGCTAGTCGGCTCTATAATTATTGTGTCTTTGTGTATCAGCCCCTTTTCCTCCGCTCCCTTGAGCATTGCGTAGGCTGTACGGGTCTTGATGGATCCTCCGATGTTTACCCCTTCGTACTTTACGAGAATACGGGCGTCATCGGGACCTGTAAGTTTGTTTAACTGTATCAACGGAGTATTTCCGATTGCTTCCAATATATTTGAATATACCATAACGTCCCCTTTAAAATATCTTGAACGAACGACTGTAATTATAACACGTCAATGTATTTTTTACAATCAAAACGCTTGTGTAAATATATGATTTTACTCAAATAAATGTTTACGGGTAGTATGGAATACCGTCATATATAAGCGACAAGCCGACATGCGTATGTCGGCTTGAAAATCAATATACTTTTTGCAAAAAGTCTTCGATAAACGGCTGAATGTTTCCGTCCATTACGTCGGTGATATTGCTGTTTTCAAACCCGGTGCGGTGATCCTTTACCAAGGTGTAGGGACAGAATACGTAGGAACGTATCTGACTTCCCCATTCTATCTTTTTGATTTCGCCCTTTATGGACAACGCTTCTTCCATCTGCTGACGCTCTTTAAGTTCGGCAAGTTTGGATTTCAGCATTATCATTGCCTGTTCACGGTTCTGTATCTGACTGCGCTGTGTCTGACACGCAACGACGATGCCCGTAGGGATGTGCGTGATACGGATTGCGCTTTCCGTCTTGTTGACGTGCTGTCCGCCCGCCCCCGACGAACGGTAGGTGTCCACTTTGAGATCCTTGTCTTCTATCGTGATGTCGGGATCGGTCTCGATTTCCGGCATTACTTCCAGCGAAGCGAAACTCGTGTGTCTGCGCTTGTTGGCGTCAAACGGAGAAATACGCACAAGACGGTGAACGCCCTTTTCCGCTTTCAGGTATCCGTAGGCGTTGTTGCCCGTAACCTTGAAAGTCACGCTTTTTATTCCTGCCTCTTCGCCGTCCAGTTTGTCTATTTCCTCACGTTTGTAGCCCTGTCTGTCACAGTAACGGCAATACATGCGGTAAAGCATTTCCGTCCAGTCCTGCGCTTCCGTTCCGCCCGCTCCCGCGTGGAGAGTGAGTATTGCATTGAAAGAATCGTACTTGCCCGACAGAAGCGTGGCAACGTGCAACTGCACTATTTCTTCCTTTATCTTGTTGAGTTCCGCCTCCGTTTCCGCAAGCATTTCTTCGTCGTCGCCCATTTCCAGCAATTCTTCGATGTCGTTGAGATGTTTGCACAAACGGTTGTAACCGTCTATCTTGTCTTCGATGTTCTTGACCTGCTTGCTCACGTTCTGCGCGTTGGCAATGTCGTTCCAGAAATCCGCGCTGTTCTGCTGCTGCTTCAACTCTTCAAGTTGTTGCGTCAACTTGGGTAAGTTAAAGTGAATCACCTATCCCTTTGAGTTTTTGCTGTAATTGTCTGATGTCCGCTTTCAAATCTTCAATCTGAATCAACTCAAATCACCACCTTTTATCTTTTTGTTTTGTTTTTCCAACTTACGCTGTTCGCGTTTCAAACGGTAAATGTCCTGTTTTGTCAGTTCCTTTGGAGCGTCTTCCACTGCAAGTTCGGGCGCCGCGGAAATTTTCTGTTTGGCAAGGTCTTTGGGGTAACAGCAGTTCTTGTACTTTTTGCCGCTGCCGCAGGGACAAGGACGATTCAACGATTTGTTGGGGTTTGTGTCCACATCCTGTTCCACTCTGACCTTGGGCAAAGCACGGTGCAACAGCGTACGTACAGTCATGTCCTGCACGGTGTCCATCATCTTGTCAAACATGTCAAACGCTTCCTTTTTGTAAACGGAAAGCGGATCTTTCTGCGCAATAGCCTGCAAGCCTATACCCTTGCGCATTTCGTCAAGGTTGTCTACGTGATCCTGCCAGAAGTAATCCAACAATCCCAGTAAAATCTTGCGTTCCAATTCGCTGAACTTGACTGTGGTTTCATCCCCCTCGTCTACTCTTGCGTTGAGTTTGTCCGTCAGGTAATCGCACAGTATCTTGTGTGCCTGACGCACATTTTCGAAGGCGTCTTTCGACAGTATGTGTTCCAACTGCTTGTTGCCCAGCAAGACGTTTATTCGGGCGTTTATTTCGGGAACGTTCCATTCGTCGGTACGTTCGTTTTCGTTACATGCTTTTGCAAGCACTACTCTTGCGCAAGCGTCCACCATACCGAGAATGTCTGCATGTATGTCCTCCCCTTCCAGAATACGGTTGCGCTGCGCATATACCGTCTTACGCTGAACATTTACCACGTCGTCGTACTGTACGACATGTTTGCGGCTGGCAAAGTTAATGGATTCGCGCTGTTTCTGAGCGTTGCGGATCATCTTGTCGATGAGCGATACGCTGATTCCGTTGGTGTCTCCCCAAAGACGCGAATTGGAAAGAGTCTGCAATACGCTGCTGTTTTTTATCAGGTCGTCCTGCAAAGACACGTAAATAATGCTTTCGCCGGGGTCGCCCTGTCTTCCCGCACGTCCGCGCAACTGATCGTCTATACGTCTGCTTTCGTGCATTTCTGTACCTATAACAAACAGACCGCCCAATTCGATAACTTTGGCGCGCTGTTCGTCAGTGTGCTTTTTGTATTCGGCAACGTAACTTTTGTAAATGTCGCGCAATTTGAGAATTTCTTCGTTTGTCACTTCGTAGAAGGAGGTGGCATATTCTATCTGCTGATCGGAATAACCTTCCTTGCGCATACGTCTTGCCGCAAGAGAATCGGGGTTACCTCCGAGAAGTATATCGGTACCGCGTCCTGCCATGTTGGTAGCAAGAGTAACGGCTCCGACGCTTCCCGCCTGAGCGATTATATCCGCTTCACGACGGTGCTCTTTGGCATTGAGTACATTGTGTTTTATTCCCGCACGTTTGAGCAATGCGGACAGTTCTTCGTTCTTTTCAACCGTGACGGTACCAATAAGCACGGGTTGTCCCTTTTCGTTGCACTGTTTGACGTGTTTGACAATAGCGTCCATTTTGTCGGCAAGTTTGGGAAATACCACCGCGTTGTAGTCTTTTCTGATTACCGGACGGTTGGTGGGAATTGCCACAACGTCAAGGTTGTAAATGGCGTTGAATTCATCTTCTTCCGTTTTGGCAGTACCTGTCATACCGCTTATCTTGCGGTAAAGACGGAAGTAGTTCTGTATTGTTACGGTAGCGATTGTAACGTCTTCTTCACGCAACCGCACGCCTTCTTTTGCTTCGATAGCCTGATGCAAACCGCCGCTGTAACGACGATCGGGCATTTTACGTCCGGTAAAGGGATCGACTATAACAACCGCGCCGTTTTCCACGATGTAGTCTTCGTCACGGTGCATGAGAGTATTTGCGCGCAAAGCGTTGTTGATGTAGTTGTTCCATTCCAGACTGAGTTGCTGTTGTTCGTCCGTCATAAATTCCGAACCGGACAGATTTTCCAGACCGAAATATTTTTCCGCTTTTTTAACGCCTGCGTCGGTAAGACGTACTGTCTTGTCCTTAAAATTGACTACGTAATCTCCGTTGTAGTCTTCCTTTTCTTCCTTGGACAGACGGCTTGCCATGGCTTTGATGTTGTCGCTTTCCCACGGCAGTTTGCCTTCGTTGTCCACGTTGGTGGAAGGTTTAAGTCCGCGCACAAAACCGTTGGCACGGTTGTACATTGAACCCGACTGTCTTGCGGGAGCGGAAATGATAAGGGGAGTACGCGCTTCGTCGATCAGGATGCTGTCCACTTCGTCGATAATGGCGAAATACAATTCGCGCTGAACTTTGTATTTCTTGTCAGGCACTCCGTTGTCTCTCAAATAGTCGAAACCAAACTCCGAGTTTACACCGTAAACGATGTCCTTGGAATAGACTTCCTGTTTTTCCGCCGTATTGAGAGAGGACAGATTTACCCCCACAGTCACTCCGAGGAAATCGTAAACTTTGCCCATCCACTGAGCGTCACGGGTAGCAAGATATTCATTGACCGTTACAATGTGCACGGGTCTGCCCGTAAGAGCGTTGAGATAGGCGGGCAATGTTTCGGTAAGAGTTTTACCTTCACCTGTCGCCATCTGACAAACGCGTCCCTGATGCAAGGCTATGCCGCCCAGAAGTTGTACGTAGTAATGACGCTGATGCAACACACGTTTGCTTGCCTCACGGCACACTGCAAATGCGTCGCACAAAATGTCGTCTGCCGTCTTGCCCTCCTGCAACTGCTGTCTGAACAGTTGAGTCATGGATTTCAACTGTTCGTCGGACATTTCGGCGTATTTGGGTTCAAGCGCTTCTATTACGTCCGCTATTTTGGTAAGTTTTTTTACCTGACGTGCATTTGCGTGTCCGTATTTTTTGATATCGGGGGCTTTAGCCCAATTGACTTTTTTCATATTGTCTCCTTACTGAACAAGCACTTTTTCTTCCCTTGACGCAACGGTCAGGCAGTAAACGCGGGACGCTCCTGCCTTCTTCAATGCACGGGCGCACTGTTCCAGCGTTGTGCCGGTTGTCTTGACATCGTCAATTACCAGCACCGTTTTATTTTTGATGTCGTAATTTTTGTCCGCCTTAAAAGCGTTGTCCAGATTGCGCAAACGGCTGTACTTGTCCAACTGTTCCTGCCGTTGAGTTTCCCTTACCTTTACAAGCAAAGGCAACGGGCGATCTTTTGACAGTATATCACAAAAATATTGCGATAGCAACTGCGATTGGTTGTATCTGCGCAATTTTTCCGCCCTTTCCGTCATCGGAACGTAACAGACAACGTCGAAAGGAATGTTTTTGCCGACGGCAATGTAGGCGAGATAGCCCGCAAGCACCTTTGCGTAGCCCGCCATGTTGCCGAATTTCAACGAATGAATTGCCTTTACGATGTTGCCTTCGTAAGAGAAAGCCGAATACGCCCTGTCAAACCACATTTCTCCCGAAACGCAGTTGGAACAGTAATTCTCTTCGCCCGTAATACGCACTCCGCAACGCAGACACGTCTTGCCGTTGTTGAAAACAACGTCTTTTATACAGTGTTGACAAAATCCCGTAAAATTGTCAAATATGTCAGCTCCGCAAATAATACATCTGTCCGTTACGCTTCCCATAAGGTCACGCAGGAAATCTCTGTCAATGTTCATCTTTACCGAAGAAAGCGTCAAACTTTCTGTCTTCCGATTTTAAAAACCATTCCAGCATGGTAGTCCGTGCCGCAATGTAGTTGTTGTGTATCATCATGGCAAGCACCTTTTTGCTTCCCACCAGCACCACCACCTTTTTGGCTCGTGTTATGGCAGTGTAAAGCAGGTTTTTGTTTATTATGGTTGGAGGGCCGTTGACAAGCGGTATTACCGCCACGTCGAATTCGCTGCCCTGACTTTTGTGTACCGTAATGGCATAAGATAATTGCAGATCGGCAAGATCGTTGCTTGTGTATTGAGCCCGTCTGTTGTCGTCAAACTCCACTTCCACGAGTCCGTTTATCCTGTCCACCTGAGTTATAAATCCTATATCTCCGTTAAACACGCCCGTGCCCTCTTCGGCAGTGCCGTCTTTGTTGAATCTGACAAAGGGCATTTCGTAGTTGTTGACGGTCTGCATAACTCTGTCGCCCAGTCGGAACACATTTTTGCCGTGTACCACTTCGCCCTTGTCGGGACGGGGAGGATTTATTGCCGCCTGTAAACCCACGTTCAGATTTTCCACCCCCGCAATACCGCTTTTAAGCGCGCCGAGCACCTGAATGTCCCTCGGGCTGACGGAAGTAAATTTGGGCAGACGTGTGGTGACAAGTTGAATGACCGTGTCGTAAACCTGTTTGAGGTCGTTGATGTTCATCACGAAAAAATCTTTACCCGAATTGTTTATTTCCGGCATTTTGCATTGATTGATAAGGTGTGCGTTGGAAACAATCAGACTGTCTTCCGACTGACGGTAGATATAAGTAAGATAATTTACGTCTATGGTCTTACTGGAAATTATGTCGGCAAGCACGTTTCCCGCACCTACGCTGGGCAACTGATCTTTATCGCCCACCATTATAAGTCGCGTGCCGTCGTCCAGCGCCCGCAACAGATTGAACATAATATACACGTCCGTCATGGACACTTCGTCCACTATTACCACGTCGCAGGGCAACGGATTGTTCTGATTGAACTTGAAACTGGTTTTTCCGTCACGGAATTCCAGTCCGAGCAGTCGGTGTATTGTCTTGGCATCGTAACCGGTACTTGCCTGCAATCTTTTGGCGGCACGTCCCGTCGGAGCGCACATTTCCACGCGAAGACCGTTGGCGGAAAATATTTCGGCAATACACTTTACGATGGTGGTTTTACCCGTACCCGGTCCGCCCGTAATTACCGTTACGCCGTTGACTGTTGCCGAACGTATTGCGGAATACTGTCCTTGGTGAAACTGTATTCCGTTTACCTGCTGAAACTGTTTTATAAGGCTGTCGCTGTCCATAGGAATACGGCGCACCTGCCTGTTGAGTCTGATAAGCCGTGTGGCTATCGCCGATTCGAGCGAATACAGTCTGAGCAATGCAACGCACGCTTCCCCCTTGTAGTCGTACGCCTTTATAGTCGGTTCCAGCACCAGTTGCGTCAGTACGTCCTCGTATAAAGAGGCGTGTTCTTCCAGATTCAATGCGAGCAATTCCGAACACCGCGCGGTAAGATCTTTTTTTAACAGATAAGTGTTGCCCTGCTTTTCCGCGCTGTCTTTAAGACAGTACACGACAGCGGCGCGTACACGGAAAGCTCCGTCGGGCTGATACCCCATACTGACGGCTATCTTGTCCGCCGTGGCAAAACCCACTCCGTCCACATCGTCAATAAGACGGTAAGGATTGGCGGAAACAAGGCTCTTTGTCTGATCCTTGTACACGTTGTATATCTTCATCGCAAGATTGGTGGAAATGTTGTACTGCTGCAAAAACATTATCTGCGACTGCATTTTTTTAAGTTGGGAAACGCTTTTGGCAATTTCCACGGCCTTTTTGTCGGAAATGCCCTTTACCCTTACCAACAACATAGGATTCGTTTCTATCACATTGAGAGTGTCCCCGCCGAACATATCGTAAATATTGTTTGCGGTGATCTCTCCCACCCCCTTTATAAGTCCGCTGGCAAGATACCTGACAATCCCCTGACGCGTGGTGGGGTTGTCGATGTGATAACTGTCCGCAATGAGTTGTTCTCCGTAACGTTGGTGGTAGGTTTCCCTGCCCGTAACCGTCAGCACCTCTCCCACCGAAAGCGCAGGAAAAGTCCCGACGACGACAATATCGCCACCGTCGGTAGTGTCAAGGCTTATTACCGAGTAGCCGTTTTCGGCATTGTAGAAAATCACCGAAGCGACAGTTCCCTTTACAGTCAAATCACACCTCATTTAAATTAACGGGTTAGTCGGAAAATATTATACCACAACGCAAGCGATCACGCAAGCATACATCCCTGCGTTGAGCGTCGCTACATCCGCCGTCAAGACAGTACGCATTTGTCTTTTGTCCGACATTTGCGAAAAAACGCACTTGTAAAATACTTTGTTTTCCATTTGACAGACGGGCTGTGTAACTTTTATGCCCTTAAATTTTTTTGCAAAAAGCGACAACACGCTTGTTCGAAGCGTGTTGTCTTGTGTAAAAGCATTACTGCTGTATATACTTTTTAAGGTCTTCCACTCTGTCCAGTTTTTCCCATGCGAATCCTTCTCTGCCGAAATGTCCGTAACTTGCCGTAGGCTTGTAAATGGGTTTCTGCAAATCGAACAGTTGAATTATTGCCTTGGGACGAAGATCGAATTCCTCCGAAATAACGGACGCTATTGCCACATCGTCCAGTTTGCCCGTGCCGTAGGTGTTGACGTCCAGCGAAACGGGTTTGGCGCGGCCGATAGCGTATGACACCTGCAACTGTATGCGATCGGCAAGACCTGCCGCCACAATGTTTTTACAGATGTATCTTGCCATATAAGCCGCACTGCGGTCCACCTTTGTCGCGTCCTTACCGCTGAACGCTCCTCCGCCGTGGGCACAGTAGCCGCCGTAGGTGTCTACGATTATTTTTCTTCCGGTCAGACCGCTGTCGGCGGCAGGACCCCCTATTTCGAATCGTCCTGTAGGATTGATGTAATATTTGGTCTTTTCGTCCAGCAGATTCAACGGCACTACCTTGCGGATTACCAGATTCATCATGTCTTTTGCAATGGTGTCCGTAGTAACGTCGGGACTGTGCTGTGTGCTGAGTACGATGGTGTCAACACGCAACGGCTTGCCATCCTCGTCGTATTCCACCGTTACCTGACTCTTACCGTCGGGACGGAGATAGTCGACCAATCCCTGTTTGCGCACTTCCGCAAGACGTTGCGCTATTCTCTGCGCGAGAGTTATTGCCATGGGCATATATTCGGGCGTTTCGTTGCAGGCGTAACCGAACATCATTCCCTGATCGCCTGCGCCGTACATATCGAGTATTTCTCCCCTTTCACGGTATTCGCCCGAGTGGTCGACGCCAAGCGCGATGTCGGGAGATTGCTTGTCCAGCGAAATTATTACTCCGCAACTGTCGGCATCAAAACCGTATTTTGCACGGGTATAGCCTATTTCTCTTACTGTATCTCTTACTATATTTGCAAAGTCAACCTTTGCCGTTGTGGTGATCTGTCCCATTACAAACACGGTACCCGTACACACCACCGTTTCGCATGCCACACGCGCGTCGGGATCCTGTTCAAGTACAGCGTCGAGTATGGCGTCGCTGATCTGGTCGCACATTTTGTCGGGATGACCTTCCGTCACACTTTCCGACGTAAAAAATTTACCGCCTTTAATCATTTGTTTTCCTCCAAAAAAAATGTCTTGCCACAGCAAGACAAGACAACGCACGTTTTTAATGTTGTCCCATCTTCCAAGGCTTACCTTGCGGAATTTAGCACCTTAATATACAGGTTGCTGTGTCTTCACTGAGTCCGTCTCTCCGACACTCTTGATAGGTTCTGTCATTATACCATTGAAGCAAAGAATTGTCAACAAATTTGCAGTATGCCTTTTTGTTATATTGCATATACGGTAATTTTGTGTTAAAATAGGTCAAAACTGACAAAGTCATTACAATGACTGTGAGGTGAATATGACAAAAAAGAAAAAAATTCTATCCATAGTTCTGTTAAGTCTGCTGACACTGCTGATTTGCCTTACCGCAGTTCATCTGATAGGCGACAACTACGCAATGGACTACGCGATGTCGATAAATGCGCAGTCGGTAAACGACGGAGTGTCGTTCGCAAAGTCTGCCGACGGAAGTCCCGCAACGGTGACGACTGAGGACGGAACGCTTAAAATACTGCAACTGTCCGACACACACATAGTTGCAAGTCTGTTTACCAGAGGCACCGACAGACAGGCACTGGACGCCGTAAACGACATCGTTACCGCCACTCGTCCCGACCTTGTGATAATTACGGGAGACATGACGTACAGCACTCCCCCTCTCGGAAACGTGGACAATTCCAAAGCGTACAAGGCTCTGGCAACGCTTATGGAAAAATTTGAAATTCCTTGGACGGTAACTTACGGCAACCACGATCAGGATCCCTTCAATTTTTACAACACCGCAACGCAGACGGAATATTACAGTTCTCTTGAACACTGCCTGTTGTACGGCGCGGACGTTTCCGAAGGCGAAGGCAACCACATAGTAATGTTCAACAACGGCGACGGAAGCGCAAATACGGCGCTGTTTATGCTGGATTGTCGCGGATACAGTTTCTTTCCCTTCAAGTACGCGCACATAGGCGACGCGCAGGCGGAATGGTATAAAGAAAGTGTGACGGAATTAAACAACGTGCAGTCTCTTGTATTCACGCACACTCCTCTTTACGAGTACCGCACGGCACTGAGTCTTTACAAATCGGGCAGCGACGAGGTACAGTACCTGCACGGCGCTTTCGATAAAAGGGTGGCGTCTTCCGACACTGCGGGCAAAATGTTCCAATACATTGTGGAACTGGGAAGTACAAAAGCAGTATTCTGCGGGCACGACCACACCGACAACTGGGCGCTTAAATATAAAGGCGTAGCACTGTGTTACGGAATGTCCATAGACTGTATCGCTTACCCGGGAATAGCCCTCCGCACGGAGCAGAGAGGCGGAAGACTGATAGAAATAGACTCGGACGGTACAATAACGCTGTCACTTGTTCCGCAGACAAACAACTACCAACCCACACAGCCGGTAGTTCTGTAACGTAAATGCTTGTACGAGGGGATTCCGTTTTACGTTTGCTGAAACAATCCCGAAGCCGTAATTTTTAACGCCCGTACTCACTTATACGTTTAACGGGGCGCTCCCTAACCGAATTAAGCGCGGTAATGACAATGTTCTCGATGTTACTTTAATTGTCTTTTAAAAGGGGGTATTTAAAACCAAAGAAATTTCCTGTTAAATTCCGCGGCGTTCGCGTTACGTCTTACCGTTGATGGCAACAATAACCGCCGTCGGAAAAACGGTTGGTGATGTAAATTTGCTTTTTGCGATATTTTAAATTTTACAAAAAAACGCACAGTCCTCTCGGGCTGTGCGTTTAATATTTTTATTTGAATTACAGAGTTTCTTCCGCCCTGCCGTCAAGCTCGCCCTGTTTGCGCTTTTCAATTTCTTCCATCATCATGTCGTAATACTTTTCGTCTATTATGAATTTCTTGTTCTGAATCACCAAAGAAACAATAAGCAACACCATAGGCAGCACAGATACGCTGGCACGCAACCACAGTCGCATTGACAAAGTTCCCTTTTGCGCAAAGTTTTCGTTGGCGGCGTTAAAACCGTCGCCGGAAATTTCTATCGTTACGTTTTTGAAATTGTCTGCGGTAATCACAGACGCGTCAACATCTTTTAACGTTGATGACACTTTGCCGTCCACCGCTATTCTTACATCGCCCAAAGCGCCGAGGTATTCCGCCTGAATCTGGTACTTGCTCAGAACTTCGTCCTGTTCAAGCAGTTTGTTTATTTCAGCGACTTTTTCCGCGTAGTCGGATGCCTCAGGATCCAGATTGTAATCGTTGAGATACTTTTGAACGGATGTTACGTATTGCTGTTTTGCCTCGTAACTTTCGATACGTGCAAAGTAGTTTTTCTGCGTTTCCATTGTCGAAATGTTCTGCGACAGAAGAAATACTCCCGACACCGCAAGAACCAATGTCACTATAACGTATTTAAGCGCGTCGGCAAACTTGGCCATAAAGGGACGAAGCGTGGAAATTACCGCTTCATTGCGTTCGCCGCGCTTGTATTCGTTGTACTCTACGCAGTTGGTCATGTTGATGATACATGACATATAGTATATCGCCTGTCCTCCGAACACCAACACGCCGAACAGCGACAGTGTCCACAACTCAAACGGCAATATGCTCGTCCAACCGAGAAGAGCGATACCTGCGTATCCTACGCACGCGACAATTATACTTACATTCTGTACCTTTTTGCGTCCCCAACGTCTGGAAAGCGCAGGATAAATAAGGTTGGCAAAGATGTTTATTACTCCGAATATCGCAATGAAAATAATTGTCTGTCCGTCGTAACCTATTTCTATGTAATACAAGTTGTAGGCAAGTGCTACAAGCAACGAACTGGCAATATTGTAAAACAATATTATAAGCGTCATCCACAGTATCTGGTCGTTTTGCCTGATAGTCTTCCACATGTGTTTCAAAGAGATCTTCGAAGATTTTTCCACGGCGGTACGCGGACGTTCCTTTACGAAAACTGCCGTGACCGTCTGCATGGAAACAAATATCACCACTACCGCGACGGATATCCAACTGAACGCCTGTCTGACGTTACCGGGATACAGGAAGGAAATTCCGCCCTGACCTATAAATGCACCGAGGCCGGCAAACATAACGGTCAGAGTCGCAATGCTGTTGCGCTGTTCTTTTTTGCTGGAAAGACTGGCAAGCATGGACCAGTACCCGATGTCGTTCATCGTAAACGTAGTTTCCCACAACAGATAAAGCACGCACATAAGTACTACAAAGTTCCAGCCCGTAACGCTTACGGGAATGTTGAACATCATTATTATGACCGCTCCGCAGGTAACCGCGCCTATAAGTATCCAGGGTTTGAACTTGCCCCACTTCATGTGGGTACCTTCGATTATAGCGCCCATCATGGGATCGTTGACGGCGTCCCAGATTCTGCCCACAATACCTATAATCAGGCTGACGGTAGTAAACTGAGCGACGTTGAGCGTCGCGCCGAACTGTACGTACACCAATAAAAACGATGCTATCAGTTGATAGGACATGTCGCGTCCTATACCGCTGAAACTGAACAACCACTTGTTCTTGTTAAACTGTCTGTCTTCCGCAGACAAAGGTTTTGTTGCTGATCGAGCCATGTATGTTTCCTCGCTTAAAATTACTTCCGCAATAGTTGCATCCGCTTAAAAAATTATATCACAAGAAACGCGTCAAAAAGTTAAAAATGAAAAATTTTGCTGTAATTTCGCAAAAAAACGAAGGAGCAATCGGACATAACGCTACACTGTATTACAATTGAACGGACGAATGGGGCAATTACCATTTTGTCAAATAAAATCAACTGCGCAATTTACTACGATAAGCCGTACGTCAGACAGCATAAACAAAGACATTTGCGCTTTTTACAAAAAAATCGAACCGAAAAATTTGCGCAAACCGACAAAAATGAAACAAAACTCACGCGCAAAACTCATTGCACTTTTACCGCATTTAACGCAAAGTACTCAAATTTAAACACAAGCCATTGGAAACTCGATAAAATCAGATATATTCCATTAAAAACTGCACTGAAAAACGCAGGTCGCTCATGCGACCTGCGCTCTCCAAGAGAAGAATACTTCGATGATACGTGCGTATCACCGTCAAAGGCTTTTATTTAAGTAAGACTTTTGCAATCGATGCAAGTCCCGCTACACAGGAGAACGCTCCCGACAGAATAGCGCCTATTCCCAACTGCCACAATCCGGTAGTGTCTACATATTCACTGCCTATAACTGTTGCGGGGAATGTCTGCACCATAAGAAACGCGCACACGCCCGCAGCAATAAACGCGCCTGCGGCAATAAAGTTAAACAATGAAGATTTTCTGAACAACACTACCAACACAATGCCGGCGATGGGAAGCATATAAGCAATAAGAGCAAGTGCATTAACATTCAAAACTTGCACCTTTCCCTCCAGAACTCCGCTGATACCCAAGGTCTTGCTGTAACCGAAAGCCGTCTGAACGCCTGTAAAACTGCTGTCGGTATCAGGTTGCACCACTGCGGGAGCGAACATCATAAGGATAGCCGCCAGTCCGAACAAACAAGCAATTGCCGTCAGTATCAATGTAGTCTGTTTCTTTGACTTGGATTTTCTTTTAGCCATAAAATATATCTCCTTTCTCCGATTAAGACGAGTAGTACGCCTTTTTTTACAGTATAGCACAGCAAACCGTTTAATAAAATACGTTTGCAAAAAAATGAAATATTTTCTCTATTGTTCTTCTTATATGTACGTTTGTCAAAAAGGTATTTTAATGGTATAATTGAGTAACCACACAAGGAGAAAATTTATATGATAAGAAAGTACACCTCCCGAGACCGAAACACGGTTTACGAAATGTTTAAAGAATTTTACAACAGCCCTGCCGTGCTGCACAATGTAGATTGTGCGAATTTTTCCAATACTCTTGACGAGGCGGAAAGAAACAGTCCTTATGTTGCGCTGTACGTAATAGAACATCTCGGTCAGCCTGCCGGCTACGGACAGTTGTCGCTGACCTACAGTAACGAAGCGGGAGGCAAAGTGGTACTTGTAGAGGAAATATTTATCAGACAACAGTATAGAGGTTGCGGATTGGGCTCGGAGTTTTTCCGTCATATTTTCAACGAATACAAAGACGCTAAAAGATTCCGCCTTGAAACGGAGCCATCCAACCAAAGGGCTGCCGCGTTGTACTTGAAGTTGGGATTCAAACCGCTTGACTATCTGCAATTCGTAAAGGAAGACTGACACTTTCGCCCAACGTCCGAAACGGCAAAAACACAGACGGCAAACTGCACGTTTTTTACGAACGTCAATCCGTTACAACACACCCGTCGTGTACAAAACCGATACACAAAAAAAGGCAACTGCGCTTTACCGCAGTTGCCTTTTAATTTTGCTTTAATTTACCTTACGTCAGACAATGATATTGACCAGTCTGCCGGGTATTACAATGATCTTTTTAACGGTTTTGCCTTCAAGAGCCTCTTTTACCTTGGCGTCCGCAAGCACCGCTTCCTGTATCTGCTGAGCGTCAAGACAGGAATTTATCATTATTCTCACTTTGGGACGGCTGTTAAATTGTACGAGTATTTCCGTCTGCGACGCTGTAAGGCACTTTTCGTCGTATGTCGGGAAAGGCTGTCTTACAACGGGATAAGGTTTGCCTGCCATGCTCCACAGTTCTTCGGTGATGTGGGGAGCCAGGGGAGCAAGCAATCTGATCAGATCGCACACCGTATCCTGATACAGTTGTCTGTTCTTTACGGGCTGTGATTCGTAACGTACAAGCGCGTTTACCAGTTCCATCATGCGGGCGACCGCAGTATTGAAGGAAAACTGCGAGTAATCGTTGTCAACGCTTTTTATGGTATTGTGTCTTACACGGTTGAGAAGTTGTTCTTCCTCCCCGATTAAAGTGTGTTCTTCGTATTTGCCGAATGCGTTGATTACGCAACGCTCCACACGGTCAAGCCATTTGTTGATAGCCTTGATGCCGTCGTCCGACCATGGGCCGCCTTCGATGTACTTGAAGCCGAAGGCAAGATAACAACGGAAAACATCCGAGCCGTATTCGGAAACGTAATCGTCGGGACTTACTATATTGCCGTGAGATTTGCTCATACGGTTGCCGTCGGGACCCAATATGATTCCCTGATGTACCAGAGATTTAAACGGTTCGTCAAAATGAAGATATCCCATATCGCGCAACGCTTTTGTGATGAAACGCGCATACAGCAAATGCATGCAGGCATGTTCGGCGCCGCCTACGTACTTGTCAACGGGAAGCATCTTGTCTATCCACTCGGTGTCAAAGGGTTTGTCTGCGTTTTTGCTGTCGGGGTAACGCAAGTAATACCAACTGCTGCACACGAATGTGTCCAGAGTGTCCGTTTCCCTTCTGGCGGGACGTCCGCACTTGGGACATCTTACATCGTGCACAAACTTTTCGTGTTTGGCAAGCGGGCTTGTGCCGTCGGGAGTAAAGTTGACGTCGTGAGGAAGTTTTACGGGAAGATTTTCATCCAGAACTTCACCGCATTCGGGACAGTAAATAATGGGAATGGGCGCGCCCCAGTATCTTTGACGGGAAACCAGCCAGTCACGCAGACGGTAATTGGTTTTAAGACGTCCCTTGCCCTTCGCCTGAAGGTACTTGACGACTTCTTCCCGTCCTTTTTCGCTTGACATTCCGTCAAACTTGTCGCTGTTGACCATTACGCCGTATTCGCAGTAGGGAAGACTGTCATCCGAGCCGTCAGCCGACTTTATTACTCGTCTGATGTCTATATTGTGTTTTTTAGCAAACAGATAGTCGCGTTCGTCGTGAGCGGGAACACCCATTACCGCGCCCGTGCCGTAGGTTGCAAGAACATAATCTCCAATCCACACCTGCACCTTTTCGCCGTTTGCGGGGTTTATCGCATATGCGCCCGTAAACACGCCCGTTTTTTCCTTCGAGGTGGACAAACGCTCTATTTCGTTGGTCTTGGCAACTTTCTGACGGTACTCTTCCACCGCCTGTCTGTATTGGGGCAAAGTTATCTCATCCACCAGTTGATGTTCGGGCGCAAGCACCACGTAAGTACATCCGTACAGAGTGTCTGCTCGAGTGGTAAACACATCGAACGTCTTGCCGTTTTCCAACGTAAAGGTAATTTCTCCGCCGGTACTCTTGCCTATCCAGTTTTTCTGCATGAGCTTGGTCTTTTCCGGCCAATCCAATGAGTCGAGACCGTTGAGCAGTTCTTCGGCGTAATCGGTGATCTTAAAAAACCACTGCGTCAGATCTTTTTTTATTACCTGACTTTCGCATCTTTCGCAATGTCCGTCCACTACCTGTTCGTTTGCAAGCACGGTGTTGCAACCGGGACACCAGTTGACAGGCGCTTTTTTACGATAGGCAAGTCCGTGTTTGTACAACTGGGCAAAAATCCACTGCGTCCATTTGTAATATTCGGGCGTACAGGTCTTGATTTCCGCATCCCAATCGAAAATCGCGCCGATGTTTTTAAGTTGCTTTTCCATAAAAGCAATGTTGCTCATCGTGCTGTCTTCGGGGTGAACTCCGTGTTTTATGGCAAAGTTTTCCGCGGGCAATCCGAATGCGTCGAAACCCATGGGCTGAAACACATTTGCGCCTTTCATAATCTTGTAACGGGCGAAACTGTCGCTGAGCGCGTAGTTGTACCAGTGCCCTATGTGAAGTTTGTAACCGCTGGGGTAGGAAAACATTTCCAGAACGTAATATTTGTTTTCCACGTTGTTTTTGTCGAACTTATATACTCCGTGTTGTTCCCAGTACTCTTTCCATTTCTTTTCAATAGCTAACTTGTCCATTTTACCCCTCTCTAAAGAGTTTTCGTGGTAATTTTAATACATTGACAGCGCATTGTCAAGTAATACCGACGGAGCGCCGACAAATGCCTTCGACAGGGCGAATTTGTGAAAAACATACCTCACATCATTTACAGGCTGAAATAATTTTGATATAATAACTGAATACAGGTGTACACCGCGACCCAAAGGAGACACAATGAAAATCAAGTACAGAAACGGAATTTACGACGGCGAACTCAAAGATGGCGTTCCCGACGGCAAAGGTACGCTGAACAATTTAAACGGATCATCCTACAGCGGTCAGTGGAAAAACGGCAGATTCGAAGGACAAGGCACCTACCGTTGGACAAACGGTAACATTTACGAAGGTCAATGGTCAAACGGACAGATGCACGGCAAAGGCAAACTGACATTTTACGACGGTTCGGTGTACGAGGGACAATTTGCCCGTCACAACTTAAACGGAAACGGAACGATGCGCTACTCCGACGGGCACCGTTACGAAGGACAGTGGAAAGAGGGCAGACGGCACGGACAGGGAACGATGTTTCACCCGGACGGTACGCAAGACGGAGGCGAATGGATGACGGACGGTCTGCTGTTGGATGACAGCACATTCGGCAGTTTGTTTTGTCGGGGCGACGAAGACGCCGACTGAATTTTTAGACGTAAAACGATTTTGCGGGAGGGAATATGAAAATAACTTACACAAACGGTTACTACGAAGGAGAGGTACGCAACGGACTGAAACACGGCAAAGGCACTTACAAGTGGAACAACGGCGACAGATATGAAGGACAATGGGTAAACGATGTACGCACGGGTCAGGGGAAATATTACTGGGCTGACGGTACCGTTTACACGGGAGAATTTCTGAACGACAAAATCTGCGGCAAGGGAACAGAAACTTTCACGGACGGACGGCGCTGCGAAGGACAATGGAAAGACGACAAATGCAACGGACAGGGAATTTATTACTTTAACAGCGGAAACAGGTACGAAGGACTGTTTGTCAACGGCAAATTCAACGGACGAGGTATCTTTTACTTTGTCAACGGCGACAGATACGAAGGACAATTTAAAGACGGTCTGTTCAACGGACAGGGTACAATGTACCACCTTAACGGCGGCAGGTATGAAGGACAATGGAAAGACGACAAATGCAACGGACAGGGAATTTATTACTTTAACAGCGGAAACAGGTACGAAGGACTGTTTGTCAACGGCAAATTCAACGGACGAGGTATCTTTTACTTTGTCAACGGCGACAGATACGAAGGACAGTTTAAAGACGACCTGTTCAACGGACAGGGTACAATGTACTACGCTGTCGGAGACAAATACGAAGGTCAATGGAAGGACGACAAGCGTAACGGACAGGGAATTTATTACTTTCGCAGCGGCTCCAGATACGAAGGTCAGTTTAAAGACGACATTCGCGACGGACAAGGCACCTACTACTTCGTCGGCGGCAACAGGTACGAAGGACTGTTTGTCAACGGCAAATTCAACGGACAAGGTATATTTTACTTTGCCAACGGCGACAGATACGAAGGTCAGTTTAAAGACGACCTGTTCAACGGACAGGGTACAATGTACCACCTTAACGGCGGCAGGTATGAAGGACAATGGAAAGACGACAAATGCAACGGACAGGGAGTCTACTACTTTAACAACGGCGACAAATACGAAGGAGCATGGGTAAACAACGTACGCACGGGGCAGGGCATCTACTGCTTTGCCAACGGCGATACCTACGAAGGAGAATTTGCCGACAACAGATTTGACGGATACGGTGTTGTCGACTACTCTTCAAAAGGCGAAAGATATGCGGGAGAATGGCGAAAGGGAAAGTACAACGGCTCGGGAACGCTTTATCTCAACGACGGAAGCAAGATAACGGCAATCTGGCAAGACGGCGAAGTCTTTAAAGGACAAAAGTACAATGCGGACGGTACAACCGAGGAATTAACAAAAATATCCGAATCGGAGGGAACAAATGAGACTGAATTTTAACACGGGTTATTACGAAGGCGAAACGGTGGGAAACATTCCTCACGGAAACGGAACGTTTGTAATGAACAACGGGGACCGTTACAGCGGACAATGGGTCAACGGAACCATTGCGGGACGAGGAACATTCTTTTTCGTAAACGGCGACAGGTACGAGGGACAGTTTGCCAACGGCAGCATAAACGGCAACGGAACCTATTTTTACGCCAACGGCGACAAATACAAAGGACATTGGGTAAACAACGTACGCGCGGGTCAGGGAAAATATTGCTGGGCTGACGGCACCGTTTACACGGGAGAATTTTCAAACAACAAAGCGTGCGGCAAAGGAGTAAAAACTCTTCCCAACAAAGACAAATACGACGGCATGTGGAAAGACGACTTTATGACGGGAAACGGCACCTACTACTTCGCCAACGGCAACAGATGCGAAGGCCATTGGGTAAACAACGTGTGCACGGGGCAGGGAAAGTATTACTGGGCTGACGGCACTGTTTACACGGGAGAATTTTCAAACAACAGCATTTGCGGTAACGGAACAAAAACTTTCCCCAACGGCAACAGATACGAAGGACAATTTAAAGACGGTCTGTTCAACGGTCAGGGCACATTGTACTTTGCCGACGGAAGCGTGTACACGGGTATGTTCCGTGAGGATATGTTCAACGGTCAGGGTACAATGAACTACTTTGACGGGGACAGATACGAAGGCAACTGGAAGGACGGCGAGCAACACGGGGCAGGTACCATGTACTTTGCCGACGGCTCCAAATACACAGGCAATTTCGTGGACGGATGCAAGGAAGGACAGGGAACGATGTACTACGCCAACGGCGACAGATATGTCGGCGGATGGCAGACGGACGACAGGTTTGGCGACGCCATATATTATAAAGCGGACGGTAGCAAATTTATGTGCTACTGGGCGGACGACAAACCGCAAAAAGGAATGTGGTACTATCCCGACGGAACAAGCAAGGAAAGCGACGGAAGGGACATCTGACGTTGCGTTTACACCGAAAATTCGCAGGGTTTTCCGACTTTGCCGACAGGTGAACTGCACCTTTCGTTACAGTGTTGTACGCAGTTAAAACATTTTACCCTTTTAACCGCACAATTGCGCCCGAAGGCATGTAAATAAAGCGGTACGACGCGGTACAAGTGAATTCTGCCGACGTTTTTCACAATTGCAGCCTGTCGCTTTTTTTGAATTTTACGAAAAGTTTAATCAAATGTAAACATTACAAGAAATACAAAAGCCCGAAGAATGTTCTTCGGGCTTTTGTATCAAAAAAACGCCTTTGCCTTAAAATCTTATATTTATCTTTCGTGCAATTCAAGTGAGGTTTCGGGCGTATTCTGAATGAGGAGAAGATTATTTTAGGGAGAAACAATGTTTCGTATATAGAACCGACCGTTGAAGTCGGAGGGTTTTAAAAATCGTGCGGTTGCACTACCGGGCGGAATAAGCGCGTTCGGTGGTTGTGTAGTACTTGCACTGCACTGTTCCCGTGTAGGTGTTGAAGGAGCCGTCAAGCAGACTTCCCGCCTTGTAACTGCCGTCAGCAAGTTCGTCAAGGAAGTTCAGCACTTCGTAAACGGGTATTGCGTAGTTCATGTTTTCTACGTTTTCTTCGATGATTTTAAAGGTGTTTACACCTATCACCGCGCCGTAAGCGTTGCACAGCGGACCTCCGGAGTTTCCGGGATTGACTGTTGCGTCTGTCTGAACGGCCTTGGTGGTCGTTCCGTCGTCATTGTCGAAAATGCGGTAAGGCGCGGAAACAACCCCCTGTGTTACGGATATTCCGTAACCGTTGGCATTTCCTATCGCTATTGCCGTTTCACCGTAGTAAAGAGAAGCCCCCTCGGAAAAATCCGCCGAATAGTCGAAAAACGTAGCATATACGAAATCGTCCGAAAGACTGTAACTCTGTCCCGACTGAGTTGTTCCTTCACGCATTATTTTGAGTAAAGCAAGGTCCAACTGCTCATCGTAGGCTATAACTTCGCACTGCAACATTACGGTGCTGTCGGCAACGTTGGCGTAAACCTTACGGCTGATATAACTGAAATTTTCAAACAAATCGTCGTCTTCCAACGTAATTACATGGGCATTTGTCAACATGTAACCGTCTTCGTTGACTACAAAACCCGTACCCTGATTGGTCGCTTCGCTCGTGCGCTGTTCCGAACCCCACATTCCTCTGACGCTGTAAGAGTATTGCAATTCCACCGTCAGTTCGTAGGTTGCAGGCATCACGATAGAGGCAACGGTCTGCGCCACTTCGTAAGAATTGATGCTGCCGTAATCGGTAACCGTGGAAGGAGCGGTATTGTGTATTTCAAGACGGTTGCCTGAAGAAGAAATACCCGGTTCGATTCCGTTAAACAGTACCGAGCATCCCGTCAATGCCAGCATTACAACCGCCATCGCTAAAGATAACGTTAAAACAAGTGTTTTCTTTTTCATGGTTAACACCTCACTTCTTGCGTCTATAATACAACGCTTTTCTTAAAAAAACTTTTAGATTTACTTGTATTTTTTACTTTTTTCTTTCAATTTAGTTAAAGATTCAAATACCTGTACCTTGATATTTTACTCCTTTTTTGCCCATTAAACAACGAATTTAAATCAAATACATATATTTAATTTGCGCGTTTTCCCTTTTATATAAAAACAATTTTGCAAGGCGTTTTGACGGAAATTTTTATTTTTTTTACAGTACTTTTTCAAATAAAACTTCATTTTACTTTCTGCCGATGACAATTTACGACAAAAGACGTCGTTACCGTGCGGCAACGACGTCTTTAATTTACTTTCGTTATTTAAGCAAATCGTACTGACTGTTGTAAATTTCGCTGTAAAAGCCCTGCTTTTCCATCAGTTCGCTGTGTGTACCCTGTTCCACAATCTGTCCGTCACGCACAACAAGAATTATGTCGGCGTTGACTATTGTGGACAGTCTGTGCGCTATTACGAAACTGGTGCGCCCCTGCATCAACTCGTCCATCGTCTTCTGAATGAGTATTTCAGTGCGCGTGTCCACATTGCTCGTAGCCTCGTCCAGAATGAGCATTTTTCTGTCTGCAAGGTACGCCCTTGCGATTGTAAGCAACTGCTTCTGTCCGCTGCTGATGTTTGTGGATTCTTCGTTGATGACCGTGTCGTACCCGTCGGGCAACGAACAGATGAACTGGTGTATCCTTGCTTTCTTGGCGGCGGCAACGACTTCTTCGCGCGTCGCGCCCTCCTTACCGTAGGCAATGTTTTCGTACACCGTCCCCTTGAACAGCCATGTGTCCTGCAACACCATGCTGAACTGATTGCGCAGTTTTGCCCTGTCCATCGTAGTTATGTCCACTCCGTCAATAGTGATGCGTCCTTTGTCAATTTCGTAAAAACGCATCAACAGATTTACAATGGTTGTTTTTCCTCCGCCCGTAGGACCGACTATGGCAACCTTTTGACCCGCCTTTACGTTTACGTTGAGATTGCGTATCAGCGGTTTGTCCGCCACGTACGAAAAACTGACGTTTTCCAGTGCGACGTCTCCTTTGCCCGCAGGCAGTTCGTCACCTGCCGAAGGGGGCATTTCGGGACTGTCCAGCAGTTTGTACACACGCTCTGAACAGGCAATCGTACGGTGAATGGAACTCATACCGCTTGCAATGCTTTCCAGCGGTCCTGCCAGCAACTTCGAATACAGAATTATTTCGATGACGTTGCCCACCGACAACACTCCGCTTATCGCAAAGTAACCGCCCAACAGACAGATGACCACATACGCCACATTGTTTGTAAAGGAAATTATCGGTTGCACCATCATTGACAACCAGAAACCTTTTTTAAGACTTCCGCCGTACTTATCCATCAGGTTGGAACACAACTTCTGCTGTCTTTCTTCCAAATTGAATGCCTTGACGGTGTCGAATCCCGAAAAATCCTCTTCTACAAATGAATAGACCTGACCGTTTATCTTGCGGTAATCGTGCCAAGCCTTTTCGCTTCGCATGGAAATCAGATAAGACATCACCACCGACAGCGGAACAAGTATTATTACCGCAATTGCCATTACTGCATTTATCGTAAACAGAATTACGGTAATTATTACCAACTGCAACACGCCTCGTATCAGCGTTCCCGTAATGACGTTTATGGTGTTGGACATGTTGCTGACGTCGTTCATCATTCTTGACAGCACTTCTCCGCGCGGAGTACTGTCCACAAACGAAACGGGCAGCCGACACAGTTTTTCACTGATACGAACACGCAGATTGCTGGTAAAAAACTTAGACGTGACGTTTGTGGTAAGCACCACTATCAATGTGGAAGTAACGGCAATAAACAGATACACCAGCGCAAGATTGACGCACAGTTTTAAAAACATATCGTTGTCTATTGCAACGCCCTGTCCGTAATTGTACAGGATGTCGGAGATCTGTCCCAATATGTCGGGACCGACCATATTGAGCGCTACGCTTATAAGACTGACAATGCAAATGACAGTCATTTTTAAGGCTACGGGACGCAATTCGCCCACCAGCCTTTTTATTGTCGCGAAAGTGTACGTTTCTTTCTTTTCGACTTTTTCCGCCATTACACGTCACCTCCCAATTGCGAGCGATATATTTCCTGATAAACCTGACATTCTTTCATCATACTTTCGTGAGTGCCCTGTCCGACAATACTGCCGTTGTCCATTACCAGAACTTTGTCGCAACGCATTGCCGTTGCCGCACGCTGTGTGATTATTAACTGCGTTTTGCCCTTTAAATGGGCGTTTAACGCCTTGCGCAGTCTGCTTTCGGTAAGGTAATCCAATGCGGAAAAACTGTCGTCGTAAATGTACACGTCCGCCTCTTTAAGCGTGGCTCTCGCTATGTTTACGCGCTGTTTCTGTCCGCCGGAAATATTGCTGCCCGACTGTTTGAGACCGTATCGCAAACCTTCTTCGTGCTGTTCGGTAAACTCCTTCAACTGTGCTATTTCTACAACCTTGTTTACCTGTTCTTCCGTCGCGTCTTTGTTGCCCATCTTGATATTTTCTTCCAACGTGCCTTCAAAAATCATACTTTTCTGCAACGCCATAGCAATGTTGTTGCGCACGCAATGTTGCGTCGTGTCCTTGTAGTCCACACCGCCCATCATACGCTTTCCGCTGCAGGGATAGAAATCCATTATCAGTTTTGCAAGAGTGGTTTTTCCGCTTCCCGTTCCGCCTATAATGCCCACAATTTCCCCTTCGCGTATATGAAAGGTTGCGTCGTTTACTGCGTTTACACTGCTTCCCTCATAACTGAAACTGACGTTTTCAAACACTATGTCTCCGCCTTTTACAGGTATGCCTTCCGTAATTTCGGCGTTTTCTTCCGACGGCATGTCCAGCACCTCCGCAATACGCCTGTTGCTGATTCTTATCTGCGGAGCAAAGGCAAATACCCACGACAACATCAACAGCGAATTGCCTATAAACGCAATGTACTGTATCGCCGCAATGACGTCTCCCGCTTCCACGAAGGCGTTGCCCTGAACACGCATACTGCCCACATACACCACTATAACCGTTGTAATGTTGAGTAAAAAGGTGGCAACGGGGTTGATTATACCGCTGACGGTATTGGCATGAACGAAGGAATTGCACATTTCACGCGTGGCGTGCTCTGCACGTCCGTGCTCGTAACTGTCCTTGTCAAACGCACGTATAACCCTTATGCCCGACAGACGTTCTCTGATGATACGGTGATGCGCGTCTGTGTAAATTTCCGATTTGTCCCAATACTTGTGAATATTTTTTGTTATAACCGTAACCAACAACAGTATAAACGGAGAAACGGCAAGAAGTATTACCGCCAAAACCCAGTCTTTTATAAGAGAAAGTACCACTCCCCCTATAAACATCACCGGCACGGTCACCAAAATGTACGGCAACTGTATAATTACGTCTTCCATCCAACTGATGTCGTCGGTTGTTCTGGTTATAAGGCTGCCCGTGCCCAAGCGCGAAAACTGCTCGAATGTAAAGTTGTTTACTTTGTTGAACACCTTCTGGCGCATGTGTACCGAAAAGTCCGCGGACAATCCGCTTGCTACTCTGTTTGCCACAATCGTTACCGCCATTCCGCCCAAGGCAAGCAGTATCATAAGTATGCCCTTTTGCCACACCACAGTCATATTACCGACTCTGATACCCAATTCGATTATGTCGCTCATGAGATAGGGCAAAAAAAGCGTACATACCGACTGAACGGCGTAAAGCAATGCAAGTATTGCTATTTTCCCCTTAAAAGGTTTTAAAAACCTGAACAACAATCTCATAAAATTCCCCCGTGTTTACACGATTCAATAAACTTTTACTATATCTGCATATCCCGAAGTATGCTGATTAAGCACAGCATCTCCTTTGTAATGAATATTCGCATATCCGCTGACATTTACGTTCAGTTTGTCACGGCAACCGATGTTTACCTTTGTGTCGCCGTTGCCTTGTATGTTGCAGATATTGGTAATTAAAGTCTGTGCGTCTATAAAGTTTGAACCGGAAGCAACTAAATTTGCTCTGTCGACCTCTCCGCACATGTCTATATTGTTACCTCCCGCGGCGGAAATTGCCAAAAGTTCGGCTGTTATGTTTGCCGAAACCCTTGTATCTCCCGCAAGAGTAAACTTGTACTCTTTTCCGCACAACGTCAGGTCGGAATATATGCTTCCCGAATACCTTATATCCCCTGTTGCAGCCAATCCCATACACTCCACAACGGCATTTCCCGACACCGTCAGTATTTCTACGTCACTGCTGTATATTTCTATCAGTATTTCTTCAAGATAGGCAAATGCGTTTGCCGAAACAATCAGTTGACCGCCCGAAACTTCCGCCACAATCTTTTTCCTGTCCGTCGCGCTGCATTTTATTACATATTCGCCGCTTCCCGGCAAAATCACCACGTTTACGGGCTTTTTACTGTTAATCGGCTTTATATTGACGTGAGTTATCATTATATTCACTCCTTAAGCGTTATTCGATAAAGATTTTCAGCATCTTGTCTTTGCCGATGTACTTGTACCTTCCGCAAAATTTGTTGTCAACGAGACTTTTTACCTTTGCTATGCTTCCGTTGTCAAAATTCCGCAACACCTTGTCGAAGTTTGCATCGGTGTCGAAATCCCCACGGAAAGCCAGATCCCCGCAATAGTACTTAATGAAAACCCTGCGCTTTTCAAAAGGCTTGCCCTTGTGATCGTAAACTATTTTTTCAATATACTGATTGGAAGGCGTTACTTGACAACCGTTCGCGCTTTCGCCGTCCGCTGTTTGTTCGCTGCCGCAAACGTCATCGTAGAAATCACTGTCGCACCGCTTTTCGCAATCAAACTCATTTTCTTCCTGTTTGGTTTCGGACACGGTTTCTTTGCGTATGCGGTTTTGGTCGCGCGTCGCTTCCGAATCGGCAACTCTGCACGCTTCGTGTATTTCGCGTCTTATCTGTTCGGAAATGGAACGGGAGTAATCCGCTATCTTGTTTTGCAACACACGCATTTCTTCTCCGTTGAATTTTTCCGCTATTTTGCCGTAATTGCTGTTTATTTCGGCAAGACTCTTTTTTAAATCGTCGGTGACCTTTTGCCTGTCTTCCTTTTTGAAACGCTTTTCAAATGAGTTCATCGCACTGTCAAACTGCCTGTTTGGACACTCCTGCTTCATCATCGCCTGCCACAGTCGGCTTGCCTGCTGTGCGTCGATTTTACCCGACGCTATCAGTTCTTCCAGTTTCAGACGATATTCTTCTCCCTGTTTCATTGACGCGTCTCCTTTAACATTTCCAACGCCTTGTCCACAGTCAACTGTCCTTCCGCTATTTTGTTTAAAATGTCTAACTTGCGGTCTTCTTTTTGCTCTATACCGAGGGTGCGCTGTATTTCCTGCAGACGTGCCTTGACTGTAGGATAGGAAATTCCCAACGCTCTTTCCATGTCTTTAATGTTGCCTTCACACGCCAGAAACGTAAGGACAAATTGCACCTGACCGTCGTTTAGCACCGACAATCTTCCCGGTTGGTAATCGTTTGTAAACTGAGTATTGCAACTGTCACAGCAGACAGTCTTGATGTGAAGTTCGCCTCCGCATACGGGACATTTATCGGGTACTTTCATCTGAAGCATCTCCTTGAAATTAAATTTTGTTTACACAATACTACACCCGAAATACACCTCTGTCAATCAAAATATTAAATAATTTAAAGAAATTTGCACAAATTTATTAATAAAATTTAAAAATCAGCCATTTAAAGTTTAAAATATTTAACAATTTAAAATTTTTGTCGGTTAATGCTTCACTTTGTTCAATAAATTTCCGTACCGCCTACTAACATAAAAATACGGTTTGCCCGCTAAACCGTTGCAAAATCAACGTGTTCCCTTTGCCGGTTGACATGCCGACACCGTTGTTCCGTTGCGCTTTTTCGGCCGACTTGCACGACATTAATTTAAATCGCCCCAATAATTTACCTTTAAATGTTTTGATTTTTTAAACAATTGTGATATAATAAATAAACCAGTTACAATCAGATGTAACTGATACAAACGGAGGCGTATCGAAGCGGTCACAACGAGGCGGTCTTGAAAACCGTTTGGGTGCAAGCCCACGGGGGTTCGAATCCCTCCGCCTCCGCCAAGCGGTACCCAACTGAACCCGTAAAAAGGTTTGGCTGGGTGCTTTTTTATTTTTTGGGTTATCCGGAAAACTCATAGCAATAGTTTTCGAACATAATACAAAACTCAATAAGCAGCTTACCAATATTTTTTTGATGATTGTATGATTTTCAACGAGGGAAATGTTGCCGTAGGATTTCACTCGAAAGTCCGACTTTTTTCAGGAGTTATCGAAAAATACCATTATAAAAAAAGTTACAAAGCTTTATTAAACTTTAAATGGTTAAAAGAATACGACAAAAAATGTCGTAGACGGTAAAAAAATGTTTTGTATAATTGAGGTATAAAATACAGGAGGAGGAAATGGAAAACGAATATACGCCCTTGAGCAAGATCGCAGGCGAAAATTTGAAACGCCTTATAAAAGAAACAAAATACCGAACACAAGAAGAATTTGCTTATGCATTTGGAGCTGAAACAAGGACACTTAGCAGATGGCTCAATCAAGGCGTTAAAGATATTGACACATTAGAGCAACTTGCTAACTTTTTGTCGGTTGATATTACCGATTTATTGAGACAAATAAAATATAAGGAGAATTAAGTTATTATGTATTATTTAGTTAAAGGAATTTGCCATGACGAATTGGGAGGTTCTTTCGAGTGGGTGATTAATGCGGATTCGAAGGAGGCAGTACTTGCCGAATTGGATGAAACTGATGAAGTGGTAGAATTGCGTGAAATATCCGTCGAGGAAAGAATTGAACGTGAAGAAAAAGAAATATTTGATAATGTCAAGAGGGAATATCTTTTCAACCGCTATGGTGATTGCACTATCAGAGAATTTTCCAAAGCTCAAAAACAAATGGGGGAAGATAAAGAAATGTACTATGATGCACTTGTAGATTATAATAAACGAATGCGCTTCAAAAAAAGATTATTGCGTTTTATAGATAGCAATGTTATGACTTTAGCTCAATTCAATAAGGCTCTTATTGCTTTGTGCGATGCCAAAACCGATGAAGAATTCAACTCAATTTTAGCGAAAGCAAAAGATAATTGATAAGAGGAAAATAACATGAAAAAATGGCTTTGTAGATGGGTATCTGTTTTACTTATATTTGTTTTGATAATAACAGTTACTTTATTAGCAGGCTGTGCCGAAAATAATGACGACACTATTGAAATAACAGATATGTCAGGAACCGTTGTTGAAATTCCTCGTTCTCCGAAGAAGATTGCGGCGGTTTCCCCTTCAACTGGCGACCTTATGATAGCCTTCGGCTTAGGGGAGTTGTTGGACGGAACATATTTCAGCACTTTGGATAACCCGTGGGCTACGGAGATTTATCCGGAAGCAAAAAATTTTTACGGGTATGACTATGATAACAGCGTTGAAACATTTATCATGCGTGGTGTTGACCTTATATTTATCCCGGAACCTGCAACAGCGCAAATGCTTCGTGAACACGGGTTAAATGCTTTATGCGTACGTCAATTTGCCGAAGACGGATATGACGATTATGTTTTTTATTTTTCTGAAATGATAAGGCAAATTTGGGGTGGTGACAAGGCTGTTTTAGAAAAAATAGACATGTGGCAATCTGATTTTACCACGGCGCTAAATACAGTGAAACAAACTTTAAATGCACACCCTGAAATTCAAACGCAAACGCTTTATTACATAAACGGCGAAAAAGACAGAGGACTCGGATATACAGATCTTGGCAAATCGTTATTGGAAACAGTATATAAGGCACTAAAAATAGATTTTATATGCAATCGCTTTGAATCCAATCGCCCTTCCGTTGAAGCTGTCTTAGAGATTAATCCAGATCTAATATCCATCGGAGGAATTTATCAGAAAAAACGCTTGAATGAGTTGTGCTCGACCGAACCTTGGAATCAGATAAAAGCAGTGCGAGAGAATAAAGTCTACAATATCCCCGTTGGCTTCGTTGGATTTGAGCAGACATGTTCCGCATCCGCGTTGTTTATTTATTCGCAGGCAAATCAAATTTATCCCGATTTGTTTGATTTCGATTTAGTGACTTTAACGCAAGAATGCCTGCAAAAATATTTTGACTATACATTGACGGATGATGCGGCGCAAAATTTGCTCGATGGATATTTTAAAGACGGGAGTCTTATGATAGAATGAACAAAGAACGAAAGAAAACTATAATATGGCTGAGCGCATCGGTCATCATCTTGGTTATAATATTTTTTTCTGCATTGATGATCGGCAGATATACTATTTCACTACCATCATTTTTCTCTGCTTTGTTTAATATGTCCTCAGCGGATTCAGTAGATAGAAGCGTAATTCTTTCTTTGCGGCTGCCGAGAACGCTTGTCGCCCTGTTGGTAGGAGTTGCTCTCAGCCTTTCTGGACTTGTATACCAAGAAACATTTCAAAACAAGTTGGTGTCGCCCGATTTTCTCGGTGTATCCACCGGGGCCGGGTTCGGTGCGGCGATTGCGATAATTGTTGGACTGACAGGGCTGCCGATCAGCGTTGCTGCATTTGTTTTCGGTATTTTGACCATGTTACTGACAGTAGGCATTGCAAAGATATTCAGAAATAATTCCCCAACGATTCTGCTGCTTTCCGGAATCATAATCAGCGGATTGATGAGCGCGGGCATAAGTTTTGTAGAGTTTATGGCCGATACGGATAAACAGCTTGGTGAAATTGTTTATTGGTTGCTCGGCACGTTTTCTAAGGCAACAATGCGTGATGTATGGATATTATTGCCAATCGTAACAGTATGTTCGTTATTTCTGTTTATTATCAGGTGGAGAATCAATATAGTTGCGCTTGGAAGGAATGAAGCGGCCTCATTGGGATTGAATTACAATCTTTACCGCAATCTGATTATTCTTACGGCTACGCTGCTTACTGCAGCATCCGTAGCGTATAGCGGAATTGTTGGATGGATAGGCTTGGTTGTTCCTCATATGGCACGTGTTTGTGTTGGGCGAGACGCGCGGAAAACCATACAGCTTACAATTTTATTCGGAGCTGCATTTGCAATTATCTGCGACATAATTTCGAGAACTTTTACAGCGTCAGAAATACCCCTTTCCGCGGTCACCGGATTTTTAGGGACACCGATTTTCATAGGCATTCTGTTTCTTCGGAGAAAAACCATTTATGATAAAACTTGAAACGAGAGATTTAAGCTATTCTTATCATGCCGGACAAGCGATTTTGAGCAATATCTCTTTAGAAATAAACGAGGGGACAATAACAGTTTTACTTGGCTTAAACGGTTCGGGGAAAACGACGCTGATAAAAGTTTTAACGGGACTGTTAAGGCCGCTAAAAAGAACAACATTTATTGAGTCCAAGGATATTACTCAAATTTCACCGGTAGCACTTTCAAAATTTATTTCTTATGTACCACAAAATATATCCGATGATACAGATTTTGCAGTTTTAGACTATCTGACGTTTGGCAGGATGAACACAATAAAGTTTTACTCTTCGCCCAAATCGGAGGATTATAAAAGAGCAAAAGCTGTTGCAGAGGAATTAGGTATAACTGACTTGCTTACCGAAAAAATGAATGAACTTTCGGGCGGCCAACGGCAATTAGTAACAATTGCGAGAGCCGTTGTGCAGGATTCAGGAATCATTATTATGGATGAGCCGACAGCATCCATAGATTACAAATTTTTAAATATCGTTATACGGTATATATACAAATTAAAACAACAAGGTAAGACGATTGTTTTATCCTGTCATAATCCAAGTATACCTCTGTTGCTTAATGCGGATGTTGTTGTGTTGGAGCGTGGAAAAGTCAAGATGACAGGAAAAGCGCGTGAGGTGCTGACATTACAAACTTTATGCGATATCTATGGGTGTGATTTTATAGCCAGCAGTCAATTACCATATGAAGAAGCAAGTTTATTGCCAATAGAAAGATGAAATACGAACTGATAATTTTTGATATAGGAAAAACATTGTATGATAAGAATTTTTCGGCGCGAGCTTCCGATTGCGTTCTTCATGACATTGAAGCACTCCGCAAAAAAGGAATAAAAGTTGGCGTTTGCACAATGCGAACCATACAGCATTGCAAGAAAGTAGTTCCCGTGGAATTAGACTTTTATATAAGTCTTAATGGGAGTTACATTATTTGTGAAGGGGAAGTTATCGTGGATAAACCTACGTTGATTCCTTTGGGTTACATTGACTTTTTATCTTATGGTAAAGACTTTACATGTTATTCAACGGAAAAGGCAAAAATACTTGCGGATGTGAATGGTTTTTTAGCTGACAGAAAAGGTGTTGCTTCGCCTGCATATAATGCTGTTTTATTTGATATTCCTGCAGACAAGTTGAGTAGTTACGATAATTATACTACGGAATATTGGGCAAACACTGCAACTCTGTCTTTGCAAGATAAAAATACTTCACGTGTGATTGGAATACAGGAAGTTTTACGTTTTTACAATACGAAATTGCCCCTTCTTTATTTTGGTGACGGGCCGAATGATTCGGAAATTTTTCAGTCGTATCATGATTGTATATGTATGGGTGATGGTTACTTAAAACTTAAAAAATATGCATTGTTTCAAACAAAAACCTGTAGAAACGAAGGGGTTTCGTTTGCATTGCGAAAATTGGGCTTGTTGCCATAATTCCGTTGACTTGCCGCTGACTACTGTGGTACAACGACGCCACGAAAGGCATTAAAAAAATAGGATGCGAATTAAGCATCCTATTCATGGGTAATCTTATAAGATATGTTTTCATAGCTAAATAAAAGGTGTTCAGTTGGGGTCTCATCGAGTCCGCCAATGTGTGGCTCGCCTGTAGTCACAACAAAAAGAAAGACACCAATGGGTGTCTTTTTCTTTTTATTACTCCGTATTGCTTCGCTACACACATTGCTTTGCCGTCCGGACATCGAAATAACGTGACGCTCAAGCGACAAGCCGCTTTCGCTATTCCGTCGCTTCGCTCCTTGCGAATCCCTCCGCCTCCGCCATTAGGGAATAATACGAACTCTGAAAAAAGGTTCGTATTATTTTTTTTGCCGTCGATTACTTCGGCATCATCGTTGAACGAAAATAAACGCTCCAAATTTTGCCGTTTCGTGGCGGCTATCGTAGCACAGATCTCTCAGAAGTCAATGCAAAAAATATACTTTTGCCGACGCTCCGTGGCTTTCGCAAGGCACTGCCTTTCTCGGCATCTGCTTAAGAATCAAATATCTCTTAACACCGAAGCCGAGAAGAAATTTCTTCGCGGCTTTTTCTTTTGGGTGAATTATACTTTCAAGTGCAACACTTTGAGGACAAAAAAAAGGAGTTCATATGAATCTGTTGTATAATTAAAATTGCAACAAAAAACACAACAGGAGAAATCATATGAACTATAATCATCTTACCATAGAAGAACGCTGTTGTATACGAAAATATTACAACGAAGGAAAAAGTTTCAGAGAAATTGCAATATTAATTGGCAGAAACGTAAGCACAATATCCAGGGAGATATGGCGAAACAAATCATTTATGAACTGTAAACCTGCATATTATCCACAAACGGCACAACGGAAATATTCGCTCAGGCGTAAGTTTTGCCATAGAGGTATGTTCTGGAACATAGAGATTCTGGATTACATAGAGGACAAGCTGAATAAAACTTGGTCGCCCGATCAGATAGCAAAAACTCCTTGTGAAATAAAAATGCCGTCATTCAAGACAATATATCGCTGGCTGTACCAAGGATATTTGGTGAAAGGCAACGTAAAAGTATTGAGAAAGAAGGGAAAAACGCGAAAACGACTTGGGAACGGCGGAAAATTTACAACTGGAAAAAGCATACGAAAACGAGATAAAAGCGTATATAAACGACGAGAAGTCGGACATTGGGAAGTAGATACGGTAGTCAGCGGAATTGGAAAAAGCAAAGCGTGTTTTGCTACGTTTGCGGAAAGAAAAACGAGGTTTTACATAGCTGTATGGATGCCCGACAGAAAAGCAGAAAGCATGGAAAAAGCATCAGTAAAAGCGTTAGGAGCGTTGCCGTCTGAAATGGTTAAAAGCATAACTTGCGACAGAGGCAGCGAATTTGGAAATTGGCGCAACATAGAGGAAAAGCTGAAGTGCGAGGTTTACTTAGCAGATCCGTATTGTGCGTGGCAAAAAGGAACAAATGAAAACAGCAACGGCTTACTGAGAGAGTTTTATCCGAAAGGGCGCAATCTCTCCCACGTGGGAGAGAAAACCCTGAAAAAGAATCTGGCGTTGATTAACGCCAGACCTAAAAAAGTACTCGGTTACAAAGCACCGGCAGATTTGTTTGAACAGGAATTGCAAAAAGTGTTGCACTTGGTTTGACAATTCACCCCTTAGATTACACGGTAATTCAATGCGTTTTAAAAACGCGTTGTCAATGTTCAACAACCAACTTTTCCGTCAGCAACTCGGCATTACAGTATTCCGGTTGTCCCGTTGCACCACCGTTAAATAATATTCCCCCGACCCACTACTTAAGCGATTGTATTTTGCGCAAAATGGGCTCGTCGGCAGGACAAAACGTGTAAAAAGGTATTTCATCCGCGGTGATCCATTTGATGTCGTTGTGTTCTATTTTTTGTAGACTTCCGCCGACAATCTCGGCATAAAACAGCGTAAGATGTACCGTTACATCGGGATAAACATGCGTAACGTCGGTAAAAATTTCACCCACCTTTACTTTTACTGCCAATTCCTCCATACATTCTCTGGCAAGTGCCTGTTGCGGCGTTTCGCCTTTTTCCACTTTGCCTCCGACAAACTCCCACATCAGCCCCCTTGCCTTGTAAGACGGCCTCTGACAAATAAGAAATTTGTCATTTTCTTTAATAAATGCCGCAACAACTTCCAACATGATTCCTCCGTTTAACGATTGTTGTCATTTCGCACAGCAGTTTATGCGCTACGCTTTAACAAACCATTTGTACGTCTGTTTAAAATAATACAATCATTGTATTGAACAAATAACATTTGCTGCATCTAAATTTTTAAACCGACCTGATTTACAGCGTTTCGGTCAACACCTTTCTTACGACTTTCGGCATTGCACTGTTTTCGACGACTTCAATAAACTCTTCAACAGTCCTGCATTTGTCCGTCCGTCTCATCAGTTCGCTTTTTAAAGAGTTGAGACATTCCGTCTGCAACAACACCGTTTCGGTACGCTTTTTTAAACGATCCAAAAGCGAAATCGGACTGTACTTTACACAAACGTTATAACTGCTTTGCGCTTCAACGGGAATGCTGACACATACGCAATCTTCAAGCAAAACTTCCCAATTGTCGGTGCCTTCCACCGTTACAGTGCCGTCGCAGATATCTTCAAAACGAACCGTCAACGTCCTTTGCAAGACGGCGTCGCCCGTTCGTATCACAAGTTCTTGTTCCCCTTCTTTTTCGCTAATTTCAAAACGAGTAAAAGAGGGTTTTTCGGTACTTGAGTTTTCTTCGTACATGCTGAAACTGCCGTTACCTGAAAAACAACAGACATCGAGTTTCATTGGGTTGCCGCATGCATTGCCATTATCTTGAGACAAAGGCAATACACATCCCGACGGAGCAAGTACAGGTATGCTTTCCAGCCTGCGATACATGGTCACCGTCTTACCGCCCTTGCCTGCAACGTAAACGTCTTTGGTGAATATATCCGTCCAACGTCCTTCGGGCAACCACACCGCTACCGAGGCGTACCCGTCCTTTTCCATCGGTTTTGTCACGGGCGCCACAAGCAAATTACCGAACATATACTGATTTTTAAAAGCATACGCTTCGGAACAGTCCGCCCACCTGTAATACATAGGAGTAATGAGCGGAATGCCTTCTGCATGAGTAAGATAACTGTAAGTAAACAAATACGGTATAAGGCTGTGTCTTAAACGCAACCACTGTCCGGCAATAAGCCCCACTCCGTTGGAATATGCCCACGGTTCCTTGGTCTGTGTTCGTTCGTTACAGCAATGCAAACGGTTTATAGGGCTGAATACGCCGAATTGAAGATGTCTTAAATACAATTCGCCGTCAGTTTCGCCGTTCATATGGCCGCCTATATCGTGGCTCCACCATGTATAGCCGATGTTACTTGCGGTAGCGGTAAAATACGGAAGATACCGCAATGTTTTCCATGTTATCATGGTGTCTCCGGAAAAGCCCAGCGGATACCTGTGCGCACCTGCCCCGGAATACCTTGACAACAACAGCGGATGTGAATGACGTGACCCGTGATCGGTAAAATGATAATGATTCAACGCCCACAGAGGATCAAGCCCGTCTATCTTGCTGGACGATCCCTGTTGCCAGTCCACCCACCAGAAATCCACACCGTTGTCTTCGTACGGGTGGTGAAGTATTTTGAAATAATTGTCTATAAACACAGGGTCGGCAAAATCGAATCTGACAGCCTGCCGTGTTGCCGAATCTATACCCATTGCCTGCGCCATTTCGCGATACATATCTTCCCACCAACGCACTCCGTCCGCAGGATGCAAATTCAGAGTTACCGCAAGGTTTTGCCGTTTTATCTTTTGCAAAAACGATTTGTAATCGGCAAACAGGTCTTTGTTCCAACTATAACCGGTCCAGCCGCTGTTTCCTCCGTGAAAATCGTCGTTAAGTCCCTGTCTGCATATTCCGAACCGTTCGTCCACGTCGTCGGAATAATGCCAGTCCATATCTATCGTTGCCACCGTAAGAGGAATGTTTCTTTGGCTGAATTTACGCAGTAGCGTCAGGTATTCTTTTTCGTTGTAAGCGTGATACCTGCTCCACCAGTTGCCCAGTGCGTACCTCGGAATCATCGGGACCTTGCCGCATATTGCAAAATACGCCTTTACCGCCGCAAGGTAATCCTTGCCGTAAGCAAAAACATAGCCGTCTGTTCCTGAGGCCTTTTCGAGTATTATATTGCTGTGCGAATCTATACCAAGCGACTGCGAATCGTCCATAAACGCCACGCCCGTGAGCGAGCAAACACCTTCCTGCAACTTTACCTTTTGTTTGTTTACAAATTGCCAGTCAAGATATCTTGTGTCGCCGTCACACATATCCAGCGTCCTACATGTTCCCTTTAAATTTCCGCGATTGCTTACGGGAACGGACTTATTGCAAAGTTTTATTGCGCAGTCCTTAAATTTTCTGCCAAGTTTAAGCGAGCATTTTTCGGTTGTAATGACCGCAGTTTCTCCGTTGTCTTCGAAGGTGAATTTTACGGCGGGCATATCTCTGTACCACACCGCCTGCGTTGCGTTGTCGCGAAATAGCCGCTGTGCGTTTTTTTCGATACGAAACAGCCTGTCTGTCAGAACGGTTACTCTGTAATCCTTCCAGAATACAATATTTTCCTTTAGCGCAACAGGTCTGACGTCTATTGCAAAACGTTCGGGCATGCCCATTGTAAATACCTCCATTTTTACCTGACCTTGAAAATATCAGCACCGTAAACACACAGTGACAGCAGCAAACAATCCGTTATAGCGCACAAATTCGCACAACGTACCGCTCTTTTAATGAAGTTAAGCCGTCCGTAGTACTTTTCTGTTTGCGATGAAATACAGCGAGCAAAATTTGCAATCACATGTTACGCAACATTCGGTAAAATTCTCTTGCCATAGTTTGCATCAATTCCTGATAATACTCCGTGTCGCTGAATAACTTTTGATAAAAGTCGCCGTTTTCCAAACAGCATTGCGTTGCAATATCTTTAAACTTAGTAGGGAATATAGACTTTTCAAACATTTCCGGAGTGTTATTTTTGGCAATCTGTTCAAGTCTTTTCAATTCTTTGTCTGCCAAAAACATTTTAAAAATGCTGTCAATCATCGCCCGTTCGGAATCCTTTAAATTGTCGCTGAAACGTTCGTTCAATTTGTCGATTATATTCTGTAAAGTGTCGGTGCCTGACAATTTACCTTTGGTCCTTCCTGATGGGAGAATCAGATCCGTATCTTTTTTGTCCAAAATTATTGCTCCGGTAAAAACATCTTTAAATAAAGCGTATTCCAGCTTGATTTTGTCGTCAATTTCTATCGGAGTCCTGCTCTCAGGCGACAATTGTTTCAATAAACCTGCACAAAAAACATATTCTCTGAAAAGTTCTTCGTCATGAATTCTAATAAGTTGCGTCACATAGGCGTAGCACTTGACAAAGTTACGCACCGCCAGACGAGCATTGAATTTTTCTTCACTGTTCAATTCGTTGTAACGATCCAAAACAGGCTTTATAATTCTGCTGAAAATTCCAAGGTCTTTTGATGTTTGTTTTGCCTTTCGGTGATTTTCCATAAAATTGTAGTATTTGTCTACGTCTTCGCTGTTGTACAACAAGAAAGGCTTTATGGCAATACGCAAATCATATACACGGTTAAAATCGCTTCTTCCGTCAAGAAAAACAGATTCGTAATAAGGCTGAAAACTTTCCTTTATTTTTTCATCGGTATTTACAAAATCGAGTACTAATGTAGAGTTTTTACCCCGACATGTTCTGTTCAGGCGTGAAAGCGTTTGTACTGCATTTACCCCTTTCAGTTTCTTGTCTATGTACATCGAGTGCAGCAACGCCTCGTCAAATCCCGTCTGATATTTATTGGCTACAACCAGAATGTTGTATTTGTCACTTTTAAACGTCTTTCTGAATTTTTTGTCGGAGGTGATTGCATTGCCGTTTTCGTCGCAATTCAGCAATGCCTCGGTGTACTCCACCCCGTCTAACGTGACGCTACCTGAAAAGGCTACCATTACATCGCATCCGATACCTTCTGCGGGATGCTGTTCAATATACTTTTTAATTGCAAAAAAATACCTGATAGCATTGGCGCGGCTGTCGGCAACCACCATTGCCTTGCCCTTACCCTCTATCTGAAACCTTCCGTTTGCAAGAAAATTGGACATAATAATGTCTGTTTTTTGCTCTATTGTTCTGCCGTGCTCTTTGTAATACCTTTCCAATGCCCGTACTGCAGAACTTTCAACAAGTTCGGGATTGTCCTGCGATATTCTGGCAAGACGGAAAAATTCTTTTATTGTCGTATAATTTTGCAATACATCCAGAATAAAACCTTCCTCAATCGCCTGACGCATAGAATAAATATGAAAAGGACGCATTTTTCCCGATGCGGAATCAAAGGTTCCGAACAGTTCCACGGTCTTGCTCTTGGGCGTTGCGGTAAATGCAAAAAAAGATTGATTGGCATGCATACCTTGTGACAGAATAGCGCAAACGATGTCGGAAGACAGGTCCACTTCCGATTCGTCGATGCCTTCTTCTTCGGCATAGGTCTTGACAGCCTTGTCAATGTCAAGCAGAGACTTGCGCAAGGTTTTGGCACTTTCGCCCGATTGTCCCTGATGCGCTTCGTCGATTATTACGGCAAACTTTCTGCCCACAAGACTGTCAAAGTCCTTGTACGCAAACAAGAATTTTTGCACCGTGCAAATGACAATGCGCTTTTTGTCGTTAATGGCTTCTACCAATCCGCGCGATCTTTTTTTATCGTCGATGGCTTCAACAAGCCCGGGCGTGTGATCGAAACTGTTTATAGTGTCCTGTAATTGGCTGTCCAACACAATTCTGTTGGTGACAACTACCACCGTGTCAAACACCGCTTCGTCAAAATCGTTGTGCAACGACGCCAGTCTATAGGCTATCCAGGCAATAGAGTTGGACTTGCCGCTTCCCGCAGAGTGTTCAATAAGATAACTTTTCCCCACTCCGCATTGCCTTACGTCTGCTACAATCTTTTTTACTACGTCATACTGATGATAGCGAGGGAAAATCAACTTTTCTTTGATTGCCGTACGAACCGTGCCGTTTTTTACCACTTCTTGCTTTTCTTTGACAACGCAAATAAAACTGTGTAAAAGATCTAACAGGCTGTCGCGTTGCAATACCTCCTCCCACAAATAGGAGGTAATGTAGCCGTCGGTGCCTTTGGTCGGATTTCCCTTGCCACCTGAATTGCCCGCTCCGTTGGACCCTTGATTGAAGGGAATAAAATGAGTAAATTCACCTTCCAACTTGGTTGTCATATAAACCTCGTACAGGTCTACGGCAAAATAGGCAAGAAAACGATTGTTAAATCGAAAACAAAACTCCTTGGGGTCACGGTCGTTTTTATATTGCATAACGGCGCAATCTACATTTTGTCCCTTGAACTGATTTTTGAGTTCTAAGGCAACAATGGGAATTCCGTTTAACGACAGCACCATGTCAATTGTGTTGTTGTTAAATGGTGAATAAGCAAATTGGCGTGTGACGCCGAGAATATTTTGCGAATACAGTTGCCAATGTGTTTCGTTTAAATTAGACTCGGGCTTGAAATAACAAATTTTAATGTCAATACCCATGTCCTTAATTCCGTTTTTCAACACATAAACCAAGCCGTATTGAGCAATGCTGTCCTGTAAACGTCGATAGAGTTTGTCGGCGGCATCGTCGCCGTAATATCTGACATATCTTTCCCATTGCTTGGGCTGAGTGCGCATTATAAAGTTGACAAGCACTTCCATGTAAATGGCTTTGTTCCTGTCATAAACGTACTTGTGTATTCTGTGCCCGTCGGGATTTACATAAGAAAACTGCTCGTAACCGCCCTGTTCGCTTACGAGAAAACTTTCAATATCCTGTTCAAAACGCTTTTCAGATGTGTCCATAATTGTCATTATTACTCCTCTAAAAATTTATCCATTCCCTTACTTCCATTTATGTAAACAAAAGATTTACCCTTATTATCATTTTCAGTATTAAAAGACAAATCTAGGACATAAAAATTTCCCAATAAATCTTTTACTAAAACTCCTATTGTATTAATTGGCTGTTCCAAACAAAGAACTGAATCTTGTAATGAGAATAAAACAATTTTGTTTTTTTCTACATATAAATTTGATTTTCTCCAATAGTGTTCAGTTCCGTTAAAAATCAACCCTACAATAAAACAATCATTGAAATTTATGTTATATAATTTAAAACTTTCTAAAATATAAGGATACTTCCTACTTTCACTTGTCTTTTTTACGACAAAAGTTTTTTTGTCCACCTCTTCCAGTTTTATTTCGTAATCACTTTCATTTGAACCGTTAAAAAATATAAGTAACGGCTTAAATTTCTTTTTCTCGTCCTCTTGCCTATCATTATTTGTTTTTCTTATTGTCCAAGCGACGCCTGCAAGGGTAAGTGATCCGCCAACCACGGCAGAATAGGCGGTGACAAAAATGTTTAGATTCTCATCACTTAATCCCCACCATTTGATATAGAACGGAAATCCGACAAGCAACCCCGCACCCAATAAAATGTCTAAAGCCAATCTCCATATTTTGACGTCTTCATGGTTGTTTTTATATGTAAAGAAAGAATTTCTTGCCAGTGTTGTAAGTGCAACAATCCAAAGCACTCCCACACTCAATTTTCTAATTAAAACTCCAGTTTCAGCATTTCCAGTATCAACAACCAATACAGACAAAAGCAGACAACCAAGTGCAAAGGAAAAAATGAATACAGCCACTTTTTCTTTACCAAACCAGCCCTCAACTAGTTTCACAAAATCGAAAGTGCCCAAAAAACAGCCAAAAACTATCGCTAAGCCAACAGCAAAATAAACAATCCCTTCTAATTTATTCGTAAAATATCTTGTAACAAATAGTATATATATGATTAAAATTGCAACAAGAAAAGCCCAACCTGAAATGGATTCCCTTGATTTCAATTTCTCTTTACCTTTACTGCGTATAAATTCTACAAAAAGAAAAACATATCCCGCAAGAAATAGCAAAGATCCTAAAGCCATAAAAAATTTTCCGATGTTGTTAGCCTTCTGAAAATCAAACATTATTGGTATTAACAGACAATAAAACCAAATTAATGTTAAAACCAAGCCAATGGCCTCAATTAGTACTGATTTATTTTTTAGCTTCGACATTCACAACTCTCCTTCGATGATGTCATTTGTAGAATACAACAATTACTTCAATAGGGCAACTAGCAGTGCTACAAGAGATATGACTGTAGTAACTGCAAAAGTTAACCAAGAAAAATTCTTTGCCCTTCGTGCTTCAGCGGTAGCTCGTCTTTCATTTTCAATTGACTGTTCCAGTTGTTTTTGCAACAATGAGTTTTGCTTTTGCAATTCCAGTACCAAAGGCTGATTGATCATTTGCTCACGTTTTATATGTTTTTCCTCCTCCAATTTAGCCTTTCGTTCCTCTTCCTCCGCTTCTATCGCCAAACTGTAGGCAGAATGAGTCCCAAATTCTTGCATGAACTCAAACCTCCTTTTTTCCTGTGACGTACTCGTAAATCAGAGACTTTTTGTGCTGTTGCAGTTTGTCAATTTTTTGTTGTTTGATGGCAATCAGTTGGTCAATCTTACCGCATTTGTCATCCAAGTAATCAGCAATTTGCTGTTGGGTTTCTGTACTTGGCAAAGCAAAGGGGAAATTTTTAACAAACGACGGCGAAACTCTTTTTAAGCCACCTGTTCCGTTCATTGTAGACTTTGCATGTTCAGTAAAAATTCTGTTCTGCAATAAATATAACAAAAACTTTCCTACTACTTCTTTAGGTCTAAATACGAACAACTCAGAACTGCCACATCCGATTTTATTAGTAAGACCTTGCGCAATAGCAATATTGCCGTTTTCAAAACATGGAGTTACCTTCGCCATTATTATATCATTTTCAATAAACCACGTGAGACCTGTTGGTACACTTTTTACGTCTATTTCTCTGTTTATTATATATCCATTCTTTACACACTCCATTGGCAAATAACTGACAATATCAATTGAACTATCGCATTTGTTTTGAGTAGGATTAAGAGTGCATATATTTTTAATTCTAGTCATCACCCAACCTTGAGGGATTTGTCCAATCCATTCAATTCCACTGTCTTTCATGGGGACGGTGGGATCCAATCCCTTGGTAACGGCTTCGGTGATTACCGACTGCTTGTACTCCTTCAACTTGCCAATCTGCTCCTGCTGATTGGCAATAAGTTTGTCAATTTCCGCACACTTAATTTCTATTTTATTTACAATAACCTGTTGTTCTTCTACATTAGGATATGGGATCAGTAATTGTCCCATATCAACTGCATTCAATGCACTTCTTACACCATTTCCACCAAGACTATTGAAAACACAATTGTAATACATTGACATTAAAAAATAATACACAAATTTGCTGTATTGATTTTCATTCTTAGGACAAAAGCGTATATATGCTGGCGACACAAGCCCGTCGAAAGGTGACAATCCTACACGACTAGTGCTAATGTTCTGCAAATCAATCATTTTGAAAATAAAATCGTCCTTGTGCAAAATTTGATAGCCGTCAAACTTTTCAGGTTGAAGTCCTTCGGAATCTTCTTTATTACGAAGTATTACTCCGTTTAATGTAAGTGCGAGTCGCTCATATTCCGCTACTTTATCACCTACAATTTCCTTTTTGTTCCTATACAGGTCTTTAAACCTTACAATTGACCAATTTTCGGGTATTTCTCCAATCCATTCAATTCCACTATATTTCATTTGATTTTCCATATTCATGTATTAAAAAATTAACAATTGCACAACTTGTTACTAAAACAAATTTTGCTTCTTCAAATGACACAAGACTTTCAACTAATTTTTCCGAATGACGCACTCCACCTTTATCACTTGCATAAGCATATAGTTTGTCTAATGATTGTGATAATGCTGGATGCAAATCCACCCCTTTAGTTTTTAATTTCTTCAGCGCCCCACTCAAATCCACTTTATTATCCTCTAAAATGAATTTACAAGTTGCTTCAATAGCACTGATACTTTCTTTTACACTATTTTTGTAATCAGGCTTTTCCCTGTCGGATAAAAACCCCAAAGCCTTTTCTATATGCTTTTTAGCGGTCTCTACCTTACTATCTAATGTTTCTTCAATTTCGTTTATTTCTACATCATCAGTAATAGAAACAATATATTCTCCAATGAATCTATATCCAACATATTCTTTTTCGAATATATCATTCATATATTTTCTCTCATCGAAGTAAGATTTAACTGTCCCATCAAAGTGCGGTTGCCTATTAGCGAAGTTGTTCGACGTGTAATTTAAAATAAACTCTACAACTGTTAAAACGCTATCGTATGAGTCAAGTAAAATTGTGTTGCGAATATAACTTTTAACTAGACGCTCTAAATCATATTGGTCTAAACCTTCCAATTGGTCTTTCTCTTGACTGTAAACATCCGTACCAATACGCAAGTAAAAGACTGCCCATATATTATTACAATAAGAATAAGAAATCAATTCTTGATCAATAACTTCCATTATTTCATGTAGAGCATTAAGTATAGCGATTCTTGTATGTTTATCAAAATCTTTAAATTGCATTTGTGTATTAAGAGGTTTTATACCGTGTCTATCACTGAAACCTTTGCGTAACTGAACAGGGATAACTTTTTTTTCATATATTCCCATAATTATTATTTTAAAACCTCCTTCATCAATATTTTCTTTTGGGGAAAGTGTCTTAAATTCGGGAAAAATTTCATCACTGCTTTTTAAAACACAAAATTATAAAAGGAAAACAATCCACTGCCTTTCATTTGTAGCATGTTTTTGTCCTTTAATTAACACAGGATCGTGCAAATTCATTCCACTTTATTTTTTACTGATCTTCCCTTTCCGATTCTCCGCCGTAGACGATAATTAATTCACGAAGTTTTTCACAATCTTTTCTATTGTTCTCATCAATTTGGCAACCCATGAATTTTATATCTGTGTCGCCAATAGAAGTCGCTACTATAGCATTAAAATCCCAAACGTTTTGGGAAACCGCCAAATCTGCAGTACTAAGATTGGTTGGCAGATTAGTTCTGTCTACACCTATATATTGTTTAATATAATCATAATACGGCATTGTATTAAAATTTTTATTGCTGTTAATATAGATGTTGTACGCTTTCTGTTGGTTGGATTGTACAATATCTTTATTCAAAAACTTTGAATCAATGTTTTTTCGAATATACAATGCAACGACACTGAAAAATATATATTCTCTTGTAAGGTTTTCCCATCCAAAATCGTTAAAAACCGATTCGAGAGCATCTCTATATCTCGAAAGTTCCCTGTTGTCAACATTTCTCAATATTTGTTTGCTTCCCCGCAACAAGCAAAAATATGTACTGTTGACTGCGCTCCTTACTGTTTGTTTAGACAAAACGTTTTCTAACTTTTCGGTAAGGTCATTATAAATACTGCTTAAATACAATTCTGAAGAGGTGTCTAACTTAAATGAGAAATCAAAAAATTTTCGTAAATACTCTTCACCGCTTGTTCCGTACAGATTTCGTATTGTCTTGATTACGCACGTTTGGTTTAGCGCTACAATTACAGCACAGTTCTTGACTTCAAAAAGGTGATGAAGTCTTTCAAGTACAATCAGTTGTTCATTGGGTAAGCAACGATCTATTTCATCTACTAAAATTATCAATTTTCTTGGTTTTTCCCCGTCGGCAAAACTTGTCAAAGCATTTAATGCGGAAATGCTTTCGTTCAGTAATGACTGATAGGACTTGAAATCGTCAAATAACTTGTTGTCTAAAATAGAACTTTTGGCTTGCTTTATGACATTTTTGATGACTTCGGCAGAAAAAGCACATACAGCACCTATCCCACCTGTTTTATACAAATTGTTTACTATTGTATCAAACTGATTTTTTTCCCATTTCGTTGCTTTCTCTTTTGCTAATTTTTTGACTTCTTTTCTGATTAGATGTAAAAATCTGTCTGCGCCTTTTTCTTTAGACAGCACATCCAAGACACAATACAAAATGGCAATTAAAGGATCGGAATAGAAATTGTTTTTCCACGCATCGTACCTGACAAAAATACAATTTCTGTCAACAGTAAAACTCTCATCCAGCATTTCCATTACAAAAGTCTTGCCACTGCCCCATTCGCCATTTATGGCAATACAAATGTGATTGTCAGGTTTTAATTGATTTACAATGTTTTTAACCTTTGTGACAAATTCCGTTCTGCCAATTCTGTCATTTAAATCCATTTCTATTCCCCTAGTATATCTTTCATCAATTTTTGCTCTTCTTGAGTCAATGCCTTGAATTCGGCAAAGATTTCGTCACTGCTTCTCGGTGGTACAAATTTGTAGAAAAGTCGGGTGAAGGGTACTTCGTAGCCGATTTTATCCTTAGTCCTGTCCATATAGGCAAGGGGATTGTAAGGCAAGACATTTTTAGCAAAATACTGTTCGACATCCTGTTGCAACGGGACAATTTCGGTGTCTGTCTTGCCCTTGACGGGTTGCGGCTTGCCCTTTTTGTAAATGATTCCGTTGTCGTCGGTTTGCGCGGTTTCAACAGTGACCTTGGTGTACCCGAAGAAATTGTTGTCAAATACCTTGCTTTCAACAGTCAACGCGCCGTCATTGTACTGTTTGTCTTTAAATTCGCCGTATGCCTGAATTATTAAATTTATACATCTGTCATCCAGGTCCACGCGCTTGTTGCCTATATTTTTGCGACGTTTGACAAAACATTTCGCCGCATCAATAAGTTGAACCTTGCCCAACCGTTGAGCGGGCTTGTTTTTGGAAATTACCCAAACATAAGTCGATATACCCGTGTTGTAAAACAAATCGGTAGGTAGTTGTATTATTGCGTCAACAAGATCCTGCTCTATAAGATATCTGCGGATCTCAGAGGAACCGCTACCGGCATCTCCGGTAAACAAGGACGATCCGTTTTGTATGATAGCCATACGCCCCGAATCTTCTTTAAGTTTCTTGACTCCGTTTAACATAAACAGCAACTGTCCGTCGGATATCTGCGGTAACCCGGGCCCGAATCTTCCGTCGTAACCGAGTCGGTACTCTTTTTCTACCGCTTCTTTTTCTCTTTTCCAGTCTATTCCGAATGGGGGATTGGAAATAATGTAATCGAATCGGAACCCGCTGTAAGCGTCCTCAGACAACGTGTCGCCAAACTTCATGCCGTCGGCGTTGCCTCCCTTTATCATCATGTCGGCCTTGGCAATGGCGTAGGTCTCGGGATTGAATTCCTGTCCGAAACAAGTGAGATCCGCTTCGCTGTTGATTTCCTTTATACGCTCGGTAAGGCATCCCAACATCTGACTTGTCCCCATAGTCATGTCGTATGCCGTCTTGTAGCAACCTTTCTCCTTGATACGGTCTTTTTCGGGAAATACAAGCAGTTCTGCCATGAGGTAAATTATATCTCTGCTGGTAAAGTGAGCTCCCGCTTCTTCGTTGTAACTTTCGGAAAACTTGCGTATGAGTTCTTCGAAAATATAGCCCATATCGGCTGACGTTATCTTGTCGGGCGACATGTCTGCTTTTTTAGAATTAAACTCCTGCAACACCACATACAGTACGTTGGCTTTTACCATGTTTTTTACTTCATCGTCAAATTTGAAGTTGGCAAGTATATCCTTAACATTGTCAGAATACCCTTTGATGTAGTCTTCAAAATTGGCGGATAAATTGTCAGGATCGGCAAGCAAACGAGCAAAATCAAATTTACTGGTGTTGTAAAACGTATAACCCGACGCCCGGCACAAAGCTCCGTCGCGGACTTCTCCTTCGTAGCCCAATTTGTTTAACCGATCACATGTCTCGATGACTTTTTGTTTGGTTACTGCCAACGCGTCGTCAAATCTCTTTAACACCGTCATTGGAAGTATTACCTTGCCGTATTCGTGCGGTTTGTAAAAACCTGACAGGTGAGTGGCTATTTCCCAAATAAGATTGGCTTTTTCCTGTATGTTAGCGTTGGTCTGATTTTGCAATTCTTTGATTGCCATTTTGTGTTCTCCTTAGTAATGCGCGCACTTTAGCCTGACAGCAAAGTTTTATACACTTGCTTTGTCAGTACAAAACCCGAACAATGCACCACTGTTTGTCTGCATCGCAATAAAATGCGTGTTGTGCAACTCTTTTTGCGCCATTGAATTTGTATCAGTTCTAATATAACACAATACTGTAAAAAATTCAATGCAAAAGCGCAAATTTGAAAGTGCGGGAAACATCCCGACAATTTCGCGAGCATCGGTTGCCGTGCTTTGTCGCAAAGTGTTTTTAAATTGCACGACGTCGCAAATGCAGCGATAAAACGATGATCGGGAGACTGTTTACAACATTGTTACCAAACAAACAAGACCGCTTCATTCACGTTTCAAAAAACAGTGTGCCGTGCAACTAAAAGATGACGCAAAAACGTGTCTTTTTACAACATATTTTAAAATTCTATGACGTGCCATACTGGTCAGGTAATACTGTTTAAACAGGCATTTTATGCCTGCTTTTTGCTTGCGAAATTTTGTCTAAATGTCAGAACAGATATTGTAAACACAAAACTTTTTCTTCGATTACTGTTCTGCAGTCAACGGCAAAGGCATTGACTGCGGCAAAAGATTGTAGTAAAATCTTTTAAAAGTGAGGTCACATGAAAGTTCTTGTAGCGGGAGATTCGTTTAAAGGAAGTCTGACGGCATTTGAATTTACCGAAACGGTAGCAAAAGTACTGCGTTCACACGGGGCGGAATGCCGTGTTCTTGCGCTGTCCGACGGCGGAGAAGGGTCGTTGGAAATACTTACAAAACTGTTTGACGGACGCATTGAAAAAACGGTTGCAAGCAACGCACTGCTCAACCCCGTGACCGTGAAAACGGGCATAACGGACAAAGCCTGTTTTATAGAAAGCGCGCAGGCAATAGGTCTTCCCCAACTGAAAGGGAATACGGACATCTGCCAAACGTCTTCCTACGGAGTGGGCGAAATGATAGCCTTTGCGGTAAAACACAATCTGAACGACATAGTGTTGACGCTGGGGGGCACTGCTTCCGATGACGGAGGAGCGGGCATGCTGTGCGCATTGGGAGCGCGATTTTCCGACGGGCAGAGCGATTTTATACCCACTTCCGGAACACTTTGCCGTATAAAATCCTGCGATTTAACTCCTTCAATACGGCTGTTGGAACATACTCGCGTTACAGTACTGTCCGATGTTAAAAATCCGCTGTTGGGAAGTAACGGGGCGACATACGTCTACGCTCCGCAAAAGGGAGCGACCGCTGACCTCCTGCCTTTTCTTGAAAAATCGATGGAACACTACGCAAATATCGTCAATCGCCACACCCATACCGACCGCACCGCTTGCCCGGGCGCAGGTGCCGGAGGCGGTCTGGGATTTGCGTGTATGCAGTTGCCACATGTGACGTTTTTACAGGGAAGCAATGCCATACTGGATATGGTAAACTTCGACGGTCTGGTTAAACAATGTGACTGGGTAATAACGGGAGAGGGAAAGTTCGACAAGCAAAGTTACATGGGAAAAATAGTCGGCAACGTGATAAACAGAAGCAAAGGCAAAAACATCGCTGTGATTTGCGGTGTAGCCGATGAAGAAATGTACAACGACAAAAACATAAAACTGCTCAGGGAAATAGGCAAAAACAAGCCCGACTCTCTCACAAACGCAAAGAAATATCTGACGGAAGAAACGGAAAAACTGTTTCCCTTGCTGTCAGGTTGTTGAAAGGCATTTCCGTTTTAAAACGCTTTGTTTAAACGCGACAAAATAAACTTGCCCCCTTTTGTCGAATATTTCGGCAAGCAAACTTACGTAGTCGCCTGATTTACTTGTTTCGGGCAAAAGCTTTCTGATTTCCGACAAAACCGCAAAAACAAACCTCGCTTAATACTGAACTTTGTTACGTTCCAAAGCCGTTGTAGAATAATAACACTTTTGTTTACCTACAAACAAAATACCGGAACATTTGTCCGGTATTTTTTCGATATTGAAATTAAGTAACAGTCACTTTTGTCGGCGTTTAGCAAATAGTTTCCCTTTAGACGATTGGGGTACTGTCTTGACAACAGGAAATAAACAAGTTGATTGTCTTTGCACAGCATTTGTCCGCCGTGTCTGTTAAACATTTATTCGCTTTGTTTTGCTTTAAAAAACGACAGCGAAAACTCTATTACGTTGTCCAATATTCTGTACTTTTTGTCCAGCACGGGACCGCATGCCGCAGTACCTACGCCCATCATCTTGTAATCCAAAAACAGGTATCTTTTCCCCGACGGTTGCATTTCCGCACGGTGTTTCTTGTAGTCCTGCTCGTCGAAACAGTCGTAGCAGAAAGAAAACGGATGTTTGCCGGAAATCGTCAGGTCGTCGTCATCCAGTCTGACGTAGACGGTATTAAAGTGATCGTTGGAATTTTGCGGATAAATATAACGGTAGTTGTCGTCCACGGAGATACGGTGTATTCCGAAAATTCCGCTTTTATTACGGTCGCAGTAAGTTTCGCCGCTAAGCCCCAAGTACGTCAATTTGCCGTAGTTGTCGGGCAGACCGAATCTGAGTCCGAAACGCAAGGGACCTTCGAAGTCCATCATTTTTTCGGCGCGGATGTCCAGATCAAACCTGTTTTTCAGTCCGGTGTACCGCAATGTCACTTTATAAAAGGGAGTAAATGCCGCCACGCCAAGATAACCGTGTACCGTTGTTCTGTTACCGTCCATTTCGGTCTTTACGGGGTAGAACTCCGCGTCTTTCAACCTGAGGCTGTCGTAATGCCCGATAAAGTTTCTGTCATTGCAGATATAAGCCCTGCTCAGTTTAAACTTCATATCGGACAACACGGGCTTGCCGTTCAGCAAAAGTTCGCCAATCAGTCCGTCGTCAGACAATTTAAAGTCGTAATCCTGCTTTACGGCGTCTATGTCGTACTGTATGTCTTCGTCGTAAATGCTTTGTTCGGAAACGACCTCGTTTCCGTCCGTCATGGTAACGGTTACGGAACTGACACCGTCGCCTTGTTTGTTCAACAGGCACAAAAGCACCGTTTCGCCGCTTTGGGCAAAGACGCTCTTTTGGACGGAAGTTTTTACGACTCCGTTTGTCAACTGTTTTATTTCAAAGGTATATTTGTTGAGGTTTTCAAAGTCGAAACGGTTTTTTACGTAAAGTTTGCCCTCTTTTACGAAATATTCGACGGGAGCGTAACATTCCTTCAATTCGGAAAGTTGAGGAGTAAGTTCCTTACGGTCAAGGTTGATAAGACCGTCCACGCAGAACTCGCCGTCATGGAAAAGTTCGTTGAAGTCGCCTCCGTAACATTCCTTACCGTTCTTTACGACATACTGATTGAGCCATTCCCAAACAAATGCTCCGCAAAAATTGTCGTAGCCGAACAGGTACTTCGTGTAATCTGTCGTTTCGCCCAAAGAGTTGCCCATCGCGTGTATATATTCGCACAGTACAAAGGGACGGTCCAACAAAGGCACTTCCTTTTCGCAATAGGACACCGGCGGATACATTCTGGAATAAACAGACAGACAGTTTTCCTTGTGGTAGCCGTTTTGATTGACGTTGTCGTAACTGCCCTCGTAATGAATGGGTCTGTCGTCAATTTTGCGGATCTCTTCGCACAGTTTTACAAAAACGTCTCCCCAGCCCGATTCGTTACCCAGCGAAAACATCACTACCGACGGATGATTGCCGTTTATAATGACGTTGGACAGTTCCCGCTCCTTCAATTGATCGTAAAAAACAGGATCGGAAACTACCTGATCCCAGATCTCCGTCTGGTATCTGTTGTTCTGTCTTACAACGCCGTGCGTTTCCAGATCGGCTTCGGACATAACGTAGATTCCGTACTTGTCGCACAGATAGTAAAAATAAGGATCTGCGGGGTAATGCGATGTTCTTACGGCGTTTATGTTGTGCTGTTTCATCAGCGCTATGTCCCGCTCCATTATTTCGTGTGTTTCGCCGTAACCCTTGTCGGTAAACGAATGACGGTTGACGCCTTTCATCTTGAACAACTTGCCGTTTAAAAGCAACTTGTTGCCTGCGACTTCGATTTTGCGGATTCCGACGTGGTCTTTGATTATTTCGCCGCTGCACTCTATCTGCAAATCGTACAGGTAGGGTTGTTCGGCGTTCCACAGCCTTGCGTCGGGTACTTCAAAAGTGATGGCCTCCCCCTCTGCCCTAACCGATACGCCAAATCCCGAAAGAGTTGCCGTAATTTTCTGTGACGCCTTGATTTTTACTATTCCGCAACCGTCGCAGACATCGGTGTCTATCTTGTAAGACCTGAGATAATTTCTGTTGCGTTCCGTCAGATAAATGTTGCGGAACACTCCCGACAGACGTATCTTGTCCTGATCTTCGAGATAAGAAGAGGGTGAAAACTTCAATACTATCAGTCTGAATTCGTTTTCGCCGTTTTTGAGATATCTGCCGACGTCAAACCTGCTTACCACGTGTGAAATGTTGGCAAATCCGACAAACTCGCCGTTTACAAACAGGTAGTAACTGTTGTCCACTCCCTCTATCTGTAAAATATACTCTTTGTCACGCAAGGTAATGTTTTCCTTGCGAGTATAGATAAATGCAGGGGTGCTCTTTATCATATAGGGAGGCAGATAGGGAAACAAATAGCGGTCGTTTGTGTACACGGGATCGCCGTAACCGTTCATTTCCGCCATAAAGGGAATTTGCACCTGTCTGTCGCCATCGATTTTTACCGCTTCATCGAAATTAAATGTCTGCTGACAGGCAAAGTTCCATTCCGTTAAAGCCTTCTTGGCATTGTTTACCACATCGAAATAGTTGCAATAAGGCAATGTATTGACGGATGCGGTACATTCTTTGTAAAGATTCTTCAATCTTTCTGTATTCATATAAGCACCTTGTTAAAATAAATTTCAAAAAACAGCCTTGGCAGTTACGGCGTCAAACAAATGGAGTTTGTTGCGACGGAAACTTACCTTTACTACCTCTCCCACTTCCACTGTCGTATCTGTGGGCATCTTGAAGACAAAAAGTCTGTCAGCCACTTTGATTTTTACGTGATATTCGTCACCCAGCAATTCTTTGCTTTCCACCACGCCACTGACAGCGCCGTTTGCGTCGATAAAAATATCTTCCGGTCTTACTCCGAGTTTCAAATCAAACCTGTCGTCTTTCAGAAGCGTACCGATCTTGTCGATTTTTTCGTCGTATTCCTTGCCGACGGCGCTTTTCAACGCTTCGTTGCTTACTCCATCCAACTCCTGTCGCCGTTGTTCTTCGAGCAAACTTTTCTGCTTGCGGTAAAAATCGGTAAGTCTGTCGTGCAAATCGTCGCTGCCGTAAACGACATTGTCGCCTATCTGCAAATTGCCGTTGCTGAATGCGACAGGCGTGATGTTCATGTTGGGAGATCCTATAAACGTAGCCACGAACAGCGAATTGGGATGTTCGTAAACTTCTTTAGGCGTTCCTACCTGAATTATTTTCGCCCTGTCCATAACGACTATTCTGTCAGCCATCGTCATTGCTTCCACCTGATCGTGAGTTACATATACGGTAGTCGCTCCGATACTCTTGTGCAGTTTAAGTATTTCCGAGCGCATCGAATCCCTCAACTTGGCGTCCAGATTGGACAGCGGTTCATCCATAAGCAACAACTTGGCGTTGTTGACTATTACTCTGCCCAACGCCACACGCTGACACTGTCCGCCCGACAACTGAGCGGGTTTGCGTTGCAGCAATTCCTTCAGGTTGAGAATTTCGGCGGCAAAATTGACCTTGTCTTCCACTTCTTTGGCGGTCAGTTTGCGATACTTGAACAAGGGTATCTCGTGAGTCATGTACTCTTGTATGTCGTGGTCTATGTTCTCAATGTCTTCTTTATTGTTCGGATCGTGTTTTAAAATCCACCTCTTTTCCTTCTCGAGAAAAGCAATTGCGTCGTGGTCTATACCCACCACCTGATTTCCCTCTTTGTCGTAAACGGGGGCTTTGACCTTTTTTATCTTCAGCCCGTAAGCGATATTTTCGTACGCGGTAAGGTGAGGAAACAACGCATAGTTCTGAAATACCATGGAAATGCCCCTTTCCGACGGAGAAAGCAGATTGGAGTAAACGCCGTCGATAAACAGCGATCCCGCGCTGATCTCTTCCAGTCCGCAAATCATTCGCAAGGTGGTCGTTTTTCCGCATCCGGACGGACCTACGAAAACCACGAATTCGCCCTTTGATATTTCCAGATTAAAGTCTACAACGGCGTGATAACCGTTGGGGTATATTTTCTGTATGTGTTGCAGACTTACAAAACTGTCCTGCGGACATTGCGGAGCATTCGACTTCTCCCGTTCTGCCTGACTTTTGACCTTTTGGACGTAGTGAGCAATCATAAGTTCTCTGACGTTATTTTTTTCTTTTTTCTTAAACATATTTATTCCTCTATGGCAGATAACTCTATTTTTTATACCTTGGGACTGTAAAATCCGTATTTGTTAGCCAATGCAACGTAAACGATCATCGCTGCGACCGTGAGGGTTATAAGAGTTATCCAAACAAAGCAAATGATGCGATTTTTTCTCATACGTCACCCCTTTATTCCCGAAATGGCATTGGATTGTATAAAAGCCTTGTTAAGCGCTATAAACAGCAGTATTATCGGCAATGACGACATAAACGCCGCCGCCATCATAAAGGGCATGTCTATAGAAGCCTGCGAAGTCACGTCGTTGAGCAACAACAGCGCGACCTGCACTGTCTTGACGGACGGGTCGGTAAGATAAATGGACGGACCGAAAAAGTCGTTCCAGATACCCACAAACCAAAACAGAACCTGAGCCACGATCGCCGGTTTTATCAAAGGCACAACCACCTTAATAAAAGTCTTGAACCAACCTGCGCCCTCTACCCTCGATTCCTCGATGAGCGAATCGGGAACAACGTTTCTGATCGTTGTTATTAAAAACAGCATCATTCCGACGTTGCCGAAAAAGCCGGGGATTATCAACGGCCACAATGTATTTACCAATTGCATTTCGCTGAACACACGGTACTGAGGCAACATCACCGCAGCATAAGGAACCATCATTGACACCAGCAGAACAATCAGTATGGTGTTTTTGTAAGGAAACTTCATTTTGGCAAATGCAAACGCCGCCAATGTTGATACGAACGTTCCCACGGGAATCACAAGCACTTCTATTATAAGCGTGTTTTTTATTGCGTCGAGCATGTTAAAGGAGGACAGAGGATATCTCTCGTTCCCCGTAAACACGTCTACAAAGTTGTCCCAGACGGGATTTTTAGGCCAGAAATTCTTGTCAATCGTTCCGGCAATGGCTTCGGCGGGCGTTTTCAATGCGTTGATGATCATATAGAAATACGGAAAAATCATCAGAAAAGCACCGAAGCAAACGATTACCGTACTTATCACAAACAATGTTCTGTCGGTAATTTTTCTTTTTTTGTAATTCAACGAAATCAGACTTTCTCTGTAACTCATTTTATTTGTCCCCTGAATACCGACGAGAATTTAAACAAAATCACCGTGATGACAAGTATTATAAGCACAAGTATCATACTTGCCGCAGACGCGTAGCCGTATTGTGCCGAATTGATACCGTTTGTCCATATATAATACACTATAGTTCGGCCTCCGGGCAATCCCTGCGCGAAAACCGTCGAATCGGCGTAATTTTGCAGACCTGTCATTACGCCCGTGGTGATAATGTAAAAAGTAGTCGCATTAGTCATTGGCATAGTCACGTCTACAAATCCGTGCCATGCATTTGCGCCGCACACCTTGCCCGCTTCGTAGTAAGAACCCGGCACGGACGTCAGTACAGCAAAATACAGTATCATCGATCCGCCCACGGACGCCCAGACGTTCTTGACAATGATCGCTATCTTTATAAGCCACGGGTCCGCTCCCAGCCACTTAAGGTCAACGCCGAACAATGTGTTGATAAGTCCTCCGTCGCTTCGGAAGATATCCCTGAACACCAGCATTATGGCAATCGAAGATGTAACCGCCGGAAGGTAGTACAGAATCATCAGCACTATTCTGCCCTTTGCCAGTTTTTTAAGATAAATTGCCAGAAGCAATCCCAAAAACGTGCCTATGGGTATGGACAGCAACATTATAACCGTGTTGAAAAAAGCCGTGCGGAAAAACTCTTCTTTGAATATCGCAACGTAATTCTGGAATTCCACAAACGTATACGTGCCCTTGATGGGATTGTAATCGGTAAAGGACATGTAGAAGGAAAATCCCAATGCGGAAAGAGTAAACACCAGAAAGCCTATCACAGGGACGGCGACAAACGCGTATCCATGCAATGCTTCGCTGACCTTGTCGGTTAATTTTTTCCGATGAGGTTTCGGCTTGTATTTAAGATCTAATTCGTACATAATATCATCCCAATCTTTGTCTTGTCTTGGTCAATTCCTGTTGGTAAGTTTCCTCGTATTCTTCTATTACCTGACGGGCTGTTTTCAGTCCCGCCCAGACATCGTTGAACTTGTCCATCAATGCGTCGTAGGCTATTTTGTCGTATGTGTAGTAATAAGGTCTCGATTTGCCGAAAATATTGTCGTCGGCTTCGTTTATTACGTCCACGAAAACTTGCTTGGATTGAGGATATTGATAAATACCGTCCAATTCGACGTTGTTCACCCAATCGTCTACCGCCATTTCCTCAATGTTGGGCATTGCCTGTCCCAACTTGTAGTTGTACTTGGCACATTCTTCGCTGCAAGCAAGATACTTTGCCAGTTCCACGGCGGCTGCCTTGTTGTCCGATGCCGCTGAAACGCCGTAAGCGACGGTGCCTATGGACGCACAGGAAACGGAACCTTCCGCGTCGCCCTTGGGGGCGGGTATCACATCGAATTCAAATGACAATCCTTCCCAGAACGTCGCAATGTCCCAAGGTCCCATCCACGTAAACAGATAGGTGTTGGAGGCAAATCTTGAAAAGGACGAACCCGACGTAGAGTAATCTGCCGCAAGTCCGCTTGTAGACAAATCGGCAACAAACTGTATGGCGTCGATGAAATTGTCGGTGCCTATAGCGGATGTGGTAGCGCTGTCGTCCGTGTAGAAATTAGCGTTGTTGGAGTAAACCGCCGATTGCACATCGTAGTACGCCAGAGGTATCACTTCCGAGCCGTCCACTTGCAGTCCCTTGAATTCGGACAGATAATTTTTAAATTCGGTGAAAGTCATCGGTTCGGTATTCGAAGGCAGATCCACGTCGAGGTTGTAGTCTTCTATCAACTGAAGCATCAGATCTTTGTTGTAGACAAGCGCGAGCGGTCCCAGATCCTTGGGCAAACCGTATATTTTGTCTCCCGTTCCCACCGTCTTGGTAGTTTCGTCGTATCTGAATATGTCAATGGACATATCCCACATCTTGTCGATTTCTTCCTGATCAAGATAGGGTGTAAAGTCCACTAATTTGCCTGAATCGGCCCACTTAATGTAATCCCAGTCGGGTACATAAAATATGTCGGGCAGGTCGTTTGCTCTGTTTATCAGGTTTTGCGAATAAGTGGATGTGTCGCTGATCGCACTGTAAAACACCTTGACATTGGTGTACTTTTTCATAAACTGGTTGATCATGTACTGGAAGTTGCTTTGTTCGGCAACACCGCCCCATCCCAAAAAGTCTATTTCGTATTCCTTGTCGGGGTCAAACGGTTCGTATTCCTGACTGGTTTGCGCACCGGGGGTGCACGCCGTCAGGGAAAAAAGCAACACCAAAATCATCAAAAACGTAACAATTTTTTTCATTGCGGGTCTCCTTTTCGTTTATAATACAGTTATTTTCAGATTGTTGAAACGTGCGTTTATAAAATTGGAATAAATTCCGACGTAGCCGCGCGTTCTGCCGAGATTGCTCGTCGTCTGCAAAATCAATTCGCCGTTGATGTAGAAACTGAGTTGTTTGCCTTGCTTGACGGCAGTCAGGTGATAGGTGACGTCCATATCCATAAAGTATATGTCACGGCAGGATTCGTCGGTATACTGATAGTTTCCTACCATTATTTCCGCCTTGTTGTTGTTTACCATGAAGTAGTAGCCCTGCATGGATTTGTAATTGTCCAGATCGAGGTTGGTAAACGCAAAGTTGTCGGCGGCAATGACAATACCGCATGTTCCCGTACCGTTTTCCCCATAAAGACTGACATCCAGATCCACCTGCACGTCTTCCAGTCCGCCGTTGCCGAAAGTCACAAGGTATCTTGCGGAAGTGTCGCTGTAAAAACCGTCCTTGTCCTTGTTGAAGAAAGTCGGGTAATTTATTCCGCTTTGCGGATAAGTCAATAAATCCTGTTCGTAAACGTATCCTTCCACGTTGAAATTCCTTTCCAGATGCATCATGTTGAAAGTTACGTTTTCGTCCAATGCAACTACCGTCAGATTGTGAGCGCCTCTTTCCAACTTAATGTCGGCGACCTTTACCCTTGCGTATCCCGCCATGTCGGTGGAGCCTATGTTCCATTTGTATATTTTGCCTCCGTCCACCTGAATACCTACCGTCTTACCGAAAGATGTACTTGGCACTACCATGTCCAGTCCGTAAGAACCGCTTTCCGCAGCAAATATTTCATATGTAGCGTAGTCCATCGGTGAGGACAACACGATGTCTTTGGTTCCCTGTACATATTCGCCATCCAGTTCGGAGTCGGTGTTTTGCAAAGGATCTTTTGCGGAAAACTCGGAAAGGCTGTCAGTGTAGGAATTTGCGGGAATGTTTTCCTGTTTCAACGTGAGTTTGTCTCCGTCCCCCTGTGCGGAATTGTTGAAAGTAAGACAACCCTTGTAAGAGTAGGTGTCGGAGTACCCCACCTTGCCACCGCCGAATTCGCCCACTTCCACGTGTGCAGCAACTTCCTGCTGATCGATGGAAATGTTGGCGGTGCCGTTTTTGTAAGAAATCATAAAGGTGTGCTGAACGTCCGTACTTAACGGACGGTAAGCGTCAGCCTCGCCCACCAATACGTCCGATCCGTTTGTGACCTTGCGTATACTGACCGTCGTTCCGTCAAAACTCATATAGCCGTAATTGGACGCGTCTTTGTAAGAAAACACCATTTTTCCGTTGCCCGTAACGTTGTATTCGACGGTAAAACTGTCTTCTGTCTGTTCCGATGAAAGCAGGAACGAACCGTCAGTAGAAAGGTTTGCTGAATTGAAGTTACGGTAGTCGGGCAATCTCGGCATAATGTTGTCGTACAAACCGTTGTGTTGCATCACGATTTCGTTGCCGTTCATCAACAGTCTTGACAAATTAAACCGTCTGCCTCCCGAATTGCCTTCCATATAAGAGTTGTGATAGCCCATATACACCGAATCGAGGTCGGGTCCCATGACTACCGTACAGTGTCCCAGTCCGTACCAATCGGGGTCGGTGTTGAGCACCACGTTGTGACCTTGCGTTATGTTGTTGCCTGACATTATGCTTTCCGAAGCGTCCTGATAGGAATAGTCAACTCTGTAAGACCACTGCGTTACGCCGTTTCCCGTGTAGAAGTAGTACCTTGTGCCGTTTTTGGTAAATACTTCCGGTCCCTCCGTCCAACCTTCCATAGAAGTGTTGGGAAGCAGGATGGGCGTGTCTGCGTCCGTCATGGCGTCGTTCATAGTCTTTGCCGAAATTCCGCCCGATGCGGCAAACAGCAGCACCATTTTGCCATCTGTGTCCATATACAGCGATCCGTCTATACGGGATTCGTCCAAACGCGAACTGATGACTTCGAAAGGACCTATCGGACTCTGACTTCTTAAAACGTAGTGTCCCTTGCCGTTGCTCGATTCCACCAGATAAAAATAGCCGTCAAGATAATATACTTCGCTTGCCCAGGCGTCGAAACTTTCCGCCACGTCGGGACCTACGACATAACCGACGGGATCCACACCGTTGTCCACTTCTTCCCAGTGATACAGATCGGTGGATGTCCAGCCTTTTACGCCCTTTTCCGTAGCCTTGGTGGAACAAATCAGATAGTAACGACCGTCAAATCTGTATATGTAAGGGTCTCCCAACCCGTATTCCGCCCATTGATCGGGAAGCCTGTCTTCCAGAAAGGTGTTCTGGTACAACTCCGGCATTTCCGGCACGGTGAGCAACAGGTCGGAAGTTTTTACCACAACATCCTTTACCGTTGCGGGGGAACATGCGCCCAATGAAACAAGCATAACTAAGGCGCAAATTATACAACCTAATTTTTTCATTGTTAACCTCCGATAGTCACAGTGCCGTCAGGCGCTACCTTGATGAATGTCGACGGATCCGCAAAGTCGGGTTTCTGACCGTTGAATATCAGGTAGTCGTTTGTTGCGGCAGCGTCATTCCAGTATCCCAACGCAAACGCTATGACGCTGTCCTGCGAACCGCCGAAAATTTCGTAACTCAAATGTATGTAAAGTTTGTTTTTGTAACGCACTTCGAAACGTGCGTTGATGTTTTCTTCGTAGTTGTATTTGTTTTGTTCCAATCCGTTTTCGTTGTATTGTCTGTAAGCCGCCACAGCCCGTCCCGGATAAATGCTGAGATGGTAACACTTTTCGTCAAGTCGGTTGTTTCCGTCGTAATCGGTGTCAACATAGACGTTTAAAGAATGTGCCTGTATTGCCATATCGAAAGAAGCGTCTCTTTGCTCTAAAACTATCGTCACGCCTTTGTCGTCTCTGTACACCGAAACGCCGTATTTAACTGCGTCGGCTACGGACGGGAAATTTCCTATTTCGTTGAGATAGGTAACGGTGTCCGACGGAACGGGTTCAGCGTTTGCCGATGCGCTGAACAATGTCGAATCCACGTCCAGCCTCAGGTAATTGCGCGGGTATTCCGCCTGAATGTATTTGTTGTTGTGGTCGTACATTCCTGCCCAGTTCCAGTTGCATTTTATTGCGAAATACAACCCGAAGATTTCATCGGGCTCCACTCCTATAAAATCGTAATCGATGTCCGCTTCCACAAAATACAGATCGTTTATTCTGCCCGACGTCCAGGAAAATCCCGTACGAGGCAACGTCAGATCGCCGTAGTTTTGGAAACCGACAAGACCGTCGGTATAGGATATGTCCAGACGGTAATCGGTTCCGTCGCGCTGTTCGAAAGCGGACGAATCCTTGGTGTCGATAAACAACTCGAAGTAAGATCCCGCCCCGCCGTCCATCGGTTCGGCTGTTTTAAACAATACTTTAAATGACTTGTTGTCTTCGTTTCTGAGCACTCTTGCCTGACCGAAACCTACCGTGCTGTCGCCGAATCCCACCGTTGAACCGTAGTTCTCGTCAAGAGCGACAGATTGAATTGCCGTTGTTTGTCCCACGGCTATTTCGGCAAACTCTACCGTCTTGGTGTACGGACTGTGACCGTCAGCAGCAAACGTCACTTGGTTGTCGTAGCCGAAACAGGTTGCCTCAAAGGAGTATTTGCCCTCCGAGTCGGTTGTAGCCGAACTTTCGTTGACCGTTACCGTTGCTCCCGCTATAGGAGTAACTCCGTCTCTTTCGGTTATTTTTCCTTCAAATACGGTGTTGTAGTAGCTTTCCTCTTCTTTGAGCAACACCTGATTGTAAGAAATGTCTTGTTCCTTGATTATTTCCTTTTTGGAAAGAGTGTGAACGTAAGTTAAATAGCCGTTCTTTTCAAAGGACAGACTGAAATTGTCCGTTCCTTCGAGTTTTACCCTGTAGTTACCGTTTGTGTCGGTAAAACCGACCTCTCCGGCGGAGGTTACGACCTTGGCAAGGGCTACGGGATCATTGTTCAGGTCCTTGACCGTACCGGACACGGTAGCCGACACCGGACATTCGTCCAGAGTGTAAAACTTGTTGTCCGTGTGCAATGTCAGATAGTTGTCGGGAACCTTGGGATCAACCGAGCCGTGCCATACAAACCCTGTATTTCCCGTCTTGGTAACTCTTGCAAAAGCAAAGGACGTTGGGGTGTATTTGTCCACGTCGGCGCCCAGAACGCTGTAAGAAATGTACCCTTCGACGTTAAATCCTTCGTCTATATCGGTGCCGTCGTTCACCGTACCGTATGTAAACACCTTTGCAACAAATCCCGTAAGATACGAGTAGACTCTGGATGCCACAGATACTCTGAATTCGTAGTCGGTGGAAGTCATTGTCTTGCCGCCCAGACCGTATGTAGACAAGTACAACTCCACCGAGTCGCTTTGCGCGGTGGAAATATTGATGTCTTCCACCGTCAACGCCGAAAGATATTCGTCTTTACACTCAAAAAGAAAGTAGATTGCAGATTCTCCCTTGTAAATAGATACGTAGGTCTGCTCGTTTCCTTCGATGTACACTTCGTGACGTCCCGAACCCGTTGGGTAGTCGTACTCTTCGTCTCTGACGCCGTCTATTTCCAGTTCGGGATCGGTGTAAATGCCGATATTGTCAAATTCGCCGCCTGTCGCGTCGTCCCGTTCACCCTCGGTAAGCAACGAATCGTTGTCTATAAAGTTGTACTGCACGTCTTTTTGCGAACAAGCAGTCATAATACACGCAACCATCAGTACAACCAGGATCAATCGTATCAAACGCAATTTGTTTTTATTCATATTTACCTCTTATAGTTACAGAGAATATCCGATGCGAAATTCAGACCGTTTCCTTTTTTGTCACGGTAATTCCTTTGCCAACGGGATCCCACACGTCGGGATGAGCTTGTTCGAACGCCGCATTGTCCGCAAAGTTTTCTTCAACTATTATGTCGGAAATGGTAAGACTTTGCAAAGCCCACGATTGAAAACGGAAATAACCGTCAATCAATTCGGAATCTTCACATCTGAAAATTACCGTGCCGTTTACTTTGATGACTTTTTGCCAGCCGCTCTTCAATATTTCCACGTGGTAATCGGTGTTGTCTTCAAATTGGAAACCTTCTATTTCCCAAGAAGATTTAATTACCGCGGCGGAACTCGCGTCGTCCCATTTGTTCTTATTTACCACAAGATTTTTATTATAAATCTTGCAATCTCTGAGAAGTTCAATATTGTTTGCTCCGTCCCATCTTGCAAAATACAACGAGAATTTGCCCCAGTCAGAAGCAACGAATCGCAGTGTAAAGGAAATGTACTGATTGGGGTTGCCCGACTGTGTACCGAAACTGATGGAAACTTCCTGATCGGCATCGCCCCTTGTGTAGGTCAGCGAACCGTCTGCCTGCTGTGTAAGATTTTGCGTCAGTTCGTCTCCGCTGTTTACCGCGTCGTCGATGTACTTGTATTGCTGAGGCGCTTCGAAAGTATCCGTATCGGACTTCGAACCTACACCGCAAACGCAAGATTTGTAATATATCGCGCCGTGCTCGTAAGTTTCGGCGGATTTGAGATATTTTTCCTCCGCCACTTCACGGTCATACACGTGATCCTCAAGCACGCCTGTTTGTCCGCATCCGGAACAAATTCCCCAGTGCTGCGTCTCGTTGTGTCCGTATTCGACGTAAGTGTGTTCTCCCGCGCTTTCCACTACATTGTCGGTATATTCGTCACCGCAGTATTCGCACTTGTGCAACGTGTAACCGTCTTCTGTACATGTGGCAGGAACAACCGTTTCGATGTAATTGTGAGCACACGTGTTGGTGACGGATTCACTCAATTCGTCCCACATATACGGGAAATCCGATTCCATCGCGGCTATCTTTTCCTCGTCGTTTCCTTCAACATAATATCTGAGGACGGCGTTTTCAATAGTTACGCTCTGCAAAGCCCAGCCTTCGAAACCGAAATAACCTTCACATCCTATACTTTCAGACACCTTGTACACTATCTGATCGTTTATCCTTATTACCTTGTCCCAACCGATACACATTATTTCAATGCGGTATTTTTCGTTGTTGGCAAATTTAAATCCGTTTACATTTGTTTTGTGCACAGCCACTGCGCCGCCTGCGGTATTGCTCCATTCCGTTCTTGTCACAAGAATCTGACCTTCATCTTCTGCCGCATTGCCGCTGTGCAGACTGTATCTGCTGTTGCCGTCGTACATTCTGAAAAGTATTGCAAAGTCTCCCCAATCGCCGGAATTTACGGTAAGGTCAAACTGTATAGACGCAAAGTTGAAGCCCGTCTGTGAACCGAACAGCAGTTGAACAAACTGATCGGTGTCCCCTCTTGTGTAGGTGATCTTGTCCCCGCTTTGTACAAACAGCGAATCGGAATTTGTCGTGCTGTCTGCCAAGGTAAGAACTCGGCCTATTGACGTAGATTTGATTTCGTCCATCGTTGTTTCCTGCGTTCCCGCCTCATCCTTGTACAACTTGTTGCATGTACTGCATTCCCAATACTCAAGGTAAGAATAAGTTGTTTCCGTGCCGGGTACTGCCGGATGATGAGTCATTGTGTGTCCGAGCGATTCGCCGTCGGTAAAGGTTTCATCGGAAGACATCCATCCGCATTTGCAAGACTTGAAGTAAGTCGCGGGTTCTGTGCAGGTCGCCTCGCTCTTCAACGTATCTTCGTTCATTACTTCCACGTCAAAAACATGCGCTTCGACTGCAGACGTTGCACCGCATTCGCAAGTTTGCCAATGACCTTCGGCAGAAAAACCGTAAGCCCCTTCAAACGTGTGAGGAACTACCTGATCCTTTTGACCGCATACTTCACAAACGTGGTAATGTCCCTCTGCGTCGAACTCAAGAGTCTGTCCGTATGTGTGACTGACCGTGGGTACTTCGTTGTCGCGGTAACTGTCTTTGCATCTTGTACAAGTGTAAAGAGTATATCCTTCTTCGGTACAAGTAGGCGCGACGACTTCTTCGGTGTAGTTGTGTCCCAAAGCTTCCGTCGGAGTGTCGGTGTACGATTCACCGCACTTGGAACAAGTGTGTTCCGTATACCCTCCTTCCGTGCAGGTTGGCTCCACCACCTTGTCAACGTAAGTGTGTTGACACTCGGGCGAACAGCCGACAAGCATGCCCGTCACAAGAAAACACACAACTACGATTGCTGCCAGAACAGTGTAATTTTTCTTTTTCATGTCGTTTCCTCCCTGAAAGTTTAATATCGGTGATTTATACAAATGCCACCGCGCATTTTAATCGATATAAAACAATGTCCGACTTCCTCCGCGGGAACTAAAATACTTTAATTCGTCACGATTTTAATGTCTACGCGTCGTCGGACAACCGCCGCCGGGACATAAAGAACTGCCACGCCACATCAATATTTGCAATTTCTCTGATGCAGTGAAACGGGAACGATTATTTTGTGGTGCGGGCTGTTCGGATCGTACAAACGCTGTTTTACCACTTTGTAAACCGATTCGGTAAAACGCTCGTAGTCGATGCTTACGGTTGTGATCTGTTTCATTCCCGCGATACTTTGACACAATCCGTCGAATCCGACAATGTGAAAATCAGGATAAACACGGCGGACATCTACCACCATCTTGTCCAGATCGTCCAATACATTGTAGGCAATGTGATCGTTGAAAGCAAATACGCTGCGGTAACCCTGATCGAGATACCTGTACAGTTTTGCAGTGTCGTTTTTGTCGTAACAGGTGTATTCAACATCGGTTACGCCCATTGACGCCAACTCGCTTTTAAACACCTTGTATCTGTAATCGAAGACAGGCTCCTGTCCGACGTAGAGAAACTTTCTGCTGCTGTGCAATCCGTAAAGATATCGCGCCGCTTGCTTGCTTCCCATCTGCTCGTCTACGGTAACGCAGTCGACGTCGGTGCGAACGTTTTTTTCTCCCACAACCACTATTCGTATATCGTTGATTTTGGCAAATTCCATGGTTTCGTCGTCAACGCAACTGTGAGTGACCAACAAATCGATTCTTTGCAATACGCACTGTTTGATTACTTCCACATTGATTTCCGACGAACACAGAAAAGAACAGTAAAACTCGCCCTTTTTCTCAAAAAGCGAAGCCAGTTGATTGGCAAAGGAAATAAAATACAGATTGTCAAAAGAACATATAAGTATAGCAACAGAGGGCAACTCCGTTTTTTTGGGGTTGAGAGATACCGCGCTGGATATGTAGCCCATTTCTATCGCCTTGCGCCTGACTTTTTGTTTGGTAGGCTCGGATATGTCGTCCATGTCTCGCAACGCATGCGACACGGTATTTATAGATACTCCCAATTCGTACGCTATCGTTTTTAAGTTGACGTTTTTTCTTCCCATTTTCCGTTTCTTCCCCGTAACGTTTGTTGACCGTTGAACACCGACGCTTTACGCCTAAGTCGCAACGAACAAATCACAACAAATGTCGCCTTTTACAGTAAACAATTTCCATTTTCAAATGACGTTGTGTTGTTTATTGAATGAAAATTTGACATTCGGTATCAGATCTGCCGCGTGTTTGACGCAATTGACGGCGAATCTGACTGAATAGACTGCGAACAACCGAATATCAATTGAGTAGCCTTGTGCCACGTCTCACATTAATGCAAGCAATTTTTTCTGTTCAACACGTCTGATTTCAGTAATTTTCTGCACTGTAATTGCCAACTCGAGGCTTACAGCATTTTATATTTAAATTTTAGCACTCCGATTACATTAATACAACTGTTGATTTTAATATTTTCGACATTATGATTAATGTAAATATTACTATTATTACATTTTTGTTCGCCGCCCCTGATTTTCGTATCGTTTAGTGCTTTTTTAGTCGCACTTTTAATTCGCATCTGAGTAATTGCACCGTCGTTGATTTGGGCAAACAATATCTGTACCTACCCCGACTCCGTCGGTGACCTGAATCCGTTCCGCCGCAAGAGTTTGTTTGGACGAAGAAACAGGCTTGTTGGATGTAAATGACGATTTCTCCAGATTCGATGCAATGCCCGTTTTCTAATTGATGGAAGATTGTTTGCAAATCGGCTCTCTTTATAAAACGAAACCGTGGTGAGCCGACGTAACCGTAAAACGATGTTCGGGCATCGGCATAAAGGATTCTACAGAAAATGCGTGCGGATTCATTTAAAATGGCAGGGAAATAGTTTTAGTCGGAGGAAAACGATTATATCGTTTGAATTACGAAAATAATAATGTCGGCGAAAAAGTGATAAACAATACTTCTTTTCAAATCGAGATAAAGCATTATACGTTGATTAAAGAAAACAGCTTTTTGTATTAGCGCGAGCAAGTTTGGTGAAATTTCGCAATCGAAGATAAATTTCAGCAAAACAATCAAGCAAATAAGCAAACGAAAAATTGTATTAGTATGGTTACTTTACCAATTCAGATACATACTTGGTAGATTAAAGTTTTGCCAAGAAAAGTCACGAAAACAAGAACAATAAAGACGGCGTAAATGTACAAAAAGTACTTCTATGCCGTCTTTTCATTTAAAAAATTATCAAAGGGGAAATTACTTCGGAACTTAAAAACAGACAAAGAGGTGTTGCAGTTAAAGTCGATTTGTTCCCGACAGATTTCTATATTTCTTCGTTTTCCAACTTTTCCAGCCCGTATATTGGACAATGTGCATATTTCTGCAGTAATGTCAATGCACCTTCCTTGTACAAACAAACAATATGTTTTCTTATATATGCCAAATCGATATTGTGCCTCAGAAAAAAGTTGGGCTTATTTGTTTTGCTGAAAATTATATACGGATTGGCAAGGCATCCTTGTCCGTAGATCCATATTTCAAGACGTTTAATGTCCTCCCAGCTGTAATTTCTTATAGTTAACTTGCCCAAACGCTGCTTTACTCCATGTTCGTCTATCGTTACATGTGAAAAAAGCAGGAAAAACACAGTAATTCCTAAAGGATAAACTATAAAAATCATAGATAACAACCAGTATCCCGGCCAACCGATGTCCCACATTGCCACAATAAAACATTTTCGAAAACCAAGTTGAAAGAGAAGAATAATAATTATCAACATCGCTATAGCAAAACAAGCGAAAAATATGTTTATTTTCAAAGAACCCTTGTCAGACAACGGCAGTTTCATGATTCTCTCCTTTTAATATGAATAACGGTTAAAGTACTCATATGCTTTAGGTGATTGTGCGGAATTTCCTCTTGTAGAAATTGCTCCGCTACCTACAAAATATATTCGTAGCAATTCCCAAGCCGAATGAAGAACAAAAGTCTGATGACCATAATGTAACTTTTAAAATTATTATTTATCAATTTGTAAGTTTAGACCCTTGCGAAAAACATGCCTTACAGATATTTAAACATATTTGTACTGCATTTACACAAAGACTATATAAACGTTTAAATCAGAGATAAGTGCGAAAACCCCAGAGGCGAAATTTTACAAATAAGTTTGCTGAATTTATTCTACGGCGTTAAATAAGCTGAGAGTTTTTTACTCTTGGCTGTTGTTTTGAATGTGTATTTTTATCTGCATATTGCTTTGTAACGTTTGGGAATAGTTTGAAAACAATCTTATGTTGTGCTGATTGCTCGTTAAATTATCGTTGCATTTCAGGGTAACTCATTCCGCTCATTCGACATCGCAATGCGGTAAGTTGTGTTTCGATGAGATTTAAACTGCAATTATTCTGTACAATGCTTGGTAACTTTTATAGAATTCTTCTGAAAGATGGCTTACACAGTATGTCGTCGGCAAAAGTTTCAAGACGGCAATCAGTTTTTAATTGACGCATTTTGTAACTCACAAGTTTGGACATTTCCCAATAGATTGAATGTGTATTGTTATTGCTTTGACCTTTTTAGTCAATGTGATGAACAGCAGTTTTTATTTACATCCCATTATTCAGTATCCTAATACTTAAAACCAGAAAAATCATATTTTGTATGATCAGTTAGCCGTACCGATAATGAATTTCTTGTCAAACATCTTACCACTTTCCCAAAAAATGCAAACGTTCTGCAAAAACCGATGACAGAAAAAAAATACAGCAATTTAAAAACATCAGTTGGTTTGTTGTTTTAAAATCATTAGTTTTAAACAACGGACAAACATTGACACAACCGACAAATTATATAGGTTTTATTTAATTATACGCCAAAACTTTTATTTCAGCTCACGGCAGTCCTGTAGTAATCAACGGCAGGTAAAAATTTTACCCGCCATATATGTTATGTGGATTCTTGCGTCACGCCTAAGTACGGATTTTTACTGTATTTAAAAGTTCAATTTTTCTCAACAAATAAAAAAACCTGATTATTGCTAACCAGGTTTTTTTCTTGGTGCGCTTAGCGCGCTTTTAGATTTGTCTTTTTCTAAGCACAACTGTCGTGGACAAGTTGACTACTGATTTAATGAAATCAAACTGCGCTGTTTGACGGAATGCAGTTGTCGGGATCAGTGCATATCTCTTTATTCCCGAATCACTTCGGGATTTTCAGTAAAAGCACCCGTTTTACGTTGTTTTAAATCTTTTAATTTCATCGAGCAGGTTCGCAAACATTTTTTACAGTCAGTCATTGCTCAACGGTGAATTTATTTTGTCGGATCAAATAACAGCGGTAACCTGATGTATTGCAATATCATCTATATAAACGAAGTTTTCCGCACTCTGAACGGTGTCATTGTTCAAAGTCACCCAGAAAAACAGGTTGATGTCCGTAGTATCGGGTTGCACGTCGGAAACAAAATACGCTTCTATAGTAATCCATTCTTCGCTGCTCACCATATCCACACCTGCAAAAAAGGTTTCCTCTACAAGACGATATGCATCGGCAGATCCCTCACTCCAAGCCCATGCGGTAAACCCTATATGGGTCAATGCCGTTGCACCGGCACTTTTCTTTACGCGCATTGTGATTTTATAAATGCCTCCGTCCGCCAACGCAAGATCGCCCTTCAGATCAAATTCAACGTTCTTGCTGTTTGCCGAATATGCTTTAAACACATTATTGGGTAAACCGTCTTCCGTCTCATTTACAAGCTGACTGCCTATTGCCGAAGGCTCTATCAACAACGTATCATTCAAATACCACCTGTTTGCATTAAACGTCGATTGCGAAAACATTTCAAGATCTCCGCCCGCAATCGTATCCACATTGGTGTTTCCTGCCACATTGTCAATCACTTCGTACACTTCAATGTTGTCAATTAAAACGTAATTGTCTTCGCCGACATAGTCTTCCGGCCAATATACGAGGTTGAATTGTGCGTACTCTCCGTCCGTATCACCCGTAGTATAACGCACACGAACGTTACTCCATGTGTCAGACGTTGCTATATCTTTAACGACGGAACTTCCTATAAACGTAAACGCATGAGCGGAACCGTCCCACATATATCCGTCAAGTTTGCCGTATACGCCGTTGTTGTTGGCAGTCAATGCCTTTTCGCTTGCCTTGATATCGAAACTGATTTCAAATGTTTTTCCCGCCTGCGCACAGTTGGGACTCATATCTTTTTTAACGGTTGTATTTCCCGGGAACCACACTACCGCAGGCATCTTAATTACCATATTGCCGTCTTCATCGGGGCATATATAATACCAGCCGCCGACATCGCCGTTTCTGTCGCTCCAATTTCCGTAGGGATAACTGTTCCAATCGTTTATACAATCCAACTTGATTGTTTCCTCTACGGGGTTTTCGAAATCGCCATTGTGCTGACTTAGCAAATTGTTGTCAGATAAGTCAAAAGTAATTTCGCAACTGCTTTCGCCCATGTACTCTTCATTGTCCGTATATGCCGCGACTTTATATGTGTGCTGCATACAATCGACACCCAATTCGTATGACAACCCGGCGCCGACATCTACAACCGTTTCATCCACATAGACCTTGTAACCGGTAGCGTTTTCAACCTGTGCCCAAGACAACGAATTTCCTGTCATTGTAACGCTCGGAACCCGAAGCGTCCTGAAAGTCTTGGTTGTTCCGCATCCTCTCTCGCAGGACATTTCTACGGAACCTTCATTATTTACATCGGCGGCAATTTCTTCTACAACAACCCACTTGTGTTCTAACGGTGGGATAATCACGGTTTCCAGTTCAACGTATTCTTCGTCGAAACACTTTCCGCAACCGCTGCAACAATAATGTGCAACCGTGCCTTCTTCCTCGCAAGTTGCAGGCACTTCCTGAATAAGCTGACCGTAATCGTGCACATGCTCGATCTTGCCGATTGTTTCCGTCTTGGTCTTGGAACAAACAGTGCATGTATAAGTTTTTACACCCTCTGATGTTTCTGTTGCAGGCTTGGTGATCTGTCCTTCATCCCAACTGTGAGGAGCCAGATCGGATTTAGCGCCATCGTTTGCAACACAATCATGCCAGTGTTCTGTTTCATTGAAAGACCATCCATCAGAGAACTGATGGGTATGTGGCGGCTGAGACGACTCACTCGGATCACATGCGCAGAAACAACCGAGAATACAGACAATCAACAGCACAACCGTCAACGTCATTAACCTTTTCATATTTTCCTCCTAAAATATTTTTATTTAAGCAACCGCTTATTTACAGGAACATTAAAAGCAAAATGAATAAACCCGCATACAATATTGAAATTTCATTGTATAATCTCCAGCATGTACGCTTCCCTTGCATCGAGCGTCAGGTTTATTCCGACATCGCCGTTGTCAAAACTTGTCAGATTCCAAGTTTTTCCTTGTGTGTCGGTTACTCGTATCTGCCCGCTCTGTATTCCGTAATCTCTCAAAGCATGAAGAATAAATTTGCAGTCTATTGATTTTTCCGTTACGTTAGACAAAAATACGGCAACCGTTCCGTCATTTTTCTTATAAGCGGAAACGACAACGTCGTCTAAAACCGTCGTGCCGCCGATATACGGCGTATCGCATGTAGGTCTTATGTTAGAGTTGAAATATTCATACTCGGCGCTACCCGTGCCGACATCGGGACTGCGCACCATCTGACCATAAACAAGATAATCCTTGCCAAACGTTGCGCGTATGTTGCTGATTTTGTTCAGATACTGCACCATGTCAATGTTAATCATTGATGAACTTGGAATCTTGTCGTCGGGATAATACTCGGGATTGTACTCCGGTATTCCGCCGTTGAGCACGGTATAGGACACGATGTTGTAGTAAGCCTGTCCTATTTCGTCCAAAGGCATCAGATATCCGTCCACGCGAACTGCTCCGTATTCGTGATAAATATAGTCGAACAACGGTATTTTTACCGCGCAACCGTTTTCCAGCAACGGACGTATGCTGTCAGTCTCCATCCATCCTACCAAACCGGCGTTTGCCCGCGCCTGATAGAAATCTATATATTGAATGGTTTTTTCGGTAAGCATTTCCGTCCCTACCGTGTAAACGCCTGCTTGCTCCGCCTGCGTGTCGGAATTTTTGAGTTGTTTGTAAAAGTAAGGCAACATATTGGTCAGCGCCTTGTGATCGTGCGTTTCGTTGAAACATTGGATCGGATGAACGGCGGTAAAGGCAACATCGTAATAGAACCCGTCCGCGTCGAACTGTGCAAGATAACCTTCGTCCACTTCAATACGATATTCAAGCCATTTTTCGTTGTAGGGACACTGATAATAAAACGGAATACCGTTTACGGAAAATATCTGGTCCATATCCCGAACGTTTATCATCTTGTTGCTGCGATACTCTTCAAGATCGGATATACTGTTAAATTCAAAGGGAATATATGTATGTCCGTACTCTCTGACCAAATCGTAATATTTCTTTACGTTGTAAATCGAAACATTCAAAATATTGTTGTCAATCTGAGAGGCTATCATGTCATAAATGCTGACCATATCTTTCCAACCGGTAATATCCGCTCTGTAACCGAAAATCGCAAGAGTGGTCTGTTCATACAACTTCTTGTCGATGTCCGTTCTTTCCGTCAGTTTTTCAGGCAAGAAATCCTGCTGAACAGCCCAATCCTTGTAACGCTCCGCAGCCTCATACCAATTTCCTTGATTCATGTTGCAAATAGCGAAATCGTAATCGAAAGACGTGTCGCCGTCGTCCATGGAGTCAAGGTAGTGATACATACTCATGCGCAAGTCGCCGTCATCTCCCGTAAAGGAAAAGCTTTTTATGCCGTCTGCTGAATCTCTTGTAGTCCAGTAAAAACCGCCTATTCCTTGCGAATAGTAAGTGGCGAATTGCATGGTATAATACCATCCGCTCGGATAAAGTCCCATTGACTTGCCTATTCCGCCCGTGCCTTCGTTGAAGTATTTTACTGGGTTGTTAAAGGAAAATCCCGTGGCATAGGGACACACGAAATAGTCTTTTTCGGGGGTATCCAACGTCTTGATGTTTTCTACGATAGGATACTCAACGTCTATTACCGTGTCTGAATACTCGTTACCCTCCAACGCCAACCGAAATACAACTTCGTCAGAATTATCAGCCAATGAAACAGTTGTAATGACTGTGACCGGGTCGAAGAAATAAGTAAACTTGAGTGTTTTGTTTTGCGTTGAGTTTTCCACCACCTCGAACGTATAATAAGAATACGAATCAATGGCATACTCTTGTTTTTTGTCTATTCTGACGGGTGTAGCGTCCACGGCGTCTTTGGTCAGATACAAGTCAACGTCTTTGTTGGCATACTCTCTTATAGAACCGTTGCCGTTGAGTACCATTCTTACATGTTCGTTTTCCAGGATTTTTAATCCGTCTTGTTCCGCATATGTCAACATATCGTATTCTCCGATATTCAATTTACTGGAGCGTTTGAGTTTTTCATCGTCGTAATACCCCATCCCTGAACAGGACGCAAGCATAGGAAGAACAATTAAAAAAACTAACATGATACAAATGCACCCATATATTCTCTTTCTCATCAGTCATACCTTCCTTTTAAGTTTGCTATAAACTTCTTGTGTCAAGCGCGTCCGTTCTTTTTTCTGCGCAAAAGTACAACCGTCAACGCCACGCCTGCCGCAACAAGCACCGCGCTTACGGAAATAGCGACAACAGTTACGACTTTGTCTGTTGTCTGTGGCTGTACAGCGCCGCCGGTGACGGTGATTTCAAATGTCGTTTCGTATTCCCGATCCAATATAACTGTTTTAACGGTGACCGTCGTAGTACCTGCGGATTTTCCGATAACAAATCCGCCCGACTCACAGGCAATATGATAGTCTTGGAAAATCGCACGGATATTGCTTGTAATCTTTTCAGTAGTACCGTCCTCATACTGTGCAAAGACATCGATTTTGGCAAGGTCGTCTACGCTTATAGATTCCGTGTTTATTCCCGCGGTAATTTTTACGGGATACTCGGCGTTGGTAAGACTCATATCATCCAACTGCATACCCAACCCCAACTTTTCGTCGCCTGCTACGCTGAAATATATAAGGTAATTGCCTTCATCCAGTATATCGAAAACAAACGATATCTTTTCATACTGCCAGCCTGTGCCGTACGATGTGTCGAACTCTTTAGAAAAACGTTGGTCCGTTTCATTCAGATTCTGATCGAGTCTGACCGCTCCGATTGTCACAATACCGCCCTGTCCGCTCAGCATACCGTCCACGCCCGTAGCATTGTACCTGTTGATATGTGCCGATAAAGCATATTTCCCCTGTTGTAACGGCACAATCTGTGAAATACGGGCTGTAGAACCCGGTTGCACGGTGCCGTCCCACCAAACAGGAGCCATAAGCCAGAAATTGGCAATTCCGCTGTGCATATATCCGTTGGTTGTACCGTCGTCTACACCTGTTCCGGCAGTGCCTTCGCTTGCCCAGAAATGCATGGTAGACTGCACTTCGAATCCCGGGTCAATGAGATAGTTGTCGCTCTGTAAGGATACAGAAAAACTTCCTATACCGACAGACGAGCCTTGTCGTACAGTGGCAATTATTTCGGCATTGCCGCTGCCTACCGCGATTGCGTTTACAACCCCGTTTATTTCCCTTACGGAGACAACGCGCGGATCGGTGGATGTGTAAGTTACGCTGAATTCGTCGGTTTCGGCAAAACTGCCGTCCGCCATTTCAACCGAAGTTCCTATTTCGACAAATTTCTGGAAATTGATTTCCGACAACGGCCTTACCGTAACGTTTCTTATATAATTGGAATCGTTTCTGTTCCTCTCATCCGCAACAAGATTTTTGGCAGGAGCGACTAACGTTTTTCCGAATATATCCAAGGACAATTCTATCGTTGTACTGCCCTCTCCGTTTGCAACCAAACAGTTGTCCTGATTGAAGGTAACATTGTTGTCGCCGTCAACTACCCTGTAATCGGTGCGGATGTAGGCATTTGTTTGTATCGGGAAAAAGTTTGTTTCGCCCTGAAATCTGACTTGTATAGAAGGATCTATGTTTTCGCCTATTTTATAATCGTCCGGTATGGTAAAATCCACTTCCTCGGGCGTCTTCACCTTGTGCATTTGAACGTGATCCAAATGGTATCCGCCCAATGTACCTCCGACCCATATGCTGTCGGTACCTATCGTCAGACGTATCATGGAATAATTTTGCGTGTAAATAACTGTGTAGTATTCTTCCCAGTTTGCCCCGATACCGCTTATAGGATGAGTCTGCAAATTTAACCAGACGTCGTTGCCTGTAGGAGATCTGTAACCTACTTTAAGATCCGGTTGCTGATCAATGTAACCGAAGGTATGAGCATACAACGAAACCACGTAGTAGGTGTTCTTTTCCACTGCTACGTCCTGATAAATTACCGGTTCTTCCCCCGCAAGCAAGTTCGGCTCGCTGTATATCACAAACACATTGTTGTTGCTTTCGTACCCCCATCCGTTGCGGTCCGTGCCGGCAAAGGAAACGGATTTCCACGTCTGAGCAATTTCTCTCGGATCGGTAAATGCCGAAGTTCCCGATTGCTCAAACGACGAATCGTTGAGAATATTTTCTCCGTCGGCGTACGGGCAGAAAGACGCAATATCCGAATCGGAGTTTTCGGCGTATGCATTGTGCCACGCAGGCAAAACCGATACCAAAACAGAAGCAACACATATAAATGCTATCAACACCAACCATTTAGTTTTTCCCGTCATACTACTTTCTCCCAAGATTACTTTGTAACACCTCGGCTATATACGGAATCGACGAAGCGGCACCGCTTCTTGACACGGTTATAGCCGAGCATTTGCTTGCAAAATCCATAGATTCCGCTACGCCATTACTACATGATTTAGACACTGCAATAGCGCCTATAAACGTATCGCCTGCAGATGTGGTATCCACTACGCTGACATTGTATGGAGCACAATACCTGACGACGTTTTCGCTCAGATAAACACTGCCCTTGCCGCCAAGCGTTACCACAACTTCTTTTACGCCCAGCGCGTGAAAAAACTTAAAGGCTTCTTCTTCATTGCCTTCAACGTCTTTGTCAAACAACGACTTGAATTCGGTCTGATTGGGAACTATAAGGTCAACGTTTTTCAGACAACTTTTGTCAAACTCTACGAAAGGCGCAGGGTTTAAAATGGTATACATGCCCAATTTTTTAGCCGTTTGCAATCCGCAATAGACTGCATCCAGATTGATTTCGAATTGGGTCACGAATACATCGTCTTTACTCGCATTGGCAACGAGATATTCGTTGACAAACGTTTGAGATACGCATTGATTTGCTCCTCTGTCGACAACTAAAATATTGTCACGCGCGGATTGGTCAAATATTATCATGCACGCGCCGCTGGAAACCTGCTCGGACAAAGACACCGCATCGGTGTTTACGCCGTAAGATTCAACGCTGTTTTTTAATCTGACTCCCTCTTCGTCCTTCCCCACGCAACCGATAAAATAAACTTCTCCGCCGAGTTTGGAACATGCGGCCGCCTGATTGGCTCCCTTGCCTCCCTGATTACGACTAAACCCGAATCCATCTTTTGACTGCCCCAACTGCGGCAAACCGTTTACTCTGATGGTGTAATCCGTGTTTACACTGCCAAGAACAAATATCTTACTCATCGGTTTCCCCCTGTTTAATCGCCCGACGCAATTTTTCCACCCCTTCTGCAATGGAAAACTCTTTTTGGAAGACACTGCTGCTACCCGCAACAAAAATATCGGCGCCGTATTTTCTCATCAGACACGCATTGGGAAAACTTACGTTACCGTCCACCTGCACAGAGCAATCGTACTTGCCGCGAGAATCAAGAAGTTGACGCGCAGCCGTTATTTTAGACAGAGTGTTCGCGACAAGTTTTTGTCCCGCAAAGCCCGGATTGACCGTCATTACCAATATTCCGTCTATTTCATCCACGACAGCGTCAATCAATGACAACGAAGTGCCCGGATTTGTCGCAACAAAAAAACCGGCGCCCTTTTGCTTAGCATACTGTAAGGACTTCTGCAGATGCCAATTTCCTTCCACGTGGATACTTACAATATCTCCTTGACGTATATCGAACAACGGCATGATACTGTTTGGCTGTTCTACCATAAAATGATAATCAAACGGAATTGTGGTCAGTGCGCGCATGGCGTTGACAATGTCACTGCACAACATGAGATTGGGCACAAAATGTCCGTCCATCACATCGATGTGAAAGTAATCTATCTGAGCCCGATTAAGTTGTTCGATCTGACTTTTCATTTCGGTAAAATCTATGCACATCATTGAAGCGGAAACTGCACTTTGTTTCATAACTCGTCTCCAATGTCAGCGGTACAACGGTCCCAACGAACCGCATGCACGGTAATCTGCTCCCGTAGTATCATCAGCACCGAAAGCATCCCACATGTGCGGACGGAATATTTTTTCTTGCGCGACGTTGTGCATGCTGACGGGTATTCTCAACATACTTGCCAACGTAATAAGGTCAGCGCCGATGTGTCCGTATGTGAAACACGAATGGTTGGCACCCCATTTGGACATAACTTCATATACGCTTCGGAATGCGCCCTTTCCCGTCAATGTGGGAGCAAAGAATGTAGTGGGCCATGCCGGGTCTGTACGTTTCTCTATCTTTGACAGCAATTCATCATCCAGACTGACAGTATAGCCTTCGGCAATTTGCAAAGTCAGACCAACACCTTTTACCCTGTTAAGCCTTATCATGGTTGCAGGCATCTCTGCCCGTGTGACAAAGTGCGAACTAAATCCGCCGCCACGGAAATATTCAAGATTCGCAGGCGGCCACTCCGTGTTGCGCATTGTGTCGGCAATGTCTTTTTCCGATATTTCCCACCATGGTTTCATTGCGGGTTTACCGTTTTTTCTCATCACGGCAGCGCCGTCCAAAGCGGCGGCTCCACTGTTGTTGAGATGTATAATTCCGTTCTTTGCCTTGCCTCGGAGAGTACCGCCTATTCTCTGGATTGCTTCGGGACTCCAATATGTACGCACATCGGCAAATACGCTTGCCTGATTTGTCAGTAGCGTTTGCAGCATCATTGACAAACCGTTCAACGTGTCGTTTTCGGTGGCAAATGAAATGGGCGGACGTGTTCCGTTCCAGTCGAACGAAGAACACAATATACTTTCGGCAAAATCGGCATTGGGCATAAAATCGGTCCATTGACGCTGACCTTGAAAACCGCCAGCAATTGCGTTTCTTCCGAAACTTTCTTCTCCCCATCCCATTTCTTTCAGTACGGGATTGCCGTGCAGAAGATCCTTGAAAATTAACGCCATTTTTATACTGATTTCCCAGTCCTTTTCCTTTTGTTCGGCAGAGTGCATCGTTGTCTCGTCGTTGTAGTATTCCTTGCCCTCTTTGACATACTTTTTAACCCACGCCCGTGCTCTTTCATATTCGGCGTGATCGTATATCTCCTTTTGCAATCTGCGTTGCACTTCGCTCATGTCTATCCATTCCGCATGCATGCCGAAGTAATCGTTGAGCACGTACGGGTCCATGAAACTACCTACAATACCCATCGAAACTCCGCCTATGGAAAGGTAACTCTTACCTTTCATCTGTCCGACCGCGGATGCACACCGTGCAAACGCTAAAATTTTCTGCTGCACGTCGTCAGGAATCGTCGAGTCGTCCAAATCCTGAACATCCTTACCGTATATCGAGAAAACGGGCAATCCGTATTCGGCATACCCCGCCATAGCACAAGCAAGATATACCGCGCCCGGTCTTTCCGTTCCGTTAAATCCCCACACTGCCTTCAGAGTGTGCGGATTGAAGTCCAGCGTCTCAGTGCCGTAGTCAAACACGGGCGTGACGCTCAACGTCGCCACAACGCCTAAACGTGCGAATTCATCGTCAACTTCAACTGCTTCCGCCCTGCAACTGATGGAAGTCTTTCCTATCACACACTCTACGGCGTTACCCTGTATGTCAAATACATTACTTTCTATAAGTTTTTTTGCCTCTACAGCCATGCGGTGCGTCTTGTCTTCCAACAATGCCCTTACCTTTCCGCGTCCGTCAATAATCGGACGAATGCCTATTTTTACGCTCATTTGTTATACCCCCCCCTTTTAATCGTAACGTTTTTCTTCATCTGTTTCGTAAATTTGACAAAACGGCTTGTTCAGATAATAAAAAGCAACGCTTCTTACGTCTTCGTCATGGTGTTCGTACTTGGAAAAATCTTCTTTCCATCCAATTGTATCGACTGTAACTCTGATGTCTTTTACAAAGCCTATGCAATCTTCTATATGGAATCTGTACATGCTGAAATGCTTGGGAATACCATCCTTTACATGAACCATGGGTAAACCCAAAAAGGGCGAATTAAAACTTTGTTCATCCGAACCGGGAACAATGCCGTATCCGCCGAAGTTCCACGCGCCGCCAAAATAATCTTCGGTTCCGTTGTCGCAAATTGTAGGCTTTTCCTTATCGCCGTCCAGGTAGAACTTTACTTCGCCTTCCCCCCACCAACGGTCATGCAACTCCGTCCAGGCAAGATATGTGCCGACATAAACACCTTTACCGTGCACATTGTCCAAAATAATATGAGTAGGATTTTCTGCGAGCGTTTCTGTTCTTCGGTATTGTGCGTAAAAATAAGAAATATCCTTTTCAACCTTTTGTTGATGGAACAAGACTTTATAGGCGAAAATCTCCGTCATTGTGTCCCCTCTGTTTTCCACCTCGATTCTGAATCCCGTTCTGAACGGCATTGACCAATAGCAGTTGCAACCCCTGTGCGGAGCAACCACAATCGGAAGCGAATACACTGTATGAGGTTGTGAATCATGACCCATACAGAAAAATGCACCAAGCGGACACTCTACCGCAGGAACATCACTGCCATCCCAATAAATGCGGATTACCAATTCGGAAAAACATGCCCTGTCGGACGTCATAAAAATTTGCTTTATAACGCCTTCCCCTTTAAAATCGGCAACAATAAAGGTTGAATGCGCCGGTATTCGAACGAACGGGCAAACCTTGTAGTTTTCGCCCAAAGAATTTTTGCTCCAATACAATCTGGGGTCTGTCGTACTCGGTACATCCAAACACGCTTTTCCCTTTTCCCCCGTTGGGTTTTCCGCGGAAATCATTCGCGTTACCACTCCGGACTTTTTGTATAAATCATTCAGCATAATACACCTCTCGATTGTTTATTTTGTACCCGTAAGGGCGATACCTTCCACTATGCGTTTTTGGAAAATTGCATACAAAACCATAGGAACAATAAGCGAAATCAGGGTTGCCGCAATTACAACACCGTAATCGCCGGCATAAGATACGTTAAGCATTCTGATTATTTGCATTATTTGCGTCAGTCCTGCATTTTCCATAACCGTCAACGTCGGCCATATAAAACTGTTCCACGCTCCCATAAAAATTCCCACTCCGTTGATGACCATAGGCGTAACGGAAAGAGGAACGTATATCTTAAAAAAGATTCCTATATTTGAACAGCCGTCTATTTCGGCAGCCTCCTCAATGTTACGAGGTATATTCAGATAAAATTGCCTGAAAAAGAATATCTGATAGGCGTTGGCCATCCCCGGAACAAACAGTACAAATATTGTATCAACCATGTTGAGCATATTTACTACTCTGATAGAAGTCAGCATAATGGTAATTCCCGGGATGAACATGGGAAACAACAATAAAGGCCAAAGAAACTTTTTAAAAGGAAACTCTATGCGAGCAAGCGCGTAAGCGCACAGCATGTTTACGAACAATGATCCTATGACAGACAAAACCGCAACCGCCAGAGTTATAAAAATAGACTGTAAGAAAGTCGTTCCGTTTATATCCGCGCTGAACACTTTTTCGAAGTTTTGCCACGTGAAATTCTGCGGAAAGAATGTGTTAGGAACGCTGAACAATTCACTTTTTCCCTTGAACGCGGCAGGAATAATCCATATAATCGGGAAAAACACAATCAACGCAACCAGGACAGCAATCGCAATCAATATTGCTTTTTTTATTTTCTTTTTCGTCTTGTTGGCAATTGAACGTTTCATGTCTTGTCAGTCCTCCATTTTTTCGGAATGAATACACTTGAAAGCAATAATATTGATTGTCACAATAACTATCATGATCAGGATAGAACCTGCTATAGTTACGTTTTGCGGACGGTTTACATCCCTGAAGGAGTTAAAAAGATACAACGAAGGTGTCATTGTCATGTCGAGCGGTCCGCCACCCGTAATCATGTACGGAATGTCCAACATCTGCAGACTGCCCGTGATCAGATTTATCAACGAAAGAATAAATATATTTTTCATGTAGGGTATGGTCACATATATCATCTGCTTGAAAAAACCTGCACCGTCTATCTGCGCCGCTTCGTAATAACTCTTGGGAACATTCAGAAGTCCGGCATACATTACCAGTGTGTTGTAACCAAAGCCCAGCCACCAGGTGGGCACAATTACACAAGCAATAGGCCAATACCCTTCGGTGGCAAAGGCAATAGGATCTATATCCAGCCCTATAAGAATTGAAGTAATCAACCCTCCGCCGTAGTTGAGAATAAACATGAATATAATCGACGCAACTACACCTGAAATAAGACAGGGCACGTACAACAATATTTTTACGGCATTTGCAACTTTTGCATTTATTGCTTTTAACACGTGTGCAAAAAAGAAGCTCAATACCATCTGTGCCACCACAATTATTGCCGTAAATAAAATGACGTTTCCGAATGCCTTGGTGAAGGATGGCGTTTTCACAATGTAATCGTAATTTTCAAACCACACAAATTCACCCGTCGTGTAATTCTGAAAAGATCTGACAATTGCCATTGCAAGAGGGATGTAAGCAAAAATAAGTAACAACAGGACAGCGGGCGCCATCATGGCAAACGCACTTTTAGCATTTCTGTATTTGAACAAACGTGGTTTTTTACTTTTGTCAGAATAATTACTTAACATTTTCAATCTCCGTAATCATATTTGGGATTAGAGGGATAATTACTTCTTGACATAATAATTTCAATGTTTTCCTGTGCGGTTTGCAAAGCCGTAGCATACAGTGTTTCAAATGCACCCGTCTTGCACCTGACTTGCATTGTTTCGAAAATCTTGCCGGTTTCCAGAGAAATGTCCCAAGGATAGGTTGCTTCGGGAATACCCGTTGCCGCCACATCATTGACAACCTTAATCCACTCTTGCGGCACTTCACTGTTGTAACCGTCCAAGTAATCTTTGACAGACTGTGATGTGGGTGCTTTGGAATTATATGCCTCTATAAAATATTGCGCGGTTCTCTCGGCATTTTCCGTAAACATCCAGTTTAAAAACTTTGCCGCTTTATCGGCATTTTTAGACTGTTTGGAAATGCAATAGCACCATCCACCGTTTGCACTCGTCGTGCCGGTCTGATCACCGCTTTGGGTGGGTATAGGCGCGACACCGATATTGTCGATAATTGTTTGATCCGACTCTGTATAATTGTATATTTCGGCAATGCTCCAACTTCCGCCAAACGTCATTGCCAATTTGGGATTATTGTCACACAGCGCATCTACAATGTAGGTATATCCTTCAGAAGTCAATGCAGATGTCGGAGCCCAATCGTTAGAGAAAATAGTATAGAAAAACTCCGCTATATCTTTGAATCCGGGTTCATCAAGACGACTTACGCGCCAACTTTCATCGAGCGTCAGTCCTCCGGTGGTATTCTGTTGCATTCCGTATGTGACCCACGTGCATTCGTAACTGCCCAGCGGCAGTCCGATACAGTATTGTCCTCTGGACAGTATTCCGCTCAGTTTTTCACATGCATCGTACAATTCTTCCCATGACGTGGGTACTTTTTCAATACCTGCTTCTGCAAACAAGTCCTTGCGGTAAAAAAACATACTGCCCGGTTCCATATTCCAAGGATATGCGTATATTGAGTCGTTGTAAGTTACCATCTCTTTGCATACGTCAAGGATGTCATCTACCGCCTCGGTCGAAAGGTATTCGTCAATAGAAATACAATAGTTGTTCTGTATATTTGTGTAAAGTTCGCCGTAAGTAGTCATGTATAAATCGGGAGCCTTGCCGTTTTCTCTGGCTACAGTAAGAGCATCCGCATATGTGTCCTGCGTGTAAAATTGAATCTTTACCTGAATTCCGTCCGTCAAATCTTTGTTGAATTCATTTGCAAGATTGTTTAAATGATCTTTAGCCCATTGTTCGAACTCACGTGCGTAAACTTTAATTTCCGTTGCCCCTTCTTCCACATAAACTTCCTCGCCGCCGGGAGTACATCCGCTGATAAGCAGCGCAGAAAGCAGCATTGTTAAACAAATTACCAGTGCCAAAATTTTTCTCATACGAGCCTCCTTTTTTGTTTTCTATTTACGATGCTTTCCGCCACGCGGCCAACCGCATGACAACCAAACATTTACCTTGCAGTAACAAATATGAAACGTTTCAGTTTATAATTAAAAAAAAACTATTTGACTCTTATATCTTTGACGGAATCGTATACCAGGAAAGAACAATTAAGCTTGGTTATACGATATTCGAAGTTTTTCTGCAACATCAGCTCAAATATTCGCCTTTTGGCAAACATTGCAATTTCCGCTATCGGCTGATCGATCATAGTCAGTTTTGGGCGAAACAATTTTGTAAGCATCATATCGTCGAATCCCACAAACGACAAATCGTCAGGTATGGATATTTTTAATTCGTTTATTGTAAAAATGCTTCCGAAAGTATTGGGAAAGTTTGCGGCAAACAACGCAGTACATCTTGTTTCTTGCAACTTTTTTTTGATGCAATAGTACGCTTTATCTATGTTTTCCTCAACACGCATTATAAGATCTTCGTTGACGTTCAAGCCTCTGTTTTCGTAAGCGTCATAATAACCGTTTACCCTTTCGTCGGAAGTATAAAGTCCCTTCGGCGCTACCACCATGAGTATGTCGCGATGTCCGTTATCCAACAAGTATTCAATACATGTCTCACAAACTTCACGATTGTTTACCAACACAAATTCGTAATTCAAACCGGCAATGTACTGATCTAAAAATATAATCGGGATATCGATTGATTTTAGATAGTCGTAGTTTTCGGCATTTTTCCCACATGGAACAACGACGAGAGCAGACATTCTGTGCGACGCAAACCAAAGCAGATTTTTCTTCTCGCGCTCCGTGTCGTAAAAACTTTCGCATACGACTACCGTGTAACCCTCACTGCCTATGGCAAGCTCCAGTTCGGAAGCAAGCTGTGCGTAAAATAAATTGTTAAATTCGGGAATTACCAACCCTATCGTTTTTGTCTTGTTTGTTATCAGTCCGCGTGCATATTCGTCCGGACTGTACCTTAAATTTGCAATTGCTTGCTTGATTTTAATTTGATTGGCTTGTTTTACCCCTCTACTGCCGTTGAGATACTTAGAAACAGTTCCCAATGACAATCCCGATTCACGCGCCACATCTTTTATCGTAGCCTTTTTCATAACAATCACCTAAAAATAAAACGTTTCACTTCTAAGGCAAGTATAAAATTTTAAAATGTCTTTGTCAATAGGTTTTGAAAAAAAAGTTAAGGAAAATTGAACAATTTTACTTCAACTAAAAAATTCTTTTAAAACTTAACATAATTATGGTAACCGATTGGTATTACTTTGCTTGGTTTTAACACGCTTTTAATAGAAACGTTTACCACAATGATTTCTGACTCGGGCTGCAATTTTGGGCAAATCCATTACTTCCACTTCGGTGCGACGCCCGGCAATATCATACGAAATAATTTTGGACTCTTCATTGTAATCAGTACATATAAAAGTATTTGTTTCAGAAAATAAAACGGTTGGATCGCTTGGAGAAAAAGACATACGCCCTGTAAACGCAAATATCGTTGCGATACGATTTACAGACAGAAAACTTACAGACGCGACAATCAACAATGACGAAACAACTACCCTTTTTAATGTTTTTTCAGGTTCAAATCTCCCCATCTGAATATTATTCAGTTCCACTTAGCATAAGGTCTAAACTCGTAAAATCCCTCGTCGGATTGCGGAATCACATTGTTGCTAAAGTCCCACTCGTTTATACATTCTGGTTCGGTGTACCATCCGCCGAAAGTGTATCTATCCCGAACAGGATCGCTTGGTGGTACATCTACAATCTTTTCACCTTGCTCAACGACGTCCAGCCAAAATACTCCGCCGTTGTCAGGTCTTTCGAAGTTGTAGTAGTAAGTGACATTAGCAGGAAATATCAAATTTGACCAGTTGTCTTCGTATCTTTCAAAATATATATCCGAAAAAACATATATATTGTGATCATTACCAACTGATGGCAGAAATTCATTAAATTCTTCATTGTAATCAGCAATGGGTAGTATTATTACATATTCAAGCGCAGCACACTCGCTCAATGTCATCTGGTCAAAATTCACAATGCAATCCGGCAGATACAATTTTTTTAACTTTGGAGACTGCCAAATGCTGTTGCCGTAATTTCCAATGCCTGCCTTCCAAACATGTGATACGGTTATTCCGTCTATTTCAGCAGGAATGGCAAGAACTGACTTGTCCATTCCTTGTTCGGTAAGGCCTGTAATCTTAATGTACTGATGATCACGACCAACGAAGGAGTATAGAAAATCCCCGCAAGTATACTCTTTTTCAAGCTCACAAGCACTCAAAAAAGAAAGTGTTACAATGCACAGTAAAACTAACGTTGTCGCTTTAAAAAACTTGCTCATTGATGTATTTCTCCCTTATTGTTATTTAACATTACTACGCCAAAACTAATATTTACACAAATTAAAAAATACAACAAGTTACATTTTATTGTAAATTGTTGTACATCACAAAAGCACCATCGGACTGTCTCCATTATACATGCTAATAACCATTTTTGATTTAATTCAAGTTGCATTGGTCGTTAATTAATATTTGCATTCTAATTTTACTATAAAATATATCCAATGTAAATACCAACTGTAAAATTTAATATAGCTTTTCTAAATGGTTTAGCACCTGTTTCGTAAATCGACAGAAGTAATATTAGTTTGACATAGAATAAAAGTCGCCTAATCGGGCGGCTTTTTTCTGTGAAGGAACTTATTATCTTGCCTTTTGCGTCTATTTATGCTATAGTGTGATTGCCACTTAAACTTTATAAATTTACCTAATGAGGTACGAATAGGCATTTCGTATCTCTATTTCCTGTTAGGTAAAAGTTTGAGTGGCATCAATCGGAGATACAATGCAGGGCGTGTCTTCGGTTGGAGGCACGCTTTTTTGCTCTGCGAAATTGGCTCGGAGGGCTATCCTATGAAACGAAAGTTGGCATTGGTTTTTTTAGCAGTCGTCATGGTTATGGCGGCGGCGTTCGGCTTGGCTGCATGCGGGGATAAACCGGCAGAAAACCTCGACGAATACGAAGAATTTGAAACGGTTGTAAAAACCGTCCTCAACAATAGCGTGAACAAGATGGGCGAAGAAGCGGAAGCCGCCGCGTTACGTGCTACATCTTTCAATGTCATGCCGCTGGCATTTACGCAGGAGGAAAAGGAGGATTTATTCGGCATCATTGACAAATATTCTTCCGATGCCGAAATTATGGAAAAAAACTACGTCAAAGGGATGTTTGATCTCGTCACACAGACGACGATGGCATTTCCGCTGATCGCGGGTGACGCGCTACGCACTTATCCGAAAGTGAGCGAATTTTACGGCGTTTCCGTCGGCTGCCGCGAAGAAGGCGTCTATATCCGTGTGAATAAAGATGAAACGTTATATACAACTTCCGTTTATACCGGCGGCGGAAATTATTCCGAGAGTTACTACCGCATGGAGATCGATTACAAGAGCGAAACGGAGTTTTCGTTCATGATATTTCAGGATTCGCCTGCGAATGCGGAAACGAATATGGACGCCTATAAAATGTTCTATTACGGCGACAGCGAAATGAATTTTCTCAACGGCATATTCAATGACGAAGGAGGCATGTTTGCCTATTATAAGAGCGGTGTTGACTACGTGCTCAACTCCGCTGCCGCCGCCAAGGAGATGTACCCGCTGTTGAGCGCGGGCTTTGAAAACGTCGACCGCGAGGAAATAAAAGCGATTGGCGCTGACACCGACCATATCGTTACCGCCGAGCAGTGGGCGGAATGCTATCTGAAATATATGAATGGCGGCGAACATTTTGACGGGCAAGACGGACAGTTTGAAATCAAAAACGGCGTTTTATACGGCTGGATAGGGAAAGAGGAAGATTGCCCTTCCGCGGTTACACTCCCTTCCACGGTCAGCTCTGTCTATTATGAGCTGCGCTTTCCCGATCACGTAAAGGAGATCTCCATTCCCGCAACGGTTCAATCGGTAAAAGTTGAGCGCGGAACGCTCGAATGGCTGGAAAGCGGCAACGAAGGGACGGACGAAACGCTCGTCGAATGTCCTGTAAAATATTTCACCATCATTTTGAATACGCAGGATGGATCGTATAAATTTCTCGAAAAAATCGACGTGTCCGCGCAGTCTCCGCTGTTCGAATCGGACGGGAATTTCCTTTATTCCAAAAAAGACGGCATGCTGCTCTATGTGGCGGGCGCGGATAAGCTCACTTCCTTATCCCTTGACACAGAACTTTCCGACAGAGCATTGATCTGCCTTGCGGGCAGCGATCTTTCAAACCTGAAAACACTCACAGTCAACGAACAGACGGCGGAGGCCGCAACGTATGCCGTCTTTGATTCCACAAACGGAGAAATCCGACTGAACACGTTCAATATGAATCTTTCGGGAGACATGTTCGGCGGAACGTTCGGGGGAGCAGTCCACTCGATCGAAACGGTCAACATTACATGCGACAACGTTCAAACGGAGCGGGAAATTGATTTTGAGTGCACTATCGGCACGCTGAACATCGGCGGGAACGGCGTCTGCCGCATCGATACGACTTCCGTGATACAAAAAGTCAACGCCGATTTTACCGGAACACTCTCGCTGGATTCCATCGACAACGGGCAGATAAAAAACATAGAACTTTCCGATGGAGTGGAAACATTCACGGCGTTCAGTCCCGTTCCCATGACCGTAACGCTCCCGTATTCGCTGTATGCGTTCAAAGCGGCTGATAAGTACAATTTTTCAGATCTTAACAGCCTAATTAGTGAGCTGAACTGGGAAGATTTGCTCGGAAAAACCGAACTCAAAGCTGAGGTCAATCATGACGGCAATGTTTTTTATCATACATACCGTTTTGCCGCCATGACGAAAGAAGAAGAGATAGAATGTAAAAAATTTGCAGACTTTAAGGATGTCTATTATTATACGGCGGAAGAATCGGAGTACGGCGTGCTGTACGCAAAACTTTCCTGCTATTGGGGAGATGACAGCATCGTTAATGTGCCGGAAACAATCAACGGGTATCCCGTATTGGAATTTGAACTTGCAACGCATCCTTCATGGGGCGGATACCCTCCGGTGTCGGTGGAGAATGTAAAAGAAGTACATTTGCCTGCTTCTCTGAAAAAGTTTGATATAATGAATTGGTCAGCTGACGAAAAGCAATATGCTTTGGAAAAAATCGTCTTTGGCGGAACGAAAGAAGAATTTTTGAAAATCATTAACGATATAGATTTTTATGCCCTATATTCCATGCTGGAATATACCGATGAAATAGAATGTAAGGACGGAACATTTACACAACAACCTATGCGGGAAAGCTGGTTCTTTGCTGATGAAAACGATAATATTTTGCAAATAGACCTCGATTGGAGCGAATACGATACAAATTACAATGTAAAAGAAATTCAAGTCAGGCTCGTCTATAACGGAAATGAATATTTCGTACACGATTTTAATCGAAATCCAAACCTATATTTCCAATTCGGTAACGGCGAAACTGCCGAAGGGGAAATGAAGGACTATATTTCAGTCCAATTTGAAGCAACTCAGTACGACAGTGAAATCAATCGAAAAGTTATTAAAAATTTACAAGTTTATTATAGCGCAATCGGTGATTTGAATTTTACTCTCGTTTCGACGGAAGAATTTACGGGAACGATCGAGCACGATTTTTCCGTATCGCATACGCGCGAGCCGGATTGCTTGGCCGGCGGTGGCACCGATTGGTATTGCTCCGTGTGTGGGATGTTCGGTTACGTTACGGACGAAGAACCGCCCCTCGGGCATGACTCCGATGAATACGGCACATGTAGCCGCTGCGGTCAGAATACTTACTTTGACTTTGATTCCTATATCGACGATTACGGGCAGGAAGCGTACGCGTTGGTGCGCGTAAAGGAAGACTGTAAAACCGCAGCCGAGCTGCGCGTACCGGAAGAAGTAAACAGCGTACCCGTCAGAAAAATCAATTACGGAGCATTCGCAGGATGTTACGAGCTGGAGAGGGTGTATTTGCCCTCGACTTTGGTATCCTACGAAGCTGATGCCTTCCGCGATTGTAGCAACCTACGCGAGGTACATATCGACAACGTTGCCGCCTGGTTCGGCATTGCTTTTGAAAATCGGGAAGCAAGTCCTCTGAATACGGGCGCAGCCCTGTATTACGGCGGCGGGAAGATCACCGATCTCGTCATTCCGGACGGGGTCACAAAGATCGGCGATTACACGTTGGCTAACTGCGATCTAAACAGCATCACGATTCCTGAAAGCGTCGTTGCGATCGGCGATTATGCGTTCCAGGGCAATTGCAGCATCCGGAATGCGACCGTAACTGCCTTTGCTGCGTACAAAATTCCCAAAAGCTCTCTGCTAGCGGTTACTGTTACGGGCGGAGAACTGACCGATGGCGTATTTTACGATTGTCCGGTTCTGGAAAGCGTCGTTCTGGCGAACGGTATACAGGCGATTTCCAACTATGCGTTCCAAAATTCAGCCATGCTTACGAGTATCGATATTCCGGAAAGCGTGACGTCGATCGGGTACGAGGCTTTCAGCGGATGCGCCAGCCTTACACAAATAACCCTGCCGAGCGGACTGCGGGAAATCGTTTCGTCTCTGTTTTACGGGTGCACAGGCCTTGAACAGGTCGTGATCCCGGAAGGCGTTGCAAGGATAGGACAGCAGGCGTTTTACGGCTGCAGCGGCCTTACAAGCATCACTCTCCCTGCTTCCGTAACCGCGGTGGACAACATGGCGTTCGGTGGCTGCGATAACCTGCAGAAGGTATGTATCGACGACCTCGCCGCATGGTGCAATATCGAATTTACGGACGGAGAGTCAAACCCGCTGTTCAAAGCGCAGTATCTGTATCTGAAAGGGGAAAAGGCTGAGTATATCGAGATTCCTGACGGTGTTGAGCAGATCAAACAGTTAGCGTTTTTCGGGTATAAAAATTTGCGGGGCGTCGTCATTCCCGACAGCGTGACGGAAATCGACAGTTCTTCATTTGAAGATTGCAGCAACTTGAAAAGCGTAGAAACGCCTGCTTTTGCAATATCGTATATTCCGACATCAAGTTTAAAAACGGTTGCCATAACCAGCGGGGAAGAACTTCCATGGGGAGCTTTTAGGGCCGCCGCTTTCTTGACGAGCGTCTCTCTGTCAGACAGCGTAACGAAGATTGGCAGAGAAGCTTTCAGCGGCTGTTCGTCGCTTGAAGCGATAGAATTGCCCGGCCTTTTGACGGATATCGAATACTGTGCGTTTGAAAACTGCACATCACTTGTCTCCGTCACGATTCCGAACAGCGTTACGCAAATTGACCAATATGCTTTCAGAGGCTGTTCAAACTTGCAGAGTGTTTCGTTGCCTGCTATTGCGGCGGTTTGTTTTACAGAGCACGAGTTGCTATCGGTAACAATAACCGGCGGGGAGAAAATTCCCGCGAATGCCTTCCAAAACTGTACCAGTCTTGAGACGCTTGTTCTTAAAGAGGGTATCGGGACGATCGGTTCATATGCTTTTGCCGGCTGTACTTCGTTGGAGCGGATTAGTATTCCTGCCAGCGTAACTTTTATGGAAGCGTATGTGTTTAATGATTGCACGGGGTTAAAGGAGGTTGTATTCGCTGCTGAAACAAGACTTGAGTACGGTCGCGGATTTGAAGGTTGCATGAATATCGAATCGGCAACGTGCTTTGCCGATATGATGTACTATCTGCCGCAAGATAGTCTGCAAACGGCAAATATCATCGGCGGCAGCACGATAAGCAACGATACGTTTTATAATGCTACTCATCTCCGCGAGATCCACATTTCTGACGGCATCAGAGAGATCGGCGCGCGCGCTTTCTCCGGTTGCGTTAATCTGTCAAGCCTTGAAATTCCCGATTCGGTTACAAGTATAGGGGAACATGCTTTCTCTAACTGCGGGGTGAAGGAATTAATTCTGTCTTCTGCGGTTGAGTCTGTCGGGTATGCCTGCTTTGCAGATAGCATTGCGCTCGAATCGGTCATCTTCGAAGAGGGCGCGTCTATATCCGTACTTGAAAAAACTTTATTTATGGGTTGCGTCAACCTTAGGCGTTTGGTTCTGCCCCAAATCTCCGATGGAATCGAGCCAGACGCGCTGGTAGACTGCACAAAACTGGAAGAGCTTTCTGTCCCGTTTGTCGGGCAGAATGCCGAGGGGACTGGAGCAACGAATTTAGGGTACCTGTTCGGCGACGAAACGGATAATTATTCCACGGTTCCGAGTAGCCTCAAAAAGGTATGTGTCAGCGGAAGTTATCCGATCCCGGACGAGGCGTTTGATTCTTGTCGGTTTATCGAGGAGGTAATCCTTTCTACTGAGATCCGTCAGATCGGCGCAAACGCGTTTGCTCGTTGCGTGAATCTCGCAGTTATATCCTTTGGTGAGAACAGCGCACTGCAAACGATTGGGGTTGGCGCTTTTACCGGCTGCTATGATCTGGTCGCTGTTGTGATTCCGTCGGGAGTTTATCAGTTGGGTGAAGTCGCGTTTATGAATTGTAGGGAACTGAAAACGGTCGTATTTGAAGCAAACGACCTGTTGCAGACTATTGAACGGATGACATTTGCCGGATGTTCGGGCCTGACCGGTATTGCGATTCCCGCAAGCGTGACGCAGCTCGGTGTTTCGGCGTTTTCCGGTTGTTCGGTTTTGGAGAGCATCAATATTCCGCAGGGTGTCACAAAACTTCCTGACAATGTTTTTGCCGGATGTGGATTCAGAACGCTGACGTTCGGCGCAGACTGTACAATCACCGAAATCGGCGAGTTTGCCTTCATGGGCTGTTCCCGTTTGGAATCTGTCCGGTTTAGCGAAGGAAGCAAAGTCAGAAGCATTGGAAAGAATGCGTTTTCCGGGTGCGACCTTTTGAATACTGTCGAGCTTCCCGAAGGTTTGATAACGCTTGGCGAGAGTGCATTCATGCAATGCTTCGCTTTAAAAACGGTGTCGTTCGGAGAGGAGAGCGCGTTGGAATCACTCGGAATGTTTGCTTTTTACGGTTGTGTAAGCCTTGTCGACATCTGTATTCCTGAAAAGATAACCGAAATCGCGAACTCAACATTTTACGGGTGCAGCGCCCTTGTATCCGTCGAATTTTCAGAAAACCTCGTAAAAATCGGAAGCCATGCTTTCTTGATGTGTGAAATGCTTACGGATGTCGTATTGCCGGAAAGTCTGGTTACGATTGAGGCGGAGGTATTCTTAGGTTGCAGCGCCCTTAGGCAGATTTCCATTCCCGAAAGCGTTACGTCGATCGGTTCCGGTGCGTTTCAAGGATCGGGGCTTACCGATGTTGTTCTCGGCGGCAGCGGAACGACGATTGCTGCCGGTGCTTTTTATCAGTGTACTGCGCTTCAAAACGTTACTTTCCGGAACGGAACCACATCCATAAACGGATTCAGTGCATGCAATAATCTGAAAAATATTATTATTCCCGCCAGTGTAACTGCCATTGCTGATTACGCTTTTACCGATTCGGGTTTGACGATCGGTGATTCCGTCAATATCTTCTATGACGGAACAAGCGAACAGTGGAACAGCGTCGAAATCGGCACGGAAAACGATATACTGGATGTCGCCATTGTATATTATTACAGCGATACGCCCCCGGAAGATGATGGAAACTATTGGCATTATGCCAAAGATAATGTAACTCCGATTATTTGGGTTAAAGGAGAAGGGATTTACTCAGTTTGATTTTTACACGAAAGGGGGAGTGCCGAAAGCAACGGTATCCCAAATCCTAAACGGCAATAGGAAGAAGAACATAGCAATTTCATCCCTATACCAAATGACCTCGACAATGGGGGTATCATTAGGTGAGTTTTTTAACGATCCTATTTTTGATGAAGTAACAGATTAAGAAAACACCTATGGCAAAGACCGTAGGTGTTTTTTTGTATAACGAAAACCCCGCGATAGTCGCGGGTTTCAAAGGAGGCTAAGCCGATGAGGATGACAAAAGAACTCCGATTGTGTAAAATAAGAACTGACCTGCCAGTCAGAAAAAGAATACACAATCGGAGGATATCATAATGCAGGAGCAAAACAATATCGTAAACAGTTTAACTCAATTAATTAATAGAAATAGTCTTTCTTTGGCGTCGATTTCAGAGATGGTGATTCTTATTTAGAATTTGAATAAGGATCCATTAAAAATAAATGGGAGATCTTACAAAATGTAAAAGATCCGCGAAAAATATATATGCCAACTCCTAAAAATCAAATTCATATTAATGGAATGTATGAGGGTAGTTTGTTTTATGAATTTAGATTTCAGAATTATAATAAAGTTAAGAATAATGGGTATTAAAAATTAATTTTAGCTTTTGTTCCATGAAAAGGGGGAACGAATCAAGCCAATAAAAATGTGCAACCGATGATTCACAACAAATAGCACTGTAAGAAGCGGTTTATTTATTATACTCCATAAAAGTATTAAATTGTATTTTGACTTATTTAACTTTTATATAGAAAACGCAAGCCGGACTTTATCGGTTCGGCTTGCGTTTTTTTGGCAATAAATACCAATTGTGATGCACTTGCGACCCCTAACTATCGTTTGCAACCCCCTTGCCAACTTTGCGACCCCTACTACATAGGGTTGTTTATTACTATTGAAGTTGAATATCTATATAAAAGTCTTTTTCTTCACCAACTTTTCGAGACTTTACTATTTCTCTTTTAATGTCGAATCAAAAAAAGACATTGATAATACTTTCACAAGCATTGGCTTTCCTAATAAAGTAGAAATTAATACTGAGTGAATGTTTACTTAATCTATTTTTTAATATTCACTATAATCACGTATCTTTTTAATAATGCCAACATAATCATGTGCCGTACCTTTGAAATTTTCTGGATTAATAGGATGATGAATATTGTAAAGAATCCCGGTCTCTCCAGTTCTACCAAGATCGTTTTCATCCATATGTCTTTCGTCAATATGCACTTTAACTATTTCAAGAACCACTAAAGCATAATCATCCCCTTCAGAAATTTCTTTTTCCCACTTAAAACGGCACTCTAAATTCATAAAGCATTCATCAATCATAGGAGCATTGACCATATCTGCTTTAGATGATGTTAAACCCGCTGATTTAATTTCATCTGTCCCAAAACCATTATTTTTAATGGTTGACATGCATTTATCATACAAATCAGCAGACATAAAATTTATAACAGCATCGCCGGTTTCATGGAGCGTTTGGTATAAATGCCCATATTTGCTAACAGCAGAAACAATCGCGAAGAAGCCATTTTTCCCACCTGTAAATGTTGTCCATGATTGCATACAAGCATTGGACTGACCGTTGCTTTTATATGATGTCATTATGTAAAGTGGGGAAGGAATAGAGACTACAAACTCCATCCAATTAAATCCATACATCTCCATATTTTTCATTGATTCAGGCAGTGTGTTGTATTTCTTTTTCATATTAACCTCCTCAATATTAATCCGTGTTTCTTGCCATGAAATTAAGTGTGATTATAACTTCTATTTAAATTTAACTTGTAAATTAGTAGCAAGTGATATTGTTTAAGCGAGTATGCTTCATCAATGTTTTTTTGTTTTCAAAACTTATTGCTTTATAATATTTTATCAAAAAATCTATATCTTAAAAACAATAAGAAAAAAGTTCGCTAAAATTTAATCTAGTGAACTTAATAAAAAACAATGCAAAACCCTTATATTTATATACTAATGTCTATACCTACAATAAATTTAAAAGTTATTGTTCCATCTCTATTTACTATTGCTTTATCAAGAACGGTCATCCACAGATTATCGTCCCAATCAGTTATCATTTTCCCTGCTTCCTTAAATGATGCTAAATAAGAGTTTAATTCTAAAAGCTTACCTTTTCTGATTTGTTTCTCATCATTTAATTCGTCTAATTCACTTTTGGCTTTATCATACCTTGCTTCTAGCTCTTTATACTTTTTAGTGTAATCATCCTGACTTTGAGAGTGAGAAGCATTTTCTCTTACTAGTTTTCTAACTAATTCACTAATAACTTCAAGTTCGCTTTCGGTTTCATTAATGGCATTATCAATTAGCGAGGTATCAGTTAAAGCTTTGGTCACTTCATTTGCATCATTTATAACCTGCTCTTTATTAATCATTACTTGATTGTAAGCTTTTATGAATTTGCTCTTAACTTCATCTTCAGTTATAAAAGGCGTTTGACATTTATCATGAGCTGACTATCGTTATACTTTTAGCAAACTCAACAATATTTCGATATATAATATCGATATCTATACCATCTTTAAATGTACAATTATCTTCTAATTCCCAATAACAATTAGAAAGCTCTTTATAACAACAATATTTATTTAATATCTTTTCTCTTACATCTCTAGATGGAACATTTTTGACATAAACATAAAGGTCATAATCAGACCTTTGATCAAAATGAGAAGAAACTCTTGAACCTCCTAATTTAATTGCTTCTACATCTAAAAGGTTTTTAAATTCATCTACTAATTTTAAAAAATACATACTCATGTTTTAACCTAATCTAGCGTTTAAATCATCAAAATCGATATCATCAATATGTGTTTTTAGTTCTTCGAGTACTTTTGAGATTTTCTCTTGTAAAACTTTAAATTCTTCATCTTGTCCTTTATTAAACCCTGCCACCATATAAGTTAATGACAAAGCAAGACCTAATTCTTTGATATCTTCTTTAGATTGCGGTTTAAACTCTTTTTCACTCTCACTTTGAAGAGATTTGATGGTATCAATTGCTAAATCACTAAGTTTATAACCCATAGTTATTATCTCCTTTATTCTTATTTAAAGTATTTCATATCCATCTTTATGTAGTCAGTGCTTTTCTACTAGTACACATGCCTAATAGAACAAGAAAAGTTCGCACTAATATAAATAGTAAACTCAAAATGTAGGAAATGGAGTGCAGACAAAAACTACCGTTTGAACTTGTCATTTACATATGCAAAATTAATCCCGTGATTAACACCTCAAATTGTTATCAGTATTTTAACATAAACAAGGTTTAATTTCAATATTTTCATAGAACTTTGACGAGATTTTTTCTCAAAAACGATAAAAAGTATTTTGTGGGACAAAAAGTTTATTGTGCTATAAAAAGTTTTTAGTGCAAAATCACAAGTTAAAACTTCATTGGTAGATGATAGGTGTTAAGTCGCTTATGCTCAATTTATGTTAAATATATGCTAAAATTTGCTAATTTAGGCGCAAAAAAAGGTTTGAATAGCCTTTTATAGCGTATCAAACCTATGCTTTCTATATGGTACTCCCGACGGGAATCGAACCCATAACTAGCCCTTAGGAGCTATAACATTTTACAAAAATAGCCTTTATATGGTCAATTTTATTTCACTTCATTGCCTAATTTACAGTACATACACCACTTAACTTTTGCATTATACAGTAACTTTCATCCTATCAACTAATTTCCAAACAACTTTTATACCAATTTTATACCAGTTTTTAGGTTTAAAATCACAATTAAATTAAGGGTAAGGTAGGCCATATTAGACGTTTTCCTCAATAACCTTACAATGGTTCATTGTAATAACTGTTTAACAAATCCCGGCAGTGGCAATTTTTATTGATTAACTCAATCTATATTTACTTTGTCTTTATTATTTGTTTAACAGCTTTCCAAATGTTTTTTTAATTAGTCGAAAAACAAAACAGTCCAATACAAAGTAATTAACGGTTGTTTTTAGCACAAGCTCATTGCGCGACAATACAACCACATGTCAATTCATTAGTTACAAATACTTGCACTACAACACTTAATGATGAAGCCACTCAAAATTGCCACATGACAATAGATTTAGCAAGTAAGCCCCCTAATATGCTCTACTGCTTGCAAATAAGCATCTTTGTATTTATTTTTTTCATCGCTGTCGAACCTATCAAGCTCCACCACCTCCACTCCCAAAACATCTAACAATTTGTCTCGCTCTGGTCTTTCACCTTTGATTGAAAAATAGTATGTTTTGCCATGGACATTTTTTTCACGCTTTTTACGATTTAAAAGCCACCATATATCCCATTCGGAGAAATCACACCCAAACCCTAGCATATAAACATTTCCATAAAGAAAGGATTCTATCCAAGTAGTGCGCTCTAGGGGCGACAATCCAACTCTTCGTCTGTAATCTTCCCTATTGTCAAGAGTGTTTTTTAGTTTGTTTAAATAAGTACCATAGTAATATGCACCCAAAATCATGCTGTTTGGCTTTTTGGCCTCACCATGAATATGCCAAATTTTTTGAGCCTTATTGTTGTAATCAACTTGATTATTATTGTTGTAATCAACTTGATTATATGTGTGCAACAAATACTTTGGTTCACATTTCTTGCTGCCACTGGTATGCTGAGCAATATATCCGAGTTTATTATTTGTTTTTTTTAGTTCACCTCGCAACAAACTTGTACACACATTTTCAATTTCGTAACCGTAGTTTGTGGTAATTATTTCATCAAATCCGATATCTAATAGTTGTTCACAAACTTTTAGAGCTGTATCACACAATGGCTTGCCGTAAAACTTTTGTTTGTTTTCTTTTAGAAAAACATCAACATTATCTTCTGTTTTGGCAACAATGCGGAAATTCAATGGCAACGCGTCAAAAGGTTCATCCTTGTATTTACCTCTACTTAACGTATTTATCAGATCTTCCCAAGAGTCCTCACCCTGTAATCTAAGCAGTCCGTTGCCCAAAAATAAAATGTTGGGAAACTTTTGCATTAACATTTCTCCTTTGCAAGTTTAGAGGCGATGGCATTAACCACCGCCTGCATTATTTTATCCAATTATTTTTACGATTTCACTCAATGGTAATTCTGTGCCTAATGTATTAAATGCCGAACCTCTTGTTGTATATTGAGTAAGAACTTGTTCGCTTGCTCTAAAACAATTGACTATCAATGATTCATCAACATCATCACCCACAAAACCTCCATTTTTGCTATAACTGAATGCTGATCCTTTTGCAGTAACGTTGCCCGCAGCATAACAATCTTGTATTGTCGCAGTAGATGTTCCCACGAAACCGCCTGCATATGCCATAAAGTTCGCACTGTTACAAGTTACATTTCCTGTTGCATATGAGTCTTTGATACTTTTTTTGTTTAATCCCACAAATCCACCTGCGTATCCTGCGTAGGAATAATTAGCAACAACATTGCCGCCACAATGGCTGTTGGTAACCAAACCATCATTCGCACCAATCAATCCGCCAACATAACTGTCCTTTACCAGCGTCGCATTTACGCTGGCATTTGAATAGCAGTTGTCTATTGTACCACTTAGCCATCCAACCAAAGCCCCAACATATGCTGAAGAATCACTTGTCGAATTTGCTGTAATTGTTCCGGATGCTAGTCCAAGATTTTTGATTGTACCACTGCAATATCCAAACAATCCTACATAATTGCCCGAGCTTGATATATTGATTCTACTTATCGTAAATCCATTTCCATCAAAAACTCCGGCAAAAGGTGTTTCGGGAGATCCACCAATAACATTCAAGGCATATCTGTTCAGATTAATGTCCGAAGCTAGCTTGAAGTACACGCCACTGTAACTATTTCCACCATTTACTTGACTTGCAAAGTAAGCAAATTGCTCAGGCGTGAAAATTACAAATGGGTCTTCCTTGGTACCACTTCCTGAATTATATGCAGTTGCTACCGATCCCTTCCAAGGCATACTAATTTTGGGAATTACATCATACAAAATAGTCGCACTGCAATTTTGAAATGCGTAACTTCCAACACTGCCATATGTTTCAACATATTTTGGAAGATGAATGGTTTCTATGAAGTCACAGTTTTTAAATGCATATGCTGGTATGTTAGTTTGAACCGTTACTGTTACATTCTTTATACTACTTGGTATGTAGTAGTAATAATTGGAACATTGATTGACAGTACCACTTGCTGATGATGTGCTATATCCAAATATATACCCAAATGTTGCATAGTAAGTCGTCGAGGTCAAGCTACCTCCCACAAACGGCAATGTAATGTCTTCTATAGCAACACATCCTTTGAATGCCCCACTGCCTATACTTGTTACACTGTCCGGGACTACTACCTTGGTTACTTCCAAATGATTAGCAAATGCAGATGCGCTGATTGAGGTCACTGCAACATCGCCAATATATGATGGTATCCAAAGCGTGGAATCGTTTCCCGTGTAGCCGCTCACTGTAATGGCTGTTGTACCGCTGTATTTAAAATCAGCGGGTTTGTTTTCTTCACACCACCAAGCATAAAGTGTCTGGTCGTCCGAATGCATCGTTTGGACATCAAATGATGTCTGCAAATTCTTGTCGATAAACCACCCGCCAAATGTAAAGTCCTCACGAATACCTACAGGCATATTTACGGACTCTTGGTACTTGACTTGAATATCAGAAATTTCTTGTCCTCCATTCATAACAAATGAAAGAGTGTAGCAATTTCTTATATAGAAGTAATCAACAATCAATGAGCCATCTGGTGCAATGGTAACTGTTTGTCTTTCGGGAGAAGTAAAACCCTCATAAGTATTTACTTCGGGCGTGACAAAAGAATCGGACGCACCCGTCAGATTTTGAGTCTCATATAAAGTATAACTATTGTCATTAGCATTTTCCTTGTAGTGATTGACAATATAAGTAGTATCGGTTTTGGCCGACCACATTGCAATTAAAGTACAATCATCTGCTATTTTCCACACTGATCCAATCTGGGAATTATTGTAGTACCATCCAGTAAAAATATATCCTATCCGTGTGGGTGTAGGCAACGAACACATTTCATCAAAAACAAATTCCTTTGTTTCGATATCACAAGTGCCACCATCTGCATCAAATATGGCAGTATACGTATTTGCCGTCCAATGTGCAGTAAAAGTTTTTGCACCGCTGCTTCCCTTCTCAATTTTTATAGACTTTGTTGGACTTGTAATTCCATCTGTTGTCCAACCTATAAAGCTATAGCCGGTTCGAGTTGGGTCAAGCAATGTCACTTCCATCTCTTTCGTGTAAGTATTCGGATTGAGAAGATTATTTTTGCCACCATCTAACACGTAACTAATACTGTATTGCTTAAGTGTCCACTTGGCTGTTAGAGTACAATTGTTTGGCACCCTCCAAGTACCGTTTTCAACCTTTGTAGCACCATTATACCAACCTACAAAATCGTAATCTTCCTTATAGGGCACCGGTAGAGTAACTGAATTGCCGTATGTATATTTTGCAGTTTGAACGGAACACTGACCACCGTTGGCATCAAACGTGACATTATACGTGTTTGCCGACCAGTTGGCGGTAAATGTTTTATCACCGTAGTCAGTTGGCTTGATACTAATATTTTTAGTAGGAGTAGTTACATTGGACGTTGTCCATCCAATAAATGTATAGCCTGTTTTTGTTGGTTCCAATAATGTTATTGATGCCCCTGTGCTGTAAGAAGACGGATTACTTGAATTGTTTCTTCCGCCATTAAGGCTATAAGTAATTGTGTAATTTTTAGGTGTCCATTTTGCGGTGAGTGTTACATCATGATTGATTGTCCATTTTCCACTTGTAACCTTGGTGCCATTGTAATACCAACCGTCAAAATCATATCCATTTCTTGTAGGCGTCAAGAGCACACAATAACCCTCGTACTTTACAGTTTGAGTTTTAGAAGAAACCTGCCCGTTGTTTGCATCATATGTGATAGTGTAACTTGGATTGGTAGCAAGTTTTCTGAGATTTGTCAATCCGTCGATGACATCGTCCAAAATGTCACGGGCATATGACTTTGCTGTTGTCATATGTGTTCCGCTATAGGTGATATTATAAGACAGACGGTCTTGCGTATATGAACTACTGTCAAATGTCACATAATAGTCAAATTCTTTACCAAGATCGACTAGTGAAAAATCAAAATAAAGCGTTGTGCTTTTGCTTTCCGTTGTTTTAAGGCCGGTATAAACGCTACCGGAATATTTTATGGTTGAGTAAATGGAATATCCATCTGCCGTACCGTCTTCATAAATATTTCCGCTAAATATAACTGTGGTGCTTGAGGTGTACAATACCGTTTGCGTTGCTTCCAATGAAATATGGATTGAATTGCTTTTGTTTTCAAGAGTAATCGATGCACCCAAAAGCACACCAACCGAAACTTTTCCACCACTTTCTTCAATAGCATCTCTTAAAATCTCATAACTAGATTGAACGGTTACCGTGCACTTTGCTGTCTTGTTTCCGTCTTGCGACGTTGCAGTTATTACCGCCGTGCCACTACCAACTGCCACAACTCTACCATTTGTAACCGTTGCTACGTCGTTATTAGAACTGCTCCACAATATAGTTTTATTTGTAGCATTGCTTGGAGAAACTGTAGCTGTTAGGCTAGCCTCCTCTCCGGCTTTAAGCGATAAAGTTGACTTGTTTAGCGAAACAGATGTTACGCGTGTAATTTGTGGAGCCTCAGATCCTCCACCATTTTCTCCGGGGACATGTTCAGTTGGATTATAGATGTAATTTACAAATCCAAAATTATCTAGTGTTAAGCACTCATCAGCTGCCATCGCAACATCCGCCAAAAATTCAATTAGTCCCTTTGCAAGTGTAGCAGAAAGCTCTTGTGCACTATTAATCTCCGAGTAATATCCCATATCGGTAGTTAGATAAAGCAACGAATCCGTATTGTTTTTGAGGGTAGCAGAGTAGATGGTCCCCTCCATATCACCATAGTAGGAATACTCCCAGTCATAACTACCATCAATTTGGCTTATATCAATAGAAAAGAAAATTGGAACTATTCCACCATCAACAGCTGGCGGTGCAATGAATGCATTCAAGTGTAAGGCCCCATCACCATACAATTGAATCATATATCTAGCGGTATAATCAGGAATATTAAGCTTACGCACAATCGTGTAAGTCCCTGAAGAATAATCATCCGCATGTGCTTTAATATACGTAGTGATTGTGGCAAGAAAACTATCGCCACATCTCATACATGAGCCAACACCCATATGTTCACCAATAGTATAATTGTCCTTATAAGTATATCCGCATTTACTACATGTGTAAGTTGTGTATCCTTGCTCCTTGCATGTTGGCGATGTAATGTATACTCATGGTTGCACGTTTCGAGATTGTTTGAACCGCCACCCGTTCCGCCACCTGGCGTGTGATTTGCAGGTTGACAAGCAGCCATGCTAGCACAAAGACAAATGATTGATATAATTGTAAACAATATTATGCATGATTTATTTTTCATAATTTGCCCCCAAATTTTCAAAAGCCGTAACACCTTGTGAATACGTCTTGTCTTGTATTATATTGCATTTATTGACATCAAAACTTGCTAAAATCCAAAATTAGAATATTGTTTTGATTTATCTAATTATTTCTTTTCTTGGTGTTACTCTCAGTTTGACAGTTCTTCATTATTAAACGAAAATTCATTTACGCAGCCCATTACAGCCCATCAACAGTTATGTATTCGATAACAGGCACCGATCGTGAAGATAAAATTGACCTACGCTGTTTTATTGACAAAGTAAACCTCAGCGTGAAATGGGGAATCCTTGCCACGCACCAACGATTTTAGTATTCCCCCCACCATTGGGATATTTTGTGTTTCAAGAGTATATCTTCCCGGACCAAAGATATCCAACACCTGACCATTCATCATGAATATAGCCTCTTGAGACTCGTGGACAATTAGCTGTGTCATTGAATTGAAGTCTTCGCTTGGATGCTTCCAAATAAAGACGTTGTTGTTGCCTTCATGCTTGATAAGTTCTGCAACTGCCATTTAAAATCCTCCGTTTTACATGCTATTTGCGTGTGAATTTTGTTTGCACGCAAGAATTCAAGTATATTTTAGCTTATTTCGATTATACCATCATACTTACGATATTTCAACAAATCGGGAATAAAAAGTTAGAAAAAAATTATATAAATGACAGTTTTTGTCAGTAGCGTTGTCGACGCATTGGCGACCTGCCTAGGAGATAAGATACATACGGTTTCGAAGCACTTACATCACATTGCATTTGCGTTATTTTATTAACATAATCAACATTGTCACGTTTCTCCGAGTAAAAAATGAGATGTATCTCAGTGGCTTTGCTGTATTTGTTTGTAAAAAAATACAATGACAGACACGATATTACATCACTGCTTAACTAGATGAAGGTTCGAGAAAAACGACGATTGCCCAGCATAATAGGCCCTGCACATTGGTTAAGAAAATTTACCCCAATGCCATGACTACACAACCATTCCCTTCCACCCCATTAATTTTCAACGATTTACCATCTATCCCCTCATCTACTATTGTCGCTTTTGCTCCGCTTTCCCAGTCACTGAAAGCAGAATCCCAGGGGCTTTCAACATCAAAATTTTCGTAGAAATATTCTAGATATTCACCCGCATACGCTGTCTTCACTGAATCATTCAACAAAACTAACGATACAACACAAACCAAGATAACTGCACTTAGAATGGCAATACCTATTTTTCTAAAATCCCCTCTCACCTTTTTCGCCATAGTAATTCTAACCTCCCGTTCAGAAATCGTTAAAAATGCGGTAGCATTCATTGACATTTGTGCAACCACAACAGACGAATGATTGTTGACTTCAAGGACGGCTTTCCTACTTGTACATCCTTGCCCAACCACTAGCCACACTGCGACAAAAGGAAATTTCCTGCCGATACGCAACATGTTTACTAAAACCAAAAGGACCAAGCGGTTTAGCCACCCGGTCCTTTTTTTTTAAATCACATCAATTACACCGCAACAAAACAAATGTCACCTACGTAAACAATTGTTACTGCGATTAGATTCCGTTGTTGCGCACAACAAACGGTTCACGTTACGTTACAATCAACTTGGGATTGTAAACTTGACTGCTCATTACAGTTTCCAGTATCTTTGAATACCGTTGTCATCCAACACTGTGCAAAATTCTTCAAACAATTGCTTGTTCAAATAGACATCACGTGCAAGCACATTTTTGTCCACGACAAAGGAGGCAAGCAAACCTGCGACTTCGCCAACGTTCCATTCGACAGGATGCAATCGGTAACAGCCGTTTGTCAAATGAGTACATCCTATATTCTTACATGCAGGAAGCATGTTTTTCATTCGAACAGGAATCAACGCCCCCAGCGGAATGGTGAAACGCTTGGTGGGTTTGTAGAAAAACGTGTGCGACTTGGTGGTAATGTGCAAGTCAATGGGATAGCTTCCCACCCCTACACTGTCGGAAAATCTTGCCTTGTGTCCGTTGCACACATGATTTTCCGTGACGGTAAACATTGCCTTGATACGGCGTGATTCCCTGATGTAGGGCGACATGGACAAACCGTCACTTGTGCCAAGGTATTCCGTTGCCAGCCTAAATTCAGGGTAACCCTTACCGCCGTCACGGCGTGGAGCTTCCGTTTGCAACCAGTACACAAAACCCAATGTGAACTGTTTGGCAAGTTCCTTGTTGTCGTGAGCTTGTTCGCAATCGAACAAATTGCCCAAGAAGTAGTCATTTTGTGGCCAATTCACCAACGTGACATCGTAAGGATGTCTGCCGTCCTTGAAAAAGTCGGCGCAAACAATGCGTCTGTACTTGAACAGCGGAAACAATTCATTGCCGTTGTCGTCCACTTCCCCTTCGAACATTCCGAATTCCTTGGCTTTACCAGTTGAAGAATCGGGTCCGAACATTGAGTACACGTTGTACTTGTCGTAAGGCATCATGATGCTCTTGAATTGCTCGTACATCTTCGGCTTATCAATTGTGTAATTTCCGCTACGGCGATTTTCAAGACATGCCGAGTAGGTTGCCGGTTGCATGTCCGAACTATCCGCAACTTCGGGAGCGGACGGTTCGCCCGTTTCGCCCTTACTTTCCGCACCTACACTGTATTCAGTGCCACTTAGTGCAATCAATTCGCCCGTATCCGTGCCGTCAAGGAAAACATCCCCCACGAAGGAAACTAGCTCGTTGCCTATTTGATAAGTAACACTGTCAATCACATCACCACTGACCTTGCAGGCGACAAGTCTTGCATTGGTGTACACGTCGAGCAGTCCGCTGTCAATGTACGGTTGCAACATATCCGTCAAGATCTTCAATGCCAATTTCGGAGGATGTGAGATGTAACTTACTTCGGAATCGGCGGGGCAAAAGTACTTCCTATTCTTCATCTTGGATGAGTAGCCGTTCAAATTGCGGTAGCAATCCCTTACCTTGTTTCGGTACATTCGGTAGGATTGAGTACAACCTTGACGTTCAATCCACTTGTGTTCGTCAGGGGGTACGGCTTGTGATGTAAGCTGTCCGCCAATCCAAGCGGATTCTTCTAAAAGCACAACTTTTTTGCCACACTTTGCCGAACTGTAAGCCGACAAAGTACCGCCAAGACTTGCTCCGCACACAACAACCTGTGCATGTAAAACTTTCATTGTAAATCCTCGCTGTTGATATAGTGAGCGTACGCACCGTAAATTCCGGCGCTGTTGCCAAGAGAAGCCCTGACAATGTTGTAGCCAAGACCTGACGTGATACTGTCGAAATGTTGTGCCATCCAATCGGCGACACCGCCACCGATAAGACACACATCGAATGCATTAACCATGTAAACCTTGTCCAACGTTTGTTTGAGATAGTCTCGCAACTGCTCTACAAACTGCACGTTGTCGGGATTTCCCGTTGCGTACTTGTCGAACAACTGACCGTCATCTATTCCCATTTGCTTGGCATCACGGTGGATTGCTCTACCCGACAAATACATTTCCACACAACCAAGTTTACCGCAAGTACACTTGATACCGTTGTCCACAAGGCAAATGTGACCGAATCTGCCGTAATCGTTAGTGGCGTCGGCTACAATGCCGTTGCGGTAAAACCCACCGCCTACACCGCTACCAAGCGTCAGCATGGCTACTCGTTTGTCAAGAAACTGCTTGCCTGCACCGTAAACCATTTCACCCAGCAACGCCGAATGAGCATCGTTTAATGCCCTTGCCTTCAGCGAAAACCTTTCGTTGCAAAACCGAGCAAAATCGAAACCCGTCATTCCGGGAAGATTGTCCGTTGCGTAGGTGATTGTTGAAGTAGCCGTATCTACATCCCCTGCCGAAGCAATGGCAATGCCTTCCGTTTGTGGGCAAAGGTGCATTTCAATCGCCTTGGTCAATGCGTTTAAAATTCCTTGTTTTCCCTCATTGGCATTGGTGGAAACCTTGTCCACCTTGCCAAATGTGACAATTCCGTTGATTTTTTCAACGGGCGCAACCTTGATTTCCGTTGCGCCCAAATCTATACAAATTACCATATCAACCCTTTACACTACCTACAGTTACACCCTTAGTAAAGAACTTCAACACAAATGGATAAACAACAAGTATCGGAATGATACTCAACACAATCATTGCCGCTTCGATATTGGCTTTTTGGATGTTTTCCCAAGTACCAACCAATGCGTCAGGTTCGGACTGTATGTAGTTCAAGATAAACAAGGACAAAGGATACCACTTCTCTTCCGTACCGAGGTAAATCAATGCACTTGTGTAGTTGTTCCAAAATGTAACAGCAGTAAACAAACTTACGCTTGCCACACAGGGCATCGAAACGGGAAAGAGTATCTTGAACATGATTTGCAAGTTACTTGCGCCGTCGATTTTCGCCGATTCTTCCAGTTCGGGAGGTAATCCTTGAAGGTAGCTCTTGATGAGAATCAGGTTGTAAACCTGAACTACCGATGGCAAAATCAACGCCAATGGAGAACGGGTAAGACCCAATGAATTTACAACCAAATAGTTGGGAACCATACCACCCGAAAAGATCATGACGATGATAAAGAACACCATCAAACCTTTACGGAAGGGGAAGTCAGGCTTGGACAGTGCGTAAGCCGCCGAAAACATGACCGTTACCGACAACAATGTACCGCACACAACTACAAGGAAGGATACACCCATTGCACGCCAAAAACCGCCGTTGGTAAACACCGAAATGAAGTTTCCCCAGGTAAAGCCCTTGGGCCAGAAGTTTATTTGATTGCCTGCCGTGGACAGTGCTGTTGCCAACACGTTCAGGAAGGGCAACACGCACACTAGCGAAATTACCACCAGCAGGATTGTGTTTATTACATGGAACACCGGAGCGTCCTTAATTTTAGAACGAGCTATAAATGTATTGTTTTTCATAAAATCACCAAATTCCCGATCCCATTCTCTTCTTGCTCAATCTATTTGCGCCGAGGATGAGTATAAGCGAAATTACACCGTTTACAAGACCTACAGCCGTTGACAAGCCGTAGTCACGTGAACCTGTGCCCAATCCCAAGCGGTAGACATACGTACCGATGATTTCACCCGTTTCACGAGTCAAAGAGTTGATCATTGCGTAAACCTGTTCGAAACCGGCATCCATCAAATAACCGATACGGATGATGAGCATTACAATGATGGTAGGCATGATAGACGGTATCGTCACGCACCAAATTTGTTTAAACTTGCCTGCGCCGTCAATCTTGGCTGCTTCGTACAATGCAGGATCGATTGAAGTAATGGCTGCAATGTAGACAATGGAGCTGTAACCAATTTCCTTCCAACCCGACAAGATTACCACCAGCCACCTGAACCAAGCAGGTTCACCCATGTAGTAGATAGGTTCACCGCCCAATGCAACGCTGAGGTTGTTTATCGGTCCGTACAAACCGAAGATGTTGTTGAAGATTCCTACAATTACTACCCATGAGAAGAAGTGAGGTAGGAACACCAAGCCTTGTACCCACTTAGAAAAGTGTCTATTCCTGATTTCCGAAACCATGATAGCCAACACAACGGGCAACGGAAACAAGATGATGATTTTCATGAGTGAGATTATCAAGGTGTTCTTAACATATCTCAGTATTTCGGGATCGGAAAACAGCTTCTCGAAGTTTTCCATTGTCCAGCCTGCCTTGGTAAATGCTTCAAATACATCGTATCTGCCAAAGTTGGGATTGTCCTTAAAGGCAATCAATATACCAACCATTGGCAGGTACGAGAATACCAATGCAAATACTACCGCAGGAAGCACAAACGGAATGAGGCTCTTGTGCCTTTTTAATCTCGACTTAAATTCCGACCTGTGTTTAACTAATTTAGCCATAGCAACTCCTGTTTAAGTAAACTATTTGTTGTAGTAGGTTGAGTACCATTCGTTAATTGCTTGGGTTGCAACTTCACCGCCTTGGTAACCGTTGAGTTTTTCAAGGTATTCGCCCAGCTTGTCAGTGCCTTCCTTCATCATGATGTAGAGCTGATCCTGTGCGTATTCTTCCATTGCCGAACGGTTGCTGTTGTAGTCTTCGATGGGAGGAGTGAAGTCAGCGATGTTGTAAACACCTACTTCGTCAGCATTTTCCATCATGATTGACCATGCTCTGAACAGTTCGGGTTGTTTTCTTACACGAGCTTTCCAGTATTCGGCGTATTTAGCTTCGTTAGTACCTGTGATGTAGTAGCTTGATTCATCCTTCTCGTTGAACGCAGGTGTGATGGGCAGGTAGCCTTCAGAAGGACTGTAAGTCCAGTGAACACCTTCTTCACCAAGTACGATAGAACGGAAGTTGGGTTCTTCTTCGGTATCCTTGATCTTGGAGTTCATCCAATCAAGTGCGTAGCCCGCACGTTCAGCTTGGTAGAAGGGAATTGCAATGATGTAACCGTAACCACTACTGCGGTAAACCTTTTCTTCGTCCGTTGCGTTTTCCTTCAGACTGCGAACGTAAGCAAGGTAGTTTTCCATTGTGTTGTCAGTGATGCCTTGAGCTTCAAGACCTGTTACGATACCCGTAACACTCCACAGCGAACAAGCGTAAGCAGCAGCCTTAGCTCCTTGACTGTCGGTATTGAATCCGTTTACGAAACGTGTGCTAGCGTCGGACGCTGTGTTTGTAGCAACTTCTTGGTCGATGTAACCATTGACGTAAAGGTCGTGCATGTATTCAACGTATTCGTCGTAACGAGGAGCGTTCATGTAGTACAAAACTTCCGTCTTGCCGTCAATTTCGTATTCCTGCCAGTATGTATAGATGCCGAATGCCGATGAAATTGCATGTACAAGCGGTGTGTACTTGTCGAATGTCAATGCAGGTCTGCCGAGCTTTTGCGTCAAAACACGAAGAACTTCGGTAAATTCGTCAAGGGTTTCGGGAACATCAAGGTTGCATTGATTCAGCAAATCCTGATTGAAAACAATGGGGTTTTCGATGTTGTCGCTGGATGCACGTTCGGGAACACCGTAGATGCGTCCGTCAACCGTTACAACGTCCCAAGACTCTTCGGAGATATTTGCCAACATGTCCGGTGCGAAAACTTCCAATGCGTCGGTGATGTCAACAAGCATGTCGTCCTTTACAAGGTCGCTGAACTGGTCTTTAGTCAACTTCATTACGTCGTAGGGACGTTTGTCCATCAATTCGGTGTTGATTGTCTTAGAAGCATCCGCAGCAGGAAGTTGTGTGTAATTCACCTTGTATCCTGTCAGTTCTTCAATGAGCAATGCCGTTGCGTCACTGTTGACCTGATCGATGCTCTTGCCTGAGTAAGGCATCAACACTTCCAATGTGGGTTTCTGCGACAAATCGATGTCGTAATTTATTTCGTAATCATTGGACGTGGGATTACACGCACACACACTGAACACTGTAACAATGCACAATGCCAATGCCAACAATACTTTGACTTTTTTCATTTATTTTTTTCCTCCTATTGCTTTCTGTTTATAAGTACTATAAACGCAACTACCGATCCTATCACTACCACCACGCACAGGACAATTGCAATAATCAAGTCCGTTGTGATGAAGGGAGGATTTTCGTTGGGTTGTTCGGGGGTTGAAGGTTCTTCGGGTTGTTCGGGATCGTTGTCATCGGGGTTGGGATTGGTTGGTTGCTCGTCATCGACAACTTCCACCAACATGATTGCGTTGGAAACCTTACGTTCACTGCCGTCCGAAGGAAGGTTGCGTACCACCAGTTCATCGTCAATGCGCACCACCATTGTGGACGATCCACCGCCGTCCAGTTCGAGTGCGAATCTTGCACCCAATGCACCTGCAAGTTGCGCTTCCTGATTGACTGTAACACCCACTGCGTATCCCGGTTGTCTTCCGTCCAGTACACACAAAAACGCAGTACCGTCCTCTTTAAAACCGATGAATGTTCTCGGAGCGTTGCTGTCGCCTGCATTGTCGGAATGGCAATCGGCGTTGACTGTGTAGTTGTTTACCAACACATCGTAACCGCCCAACACCCAAGTACATCCTTCGTATTCGCCTTGCGGAATTTCCACAATGTCAATGTCGTGACCGTAGACATTCTTGTCAAATACTTCCTGATGAGTGCTTGTGTACACTACTGCAAACTGTTCGCCCGAAACCTTGAATGACTTGCTTTCGTAAACGCCTGCCTTTGTCATTGTGCAGTTTGTGCCCCACACGGGATATTGCTTGATGTTTGTGCTGTCCGTCTTAGCAATCAACACACCGACATTACTAAGGTTGTAAGAACCTGTTACATCGTAAATGGCAATTTCGCCTTCTTCAGGTTGCTCGTTAAATTTATCTATAGGATAAAATTGTGGATTGCCGTCTTCATCGTACACTGCGATACGAACTGCCACGTCCGTCATACGACCGACCACAACTTTACCGTTGTTGTCAAATCCAATACAATTTTTCTGCACAAAGTTGCCCTTGGAAATAACTATTCCGTTGTTTACGTAGGAGTCAACATTGGCACCGGTGTTGTAGAAATAGTCACCGTTGGTTGCAAGCATGACCTTGCGACCCGTTGTTTGTTCGTAGTCCTTGGCAATGTCCATTACCGTGTTCAATGTCGTTGTGGAATCATTTCTGACACTGTGAATTACCCATTCGTAGCGAGCGTTGTCGGCGATGGAATTGTATTCACCGTAAAACAACTTCTGTGCATTGCCGTTGTAGGTTGTGGTTTTTTCCTTGTAAACAATGCCGTCTTGTTCGAATGTGTAATCGGGATTGTCCAAGACATCCTCACTGAAAGCAAGGGCTACATTGGAAAACACCATTGTTGCAATTGTCAAGACAATTACAAAAACTAAAAATAATTTTTTCATATCACAAACCATTTTTAAAAATGGGTTGTCCCCGTTGCCCGAAGGCAACGGGAATCCCACAAAATTCAGTTAAATAGTTACAAATTTTTAAACTTATTCCGCAACTTCGGGAAGAACGTAACTTACTGCAACACCTACTGCACGGTTAGCATACAAGAAACCTCTTGAAATGTTAGCACCGCCAAGGTTTGGAGCAATTACAACGTATTCGCCTTCCTGCAAGGATTCGAATGCTTCCTGTGCGTATCCTGTTGCTGTGCAGATACCTGAAACGCCGTTGTTTTCAGCATCCCAATACTTGCCGCTAGCACCGTCGTAAACACGTACGGTCTTGCCTGTTTCCTTGTCTACTACCAAAGCCACACCGTAAGCACCTGTATAAGCTGTTCCTGTAAATCCGTAATCGTAGATTGCAAATACGGGTGTTCCTTCGAAATCGGCGTTGATTGCCATCTTGGACATGTCTTGGTACCAAGTCTTGCTACCAACTGTCAATGCAACGTAGGAAACTTCTTCGGAGCTTGGAGTTGCTTCAAGTCCTGTCAAAGTCATCTTCGCACCGAATGTACGGTTAGAAACGAAGAATGCTCTTGCACGGTTACCGTCAAGACCGCCGTTCAAACCTACAACAAGTGTTTCGCCTGCTTCAAGTTGCAAGAATGCGTCCAAAGAGCAAGATGCCAATTGGAAGTAATCCGCACCTGCAACGCCTGATGTATTTGTTGCATCGTAGAACTTGTTGTTTACGCCGTCGTAAATCTTGGTGATGTTGCCGTCAGCACCGAAAACGAATGCTTCGCTCCAACCGTTTTTCAAGATTACACCACTGTAACCGTATGTGTAAACTGCGAAGTCGTATGTAGCAGGGTTGGAAACTTCCTGATTTACTGCAATGGCAGTTGTGAAGAAGATCTTGTTGCCTACTGCAACGGACATCATTGCCTTGTCGGTCTTTTGTACGTCTACGTCTTCGATAGTTACTGTTGAGCCGAGTTTTCCGTTGCTACGCAGGAAATCTCTGGGAGCTTGGTTAGTTCCGTTGATACCAACAAGCATCCATTCGTTGTTCTTCAACGAATTCAATGCGAGTGTAAGGTAATTAGCACTGTCAAGTGCGATACCTGTGGGATTTTCAGCATCGTAGTACTTAGCGTCAGCGCCGCTGTAAATGCGAACGATGTTGTCGTTAGCATCCATTACGATTGCGCAACCCCAACCGTTAGCGAAGTTCAATGTGCCTGCAAATGCTGTTGAGAATACGTACCAATCGTATTCGTTAGCATTAGCTGTTGTTGTGTTTACTGCAACCTTAGCAGGGTCGAACAAGATTTCGTTTTCGCCGATTGTGATGTAAACACCGTTGCTTTCGAATTCGAAACCTGTCAATGTAGCCTTTTCACCGCAGTACGCTCTTCCACCGCCTACGCCACGAAGACTCAATGCAAATGCACGACCTACGTTTGTTGAACCGTCATTGGGGAACACGAGCATCATTTCGCCTTCTTGCAATTCGGAGAATGCTACTTCGGCGTAGTTTTTTTGATTGAATGTCAACGGTTCGGTTGACTTGCCGTCTACTGTGTAGAAACCAAGGTTAGCACCGTCGTAAATTTTAACAAGAACACCGTACTTGTCAAGTACCAATACTGCACCGTTGCCGTTGGTTGCAATTGTGCCTGTGAAAGCCTTGTCGAAGATGAGCATCTGATACTTGTAAACATTGGTTGATTCTACTTCAATGTTGTACAACCATCTGCCTTCGTCAGCTGTAAAGAACTTGTCGTCAATTACAATGCTCTTGACGTCTTTGGGCTTTTCAGCGAAGTTTACATCAGTCAATGTAACCTTCTGACCAAGAGAACCGTCCATACGCAAACCGAGACCGAATGTGCGTGCACTGTTTTCATCATTTACGCCGTCATTGGGGAATACAATCAATGTTTCGCCTTCAGCGAGCAAACTGAACGCTACTGTAGCGTAGTTGTTGCTGTCGAAAGTACCTGTAACCTTGCCTTCCGTTGTGTAGATGTTAGAACCGCCGTTTGCACCGTCGTAAACCTTTACAAGATTGCCGTACTGGTCAACAACCACTGCAACGCCGTGACCGTTCAAGGCAACAGTACCTGCGTAAGTCTTGTTGTAAACAATCATTCCGTACTTGGGAGCATCCGCAGCGGTTACTTCCTTGTTGAAAGCGTACTTGCTTTCTTCTACTGTAAATTGCTTGCCGTTTACTTCGAATGTAAATGTCTTAGCTTCGAATTCGATGTTGGGCAAAGTTACCGAAACACCGATTGCACGGTTGTCAAGCAAGAATTTACGGGAAACGTTAGCGCCTGAGTTGGGAGCGATGAGCAGGTATTCGCCGTCCTGCAATGATTCGAATGCTTCAAGTGCGTAACCTGCAGGTGTACACTTGGATGCGTCAACGATACCTGCGGGGTTTTGTGCATCGTAATACTTGCCGTTAGCACCGTCGTAGATACGTGCTACCTTACCGAAACAATCGATTACAAATGCTTCGCCGTAGCCGTTAGCAAATTCAAGAGCGCCTTCGTAGTCGGGAGTGTAGATGATGAACAAATACTTTCCTACCATGTCAAGGTCTTGGTCAACAGCAATGCTTTCGGGCATCATCTTGATGGACTTGCCGTTGATTGTGATTTCAGCAACGTCTGTAATTACTTCAACAATGCGTGTTGCAGTAGCTTCGTTAGTTCCGTCAGTAGCAGTCAATGTGATTGTGTACTGACCTGCCTTGCTGATGTCGAAACCGCCGTTATCTGTAATGGTAACCGTAACTGTCTGGTCGTCGGAAGGACTGAATGTTCCGTTGTCGTCCAATGCTGTAACGCCTGCCAACACTTCGGTGTCAAGAACAAATGATGCGTCGGAGATTGCTGCGTACACTGTTGATGTGTGACCGGATATTACGGGAGCTTGGTCAACGTAACTTGTCAATTCGGTTTGGTCTTCCACCCAGAAAAGGCGAACAACGTTGCCGTAAGCGTAGATTACGTTGTAGTTCATGAAACCACGACCGTCGCTGTCAACTGTAGTACCAGCATACTGATTTTGCACGATGATTGCGTAACCGCCTGCAGGAATTACCATTTGTTTAGCAAATGCACTTGCAACACTGACTGTTTCGCCGTCAATTTCCATTGTAGTTACACTGCTTGTTGTACGAGTTGGGTTTTCGGCATTTACAAGTCTGCCGTTAGCACCGTCACGACCTTCGATAACAACGCCGTTAGCATCGATTATTGCCGAACAACCGTAACCGCCAGCCATGTTCAATGTGATTTCTTCATCGGATGCATTGTGGAATACACCGCTCTTAGCCACATCGTAGTTGGTGTCTTCGTTGAGTTCTACGTACAACGAGTTCTTGAAGTTCAGGAAGTTACCTTGAGGCCACTTCTGTTCACCAAGGAAATTGGTTCTTACTTCAAGTGACAAGGGAGAAAGGGCTTCCAATACGGTAACCTTGCGTGTAGCGGTTGCTTCCTTGTTGAACTTATTTACAGCCTTGTAGGTGATTGTGTAAACACCTTCGGTGTCGGCATCGAATCCTTCGTCGTCAAAGATGATGAGTGTAGGATTGTCGTCGCCTTCGTCGGTAACGGTGACGCCAAACATCAAGTCAATTTCTTCGCCTGCGTGCATTTCGATTTCGGCAGGAACAACGGAGATGACAGGGGTTGTTTCTACTACATCGGGTTCATGACCGGGACACTTGTCGGCACAAACCGGATCTTTACAATCGGGATTGGTGCACTTACCGCATTCGGGACACTTGCTGTCGCAAACGTGAACTTCTGCGGGATCACATGCAACCAATGCCAATGCCGTAACCATCACAAGTGCAAGTATGATAGCTACTAAAAGTCTTTGTTTTTTCATATAATCCTCCTTCTTTATTTTAAAGACACTTCACTGCGCCTTAAAAATTACATCACTTGGATTTGTTACGACGTCTAAGCAAAACAACTGTCGTAACGCCCCCTGCAACCACTGCTACGCAAGCAATCACGATACCTATAATCAATCCAACGTTGGACTGTGGTTCGGGTTCGGGCTTGGGTTCGGGTTTTGGTTCAGGTTCGGGTTCCGGTTCCGGTTCGGGATCGACGTTGGGGAAAATTCCGTCCTCATTGACAATGGGACGACGTTCTTCCTCTTCGGGATTCCATTGTCCGTCTTGAATGAGTTGCAACGAAATCTTGGAATCGAGCAAGTCCGCAAGTTCATCTAATTGTTCTACAATTCTTTGACGAGAGTAACCCTTGGCGATGTCCTTGATTGAGCTGTCAGCAAGTTCTTCCACTGCCGACTTCACCTTGAATATACCAACAGCGTCATCGGCTTGAATTGCCTTGATTGTGTCAAATGCGCTGTTGAGTGCTGTAAGTTGATCTTCCGTCATACCTCCGTTGGGAATGTACAACCTTGTAGCCTTGTCGGCAATATCTTCAAATGTAGCGGACAAGATTGTTTCCACACTTGAATGAGGAAGCACGGCTTTCTTGCTGTTTACACCGCTTTGCAATGCAAGTTGTACGTCTTCGTGTCCCAAGATCTGCGTTGAACAGAAAATTACGTATCCCGTTGCACCTGCATCGTAGGAGGCTTCGATTTGTTCCTTGTTCTGCCATGCGGGCAATCCTTGGAAGGACGGAGCGATACCGCTGTAGTAGTAGCAGTTGTTACCTGCCATGAGTATCATTTCGTGAACACGTACCAACACATCGGAAGCGTCGGTGTAGTACGCCATGGGTGTTGCAATGTCAATCCAGCCGTTGCTGAACCATGTCTGCCAATCTTGTTTCTTGGAATTTGTAGATTCGGACAAGGATGCAAATACCGCAGTTGACAACACGATGTTGTTGGGCAACTTGACTTCATCCTTGATACGGCGAACGTATTCGGTGATGATGTTTGTGCGGTATTCCACCCACAATTGGTAGTTTTCGTCCGCTTCGGCTTGACCGCCCAACAAGTAGTTGGGGTCGAACAGTTGCTTGAACTTGTTGGCCATCTTTTCTCTGTCGTTGAGCTGTGCCGAGCTAAATGTCTTGCCCAACGATTCGTAGAATCCCTTCATTGCTTCGATTGTGTAACCTGTGTCTTCCGCCCTGTCCGAAACAGGGTAGCGGATGTAGTCGAGGTTCAATCCCTTGACATCGGGAACTTTTTCTAACAAATCGTTGTAGTAGTTAATCAATGTGTCCTGAACTTCTTTATTTGCAGGATCGATGAATATGTACAAACCGCCTTCGTTACGTTGGTAGTAGGTGTTGTCATCATTGTACATTATCCAATCGGGATGATCTTGAAGCACCTTGGCGGTGTTCAATGTACTGATGTAGAAGTTTTCCACCCAAGCATGTACTTCGATGCCGTATTCCTTGGCACATTGCGTAAATGCTGTGAGATAGTCATTGTATTCAACACCTTCGCTTGTGGTGTACTTGTCAGCAAGTTTGTTGTTGTAGGGGAATTCCGCAATGTCCGACTTGAATGTCGAGTAACCATTGTACAGTGTTTCTACGAAAATCAGGTTGATACCGATGTCGCTGTACATCTTGATGTTTTCTTCAATTGCAGAATATGTCATTTCAATAGGTCTGTGCCAAACCGAACGAGCAGATACAACCTTGCTTTCTGCGGATGCCACAACAATTTGTTGACGCAATTTTTCAATTACCAACTGACTGTTGTTGTAGCTCATCAACAAGCTCAAACGTTCCTCTTCGGAAATGTCACCTTCCAACTTGGCTTCGATTTCCTCTTTTACAACCTTCAAGTTTTCCAATTCGGAAGAAACATTTGTAATGTATGTTTCAAGCAATTCTTGATTGACATCGTACAATTGGCTGATCATTGTCTGAGCGTTTTTCACTGCCTGATTGACGCTCAGTGCCAGATTTTCGTAGTAACTGTTGAGTGTTGTCGATACGGCAAATGTCTTGTTGTCTTCATCCAGCACCACCGTTGCCCCTAGCACGATGTTGGATCTGATGAAGTCACGACCGGTGCCGTGTCCCGAAATTACGTAACCGCCTTCGGGAATTTTAGAAACGTTTACATTGAGTTCTACAACCACGCCCGTTGCGTCTACTGCAGCTTCGTAACCGTAGACGTTAGTTCCCGTACCTGCCGAGCCTTGGTAACTCCAACCGCTCTTGTAGATGATTGTTTGGTTTTCACCACGGTAAGCAGGGAAGGGAGAAGTTTCCGTTTCCATACCTGCAGGGTTTTCTTCGGGGGTGGGATTTACGAAATCGTATTCGCCGTAAACAGTTCCGCCGAAACGAACAAAGTCGAAACCAACCATCTTGACCTCGTCACCTACGGAGAACAGCATTCCTCTTACAAGAAGTTGACGAAATCCTTCGCCGTACGCACTCAAAACAAAGCTGTTGTCGGGGATGACCGAACCGGAGTCGTCACCTTGACCGAATCCACGGAAATCGGTAACAATGAAGGAATTTTCATCGAAATCGTACACACACGTCATTTCAGTACCAAACACGTTTGTACCTGTTTTAGAACCGAATTGGTAGTCGTAGTACACAACCATTGGCATGGAACGTGTTGTGTTGGTGTTGTCTACAACAACTCTTTTACCGCTGTCCGATTCCACTGCCTTGGTGGGGATTGTCAACTTGCTTCCCGACAACTTGACGATGTCGCCTACTTTAGCGAAATCGGCATTTACTGCGTTGCTCAGTGACAAAACAAATCCACCTACGGGAATATATGTAGTGCCGTCACCGTTGGTGTTGATTTGTGTTACAACGTAATCCGCACCTTGCAGTTCACACACGTATTCGGTGATGTCGCCTGTACGTCCCGTTGTTGTGTCGGGGTACAACGCCGTGTAAATGACAGCGTCATTAGCACCTACGATATCGTACTTGATTTCGTAACTGTTGAGATAGCCCGACGCCGAGTCTTCCCAGTAATCTACGGGATCGGAATAAACGTAATTGATTGTCTTGTTTCCAACGGTAACAGTGATGTCACGTACTGTCAAATCACGAGTGTATTCGCCGTCAGCGAATGCAGTGTAATTGATTGTAAACACCCCTACCATGGAAAAAATACAAACCAAAGCACAACATAAAATTGCCCACTTTACTGATTTTTTCATTGTTTACCTCTCTTGTTCGATTTAATTGCAAATGCTGTAACTAATCCAAGAGCAAATCCCACAACCAGCACTACGCCGTAGGACAGTAATTTTGTTGTGTTGTCGGATGTCGGCGGATCGGTTTCGTTGTCGTCGGGTGTCGGAAGCGGTTCGCTTCCACCGTCATCCTTGTCATCGTCAGGCGGTGTAGTTCCATCGGGATTTTCAATGCCCTTGACTTCCATTCTGCTAAGACGTACCGTCAAATTGCGGTGCATCGATTGTAGAACTTCGGTAACTTCGCCTGAATTTGCAGTTGAAATGTAACTGTCGATGTTTTTAATGAGTGTATCCAGTCTACCAAGCAACACCTTCAATGTTGCAATGTCCTGTTCCCCTGTGTCGGAAACCAATTTCAACTGTTCGCCAAACTGCTGAACCTTGCTTGTATCTTCGATGCCGTCCTCAGCCTGCGACCGCAAAAAGCTCATCAAACCGTTGCTCACCGAAGTTGTCAACGTTTCAGCGTCGCTGTGAGGAACAATTGCACTGTACTCGTCACCGCCGTACTGCTCAACCAAGAAAGTTTCGTAGTCATACTTAGCATCGAAAAATGTCTTAGCCGCATCGAACAAAACAAATCCGTCCGCTCCTGCACTGTTGCTTGCCTCGATGTGTTGTTGCAACTGACTGTTGTCTTGATTGTGGTAGGTTGTGTACAACCCCGTGTAACAGTAGGCATCACCGCAAAATTGCATCATTTGTTCTACCGCTGACTTAATTTGCGATGCTTCGTAGAAGTACACCATTGGCGTCACGATGTCGATGTAACCTTCGTTCAGCCATGTGCGAATGTCTTGTTTCTTGCTTTGGTACGCTTGATCGAGTTCGGGGAACACCGCAGTTGAAATCATCTTGCCTTGATGCTTGGTGTTTACCATGTTGTACACCTTTTCAACAAATGCAGTTACAAATCCTGCCCTGAACTCCGTCCAGTCGGCGTACAAGGCGGTGTTAGACTTCAACTTGTTGACAAGGTCACTGCGCATGTTCGTTTCGTCCAACTCGATGTTGTACTGCTCGGCAAATTGCTTCATGCAAGTTTCGGTGTACCCTGCGTCATTTCCGCTTGCAATGTCGGAAACCGGGTATCTTATGTAATCGAGATTCAATCCCTTGACGGCAGGAACAGTTGTCAACATCAAGTCGTAGAACTTCAACAAGTAGTCCTGAACTTCACTGTTGGCAGGATCTAAGAAGATGTATCCGCCGAAATCCATACCTTCCAGCATGTGACGTATCCCACCGTCCTGATTGACAAGCAACCAATCGGAAAAGTACTTGACAAGTGTTGCTTCTTCGTTGATACCGATGTAGAAATCCTGCACCCAAGCATGAACTTCGATGCCACGCTTCTCCGCTTCGGTTGCAAAAGCCGTCAGGTAATCGGGATACTGTCCGTAAGTATACTGTTCAAACCCTGTGTAATAGGGAATGAGGTTGTTTTTAAAAAATGTCATTCCGTGGTAGAAGGTTTCAAGGAAAACCATGTTGATACCTGCGTTCTTAAACATGTCAAGAACTTCACACATGCCTTCCAAAGTCGTTTCCTTACCACTTGAATTGGGTCTGTGCCAAATTCCGTGAGCTTCTACCCTGCTTATTGACTTGGACTGTGCGTAAACCCTATCCGTTGCAGTTACTTGCATTACTACCCCCATCGCCAACACCATACACAGTGTCAACAATACTAATTTAAATGTTCTTTTCATTGTTCTACTTCCTTTACAGTCAGGTCAACCTCGAACATTCTTCGCCAAGGCATCTGACAACGTGCCAACCTGTAACGGCTGTACACATCAGGAAAATTGCTTTCGATGTGGTTTGAAAGAACTTGCCTTACAATATTTGCAACCTTGCCCCTTCTTCCGCCTGCATTGAAGTAGTTGTAACCGTGTTGACTCAAAAGATTGTTTACAATGTATCTTCTTGCGAAACCGCAGTAACCGACATCTTCGTACAGTCTTTCAGCTAGGAACTTGTCCTGCCACTTGTTCTTGCCAAACAGCCAAACAAATACCGCTTGACATATTACAGTACCCAGTGTATTGGAAGATGTGTTCCAACCTGCGTAAGCGGACAAATTGAAAAAGTCCGTGCGTTCCGTCAACAATTTCAACAATTCGAGATCACCGCCGTTGCAGTAAGCACCGTCCGCTAGTGCCACAATCTTGCCGTTCTTGATGTCTTCTACCATCTTGTTGCAAAATGTCACAAGATCACGTTCGCCGTAACCGACGGAAGGAAGACTGCTTTCATCTACCGGTTGTTGCGATGGGTAATTGAGATACAGCATGATGTCCGCATCTTCTTTACCATCGGCAAACCTGCAACCTGCAGTACCGATTTGGAATGGCAAGGTGTCCTTCAAAGGTCTGTCCTCGTACAACGGAATGATGTAGGGTGACTTTTCGTGACAGTAGACGCAGTGCATTCGTGGTGACACCTTCTTGTACTCACAAACAGCACGTGCAAGCAACGTCATGCCCACTTCGTCCGCACCGGGATACATTGCAACTTCCTCCAAGTGGTTTTCGGCAAGTTGCTTCTTTATCAATTCCCTGTCCATCGAGGTGTAACCGTAAGGTGCGCTGTCATCTTGCGGAATTACCAAAAAATCAATTGCGTGGTGCAATTTCTTGACGGCTTTAACAAGCATGTTGCGGTTGACCTTGCGACGTTGTTCGAAGTCAATTAGATTGTCCCCTATCTTTTCGGCATATTGACCGAGTAGCTCCTGCGCCTCATCTTGAGTAACCAACCCCAACTCCAACTTGTGTTTTACCTGACCCGTAAGGAAGATTTCACGTCCACAGTACTCGTAGTAATCGGGTTCTTCATCACTGCTCGAGTAGCAGGGACAACGCATGATGAGTTGGAATGCGTAAATCTTGACAGCAGGATTTATCCTCTTTATCTCGTCAAGCACGTCAAGACGGGCTGTCAATTCATCTTCGTCAAGTTGATGAAGTCTTGACGGAACAATTCCCCCGTACAACAGCATGTCCAAAGAAACGATGTAGGCATTGGCTGTTGTGGCATTGTCTAACAAATACTTTCTCACCTTGTCGTAATCGGCAGGAATTTTCTTGTCCCCCAACACTTCGGGAGAAGGTTTTCTAAGATGCATTTCCGTTCCCATCGCAATACGCTGTGCGAAATGGTAATTGCAAGGTCTTTCGTCCAACGGAAGATAAACAATGTTGAATTTAGTCATGTAATTTCAATGCTCCGTTCAGTCTTTGTGTAATTACCATCGGTCTGGTGATTGCCGATCCCACTACTACTGCGTAAGGATTTATTTTAGATATTTGTTCCATGTGATTTACTTCAAATACTCCGCCTTCGGCAATGAGCTTGGCGTGTTTTATGTACTTCTTGCACTGAGCAATAAACTCAATGTCTGGCAACTGCGAAGTTCTTGTGTCCGCAGTATATCCACGCATGGTTGTGGAAATGTAATCAAACCCCAACTTGTCGGCATTTACCGCATCTTCTAACGTAGCAATGTCCGCCATCAACGGTCTGTCCGTCTTGATTCTTGCGTAGTTGTACAATTCCTCCAACGTTTCGCCGTTCGGACGGGGACGCCATGTGGCGTCCATACACAATACATCGCATTTTACCGCCAACAATTTGTCAATGTCGCTCTTGTTGGGTGTGATGTAAATTTCACTGTCGGGATAGCATTGCTTTACCAATCCTATTACAGGAAGATCGCCTACTTCGTCCTTAATGCTGTCAACATCTTCGCACAAAGCACGAATTCCGCATGCTCCACCTGCCTTTGCAGCCTTGGCAAACAAGTGCATTATTCCGTAACCGTACAACGGTTCGCCCTTTACCGCCTGACATGAAACAATCAATCCTCTTTTTAAGACACCCATACCTTTACCCTTCTTTAAATCTTCAAATTTTTTAAAAAATTTGCCATTTTTTCAGTCTATTTCAACTATATTATACTACAAGAAAAAGCAATGTCAATATGGTTTTCAAAAAATTTGAAAATTTTGAAAATAATTTTCATTCATTATTGATGCAATTTTCATTTCGGAAATATGAGATTTTGCACTCATCGAAACCCTGCACATTGAAACATTTAACGCACAAAAAAAGACCAAGCAACAACTCTTTGCTTGGTCTAAATTGATTTATTTAATTTTTACCGTCTTGATTTCAAATGGAGCGAAGGTCAATTGGACGGAATTGTTACCAACGGACTGCTGTTCGTCTTCTAGAATGTTGCATTCTACAAACTGTTTGTCCTCGGCGGACAACGTGACGGACGCCCCACCGCCAAGACATTCGTACATACGCAACACAATGCCGTCATCTTCACCGTGTTTTACCGTTTCAACAATTACCGAATTGTCGCCTGTCAAGGTAAAGGGGGATTTTAAGTTCTTTCTTGCCGTCTTTACGGGCAACATGTTGAAACAGTAGGCTTGACGGATTGTTTCCATGCCGAGTTCCCCTTCGTGAGGCAGTACTGCGTAACGGAAGTAACTTACACCGACGTCGCCCCTTGCGTCGGGATGTGTACCGCTCTTGTGCAGTGTCAATCCCAGTTTACCGCCCTGACATGACACACCGTACTTGCAATCGCTGATGAGTGACAGTCCGCAGTTGTTTTGCGAAATGTCCGTCCACTTGTGCGAACACACTTCGAACTTGGCAATGTCGCTCTTGTCTCTTGGGAAACAGTTACGTTCGACATTACCGAACTGCGTTTCACACTTGTAGTGCTGTGAAAAGATTGTAGTGTCGAAATAGGTGCGCAACAATGTGTGGGTGTCGTTCCAAGTGAGTTTGTTTTCAAATTCCACAAGAGGACTGTCAAGACGAAGCTTGATGTCCGTTTCCAATGTGGAATTGCCCATGCTAAACATGGATTTTACAACAAGTATTTCACCCACGGACTCAACATGCTGGCCGACAAACTTTACGGGTTGTTGCTTGTAAACGTAGTCGGCATCGACATCCCAGTTGTCGTAAATGTAGGGAACGTCCTCCGCAGTTGCGAGAATGTTAAAGCCTTCCTTGACATACTGCTTGCCCTTGTAAATCAATGACGTCAGCACGCCCTCTTTAATGGTAACTTTGAGATGAGGCGTGATTATATCATCACCGTCCACCACAAATTCGCCCTTAGGTACTTCCCTTTTAGCGTAACCGAAAGCATCGAATTTGTAGGTTGCAACGGTTCTTGTACCGTCCACTGCGTTGTAGGTTTGTCCCTTTGAAGATGGCAAAACTTCCTTGCGTTCAAAAGGCAATGTGTTGAAGTAACTTCCTGCGCCCTTGCCCTTGACGTAGCCGTGAGCTTTCTTCAATGCGTCCGATTGTTCCGCCAATGCAATGTCCGTTGCTTCGGCAATGCTTGTGCCGGGAAGTATGTCGTGGAACTGATTTAACAACAAGGTGTCGTAAAGACTGTCAGTAAGTTGTTTAGCATCTTTGTCACCGTCAAGCACCGACACCAATTCCGCATCGTGCAGTGCTTCTTCCAAACGGCGGTTGAACCACTTCAAATTGTGATTTGTTGTGTAAGTACCACGGTGAAGTTCGAGATACAATTCGCCGAAATAGGTGGGAAGTTCTTGGGCGGTTACTTTTTCCATAAACTCCGACACTGTTGTGTGACGAACTTGTGCGTTCTTGCTAAACTGTTGAGTGTAAATTGCACGGGAAACCATTTCTTCCGACGGACCGCCACCGCCGTCACCAAATCCGTACGCCATCAAGGCGCAATTGCTTTCACGCTTGTCCGCTATGTCACTAAGACGCTTGTGCACCGCTTCTTCGTCCACCCATGTGTGGATTGTGTTGAAGTGAACGGGAACTTCGCTACCGTCAATACCCTTCCAAATGAATGTTTCGTAGGGGAATTTATTTGTGTCGTTCCAACTTAGCTTTGTGGTCAAAAAGTACTCGACGTTGCACTTTTTCATGATTTGCGGAAGCGCAGCGGAGTAGCCGAATGTGTCGGGCAACCAAAATGTATCCGATTCGTAGTTGAACTTCTTGCGAAGATATCTCTTGCCACGCACAAACTGACGGCAAAATGCTTCCGAACCCGTAAGGTTGCCGTCACACTCTACCCAGGTAGAGCCGTTAGGCTCGAATCTTCCTTCGGATATCAATTGGGAAATTTGCTGGAACAGTTTGGGGTCATCTTTTTCAATCCACTGCAAGTAAAGAACCGTGGACATGAAAAACTTGTACTCGGGGTGTCTGTTGAGAAGCGTCACGGCATTAGATGCAGTACGCATCAACTTGCGACGAGTTTCTTCAACAGTCCACAGCCATGCAGTGTCAAGGTGACTGTGTCCGATGATTCCTACGTAAGGAAGTTTCTTTTCCCCTGCAAAGAAAGTGTCGATTATCTCAATTGCTCGGTTGAGCAATGATTCTTCGGGGCGAACCTGTCTTAAAGGCAACAGCACAAACAGCTGTTGGTACACCTTTTCTATTTCGGCACGCTGAAATTGATCGCTTTCGCTGTTATACAACTTGTTGAGAAGGGTCAATCTTTCGCCAAATTGTTTTAAAGGTTGGTAGAAGGACACCAATCCAATGGAGTTGTACCTGCGATCGGGGTAATAGCCGTTAAAGGAAAACGTGCTCTTGGTTTCGTAAGGCATTGTGCCGGGCATTGGGTGTGAGTAGTAGGCTTGCAATGCCACGCTGTCACCCTCTAAAATACCTTCTAGCAACAAATACTTGTGAACTCTTGAAGTGGGATCCATTGCGTTGTCGATGTAATCGAGTAATCCCACCTTATTTCCGTTTACCGAAACAAGATGTTCTACTGCGCCCGTGTCGGCAAAAAGATAGTACTTGCGTCCCTCGGTCAAGCCTTCCGCCACAAAGGAAAATTGTTCACAGCTAAAATCCTTGCCCCACTTGAAACCCTTGTGCACCTCAACACTCTTGCCATCCTTGACAACGGTAACGCATGGATTGATTGTTTCCTCAATCAAGTAGGGTTGATACACTTCGCCAAGGCGTGACACCTTGTTTACCATTCTTTCAACTTGTCTGTCCTGTAACATAAGTTTCCCCTTTACATCGATTTGTTAGCAACGGAACTTGCCGCCCTCATTGTGCGTTCGTAAGCATGATCTCCAAGCTTTTCGTAAATCGCATTGTACAACACATTGACAATGTACGAAATGGATACAATGGTAGACACCGATCCGCCTTCGTAAGCAGCTTCACGTCTTGTAGAATACAATATGTAATCGGCGTACTTGGCCAACGGTGAATGGTCGTAACACGTGATTACTACAATCTTGACACCGTTGCGCTTGGCAATTTCCGCAACGTCGATGATGTCCTTGGTGCTACCCGACACACTGATGAGCACCACCATGTCCTTTTCGCCCATGTTGCTGGCAATCATTGCCTGCAAGTGTGGGTCGGGGGTAGCCGTAACACTGATTCCGATACGGGCAAGTACATTGCTCACTTCCATTGCCGTGATGGATGAATTGCCTACACCAAATGCGCAAATCTTGTTGGCTTCAATCATGTGCTGGGCAATTTCAAGACATGTGCTGTAACTGATACTGCGTGACGTTTCGGTAATTGCATCCGTCATTTGTATTGCAACACGCTTGACTACACTGTTTATACTGTGACTGTCCACCATGCCAAGTTCCTTGCTCAGGCTGAGCTTGAAATCCTGAAATCCGTTGTATCCCAACTTCTTACAAAAACGCACCAACGTTGCCTCAGCTACTTTAAGACGTGATGCAAGTTCCGTGATGGACAAATAAATGAGTTCGTTTTTTTCGGCATTTAAAATTCCTTCAATTACTTTCTTTTCAGACTTGGTTGCCATGTCCTTGATGGCAAGCATTCTGTCCATAGTCTTTCCTACCATAAACACCTTTACCGCCTGTTTGAATTTTTCAAGAAGCCACCGCCATTTTCAAACCGATTGCAATATACTTGTAAATATTTACTGCGAAACTGAAAAATCTTTTCATTGCTTTTGCAAAAAAAATGTCCACAGTGAGGACAATGTTTGAATATCGGCAAGTCAACTTGCTTAAACTTGCATTTATTTTAATACACCAGTCTTGTAGATGTCAAGAGCAAAACAAAAATCCCGTTTCAAATATTTAAACTCAATTGTCACCAATGGACACTTGAAACACAATGCTGTTGTTCTTTCATTCTCTCTATCGGAAAGCCCATCCACAAATGTTCGGTGAAATGCTTCCTTGATATAGATTGGCAAATATGCCCAGCGCTTCAAAACACTGGTATGATACCCACGAATGGGTCGATTTGATTTGTCTGTCTTGTGATAAATAAATATTGGATTCTTGCCAAACATTTCATATTCGGCTTCCTCATCTACAATGTCGTATTTTTTCAACCGTTCACCTTCGTAAGGATTTCCCAAACACAATGCCATAAACAAAATGACCGCAAGAGAAAACCTGTCGGAATGCACGTCAGGGAGTTGTCGCTTGCCTGTTTTGAGATCACGATCACCACGCACGATTTCAGGAGCCATGTATCTTATTTTACCAAGAATACCAAGGTTCTTCTTGTCTGCGGTTACATTGTCGTTGTCGCAAATCAGCAAATCTCCCGTTTGAGGATCGAGAAAGAAACTACCATCGTTCAAATCTTGGTAGGAGAATCCCTTTTCGTGCAATTTCTTAAATGCAATGCACAGCTCAATACACCACCTGATTAGCAATGCCTGACTGTCAAATACATTTTTCCCCGTTAAATAGGATATGAAAGACACGTACTCGGAAGGTCTAACATCCATAAAATATCCAAAGTCTCCGTCTTCCCATTCTATGACTGCTTTGGGCCACAAAAATGCCTGATAAGGACTGCCAATTTCAGTATTTCTTTTCAGATTATTGCGGAAATCATCACTTGTTTCATCTTTGTATATCTTTAATGCAAGTAAATCTCCGCCTTTATCTACTAGACATACTTCGCCTTGACCGCCCTCACCTAGCAAATTTAAAATCTTGACTTCTTGTCCATCACAAGTAAATATGTCGTTCTTTTTGAACTTCATCTTCTTACTTGCTTGCGCAAATGGACAATACGTTTGTATTGCGTTAGGATTCTTTTCCTAACAGTTTGTAGTAGATGTGG
>CALVWF010000002.1 GCA_944364615.1 uncultured Clostridia bacterium
TTCGCCGATTAAAGTGGCACGCGAGCTGGGTTCAGAACGTCGTGAGACAGTTCGGTCCCTATCCATCGTGGGCGTAAGATATTTGATGGGATCTGTCCCTAGTACGAGAGGACCGGGATGGACGTACCAATTGTGCACCAGTTGTCTCGCCAGAGGCATGGCTGGGTAGCGAAGTACGGACGGGATAAACGCTGAAAGCATCTAAGTGTGAAACCCACCCAAAGATAAGATATCTTTTTGGTAAGGCCCCTTGTAGACCACAAGGTTGATAGGTCAAAGGTGTAAGTGTAGTAATACATTCAGCTGATTGATACTAATAGGCCGAGCGCTTGTTCAAAATAATTTGACAAGCCTTGAATACGATAAACAAACACAGGACTCTTTGCTTGAACTTGATTGTGATATGCAGTTGTCAATGTTCCTTACGTTACCGACGTCTTTCTCCGTTGGACGGGTAGCAACAGTGCAAACGGAGCACAAACCGATTACATACGCTCAGGCGTTGTAAATACCATTGCGGTGATTTAGTTGTTGGGGTCCACCTGTTCTCATACCGAACACAGAAGTTAAGCCCATCAGCGCTCAAAGTACTTGGCTGGACACGGCCCGGGAGGATAGAGTTTTGCCGCATCCATTAAAAAGCCTTTCGAACATTCGAAAGGCTTTTTTTTTGAAAAATATACGATTGGCGCAACGGAAATACTGTTGCCGTGTGTAAGATGCCGGACGTTTGGACATCAACGTGCATTGCGCCCCATTGGAGTAAGAATGTTTGACTGTGTTACGGCAGACAATGTGCAAAGCCTGTATTGTACACAATGATTAAACACCTTTTATTGATATTTCGGTACGGACAGAGAAAGTATGAAAGATGTAACGCAACAGTTTAATAAAGGCAAAATTTTCCCCGTAGCCATCAGACTGATACTTCCTGCGGTGATTGCTCAGTTAATCAGTTTTGTCTACAATTTAGTTGACCGTATGTTTGTTTCGGGCATAGAGCAGATACGCACACAGGCGCTTGCCGCTCTGGGAGTGGTTTTGCCCATCACTATAATTGTTCAGGCGTTTGCCAACCTGATTGGCCTCGGCGGATCTCCGCGAGCGTCGTTCAAACTTGGCGAAGGGGACAAGGTTGCAGCCAACAAATGCTTCAACAACAGTTTCATTTCCCTTGTAGCAATAGGCGCGGTGCTCACAGTGTTGCTGAATGTTTTTGCCGAACCCGTAGTAACTTTGTTCGGGTGTCCCGACGACGCCGTGGTCTACGCCACCGAGTATCTTAAAATTTATTCATTGGGTACAATATTTATAATACTGGTGCAGGGACTCAATCCCTTTATCAGCGCGCAGGGACATTCTTTTGTAGCAATGGGTACCACTTTGCTGGGCGCGTTGCTCAACATTCTGCTTGACTATATATTTATTCCCGTTTTGGGACTTGGCGTTAAAGGAGCAAGTCTCGCGACTGTCATTTCGCAGTTTGCATCCTTTGTGTGGGTGATGACGGTATTTCTGAACAAAGGCTCCGTTTTTCGCTTGAACGTCAGACAGATGTCTGTGGACAAAAAGGTGTTGGGAGGTATTCTTTTTCTCGGTCTGTCGCAATTTATAATGACGCTGACGGAAAGCCTGATACAAGTGGTGTTTAACGTGTGTCTTAAAATGTCCACTGGAGGTACTGACAGCGCATATACCGCCGCTCTTACCATAATGATGTCGGCATTGCAACTTATTTCGCTGCCGTTGAACGGAATGGGATTCGGCATCGCTCCCTTTGTAAGTTACAACTACGGAGCGGGAAACGGTAAAAGGCTTACAAAGTCCATAAAATATACCTTTATAATTGCCGTTGTTTTCGCCGTTACGGTATATACTTTGTCCATGGTATTTCCCGACATTTACTGCATAGTGTTCAATGCCGAACAGGATGTCTCCGCCATTGTTACAAAATATTTGCCTTTGTTCATAATGGGAACGATAATGTTTCCCGTTCAGATGACGTTGCAGAATATCAATGTCGCACTGGGACAGGGTAAAACAGCCGTTATTCTCGCAGTACTGCGCAAGGTAGTCATTCTGATACCTCTGTGTTTTATACTGTCGTCTACAATAGGCTTTAAGGGGGTGTATATGTCGGAAGGTATTGCCGATCTTACGGCAGGAGTGATTACAGGTACGGTAATATTCCTGACTTTTCCCAAAGTAATCAAAAAAAGGTCTTCCGAAGTCAGCAAAGGCGACATTTCCGATTAAAATACAAGTTGTCGAAACTGAATTTATGCGCACGTGCAGTAATTTTCGCGTTTTCAAAGTCTTATGGATTTTTGAAAAACCGTTACTGACACGTGCGTTTTTAATTGCTCAAAAGCCTTAATTTACAAAATATAAGCGTGAGGGCTTATGTCGGACAAAATTTTTAATGTCAATAAAGCCATTATATTGTAATTAATTTCTCAAATTCAAGTCATTTTGTTGACATACAAGCAGATGTTGTTATAATAAATTCAGTATCTTTTAAAGATCGGGGGAGGGTATTGTATGTCAAAGGTTTTAAAAGCCTTTAAATTCGGCAGGGGAGTATCTATACTGTTTCTGATAATCTCGGCATATGTGCTTTGCTGCGACGTGGTTACGCTCGGCGGACTTTTCACAATCATGTCGAAAAACGGCGTATTTGTTTTTCCCATGTCTTCCGCGATAGTGCTGATACACGTAGCCGTTTTTGTTTATCAGTTGATTTTGGTAAAAAATTACTACAAGTATAAGTCTGTCAGAAAAAGAAAAGGTCGTGTCGCTTTGGGCGATTTTCTCAGTTTTATAGGTTCTGTTTCCATTATTCCGATGATTGGTCTTGTGTTTATGGAAATACAGAACGGCGGAGTCGATTACAGTCTTATAGAGGATTTCAATCGCTTCTTGATTTATCCCGCATATCCGCTGATTTTTTACGCATTAGTCACGTTGTTGGTTTTCCCGATAGTGCTGGCAGTGAAAAACAGTGCGTATAAAAAAGCAGGTTACGAGGCTGCCGATGCTGAGATTGCCGAGTACATTGCCGACAAGCAAAGACTTGACGACGAAAAGCGCAGACAATCTGCACAAATCAAACAACAACGTCAATCGGAAATCAAGGCACGTGAAGAAAAACTTCAGGAAGAAAAAGAGCAACGTCAGCGTGCATTGCAAGAGGAAAAGGAGCAACGGCGCAAAGAGTTGCAGGAGCAAACTGCTTTAAAAGCCGAGCAACGTCATCAGAAAAAAGAACAACATCTTCTCGCAATCAGTCAGGAACGTCGGCAAAAGGCGGAAGTCCGGTACAACAAGGTAACTTCGTTCAACATTGTACTGTGGGGCGTACAGTTTGCGCTTCTGATATTGTTTACTCTGCTGACTGTAACACTGTCCTATGCGTACGACATCACTTTTCTTATACTGTTTGCAATCGTATCATGGTCGCTTATGCTTGCGGTTGTAGCGGTAAATTATTGCATTCGTCTTTTTGTAAAAAAGATGAAAATACTGCTTTGCTTAAATGCCGTATATCTTGCCGTATTGTTGCCTGTGGTGTTGCTTGTCTACATCGCTACAAGTTTCGGTTCAAGCGAAAGACCGCTTTACGGCGTAAATTTGTCCGTGATTGTTATTTACTTGCTTTATGTCGTGCAGATTGCACTGGCAGTGTGGCATTTGGCTAAATGCGCGACAAATTACAAGACAAAAAAAGACAATGCTTATTTTACCGAACACGATGCCGAACTGAAAAAACAGGCTTCGGAAAGAAAACAATCGCGTTTGCAGCAAAACCGTGAACTTGCAGGACTTATTGCGCTGTATAAAAAGAAAGACAGGGCATACAAGGACGGTAATTACGCACAGGCTGAAGAAATAAGCAAACAGATAGTTGCCTACCAGAAACAGACTGGGCTTGACAAGGCAAGTTACTTCGACGGCAGACTTATTCAATTGATCGGCTACAAACTGCTGGGAGCGTTGCTCACCGCAATAACGTTGGGAATTGCCTATCCGTGGGCGATGTGTATGGTAAAGCGTTGGGAGGTAGTGCACACCGTAGTGGACGGCAAAAGGCTTGCTTTCAACGGAAACGGCGGACAGTTATTTGTAAAATACATTCTCTGGTGGTTGCTGTCAATAGTAACTTTGGGAATTTATTCCTTCTGGCTGGGTATCAACATTACAAAATGGGTGACGTCACACACTTATGACTGCACCAACGCCGAAATGGAAGAATACGGCAAACTGAGCGACAATCTCGCGCAGGCAGTGCGAAACGACAACGTTGAGGACATTGCTCTTTACCGCAAGCAACTGGAAGAATATCAAATGGCGCACGACATTGCCGGAAAGAGCAAGTTTGACGGCGGTCTTTTGAAAATGATAGGAACAAATCTTCTTTCCGGACTTATTACGGTAGTCACGTTGGGTATATGTCTTCCGTGGGCGACGTGCATCAAGTACAACTTTTTTGTAAAACACACAATAATACTGGGTAAAAGACAGTACTTTGACGGCACAGGTTTGCAACTTTTCGGACAGTGGATAAAGTGGCTTTTGCTGACAGTCGTCACGTTGGGAATATACGGTTTCTGGCTGTCCATAAGTTTAAAGAAGTGGATAGTAAAACACACTCACTACGTAAGCGAATGACAATCAACTTACAGGCTGCGACTTTTTTCGCAGCCTGACTTTTCTTTTCTGCGATTATTTTGTTTGTTTTGTTCGATCAATTAAATATTAAAGACGGTTTGTAAGGTCTGTAGAAATGCCCTAATTTTAGACGATGCCGTTTTAAACAGTTGACAAAGCGTTTAAAAAATGTTAACTTATTGCACAGGTAGAGGAGCGACCTTTATCAGTAAGTTGTCACAATGCACGGTAGCAGTGACAGCGGAAAGGAAATGTCGCCGAAGTCGGGACAGCCGTACCGTAGGCTTCCTTGCTGGGACAACGTAAAATATGCGTTGTACTGTCACGTTCAGTGGAGAGCTATCGCATATTACGAAATATATTTATTTTCGATGCGGTTTGCTGTCTTATGCAAACCGCTGTTTTTATGCAATCGGCGTGATTTCTACTAAAAACAGTTTTAGTAAGGAGAAACCAAATGAAGAGAGTATTGCTTTTAATAGCGGTTGCGGTGATCGCATTGTCCGCAACGGGAATGTTTTCAACGGGCAACACTGCCTTTGCGCTGTCCTCGGAAGACGATTTTCAGACGGTCACAGACAGAGGCGTGTTGCGTGTGGGGATGGAAGCGGGATACGCTCCATATAACTACCGTCAGACAACGGACACCAACGGAGCGGTTGCAATAAGCAATCAGAACGGCGAATTTGCCAACGGCTACGATGTCAAAGTGGCAAAATACATTGCCGAGCAGATGGGCGTAACGCTGGAAGTGTACGCGCTGGAATGGGACAGCCTGATAAACGCGCTCAACGCAGGAACGATAGATTCCATTATCGCCGGAATGAGTCCCACAGAAGAACGTAAAAAATCCATTGACTTTTCCGATAAATATTACGAATCCAATCTGGTAATAGTGGTACGCAAAGACGGTAAGTATAAAGACGCAACTCAACTTGACGATTTTCAGGGGGCTAATATAGTCGCGCAAAGGGGAACGTTTCATGTCGACGCGCTGTCGCAGATCCGCACCGTAACCGACGCCGAGCAGTACGACACGTTTGCCCTCATGATTACGGCATTGAAGTCCAATGTTATTGACGGGTACGTGGCGGAAGAACCGGGAGCAATAGCCGACTGTGCCGCCAACAGCGAACTGACTTATATTCAACTCAAAAACAACGAAAACGGCTTTACCGCTTCGGAAGGCGATACGCAGTTGGCAGTGGGACTGAGAAAAAACTCTTCTCTTACTTCACGAATTAATGCCATTCTTGCTACGCTCGATGAAGATGCCCGCGCCGTAATGATGCAGGAAGCGATAGATCAGCAACCCGTAGAATCGGTGGAACTGGGATTTTTCGGGAATGTGGCTTATATCATCGGCAAATACTGGACAAAAATTCTTGAAGGCGTAGGTACTACCGTGCTTGTTTCCATTATAGGTACTTTGGCAGGAATGGTCATCGGGCTGTTAGTGGGATTTGTCCGCACATTGCCCGAAGCCCGTACAAAGGCGGGAAAAATATGGCAAAAAATTTATAATTTTCTGCTGAGCGCCTATGTTGAAATTTTCAGAGGTACGCCGATGATGGTGCAGGCTATGGTTATTTACTGGGGCTACGCCTTAGTAAACAACGGCGTCACAATGAATACTTTTGTTGCTGGATTGCTCATCGTTTCCATAAACACAGGTGCCTACATCGCCGAAATCGTGCGCGGCGGCATCAACTCGCTGGACAAAGGACAGTTCGAAGGAGCGTTTGCAATAGGTATGACGCATCGGCAGACGATGAGTTGCGTCATCCTTCCTCAGACGATAAGAAATATACTGCCTGCCGTGTCCAACGAATTTGTAATCAACATCAAGGATACTTCCGTGCTTTCGGTACTTGCGGGATTTATAGACCTGTTTGCCGTGGGCAATATAATAATTTTAGGTACGTACCGCACTTTCGAAGCCTATCTGATAATAAGCGTCGTGTATTTTATACTGACGTTTTCCATTACGAGACTGCTCAGGTTGCTGGAACGCAAACTCAACGGCAAGGCAAATTATTCCTTGTACAACAGCGACATTGTGTCGGAAACGCCTGCTACGGCAAAGGGGGGAATAATCAATGACTGACGCAATACTTACTGTAAACAATCTTACCAAAAATTATGGCGACAATCACATATTGAAAGGCATCTGCATGACAGTCGGCAAAGGGGAAGTCATTTCCGTCATAGGAGCGTCGGGAAGCGGTAAGTCCACTATGCTCAGATGTTTGAATCTGTTGGAAAAACCCACAGGAGGCGAAATACTTTATCACGGTAACAACATTCAAGACAAAAAGTTCGACGTACACCGTTACCGTGCCGAAGTGGGAATGGTGTTTCAGAATTTCAACTTGTTTGACAATATGACCGCATTGCAGAATTGTTGTGTAGGTCAGATAAAGGTGCTGAAACGTAATAAACACCAAGCGCGCGAAGTCGCCATGAAATATCTTGACAAAGTGGGAATGACGCAGTATATCAACGCACGCCCGTCGCAGTTGTCAGGCGGACAGAAGCAGCGTGTTGCCATAGCGCGCGCTCTTTGCATGAATCCCGAAGTGATACTGTTTGACGAGCCTACCTCCGCACTCGATCCCGAAATGGTCGGAGAAGTGCTGGCGGTAATGACCGATCTTGCAAGGTCGGGGCTTACAATGATAGTTGTCACGCACGAAATGGCGTTTGCAAGGGACGTTTCCACACGGGTTGTTTTTATGGACAACGGTGTGATTGCGGAAGAGGGAAGTCCCGACGTGATATTTACCAACCCTTCCGAACAGCGCACAAGACAGTTCCTTGCAAGAGTTCTGTGACGTTACCGATAAAGTGTATCCCATAAATTTTTTATTCAGGCACAAGTTGAATTGATTGTAGTTTTACGGCACGGTTGTTACAGCCGTGCCGTTGTCTTTATTTACGGAGCCTTGCAATGGGCGCAAAACGTTTATTTGATTTAAAGAAATAAATTTGATGCAAAGAGGCATAGGGTATGGACATCCGCCGTGATTTTTGATATACTTTAAACGGTATGCAGTAACAGGCGTCGACCTGTTGTGCATAATGGTGCAATATGGCTAAAAAAAATTCGGACATTTTAAAGTTCTGTACTCCTGCCGGCTGGTGGGGGGAAAAGTGGCGCGAAGGTCTTTTTACCGGAAACGGTAAAATAGGCGCAAATGTCTACGGCGGAATTGCAAATGAAAAAATTCTCGTCAACGACAGTTCGTTGAGTTGGCTGGGACGCATCAACGTTGTGCCCGACATCGCCGAAAAGATGGACGATGTGCGCAAAAAACTGGAAAACGACGATTTTAAGGGGGCGCAGAAGGTCTTGCCCAATGCCCTCAGACAGAAAAATTACCGTTCCCGTCCCGAGTACAGTCTGCCTCTGTGCAAGATAAACGCGGATTTCGCCGTGTCAGGTATTCCCACCGATTACAGCCGAAGCATCGACATGTCGTCGGGAGAAGTGCGCGTCGAATACCGTGTCGGCACGACCAAGTTCTTGCGTCAGTTGTTTGTATCCCGTGAAAACGGACTTGTAGTTTATCAGATTACCAAACAGGGGTCAGCGCCCGTCAACGTGGATCTGTCGCTGTGTCTGATGGATAAAGGCGGAACAAACGACGCCGACGTAGTCAGTTTGCCCGACGACGCCGTTTCCGAGTACGACAAACAGTATATGTACTTTTCCGCGCGTAATTTCGAAGACGGCAAAGACTTCGGTCTGGTAGCCCGCGTAATAAACACCGGGGGAATGTTGCGGTATGAAAGCAATTGCCTTAAAGTGGTAAACGCTTCGTCGGTACTTATACTTGCAAGAACGTTTACAGCGACTTCGCACGAAAAACAGTGGATAAAACTGCACGACCAACTCGAAGTAGTGCGCGACGGTTACGACAAACTGTTGAAAGGACATGCTCATCTTCATTCACGCCTGTATTCGTCAGTGCAGTTGGACATGAGTAACGGCGAAGAATGCAATATAGAACAACTGCTTTTGCAGGCTAATGAAGGACAATTTCCCCCTGCTCTTGCGGAAAAACTTTACAAATACGGCAGATACCTGTGGGTAAGCGGTTCGGCAGAAGGACAGTTGTTCAGCCCGATAGGACTGTGGAACGGCAACTACAAGCCTTACCGTGCAATAAGATGTTTTTCCGGCGAAATGCAGATGATATATCTTCCCTGTCTGCAAGGCAAACTGGATGTGGATATTGAACAGACATTCAAACGTCATGAAAACAATTTAAACGACTACCAGAACAACGCGATGCGTCTGTTCGGCTGTCACGGAATTGTAGTGCCCGTTGTATTTGCTCCCAAGACGGGCAGAATAGGCAGTACCGATACTTTCGCCGTATATTTTACGGGCTGTGCCGGTTGGCTTGCCAATTTCTACTACAAGTTTGCCGTTTACACGCAAAACTACAAGTTTATTAAATCCCACCTTTTACCTTTCATGAAGGAAGTGGCAATATTTTATTCGGAATTCTTTCAGCAAAAGGACGGTGTGCTGGTAAGCAGTCCTTCCGCCCTGCCCATGCGTGTGGGCGACGCCGAAAAAATAATGGACAAACGTCCCGTAGTCGCACAGAACAGTGCGCTTGACTTTGCCATTGCACGCGATTTTTACGAAAATCTCATTGAAATCAGCAAGTTGCTTTCCGTCAACAAGTCCGAACTTCCCAAGTGGGAAAAAATGCTGGAACTTATTCCGCGTCAGCAACTCAACAGCGACGGGATATTCAAGGAATTTATCAACTGCGCGGTTTCCAACGACTACACGGGAATTTCCACCGGAACGCTTTACGGAGCGTATTTCGGAGATCAGGTAAACTTTCTGAGCGACGACGACGAAAAAGACGATTACCTGCGCACTGCGGAACGCAAGATGAAAGAGGCGTTTGCGCAAAACAGTTTCAGCACATCGGTACTTGCAAATGTATTCGCACGTCTGGAAAACACTCATCACACGATAGCCTGTCTTGAAAATCTCGTAAAGGGCAGTATGATGTCCAACCTGGCATTTGTAGACAAGGACTGGCGCGGAATGGGTATATGCGGCAGCGGAGAAAGTTGTCCCGTACAGTTGCACACCAACATGGCTGTAACGAATGCCGTTCAGCAGATGCTGATGTATTCGCACGGCAACGTGATAAAGATTCTGCCTTGTATCCCTTACGAATGGAACGTGGCTTTTTCGGGAATGATGGCGGAAAACGGCACGGAAGTTTCCTGCCGTACCGACACCGAGAAGTCGCAACTGGTGGTAACGTTGCGCAACAAACGTGACGCCGTGGCGGATCTGTATTTGCCCAACACCGTCAAAAAACTTGTAAAAAGTCGCCATTGCGACCAGAAGATGACGGGCAGTTCCGTCAAGTGTATCAAGGATATAACGTTAAACGCCAATAAATACGTAATTTTTGTTTTTAAATACAATGCTAATTGACCAAAGAGGTGCTGACATGCAATACGAAAAAAGAGAATTGATTGCCGAAGGCAAGACAAAAAGAGTGTGGGCAACGCAAAACGACAGACTGGTAATAGTCGAATTCAAAGACGATGCCTTAAATTACCACGGTAAAAAACACGTGTTTTTTCATGGGAAAGGCGCGCTCAGCAACCAGATAAACGCTTATCTGCAAAAATTGCTGGAAGAAAACGGAATACTGACGCACTTTAAATGCAAGTATTCGGACACGGAATCCGTCATGCATCTTGCGGAAATGATACCTGTGGAAGTAGTGGTGCGAAATTACACGGCAGGCACGATGTGTCAGCGTCTGGGATTGCCCGAACGTATGCGTCTCAAAGCGCCTGTGTTGGAATTCTGTTACAAGAGCGACGAACTGGGAGACCCTGTCATCAACGAATACCACGCTTATGCAATGGGACTGTGCACCCGTGAAGAACTGGCAAACATGTGCTATACCGTCAGCCGAATCAACAAGGTGCTGGTGGACACAATGAAGAAGATAGGTATCGTCGTTGCCGATTTTAAGGTGGAATTCGGACGTATCAACGGAAGACTGGTGGTCGCCGACGAACTTACGCCCACCGTTTCCAGAATGTGGAACGCTGAAACGCTGTCCAAGTTTGACACGGACGGCACAAATCCCGCGCTGGATTACGAAATAGTTTTACAACGTCTTACCGATTTGTTGGGTAAAGACTACGGGACGGTGAAATCATGAGGTGTATGTTTTGCGGCTGCGAAGACAGCAAAGTAATAGATTCGCGTCATACCGAAGACGGCAAGTCGATCAGAAGAAGACGCGAATGTACTGGTTGCGGAAGAAGGTTCACCACATTTGAAACTATCGAAACGGTGCCTTTTCTGGTGATAAAGCGTGACGGCACAAGGCAGTCTTATGACAAAAGCAAGGTCAAAAACGGCATAATACGCGCCTGTGAAAAACGCCCCGTTTCTATGGCGCAAATAGACGTCATAGTAAACAATATAGAAAAAAGTCTCTACAACAGTCTCGAACAGGAAATATCTTCGCAAAAAATAGGCGATCTCGTAATGAACGAATTGAAAGAACTGGACGAAGTCGCCTACATAAGATTTGCTGCCGTTTACCGTCAGTTCAAGGACAGCGCAACTTTCTTTGAGGAAATGAGCAAAATCTTCAATACCGGCAATCAAAGCGGTAAGGATAAGGACAAAAACTGATGTTGAAATATCTTATTGACAGTTATTACCGTTATCCTTTGATGAGACAGCAGGATTTTGTCAAGCAGATATTTCAGGCGGAATTCGGATGCGAACACTGTCTGGGGGCTAACAACGAAAACATTATAAAAGACGAGTGTTCCAATCTTACCGAGTCGGACGATATCGGACAGGTGCTGTTCGACCAGATCAGTTCCGATTTCGCAAGAGTCAATCTGGTGCCTTTCGTTAAAGCGGGATACAACTGCAACACTCTTTCCGACATGATGAAGAAAGTAAACGTAAAGGGCAGTGCGGAGGGATTCAATGCCCGTCTCGGACAGTTTGTTTCCGCTACGGAAAACTCTTTGATAGATCTTGACGTCAACGCGGTAAAACGTTACGTGTCTTCCTTTGTGAAACCCGCTCCCGTTCATCATTCGGTTGCCTACCGTCTCAATTACCGTCCTCATTACAGAGTCGTTTACAAACGGCACGCCGTATTGTTGCCTCTTATTTCAGCAATAGACAATCTGTTGTACAAGAAACTGAATGTGGTAGTGGCAATAGACGGCAAGTGCGGTAGCGGCAAATCGTTTTACGCAGATGTTCTTAGCAGATACTACAATTTCTGTACGGTTATACATTGCGACGACTTTTTCCTGCCTCCCGAAATGCGTACTCGTGAGCGACTGTCGCAGGTAGGAGGAAATATAGATTACGAGCGTCTTGCCGAAGTGTTGAAAGAGGTCAGAAAGGACAAACCTTTTACCTACCGCAGATACAGTTGTTCCGACAATGTTTACTACGACGTCAACGTCAACCCCAAAAGACTCATCGTAGTGGAGGGCTCTTACAGTCTGCACCCCGCTCTGCGAAGTTTTTACGACCTGGAAACGCTTCTTACCGTGAGCGATTCGGAACAGCTCATACGCCTTCTTCAACGTGAGGGCAGGGAAAAATTCAGGGCGTTTGCCGAAAAGTGGATACCCTTGGAAAACAGATATTTCGACAGCCTGTCTGCAAATAACGCCATAATTATAGACACGGACGATATAAATTACAATTAAAGGAACGTTGGTAAAAAAACAACGTTCCTTTTTTAGAGTTTACGGCTTGTAGAATTTATAACTCACAGCGTTTTAAATATGTGATTGTCTTGTATTTATATTTTTTTGTTTGAAACCGAAGTAACGGCGGTTGCGTAAAGGCGTTGGTTCGGTTTAATACTTTTTAAACACGTTTAAAACTGTTGAACAGCGAGTCTTTTTAAACAACGTCGGGCTGTTTTTAAATCTTTTCGTTACTTTCGTCCGCGTAAACAAAAGCATTAAAAAACGCACTGCAAAAGCAGTGCGTCAATCGCATACGTTAATTATTCGGCGTCTTTCTTAGCCGTCTTCTTAGCTGCGGTCTTCTTGGCGGGCTTCTTTTCTACAGGTTGTTTAGCCTGTTCCTTAGCCTTCTTGGTCTCGTTTCTCTGAGCCTTGATTGCTGCGGCTTCTTCCGCCTTCTTCTGAGCGGCAGCCTTCTGTTCGGCCTGTTTCAACGTCTTAGCGTCAACCTTGATTACAATTACGCCCTTTTCCAACTGAGACAATGTCTTGGCAATTTGTGCCTTTTTGCGGTTAGCGGCATTCTTGTGTATAACTTTCTTGGTTGCTGCATTGTCGATCTTGGAACTTGCAACAGGCAACAATTCCTTTGCCAGTTCGACGTTGTTTTCGGAAATAGCAGCGTTAAACTTCTTGATAGCGGTATTCATCTGGGAACGTACCATCTGGTTTTGAAGTTTTTTCGTTTCCGTTACCGCAACTCTTTTCTTAGCAGATTTAATATTGGGCATTGTGTACTCCTTGTAAGATAACAATATTCTCGTTTTATGCCCTAATATATTAGCACATTTTTGTGGAATAAGCAACACTTTTTTACTATTTTTTTGTGCAGTTGAATAAATCATTAAAACAGACGGTATGTAATAAATTATATTGTGCACATTGTGGCTTTTACAGACTTGTTTGGGGGGATTTATATGTACAATATTGTGGTTTGGGACTGCGGTGCAGGAGGTATGGGAATACTGAGCAAACTGATGTCCGCGGTAGTTGCCGATTACCGGTATTTTTCTGATGTGGATTGCGATTACAGCGCGATGGCAAGCGATCAACTTGTAAAAACAGGACTTCAAAGGGCGGCTGAACTTATCAATGACGGCACTGACGCCGTGATTATTACTGACAGCAACATGACTTGCGCGTGTATAGGTATATTGCGTAAAAAGTATCCCGATGTGCTGTTTGTAGGGTACGAACCGCCTGTACAGCACGCCGTTCAATACACGGTTTCCCATGCGCTTGTGCTGTGTTCGGAATTTGTAAAAGAACGCGTCGGAAGACAGCAGTTTCCGACGGCAACGGTGTGTGTAGTAGATGAGGACAAGTTGTGTTACGGATTGTCCAAACGTGCCGCGCGCTCTTTGCTGGAATCGGCACTGCTTGAATACGAAGGCACTTTCGATTGTATCGCTCTGGGCAATTCGCGTTACTGGCTTTTTGACGACGTATTGCGCGCCATTTTTCCGGCAGTCAAGATATTCGACGGAGGGGACGGCGTGGTGTCGAGAGTCAAAAAGATGTTTAAACGCAAAAACAGAGAGCAGGAAAGCACTTTAAAACTTACATTCTCCTCAAACGAGCAGGAAAATCGTATAAAATATTGCAAAATGGTGGGAGAAATTTTCAAATACTATTGAAATCGGACATTCATTAGTATATAATTAGTTTATGTGTATTTGGAAACGTCAGATTTTTTTATAAGGAATTTACGTTTTGCAATGCAAAATTTATTATACAGGAGTTTTAAAATGGCAGGATTTTTAGCAAAAGACATTCGTAATGTTGCTCTCATCGGACACAGTGGTGAAGGAAAAACCACATTGGCGGAAGCCATCTTGTTTAATGCTAAAGCTATTGACAGACAAGGCAAAACTGACGATGGCAACACCACAATGGATTTCGATCCGGAAGAAATATCCAAGAAAATATCCATCAGTCTTGCCACGGCAAATTGTGTTTACAACAATGTCAAATTCAATCTCATCGACGTGCCGGGCTATTTCGATTTCGAAAGCGAAATGATGGAGGCTCTTTCAGTAGCGGACAGCGCAATCATCGTGACGGGCGCATCGGGTACGCTTACGGTAGGCACGGAAAAGGCATTGGATTACTGTATTGCCAACAAGATACCCGCAATGTTGTTCATCAACGGTATCGACAAGGAAAACAGCAACTTTAAGCACACGGTACAGGCAATAGAGGCTAAATACAAGAAGGTCGCTCCCGTATTCTTCCCCGAAATGGTAGACAACAAGATGAAAGGTTATGTCAGTGTTGTTTCCGGACAGTATTTCTCCTTCGGAGATCACGGACAGGGCGGACAACCTATTCCCGAACAGTTTATGGAGCAGTACAACAACTTCCGCGAAAGAGTTGTGGAAGTTGCCGCGGAAAGCGACGACGAACTGATGATGAAGTTCTTCGACGGCATACCTCTGACGGACGAGGAAATAAACAGAGGTATTTCCGTAGGTTTGCTCAAAGGCATCACCATACCCGTTCTTGGCGGAAGCGCTTTGACCAACAAGGGTATATTCAACCTGATGAATGTAATGTGCGAATCATTGCCCAGTCCTTTAAGCACTAAAACAATTGCCAAGGATGCAAACGGCAACGAAGTCATTCTTACCGCCGACGAAAATGCCAAGACGGTACTTCGTGTGTTCAAGACTATAGCCGACCCCTTTGTAGGCAGACTCAGTCTTATAAAGGTCATCAGCGGAACGCTTAAAAGCGGAATGACGTTGCACAATGTCAACAAGGACACCGACGAAAAGATAAGCACCGTTTACTTTATGAAGGGCAAGAAGCAGGAGACAGCCGATTGTGCCTATGCCGGTGACATCTGCGCTTTGTCCAAGTTGTCGGGTACGACAACGGGCGACACGTTGTGCGAAGGTCAGCCCGTGTATCTCGAAGACATCAAATTGCCCCGTCCCGTACTTTCCATGGCGGTTTACGCAGCCAAGAAGGGCGACGAAGACAAGATTTTTGCCGGTCTCAACAAACTTAAAGACGAAGACATTTCCTTTACGGTGGAAAAGGATCCCGAAACAAACGAAATGCTGTTGTCCGGAGTGGGCGAAACTCAACTTGAAATCATCTGCCGTAAACTCAAAAACAAGTTCGGCTGCGAAGCGGTTTTAAAAGAACCCCGTATTCCTTACAGAGAAACTATTAAAAAATGCGTCGAAGCGGAAGGAAAACACAAGAAACAGTCGGGCGGCGCAGGTCAGTACGGTCACTGTAAAGTCAGATTCGAACCGGGCGCTGCAGACGGTCAGTTTGAATTTGTGGACGCCGTTGTAGGCGGTGCGGTTCCCCGTCAGTTTATTCCCGCAGTGGAAAAAGGTCTGCGTGAAGCGGTTACAAAGGGCGTTCTTGCCGGTTACCCGATGGTAAATCTCAAATGTACTTTGTTCGACGGATCTTCTCACCCCGTTGACAGCAAGGAAATTGCATTCAAGATGGCTGCAAGCATTGCGTACAAGGAAGGTTGTTCGAAGGCCAATCCTACAATACTCGAACCTATTTATGAAATGCGCATTGTTGTTCCCGACAATTATCTGGGCGATATAATGGGTGATATAAACAAACGTCGCGGCAGAATAATGGGTACGGAAATGGTGGACGGCAAACAGGTAGTTACGGCGGAAGCACCTCTTTCCGAAATTACAAAATACGCAACCGATCTGCGTTCGATGACACAGGGCAGAGGCAGTTTCGAACTGAATTTCGTAAGATACGAAGAAGTTCCCGCTCAGGCTATTCCCAAGATCGTGGAAGAAGCCAAGAAATTGGCGGAAGCGGAATAATATTGACTGTTTAAGGGGCGCACTTTCAAGTGCGCCCCTTTGTTTTACCGACTATTTCAGCGACAAATGACGGAAATGACGGAAACGCCGTCCTTCGCCGTTGTGAAAAGTACAGTCCGTACATTCAACCGACCTGCAACTTTAATGTGATCGATGAGCGCAAAAACACAGGTGCGCAATTTTTTGAGGACAGCACAAACGTCGTGCGTGAAAAAATCAAACAGAAAATCACGCCGCTACTCGTGTATGTTTGCCGTATTTAGGCAATTTTGTCACAGAATAAATACTGACAAACCCTTTTCGGCAATACATTAGTAGTGGCTTACAGTTGACTTTTACCGTAAAGTGTTCTAAAATATTTAAAAATCAAGGAGAACGTGAATATGGTCACAAAGGCAGTAATTCTTGCGGGTGGCAAGGGAACAAGATTTTTGCCCTACACCAAATCCTATCCCAAGGAAATGCTGGCGGTAGTGGACAAACCTGCACTGCAACTTATTGTGGAAGAAGTGGTCGATGCCGGCATAAAAGACATATTTGTAGTGTTGTCTCCCGACAAACAGGCTGTAGTGCGTCACTTCGAAAAGGACGAAAAGTTGGAGCGGATGCTCGTAAGTCAGGGCAAACTTGCAGAAGCCGAAAGCGTAAGGCGGGTGTCGGAAATGGCTGATTTTACCTACGGTTGGCAACAGTCGGTCACCGGTACGGGAATGGCGGTCATGCTTGCGGAAGAATGGGCGGACGGTCAGCCTTTCGTGGTGCTTAACGGCGACGACGTCATTTACAACGACGGGCAAACCGTTACCGCACAACTCGTAAAGCAGTTTGAAAAGGTCAGTCGTTCGGTAATCGGCGTTCAGCCTGTGGAAAAGAGCGTTATACACAAATACGCTTCCTGCAAGGTGGTAAGCGGAAAGGACAGGTTGTATCTGATTGACGACATAATAGAAAAACCGTCTGACGAACAGATTTACAGTCTGCTTGCTCCGTTGGGACGTTATATCGTTACACCTGACATTTTCGACGCAATCAGGCAGTCTCCCAAGCGAAACGGCGAAGTGTATCTTACCGACGCATTGCGTATACAGGCTCAAAGTCAAGGCATATACGTCTACGATTTTGAAGGCACAAGATACGATTTCGGCGACAAACTCGGATATCTTAAAGGCGTGACGGAATACGCCTTGCGCGACGAAAACCTGGGCGCGCGTTATCTTGACTATCTCAGACAACTTTTATTACGGCAGTAAGTTGTTTTAAGACACTGTGCAAATGTCACAGATACCAAAATCCAACACAAGGAGAATACTGAAATGGGCTACACAAACAGAAAGGAAATACCCGAAAAATACAAATGGAACCTCAGCGATATCTATGCTACCGAACAGTTGTGGGAAGAAGCCTTCAACAAAGTGCAGGGCGATCTCGTACAGATAGAGCAGTTCAAGGGCAAGTTGAACAACAAGAAAAGTTTGCTTGACTGTTTTAACATGATGAACGAACTGGACAAACAGTTTGCCAAATTGTACTGCTACGCCGCAATGAGTTACGACGAAGACAGTCAGGACGCTGACAAACAGCAAAGATTTTCCAGAGTTTACAGTATGCTGGTAAATTTCGAAGCGTTGTCTTCCTTCATTTCGCCGGAAATTTCCGCACTGTCAAACGAGCAGTTGGATGAATATATTGCCGACAAGGATTTTGCCGACTACGATATACAACTTAAAAAATTGCGTGACGGCAAAGCCCATATTCTGTCTGCCGACGAGGAAAAACTGCTTGCAAACGTAGGTTCGTTTTCCGGACAATTTCAGGAAGTGTTCAAGCGTCTTGACAGCGGAGATCTGAAATTCGGCGAGATTACCGTTGACGGCAAACCTGTAAAGTTGGGACACGGTACATATTCGATGCTGTTGCAGCACAAGGATCAGGAAGTCAGAAAACTTGCTTTTGAAACTTACTACAAGGCATATATCGACAAAATCAACACAATTGCCGGTATTTACGAAGGCAGCGTCAAGGCAGACTGTTTCTACGCGCGTGCAAGAAAATTCGGCAGCACAATGGAACAGGCACTGTTCAACGAGGACGTTGACAAAAAGGTGTACGACAATCTTATTGCCAGCATGCATTCCACATTCGAGCCTTTGCACAAATACATCGCTTTGAGAAAGAAGTTGATGGGTGTTAAAGCGCTCAATATGTACGACCTTTATGTGTCTGTTTTCGAAGACGCCGACATCAGTTGTGAATACGAAGAGGCGGTGGAGATCGTCAAGGAAGGTCTTGCTCCTTTAGGGGAAGATTACCGCAAGATAATGGACGAAGCCTTTGCTTCCCGTTGGATTGACGTTCACGAAACTCCCACAAAGCGCAGCGGTGCGTATAGCATGCATGTAGCAGGCGTTCACCCGTACATGTTGCTCAACTACCAGAAGACAACGCACGACATCTTTACCATCGCTCACGAAATGGGACACTCCATACACAGTTATTACAGCGCTGCAAAGCAACCTCATTCCAAGGCGGATTACAAGATTTTTGTAGCGGAAGTCGCGTCCACATGTAACGAAGTGCTGTTGCTGCATCATCTGCTCAAAACGCAAAAGGACGTTGCTGTACGCAAATATCTGTTGCAGTACTATCTCGATATGTTGCGTACTACTATGTACCGTCAGGCAATGTTTGCCGAATTCGAGGCAATCACTCACGAACTTGCCGAAAACAACGTTCCTCTGACAGCGCAGACAATGTGCGAGAAGTATCTCGAACTCAACAAGATGTACTACGGCCCCGCAGTAAATCACAATGAAGAGATAAGTTACGAATGGGCAAGAATACCTCACTTTTACAGAGCATTCTACGTATACAAGTATGCAACAGGAATTATTTCCGCAGTGTGCATCGCCGAAAAGATACTGAATGAAGGCAAACCTGCCGTAGACAAATACAAGGAATTCCTGTCATTGGGCGGTTCGATGGATCCCGTTTCCGAATTGAAGGTAGCGGGAGTCGACCTTACGACTTTTGAACCGTTTGAAATAGTTGCCAAGAGTTTTGCAGACACTCTTGCCGAACTGGAAGAATTGTGCAAATAATTGAAATTCCGCAGTGAACAACTGCGGAATTTTTATTTCGGACTTTTTTAATAAATTGCCGGTTTTTGTGTAGCGTTTTATTGCGCCGGTTTCAGTAGAAAAGTTCATGGGTCTGTGATACAATATAATCATCAATCCAAAGAACAAGGGGAATGGCTATGAACATAAATCAGTTTTGGACAGATGTATTAAATCAAGACGCGAAAGCATTAGAGTCTTATTTTCATGAGGACGCATTTATAAATTGGCATTGTACAAATGAGCATTTTACCGCCGCAGAGTTTATTCGGGCAAATTGTGAATATCCCGGAAATTGGGCGGGTGAGATTGAGAAAAAATACGTCCTTGATGATACGATAATTACAGCAACTCATGTTTATTCAAAAGACAGTTCGTTGTCATTTCATGTTGTGTCATTTATCAAAGTGAAAGATGACAAGATAATATCCGTTGATGAATATTGGGGCGATGATGGTGTCGCTCCGCAATGGCGACTTGATAAACACATCGGAACTGTAATTAAATAGTCGGTGTATGCAAGCGGCCACGCTCCCCGGCATGACCGCTTTTTCCATGTCCCGGCTCACGCCGGATAAGTCGGCTCCTGTGTAGCAGCGGCTTCCGCTTCCAGTACCCGCGCCATTTTGTCGGCGGCGGTGCGAAGAGGATACTTGCCAACGCATTTGTGATGCTCATCGGCATTTCCGTTGTGCTTACTGCAATCGTCGCTTTGTTCGGCGACACATTTTTGCGTTGGTTCGGTGCAACGGGCGATTTGTTTCCCTACGCTGCCGATTATCTTCACGTATACAATACGGGTACGTTTTTCGCACTGATGGCGGCAGGGCTCAACTGCTTTATTATAGCGCAGGGACGTGCGGGGCTTGGAATGCTGACTTCGGTGATAGGCGCAGTCAGTAACATTGCGCTCGATCCTTTGTTTATATTTACTTTCGGAATGGGCGTTAAAGGCGCTGCGCTTGCGACAGTGCTTTCGCAACTGTTTTCCGCACTGTTTGCGCTGTGCGTGCTGTTTTTCCGCAAAGATATGGTGCGCATTTCCTTTGGCTCGTACAACGGCAAAAGCATACCTAAAATACTTGCGTTGGGAGTTTCGCCCTTTCTGATAATCGCCACCGATTCGGTAATGCTGCTTGCTTTGAATTCCGTTCTTGCGTCTTACGGAGGTCAACAGGCAGGTATATACATTTCCGCATCCACCATAATGCTGTCCTTTATGCAGGTAGTAACGTTGCCTTTCGGAGGCATTACTTCCGGCACTCAGCCTCTGTTGGGATTTAATTACGGCGCCGGCAAGATAGACCGTGTTAAAAAGGGTGAAACGGTAATTGTGGTCTGTTCGCTGATCTATACAACGGCTATGTTTGTATTTGCCCGTCTGGGAGCAGGTTTGTTTGTCGCGCTGTTTAACGCGTCGGGGCAACTTGCACGGTTGTCGGTGGAATTTATTGCGATCTATACGTCAATGATAATACCGCTTGCCTTGCAGTACGCATTTGTGGACGGACTGACGGGGTTGGGAATAGCCCGCATTGCGGTAGTGCTGTCAATGCTGAGAAAAATTGCGGTAATGTTGCCTTTGACATTTATTTTTCCGCTGTTCCTCGGAGCGGAGGGGGCACTGTACGCCGAACCCGTTGCGGACGCGCTCAGCGCAGTTGTTTCCACGGTAGTTTATCTCGTTACGATAAACAAAATATTGGAAAAACGCAAAAACGCTCTGTTACAATCGGGCAGAACGTTGTAAATATTTACCAACGACAATAAACACGGCCTTTTACCGCCGTGTTTTTTTCTTGTCGAGGTATATCGGCAATAGCCGAAACAGTCCGAACCTTTTATACTTGTTTGCAGATTGCAACCTGCGGTAAACAGAAGGACGCCGTGTTTTACGGCGTCCTGTGTTTTTAATTTTCCTGTGTTTTTTCAATATGTTATTTGACGGCGGTGTCCGATTTCATTTTACTGCGTATGTGTTGTAATAAAAACCACAGTATGACAAGCAGTTGAAGTACTCCGCCTATTATATACAGTAACCAACTGTTGGGCACGCCTATGAGTACGTCGATAGTGCAACACAACGACCAGACAAGCACGCTTACCAATATTGCGGAAACGTACCTTTTTCCCCACATTACGTTGAACACCAGCAGTACAATGGCGGTGACGGGTACCGCTACAAGATAGGCGAGAAAAATCTCGGTAAATTTCGGAATGAACAGCAAGGTAAAGACAACTATTACCGTTGCGACAAGCCACACAAGACCGGCTGAGAGCAATGCGACAAGAAGTCTGTTGGCAATCTTGCGCTTTTTGTATACGGGCGTCTGAGGAGTTACGGGCTGAGTGTGTTCGTAAAGGAAATCGTCAACCTTTACTCCGTACATGTCTGCCAGTTGCTTTAACACAATGATGTCCGGCAACGCTTCTCCGCGCTCCCATTTGCTTACCGCTTTGTCGGTGTAATTCAGTTTTTCGGCAAGTTCCTGCTGCGTGAGTTTGGCTTGTTTGCGCAATTCCGTCAGGTTTTTTGCGATTATCATTTTTTGATCCATATGTATAGTATAGCAGACAAACGAAACTTTTTCAACTCTTTTTTTGCCCGTCACAAGGGCAATTCTAATTAAAGTAGAGTCGTTTTTTGTCGGGTAGAGCGATGCAACCGAGGTAGAACGGCAGTGTTTGCAACGGTAGACGTATTAATTTGCGGTTTAGGGTGTTTTTCGGCGCATTGTGCGGTATACTTTTGACAAATATAAAAGGAGTGGGATGTTTCCCGTTTTGTACTATGGCACAATTACTCGGAGGTTACAGCCTTGAAGAAAGCAACATCACGGTGTTCGGCGATTCCATTTCAAAGGGATTGTATCTTAAAGGCGACAGAATAAACAGATTGGAAATAAACGCCGTTCAACTTGTAATGGACAAGTACGGTATCGATATAGACAACAAGTCCGCTTTCGGACAGTCCTTGCAACGCATTTACAACAAGAAAGTAATAGAAAAGTATCTTGCTGAAATTGACCATTCCCGTCACAACATCGCAGTGCTGAGCCTTGGGGGAAACGACGCCGATTACAACTGGACGGAAGTTGCTAAAAACCCTACTGCAATACACGACAGCAAGACTCCTCTGTTCTTTTTCGGCAAGTGGCTGGATGAGACAATAAGAATGTTGCAAAGCAACGGCGTGCATGTGGTGATCACCTCTCTTCCGCCCGTCAACTCGCAGAGGTATTTCGACAATGTGATAGCGCGCCACTGCGACAGGGAAGCGGTACTTCGTTTTCTTCACGACGACGTCAGCAATATCAGCAGGCATCAGGAGTGTTTCAGCAATCTGCTGATGCAGAGGGCGTTGTTTCACGGATGCGGTTTCGTGGACCTTCGCACGGCATTTCTGATGAAAAACGACTTTCTGAATTTTCTGTGTATGGACGGAATTCATCCCAACGAAAGGGGACAGGCTTTGATTGCCCGTACAATGTTCAATCACATAGAGTCGAGAAGACTTTCCGCCTGACGGAAATCAAAACTTGCGGGTGCAGCAGTGTCGCTGCACCCGTTTTTTTTGAAGATTAATTATATTTAAAACGCAATACCTGAAGGAAAAAGGCAAATTCTCAGTATATACCGTACAACCGAGCAGGTCAAAAATGCACTCCGACGACAAACGTCCGAATACATCCTCTTACGGAAAATGAAAGTTGTCCTGTACGGGAATACCGCTCAAAGGTAAAAGTCTCAGGAAAATTGCCGAATTCATGTTGGGAAACAGACTTTTACCGTCCAACTTTCCTGCAACCGTTGTACTTAATTTCAATTAAATATATATATTTTATTTAACGTATGCAAAATAAAAAATTATAGAACGTCAAGTATTGATTTTACTAAATCATTTTACAATTATATTGTAATGTGTTAAAATACAATGGTAAACTGCGTCAGTATGCAGTTGTGCAAACACAATTATTTTTAGGAGGCGTATTTGCTTTTATGAAAACTTTTAAAGGCGGGGTACACGCACCTGACAACAAGGCGTTGACTGCTCAATGTCCTATCGAACAGATGCCTCTCGTACCCGACTACTACGTCGCTTTGTCCCAGCACATCGGTAAACCTGCCGAAGCAGTGGTTGCTGCCGGCGAAAAGGTTGCGGAAGGACAACTGATTGCCAAAGCGACAGGTAAAGTTTCCGCCAACATCTTCTCTCCCGTTTCGGGTGAAGTGGTGGGTATTGAACAGATAGTCAATGCCAAAGGCGGTAAGGGCGACTACATTCACATCAAGAGTGACGGCGAACAACGTGTCGTGACGTTGTCTGCACTGGAAAATCCGACAGCCGAACAGATCGTTCAACGTATCGAGGAGGCGGGTATCGTCGGAATGGGCGGCGCAGGATTCGCAACGGCGGTAAAGGCTCAGCCCGCAAAACCCGTCGACACACTCATCATCAATGCTGCTGAATGTGAACCCTATCTCAACTGCGACAACCGTCTTATGATCGAGCGTACCGAACAGGTCATTGCAGGTACAAGACTGCTTGCCAAGGCGCTGTCCGTATCCAATGTGATCATCGGTATCGAAGCAAACAAGATGGAAGCGTACAACAAACTGGTGGGACACGAGGGCATTACCGTGGAACTTTTGAAGAAAAAGTATCCTCAGGGTGCTGAAAAATCCCTTATTTACGCTTGCACGAAGCGCAAGGTACCCTGCGGCGGATTGCCAATGGATGTCGGCGTGGTTGTAAACAACGTAGGTACAGTGTACGCCATTTGGGACGCCGTGGTAAACGGCAGACCTCTTTACAAACGTGTGCTTACCGTTTCGGGCAGAGGCGTTGCCGAACCCAAAAACCTCGAAGTGCGCGTAGGTACGCCTCTCGCTTCCGTGTTGGAATTCTGCGGCGGCATTTCGGAAAACACCGTCAAACTTATCAGCGGAGGTCCGATGATGGGATTTGCTCTGACGGGTACCGATCTGTATACCACCAAGACAGATTCGGGATTTCTTGCGCTGACGGACAAGGAAGCAAGCACTTTGTTGCCTACTCCCTGTATCAATTGCGGAAGATGCGCAACTGTATGTCCTATGAAACTGATGCCTATGTACATCGACTTTTACACAACGGTGGGCGATTACGCTTCCTCGGTAAAATACGGTGCGATGAACTGTATCGAGTGCGGAACGTGCGCTTACGTTTGTCCGGCTAAACGCCCCATCGTTCAGAGCGTTCGCCTTACTAAAATGAAGATGAGGGAGAAAAAGTAATATGGAAAAATATGTATTTTCGGCTTCCCCGCACATCAAGTCGCCCCGTACTACCAAACGCATAATGATCGACGTGTGCATCGCAATGTTGCCTGCATGCATCATGGGTTGCGTTTTGTTCGGCTGGCAGGCGATCGTGGTTCTTGCGGTTGCAACACTTACCGCTGTTTTAAGCGAAATCGTTTACAGACTGTGCGACGGAGTCAAGTTTGACAGAATTTTAAAGGAATTTGACTTTACTTCCGTTGTAACAGGTATGTTGGTCGGTATGAATATGCCTGCCGGCATTCCCGTATACATCCCCGTATTCGCAAGCATATTTGCAATAGTCGTTGTAAAGATGCTGTTTGGCGGAACGGGCAAAAACCTTGTAAACCCCGCCATTGCAGGACGTGTGTTTGCATTTATGTCCTTTGCAAAGGCTATGACGACTTATCCTTCCGCAATCATCGGATCTTTGTCAGGCGGAAGTATCACGGACGCTGCGGGCACGGTTGTGACGGGTGCCACTCCGTTGTCTGCTCTTTTGGGCGGAAACACCTCAACGCTTACCAACCTTGACCTTTTCCTCGGAACGGGCGTCGGCGGCGTCATCGGCGAAACCTGTAAGGCTGCCATTATCCTCGGCGGAATCTACCTTGTGATAAGAAAGGTGCTCAACTTCCGTTGGCCCATCGTTTACGTTGCGGTAACCGGTCTTGTGACCGTTGCTCTGAACGGATTCGATTTCGCGGTATTCCTGCCCTCTATACTGTCCGGCGGACTTATTCTCGGCGCAGTGTTTATGGCTACCGACTTCGTAACCACTCCCGACACAAAACTGGGCAACTACATCTACTTTGTAGTATTGGGTGCGCTGACTGCCGTCTTGCGTCATTTCACAAGCGGAGAAGTAGTATCTTTCGCGATACTGTTTATGAACCTTGTCGTTCCCATTATCGACAAATACGTTTACCCCAGACCTTTCGGTTATGTCAAAAAGCAAAAGGAGGTAAAGTAAAATGACGGCTAAACAATTTTTTACAAGTACCTCGTTTAAATCGGTGGCAGTGCTTCTGGCAATAGCAATAGTTTGCGTGACTCTGTTGTCCGTATTGAATCCTTTGCTTTACGTCGAAGTGGGCGGTATGGCTGACTTTGACGGAATAGTGGACGGCGTTTCCTTTGCGAAAGCGGAAATAAATGCCGAATTTACTTCCGCCAACGGAACTCTTACCACTGCTGCGAAATCCACCTCCGGCAACTACTTCGGTTATATTGCCACCGGTAACAAGTTCGGTGACAAGCCCAATGAGTATACCGTGCTTGCGGTAATCAACGGTGACACTCACATGCTCGAGGGTATCAAGATTTTGCAGGAAGGCGCAACAAGCAGCAGTTACAACGTAACGGACGACGCTATCGCAATGTACAAAAGCGTAGCAATAGAAAATCCCAATGTATTCGATTCGTTTGCCTTCGGAGCGGGCGGAGTGATGGCAGGCGCAACGCAGTCCGCAATCACATTCAAAAACGCAATGATGGTAATTGCTCAGTACTACGCAACTTACGAACTGGGCGTGGCAGATCCTTCCGTGGAGATCAACGAAAAGTTGAACGCGCTTGAAGAAGGCGTAACCTATACCAAGGGCGAAGCGTATGACTACGAAGCGGAAGGCATCGAAGTGCTGTATCATTTTGACAGCAATGTAGACGGCAAGATGGCTTACGTTGCAAATGTAACGGTAACGGAAACGTTTGACAGCGCAGGTAAGGCGGTAGAACTGGAAACTCCGGCAACCGTTATGGTAGCGATTGTTTACACCGAAGAAGGTGCTTCCTCCAAGGTTGCAAATGCAATAGTGCTGTCCGAATACACCGAAGACACTGTTACCGTTGCTCAGTATGTTGAAGACCGTGTGGTAGGAAAGGCCAAGACGGCAATCAGCGGTCTGACTACAAAGAAACAGACAAACACTGTCGAAAAGGCTGCCGTAAGACTGCTTGCTCTTGACAGTTTTGCTTACTCGCAGGCAGGAACGGGCAAGTATTTCGATATGCTTGCAACAGTCAGCGACGCAACGTTTGCTCAGTCCGACGCGACTGCAACCACCAGCCTCGGAACGGTACTGTTTACCGCAACGGGAACTGACAGCACCTACGGACCTGTAGCGGGCATAATCGTCACAGCCAACAGCGCGGGCGCTTGTCCTTCTGTTACGCTTATTGCTCTGGTAAGTACCGCAACCGACGAAATAGTGGCGTTCGGATTTAACGGTTCTTTGACAAGCGGCGGATATGAATCATACGCTCCTTCGGAAGATCAACTTAAAGAAGCATATCTCGGCGTTAACGTATCTGTTGCCACGGCAATAGACGGCGTGGAAAGCGGACTGGTGGTAACGGGCGCAACTCCCGCAGGTACAGAAACGTCGCGTACAATCAAGAACGCATTTACAATCGTTGCTCAGGTTTACTCGGGCAATCTTGAAACTCTGAGTCTGGGCGGACAGGACATCGTCAACAGCCTTGCCGAAGGCGCTACGGCGGTTGCTCTTAAAGAAACCAGCAAGGGCGACAACGCATCCGTAATAGGCGTTTACGCAAATGCCGACACAACGGTTTACGTTGTATATTCTCTTCCCGTAGGCGAGTCTAAGGACGCATCGGTATGCGCCGTTGCCGTAGAGGGCGGAAAAATAGCGGCTGTAAAAATGATAGCCGACGGCTCGACGGGCGGATATGCTCTTTCTCAGGAAACTCTCGACAAATATGTAGGAACCGACTTTACGGCAGCGTCACTTGCAACTGCCAACATTCAGACGGGTACTACCAATTCGTCTGACGTTCTGCACAACGCTTTGCTTTGGGCGGCAACCTATGCCAACGCTTAAGGAGGGACAACAATGAAAATAAGAGAAATCGCATTAGACGGCGTTGTCAGACAAAATCCTACGCTGAAACTCGTTTTGGGAACCTGTCCTACGCTTGCCGTAACAACGGTTGCGTTTGACAGTTTCGGTATGGGACTTGCTGTTACGTTCGTATTGATTTGCAGTAATATCATCATATCTCTGTTGAGAAACGTTATTCCCGACAAAGTACGTATTCCTGCATTTATAATGATTATTGCAACATTCGTTACCATTGTAGAAATGGTAATCAAGAAATTCGTTCCCGATCTGTACAGCAGTCTGGGCAACTTCCTTGCTCTGATAGTTGTAAACTGTATAATTCTGGGACGTGCGGAAGGTTTCGCTTCTCAAAACCCCGTAGGCTACTCCGCATTGGACGGTCTGTTTATGGGACTGGGATTCACTCTTGCGCTTACCACAATGGGTATTTTCAGAGAAGTGCTTGCCAAAGGCAGTATCTTCGGCGTGACTTTGTGGGACGCCAATGTGTTCAGCATTTCCTTCTTCGGAACTTCCGCCGGCGCATTCCTGACATACGGACTGTTTATAGCAGTGTTTAACGTCGCTTACAATGCCGTCGACAGAAAGTCAAGACACAAACTTGCAGCCAGACTTGCAAATGAGGAGGTAGCATAATATGGATATCATCGGAATTATCATTGCGGGATTGTTTTCGCAAAACTTCGTACTTGTGCAATTCCTCGGAATTTGTCCTTTCCTCGGCGTTTCCAAGAAGATAGACAACGCCGTGGGTATGGGACTGGCAGTAACATTCGTAATGGTCATCACCTGTCTGGTGACGTATCCGTTGTATCAGTACGTACTTGTTCCGCTTGGTCTCGATTACCTGCAAATCATCGTATTTATTCTGGTAATCGCGTCTCTTGTGCAGATGCTTGAAATGATACTGAAAAAGTTTATGCCCGGTCTGTATTCGGCAATGGGTATCTATCTGCCTTTGGTTACCACCAACTGCGCTATAATGGGCGTTGCCAAGATCATTACGGACGCAACGGTTTACACCAACATCGGTACTGCAGTGATGTACGGTCTGTTCTCCGGACTGGGATTCACTCTCGCTATAGTACTGCTTGCGGGTATGCGTGAAAAACTTGACAAACTCAATCTTCCCAAGGCTTTGAGAGGATTCCCCATCACGTTGATTGTTGCTTGCTTTATGGCAATGGCTTTCTCCGTGTTCAGTCTGGTCAAGTTTTAAGGAGGATGGCGAATGTTGAATATATTGTCCTTTTTTGAAGAAACGGCAACGACAATAGACTGGGGTAAAGTCGGTATAAGCGTTGCCATTGCAGGAGGTATTGCTCTTGTGCTGGGATTGCTGATCATCGGAATTTCCAGATTGTGTCAGGTAAAAGAAGATCCCCGTATCAATGAAGTAAACGATTTGTTGGCAGGAGCAAACTGCGGTGCCTGCGGTTACGCAGGTTGCGCAGGCTTTGCCAAAGCGCTTGTGGAAGGCAAGGCGGACATATCTGCCTGCGGTCAGACAAGCAAAGCAAATGTCATCGAAATAGGTAACATTTTGGGCATTTCCGTATCAGGCAATACGGAAGAAACAATTGCCGTTGTGGCTTGCGCCGGCGGTAATCTGTGTGCCGACAAGTATCAGTACCAGGGATACGGTAATTGCGTAAGTCAGCAACTTCTTGCAGGCGGTAAAAAAGCCTGCGAAACAGGATGTATGGGCGCAGGCAGTTGCGTTGACGTATGTCCTTACACCGCAATAGAAGTGCGTGACGGTTACGCGCACGTCGATCCCGATCTGTGCCGTTCTTGCGGTCTGTGTATCCAAACTTGTCCCAAGAGCCTTATCAAACGTGTTCCCAAGTCTGCCAAGGTTTATGTCGCTTGTTCGACAAACTGCCGTGGCAAAGACGTAATGAACAAATGTAAGGCTGGATGTATTTCCTGCGGTATATGCGAAAAGAACTGTCCTACGGGTGCAATTCACCTGGTGAACAATGTTCCCATCATCGATTACAGCAAATGCACCAATTGCGGATTGTGTCTGGAAAAATGTCCTCGCAAGATAATCAGATACGTTCACCCCGACAAACAATAATTGTAGTTTTGCATTTTGCACGGACGCTTAAAAGGCGTCCGTGCTTTTTTGTCGTAAAAAAAAGTTTTTCGGGCAATCGGGTATTTAAACGATGTTCGGGGTGTCGCTTAAAAATTTACATTGACGTTGCGTGCGATTTTTACAAAAAACGTTACCGTCATATGCGTTAGCAAAAAGCGTGTAAAATAAATCGTCAACTGTTGTATTTGTGTAAATTTTTTCTACTGCAAATCAAACGTTTGACAAATGAATTTGCTTAATGTATGATAGTGGTGCTGGGGGTGCCTGACAGGCTGAGATCAAACCCTTCGAACTTGGACAAGTTAGTACTTGCGAAAGGAAGCGTTTTGCGTAAGATGACGTATTTTTGCGGAGTCCCCGGCATTTCGGGAACTTCGCTTTTTTTTCGCCGTTTTGCCGATTTCGTTGTTCAGCATTTTTTTGTGTTCCGCCTTCCCAACAAATATTACGGCGGACAAAAGGTGTGGTCAGATGTTTGACATTTTTAAAAACGGGCTGTGGGACGACGGCGTGCAGATCGTTACGCCCGAACAGGCTCTGGAATCGCTGGACGCTATTACAGACATTGTCGCTCAGTTTGCATTGTACGTAACAATACTGCTGGGACTTGTGCTGTTGACTTGCTTTATAGTGATGTCCGTAAGAAAATCATTGAATTTAGGTGTATTCAAGAAAATCGCGCTGGGCATTGTAGTGGGATACAGTTACGCAGTAATTGCTTTACTCGGTTTCATGCGTTTCGTCTACGAATACTTTGACGGCAATATAAACAGCAATTTCTATGTTTACATCGGTTTGCTTGCTTTAATTGCTGTTTTGGTGACAACAGGCGTAATTCTCAGAAAAACCTCTCCGCGTGCGATGAAATACTTCATTGCAGGCTGTATCGCGGCTGTGGCAATATACTGTATAGTACTCGTTGCAATTATGCCCCCCGTGGATTCGGCCTTTACCCCGTTGTCGTATGTCGGAATGTACCTCTTTACCGCGCTTGACGTTGCCATCATCGCAGTTTTGGTACTTATATTCGGCAGAAAACAGCAGGAACAGAGCGAACGTACAAGGTCGGTTGCTTATGCGGCGGTATGTCTGTCACTGAGTTTTGCGTTGTCTTATATCAAGTTTTTCTCGTGGCCTTTGGGTGGTGGCTCGGTAACGTTGGCAAGTCTTTTGCCTCTGATGCTCTATTCCTATATGTTCGGAATCCGTAAGGGCGTACTTGCAGGTTTGGTGTACGGAATGTTGCAATTTATTCAGTCTCCGCAGGTTTACGAACCGATGCAGGTTCTGCTTGACTATCCCATTGCTTTCGGCGGTATAGGTCTTGCCGGAATAGGACGCAATCTCAAATTCTTAAAAGGCAACATCGTCGCGGAATTCTGTTTCGGAGCAGTGGTGGCAGGTCTTATGCGTTATATGGCGCACGTCATTTCGGGTTACTACGTATTTTACAGTTATTCCAGTTTCGACAACTACCTGGTCAACAGTCTGGTTGTCAACACAATAGTGCTTGTTGACCTTGCAATAGTTATCGTTGCGGGAGTTATAACCGTTTCTTCTCCTCAGATGACACGTCTGCTGAGAGGTCAGTCTATAGGTGCTTAACCTTTTTGAGTTGTATCGAATACTTATCGGGGCGTCAATGCGTTGGCGCCCCGATTTTATTTGCACAAAATGTCTTTACCTAAATTTTACTAACACAATACTGCTTATTTTTTATTAAATATTGACAAATTACAAGAGTTGTGATAAAATTCGTTGCGGAATTGAGGCAAAAAAGAACTTTTTTCATATTTTTTGACACTATTTTCAAAAACCATCTATACAAAGGTTTTTGTTTATGCTATAATTAACGACGATAAGTTGTAAATATTTTAAAAGGGGATTGGATTAAAATGGAAAGGATCGGATTGATTGATTTGGGTTCGAACACTGCCAGACTGGTGATCTACGATATTCTGGAAGGAGGTTACTTTATCGTAAGCGGTGAAGCGCGCGAAGTTGTGCGTCTCGGTGAAACGGAAGCGGACGGCAATCTCAAGCAGACGCGTATAATGCAGGCTATAAGCACTTTAAAGTCCTTCAAACAGATTTGCGCAGTACACAACGTTGACAAAATAATCGCTATTGCTACCGCTGCAGTAAGACGTGCCAACAATCAGAAGATCTTTTTGTCGGAGGTATTTAACGCCACAGGTATCAGATTTACCATAGTTTCGGAGGAAGAAGAAGCCAATTACGTTTATCAGGGCGTTATAAATTCGATGGAAATTCCCCGCGGTATCATTGTGGAGATAGGGGGAGGTTCAACCAAACTTGTTTACTACAATCGCCGTACAATACTTCACACCAAGATTTTCGAATTCGGTGCGGTGACGTTGTCCAATATGTTCCTTTCTGCCGACAAGAAACCGGAAGAATGTGCGCAGGCAATGGAAGATTACGTTACCGAACAGTTGAAACAGGTAGAGTGGCTCAAAGAAATCGATCCGGACACACAGTTTATAGGCGTGGGCGGTAGTTGCCGTAATCTGGCAAGAATTATACGTAAGGTAAAGAAATATCCGTTGGACATGGTGCACAATTACAACATGGACATCAACGATTTCAACTACGTGTACAATATGATACGCACACTCGATCTTGACAAAAAACGTAAAATAAAGGGATTAAGTTCGGCAAGAGCGGACGTTTTTCCCGCGGCGTTGGCTTTTATAAAGGCTTTCGTGGATTATATGGGATTTACCAACATCATAAGCAGCGGCTGCGGTCTTCGTGAAGGCGTTATGTTCAACGGACAGGTTCCGCAAACGCTTGAAAAGCCCATTTCCGACGTTTTGGGACACAGTATGCGCGGATTGTTGCGTCACATGGGAGTAAACGAACAGCACGCCGAACAGACATTCAATCTGTGCGTTCAGTTGTTTAAGCAGTTGCGTGTTTTGCACAAGTTTCCCCGTGCCTATGTACGCGTGTTGCGTGTGGCAAGTATGATGCACGATTGCGGTGCTACTTTCAAGTACTACAATCAGGCCAAACACACTGCGTATATGATACTCAACAGCAACCTTTACGGTATTTCTCACAGAGACATCGTGCTTGCCGCGTTTGTCACCGACGTATACAATAAAGAAGAAGTAAACTATACCGAATGGGCAAAGTACAACACGATACTGTCGCAGGAAGACGTGGAAGCCGTTAAGAAACTGGCAGTAATTATTCGTCTTGCCAAGGCGTTTGACGTCAGCATGAACGGCGTAGTAACAGAGATCAGTTGCGATGTGCTGGGCGACAGCGTTATAATGAAGACGGAAATTCAGGGCGACGCCAACCTCGAAATGAAGGCGGGAAACGCAGTTGCTCTCGATTTCAAGAAAGTGTTCAAGAAAAACCTCGAAATACTTTAATTTGATTTTGCAAAAGCGCACCCCGAATGTTTCGGGGTGCTTTTTTATCGGATACAATGGGAAATTAAATTACGCAAGCGATATTTTGCGGGTAATACGCCAACGGCGTTTACCGTTGTTCTGTGTAAAAAGATTTAAAAATATAAAGTATCGGAACGTCGGCATACGATAGTGCGACTGCACGCCCGTTTATAAAAGCACTTTACATTTGCGGTGTGATGTAATATAATAAATTCATGAAATTGATTCTGGCAAGCGGTTCTCCCCGACGCAGGGAGTTGATGTCGTTGGTTTATCCCGAATTTACGGTTGCTGTAGCAAGAGGCGAAGAGATTACCACTGAAAAGCAGCCCCACAAAGCCGTAATGCAACTTGCGCTTCACAAAGCGGAGGAAGTCGCCGGGAATTTTCCCGATTGCGTGGTAATAGGTTGCGATACGGTAGTAGTGTTTCGTGACAAAATACTGGGTAAACCTCATTCTGAACAGCAGGCTTTCGAAATGCTTAAAGATTTGTCCGGAAACACGCACGAAGTGTTTACGGGAGTGGCGTTGGTTTACAATGACGTAAAGTGTTGCTTTTACGACAGAAGCGAAGTGACTTTTTATCAACTGGACGAACAGCGCATTTCCCGCTACATTGCCACCGGTTCCTGTATGGACAAGGCGGGAGCCTACGGAATACAGGACAGCGGTTTTGTCAGCGGTATTTCGGGAAGTTACTACAACATTGTCGGGTTGCCTGTGGAATTGCTTAAAGTAAAACTAAAAGAATTTGTCAGGTAAAACCGTTTACCAATGAAGAAGGAAGGTATCTGATATGGCTAATTACGAAGTTGTGTTTGATCTGGGTTCGCAATATATTTCCGCCGGACTTAAAGAGGACGGGTACTTTGTCAAAGTACCATCGGTTGTGGCGGTGGACAATACCGATCCGCACAGGATAGTAGGGGTGGGAGTTGCCGCAATCAACGCCGGCGGAGGCAGTGCGTCCAATTGCAAGTTGGTTTACCCTATACTTGAAGGAACGGTGGTGGACGTCGTGTGTGCCAAGGCTCTGTTCAACGAACTGTTCAAGCGTGTGTTGCCGTCCAAGGCGAAAATTTTTTCATATGTCAAGGTGACGTGCGTAGTACCTTGCGCAATCATCAGCAGCGACAAAAAAACTATTGAAAGTATATTTTTGTCACTGGGCGCGCGCGTTGTCAATTTCCTGGAATCTCCTCTTGCCGACAGTCTTGCGCTGTTCAGGGAGTTTCACGCCGTCAAGGGACTTATTGTAAATATAGGCTACGACTGCGTAGACTTTTCGGTAGTTTATTACAACAATATCGTTGCCGGAAGCACTCTGTTTTACAGCGGAAAACATCTGACTCAGGCCATCGCCGAAAAAATCAGGTCGAAATATCAGGTGCAACTGTCTTTCGAGCAGGCGGAATTGCTGAAGGTAAATTGCGCAAGTCTTTATCCCAACGATATGTCGACATATACTGTCAGTTGCGTAAACTTGCAGACGGGAGCGTCGGAGAACATCAATATATCTTCCAAAGAACTGTACGATACCGTAGTGGAATTTGTTAGAAAGTATTGCAATGTTATAAGAAGCCTGTTGGCTTCCGTAAACGATACGGTGTGTTCCGTTGCCAGCGAGGAAGGAGTCTTTTTGTGTGGCGGAGGAGCGTTGCTGCAAGGACTGGATTCCTTCATGCACACCGAACTTGCTCTGCCCGTTCGTGTGGCGGACGACCCTGCCAATGTGTCTATCACAGGATCATTGATGTATTCGGAAAAGCCTCAGCAATAGTTTGTCGATGAGTGAAGTTATTTTTTAATATTAAAATTTAAAGCCGAAGGTAAACACAGTACCTTCGGCTTTTTTTCCACTAATTCAGACTGAGGAATTTGACGCGTTTGTTGCGGATTAAATACTTTAAACGGATGTTTTGCCAAGAGGCGTAAGGTTACAGTTTTTTGACAATTAGATTTTATCTGACAAATTTTTACCAATTTCTACTGCTTTTTGCTCTGCGTGTGATATAAAATACAAGTTGCTACGGAGGGAACATGGCAAGAAAAATTGTTATCACAAGCGGCAAAGGCGGTGTAGGCAAAACTACTCTTTGCGCAAATCTGGGAATAGCGCTTGCGCAAAAATCTTTGCGTGTGGCATTGCTGGATTTCGATATGGGTCTCAACAATCTTGACGTGGCAATGAACATCGACAGACGTGTGGTTTTCGATTTCATTGACGTCGTTGAGGGCAGATGCCGTGTAAGACAGGCGCTTATACAGGACATCAACGAACCTACGCTGTACATTATGCCCAGTTGTCATCAGGCAAAAAGAATAGTGACCGTTGACATGGCGAAAAAAGTAATTGCCCGTATGGAAGAAGGGTTTGACTACATACTTATTGACTGTCCTGCCGGCATTGACAGCGGCTTCAGGCGTGCGATCAGTTGCGCGGAAGAAGCGATCGTAGTGGTCACTCCTCACTTGTCCAGCGTAAGGGACGCCGACAAGGTGGTGGCGTGTCTTGTCAACGCGGGATTTACACAGATTTATACGGTAGTCAACCGATTGCGCGGCGATCTTGTGATGAGCGGAGAAATGCTGACTCCTACGGAAATATTTTCTCTGATCGGGCAGACGGCGTTGGGCATTATTCCCGACGACGACAGCATAAACTGCCTCACTACCGCCGAAGGGGGGCGCAGACCTTACCGTATATTGGCTGACAATCTGCATCTCGGTACTGCCAAAATGTACGATTGTCTGTCCCGCTACAAGGGAATATTGGGGCGAATGCGCAGAAGTATAAAAAGGAAGGTGTAATATGTCTCTGATTGCAGAACGTGCGGAAAAAATGCTGTTGCGTGACAAGTACGACAACGGAATCTATTCCGAATATTTAAAAAACGAATTTATAAGATTTATACAACAGTACGTGGTTGCTGACGGTCCGATTCAATTCAATGCCGACACTTCCGACGGATTGGTCATCACAATGTCGGTAAAGGTAAAAAAATTGTTGCCTGTCAATTTTTCTTAGGTCATATATCAGACTTTACTTACGTAAACTAAACTGAAAAGTAAATGGAGGTCTTTAACTATGAGTGACTACCAAGGTATCAACACCGTTGTGAGCGACGGCGAAGAAAACGATTGGTTGGAAGTTTCCTATGCTAACCGTAAGTATGTCGAAGAAAATAAACCCAAACCGTCTGTGCGCAACAACAAAAAATATATATCGGTATTGAAGTATACCGCTATGGCATTAGTGGCGTTTGCCGTCCTTGCAGGATTGCTGTTTGTAGACAGTAACTTTGACGGCAACGTATTTGAAACCGCGCGCGCTACTTTTACTTCTCAATTGCCTGTGTGGCAGGCTGTGAGCAACGCACCCGACGGCACGATTGAGATTCCGTACACGATGACTGTTGACAACGTTGACAACGGCGTGGTGTATCTCAGCGGAGGCAGAGCGGTTGTAAGTTTTACCGACGGTACCGTCAGTCAGGTGGGTGAAGACAGCCTTACGGTAGACATAGACGAAAACACGCGCATCGTGTATTCCGATCTTACTGCAATATATGTCACTGAAGGTCAGGAAGTTACCCGCAACACTCTTCTTGCAAAGTACAACGATACGGCAACAATCACCATTTTGTACAACGGTGAAATTGTCGAAGACGTTGTAGGCAGCGAAAACAGCGTGCAATGGAGCGTCTGAAACTTTCAATACATTTCAGTTTTTATCTGTTGCTGATATCTGCGGTGATTTTTCGTCGCGGATATCTTCTTGCAATGTACACGATTGCAATGCTGCTTCACGAATGTGCTCATTACCGTGTCGCACTGTCAAGAAGGTACAAATGTAACAGTATGAAATTGTCTGCCTTTGGAGCGGTTCTTTACGGCAAATTCGACGATGTCAATCCCGACGACGCAATGGCTATTGCGCTGGCGGGACCGTGTGCCAACATTGTCGCCGCGGTAATCTGCCTTGCTTTGTGGTGGACAATTCCGTCTGCTTACGTATTTACCGATGTGTTCTTCAATGCCAATGTGAGTATGGCATTGGTAAATTTGCTTCCCTGTTACCCTTTGGACGGAGGCAGAATAGTGGGCGCGTTGTGGGACAAAAAGGGCAAATCAGGCTACGACAACTCACGCAGACTCACGGCAGTAATTTCCGCCGTGCTGTTTGCGGTGTTCGTTTTGTCGGTGTTTTTGCATTACGACCTGTTCAGTATGGGACTGTTTGCGGTTTTTCTGTTCAGTTCGCTTATAGGCAAGGACAACGTACACTTCATGCGTATTGCTCCCTTTGTGTTTAACAGCCGTACAATGACCGCGGGGATGGAATTGCGGACATTGGTGTTCGGGGGCAATACGACATTGAAAACGGTCATCCGACGTATGCAGGGTGGCTTTTTGTATAATGTCAAAGTGGTAAACGAAAAGTTTGAAAGTCTGGCAACGATTGACGCGGCAAAATTGCAGTATATGGCGTTGCATTTTCCTCAGCAAACTACATTGTACGAAGCGTTGGAAAAGTTGAAGATCAGTCCAGCGGAGAAGGAGAGGGGCGGTTAAACTGTTTGTTGAAAAGGCTGAACAGTGCAAATACAGCCAGTACCGACGCCCAGATCATCGAGTATATAGGGAAAAATGTAAGCCAGCCGGTTGCAAATATAAATACCGACGCGGAGGCATAGGCACCGAAACGCTTACGGTTAAACGCGTAGTTAAGTGCAGGACGTTTTTTAGGAGGCTTTGGCAACTGTTCCGACGGAATGCATCGGCTTTGTTGCATAAGTACGTGCAACTGTTCGCAATCGGTCACGGTCGTAGGCATCAACGAAGACAGCGTCTTTGCCGTGCCGTACGCCGACTGATGCGCGTTGTTTGTCATTATTACCAGTTTGTCTGCGTGACCTCGAATTTGTCTGAATACCGTCACAACGTCGTCAGCAGTAAGGTCTGCCAGTTGAAATTTCATATAAAAACAGTAACGTACATCGTTTTTCGATGCAAATATTTTGTTTTCTTCGGGTTGCATGCAATTATAACCGTTGTAAATCAACATATCGTACACCGATTTGTACCGACTGTCCAATATCATCTGCCAGCGGAACGCCTCGATATTTTTTCGGGGCTTTTTTTCGCGCTTGTTGTATATAAGGACAGCGCACAGCACGGCAACCGCCATAAGCAACGATACCGTAAGAGACAGTTGGGACAAATGCGTCAGGTAATACACCCAGCACAAAGTTGCCATAAAACTCAAAAATGTAAGTATAACAGTGTTTAGTAGTTTTGCCATATCTTTAATTGTTGCCCTTTTTACACAGAATATAAAAAACAATATCATATTTATTGAAAAAACAATAGATATATAGTAAAATATAGGCATGAAAATAGGCGTATTCGGAGGAACGTTCAATCCTCCTCATCTTACCCATCTTAATATTGCAAATGCAGCCGTTGCACAGTTGAATCTGGACAAGTTGCTTGTATTTCCATGCGGAGATCCTCCTCACAAAATCTGCAGCGAATCGGCTGCTCACAGACTGGACATGACAAGACTGGCATTTGCCGATGTCGCGCATGCGGAAGTGGACACCTTCGAAATTGACAGACAGGGCAAGAGTTACACTCTCGACACGTTGCGGTATGTCAGGGAAAAGTATCCCTCTGCGCAGTTGTTTCTGATTATAGGGGGGGACAGTTTGAGAGACCTCGACGGTTGGCATTGTCCCGACGAGATCTGCCGTATTGCCGTGCTTGCCGTTGCCTGTCGTAAGGACGTCGAAAAACAGCAGTCAGCCCGACGTGCGAAGGAAAAATACGGTGCGGAAATAGTTTTTCTCGATGTTGAACCCGATGACGCGTCCTCTACGGAAATTCGTCTGAAACGGCAATTCAATCTGCCGATCACCGAGGTCAGTCCGTCAGTTTTAAAATATATCTACAGCAACAATCTGTACGGACAATATCGCAGTATGACGTTGAAATTGCAAGGCTATCTCAAAAAACCGCGTTTCAGTCATACCTTTTACGTTACGTTGAAGGGACTGGAACTTCCACGAAAGCAATGTACCGAACAACAGGTGTTTACGGCTTGCGCTTTGCACGACTGTGCCAAGTACATCGGAAGCGACAGGTACGCCGATTACGGATTTGTGAATACCGACAATCAGCCTTTATCGGTGGTGCACGCTTTTTTAGGGGCGGAAGTAGCCCAAAAGGATTTCGGAATAACCGATCAAACGGTACTGGACGCAATACGCTTTCATACGACGGCACGTCCGAAAATGACGGAACTCGACATGATAGTTTACATTGCCGACAAAACGGAAAAAAGCCGTCCCTATCCCACAGAACATCTGTTCGCTTACACATTGGAACAGACATTTTTAAATGTTATGAAAGAGGCTTATCAGGTGTGTAAAGACCGCAAGATGCAAATAAGCCCGTTGACGCAAGAGGCTATCGATTACTACGAAAAATTATTTAAGGAGAAAATATGACAATACAAGAGACATTACAGACAATTTGCAAGGCATTGTCCTCGAAAAAAGCGGAAGACATCAGAATAGTGGACATTCACGGAATGACGGATATTGCCGATTATTTCGTGGTGTGCAGCGGAAGAAGCGCGCCTCAGGTAAAGGCCATTTACGACGCTTTGGACGAAGCAATGTCCAAACAGGGATTGGAAGCAAGACGCAGCGAAGGAGTTTCCGAAGGCAGATGGATAGCAGTGGACTACAACGATGTGATTGTACACATATTTCACAAGGAAGCACGTGAAATATACGCTTTGGACGCTCTGTGGAACAACGGCACAAACGTTACCGTCTACAATGACTGAAACAGTCGCTGACCGATGTGTACCCCAAAAGTCGGACAAAAATTAAATAATCAATTTGATACATGCGACTGAGTCCGGTACAGTACCGAACTCAGTCCTTTTAGTTTTTTAGGATATTCTTTAATTGTTGTGTAAGCTATGCGTTCGTGCAATTTCTGTGTAAACTTTTTACAGAACTAAATTTTTTGCCTTAAAACATCTACTTGCATTTTGCCGAAGAAGTTTTTTATCGATACATTTTCTGAGCAGTTGATTTTTACAAGGGTAACATACATCAAAAAAGCCGTATCTCCGAAAAGAGATACGGCTTTTTTTATTGATTTCAGTTGTGATTTTTGGCAGTGTTGTCCGTGTCGGTGTTTAGTTGCATTATGGGAAGCAATGTTTTGCGTGCGAGGAAATACAGTGGTAATCCGAGGGCATACAGCACGACACCCTGCGAAATAAACAGCGAACCTACGCTCACCCAATATACTACGTTTCCTCCCTGTCCGCCAAGTATCCAGATTACCGGAAGCAAGAATGCGTTTAAAACGATGGGCGGAATGGGTGCGAGGTAACTCTTTTTAAATACCTTTGCGGTGAGTATTCCTGCAATAAGCGTAACTGCCGAACCGAGTATTACGTCGAATGCGCCGAAGGGCGAAATGGTGTTGGCAATGGCGCAACCGATTGTTACTCCCACAACGGTGTAGGGACACAGAGCGGGAAGTATTGTAAGTGCTTCTGCGGGACGGAACTGTAAGTTGCTGTTTACCGCGATTATACCGAAAGGCATCGTGAACAGTACGTACAGACCGGCAATCACAGCGTTGATACAAATAAACTTTGTGATGTTTGTCTTCATTTTTTTAACGACGATCAGCCCGTTTGCACGGCGTGTGCAAACATCGTCACCTCCGTAGTTTTTTGTATAGATGGGTGGCTACTACCATCTGCCGTATGACAGCATTGTATATTATATATACTTTTCAAAATTTGCGCAAGCGATTTGCGCTTTTTGTTACGGTGAAATTTCCGTGCATAAAATTATTGCAGGTGTACAAACTACAATTACCAACTACAAGGAGGAACGGTATTTTGAACAAGACATTCAACGTATTGAGTGTTATAGCCCTGATTCTTACAATAATCGGCGCACTCAACTGGTTGTTGATCGGCGTGTTCGATTTCAACCTGGTAAACTGGATAACATTCGGACTGGGCTGGTTGGAAAGAACACTGTATATACTGGTAGGTATTTCCGGTATATATATGTTGGTGTGGTTGTTTGCCTCACGTTTTCTGATGACTGCCGATTACGACGAAAGATACAGTCAGCATATTTGCGGATGCAATACTACCGAACGCACTCACAAGTAATGGTGTGTGTGACTATGCCTCTCAAACGCAACGTAACGGCTGAAGGTTTTTATCGGACGCGTCGTATGTTTTGCAGAAATTCGCCTGTCGGTAAATGCGGATTTTTACAGAACGTACAATAATTTTACAGTGCGACAGATGTTTTGTTTACTGTCGTACAGCAGTGCAAAATCCGGTATATTTGCCTGAACATTGCGTTGAGAACAGCAAATCACACAAAAAAAACAAGCGGAGATTTCTCTGCTTGTTTTTTAGTTTTGATTTAATCAGATCTTGTTGTTGCAACCAAGAACATCTACAATCTTGTGCAGTACCATTTCTTTTACTGCCGTTCTTGCGGGAGCAAGATATTGACGGGGATCGAAATGCTCGGGGTGTTCTGCAAAGTGCTTACGGATTGCGGCAGTCATTGCCAGACGGATGTCGCTGTCGATGTTGATTTTGCATACAGCCATTTCGGCAGCCTTACGGAGCATCTCTTCCGGTACGCCCTGTGCGCCCTTCATGTTTCCGCCGTACTTGTTGATTTCCGCAACGAACTGTTGAGGAACGCTGCTTGCGCCGTGCAGTACGATGGGGAATCCGGGCAATCTTTTGGAAACCTCTTCCAGAATGTCGAAACGCAGTTTGGGTGTGGACGCGAATTTGAATGCGCCGTGACTTGTTCCGATACTGATGGCAAGACTGTCCACGCCTGTACGGGATACAAATTCTTCAACTTCGGCAGGATTGGTGTAATTGCCGTACTCGTTGCTTACGTGTTCCTCGATACCCGCAAGCGTACCAAGTTCCGCTTCTACCACGACTCCGTGGTCGTGAGCGTATTCGGCAACCCGTTTGCTCAATGCGATGTTTTCTTCGAAAGGAAGGCTCGAAGCGTCTATCATTACCGACGTGAAACCGTCGTCCACACATTGCTTGCACAGTTCGAAACTGTCGCCGTGGTCAAGATGAAGCGCAATGGGAAGATCCGTTTCAATGATTGCCGCTTCCACAAGTTTTTTAAGATAAGTTACGTTTGCGTAGTTTCTTGCGCCCTTGCTTACCTGCAAGATCAGAGGGCTGCGTGCCTCTTTGCCTGCTTCGACAATACCCTGAATCACTTCCATGTTGTTTACGTTGAATGCTCCGATTGCGTAACCTTCTTTGTACGCCTTTTTGAACATTTCCTTGGTTGTTACCAATGCCATTAGTCGCTGTACCTCCTGCATAAAAAATATATATATTTCTGTAATATTTTTTGATAATAGCCAACATTGTTTAACGGTTGTCAAACAATTGCTACTATGGTATAATACATAAGGTATTGTAGCACAGGATTGTTGTTTAGTAAACAATTACTGGCTAATTACACAAAATAATTCAATTATTTTTTGGAGGTATTCAAAAATGGCAAATCGTAACGTTAGAGTTGCAATCAACGGTTTTGGTCGTATCGGTCGTCTTGCTTTCAGACAGATGTTTGGTGCCAAGGGATACGAAATTGTTGCTATAAACGACCTTACAAGCCCCAAGATGCTTGCTCACCTTCTGAAATACGATTCCGCTCAAGGCAGATACGCTCTTGCTGACACAGTATCCGCTAACGAAGAAGCCGGTACAATCACTGTCGACGGCAAGGAAATCAAGATCTACGCAATTAAAGACGCTAACGAACTTCCCTGGAAGGAACTGGATGTAGACGTTGTACTGGAATGCACGGGTATCTACTGTTCCAAGGAAAAGTCTCAGGCTCACATCAATGCAGGCGCTAAGAAAGTAATAATTTCCGCTCCTGCAGGCAATGACCTTCCCACAATCGTTTACGGTGTAAACGAAGGTACGCTGAAGGCTACCGACACAATAATTTCCGCCGCAAGTTGCACGACAAACTGCCTGGCTCCCATGGCAGCCGCTCTCAATAAACTTGCTCCCATCGAAAAGGGATTTATGACGACTATCCACGCTTACACAGGCGATCAGATGGTTCTGGACGGACCTCACCGCAAGGGTGACCTGCGTCGTGCTCGTGCCGCTGCCGTAAACATCGTTCCCAACAGCACAGGCGCTGCTAAGGCTATCGGTCTCGTCATTCCCGAACTTGCCGGCAAACTGGACGGCGCTGCTCAGCGTGTTCCCGTTCCCACAGGTTCTTTGACGGAACTTGTTGCCGTTGTCGACAAAGTTGTTACCAAGGATGAAATCAACGCATGGATGAAGAGTCAGACATCTCCCAGTTTCGGTTACACCGAAGAACCTCTTGTAAGCAGCGATATCATCGGTATCACTTACGGATCTCTGTTCGATGCTACACAGACAAAGGTTACCGCTCTGGGCGACAAGACACTGGTAAAAGTAGTTGCATGGTATGACAACGAAAACAGTTACACATCTCAGATGGTAAGAACAATCAAATACTTCTCCGAATTGAAGTAATTGCCATTGCCGTTTTACGCCACACGGAAACGTGTGGCGTTTTTTTTTGCGTTAGGGATACAGACAGTTTTGGAGGGAACTGCAATTCAATCTATCGCACGGCACCGTGAAAACGTGTAAAAACGTAAATTGCCGTTTAATACCGCTACAATCGGTTTACGACAAATTGCGGTAATTACAGCGTTTTTTTTGCGCTGTTATCCGTGTAAATTTACTGCATACCGTCAATAATTTAGACACTTTACGGAGGATCGTTATGCAGTTAGCAGGATTTATCAGAGATAACGTCAGATGGAACGTTAAAAAGGATTTTTACACGTCGTTGCTTGCACAGCCCGTCAACGCCGCACAACTTTGTGAAATGTTAGACAGGATTGCAGTAGTGCCTTTGACGGCGCACAGAAAGAAAATAAATCTCAACGCAACGGAATTTTGTCTCAACGAAATTGCGCTGTTCAAGGGCAGATCCGCTTTGCAACGTATTGCAACGGGAATGTTCGACGGGTACTGGAAAGCGTTTTTGCGCCTGAAAAAAAATCTGGGCAAAGATGTTACCTTTCCGTCGTGCGACGGATTCATTCGCATTGAAAGAGCAGCGGAAATTATTGTCCGAGCAACTCAGTGCGTTTATACGGCGGAACAGTATATCGAAATAAAGAAAAAGGCGTTGTCGGTGCTTACCGATGACAGAGAAAAATATCTGTTTGACGACGTCCTGTCGCTGTATGTAATAAAGTATTACTGTATGAGTTGGGATCTTGCTCGCAAAAAAGACAAAACTGCCGAGTGGTGCGTCAGCAGGCTTTTGCCCGCCAATGCGGATATTCTGCACGGACAGTATATTTTAAACAACAGATATCGCTTTAAAAGTTTTGACAACGGTATCGTTAAATGCGGTGCGGACTGCATGGGAAACAGTCAGTTGAAAAACAGCGGCGGAGCGTCATGGGATTGTAACATCCGTATTACCGAACGGGGCAGAAATGTTTTCGATACATTCTGTAATCACAGATTCGGCAGACATATCGCCGAATTCAGCGCGGACAACGGCAGTTTAAACGTTCGTATGAGACTGTTCATTCAGGACAATTGCCGTGTGTGCAATTACACGGTGACCAACACGGGAAACAAAAAACGCACTTTGACGGTGGATTTTTCCTGCGGAGCGGACGTGTCTCAACCGCAGTATTTTCGTCACGACGGAGCGTCCTGCGCAGGGTACATGTCGGAAGGTGTGGGACATTATTTTGCCTGTCTTGCCGTGGGCGTACCCTGCGAATATATGACCGACAGTGTAGCAGGTAAAATAAAATGTGCCGTTTCCGCAAACGGAAGTTTCCGCTTCAGCATAGTTTCGGTGTGCGACACAGACATACGTAAACTTACACAATCGATTACGAATGCGAATTGTTACGGCTTTACCAGGTGCGGTAAAGTGACTGACGAGTGGGAAGACAGTCAAGAGGGGTTACCGATGGTAATAAGTTGCGCAAGCAATCTCGTGGAACAGGAACGGTCGGAACAGGGCAAATACTGTTTTTCGCACAGATTCGGTGATTGCAACGTTTCCACAATGGCGGACGACGAAGGTAACGAATGTACGCTGATAAACGGTTTTTTTGCCAATATGTCCTCCGTCGCTCTGTATTCGGTGGGTAACAACAAGGTAACAAGACTCAACTGCGGGGCGTTCGAAGTGTCCGACAACGGAATGCGCTATTCGCGCAAGGATTGTCTGCTGCAACTGAATCACCGTCCCAACAGCAAGGTTTACAGCGTGTCTTTTAATGCGCCCAGAAGATTGCTCGTGCGTTTTAATTTCGAAAAACCCGCAACGGTCAGAAGACAAGGCAACGTGTTTGTAATTAAGGACGACATCAGAAGTTACACCGTGAGTTTTTGCGGAAACATCGAAAGTTTTACAACCAATCCGCTTGAATGTAACAGCAACAGATTGCGTTACAAACTGTCGGGTGATGACAAGACTTCAAGATGTCTTGCCGTATGTCTCAAACCCGACATACGGCACGAACTGGCATTTTCCAACAATAATGTGGTGGAGCAAGGACAGTCGCTCATTACGGAAAGTCTTTTGTCCGCTTACCTCAATTATATAAACGAAAAAAATTGCTACCTGCTTGCAAACAGACTCGTACGCTGGGACAGCCTGACGTTATCTGCCATGTGCTATACCAATACCCGATTTGTCAAAAAAGCGGTAATGTATCTTGCGCAGAGCAGTTACATTTCCGACGGTCAGACGCAGTATTACGACGCCAACGGCAACATTGCAATGCACTGCGACAGCCTTGCGCTGACTTTGGCAAGCATTTACTACGCATCGATTACCAACGACACGACCGTGTTTACCGATTCCGTCAAAGAACATATAGACAAAACCTTGTTCAGGACGGACTACCGAGGCAAGCAACTGTGCGTAGTGGCTCTTGCACTTAAAAAGTTGGCACGTATGCAGACAAATCGAACACAGACACTGATACGCTATTCGGACATTCGCAAACAGATAAGTTGCGACAAGGAACTCTATCCCTACGCGCAGGCAATAGGCGCCGTGCCCCTGAACCATCCCTCCAAACAACGTCTTAAAGACCTTGTAAACAAATACGGTATTCCACGGTGCTGGTATTACGTTTCACAGTTGGAAAATCTCTACGGGGTGGACTTGTGTTGCGACCGCCTTTCCGTACGTCCTCTTGTGGACGGGCAGGTGTTTCTGGAACAGTTTGCAATCGTTTACAAAAACAAAAGACTGGACACGGTTTTCAAACAGTCTCCGAGCAAGGGAATGAGCGTCAACGGAATAGCGTGTTACCAGCCTTTTAACCCCGAGTCGTTGTCAAAAAGCGACAACAAACTGGAAGTGCGGTATTGATCGGGGGTTAAATCGCACGATTTGTGACCATAACTTTTATATAAACCGACATTTTACAATGCGCCTTTAACAGTTTTAAGGGCGCATTGTATTTGACAATTAACGGCATTAGGCAATTTAAGTAATTGCTAAAAGTGTTGCTCAGAATTTTTCTTACAGACAATATCGAGAGTTATAACTCGTGCAATCGGATTTTGACAAATTGAACTGATTAGGCATGACACAGTCAATGCGACGGTAAGCATTTATAAACTTTTGCCACGGGCGTAATACGCGATGTGACGCGGAAAATGCAAACGAACAGTTTTTGGTAAACATATTGTACATCGTTGCCTTTTTGTGGTATAATTCAATAAACATCTCAACATCCGATAATCTCAGGGGGAATTATGTTGGCAAAAGGCTGTATATTCGATTTTGACGGTGTGGTAATGGACAGCGAAAGGTATCACTACGAGGCGTGGAAGGAAGTTGCCGACCATGTGGGGTTGGAATTTACAGAACAGGATTACTTTCCCTTCAAATCCACAGGCAGACATATAATCATCGATTATATGATAAAACGTTCGGGGAAAAAGTACACACCGCAACTTTACGACGAAATGTACCGTCTTCGTGCCGAGGCTTACGGCAGACGTGCGGACAAGTTGACTGCGGACATGACCATTAATGGTGTACGGGAATTTCTGCAACTGCTAAGGGACAACAATATACTGTGCGCAGTAGCAAGCGCAAGCGCTTCGGCAGGAATTCTTATAAAACGTTTCGGGCTGGACAAGTATTTCGATACCGTGCTGGACGGAGCAAGTCCGTTGCCCCCCAAACCCAACCCGGCAATTTATCTGGAATGTGCCCAAAGGCTCAACCTCGATCCGAGCCGATGTGCGGTGTTCGAAGACGCGTTGTGCGGTGTGGAAGGCGCGCTGTCGGCAGGAATGCACACCGTAGGCGTAGGCAGGTATCTCGAAGGCAAGGCCGACAAAATTATAGAGAACTTTGCAGGATGCGATCTTTCTCTGATCGATTTTAAGGAGACCAAATGAAACTTGTACTGATAGACGGCAACAGCATTCTGAATCGCGCATATTACGCATTGCCGTTTTTAAACGACGGAAATCAGCACAACGTCAACGCCGTTTACGGCTTTACAAGCATATTGCTCAAAGTGCTTTCCGATTACAAACCTTCACATTTAATAGTCACATTTGACAAACGCGGTCACAATTTCCGCAAGGATCTCTATGCCGAGTACAAGGCAAACAGAGCGGGAATGCCCGACGACCTTGCACAGCAGATGCCCGTTCTTCACGATCTTCTTGACACAATGAACATTGCCGTTGTGGAAAAAGCAGGTGTGGAAGCGGACGATATAATAGGTACGCTGTCTTTAAAACTCAATATGCCAAGCCTTGTCGTGACGGGTGACCGCGATATGCTGCAACTGGTTTCCGACGACCTGACTGTGTTGCTTACCAAACGAGGAGTAACCGATGTGGAAAGGGTAACTCCCGAAACTCTTAAAGAAAATTACGGACTTACTCCTTTAAAAGTAATTGAATACAAGGCGTTGAGAGGCGACACTTCCGACAATATTCCGGGAGTTAAAGGTATAGGGGAAAAGACGGCAATGGATCTGCTGTCGAAGTTTAACGACATAGACGATCTGTACGCCAATTTGGACAGCGTCAAGGGCGCGCTGCGCACTAAACTGGAAGAGGGCAAGGAAATGGCGTACGTCAGTAAAAAACTTGCCACTATCATAAGAAATGCGGATGTGGACTGTACTTTGGAAAAATGCGTTGTTCCGCAGTTCGGCGAGAAGGTAAGGGACAAATTGCTGTCGTTACAATTCCGCTCCTTGCTGTCGAGATTGAATTTCGCCGACAGTCCGCAAAGCGAACAACCCGAACCCGTTGACTGCCGATGCGAAGAAGTTACACAACCTGACAGATTGAAGGAAATTGTAAAAGATCTGTGTCAAAAACCCTCGGTAGCGTTGTGCTACGACGGGGGATGGTATTTGTCGGGCAGTGCAGACGCGGAATATAAGATAGTGGAAAGCGACAGTTTTTTAGGCGGGTTTACGCAGTTTGACGCAGTAATGTTGCTTAAACCTTTGTTCGAATGCAGTTGCGACAAAATAGTGTACGACGGCAAGTCTTTAAAACACAGACTGGAACCGTTTGACGTTGTCCTCAACAATGTGGTTTACGATGTGGATCTGATGCAATATCTTGCATTGCCTCGCGCATACAAAAATCAGAAAGCGCTTACTGAAAGTTACAACTTAAAGGGAACCGTCGCTCCTCTGTTTACGGTAAAGGATCTGCTGTACAAACAACTTGAACAGACCGAAACGTTAAGACTTTACCGCGAAGTGGAACTGCCCCTGTCTGACGTGCTGTACGAAATGGAAAAGCAGGGCGTTTGTGTGGACACCGAACTTTTGGAAAAGTTGTCCGTTCAGTTTTCCGCCAAAATAAACGAAATTGCAGAAGATATTTATCGGCTGGCAGGAAAGAAATTTAACGTGGCAAGCCCCAAACAGCTGTCTGAAGTACTGTTCGTCAACCTCGGACTCAAACACTACAAGAAAACCGCGACAGGCTACTCCACCAACAACGAAGTGCTGGAAAAGTTGCGCGGAAGTCATCCGATAATCGAAAAGATAATGGAATACCGTCAGTGGAGTAAACTGGCAGGAACCTATATCGACGGATTGAGACCGTTGGTAAAGAAAGGCAAGGTGCATACCACCTACAATCAATCGCTCACGACGACCGGAAGACTGAGCAGCAGCGATCCTAATTTGCAAAACATTCCCATACGCAATGACCTTGGTAAAGAAATACGCAAATTGTTTGTGTCGCAATACGGAGTCTTTGTGGGGGCAGACTATTCGCAGATAGAATTGCGTTTGCTTGCCGCCTTTTCACACGACGCCAATCTGTTGGAATCCTTCAATAAAGGCGAAGATATTCACGCCAAGGTTGCGTCGGAAATAATGGGCGTGCCCCTTGAAATGGTCAATTCCTCCATGCGACGGATGGCTAAGGCAGTCAATTTCGGCATCATATACGGAATAAGCGATTACGGACTTTCGGAAAATACGGGCATTTCCTTTTCACAGGCGCACGACTACATTCAGCGGTATTTCAATCGTTTTCCCGCGATAAAAAGTTACCTCGACAACAGTGTGGAAAGTGCCAGAAAAAACGGCTACGTCACCACAATCACAGGCAGAAGAAGATACATTCCCGAACTTAATGCAACCGACAAAAACGTGCGCGCTTTCGGTGAAAGAGCATCCATGAATATGCCTTTGCAGGGCAGTGCCGCGGATATAATGAAGATAGCGATGTTAAAGGTGGACGAGGAAATAAGGCGTCTGGGACTGAGAAGCCGTATGGTAATGCAGATACACGACGAACTGATCGTCGATTGCTTCGAAGAGGAAGCAGATCAAGTGGAGGAAATTCTGAAACGGCAGATGGAAAACGCCGTCAATCTCGATTGTAAACTTACTGTGGAAACGGAAAGGGGCAGAAATCTGTATGAAGTGTAAAAAGGTCGCCGTTACGGGACTTATAGGAAGCGGCAAAAGCGTGGTGGGCAATTATCTCAGGCAAAAGGGCTTTAAAGTCATAGACTGCGATACGGTTGCACGCAAAATAGCACAGGATCCGGAAGTCATCTCGGAAGTAGAACGACTGCTCGGAAGTCGTGCGGTAGCGGGCGGAAGTCTTGACAGAAGTTATATCCGCGACGTCATTTTTAACGATGCCGATCTGCGTACACGTTACAACGCTTTATTTCACAAAAGGATAGAAAAAGAAATTCTTACAACCGCCGAGAAGACCGACGGACTGCTGTTTGCGGAAGTTCCTTTGATGGACGTTTTGTCGGTAAAGTGGTTTAAAGTCTGGCAGATTGTCACTCCCGACGAAGCGCGGTTTCGCCGTGCCGCATTGCGTGACGGCAGGTCGGTTGAAGATATACGTGGAATTTCCGCAACGCAGAAAGCCTATTCGGATGTCTGTGACGTAATAGTAAACGACGGTGATATTCCCTCTCTTTATTCCAAGGTGGACAGACTGTTGCAGGATCTGCAATAAAATAACGGTACAACATACGCTTTTCGGCCGCATTGAACCCGACCTTCAATGCGGTCTTTATTTTTACTGTATTCCCCGTACAGCGGGGTATTCGGTCAAATTTATGACAGTATCAAATTTTATTAACCTTGTAACGGTACGCAAATGCGGATATTTGATTGACTTTATTTTTATAAAGTAATAAAATATAGGCTGTGCAAAGTGACAGGTGCTTATATGCGCATTTGTCCTATATTTCAAATTAGAGGTAATCAGATATGTTAAATTTTGTGTCTGCCACGCTCTCCGAAGGGGTTTTTCCCATTCTGGGCGAGGGTATTTTTAATGTAGTGCTTACGATAGCAATTGCACTTGTACTCGGATTGCTGTCCACAAGACTGATGAAAGTAATAGGTTTGCCCAATGTTACGGGTTACCTTATCGTCGGTCTTATCATCGGACCTTATATGTTGGGTATAATCGATGAACCCACGCTGAACAGTCTCGGTATAGTCAGTTCGCTTGCGTTGGGATTTATAGCGTTTTCCATAGGTGTGGAATTCAAGATTCGTCACATTAAGGAAATAGGCAAAAGCGCAATCACCATTACAATGTTCCAGGCTTTGCTTGCCACGCTGTTTGTTGACGTTGCATTGCTTATCGCCATCCCGAGTATGCCCGCCGAAGCAATAGTTCTCGGTGCAATCGCAACCGCTACCGCTCCCGCCGCTACTCTTATGGTAGTTCGTCAGTACAAGGCTAAGGGTATTGTTACAGGTACTTTGTTGCCCGTAGTCGCTCTCGACGACGCCGTAGGTCTTGTGGTATTTGCAATAAGCAACAGCATTGCTCTGTCGATGCTCAGCGGTGCTTCTCTTACTGTTCTTAACCTTGTTGTCTGGCCTTTGCTGGAAATCATCGTTTCTCTGGCAGTGGGCGCGATAATCGGCGGTTTGCTGTCTTTGGTTCCCACATTCTTCAAATCGCGTGACAATCGACTTATTGCAACTATCATTGCTGTATTTGCCTGCATCGGTATTTGCGAAGTGTTTACCCAACTCAACAGCAGCGGCGTGATGCCCTTTGCTCTTTCCGATCTGCTTGTTTGCATGATGGCAGGTGCCGTGTTTGTAAACCTCCGTGTCGAATCGGAAAAGATAATGGAAGGTACCGACCGTTGGACTCCCGTCGTGTTCATGCTGTTCTTCATTATTTCAGGTGCGGAACTCAATATTCTCAGCCTCGGAAACCTGCAAATCGTGCTGATTTTGGTCATTTATCTTATCGCTCGTTGCGCAGGTAAGTATGTCGGTTCCTTCGTGGGCGCTGTTGTCACAAAGGCTGACAAAAACGTTCGTAACTACCTCGGTATCACTTTGTGGCCTCAGGCAGGCGTTGCAATCGGTATGGCAACACTGTGCAAAAAGGAATTTGCTGCGGCAGGTTTTGATGAAGTAGGATCCGCAATCGTTACTATTACAATGTGCGCTGTACTTGTTTACGAACTGTTCGGGCCCGTATTTACCAAGATTGCTTTGGCAAAAGCCGGCGAAATCAGTCCCGAAATGCTCAGAAGAAAGAAGACAAAGAATATCGTTGCGGAAGCTCCTCAGTCCGTTGAACAACCTCAGGAAAACGCAGACAATCAACAGAAATAATTAATGCAAGGGGCTTTTGCCCCTTGTTTCGATATACAGACTTTTCAGTCAGGCGTCACTCGGCACTAAGTCCGTAAAAAGTTGTGTTTTAAAGCAGCAAACCGGACTTGACGGAATCGGTACGGCGTTGACGACTGACAGCGGTGTAAAGCGTAATATTTGCCGGGGGTATATATGAGTACAAACACAATGTATGAAATGATGAGAAAGTCGGAACTTATGGACGACGACGGTATGGATATGGAAGAAGCGGATGACTGTGAACAACAGTCTGACGCGGAAAAATTCAAGAAACAATACAAGGAGTTCTACACCGACATAAAAATCAGCATCAAGGAAGACTGGTAAAAATTTGTCTCATCGATGCTTTTGACCGATTTGTCTTTAAGACACATCGGTCTTTTTTATTGAAACTGTCTCGACGTCAATTTTAAAAAATCAAACAAAAAGTGTTTCAGCGTGACTTTCAAATATGGGCGGAAGGAGTTGCCGTTTTACCGACAGTTTCCGGTAAAGGCACAGCGTAAGCTGATTTGCGTAACCCAAACAGACTTTTGACTGCTTGTTTGAATGAATTTGAAATTGGGTATTGTGAAGGCTATATTTTTGTGGTATAATTATTCTTCAACAGATATCATTCGATGGAGTTTCTAACCTGAAAATTTTTTGGAGGCGTGTCGTGAACATACTTGAAATCATAGAAAAAAAGAAAAACAAACAGATACTTTCAACTGATGAGATCCGCTATTTCGTAAACGGTTTTACCGTCGGAGAAATACCCGATTATCAGATATCCGCTTTGCTGATGGCAATAGTGCTTAATGGTATGGACGACAGGGAAACCTACGATCTTACCGATGCAATGTTGCACAGCGGAGACGTAATGGATTTGTCTTCGCTGGGCGGCATAGTCGTTGACAAACATTCCACAGGCGGCGTGGGGGACAGTACTACTCTTGCTCTTGCTCCCGTTCTCGCGTGCTGCGGAGTTTACGTGGCTAAAATGAGCGGAAGGGGATTGGGCTTTACAGGCGGTACGATAGACAAACTGGAAAGTATTCCAGGTATGGACATTGCTCTCAGCGAAGATGAATTTAAAAAAGTAGTCAGAAGCGTAGGCTGTTGCGTAATAGGTCAGACGGGAAACCTTGCTCCCGCCGACAAGAAGTTGTACGCATTGCGTGACGTGACGGGTACGGTGGACTGCGTTCCGCTTATTTGCAGCAGTATAATGAGCAAGAAACTCGCCAGCGGTTCGGACATAATTCTGCTTGACGTCAAGTACGGAACGGGCGCGTTTATGAAGACGAAAGAAGACGCTTTGGTGCTTGCGCAAAAAATGGTTGACATTGGCAACCGCGCAGGCAAGTCCGTAGGCGCGCTTATCACAGATATGCAGCAACCTCTTTCCGACCATATAGGTAATTCGCTGGAAGTGGTAAACATCATCGATGTATTGAAAGGTAAGCGTTCAAGGCTGTACAGCGAACTTAAAGAGGTGGCAGTCAAGTTGCTTTCACTGACACCACTGTACACCGAAGAAACCGCCGTAAAGGCGTTTCAGGACGCCATAGACAGCGGCAGGGCTCTCGACAAGTTTGCCGAGATGGTAAAGGCACAGCACGGAGACGAAAGATATATTTACCATCCCGAAATGTTTAAACTGGGTGAAAAAATTGCCGTTTGCGCGCAAAACGACGGCTATGTAACGGCAATGAACACTGCAGACATAGGACATGCTGTAACTTTGCTCGGCGGTGGAAGAATGAAAAAGGAAGATTCGATAGACTTTTCCGTAGGCGTGGAAATGAAAGTCGAACTCGGCAGCGAAGTGAGACGCGGAGATGTGTTGTGTTACGTCTATCACAACGGTCTGCGTGTGGAGGAAGCGACGGATCTGTTGCGCAAATCCGTCATAATAGGAAATACACGTCCGCAACCGCACAAGATAGCCTACGCATTCGTCAACAAAGAAGGCGTGCATATATATTGATTTTAACGGCGGCGACAGCATTTTACGACAGATTGTTTGTGCTGAATACTCAATATATTTGTACAAATTGTTGTGCTGAATTTTTGTAAATCGCTTGCCAAATTGTACATCGTATTGTATAATATACAATGCTTGCGGATGTGGCGGAATTGGCAGACGCGTAAGATTCAGGTTCTTATGGTCGCAAGGCTGTGCAGGTTCAAGTCCTGTCATCCGCACCAGTGTTGCACACGGCGACTAAGTAAATCTTGGTTGCCGTGTTTTTATTTTTTAGCAATATATGTTGTTTTGTTGCCACGGAAAAAAGGAGTGCAGAAGCACTCCTTTTTCTTTTCCATGGTTTCCTGTTTCTTCGTCGCCTTGCGGTGCCGAATTCCAGATGTTGAAATAACTCGAACGTGTTGCACACGTCAACGGTGGCCCAAGTCGTCTTTACTGACCTTATACCGTTACGGGCAAATTTCGTTGCGTCGCTGATGAGCAGAGTTTTAAATAAAACGGATTTTACAACCGTTCGGTAAACTCGGTAATTACCTTAAATGAAATTAGTATAATAACAAATTCCTGAAATATCTGTATTCAAGTGCACGGAAATGATCGTGTAGCGTTGACAGAATTTTGCTTTGAAATCTTTAAAAACAAAAGGTTTTGAGTGGCAAATTGTATCAAAGTCAGACTTCTTAGTTTGAGACAGAGGCGCAGTGCTTACGAATGTTATTTAAGTTGACAGCGTTTTACGCAGGTGATATAATTTTAAACAGAGGTAACAGCATGAACGGTTTTTCGGAAGAGGAAATAAAACAAAGCGTCGAATATCAGTGGCGTATGCAACATATAAAGACGTATTTTTCGCTGTGGGGCATACTGAGCGGGGTAATCGTTGTAGTCATGTTTTTTGTAGCAGTGACGAGAGTGAATTGGGTTAGACCTCTCGTTGACGGAGTAGCAGCGGTATTGATATATTTGCTGATTTTCGGTAGTTTTGCACTTCACGATGCGGTAAAGGCAAGAAAATTTCTGAAAAATTACAAAAATTACAAGCGTTACGACGTTGTGCTGGACAGTCCAGTGACATCATATATGTACAAGGGCGCAATTAAATATAGCGTACGCATTGAAGACAAGGAAATTTGCCGTTGTGTAGACACAAATGCTTATTTTTCCGATATGATGTTTTCCAAATTCACATTGCATGAATACAACAACAAAAAAGTTTCCGGCTTGTACGACGAATATCAAGACAAATTTTACATTGTAGGAAAAATCTGATATTTTATAATCCTGTAATCAAAATGCCTCCCTGAAAAGGGGAGGCATTTATTTTGTGAATTCCGCAACAGTGTGCATATCGTAATCCGACGCATGCTGCTGCTACAATTTTTACACAACGTCCTTACAAAAAACAGTATATTCGGCGTTTGAAAATAATTTCAGCCTATGCGCACCAGACCGTAACTGTTTAAAAAGTTTTCCGTTTCGTCACAGTGGTCGCCGTAACAGACTATGTGGTGATTTCCGCAAGGTCGATTAAGTAACAATTTTACGTCGCTGTCAAGATGAACTTTTATCTGTGTGCGACAAAGGTTACAGTCGTGCAGATTTTCCGTTATAGTACCTTTACTCAAAAAATAGTGTTTAAGGTCGGATGACAGTCTTAAAACAGTTACTTCCTGTTTGCGCAGTTCGCCTTTTACGGCAACGCCAATACCGCTTTCGAAATGAGTGTCCAGTCGGTAACTTTCCGTCATGTCAAGAGGCAGTGTACAGTGTGCCAACACTATATCGTTGGCTGCAGTGTCTATTTTTGAGGGATTTGCCTGGAAAGAGGATTGTCCAGTAAGACAGTGCATTACGCTCATGGACAGAAGCGCCATCAGATCTCCTTCGCAGGCGGCGACGACCTTTTCACTGTTGAAAAAAGCCAAAGCCATACATCCGGTCATTTTGATGCTTCCGAGAAGATCGAAACAGCGCAGTGTAAATCCGTCAAGTCGGTACTTTTTAACGATTTGTTTAATGCTCTCGTAAACGTCAAGAGAATTTTGCAAAGTTTCTGCGTCAAAAGCGTCGCTTGTAAGTTGTTTGTCCGTGCTGTGATGTGTTTTTGCCGACTCTTCAAGTTCGGAAAGTGCAATGTCTGTTATTTCCGCTCCGAACAGTTTGCTTACATTGCCGTAATCGGGCAGGGAGGAAATAAGCCAATCGGAAGGTTTGCCTATTATTCCGAGGCGCATTGAAGCAAGTTTCTTGCGTGCTGAGGAAATGTTGCACAATTGCATGATGCGTCGGGAAATATGTTCGATGTTTCCGTGAATTATTTCTCCGTCCAGATTTTTGTTTTTTAAATATGTAAGTATTTCCATTGACGCGGCAAGACTGTTGTTTGAACCGTTTGTCAGAATGTAGTAAGGCGGTTGCAGTTTTTCGAAGTTTTTTAAAAACAGTCCTTCGACTCCGCCCGTCTGAACGAATATAAGTTTGAGGTCGCAGTCGTAGTCGTCCAATGCAGTTGTTTTTAACGGCAGATTGAGTTGCTTTTCAATGCTTTCAAGAAAAATTTGCTGTTGCTTTTCGAAGTCGGAATTGTATTTGAGAGCCGACCGCAAAGTGGAAATGCTGATGTTCATATTTGTCCTCGCTTGAATTTATTTGTGACGTGATTAACAAAATATTTTAACACAATGCAGATATTATTTCAATACATGAATTAATTTAACGGTAAATTAATTTGGCAATTTTTTCTCTACGGTAGTCTTAAACAAATTATATTTTTACGGCAAAGGAAAATAGTTATTTAATTACAAAAATTAAAGACGTCATTATTTTGAAGAGACGTCTTGTAATTTTGCAAATCAGTATGTTTCGTTGTGCGCTTTTTTCTTGCGGTTTTCCGGAACGAATTCCAGTTCGAGATAGTCAAAGTCGATGGTTTCCACGAAGTCGTCGTGTTTGAATTTTACAATGTTAAACTGTGTAAAGTATCCCTTGTGTGTACGTGTCGCAATGGGCGTGGGAATGTCTATGCAATGACACAGTTCCGCCAGATTGCTGTCGAAATTGTCGTAAAAGTTGTCCGTTTCGAAAATTATGTCACGAGTGATTTTCTCTTTCTTTACCGTTTTGCCCCAGATTTTCATTGGATTATACCTTTTGTAATGGATTTTAATTATTGTATCACAAATGCAAGGTTTTGGCAATTACTGAAAAGGACGACGCGCATTTCAGCACGGCACATCGAATCCTTACGCCTGTACGGTTTAGGGGAAAATAAAAAGCCATCGGGCGCAAAGGGAAATGCAATTGCAGCGTATACACGTTAAAACGGTTGTTACACCTTGCAGATTGTGATATAATAAACGGACATTCAAGTATATACTAAAGGGGAAGCGGTTATGACAGTGGGCATAGTTGTTGCAATGGACAAGGAAGTGGCGCCGTTTTTAAAGGGGAAAAACGCCACTGAGATACGATACGGCAAGTACTCGGTGTTTAATTTCAAGTTGGCAGGCAAAGATATCTACCTGATACGTCAGTATTCGGTGGGGGAAATCTGTGCCGCCGGCGCTACGCAGATACTTATCACGAAATTCGGCGCGGACGTTATACTTAATTTCGGAGTGGTGGGCGCATTGACTTCCGAAATATCCCTTCTGTCCACAATGGCTGTTGGTTCTGTTGTACATTACGCAATGGATACCACGTCTTTTAACGGTTACGAATTGGGCAAATACAGTTGTTTCGACGACGTTGCCATTGCATGCGACAAAAAACTGCTGGATATAGTCAGTGGAATAGTGCCGGATTTGCCTGTAGTACGCTGTGCTTCCGCGGACAAATTTGTCGACAGCGCACAGGAGAAACGGTTTTTAAACGAGCAGTTCAAGGCGGACATATGCGATATGGAAAGTGCGGGTATAGTTATTACCTGTGCGTTTAACGAAATTCCCTGTTTATTGATAAAGACTGTTTCCGACAGCCTGACGGGGGGAGGAAAACAATACTCCGAAACGGTATTGCAGGCGGTAACACAGTATGTCAGCGTAGTGGAAAAGGTTCTGGAAAGGTTGTAAAATGAAAGAAGTAACGGTAACGGATGTAAAAGATTACGAACAGCGTCATGTAGATGAAGCGATGGAATACATATTCAGTCAGTACGAGGGCATAATCCCGAAGAACGGCAAGGTTTTCGTCAAGATAAATCTCGTGCGGGACATGTCTCCCGAAAAGGCGGGAACAACTCATCCTGCCGTAGTCAGGGCTGTGGTAAAGGTGCTGGAAAAATATACCGACGACATCACCGTAGGCGACAGCAGCGGCGGTAAATATACTGCCGGGTATATGAACGCCGTCTACAACAAATGCGGTATAACTGCCGCGGTAAAGGATACCAAGGCTGTACTGAATACGGATTTTTCCTTTACGTCGTGCGAATTTGACGGCAAAACAGTGCGTCATCTCGACATTACAGACAGTTTTTTGAAGGCGGACACGGTAATTAATATAGGCAAACTGAAAACACATTCTTTTACCGGATTTTCCGGAACGGTAAAAAATCTTTACGGGTTGCTGCCCGGGCTGGTAAAAGTGGAATACCACAGCAAGTTTCCGCATCTGAGCACATTTTGCGATCTGCTTATGGACATTGAAAAGTTTGCCCGTCCTAAAATCGCGCTCAACATTCTGGACGCTATAGTCGGTATGGAAGGACCGGGCCCGACCAACGGCACTCCGAGATTTATAGGCAAACTTATCGCTTCTCCCGACGCATATAAGTGCGATGTGACGGGCGTTGCGCTGTTCACTCAGCCGATGAAAATGCCTCTGATACGCAAAGCGGTGGAAAACGGACTTGTTTCGGAACAGTTTGTCGTAGAAACAGTAAAGCGCATGGAACCTTTTTACATAGAGGATTTCAACAGGGTGGACGTAATGGACGACGGAGCGTTTTTGAAATTGCCCGATTGGATAGGCAGACTGATGAAAAGAAATCTCACTCCCTCCGTTCAGGTACAGTCCAATTGCAGGGCGTGCGGAAAGTGTCGTGACCATTGTCCAGCGTCGGCTATTACGATTGAAAAAAAAGCGACTGTGGATCGCAACAAGTGTATAAGATGTTTCTGTTGTCAGGAACTTTGTCCGTTTGACGCAATCAAACTCAAAAAGCCGTTGCTGTACCGTATTGTCAGAGGGCTGTCTCACAGTCGCAAGAAATAAAAATTACAATGCGGTTTTTGCCGATTTTCCCATTGCAAAGGCAAAAAGAAAAAAATGCCATACGCTCTTTGACTTTAAAGTACTTGACTTTAAAGCGCATTGGTAGTATAATACATTGACCTAAAATATGAAGTCATTCCAAGACAACTTGAAGTTTCGGCTTTAAGTTGTCTTGCGTTTGATGTGGAATCAAGAAAATAAAGGAGTATAAACAATGGCAGAAGTACAATTGACGGAAAGCGGATTGAAGGAACTTAAAGACCGTCTTGACTATCTCAAATCGGTACGCCGTGCGGAAATCGCCGAAGAAATAAAGATTGCACGCGGATTCGGCGACCTTTCGGAAAATGCCGAATACGACGCGGCGCGCAAGGCTCAGGCGGAAATGGAAGGCGAAATAGTTGAAATCGAAAACCAGATTCGCAATGCTAAGATCATTCATGCCAAGGTCGTGACTTTCCTCGACGTAAACAAGGGCAAGGAAGATACCTACACCATAGTGGGTACTGCCGAAGCGGACATTGCCAAAAAATGTATCAGCGACGAATCTCCCATCGGCAAGGCGTTGCTCAGCGGAACAGTGGGACAGACTGTTGCCGTTCCGTTGCCTAACGGTTCGGTAAAGACCATTAAAATTCTGGCTAAAAAGTAATTTACTACGGAGAAATCTCTATGACCGACAATACTACAAATACCAACATTCAACCTGAAGAAGAACAGGATCTCAACGAAATACTGCGTATCCGCAGAGAAAAACTTGCCCGTCTTATAGAAGAGGGACACAATCCCTACGAAAAGGTGAAGTTTGACAAAACACACAACTCGGCGGACATTGTCAACAACTTTGAAGAACTGGAAGGCAAGACTGTATCTGTTGCGGGACGTATGGTGAGCAGACGCATAATGGGTAAAGCAAGTTTTTGCCATATTCTCGACGGAGAGGGCACAATACAGTTGTATGTCAAACGTGACGATGTAGGCGAACAGACCTATGCGGATTTCAAGGGCTGGGACATAGGAGATATTGTCGGAGCAACGGGGTTTGTCTTCCGTACGCGTATGGGCGAGATATCCGTCCACCTTACATCTGTGGAGTTGCTCAGCAAGTCGTTGCTTCCTCTTCCCGAAAAGTTTCACGGTCTTAAAGACATCGAAACACGTTACCGTCAGAGGTATGTCGATCTGATCGCCAATCCCGAAGTAAAGCGCACCTTCGAAATACGTTCGGGAATGATGCGCGCGATCAGAGAATATCTCGACAATCGCGGATTCATAGAAGTGGAAACGCCCATTCTCAACACAATTGCAGGGGGCGCAAACGCACGTCCGTTCATCACTCACCACAACACGCTCGACATCGATATGTACATGCGCATCGCAACAGAATTGCACTTGAAACGTCTTATAGTGGGCGGTTTTGAGAAAGTGTACGAGTTGGGCAGACAGTTCCGCAATGAGGGAATGGATCTCAGACACAATCCTGAATTTACGACGATAGAACTGTATCAGGCGTACACCGATTACCACGGAATGATGGAAATCGCTGAGGGATTGTTCTGCTACGTTGCCGACAAGGTGCTTAAAACGCGCAAACTTCCTTACGGGGACGCCGTAATAGACCTTGACAACTGGACAAAACTGTCAATGACAGAAGCGGTTAAAAAGTACACGGGTGCGGATTTCATGCAACTCAATGCCGAAGAAGCGGTTGCAACCGCGCGCAAATTGGGCGTCGAACTGGATGAAAAGAAAGCCACATGGGGACACGCTCTTTACGAAACGTTTGATATGTTTGTGGAGAAGAACTTGATTCAACCCACATTCATTTACGACTACCCCGTGGAAGTCAGTCCGCTTGCCAAGAAAAAGGCATCCGACGAACGTCTGACGGAAAGATTCGAATTCTTTATCAACGGTGCGGAAATGGGCAACGCTTTTTCGGAACTCAATGATCCTATCGATCAATACAATCGATTTGCCGCTCAGGTAAAGGCAAAGGCGCAGGGCGACGACGAAGCGCATATGATGGACGAAGATTTCATCACTGCTCTCGAATACGGAATGCCTCCGACAGGCGGTTTAGGTATAGGTATAGATCGTATGGTAATGCTGTTTACAAACAGTCAGTCCATTCGCGACGTGTTGCTGTTCCCGACAATGAAACCTCTTTTCGACAACAAGAAAGAGGGGGATGCAACCGCAACGACCGAAACGGTAAAAACGGAGAAAAAGACTGAAGAGGAAGATACCGTCAAAACTCAGCCTGAAAAGATAGATTTTTCAAAGGTGGAAATAGAGCCGCTGTTTAAAGATTACGTAGACTTCGAAACATTTGCCAAGTCGGATTTCAGAGCGGTGAAGGTGCTCAAATGCGAAGCGGTACCCAAATCCGAGAAGTTGCTTAAATTTACCCTCGACGACGGAACGGGCGAAGAGCGAATCATTTTGAGCGGTATTCATCCCTACTACGAACCCGAACAACTTGTGGGCAAGACATGTATTGCCATCACCAATTTGCCGCCCAGACCCATGATGGGTATAAATTCCTGCGGCATGCTTATTTCCGCCGTGCACACGGAAGAGGGCGAACTGAAACTGCATCTTTTAATGGTGGACGATCATATTCCTGCCGGTGCAAAGTTGTGCTGACAATTTAAAAACAATTTCCGTTTGCCTCCAAGTACCATTTTCGGTGCGGTAAGGCACAGAATAAGTTTAATATTTTAAAGACAAACGGGCATTTCCTTTTCGGGAACTGTCCGTTTTTTTGTGGGAAATCAGTATATTCTGACGCGTATCTGTATAAATTTTCCGATGAGGATTGCCCGTTTGGGCATTTTAAGTGACTGTTTTATACAATTTAGTCAAATCTGTTGCAATTTACGACATTTTTAAGTATTCTATAAGCAAGACAGCGTAACATGGAATAAACATCATTGTCTGTCTGCAATACGGAGGTAAACATGTACAAGTTTTTCGCCTATTTAAACAGGATGAAGTATATCAACCGTTGGAGTCTGATGCGCAGCGTTGATACGGAAAATATAATGGAACACAGTCAGCACGTCGCGGTTGTAGCGCATGCCCTTGCAACTATAGGAAATGTTTATTTCGGCAAAAATCTTGACTGCAACAGTATAGCGGTAAAGGCGTTACTTCACGAAACTTCGGAAGTGCTGACGGGAGATCTGCCGACGCCCATCAAGTATTTTAACAGCGATATACGCACGGCTTATAAACATCTCGAAAAAATTTCCAACGACAAGTTGCTGACGCATCTTCCCGAACAAATGGCAAAGGAGTACGAACCTTTGCTCAACGACGACAGCAGTGAAGAACACAGGTTTGTAAAGTACGCCGACAAGATTTGCGCATACATAAAGTGCGTGGAAGAAGTGCGTATGGGCAATGCGGAATTCATTAAGGCCAAGAAAACGATTTACGACGAAATAAAGGCTTACGACAGCGACGAAGTCAGATTTTTTATGGACAACTTTATGGGCGCATATCAGTTGAGCCTTGACGAGTTGGACTGACATGCAGGCGATAATCTTTGACAAAACGGTGTTCCGTTACCCTTACACCGACTACGACGTTATAGAAGGTCTGGAAATGTCTGTGCCTTGCGGCAAGTGGACGGATGTTTTAATTGACGAACAAAGCGGTAAAACTACTTTGTGCAAGTTGCTTATGGGGCTTATTAAACCGAACAAAGGCAACATATTCTATTACGGACAGGATATTTCGCAGTTGTCATTGCAACAGCGCAACATTTTGTATCTGGGCAGACAGGACATGCTGATTGGCGGAAGGAACGTTTTGTACAATGTGGCGTATCCTTTGAAAGTACGCAAAGTCAGACGCAGACAGCGCATTGAAATAGCCACCGAATGTCTGAACAAATGCGGTTTGGAACAGTACGCCTGCATGAGGACGCAGGATCTGGACGACAGCGTCAAATGTGCGGTTGCTGTCTGTCGCGCTCTTACGAGAAGGGTGGACACCGTATTGTGCGACGACTTTTTCGACAGAAAAAGCGACAAGGCATTACAGTTGTTGAAAGACAACTTTTTTAATACCACGTTGGTCAATTTTACATCGCGGATTGACTGTTGCGTGGGACAACAGACCATACTTATAAAGGACGGCAAGGTAGTTGCTAATGGGGACAGACAGGAGATAGCACGCAAACTTGACGGAATTTTGTGGTTGGCCAAGGAGGTAAAAAATGAATTATAACAAAGACGACGATTTTTTCGGTCAGGAACTGGAAAAACGTCAGGAAGAACAGCGCAAGGCAGCGCAGAACGGTGAGGGCGAGGCCGGTCAGAGCAATACTAAACCGGCTGACAATTTTTATCAGGCAGTGCCACAGTGGGACGACAGCAAACCGCCCCGTAAGACGTCAAGCGGTCTTACCATCGCATTGCTGTGTATCGGGCTTGTTATAGTTTTTGCTCTGGGAATAGTCATAGGCGGACTGTTCAAGGGCAACAACGGCGCAATGCTTAACGACGTTTTAGAATACGTAAGGTATTACTACTACAAGGATCTTACCGACGAGCAGTGGGAACAGGCTCTTGCAAGCGGCGGAACGGGAATACTGAACGGTCTGGGAGATCCGTACGGACGTCTGCTCACTCCTCAGGAATATTACGACTTGTTGTATCCCGTTGCGGAAACCGTTACGGGGCCGAGTTACGGCTTTTCCTTCCAGTTGGTTGAAGGACTGGGAATATACGTATACGAAACGGTAACGGACAGCAACGCTTACGGGCAGTTAAAACAGGGCGATCTTATAGTACAGTTGTCCGATCTTGTAAATCAGTACGGCGTTCCCGTAAAATACAGCGACGGCACAACAGTCACAGTTGTCAACACAAACGACATTACGACGTCCGAACTTACCTACATCGTGGGGCAGTCCAATCAGATGACCGCTAAAGTCGTTTCCGATCAGGACATAAAGCAAATAACGCTTACCCGCCATGAGATAAAGGAAAACAATTACCGCTTTGTGGAATTCTATCTGGATACGGGCAGTCAAAAGTACGCAAACGTGTCGCTTACGAATGCCGACGGCTGTCTGTACAACACCATGGAACTGCGCAGTCTCGACCAACTGGGAACAAACGTCGGCTACATCCGTCTGAAGGAATTTTCCGAAACTGCCGCAACCGAATTCAAAACCGTTCTTCAAGAAATGAAGTTGAGGGCGGGCAACGATTTGCGCCTCATCGTAGACCTTAAAGGCAACCCCGGCGGTTCTGTGGACATTGCCGTTTCAATAGCGTCTATGCTTGCGCATGAAAGAAATCTGCCCGAAACGGTTGTCAGCGAAAAACGCCTTGTGGCGGACAACGGATTGCGCATCACCAATCTCGTAGGAAAGGTAATTGCCGAGGACTACTATTCGCCGTCGCAATACAGCGAATTTTTCTCCGCAGATCAGGGTATGATTGTGGTGTGGACGGACGGAAACAGTGCAAGTGCCAGCGAAATGCTGACGGGAGTGCTTACGGACTACCGTACGGCAGTGCAGATGGGAACACAGACCTACGGAAAGGGTATTGCGCAGTCGGCAATAGAATTGCCGTATAGCGGCGAAGTAGTGACCAATGAGGGAGTGAAGACGGAAGGTTCGTGGGCATTGTATTTTACGATTGCTTCTTACTACTCTCCTTTGGGAAACAACATTCACGGCGTAGGTTATACACCCGAAACGCAGTACAACAACCTTACCGAATACAGTCAACTCGTAAATGCGACAAACACCTATTTCGGAAGATAGACAATGCGTCGCATATATGTCGGAGAGCCTGAAAAAGGTAGAAGAAATATCTGACCGAACAAAAAAACGTCCTATGACAAGGACGTTTTTTTTGAGGTAATGCAAATCGCACGCAGTGCCTTACGGACGGCGTATGTATAAGACATTTAAATCGTCACAACTTTACAAGTTGTTCCACGAGGTCGTTTAGCCGTTGCCGTTGTTCGGAATTGAGCAAGGGAGTTATACGCTTTGCGAACGCTCTCAGTTGATCGTTTGTCAGTTGTCCCTTTGCCTTTTGCTCCAATACGTTGGACAAAATGTCTTTTACAAGTTGACTTTCCCCTTCGCGTTGGTATTTGGCGGCAAGTGTTTTCATTTCTTCCAACCGTTGTTCGTATGGCTGTTGTTGCGCGTCGGTACGCGGTTGTGCGTTCTGTTGCGACGCCGTTTGCTGTTGCTGTTGTTTCGTTTGCTGTTGCGAATCGATGTTTCGCTGATTTAAAAAAATATTGCGTGGATCGTTGTCGTGCATACTCTTGTTCTCCTTGTAAAATTGTTATACACTATTAAGTATATGACGGCATATAATGTAATGATTACATCAATTAAGGAGGCAATCTGTGAATCTCGGTACCGTTGCGCTGTTGCTGGTGGGAATGTATCTGCTGTCGGGAAATAACAAGAAACAGTCGCCCGACATGTCCGATCTCGGCAGTTTGCTGAACGATGACGCACGCTCGGTAATGGATTCGGTGGGAAAGTTGAGCAATCCTTCCGCAACGAAGGAGGAGCGAACGGGCGCGTTGTTGCAAATGGTAACAAATCCTGCGGTAATGGGACTTGCGGAAAAATTTTTCGGCGGAAGTAAATCCTCTCAGGAAAAACAACAGGAAAAAAACGACGAAGACATCAATTCGGAAGGATACAATCTCGGACAATACTCGCAGGAGTCGAGGGAATTTTTCCGTCCCGTTGAAAACGTGGCGGGCAAGGAAGTTGCGCACAAACTGTACAGCCTTTACGACAATCGCTATCCAAGACGCAACAACAAGAAATAGTGTACATACAAACAGGGCGTTTTTCGCCCTGTTTTTTTTGTCCTTTTTGCCGTGCTTTCGTTGCACGCGCAATTTGATGTTGATTATTGTTTTTTTTACTGTTTCGGAAACCTGTCCCTCTGAGCGTTTCCAAACAGGTGCGCAAAAAGTTTAAATGTCTGATTTTGTGGACATTTGCGCTTTACAGCGTTTTTGCAAGATACTGCACGCAGTTTAAAAATCTGTACACCTGCTCGGATGTGGTGTCGCAGGCAATACTTGCTCTTACCGCTCCCGTATCGTAGGTGTTAAGCCATTTGTGCATCAAAGGAGCGCAATGCAATCCGCTGCGTGTGACAATGTCGAACTTTTCCGCAAGTGCATCGCCCACAACCGTGGAATCCTGCCCTTTGATATTGAAACAGGCTATTCCGCTTTCGTTGTAATCGGAATAGACTTCTACGTTTGCAATAGCGTTAAGTCCGTCGGTCATTATTCTGTTCAATTCGCCCATCTTTTCACGAGTTTGTTTGCGTTCGGACACCCACCAGTCTATTGCCGCCTGCAAAGCCATTATCGCAGGACAGGGCAACGTGCCTGCTTCAAGGCTTTCGGGCAGTGTTTCCGGTTGCGTCAAAAGGTGACTGTCGGTGCCTGTTCCTCCCAGTATCAAAGGACGTGGTATTGCTGTTTTGTCAAATACAAGCACACCCAGTCCCTGTATGCCGTGCAATCCCTTGTGCGCGGGAAATGCTGCTGCGTTTATTCCCTGTTTAGTCATATCCGTTAAAATATATCCCGCCGACTGAGCGCAGTCCGCTACAAATACGATTTCTTTGTTTTGCAGTACTTCTCCAAGTTTTTTCAGATCCTGCGCTTTGCCGGTAACGTTGGAAACGTGAGAAAACACCGCCATATAAGTGTCGGGGCGTAATGCTCTGTAAAGGGCGTCCTGAGTTATTTCCCCATGACTGTCGGGCTGAATCAGTGTAACTTCGGCAAGTTTCAGACGTTGCAACTGCATCAACGGGCGCAGTACGGAGTTGTGTTCCGTTACGGAAGAAATTATGTGTCCTTTTTTCCGTACGTTTCCCATTATTGCGAGATTGAGGGCGGAAGTGCAGTTGAGACTGAACGCCGTGTGCATTTCGCTGTCATTGTTGAACAGCGCGCTTATTTTACTGCGTGTGCTTAATATCTGCTGTTGCAGTTCGAGTGCTTTGCGATGTCCGCTTCGGTTGGGATTGTACGCTTCCGTAATTGCTTTTACCGTTGCGTCCACTACGCATTGCGGTTTGTAATGAGTTGTCGCCGCATTGTCAAGATAAATCATTTTTCCTCCTCACACATATTGTGCGTTTCAAACATACAATATTGTATGACATCGGGTGCTGTCAGTATCACTGTTGCCCTATACATATAGGAGGTGGGATTTATGGATTGTGTGATTGCTGTTTACAGATCCCGCAACGTGGCATTACGTGTGTACAGTCGGCTGGAAGCGTTGGGAGTTACCTGTTCGGTTATTTCCACCCCGAGGTCTGCCAACGTAGGGTGCGGTTTGTCTGTAAAGTTTTCCGCAAACGATTTGGGTATACTTGCAGACAGACTCAGGTGCGTGGAAACTTTTGTCGGATTTTTCCGAGTGGTGGGAATAGGCGGAAAAACAGTTGTAACAAGGCTGTAAAATAGTGTAAAACGTATTGAAATATTAACTGCTTTGGTGTATAATAAACATAATATAATACAATTACGGATTTTAAGTTTGAACTGTCGGCAAAGGGTAAAAAAATCTGATTTGTCCGACGGTGCGACACGGTTTTTTATGGACGCAAAAGTACAGCAAACAATAGATATTCTTGCCGAAGAATTTCCCGAGCCGAAGAGTGAGTTGAATTTCAACTCACCCTTCGAACTGCTCGTCGCCGTAATTTTGTCCGCGCAGTGTACGGACAAGCGTGTAAACATCGTCACACCTAAATTGTTTGCCGTTGCGGACGACGCATTCAGTATGTCGCAACTGGACCTGTCGGTAATCGAAGATATAATTCATCCCTGCGGTTTTTACCACAACAAGGCGCTGTTTATCAGCAATATGTCCAAGGATCTTGTAGAAAGATTCAACGGCGAGGTGCCGTCGGACATCGACAGTCTGCGCACTCTGGCGGGAGTGGGCAGAAAAACGGCAAACGTGGTTTATGCGGTAGGGTTCGGAGGACAAGCAATTGCCGTTGACACTCATGTTTTCAGAGTTGCCAACAGGCTGGGACTTGTTCACGCAAACAACGTCTACGACACGGAAAAACAACTGATGAATGTCCTGCCCCATGACAAATGGTCCGATTGTCATCACTATTTGCTGTTACACGGACGGTATGTGTGCAAGGCACGCAATCCGCAGTGCGGCAAATGCCCTCTTACGCATCTTTGTGAATATTACGCTAAAGGAGAGGAAAATTGATTCCCGAACAAATAGCATTGCAGGCGAAAAAATGTCTTTCCTGCAAAAATGCTCCCTGCTCGGCAAGTTGCCCGCTGGGAATAGATATTCCTGCATTTATCAGACTGTTGAAAGAGGACAAGCCTGAGCAGGCGTTCGAAAAAATACGATCTCGCAGTATATTCGGTGAAATTTGCAGTGCGGTGTGTCCGTTGGACAAACACTGCCGTTCAAGTTGCGTGTGCGGTATAAAAGGTCAGCCCGTAGAGATACCCATGCTGGAAAACTATCTGTTTGACAGGTACTTTATACCCGAAAAGTGTGCCTGTGACAAACAGTGTGATGTCAGCGGTTCTGTCGCCGTTGTGGGAAGCGGAGTGGCAGGACTTTCCTGCGCCGTAACTCTTGCGCAAAAGGGCGTTGATGTGACGGTGTACGAAAAGGCGCAGTTGGGTGGTATAACCGCCAACGAAATACCTCCTTTCCGTCTGGAAAGAAAGGCTTTTGAGAAAATTTTGCAATATGCAACCTGTCTGGGCGTTAAATTCCGTTCGGACGAGTTTGTTAGCGGCAGCGAAGTTTCAGTTTTGTCGGAGGCATATAATGCCGTGTTTTTGGCGTGCGGTCTGCAAAAAGAAGTTGCGGCGGACGTACAGGGAAATTGCAAAGGAGTTGTCGGCGCAACGGAGTTTCTGCGTGGCAGGTGTAAGTCGGGACGTAAAACCGTAGTCATCGGAGGAGGCAACGTCGCTATGGATTGTGCACGGACGGCATTGCGCAGCGGTTCCGAAGTTACGGTAGTTTACCGACGCACACAGGATGACATGCCTGCGTTCAGTGAAGAAAAGTCGTCCGCTTTGCGTGAAGGAGTGCAATTTAAATGTCTGCTTGCTCCATTTTCCGTCAACGGAACGGGCGATGTCATTTCGGCAACTTTTGCCGAGATGAAAGTCGTCGGTCAGTCGGGAGGAAGATCCGCTGTGGAAAAAACGGGCAAACTGATAACTATTGACTGCGATACGGTAATAATGGCAGTGGGCAGTCAGGCGGACGAAGAATTTTTCCGTCGGTGCGGTCTGCAACTTGTTCGCGGCAGAGTGGAAGTGGATAACGACATGATGACGTCTGTTGACGGATTGTTTGCCGGAGGAGATATCGTCAGGGGAGAAAACACGGTTGCCAAGGCGGTAAGGGACGGACGTCAGGCGGCGGAAGGAATAATCAGGTATATCGACAGTAAAAAGTTGTCGTGTAAGGAGTAAAATGTTTATCGATAAAGTGAGAATCTATATAAAGGCAGGGGATGGAGGAAACGGTTCGGCATCGTTGCACACCGAAAAGTTTGTCCCCAACGGCGGTCCCGACGGAGGGGACGGCGGTAAAGGCGGAGACGTTGTTTTTGTAGCCAGTTCCGCAATCAATACCTTGAATCAGTTTTATTTCCAGAAGCATTTTCGCGCGGGTAACGGCGAAAACGGCGCTCGTAAGAATTGCTACGGCAAGTCGGGCGAAGACATCGAAGTTACCGTGCCTACCGGAACGATAGTCAAAGACGCCAAGACGGGCGGTATTATTGCCGATATGTTTGCCGACGGGCAGCGCGAAGTAATATTGAAGGGGGGCAGAGGCGGACGAGGAAACAGACATTTTGCCAACAGCAGAAGACAGGCTCCCCGTTTTGCCGAACACGGCGAAAAAAGTCCCGAACGCGAAGTCATTCTCGAATTGAAGACAATTGCGGATGTGGGGTTGGTAGGATTTCCCAATGTCGGAAAGTCCACGTTGCTGTCTGTCATTTCAGATGCAAAGCCTAAGATTGCCAATTACCATTTCACTACGCTTTCCCCCAATCTCGGAGTAGTGTCTTTTTACGACAAAAGTTTCGTTGTAGCGGACATCCCGGGACTGATTGAAGGCGCAAGCCGTGGCGCGGGATTGGGACACGATTTTCTCAGACACATCGAACGCACACGTTTGTTGGTGCACGTGGTGGACATTTCCGGCAGCGAGCAAAGGGATCCCATACGCGATTTCGAAACGATAAACAACGAGATTTATTCCTATGACGAAGACATGAAGGATGTGCCCATGGTGGTGGTCGCCAACAAAATGGACATGCCTGACGCCGAGGAAAATCTTAAAAAATTTAAAGCAAAATACGGCGACATGTACACTATAATTCCCATGATGACTCTTATACACGAGGGAGTCGAAAAGTTGCTGACGACACTTGTGGAAATTTTGAAAACCCTTCCTCCGCAGGAAAAAATGGTATTTGAACCGTTTACCTACGAAGAAGCGGATTATTCTTCCTTTACAATCGACAAACTCGATCAGCAAACTTACGAGGTGACGGGCGGACTGATTGACAGTCTTGCAAGAAAAGTCAACATGGACGATTACGACAGTTTTGCTTATTTTCAACGTGTGCTGAAACAGAGAGGCGTCATTGCCGAATTGCGCAAGGCAGGAGCCAAAGACGGCGACACGGTGATTGTGGGCGACCTTGAATTTGATTTTGTGGATTAAGGAGAAAAATATGTTAACTACCAAACAGAGAAGCAAGTTAAAGTCGCTTGCAAATACGCTTAAACCCGCTGTGATAATAGGCAAAGGGGAACTGACGGAATCTGTCATAGGGGAAATAGACCGTGCGCTGTACCACAACGAACTTGTAAAGGTATCGTCGCTGAAAAGTTGCGAAAGTTCCGCCAAAAGCATGTGCATCGAAGTGTGTGAGGCTTTAAACTGTCAGCCCGTTCTGGTAGTGGGCAACAGATTCGTTGTGTACAAACGCAGCGACAAGGAAGGTATCGAGCACATCGACATCGATTAACGTAACTGACACACGGAGTGTGTGTAAAATATATTTCGCAATCGAGAAAACATTCAGGAGGGATTTATGAACAAGAAAGAATGTATTGCGATGATCCTTGCAGGAGGACAGGGCAGCCGTCTGGGGGTGTTGACCCGTGACCTTGCCAAACCTGCGGTGCAGTACGGAGGTAAATACAGAATAATTGACTTTCCGCTGACAAACTGCGCTCATTCGGGCATTGATACGGTGGGTATACTCACTCAGTACAAGCCTTTGGAACTTAACACCTACATCGGCAGCGGACAACCCTGGGACCTTGACCGCAATGACGGCGGCGTATATGTTTTGCCTCCATACATGCGTGAAACGGCGGGCGAATGGTACAAGGGCACGGCAAATGCAATTTATCAGAATATAGAGTTTATCGACAAATTCAATCCCGAATACGTGCTGATTTTGTCAGGCGACCACATTTACAAGATGAATTACGCCGATATGCTCAGTTATCACATTGAAAAAAATGCCGATGTGACAATTGCAATGATTCCCGTTGCAATGGAAGAAGCCTCCCGTTTCGGAATACTCCAGACGGACGACAACGGAAGGATAGTTACTTTTGAGGAAAAGCCCGCCAAGCCGAAGAGCAATACTGCGTCCATGGGTATTTACATATTCACATGGGACAAGTTACGCAAAGAACTCATCGAAGACGAAAACGACGCTGCTTCCTCCAACGATTTCGGTAAAAACATCATTCCCAAGATGCTGAGGCAGGGCAGTGCGCTGTTCGGCTACAAGTTCGAAGGTTACTGGAAGGATGTCGGTACCGTCGAAAGTCTGTGGCAGTCCAATATGGACATACTGGAAAGCGATTGTCTTGACCTTTACAACGAAGACTGGACCATTCTTTCCAAAAGCCCTCTGGAAAGTCCTCACGTGTTGGGTAAAAACAGCAACGTAAAGGACAGTTTCATTACCGAAGGTTGCTACATCGACGGCACGGTAAAGCACAGCGTGATTTTCGACGGCGTAAGTATCGAAAAAGGTGCGGAAGTCGTGGACAGTATCGTGATGAGCGGCGCGGTGATAGGCGAAGACTCCCGAATTTACAAGACCATTGTCGGTCCCGGCGCTAAAATCGGAAGAAAGTGCCGTCTGGGACTGGACGAAGAAGACAAGTACAAGTCAAAGTACTGTTCGGGCGGAGTAAGTCTGGTGGGCGCGGATGTTACGATCGCCGACGGTTCCGCAGTGGGTCGCAACAGTATGATTACGGAAAATATTAAAGGGGGTAAACGCTGATGATGGATACAATGGGCGTCATTATCGCTTGTAATGACAAAGTTAATCTCGGCGAACTGGAAAGAGTACGTTCGGTGTCGGCAATGCCTTTCGGAGGAAGATACCGCCTGATAGATTTCGTTCTGTCCGGAATGGTAAACAGCAACATCATCAATGTCGGCGTCGCAACGGACTACAATTATCAGTCATTGCTTGACCACCTTGGCAGCGGAAAACCATGGGATCTCGCGCGTAAGAAATACGGATTGTTTATCCTTCCTCCCTTTGCAAGACATCAGGAAAGTATTTCGGGCGATATGGAGATGAATTTGCTGACGGGCATACTTCACTATATGAAGCGCAGCAGTCAGAAGTATGTCATCGTAGCAGACTGTAACAACGTATGTAACATACGTTTCGACGACGTTGTCGCCCAACACCGTCAGAGCGGTGCGGACATCACGCTTATTTACCAGAAGACGGACAAGCGTGTGGACGGGGAAGTGTACGCAGCGTTGGATGAGAACAATTGCGTGACGGGGCTTCACTACGGTAACGGAAACAAGAACTGTACAAACAGACTTGTTGGCTACTACGTCTTTACAAAGGAAGTGCTTGTTTCTCTGCTGGAAAAATGTCAGTTGCAGGGCAAAAACAACTTTTTGCATGACATTATCGGTGCAACTGTCAGCAAAGGCAGGGTGATGGGCTACTGTTTTGACGGTTATCTCAGATCCATCACCGATATAGACAGTTACTATAAAGTAAGTATGGATTTGTTTGACAGTCGGATACGCAGAAGTTTGTTTGTCGCCGACGACAAAATACTTACCAAGACAAAGGATAAGGTGCCAACGCGTTACCTTAACAACGCGGAGGTGAAGTCAAGTATCATCGCAGACGGCTGTATTATAGACGGAATTGTGGAAAACAGTATCCTGTTCCGCGGTGTCACCGTAGAAAAAGGCGCTGTCATAAAAAACAGTATAATTATGCAGGACTGCGTGGTGTCGGAAAGTGCAATGCTTGACAGTGTTATCATGGACAAAAACTGCGTCATCAGAAAGGGCAAGATGCTTGTCGGTCAGCCCGACTTCCCCATTGTGGTCGGCAAACGCCGTACTATCTGATTTTAACAATTGTTGCCTCAATCTCGGTTTACGGTTGAGGCAACGTATTTAAGAGGTGTCGAAATGAATATAATGTATCTCAGTGCCGAAGTGGAACCTTTTGCCAAGTCAGGCGGTCTCGGCGACGTTTTAGGGGCATTGCCCAAGGCTGTTGCGCGACAGGGCGCCAACGTCAGCGTGGTAATGCCCAAATACACACGCCTTATAGATGCCGGATATCAGGAGGCAATGAATTATATCGGCTATATGTACGTCGATCTGAGTTGGCGTCATCAGTACTGCGGAGTGTTCACTCTGGAAAAGGACAACGTAACTTACTATTTCCTCGACAACGAGTTTTATTTCGGCGGAGATTTGTATTGCTTTGCCGATACCGAAAGGTTTGCGTTTTTTTCCAAGGCTTGCCTTGACCTTATAGGTTACCTCAACAAAAAAGTTGACATCTTGCATTGCAACGACTGGTCAACTGCGCTTGTTCCGGTGATGTTGGACGCGTTTTACAAACAGAACAAGTTGTATTCCGACATAAAAACGGTGTACACGATACACAACCTGCGTTATCAGGGCAAAACGTCGGCGGAAAATCTTATGGACCTTACCGCTTTACCGCAACGCTATTTTTACGGCAACGCTCTGGAACACGGCGGATGTATGAATATGATGAAGGGGGCGATAGTGTACAGCGACGCTGTAACAACCGTCAGCGAAACATATGCGAGGGAAATACGCACCGACAGTTTCAGCGAATGTCTCGGCGACGTTATAAATCAGTATTCCTACAAGATAACGGGAATTGTAAACGGTGTGGATTACAATACTTACAACCCCGCAAAGGACAAACTGATATACCGTACCTACAGCAGCGTCACCGCTACGGAAGGCAAAAAGTTCAACAAGACGGAATTGCAGAAACAACTGGGATTGCCCGTGCGCGAAGACGTTGCAATGATAGGACTTATATCCCGACTGGTTGACCAGAAGGGGCTTGATCTCATTGCCGCAGTGATGAACGACATTTTGCAAAACGACGTTCAGTTTGTGGTTCTGGGCACGGGAGAAAGCAGGTATGAGGAAATGTTCAGGTACTTTGCTTCCGTGTACCCGCAAAAACTGTCGGCAAATATTTACTTTTCCAATCAGTTGGCGCACCGCATCTATGCCGCAAGTGATTTTGTGCTTGTTCCCAGTCTGTTTGAGCCGTGCGGACTTACGCAGTTGATAGGACTTAAATACGGTTCGCTGCCCATCGTGCGCGAAACGGGCGGCCTGAAAGACACCGTGTTGTCTTATAACGAGTATACGGGCAAGGGCAATGGATTTTCCTTTGCGCAGTACAACGCTCACGACATGCTGTATACTATAAACCGCGCTTTGAGTTACAAGTACGAGCACAACGACATTTATTGCAAAATACAAAGACGCGGTATGCGTTGCGATTACAGTTGGAAGGAAAGCAGTAAAAAGTACATGGCTTTGTATAAAAGTCTTACGGGAGCCGACAGTTGAAAATTTGTGTATTCAGCGACATTCACGGCAGTGTAGAAGCAACGAAAAAGATGGTCGAACGTGCCAAAGGCTGTGACACTACTGTGTTGTGCGGTGACATATACCGCAGGTACGGACAAACCGATGAAAATCTTGAAATTGCAAGTTTGCTGTCCCGGTTGCCCGATCTGCGAGTTGCCCAAGGTAATAACGATTACAGCGGCGACGAACAGTTCAGCCCATTTGTTTACAGTGATTACGTACTGTTACGCAGGTTTCACAGAACGCTGTTTTTCACTCACGGGCACAGGTACAATGCCTACCGTTTTCCTCCCATATTGAATGACGGCGATGTCATTTGTTACGGACACACTCACCGCAGAAGTTGCATGACATTGAACGGACTGATTGTATTGAATGTCGGTTCGGTCGCAAGTCCCAGGGACGGTGTTGCGTCTTATATCGAAATGGATGACGAAGGATTTTACTTTAAGGACATGGACGGAAACCTTCTTTTTGGTAAACGTTGGACGGAATTTGGCAATTAGAACTTTTTATACTTTGCAAAATGCTAAAAACACCTTGAACTTTAACGTCAAGGTGTTTTTTGGTGTAATTTATTTAAGGTAGAATGTAAATAAGTCTACTGTAATATTTCGTTTGTCAACAGGTTGACGCGACGCTTTGGGCACTTGGCGTAAAAGTCAGTACAAGGCCATTGTTGACTACTGTTGAAATTATTGTCGGGTTGTGGTAAAATAGGTGGAAGAAAACGAGGATAAGAAGATGAAAAACTTTTCTGACAGAGTATTTACGGATATATCGAAAGACAATGCAAGGATCGTCGATTGCGAATTTGTAGATTGTGTATTTGAAAAATGCAGGTTTACCGATTGTACTTTTGTTGATTGTTCCTTTTGTGAGTGCACATTCAACGATTGCACAATTACAAATATCACTTCAAAAGGTACGAATATGGTATTTGCCACATTTGTAAACTGTACAATAGTGGGTGTGGAATGGCTAACTTTGCAATCAAACTCTGTTTCTTTACCTATACAGAAATTTGACAAGTGCTATTTGAAATACAACAGTTTTGAAAAAATGAGTTTTAAGAAGTTTGACTTTTTACAATCGAGCATGATAGATTGCAATTTCTTAAGTTGTAATTTAAGCGAAGCGGATTTCAAAAACTGCAATTTGCAAAACACTGAATTTTCCGATTGTGATTTAAAAAACAGTGATTTTCGCAGGGCAACAGGGTACAGCATCAATTTGGCAGACAACCGCACAAAGGGCGCAAGATTTTCCTATCCCGAAGTTGTCAACCTTTTAAAATCTTTCGATATCAGGATAGAAAACTGACAAATCGGGTTTAAATATTTTTAGTATAAAGTGACAATTGCTCAAACTCCTGTCGCTTTACTTTATTGTATGAAATAACCAAAGCCGAACTTTACGTTCGGCTTTTATGTGCGTGCAAAATGCAGAAAGTATTTCAACCGACTTCAACGGTTAAAGTTGTTTTTATTGATTTAATGTTGAATACAATTAAAAATTTTGCAAGTTTTGCGGTGTGCGTTAATGGCAATAAAATCAGTTGTTGAATGTCGAAAGCAAGTGTATTGATTACTTGCAATCATGCTGTTTGTATGTTTGAACAATTGATAGTATTTTTGCAGTACGTGGTGCAGTTTTCAGTATAAGTAGTGCAGTTTTCGGTATAAATAGTGAAAAACAGCGACTTATATCGGTCGCTGTTTTTGATTTACTTTTTGTTGTTTTTAGCCCAGATACGCATACGTTCGGCGTGATCCAGTACAGCCTTGCGCAGACGTATCGATTTAGGCGTTACCTCGAGATATTCGTCGTCGGCGATGAAGTCAAGACACTGTTCGAGCGACATTACTGTGGGGGTAGTAAGTTTCAATGCGTCGTCCGAACCGCTTGCACGGTTGTTGGTCAGGTGTTTCGTTTTACAGACGTTTACCGTGATGTCGTCTTCACGGCTGTTTTCGCCGATGATCATTCCCGCGTAAACCTTTACGCCCGCTCCTACAAACAGCCTGCAACGCTCCTGCGCGTTGAACAGCCCGTATGCCGTCGTAACTCCGTCTTCCCATGCCACGAGAGAACCTCTTGTGCGTTCCTGTACGTCGCCCTTGTAGGGTTCGTAGCCGTCGAAAACGTGACTCATTACGCCGAAGCCTTTGGTGTCGGTAAGCAGTTCGTTGCGGTAGCCGATCAGGCATCTTGCAGGAATTCGGAATTCCAGTTTAGTGGACCCCTGGTTGTCGGGAAACATATTTATGAGTTCCGCTTTGCGTGCGCCCAACTTGTTCATTACGCTTCCGACGTAGGTTTCCGGTACTTCCACGACAAGGTATTCGATGGGTTCGCATTTCTGTCCGTTTATTTCTTTGAATATTACTTTGGGGCGGGATACCTGAAATTCGTATCCTTCACGGCGCATATTTTCTATCAGTATGGACAGGTGCAGTTCACCTCTGCCGTAGACCTTGAAACAATCGGGTGAATCGGTTTCTTCTACACGCATGCTGACGTTGGTTTCCACTTCCTTGAACAGCCTTGCACGCAGATGTCTGCTGGTGACGAATTTGCCCTCTTTTCCCGCAAAGGGACTGTTGTTTACCATAAACAGCATTGAAATCGTCGGTTCGTCTATATTTACGAAAGGCAACGGTTCAACATGTTCTATGTCGCACACCGTTTCGCCGATGTTCATGTCGTCAATGCCGTTTATTGCAACTATATCGCCCATGCGACCTTCTTGTACTTCTACTCGTTTAAGCCCTTCGAATTGGTAAAGCCTTGCTATTTTGGCTGTGCCGAACTTGTTGTTGCGGTGGCAAATTATGACCTGTTGACCGTCGCGTATCACTCCGCGGTTGACCTTGCCTATACCTATGCGTCCGACGTATTCATCGTAATCTATGTTGCAGATGAGCAATTGAAGACCGTTGTCCGTTTCTCCTTCGGGCGCGGGAATGTTTTTGATTATTGCGTCGAACAGAGGTTTCATGTCCGTTGACGGTTTTCCAAGAACGTCTGTTGCCCATCCCTGTTTCGCACTGGCGTAAACTGTCGTGAAGTCAAACTGATCGTCAGTTGCGCCCAGTTCGAGAAACAGTTCCATAATCTGTTCCTGCAACTTGTCGCTGTCAAATTCGCCCTTGTCCACCTTGTTTACTACCACAAGCACTTTTTTGTTGAGTCCGAGTGCCTTTTTAAGAACGTAACGTGTCTGAGGCATACAGCCCTCTATTGCGTCTATAAGCAACAGTACGCCGTCTACCATTGACAGTATACGTTCGACTTCGCCTCCGAAATCGGCGTGTCCCGGCGTGTCAATTATGTTGATTTTGACGCCGTTGTAGTGCACCGCCGTGTTTTTGGCAAGTATTGTAATGCCTCTTTCGCGCTCTATATCGTTGCTGTCCATTACTCTTTCGGCAACGACTTCGTTTGTACGGAATGTTCCGCTCTGGCGCAGAAGTTGGTCAACAAGAGTTGTCTTGCCGTGGTCGACGTGCGCTATTATCGCAATGTTTCTTATGTCTTCTCGTATCATGTATTTCATCTCCATTTAACCTGACAATTATACAGCAACTGCCGACAATCGTCAAACGATATTTAACTGTTTGACTTGCGCAGACAAAAATTTGAATCAGCGTCCTACTGCGTCGAATCGGCCGTTCAGGGGGAGCGGCGGCCAGTCGGAAGTGACGGCGCACGTGTTGCGCGTGTTGATTTTTGTACAAATACGATTAAATAAAAATGGTTGTTATGTCTTGCAAATTGGCTGTCATTAGTGTATAATTTGTTCGACTCTAACAAGGAGATATAGCGATGCAATTTGTCAAAAGCGGTGAACAGGTAAAGGAACTGTTCAAGCAACTTTACGGTAATGTAACTCTCAGTCAGGTTTCACGCTACAACAGACTGATTAAATGGTTCAACAAGAGTTTCGGCGGAAACGGCTGTTACGTATGTTCTTCCTCCGGTCGCGTGGAACTTATAGGCAATCACACCGACCACAACGGCGGAAGAGTAATGGGATGTACAGTCAATCTGGACATTCTGGCAGGTTTTATGCCTACCGACGACGGAACCGTCGTTATCAAATCCAAAGGGTACAAGGACATTTCTTTTACTCTTGACGACATCGACGAAAAGGAAGTAAACAGCAGCGGTATAGCAAAGGGAGTGCTTAAAGCGTTTCAGTTGCGCGGATACTCCGTCGGCGGATTTAAAGTGTGTATGACTTCCACGGTGGCAGGAGGCGCGGGCATTTCTTCCAGTGCGGCGTACGAACTGCTTATAGGACAGATAGTCAACAATCTGTACAACGACGGCAAAGTATCCCCCGAAGAACTTGCTCAGATAGGACAGTATGCGGAAAACGTCTACTTCAACAAACCTTGCGGCTTGCTTGATCAGAGCGTTATCGCATTGGGAGGTATCGTAAAACTCGACTTTAAAGACGGACTTGTTTCCCAACGTATAAACAGCGACATGTCCCGTTACAATCTGGTACTTGTGGACACGGGCGGTTCTCATGCCAATCTTACCGAACACTATGCCGCCATACCTGCTGAAATGAAAGCGGTGGCAAACTATATGGGGGCGGATCGTCTTATAGAAAAGGACAGCGCCGAATTTTTTGCAAGGTATGACGAAATAGTCAAAAACGTCGGTTTACGTCCCGCATTGCGCGCAAAGCATTTTTACGAGGAAAACGCCAGAGTGGACGAGGCGGGCAGATGTCTTGAAAAGGGCGAATGGACAAGTTTTATAGAACTTATCAATCAATCGGGGCAGAGCAGTCTGACGCAGTTGCAGAACTGCAGTTATCCGGGCGGAGACACGCTGATTCCCGACGCCATTGCGCTTGCACGTAAACTCAATCCCGACGGAGCGGTACGTGTTCACGGAGGAGGATTTGCAGGAACGATTCTTAACATCGTGGACAGGCGTCATTCCAGAGAATTTGTCGGCGAAATGCAAAAAGTTTACGGCAAAAACAAGGTATTTCTGCTGAAAGTACGTTCGGTAGGAACAAAAGTTTTATAAAAGGACATTTAACAAGCACGTCGGTCTGACTGCAACGGAGACAGTAATGAACAGCAAGACACTTCTTTTGGGCGAAGAAAAACTGACGAGGTTGTTGCCTCGAATGGCAATACCGACCATTGCCGCCCAATTGATAAACATTGTCTACAACATTGTGGACAGAATATACATAGGGCAGTTAGTAAACGCTACCGCACTTACCGCGGTAGGTATCACTTTGCCTCTTATAATTCTTGTGACGGCTTGCGCATTGCTTGTTGCGGGAGGAGGTGCGCCAAATGCCGCAATATGTATGGGTAAAAAATGCGACGACGAGGCAAGTCGTATCATCGGCAACTGTATCACCGCTATAGTGATAATGGCGGGTATTGTCACGGCTTTGCTGTTGATATTCAACGAAAGACTGCTTTATCTTATCGGAGCGACGGAAGACACCATTGAGTACGCCAAAGAGTATATGACTATTTACGCTTCGGGGTCGGTGTTTGTTATGCTGACGGTAGGGCTTTCTTATTTTATCACGGCACAGGGCAACTCTTTGCAAAGTATGATTGTCGTTCTGGCCGGAGCGGTAACCAATGTCGTGTTGGATCCCATATTCATCAATGTGTTTGGGTTGGGAGTCGGAGGCGCCGCCTTTGCAACGGTTTTATCGCAGGCGCTGTCTACGGTACTGGCATTGGTGTTCCTGTTCAGCAGGCGTACGAGCCTCAAACTGAAATTAAATGACTTTATTCCACGCGCGAAAGTGGTGTTTCCTGCAATGGCATTGGGTTTGTCGCCTTTTGTAATGCAGGCGACGGAAGCAATGATATTTCTGTGCTTTAACATTCAGTTGAAGCGTTTCGGTGGCAGCGTGGCGTTGGGCACAATGACCATTCTGTCAGCCGTGATGTTGCTCAATTCTCTTCCCATTGCCGGTCTTGTGCAGGGTGCGCAACCGATACTGAGTTACAACTTCGGCGCGAGAAACAACGACCGCGTAAAGAAAGCGTTTTTGATGGTGTTTGCTCTGTCGGTGGGCTACTCTTTTCTGTTGTGGCTTGCAGTAATGCTTTTCCCCAACTTCTTTTCGTCGTTGTTTATAAATCCATCCGATCCGCTTGCCGAACAGATACATACTTTGTGCAGTACGGCTTTGCGCATTTATATGGGAGCATCGATTCTGTTGGGGGCGCAGTCGGCGTGTCAGCAGACGTTTGTTTCCATAGGACGTATAAAGATTTCCGTATGCCTTGCAGTGTTGAGAAAAATTATTCTGTTGCTGCCGCTTGTATTCCTGTTGCCTTTGTTGTTCAACGAAAGTGCGGAAATGCAGACTCTTGCGGTATTCTGGGCGGAACCTGTTGCGGACATAGTTGCAGTTTTTACGACTCTGACGGTCTTTGCTCTTACGTTCAACAAAATATTGCGTAACAACACTTTGACGGACAATGCCGTAAAAGAAACGGAGTTGCTTACGGAAGTTGACGAGATTAAAAAGTCGCAGTGACAGTATCCGTTTCGGTCTGAAATAATCGGAATTTAAAAAGCCTTCTTCCCGTTAACGGGAGAAGGCTTTAACCTTATATATATACAAAATTGATTGACGTGAGTTGTTTTTCGTGTATTTCAGGACAGAAGTGCAACGGAAATGTTGCAGTAAATTATAAGGGACAGGGCGTCGACTATTGTTGTGATAAAGGGGCTTGCGACTACTGCGGGGTCCAGTTTTATTTTTTTTGCAATAAGGGGAAGCAGACAGCCTACTATTTTGGCAATAACCACCGTTATGAGCAGAGATACCGCTACAAGTGCGCTGAGTGTTACTGTGTAGTCGTAACCGAAAATGAGATTGTCTATAAGCAACAGTTTGCCGAAACATACCACAGCAAGAGCAATCGCAAGCAGTACCGATACTCGGATTTCCTTCCACAGCACTTTGGCGAGATCTTTAAACTCGATTTCGTCAAGGGCAAGTCCGCGGATGACTGTTACAGACGCCTGACTTCCCGCGTTACCGCCTGTGTCCATAAGCATTGGTATACATGCAAACAACAGCGGACTGAGCGCGCTGAGCGTCGCTTCGTAAGTGTTGATTATTAGTCCGGTAAAGGTTGCCGAGATCATCAGCAACATCAGCCACGGAACGCGGTTTAACCATATACGCCATACCGATTGATCGAGATAGGGCGTATCGGACGGGGTTACTGCCGCCATCTTGGAAATATCTTCCGTTGCTTCCTCTTCCATTACGTCCATTGCGTCGTCGACGGTAATTATACCCACGATTCGGTTTTCTTTGTCAACTACCGGGATGGCGTTGAGGTCGTATTTGCTGAACTGGGATGCGACGAATTCTTTGTCCGCATCGGTGTCTACGGAAATTACGTTTGTTTCCATTATGTCTTCTATGACGGTTTCGTAGGCGTTGAGCATCATTGTGCGTAACGACACTCGACCTATCAGTTTGCGTGTTCCGTCTGTGACATAGCAGGTGTAAATCGTTTCCTTGTCAACGGCAGTCTTGCGTATTCTGTCGAAACACTGTTTTACCGTCCAGTTTTTCTTCAGGTTGACGTACTCCATCGTCATCAGAGAGCCTGCGCTGTCTTTGGGGTACTTAAGCACTTCGTTTATCCATTGCCTGGACTGTGCGTCAGACTGATTGAGTATTCTCTTTACCACATTGGCGGGCATTTCTTCTATCACGTCCACCGTATCGTCCAGAAACATGTCGTCCAACACGGCTTTAAGTTCGGCATCGGTAAAGCAGTTTATAAGCAATTTCTGATTGTCGGGACTCATTTCCACGAATGTGTCCGCCGCTATTTCTTTTGGCAACAGACGAAACACCACAGGTATCTGCGAATCTTTAAGGTCTTCAAGCAACAATGCAATGTCCTGCGGTTTCATGTCCTGCAGTAAACGTTTTATTTCCACGTAGTTTTTTTGTTCAAGCAAATCGAAGATTTGTTGTTCCATCGGCAGTTACCTCCCTGTTAAAGTGCAATTAAAAAACGCCCCCGCAATGGTAAGGACGTAAATACTGACTGTTGGTATATGCCGTTACCATTACAAGCTTTAGCGTCACTGGGCAATGAAATTGCATTAGGCCATGCCTTGGATTCGACAAGTCCTGATCACCTGTGTCCGAATGTGTCTCCACATTTTTGCGGTAGCAATCCGTATCCCCGTGTAGCCTCACCTACCGGTCGTTTGTTTATAATCATTGTAGTCCTGTTGAGTGTCGGTGTCAAGGCTTTTTATCAAAATTTGTCGTAAACCGAGCGGTTTTATGCAACGTTTTCTTGTCCTGTAACTGTTTGACAACAAAAGTTACTTACATTACAATATTAGTATTATGGTTGACGGTTGGTGACAATATGAAACAGTATTATTTAAAAAGATTGCGTTGGATGTTCCGTTACACGAGCAACAATGCGTTGTATATTATTTTAAAGACATTGTGTCTTGCGGTGGGAATTCCTGTTGCTGCAGTGCTGTTCGTGGCGGAAATGGCAACTACGTTAGTAAATATGCTGTTTTCCTTTATTCCGCTGCTGAACATAGTGGTGTTGGCGGTGTGCAAGGTGATTGCAGCAGTGTGTCAGTCGGGATTTTATATCGCCATTCTTCCCGACATTAAAAAATATCTTGCCGAATGTGAAGAGGAAAGAGCGGAGGAAGCGGAAATCGAGGAAAAAACGGAACAAACCGACGGAAACCTCGACTATACCATTTGCGACGATACCGACGCCGACTTGCCTAAGGACGGCAAAGACGATACAAACAATTAAAAACAGGTGCGCCTTGACTTTAATCGAGGCGCATTTGTCTTTTGTTGACCGCAATCCGCAAATATTTACATTCATTAGCGTAATACACACTCTGTTCGACATAAAATGGCAAAACACAACAAAATTATAAATGCGGACGTCTACAGCAAGTATTATAATGCGATTGTCAGATAAACTGACAAAGGGGTATATGTAATGATTAAAGTTGGTTTGATAGAGCAACCGGAAACAGAACAGCAGATTGCCGAAAGTCAGAAATTCGAATTGGCATTCAGTTGCAGCGGTAAAGACGCGCGCAAATATCTTGAAAACTGCCAGGCAGACGTAGTGGTGACCGATCTTGTGATGACGGGAGAAGACGGATTCGCTTTGCTGGAAAAGTACAGCGACGTAAAGTTTATAGTAGCGTCCGAACTGAAAAGCGAGGTGTTTATTCTTCGCGCATTGGAAGCGGGTGCGAAATACTACCTTGTAAAGCCCGTCGAATACCTTTTGCTGGAACAGCGAATTATACAGGCAACGGGCAGCAAAAACGGAGTCAGAATGATACGTCAGAAAAGCGTTTCGGAAAAAACGCTTGACGAACGCATAAGCAACATCTTTGTAAGCGTAGGAATACCTGCGCATATAAAAGGCTACCAGTTCTTGCGGGAAGGTATCAAACTGGCAGTGGACAATCCGCCTATAATCAATTCCATTACAAAGAGTCTGTATCCTTCCATCGCCGGTAAGTTCGGAACAACTCCCAGTAAGGTGGAGCGTGCCATCCGCCATGCCATAGAAGTGGCGTGGAACAGAGGCAAGATAGAAAATATCAACGCTTTGTTCGGAGTAAAGGTGTACAGTTCGTCGGAAAAGCCTACAAACGGCGAATTCATTGCATTGCTTGCCGACAAGATGTTGCTTGAATGTTCTTTCTGACGTACGACGTTGCCCGTATATAATCTGTACGACGTTGCCCGTATATAATCTGAATATATAATATATATATAAGATTTGTAAAAAGTAATCAATATACCGCAAAAACTTGCTTTTGGTTCTTTTTTGTGATACAATATTTTAAACAAAGGAGAACACCATGCAATACTTGAAGAAAGAAGTCAGGGAAAGAATACTTGCGGCTGCTGTTGAAGAGTTTAAAGAATACGGATTTGCAGATGCGTCTATTCGCAACATTGCCAACAATGCTGAAATTTCCCTCGGCAACATCTACAGATACTTTACCAACAAGGAAGCACTGTATTTTGCCGTAATAAATCCCTTTATGGAAAGCGTAAAGCAGACCATCGAAAAGGAATTTGTTTTCGCCGACAGATCCATGAAAGAAGTTTCGGAAGCGTTGGTGCGCTTTCTTATGCAGTACAGCGATGAACTGATGATTATCCGCAAGGGCAATTCCGTTCATTACGACGCTTTTGTAAACTATATTGTAAAGGTAATTTCTCAGAAAATACGAGAAATGATTGCGGGCTCCTTCCCCGAAATCGAAGAAAAAATTAAAAATCCCGATTTTTACGACGTCATTGCGGAAAGTTTTCTGACGGCATTGTTCAAAATACTGCGTAACGGCGACAGTGTGGAAGTTCAGGAACGGAATGTCCGCGAACTCATCACCTTCTTTTTCGGGCACATGCAGGACAGGTTTTATCATTTCGATATGCCCGGAACGACAGGTCTGTAACGCTTGTTCCTACGCCTCTTATAATGAGGCGTATTTTTTTTGTCTTTCGAGTTTGTTTTTATTAAACTTTTTGTAAAATAAGTTTAGTAATATTAATAAAAACGTTTGACAGTACTAATCGGATGTTGTATAATTGCTCTCGTCAATCGGTAACAATAATACAATACAAGGTAAATTTTTTTTAAGAAATTTTCCGCAAGGACGTCTTTTTGCATATTGAAGTGTGATGGACGTTGTTTTTTTTGTGTTTCGACACAGGAGTACTGATATGGAAATAGGTAGAAAAATAAAACAGATAAGATTGCAGAGAGATCTCACACAGGAAGAACTTGCCGCAAGAACGGAACTTACCAAAGGTTACATTTCGCAGTTGGAAAACGATCTGTGCAGTCCGTCAATCGCTACTCTTGACGATATATTGAACGTTTTGGGAGTTACGTTACAGGACTTTTTCGCAGGTCCCAAGGAAGAGAAAGTGGTGTTTACCGCCAACGACTACTTTGAGTCTACCAACGGTACATGCGTAAACACGTGGCTTATTCCCAATTCGCAGAAAAACGACATGGAGCCCATTATACTGACGCTGCCTCCCGATGGCGTCGCGGAAACGCGTTTGCCCTTCGAGGGGGAGGAATTCGGATACGTTCTTGAAGGGAAAATAATCATAGAAACACCCAACGAAGTGTACAAACTCAAAAAAGGCGAATCCTTTTCCATCAACGGACGTAAGGAACACACTGTCAAGAACAACAACAACGGCAGGAGCCGTGTATTGTGGGTAACTACTCCCAGTAATTTCTGATTCGCAAAAAGGAGATACGGAAGATGGCTAAAGTCAAAGTAGGCGATTGGGACAAAATCATAGAACTTAAAGACGTTTGCAAGAGTTACGACGGCAAGATGGTTGTCAAAAATCTGTCTCTTGCTATCAAAAGAGGGGCGTTTGTTACGCTGTTGGGACCTTCCGGCTGCGGAAAGACCACAACGCTCAGAATGATTGCGGGATTCGAAGAAGCAGACAGCGGTACAATTTTTCTGGAAAAGCAGGACGTGACGGAAATTCCTCCTCACAAAAGACCGATAAACACGGTTTTCCAGAAATACGCGCTTTTCCCTCACCTTAATGTTTACGGCAACATTGCCTACGGACTTAAACTCAAACGTATTGAAGAAACAGATCCGAACGCTCCTGCAGGCAAACAGGTGAAGACGCGCAAGTTTACCCGTGCGGAAATTGCCGAAAAGGTACAGCGTGCATTGAAACTGGTGGGACTGGAGGGCTACGAACAAAGGGACGTTACAAGTCTTTCCGGCGGTCAGCAGCAACGTGTTGCAATTGCACGTGCGCTTGTGTTGCAACCCAAGGTGTTGCTGTTGGACGAACCTTTGGGTGCGCTTGACCTTAAAATGCGCAAGGAAATGCAACTGGAACTTATGGAAATGCACAAGAAGTTGGGCATTACGTTTGTTTACGTCACTCACGATCAGGAAGAAGCGCTTACGATGTCCGATTACATCGTGGTAATGAAAGACGGCGTTGTTCAGCAGATAGGTTCTCCCAAGGCTATATACGACGAACCCGCAAATGCGTTTGTGGCAGACTTTATAGGCGAAAGCAACATAATTTCCGGTACAATGATAGAAGATTACAAGGTACGTTTCCTCGATACCGACTTCAAGTGTCTTGACAAAAACTTCAACAAAAACGAAGAAGTGGACGTTGTCATCCGTCCCGAGGATATAAAGATTACCGATGTGGAAAAAGGTATGCTTGAAGGCAAGGTGGTCAGTCAGGTGTTCAAAGGCACGTTCTACGAAATGAACGTACTTGCAGGCGATTACGAATTTACCGTGCAGTCCACCGAATCGAGAGATGTCGGAGAAGAAGTGGGGATTTCCGTAAAACCCAACGGTATTCACATAATGAAGAAAATGCTTGTTGCCAACGAATTCGTTACCGAAATGGACAGCGACGAAAGCATCGACATAAACGGAGTAAGTTTCAACGTATTCAACAACGGCAATTTCCGTCAGGGCGACAAGGTCAAGGCTTCGGTGTCTCTGGACGACATCATTCTTACAGACTACGAAGAAGAGGGCATTGTAGGCGGCAACATAGTGCAGACTGTGTACAAGGGCAGTTATTTTCAGGTACAGGTTGCGGCGGACAACAATTGCGATTTCTGGCTGGATTCCGACGACGAATGGGACATCGGCGACAGAGTGGGTATTCAGATAAAGCCTGAAAGTTTTGTGCTGGAAAAGATTACGGAGGAAGAGGCAGCTAATGAATAACTCTAAACTTTCAAAGCAGATGTTTGCCCTTCCTTACGCGATACTTGCGGTGGTGTTCGTCATTATTCCGCTGGTAATAATGATGTTTACGGCGTTTGTGGACGGCAACGGCTCGTTTACATTTGACAATTTTCTGAATTTCGGCAACGCCGACGTGTGGAAAGTTCTGGGACGTTCGTTTATTATGGCGTTTCTGACCACTGTTATATGTCTGGTGCTTGCCTACCCTACGGCAATGATTCTTGCCAACAGCAGGCTCAACAAATCCGCGACAATCGTCATGCTGTTTGTGCTTCCCATGTGGATAAATTCGCTGTTGCGTATTTACGCCGTCAAACTGATATTCGAAGATATGCTGGGAAGAGGATTCGGACTTGTGCTTTTAGGAATGGTGTACGATTTCTTTCCTTTTATGCTGATGCCTCTGTATACAATACTGGCAAATATGGATCACAGTTACATCGAGGCGGCGGAAGACCTCGGAGCAAGTCCGCTGAAAAACTTTCTTACGGTGATACTTCCGCTGTCCGTTCCCGGTATAATTTCCGGAGTACTTATGGTGTTTATGCCTACGGTGTCGACTTTTGCCGTAAGCGACATACTGGGAAATCCCGACACCTATATGTTCGGTAACCTTATAAATTACAATATGGAAAAAGGCTACTACAATCTCGGCTCGGCTTATTCCATCGTAATGCTTGCGTTGATAGGCATAACTACTCTTATAGCCAACCGTATTACGGCGGTTAGAGGAGGTAAGAAATGAAAATAAAAGCGTGGAAAAAAGTAATTTCTTACAGTTTTCTGGCATTGATACTGATTTTTACCTATCTTCCCATTGCTGTGCTGGTGGTGTACAGTTTTACCGACGCTCGCAGTATCGGGGTGTGGACGGGATTTACCTTCGAACTGTACGCAGAGTTGTTTTCCGATCAGGAAATACTGTCAGCCATACTTAATTCGGTGATACTCGCAGTTACTTCCGCAGGTTGCGCCACAATAATCGGAACGTTTGCGGCTGTAGGTATTTACAGTATGAAACGTATACCGAGAAAACTAATGGAAGGCACAAATCAGATTACGATGCTCAACGCCGATATAGTTACTGCAATAGCATTTATGCTGTTTTTCCTGATAGTGCAGTTTATACCTTTCGGCTGGGCTACTCTCATAATATCTCACACAATGGTGTGTATACCCTATGTCGTAATGTCTGTTTTGCCACGTCTGTCGCAACTCAATCCCAATCTTTACGAGGCGGGACAGGATCTCGGGGCAAGTCCGATGCGGGTAATGTTTACCGTGATGTTGCCTCAACTTATTACGGCAATGCTTGCAGGTTTTATGTTGTCCGTAACTATCAGTCTTGACGACTTTGTAATTACGAAATTTAACTCAAACAGCGAAGTTGTCACAATTTCCGTTTACTTGTACAACAAGTTGAAGAAAGGAGTCAAACCCGTTCTGCGTGCAATGAGCACGCTGATACTTGTAGTTGTCACCGCCGTGGTGGTAGGTATCAACGTGGGACAGAAACGCCGTTCGGACAAGGTTCGGAAAAACGTCTGATCAGGTTGCTGCGTCTTTTGACGAGTAATATATTTCACAAGGAGAAAATAAAATGAAAAAACTGGTATCGTTATTTTTGGTAGCGTTAATGGCGACGCTGGCAGTTTTCACTCTGACGGCATGTACTCCCAGAGAGGAAATACTGAAGGTTTACAACTGGGGCGACTATATGTCAAAGGAAACCTATACGGGATTTCAGAGTTGGTATAAAGAAAAAACCGGCAAAAACATTGTTGTAAAGTATGCCGAGTTTGACACCAACGAATCCATGTACGTGGAAATAAATCAGAAAAAAGCGGACTACGATGTGTTGTGTCCTTCTGACTATATGATAGAGCGAATGATTTCCGAAGGTTTGTTGCAGAAACTCAACGATGAAACACAAAAAGTAGTGCAAGGCGCGGTGTCCGACAGTTTGTCAACTCTTATAAAGGGCGCATACGACCCGAATATGGAATACTCGATGCCTTACATGTGGGGTACTTTGGGAATAATGTACAACCGTCTGTCCGATGGACTCAACGACGAAGTGGTTTCCGAATGGGACGCACTGTGGAACAGTCAGTTTACCGGTAAGATCTACATGAAAGACAGCGTCAGAGACGCTTACACTGTGGCTATGTTGCGCGAAAACGCAGATGCACTCAATGCGGCTGCGCAAAACGGCTACGACAGCGAAGAATACCAGACATTGCTCGGCAGTATATTTACAGGTACGGACGAAGCTAAAATAGAAATTGCCAAAAATTCTCTGCTTGAACAGAAACCCCTGCTCAGAGGATACGAAGTCGACAGCGCAAAGGACGATATGTTGCGTGACGTAGAAGGCAAAAAAGGCTATCTCGGTCTGTTCTGGTCTTGCGACGCAGGTTATATCATGAACGGTTCGGAAGACGACGCCAACCTCAATCTCCGTTACATAGTCCCCAAAGAGGGAAGTAACGTTTGGGTGGACGGTTTTGTCATCAGCAAATACGCAGGAAACGTTGAAGCGGCAAACTACTTTATTCAGTACCTGTGCGACTCGGACGTTGCTTACGATTGTATGGATTACGTAGGTTCTACCACGGGCGTTGAAGAGGCGATGAACAATTACAAGGCTGATTTGTTGTCGGAAGATTCCGATATGTTTACAGACGCTCCCGAAGGTTTCATGGAAATGTACATCGAAATGATGTTCCCCTCCGCGGAAACTTTGCAACGTTGTGCAATAATGAAGGATTTCGGACAGTACAACTCCGCACTCGATACAATGTGGGAAGACGTCCGTATTTCCTGATAAACATTTAAAATAAATACGTAAGATAAGACCGACGCGTGTGCGTCGGTCTTTTAAATTATTTTGGTTGTAAGTGGGGCGGAAAAGGTAATTACATATTTACATATTATTGTCACTCCGTAGACAAGCGTTGTCGGAAAGCGTTTAAATACGACTCGGTCAGACGAAAAGAGAAAGCGCGCAGAGGATTTTCTCTGCGTGCTTAGTATCGTATTATTCGGTACGTAATGCCTTGACGGGATCCATTTTGGCTGCCACTCGCGAAGGAATGGAACCGGACACGAACGTAAGAACACAACTTATCGCTATCAGCATCAATGCCGACAACGGGTTGAGTATTACGAGATTTGTGGACAGCATTCCTCCTGCAAGAGAAGTGAGAATCAGATTTAAAGGTATGCTCAGCAGATATGTTACCGCTATACCTATTACGCCTGCAATAAAACCTATTATAAGCGTTTCTGCGTTGAATACGTTGCTTACATCGTTTTTACTTGCTCCCAGACTGCGAAGCACACCTATTTCTTTCGTGCGCTCTATGACGGACACGTAAGTGATTATTCCTATCATCACGCTGCTGACTACAAGAGAAATGGATGCAAAGGCTATCAGTACGTAGGAAATGATGTCGATCATCTGTCCCATCGAAGAGGACAGTATCTGCGTCGCATCCGTGTAAACTATCTTGTTGTTTTTACCTTGTTCGGTAGTGTTCCATGTGTTGAGGTAATTCAAGATTTCGTCCTTTGACTGGAAATCTTTGGGGTAGATGTATATTGCCGACGGCAACGTACTTGCTCCTACTTGCTGCAAAGCATACTGATATGCCTGCTCTTCGGTCACGTTTTTGTAACCTGCGCCTTCCATGGAATTTATCACCGTGTCTATAGGCACAGACATATAGGTGTTTCCGTCGGCGGACACGTATACGTTTTCTTTGGTTTGCGCCAATGCTATTTCGGAAGACCTGCTGTCTTCGAGGTAAATCTGTGTGAGTGACGGCAGATAAAGGATTCCTGTGCTGTACAGGGACAGCGGAGCGTTTTCGTTTATTCTCAGCACACCCACAACATTGAGTGTGTAACTTCTGTCGCTGTTGTAAATTTCGCTCAGCGTATTCTGCTTTGTTTCGGCATCGGCAATGGAATCTATAGTGGTGTAGTATGTTCCGAAAGAGTTTGTGTTTTTCACAAAGTAGTCGTCGTTGAACACCACTTTAAAAGTTTTGTTCAGAATGTCCTCAAAGGAAATATCGTCGTAAACTACTGTGTCTTCCTGCTTGTTGTAGGTGTAAGAAATTCCCAATGCGTCCAGAGTGGAAATGCTGAGTCTGTTGCGGTTGTCCACGATTATTGCCACTTCGTCGGGCTGTGTGGGGTAGTTTCCGTACAGCACATCGTATTGCGACAGTACGAAATCGCTGTTGCCCAAAGACTCCTGGAATACCGACGAAGAACCCATCATTGCCGAAGTCATGTCCGAACTGCCCGACGAGGTGTTTACCATCATATATGTTCCGTTGTTTTCGGAAATGATGTTGAGAGTCTTGGAGTAGGAATACTGCACTCCGTTTGTCAATTGTTCATCGGCAGGCTTTTGCGATTCGTCGGCGTAAAACTGCTGTATGAAGTCGTAGTATTCCTGACTGATGTAGTTGTAGTGCAACATCTTTGAAAGACTGCCCGAGGAGGGATCGTAGACGTGTATTACTTCTTCGTCGGGAAATTTGCCGTCCTGCGACATATTTATGCCGCCCTGTATCTGTTCGTAAATGGCGTCCATGTCGGCCGCTACCTGAGAGATGGTGATCGGGTATCCCGACAAAGTGTCCGATTGCAGTTTAGCGATATAAAGATTAAACCCGTTGCTTAAAGCCAGTACAAGCGCAACGCCGATTATACCTATCGAGCCTGCGATGCTTGTCATTAAAGTTCTGCCCAATTTGGTAAGCATGTTTTTGAATGACAGCGTAAGCGCCGTCCAGAAAGACATTTTTACCTTCTTTTTTTGTGAAGGTTTTACCTTTTCGGATTGTGACGCCTGTAACTGCGCCTGCTGTTCAGCCTGCTTTTCCCTGCGGTATTCTTCTTCCGTCAGAGGATTGCTGTCGGAAATCACTTCGCCGTCGTGCAATTTTATTATACGTGTGGCGTATTTCTGTGCAAGTTCGCCGTTGTGAGTGACCATTATTACCAGATGATTGTCCGCTACCTTTTTAAGCAAATCCATCACCTGCACGCTTGTCACGCTGTCCAGCGCGCCGGTAGGTTCGTCAGCCAATACTATTTGCGGATTGTTTACCAGTGCTCTTGCAAGTGCGACGCGTTGCATCTGACCTCCGGAAAGTTGGTTGGGCTTTTTGGAGTACTGATCTGCCAGTCCCACTTCATCGAGTGCCTTTCTTGCACGCTGTCTGCGTTCAGCTTTGGACACGCCCGACAGCGTCAACGCGAGTTCCACATTGCTTTCGACTGTCTGGTGGGGAATGAGGTTGTAACTCTGAAACACAAATCCAATGCGATGGTTTCGGTAATTGTTCCAGTCCTTTTCCGTGTAACGTGCGGTGGAAATACCCTCAATCTGCAGGTCGCCTTCGGTATAGTGGTCCAGTCCGCCTACAATGTTGAGCAAGGTGGTTTTGCCGCATCCCGAAGGACCAAGTATCGCCACAAACTCGTTTGAGCGAAAATCCACCGAGATACCTTTCAATGCTTCTACGGTGTTGCTTTTGTCCGTATTGTACTGTTTGGTTATATTCTTTAATGTGAGCATATATTTCTCCTGATACTATACTGCAATTTAATTAACGGTAAAATTTTAGTGTGTGTTACTTAATTTTCCCTTAAAGGTAACAATTTAACTGCATTTATATATTTTATCACAAAATTTGTTGTCGATAAAATCTTTTTATGCTAAAATTATAAAAATAAGGAGAGAAAACGATGTTCATCACGCCCAAACCGCTTGAAACGGAATTACTTACGGGACAATTTGTTCTGGATGAAAACTGTACTGTTTTCTGCACGGACAATTTGTTGAAATCGGTTGAATTTTTTGTGGATTGCATAAGAAAAAACACCGGCATTACACTTAATTTTGTTGACAAACTGGATGACGCCGTGATATATTTTACCGCTCCGGGCACAGACGATATGGCTGAGGACGAATATATCATTGCATGTGCCGACGGCAAGTTGGGAGTGACCGTCGCAACGGAGGCGGGCTGTTTCTATGCTGTCCAGTCGCTTATTTCGATGTTCGACATCAACAATTACGAAGGCGGTGTACCGACTTGCAGACATTGTTTTATAAAGGACAGACCTAAATACGGGTACAGAGCTTTGCATCTTGACATTGCAAGGCATTTTTTTGGAACGGAAACAATAAAGCAAATTATCGATCTGATGGCGTCCTTTAAACTTAACGTTCTGCACCTGCATTTAAGCGATGATCAGGGATTCCGTGTGCAGATAGACAGATACCCGCTTATAAACAGCATTTCTTCCTACCGCAACGGTACGGAATTGAGGGACGGCACGATACATACAGACTCCGAAAGGTACGGAGGATATCTCACCAAAGCGGAAGTCGCCGAACTTGTGAATTACGCCGGAGAACGGCACATCGACATTGTGCCCGAACTGGATCTGCCCGGTCATATTGTTGCGCTGTTGGCGGCGTACCCTCAGTATTCCTGTGTGGGCGAAGGTATAGAAGTACGCAAAAAATGGGGAATTTCCAAAGATCTGCTTTGTGCGGGAAACGATGACGTCTACCCCTTTATATGCAACATTTTAGACGAACTGACGGAAATGTTTCCTTCTGCTTATTTCCATCTCGGAGGAGACGAAACTCCCAAGGACAGGTGGTGCAACTGCAAAAAATGCCGAGCGAAGTTAAACGAACTGCATCTCGATTCTTTTGCGGAATTGCAGACTTATATGTTCAATTATTTCGCCGAATATCTGCGCGGTAAAGGCAAAACGGTTTTGGGTTGGAATGACGGATTTACGGCAAACACCCATCCCGATACGGTTTGTCATTATTGGATGCAGAAGACGGAGCGTCAGACAATAAAAGCAATAAACAACGGCAGAAAGGCGGTAATGTCGCCGTTTTTCAGGATGTACTTCGATTACCCGTATGCAATGACTCCGTTAAAAAAGACCTACGGGTATAAGCCCGACAAAGGTGTAAAAAAACATGCCGAAGGCAATATTTTAGGAGTGGAAGGCACGGTGTGGACGGAACACATCAAAAACACCGACAAGTTGTTTTTCAATCTGTTGCCTCGCCTTGCCGCGCTCAGCGAATGCGCCTGGGGAACAAACAGACATTACGGAGATTTTAAAAACAGGGTAAAGAGTCTCGAAAAGGTGTGGGACGGACAGTCGTTGAATTACAACGCCCGTGCTACGGCAAATCAGTCGGTGTTTAGAAGATTGAAGACGGTTTCGCTGTTCTTTAAAAAAGATGCCGACGTGGAATTAAAAAATAATTAAAATTCAGCAACAAACAAATTCTATATACAGTATTAAACAAAATTCAGAGGTATGCTTATGAAAAAAATTGCAGTTTTGACGAGCGGCGGCGACTCGCAGGGAATGAATGCGGCTATTTACGCCGTTGTGCGTATGGCACTGGACAACGGTCTGGAAGTCGTAGGAATAGAAGACGGCTATCAGGGACTTATTGCAGGAAGCGTTGTTCCGATGAATGCCAAGAGCGTTGACGGAATCATCCATCGCGGAGGAACGGTATTGCGCACTTCCCGTTGTTCGGCAATGAAGACGGATGAAGGACAAAACAAGGCGTACAAGACGCTTGTGGACAACAACATCGACGGACTTGTGGTAATCGGCGGTGACGGAAGTTTTCAGGGGGCAAAAATTCTTGCTACCAAATTCGGTGTTCTTACTATGGGAATTCCCGGAACAATCGACAATGACCTTGCTTACACCGACTTTACCTTGGGATTCGACAGTGCGGTCAATGCGGTAATGCAGACTATAAAAATGCTCAGAGATACAATGAGTTGTAACGAACGTTCCTGCGTAGTGGAAGTAATGGGTCGCAATTGCGGTGACATCGCTTTGCATGCAGGTATCACATCCGCAGCCGAAATGATTATTGTCCCCGAAGTCCGTTGCTCTTTCGAAGAAGTGGTTGCCCGTCTGAAGTACAATCTCGAACACGGTAAAAAGGACAATATAGTAGTGCTTGCCGAAGGCGCGGGCAAGGCAGTGGAAATGGAAGCCAAACTCAAACAGGCTCTTCCCATCAATCTGCGTTCCATGGTGGTAGGTCACCTGCAAAGAGGCGGCGACGCAAGTTACGCCGACAGACTGCTGGGCGTTCGTATGGGCGAGCATGCGGTACAGTGTCTGTTGGACGGCAAGACCAGCAGAGTGGTCGGCATCAGACACGACGTCATTATAGACGAAGATATTGTAGAGGCATTGTCCAAACGTAAGTCTTTCGATTTAAACTTGTACAATCTTGCCAACAGACTGGTAAATTCTTATTGATAAAGTTTTACGGATATGGATATAATACAGGCGGTGACTGCGGTCACCGCTTTGTTGCGTTAAAATTCTTCACAATTTCCTTTAAGAAAAATAATTCAATAAAATGTCAATAATGTTGCAGTAATATTAACTTTTGAGGTAACGAAACAATGTTGCATCGTAGCCGTAAGTCTAATACCCTTACATTCTTTGACAAAAACCGCACTGTACTTTATAATAGACGGGAACTGATTACAGAGGTATAAATTGAAAAAAGTACTTTTATTTGTGTGCGTCGCAATGATTGCGCTGTCCCTTTTTCCTCGGACGGTCGCTTTTGCCGACACGACGGAAAAATCGAATAGATACACTGTAACCTATTACGACGGCGTCGCCAGTTCGAGTGGTTATTATTTCGGTCAATCGGGTATTTCGGTAACTACGGTAGTGCGTGACGACGGCTTTAAACAAGGTCTGACAGATGCGGATGCGGAAAAAATGTTTGCCGAAATAGACGAACTTATGGCAACGCTTGACGCTTTGAGCGATACGCAAACGGTAGGAAGCGATATATATAACTTCAATCACTCAGCAACGGGGGAAACTATCGTCATACACAAATATACTTACGAAATGCTTAACATCGCGCACAAGATGTACACGGTGACAAACGGGGCGTTTAATCCCGCCGTATACAGGCTGGTGGATTTGTGGGGATTTTCTTCACGTACTTATCACGCCGACGGCAACTTGCCTTATGACCGCAAGTGGCAGGATCAGGACGGTAACGGTACTAAGGAAAGTTACCCGTTGCCCGATCAGAAATATATCGACGCATTCAGACGTCTTACCGATTTCGACGGCGTGGAGGTTTTTGAAAAAGACGGACAGTATTTCGTGAAAAAGACATGTCCCGACGTTACCGTGGACGGCGTAAACTATTCGCAGTGGATAGATCTCGGCGGAATTGCCAAGGGTTACGCTGCCGATCTTGCCGACGATATAATCGTAAAATACGGCTATGACAAAGGTTACGTAAATGTTGGCACTTCCAGTTTTACCTTTCTGCAATACAGCGATGAAAAGGGCTGGGCTCTTGATCTGCAGGATCCGTTCAACGGTTGGTCTTCTTACGCCAGTCTGGAAATTTCCGATGCCGTGTTGTCCACCAGCGGACAGTATGTCAGAAAATATACGACCGACGGTGTAGAGTATTCGCACATTATAGACGCGTCGACGGGCAGACCTGCGCAGACGGGCATAGTAACCGTCACGACCATCGGGGGGAGCGCCGCGGAAGACGACTGTCTGACTACAGCGCTTACCGTAATGGGGCTGGATAAAGCGGTAGAATTTATAAACGGCGATTATTTTGCGGAAAATAAACTGGACGTCAGTCTCGTTTACGACGGCGGAATGTCGGTAAAACACATGATAACAAACATCGAAACATCGAGGTTTGTGACTTACGGAACGAATCAGATACAGTTGTCTTCCAAGTTTACCGACGACGGCAAGGTTTACGTTTCTTTCAGCAACATAAAGCATTTAGGCGACAAAGACGCCGTTATAGGTATAATAGTTTCCGTAGCGGTAATATTTGTTATAGTGGCGGTAACCGTTTCGGTACGCAAGGGCAGAACGTTGACAACCGCTCAGCGTGTGGCGTCAGTGGCTAAAAGCAAGACATTCAAATTTGCCGACATCATTGTGTACGGCGCATTGACTGTGCTTATAGCGGTGCTGTTTATAGTGTTTGTAATCGGCGATTCCACAAAGGGCGAACTTGAACGGTTTTATATTACCGACGACGCAACGGGAAAGATAATATATTCTTTCGATTTCGAAAACTATGGTACGTCCGATTATCTCGGTGACATAAATTCCTACTGGGAAAACGGTTCGGTCACGGTAAACCGTATTGCCGACGAAGTGTACGTTATCGTCAGACGCAACGACATAGAAGGGGATCATTACAACATTGTCAAGGCGGAAAAAACAGACACGGGCTTTAAAGTAACGGTAATAGAAGCCACGTGCAGCAACTACGCCGACTGTGTACACAGTTTCTTCCCTATTACCACCAGCAATCGCAGTATCGTCTGTATTCCTCACCGTATTACGGTGGTGGGGTACAATTCAAACGACAGAGACGATGTCATAATCATTTAGGAGGCAGTAATGAAAAATATGTTTTCGGCAAGACGTCTTGCTTTGCTCGCCTCTTTTACGGCTATGAGCATGATAATGTTTATGATTGAAAGCCTTTTCCCGCCGCTGTTTATACCCGGTGCGAAAATGGGACTGTCAAACATATTTTCGCTGTACGCACTTATAGTTTTAGGTCCGCTGGAAGCGTTTATAGTGGTGATAGTCCGTACCTTTCTCGGAAGTTTGTTTGTGGGCAGTCTTTCCACGCTGATGTACAGTATGTCCGCAGGTATAGTGAGTATCGTCGTGTCCACCGTGCTGATGCAACTGGTGTATCCGCGCATATCGCTTATAGCGGTTTCCGTCGTTGCGGCAGTCGTGCACAATCTCACGCAGAATATTGTATTTTGTTTTGTTTCCAACACTCCTCAGATGTTCAGTTACATGCCTTGGCTTGCTTTGCTGGGCGTTGTAGCGGGCATAATCGTAGGGTTTGCCGTGTATTTTATCGTAAGGCTTGTACCTCGAAAAGTTTATTTCTTTCTCGACGAAGACAAACCTGCTCGGACAAGCGACAATCCCCCATCGGAATAACATCGCTAAACGGTTTAGACAATATGAAAAAAATACTTACAATAAACGATATTTCCGCCATAGGCAACTGTTCTACGGCAGTCAACCTGCCCATTTTGTCAGTAATGGGACATTGCGTTTATCCCGTAGTCACATCGGCATTTTCCTGCCAGACGGGATTCGAAGGCTTTCATTTTATATCCAACAACAATATAGAGATATTCGCACACGACGTGCAGAAATACGGAGATCCCGATTGGGTATACGTCGGATTTTGTACCGACGCGCAACAGTTGGACGACGTAATTTCAGTGGTGCGGTTTATGCACGATTGCGGTAAAAAAGTAGTAGTAGATCCTATAATGGGTGACAACGGCAATCTTTATCCCATATACGACGTCTCGTATGTGGAAAAAATGAAGAAACTTGTCGCGCTCAGCAATTACACTACGCCCAACCTTACCGAAGCGTGCTTTCTGACAGGCAGGGATTTCGGCGAAATAGTAAAGAAAAACGGCGAAAAGGGATACCTTGCAGAAGTGGGGGAAATATTTAAAGATTTCTGCAAGGAAACGGGCGCGTCAAACGCCATAATTACGGGCGTCGTCATGGACGAACTTGTGGGAAACGTTGTAATAGACGATAACGAAGTGAAATTCGTCACCAACGAGCGAACAGACATCAACTATTCAGGTACGGGGGATATTTTCAGTTCGGTGGTGACAGGCGCTCTTGCCAACGGCGAGTCGCTTGCAGACGCGTGCAGAATGGCGTCGGTGTTCGTTGTCGGTTGCCTGGCGCGCACTCAATGCAAGGACAGACGATTCGGAATTGAATTTCAGCGCAATCTTGCCTGTCTGTTGAAATATTAAATTTTTATTCGTAAAAAAGCCGAAGACAAAAGTGTCTTCGGCTTTTGCGTTTATTGGTTGATTTGTGCAATTCGGCACTGTCTGAAACGAGCAAAAGTGTATATCGGTCTCGATGTGAATTTTTGTTTATATTTTTGAAAATTTAAAGTCGTTGCTTCCGCATTCGACAAAGGAGTGTTGTATTTCTGTATTCTTTTACTAAGTCGCAGATAAATTCAGAGAAACTTGCTCTTTTCGGTTGCGTCGCGTACTCCGTAAAATACGGTCGTAAATAAGGTGCGTTAAAGAGTGAAAGGACGGTATCTTTGAATACCGTCCTTTTTACGATTTCTATTTTACAGTAAAATTCAGCCTGAAAATTGTTTGCCGTCTCAGTCGTCTGCGCCAAGCATTTCCAGTTTACTCTTGGGCGTTTCAGGCTTGCTGTCGCCGTATTTTACAAACAGCATCGTCACAAAGGACAGTGCCACAAATATTGCACCGTAAGGGAACAATACCTGCATTGTGCCCATCAAGTCCATTATTGCTCCGGACAAAATGGGAGTGACAATCTGCGCTGCCATACTCGCTGTATAGTAGTAACCCGTATATTTGCCGATGTTTCCTCCCTGACTGAGTTCAACGACCATCGGAAAACTGTTGACGTTTATCGTTGCCCAGGCTATTCCTGCCAGTGCGAACAGTATCCATATTATGAAGGTGGGAGTGTGACTGTTGACGAATATAGCGCACGCAAATGATAATGTCAGCAACGCTATGCCTATAAGAATCGTGCGTTTACGTCCCAATTTGCTTGCAACCATTCCTACGGGAATGTATGCCACGATTGCAGCGCCTTGAGCGATGAGCAGTGTGGTGTTGTAGTCTTTGTCCAGCACGTTGACCGCATAAAGACTGTATTTGCTGGTAATGGCGTTGTATCCTATAAACCACAGGGCAACGGACGCCAGTATAAGCAACAATGAAGTGAGTTTTTCCTTAGACAGTTTTTCATGTGCGGAAAGAGCAACCGTTGCTATTTCGCTGATGTTTTCCTCGTCGTTGCTTACCGCGGTTATCTGCTCGGTATTTTCTTCTGCGTCAAGAACGGCCTGTGCTTCCAGCATTTCGGCATTCCATTTCTTTTCCTTGACTGTAAAAACAAATATAAGCAACGCAACCAGCATCAATGCGCAAACAACGCATACGTAACCGGTGTAACTCATTATCTGATTTACGACCTTGCCCGTGCCGAAGACCATTCCGATTGCGAGAACTATCATTCCGCCCGCAGTTCCCATAAGATTGATTATTGCGTTTGCCTTGCTTCTGAGAGGCTTTACCGTCACGTCGGGCATGAGTGCGACGGCGGGCGAACGGAACACAGCCATGGATATAAGAGTAGCAAGCAACAGCACCACGAATATTGCCAGTATCCACACGTTAGACTGCGTCGTTTCGTGGGCAAAGCAACTGCGCGCACTGTTTACCAATGTGGTGTACGCCGAAGTAGTCTTTACGTTGTCGGGCTGAGAGTCATATACCGTGTAGGTATCCGTTGCCCTGTCGTAGGAGTAGACGGTGTCGTCCGTTATGGATTCGTACCAGTCTTTTGCCTGTTGTTGCTGTTCGGCGGTCAAGGAATCGTAACTGCTGTCAAAAAGTATTTTCGCCGCGTAGTCTCTGACGGTATATTCCTTGACTACGTCGCTGTTGCCGAAACTGTCGTATTCGGTGTTGGAAACGGTGTAGTTCTGTTGCCAGAAATAGTCCTGTCCTTCTGCGGTGATTTTGTTGAGTTGGGCGTTGTCCGCAAATGTGAGTCCCACGAAACATACGATGGCCATTATCGTGCCGATGACGATAAACGGGGTACGTTTGCCGTATTTAGTGTCTTTTTTGTCAGACAGTGCGCCGAACAAAGGCAACATAAACAGCGCAAGTATATTGTCCAGCGCCATTATGAAACCTGACCACGTCTGATTGAGTCCGAATTTGTTTACCAACATCAACGGAACTATTCCGTCGTATGCTTGCCAGAACGCGCAAATGAGAAAAAATGCAAATCCGACAAGCAATGTGCGTTTGGAATTGAGCTTCATTGTATCTCTCCCTTATATTTGGTAATTATATTGTACAGTAGATTTAACGCAAAGTAAATACACATTTTTATTTTTTACATTTTTTTTGTAACCTTCTGAGGTAAAAATGTGCTGTAATGTCGGTGTAGACGTCGTCTTGCTCGTATGGGTAAATCGTGCAGGTTGCGCTGTGTTTTCGTGGTCTGACGTTGTTTTAATTTCCTTGTTGTACATACAGGCAAGTATTGCAGTGTATCTGTGTAAAATATATTACAGTACACGTTTACGGGGGTTTATATGTCTTCTTGGGTAAAAATATCGGCATTGGTGCTGTTGGTGTGCTTTGTGGCGTTGTGGGTTCTTCCTCATCTTCCCTACACAGAGGCAACGGAACAACCTCATTACAAAGGAATAATCGACGTCTGGCACGTCGAAACTTTCGAAGGGGGAAACGGAAGCAGAGCAAACTGGCTGAAAGCACGTGCGCAGGAATTGGAAAAGAAATATTCGGGACTGTATTTTCAGATAACCACTTTGTCTTACAGGCAACTGACGGAAAAACTGAGCGAAGGGCAGACTTTTGACATTATAAGTTTTTCCGGCGGTACGGGAAACGCAGTATTGCCGTACCTTGTTCCGTACAACGGAGTGCTCGAGTGTTACGACAATCTTCAACGTTCGGGAGAGGCGGAAGGCGTTATCTATGCAGTGGCGTACAGTGCGGGAATGTACGCATTGTTTGCACGAAACAAGCATCTGGAAATGAATTCGTTGCAACAGGAAACTCTGTCTGACAATCTTTTTAACTGCGGAGTAACGCTGAAACAGGGCAAAAACACCATTGTTCTCGACAGCATGGGAGTGGGATTTGCGGCGTTTAACAGTCCGCTGTCCGCATTGTCCTATAAGGGAATACGGGGAGGGGCTAAGTACTCTGACAGCGTAACGCAGTATTCGGCATATGAAAGTTATCTTACGGGTAAAAAATTCGTTGCATTGCTGGGTACGCAACGGGACGTCAACCGCCTGAATGCAAGACTGGAACAGTCGCGCACCGATCCGTTCGTGACGGTGGTACTGGATTCATATACCGACCTGGTGCAGTATCTGGCATTAGGCACGTCGGATGCCGTCAAGCAAAGTTACTGCCGTATGTTTATAGAGCATATCACCTCAGCCGAAAGTCAGAAGAAGTTGAGTTACATAGGAATGTTGTCCGTACACGGGCAGTGCGATCACTCCGACGAAACGCTCGACATAATGGAAAACTCATTGCAACACTGTGTCGTTCCGTCGGTGTTTGAAAGTTTCGAGGCAATTACGCAAAGGCGCAACGAGGCTCAGCAATTTGTCGAAGGAGTGGCGGAATGAACGACATTGTGGAAAAACTCATTGACCTGTGTCGTTTTTACGGAACGGATTACAGCACAGACACTTGTTTTCGCACTATTACAACTATAAAATGCGGAGGTAAAATTGCTCTTACCGTTGAACCAAGGCGTGTGATTCAGGCTTGTGCCATATACTCCGCTCTGCAAAAATACGGGGTACGTCACATCGTTTTAGGTATGGGCAGTAACGTGGTAGCGTCGGAAAAAGACTACGACGGTGTAGTGCTTAACATGCGCAGGCTTACGGGATGCAGGGTCAGAGGCAACAGCGTTGTAGCACTTGGCGGAACAAGTACGGCAGCGGTGTTCGATGCTCTGCAAAAGCACAGTCTTACAAAGGGCGAATTTCTCGGCTGTATTCCTGCAACGATAGGAGGAGCGGCTGTAATGAACGCGGGCTGTTACGGACAGTGTATGTCGGATATAGTTTCCGAAGTGCTTGTATTAAAAGAGGGCAAACTGACCGTGCTGAAAAACAGTCAATGTAATTTTGCCAAACGTCACAGTAACCTTGACAACTGTCTGGTTGTTGCGGTAAAATTGCAGTTACCCTTCGGAGATAACGTCCGACAGCGTGCTGAGGAAATGCGCCGTGCAAAAAGACTCAGTCAGCCACTGAATTTTCCGTCGGCGGGATCGGCGCTTTACTGTGCGGACGGCAAGTGCATACCCTCTCTGGAAGCGGACAAATGCGGGTTTAAGGGGGTGCGTCTGGGCGGCGCCAAAGTTTCCGAGAAACACGCAGGTTTCGTCTTAAATGTTGACAAGGCAATGGGAGAAGATATATACTTATTAGTAAGTATAATTAAAGAAACTTTAAAGAAGAAAACCGGATCGGACATTCGCACGGAGATAAAATTTGTGGGAATGCCGTAGTTTGGAGATTTGTTTATGATTTGGGGCGATTACCATACACATACCAAAAACAGCGACGGTAAAGGGTATCTGATTGACACTTTGCGTGCCGCCGACGCGATAGGACTTAAAGAAGTGGGCATTTCCGACCACGGATTACGTCACGTTTGCAGAGGAATGCATTTCAGGGATATAGAACGCATGCGCACCGAAATGGCAAGGCTGAAAGATCAGTTTAACGTCAGATGTCTTTTGTCTATAGAAGCCAACATCTACGACACAGACGGCGACATAGACCTTACCGAGCAGGAACGTGACCTGTTCGATTACATCGTAGCGGGTTACCACAAGGCAGTATGGCCCAAAAACCTTATTGACGGATTCCGTTTCAATCTGCCGGCTCTGTTTGCCAACAAGATTCAGTATACCGACGCGCAACGCCGTAAATACACCAAAACAATGGTTGCGGCAGTGCGTTCGGGCAAGATAAACATTTTGTCGCACCTCAATTACGGCATACCTTCGTTTGTAAAGGAAGTGGGAAAGGCGGCGCTCGACTACGACGTTTACATCGAACTCAACGGCAAGCGCGTCAATATGACGGATGACGAAGTAATGGAATTGTATGACATGGGCGTAAAGTTCATCGTCAACAGCGACGGACATTCTCCGCAGCGTATAGGCGAAGTGTCCGTACCTATGGCCGTGGTGGACAGACTCAATCTGGACAAAAACCGTATTGTCAACTGGGAAAAACTTCCGCCACTGTACATCAAGAAGATCTGACAAATGACATTTTCACAGCAAACAAAAGGGGAAATTTTAAAGAGTATCAAGACAAGCCGCAGTTGCTGTTGCGATACCTTCGTATATACCGTGTTAAAGGCGACGGGTTCACTGGAACTTACCGTTAAAGGACTTGCTTTGTCGGTAAGCAGCGAAAACGCCGACTTTTTGCATGTTTTGTCCGATGTGGCGTACCGCTCGGCGGGAGTAAGGGCTACCGTGCAGAGCGAAAACACCAGCGCAAAAGGAGCCGTAATTTACCGTGCCGTGTTCGACAAACGGCTGTTGAAAAAGTTTCCTCTTGCCTACCGCGACGAAGAAGGTTTCATCAAATTAAACGAGGACATAGCGTTAAAAAATATGGACGCCTGTTGTGTCAGAACGTTCGTGCAGGCGTTGTTCGTTTCCTGCGGTTCTCTTGTCGTTCCGGACGGAGGGGCATTGACGGACGATCTGCCCGCAGGCAGATATCACATGGAATTTGTCTTGCAGAAACAGGACTTCGCACAGTTTGCCCTAAAGGTCTTGCAGGATGCGGGATTTAATTTCCGTATCACTCAGCGCAAGAACAACTACGTGCTTTACATCAAGGAAAGCGAACAGATTGCCGACATGCTGGTTTTCATGAACGCAATGTCCGCAAAGTTGCAGTTGGAAAACGTAATAATACAACGCAATCTCAGAAACGTGGCAAACAGACAAAGCAATTGTATTTCGGCAAATATCGACAAATCGGTAAACGCTAGCGCAAGACAGATACAAAGCATCACGCTGTTGCAGGAGCACGGCAAACTTGCTTTGCTGAGCAAACAGTTGCAACAGATAGCGCGGTTAAGGCTGGACAACCCGGACGCAACGATGTCCGAACTTGCCGAAATGTCCCAACTTACGAAAAGCGGAGTTGCACACAGACTGGACAAACTTGTAGTTCTTGCAAGGCAACTCGAAGAACAAGGAGAAAACTGATGGCACACAAACCGTTTGTACATTTACATTTACACACGCAGTACAGTCTGCTGGACGGAGCGACTCGTCTGCCCGAACTGCTTACACGCTGCAAAGAACTCAACATGCCTGCCGTGGCTGTAACAGACCACGGCAATATGTATTGTGCATGGAAGTTTTACAATATGTTCGCAAACAGCGGTGTTAAGCCCATCATCGGATGCGAGTTTTACATGTGCGACGATCACAACAAAGCGGTGTACGAGAACAGGGAATATCATCACCTTATACTGCTTGCCAAAAACAACGAAGGTTACAGAAATCTCAGCAGACTCAATTCCGTTGCGTTTGTGGAGGGATTTTATTACAAGCCGCGTATAGACTTCGAACTGCTCAAAAAACACAGCGAAGGACTGATCTGTCTGTCGGCGTGTATAGCAGGGCAGTTGCCGAGACTGCTTATGGAAAACCGCATAGAAGAAGCGGAACAACTTGCAATGCAGTACAAGCAACTTTTCGGCGACGATTACTATATCGAGTTGCAGGACCACGAAATTCCCGAAGAACGTCTGGTAATGCCTCAGTTGATTGCGCTTGCACGCAAACTCAACATCAAGTTGGTAGTGACCAACGACGTACATTATCTCAACAGAGAAGACGCCGAAACGCAGGATATAATGCTGTGCGTTCAGACGGGCAGGTACGAAGACGAGCCCGACAGAATGAGATTTCACGGCGACAGTTTCTATTTAAAATCCTACGATGAAATGGCGGAGTTGTTTCCGGAAGTTCCGGAAGCAATGGCTACGACGCTGGAAATTGCCGAAAAGTGTAACGTTACTCTCGGTAAGGAAAAGTTGTTGCCCAACTACACTCCTCCCGAAGGTTACGATTCGGAAAGTTACCTCAAACATCTCGTTGCCGAGGGACTGAAAAAGAAATATCCCGACGCGACGCCTGAAATAAAAGAAAGAGTGGACTACGAACTGGGCGTAATTATTTCCATGGGATTCGTGGATTACTATCTCATCGTCTGGGACTTTATAAATTACGCCAAGAGCAACGGAATCCCCGTCGGACCGGGCAGAGGAAGCGGCGCAGGCAGTGTGGTCGCGTACCTGATAGGCATCACCGAAGTGGAGCCGTTCCGTTTCAACCTTATGTTCGAACGGTTTTTAAATCCCAAGCGTAAGACTATGCCCGACTTCGACGTGGACTTCTGTATGGACAGACGCGGAGAAGTAATAGATTACGTCCACAGAAAGTACGGCGACGACAACGTGGCGCAAATTGTGACTTTCGGTACGATGGCAGCCAAAAACTCCATTAAAGACGTTGCACGCGTAATGCGTTTGCCGGTATCGGAAGCCAACAGACTTGCCAAAATGGTACCTGACGGCTTCAAGTACACATTGCGTCACCTTCTGGGACTCGTACCATACAAAAAGCCGGAAGATACCTATATTTCCGAAGAACTCAAACAGGCTTACAACGATCCCGCAACGCACCGTGTGATAGACCTTGCAATGAAGTTGGAAGGTTCGCCAAGACAGACGGGAATGCATGCTGCGGGCGTGGTTATATGTAGCGAAAAGATTGCCGATCACGTACCTTTGCAGACAAACGGAGGCGCATTGGACAAAGGCGGTATCGTTACCACACAGTACAATATGTCGGAAGTCGAACAGGCAGGTTTGCTGAAAATGGACTTTCTGGGACTGCGTACCCTTACCGACATCAAAAAGGCAATTGACTACGTCAAAGAATCGCAAGGCGTTACCGTAGACTTTTCCAAGTCGGATTACTCTGATCCCGAAGTGTTTAAACTCATCAGTTCGGGGGACACGATGTGTATTTTCCAGTTGGAAAGCGGAGGAATGTGCGATCTGATGAAGCGTATGCAACCGGACGGACTGGAAGACGTAATAGCAGGAATCAGTCTGTATCGTCCCGGACCGATGCAGTATATTCCCAACTACATCGAAGGCAAGCGCGACAAGAGCAAGATTACTTACACCCATCCCAAAATGGAGCCTATTCTTGCCGTTACAAACGGCTGTATCGTTTACCAGGAACAGGTAATGCAGATAGTGCGTTCGCTTGCGGGATTTTCCGCCGCAATGGCAGACAACGTCCGCTACGCGATGAGCAAGAAAAAAGTGGACATGATGAAGGAACTGGGCGAATACTTCGTACACGGTGGGACTACGGACAGCGGCGAGGTGATTGCCGGATGCGTCGCCAACGGAATAAGCGAAGAGACGGCAAGAAAGATATACAACGAACTGAACGACTTTTCGCAGTACGCCTTCAACAAATCGCACGCGGCGTGCTACGCCTACGTAACCTATCAGACCGCATACCTCAAACGTTACTACCCCGTTGAGTTGCTTTGCGCAATGCTCAACAACCGTATAACCAACATTACGGACATCAAAAAGTACATCAATTACGCCAAGACGCAGGGAATAGCCGTGCTTCCGCCCGACGTCAACAGGTCTCTTGAAAACTTCAAGGTGGAAAAGGGTTCGTTGCGTTTCGGACTGGGCGCAATAAAGAACGTCGGAGTCAACGCTGTTGCCAAACTGGTGGAAGAACGTGAAAAGGGCGAATTCGTCAATATGCAGGATCTGTTTGAAAGATGCTCGGACGTTCTCAACAAACGCATGGTGGAAAATCTTATAAAGGCGGGAGCGTTCGACTGTTTCAAACGCACGCGTGCGGATATGTTGCAGTGGTATCAGGAAGAACTCAACGACGTGGTGGAACGTCACAAGAAACAGGCCACCGGTCAGATGTCTATATTCGACATGATGCCCGAATTGAAGGTCGAGTCTTCTCCTACGCACAGTCAGGTAAAGGAATTCAGCAAGGAACTGCTGTACAGTTACGAAAAAGAAGCGTTGGGACTGTATATGAGCGGTTCTCCGCTGGATGAATACGATCAACTTGTCAGCCGTTTCAAATTGGACTTTTCCACTTCGGAGACAGCTCCTGTGGAAGAGGAGATAAACGGCGAAACGGTTCTTACCGTTCCCCGTGTGAATTTGCGTCCCGTGACTGCCGCAGGTATTATTCACGATATCAGGGTAGTCAAGAGCAAGGACAATCACATGATGGCGTTCGGAGTGCTGGAAGACAAATTCAACACAATCGAAGTTGCGCTTTACGGTTACGACAAATACAAGACGCTGTTTGTGGAAGACGCGTTGGTGGTGGTGAAAGGTATGCTTGCGGAAAGCAGGGATGCCTATAAAATAAACATCCGCGAAGTCATCGATCCCAAAACTTCCGTCAAGAAAGAAACAGTGGAAAAAGAGGAATCTCAGACGATGCTGTGTCTCAATATGCCTGTCAAGGATCAGGACAAACTGGACAGAATCTGTCAGGTGATCTGCGATTACAGCGGAGACCTTGACGTGTACATCAAGATGGAAGGCAAGCGTTTCCGTCTCGGAGGCAAGGTAAGACAGTGCAACGGCATCAAGTACGAACTGGATCGTATACTGGGTGAAGGAAACGTGGTGTTTCACACCCGAACGAGCGTAAGAAAAAGTTGACGGCATTCCGTCCGACGCCGCGTTTTTGTCGGTCGACAGACTGTCGTTTTAAGTTTCGTTTAATGAAAGGGTATTATCATTGTACGATTAGCGTCGCAAATGGCGCAAAATGCCCGTTACCCTGCTACGCAAAGGCGAGTGTTCGCCGTACTGCGAAAGTAACAAACGGCATTTAATAGGAGAGAATATGTTTAAAATCATGACCAAAAACACCAAAGGGTATGTTTTGCCTACGGTACTGACTCCGCTGTTCGTAATAGTAGAGTCGGTGCTGGAAATTTTCATACCCACGTTGATGGCTACGATTGTCAACTCCTTGCAGTCCACTCCGTTGCCTGACGACATAATGAACATTGTCGTTTCCAACGGTCTGTTGATGGTGGGAGCAGGCGTCGTTGCGCTGTTGTTCGGTGCACTTGCAGGAAGAACGTCTGCCATCGCAAGTACGGGATTTGCCAGAAATCTGCGTGCTTCTCTGTTTGAAAAGATACAGCAGTTTTCCTTTGCCAACGTTGACAAATTCAGCACGGCAAGCCTTGTAACGCGTTGCACGACGGACGTCAACAACGCACAGACGGCATTTATGCAATTGATACGTGTGGTCTTTCGTGCGCCTACAATGCTGATTATGGCTACCGTAATGGCTTTCCGTATTCATGCGGAACTGGCATTGATATTCTTTATTTCCATTCCGTTGCTGGGAATACTGATGTCTATTGTCGTAATAAAGGTGCACCCGATGTTTATGAAGATGCTCAAACGTTACGACACGATGAATGCAACGGTTCAGGAAGACCTGGTCGCAATCAGAGTGGTAAAAGCGTACGTTCGTGAAGATTACGAAATAGAACGTTACCGCAAAGCCACCGAGGAAGTGAGAGTTTCACAGTTGGCGGCGGAGAAACTTATGGTGCTTGTCAATCCCATTGCCAATACCGTTATGTACGGAACGACAGTGGCACTGTTGCTTATAGGCGGAAGAGAAATAATTTATCTCGGACTTAAAGCAGGTACGCTGACAGCCCTTATGACTTATTCCACTCAGATACTGATGTCTGTAATGATGATATGTTTCATATCCGTTTCGTTGGTGCTGAGCAGAGCGTCTTTGCAGAGAATTTCCGAAGTTCTCAACGAGGTTCCCGACATATCCGACGGCGAAAGCGATGTTGAGGTGGAAAACGGCAGCATCGATTTCGAAAATGTGGACTTTTCTTATTCCAACAACAAGGACAATCTTACGCTCGAAGGAATAAACCTGCACATCAAGTCGGGACAGATGGTCGGTATAATCGGCGGTACAGGCGACGGCAAATCAAGCCTTGTGCAACTTATACCCCGTTTCTACGACGTGTTGAACGGTTCGGTAAAAGTGGCAGGCAGAGATGTGAGGGAATACAATCTGAAAAATCTGCGTGAAGGCGTTTCCATGGTTTTGCAGAAAAACGTGCTGTTTTCCGGAACAATAAAGGAAAACATGAAGTGGGGCGACGAAAATGCCGCCGACGAAGAAATTCAACAGGCATGCAAGGTGGCTCAGGCTCACGATTTCGTAATGTCCTTCCCCGACGGCTACGACACCGATCTCGGACAGGGGGGCGTCAATGTCTCGGGCGGTCAGAAACAGCGTCTGTGTATCGCCCGCGCATTGCTCAAAAAGCCCAAGATAATGATTCTGGACGACTCTACAAGCGCAGTAGACACCGCGACCGACGCCGCGATACGTGCCGCGCTCAGAAGCGAAGTCGGACACATGACAACGCTCATAATCGCCCAGCGTATATCTTCCGTACAGGACTGCGACTTTATAGTAGTCATGAACGACGGTAAGATAAACGACATCGGCACTCATGAAGAGTTGCTCGAACGCAATACCATTTATCAGGAAATTTACAATTCTCAACAAAAGGGGGTGGCTGAAGAATGAAAGGTATGGGCCCCAATCACAACAGAACAATGGGTTCTGTACGTCCCCGTAACATGGGTAAGACATTCGTACGTCTGCTCGGTTATCTGAAACCTTTCAGACTGAGCATTACGATAGTTCTCATCTGCCTTGTTTTGCAGGTAGTAGGCTCGGTAGGCGCAACCTATCTTCTTACTCCCTTCCTTGACGGACTGGACACAGGCAATTACGTGTTTATGGGCATTCAGTTTGGCGGTGCCGACGAGTTTTTGTATTCTATGGTGTCCGTTATTGCCGGAATGTATCTGATGACGATAATTACAAACTATGTTGTCAACAGACTGCTCGTCACCATTTCGGGCAAGGTAATGTTCAACATGCGTAATGAGTTGTTCAGTCATATGCAGTCTTTGCCTATAAGGGAATTCGACACAACTACTCACGGCGAACTGATGAGTCGTTATACCACGGATATCGATATGATAAACGAATTTGTGGCAAGATTCATTCCTCAACTTGCTTCGAGCAGTCTTACCGTTCTGGGCATATTCACAATGATGTGCATATTGAATCTCGGTCTTACCGCGGTAATCATAGCAATGCTCATATTGATATTCGTCGTGGTAAAACTGGTGGGCGGACGTTCGCAGAAATGCTTCGTGGCACAGCAACGTGCCGTAGGTAAACTGAACGGTTACATCGAAGAACTGGTAGAAGGACAAAAGGTAGTCAAGGCATTCAATCACGAAGAAAAGGCAATAGCCGAATACAGCGTAATTAACGACAATCTCAAAAACGTAGCAAAATCCGCAAACACGTACGCAAGTATGCTGATGCCCATCATGGGTAATATAGGACACCTGTTCTACGCCTTGATTGCAATATTCGGCGCGCTTATAGCGATTAACTGGCCTGCGGCGATTTCAATAGGCGTTATCGCATCTTTCCTGCTGTATGTGCGTTCGCTGGTTAACCCGATCAGTCAGATATCGCAGCAAATGAATACCATATTCATGGCGATCGCAGGCGCGCAGCGAGTATTCGAAGTGTTGGACAAAAAATCGGAAACGGACGAAGGTTACGTAACACTTGTAAATGCCAATATCGATGAAAAGGGCAACATTACCGAAAGCGAAACCCGTACGGGAAAGTGGGCGTGGAAACATCCTCACCACGACGGAACGGTCAGTTACGTTCAGTTGAAAGGAGACGTAAGATTCGAAAACGTCGTGTTCGGGTACGAAGAAAACAAAATCGTACTCAACGGCATTACCCTTTACGCCGAACCGGGACAAAAAATCGCATTTGTAGGCTCTACGGGTGCGGGCAAAACTACAATCACCAACCTGATCAACAGATTCTACGACGTTCCCGACGGTAAGATACGGTACGACGGCATCAACATAAACAAGATCAAAAAAGCCGACTTGCGCAGATCTCTCGGAATGGTGTTGCAGGATACTCACCTGTTTACGGGTACAGTAATGGACAACATCCGTTACGGCAGACTGGATGCAACAGACGAAGAGTGCATACAGGCAGCGAAGACCGCCAATGCGCATCAGTTTATAAAACACCTGCCTCAGGGGTACGACACCGTGCTTACGCGTGACGGTGAAAACCTTTCGCAAGGTCAGCGTCAGTTGCTTGCAATTGCGCGCGCCGCAGTCGCCGATCCTCCCGTTCTGATTCTGGACGAGGCTACAAGCAGCATCGACACCCGTACCGAATGGCTCATCGAAAAAGGTATGGACGCACTTATGGAAGGACGTACCGTATTTGTAATTGCTCACCGTCTCAGTACGGTACGCAACAGCAATGCAATAATGGTGCTCGAACACGGCAGAATAATCGAAAGAGGAAATCACGAGCAACTCATTGCACAGAAGGGCAAGTATTACCAGTTGTATACGGGTATGTTCGAATTGAGTTGACAACTTTAAATCAATGCAGACGTATTGTGTACGTCTGCATTTTTTGTATTGCGAATTTGCTTAAAAAGATTCAACGTTGTGTTTAAAACAGTAATTTTTAAGCATGGGCGATTGTAGGAAAAATAGTGGTAACGGCGTTCGGGTTTTGCTTTTATCTCGGCGCTCTGTTGTTGACTTGCTTTGTACATTGGGGTATAATGTCTGTAATAAAAAATTTTCAAGGCGCAATAGTTTTGCGGTGTGTGATATGGTAATTAAACAAGGCGATTTATTTCAGACGACGGTGTCTTCCTACGGAAGCAACGGCGAGGGCGTGGCTCATGTCGGTGAGTATACGGTATTCGTTCCCTTTACCGTTGAGGGGGAAGTAGTGGAAGTGCGTGCGGTGTATGTCAAAAAGAACATTTGTTACGCTCAATTGACACGTGTGCTTAAACCTTCTCCGAAGAGAACGGCTGCGCAGTGTCAATACTACGGCAAATGCGGAGGATGTTCCCTTCAACACATGAGTTACGACGAACAGTTGAAGGTCAAAAAAAACATCGTGCTGTCCAATCTCAGAAAAATTGCGGGAGTTTGTCTTGACGACGCGGAAATAGTCGCCAGTCCCGAGATATACGGTTACCGCAATAAAATAAGTCTTCCGGTGGGAGGCAAAAGGGGCGATGTACGTATTGGAATGTACCGCTCCGACAGTCACGACATAGTGCGCTGCGACAGGTGCTTTATCACAGGCAAGTGGTGCGAAGATCTTATTGCGATTGTAAAAAGATTTCTTGATTCCGAGGGCGTAATACCGTATAATCAACGTACGTTCAAAGGGGAAATAAGACACGTTGTAGCCAGATATGTCGACGATCAACTGTTGCTGACATTGGTTTTCAACGGCGAAACAAACAGAAATTTTGCTCCGCTGTGCGATATGCTGAAAAGCAGGTTTAAAAAGTGGGGGCTGTTTGTCAACGTCAATACGTTAAAAAACAATGTGATAACTTCCGACGTCACACATCATATCGCAGGCATAACTTCCATACTTTCTAAGGACGTAAACGGCATTGTCTTCCGTTTGCAACCCGACAGTTTTTTCCAGGTAAACACGCAGTGCAAGGATTTGCTGTATGCCCGTGCGAAAAACATGATAAGAGAGGAAGGAACGGAAGTTCTTATTGACTGTTTTTCAGGCATAGGATTGCTGACATGCGCAATGTGTTCGCCCAATTACCAAACTTATGCAGTGGAAATAGTAAAGCAGGCTTCTGAAGACGCCGATAAAATGAAAGAGTTAAACGGTATCGTCAATCTGACCAATATCTGCGGGGACGTTACGGAAAAATTGCCTGAGATAATGAACATGGTACGAGGCAAAAAAACTGCTTTACTGGTGGATCCTCCGCGTAAAGGACTGGGGGAAAAAATCTGCCGTACGGTGTGCGACAATCTGCCCGACAGGATAGTGTACATTTCCTGTGACAACGCTACGCTTGCACGGGATCTTGTATGGTTGCTTCCGCATTACACATTAAAAGAAATCAGACTGTTTGATCTTTTCCCGCACACCCGACACATAGAAGTGTTGGTTTGTCTTGAAAAGGCACAAAACTAAAAGACGTAAAAGTCAGCAAAAAAACGTGTAGTATCGGTCAAATTTTTCCGATTTAGGAGTTAATATGATAGAAACAAACAGGCTTGTGTTGCGCCAGTTTTCAGTAAGTGACGCCGAAGACGTTTTCGAATACTTGAAAGAACCTTCCGTGAATTGCTTCAAGTGTATGAAAAAAGACACCGTCGAACAGACTGAGCGGATGTTGGAAGAAAGGACAGGCAATCCTCTTTGCCTTGCGATAGTGTTAAAGAGCAACGGCAAGGTAATAGGCGAAGTGGAAGCGCACGGCGAAAAAACAAATCCCGAAGAACAGGACTCTCCTGCCGATACGTTCGGTATGTGTTGGATGCTGAACGACAGATACCGTTCCAAGGGATATGCTTTTGAAGCGGTGAGCGCATTTTTCGACTACCTCTTTTGTCAGATGGGAGCAAGACGCATTTACGCATTTACCGAAGATTACAATCTGCCGTCGCAGAAACTGTGCGAAAGACTGGGTATGCGCAGGGAAGGAGAGTTTGTTGAATACGTATCTTTCGTAAGTAACGACGAAGGTCCGATATATGAAAATACCCTTCAATATGCCGTACTGAAACGTGAGTGGCAGAAAAACCGAATACAGTGATTAAAGAGGAAATGCATTTTCCTCTTTTTTTCTTTTGAAGTACAAAAGTCGTTGCTGTTTACCCTTGTAAGTTTTTCCGACAAAGTACTATATTTGTTTTAGAAAAGTTATATATAGTATTGCTTTAGCCCGTTAAAGATTTTTTGAAGAAAAAAATATCAATTGCAAAGGCGATTTTTTATTGCTTATAAATGGTATTTGTTTGACAAAAAATTGAAAAAGACTTAAAATATCACTTATTATCAGTATACGGTAATAGTTTTTACAACTATTTTGGAAGGTTAAAATGAGAAAAATACTAATCCTGATCGCGACGGCAATTTTGTGTGCTTCGCTGTTTCTGATTACGGGATGCAACACCGTAACGGAATACGACGGAATTAAGGTAATATACATGTTGGAGGGCGGAACTTTCCAGAACGGAAAGGATCAGGTCGTACATTATTATCAATTTCCCGAAGGCGGACAGAAACTGATCAAGCCGTTGCAATCTTTTGCCGACTCCGGGGATCTGACAAACCCGGGGTTTGATTTTGTAGGTTGGTTTACCGAAAAAAGCACGGACGATGCCGGCAATACGGTTTATTCCGACGAGTGGCAGTTTGACAGCGACACCGTGACGGAAGAGGGAATCACTCTTTACGCAAGTTGGAAGAAACAGTCCAAATACACCTACGATGTTTACGATTACGACACAGACGCTTTCGTGACCAGCAAAGAGGTTAGCGAGGGAGTTCCCTTTGTCAACAGATATGCCACGAGATTGGGTTATACTTTGTTGGCGCTCTATGACGCCGAAAAACAGCCTTGGGACGAAACCTTCAAGCATCCCGGAGGCGAAGGAGATGTCGCGATAAAAGTCTACGCTAAGTACATTGTCGGAACTTACGCTGTTGTAACGTCGGCAAGCGAACTGAAAACTGCTATTTCTCTCAAACAAAACATTTATCTGGCAAATGACATAAACTTTGCAAACGTGTCCGATTTGGATGGCAAATCCCTTTCATTCGGTGACTTCCGGAAAGAATTTCTGGGTAACGGACATAAGATAAGTAATTTCTCTATATCTTATTCTGCCTTCCGTGCCGATCTTATAGAGGATTTCGAGGACTCATCCAAAAAGAGTCTTGCCATAAGTCTGTTCGGTCAGACCGACGGCGCAAAGATTAAAGATGTCATATTCGAGAATGTTTCCGTAGATATATCAATACTTGACGGCTACAACTATATTTACAAAATTTATTTCGCTCCGCTGTCGGTTAGCGCAACAAATACCGAAATTTCAAATGTTACCTTCAGCGGAAACATTACAGTGACAAGTTTGCCCAATCAAATAGCGGCAGACCAGGCAAACAGACTGATTGTAAAACTTACAGAAGCGGTTTGTTTCAAGGACGATTTAACTACAGTTACCGGATTTACTCCGGCACTGACATATACACCATTAAATTCGGAGGAATAAGATGACTACAAATAGAATACCCAAAATTTTAAGTCTTGTTCTGGCAGTGGTTATGATTGTGACAACGGCATTGACTTTTGTCGGTTGTAAACCCGCTCAGAAGACTTACTACGACAACGAAAACGACAAGTTGGTGTTTACCACTCAGGAAGTGGACAAGGTTTTCAATCCGTTTTTCTCCACATCCGCAACTGACAGTAGTGTGGTGGGAATGACTCAGATAGGAATGATCGCCAACGACGAAAAAGGCAATCCCGTTTACGGAGACGACGAAGCGGTTGTCGCAAAGGACCTGGAAATAATTACCGAAGGTACTTACGACGTCGATCAGACGACAACTTACTATTTCGTACTTAAAAACAACGTTAAATTCTCCAACGGTTCCGCTCTTACGATAAAGGACGTACTGTTTAACCTTTACATCTATCTGGATCCCGCTTATACCGGAAGCAGTACCATTTACTCTACTGATATCGTAGGTCTTAAAGAGTACCGCACGCAGGCAGCCACCGAAGAAGAACAGGACGCATTCGAAACAAAGTACAGAATTGCGGCAAGAGCAAGAGTGGATGCGCTTATCGAAGCGGCAACGGCAGTACTGGAAGATCATGCCGACGAATCCGTGGACGAAGATCTGATGAAGAGTTACCTCCAATCGGAATGGTCAGGTGTTTCCGAAGCTTACGCAAACGTAGTTACCGACTTTGAAAAGACGCAGGAACTTTTCCTGCAGGAACTTAAAGACGACTACAGCAACTCGCGTGACAGTTACGAAGAACAGATATTCGTTGACAAAGAAGGCAACGAATACAGAAACCTGTTTACCACAGACGTGGAAATGTTTTTGTTCAACGAAGGATTTATATCCTGGAACAAGGACGAAGGTCAACTTCACTCTTCACTTGTGTCGGACAGCGATCTTGCGACTTTGAAAGAATGGTCGGAAGAAACGGCAATCAACACCGTTTACGCGGCAAATATGCCCGGATCCATCGACGAAATACTTCAATACTGGAATACGGCAACAACTTTGTTTGACTTTATCGTCAAGGCGGAAATGGAAGCGGACAAACCTGCCGACGGCATTCTTGCATTCCCCAACATCAGCGGTATCAAGTTTGCAAACTTTGACGGTCCCGTAACGGTAAACAACGTTGAATACGTTCAGCCCGAATACAACGATGACGGCTCTGTCAAAGACGGTTACAACGAAGTTCTTAGTATCACCATCAACAACGTTGACCCCAAAGCCATCTGGAACTTTGCTTTCTCGGTTGCTCCCATGTATTACTACTCCGATGCGGAACACATCGAAGCGTTCAGTTACGCCGACAACCGTTTCGGCGTTGAATACAAGTCTCAGACTTTCATGGAAAATGTTGTCAAAGCTCCCGAAAAAATAGGCGTACCCGTAGGTGCGGGCGCTTATGCGGCAAGCAAATCCAGCGGCGGACTGGAAAACGTTCAGTCGGGTGATTTTTACGACAAGGGCGTAATTTATTTCGAAAGAAATCCCTATTTCGTAATGGGCCCCGCTAAAATCAAATCGGTAAGATTCCAGGTCGTCTCAGCCAACTCAATGCTGGACGCTCTGTACACCAATCAGGTAGACTTTGCTCAACCTAACGCAGATCCCGAAACGGAAACGGAAATGAACAAGCACAAGTCCGAAGGATACGACTATACACGTATCACCACGCTTGGTTACGGCTACATCGGTGTAAACGCAGGTAAGATTCCCAATGTTTATGTAAGACGTGCGATAATGTACTCCATCGACGTTTCACTGACGGTATCTTTCTATAAAAACCTTGCAAAACCCATCTACCGTTCGATGTCCAGAGAAAGTTGGGCTTATCCCGAAGACTGTGTGGCTTATTATCCTTACATCGGCGGGGAAATACCCGAAAATTACGAGGATCTCTACGCTGAGGGCAAACTCGACTCCTCTTACTACGAATATATGACGATGAACGGTAAGCAGGGCGGTGAAACTCTTACTCAGGATGAGCAGATAGCCTTTATAAAGTGGCTCATGGAAGAAAAGGCAGGCTATACATTAAACGGTAACGGTCTGTACGCCGACAACGGTAAGAATGAATGTATGTTTGAATTCACAATTGCCGGTCAGGAAACAAAACACCCTGCGTACAGTGCAATGCTTAAAGCAGCCGAACTGCTCAATAAAGTCGGATTTAACATAACCGTCAGAACGGACAAAGACGCTTTGAAAAAACTTTCCAGCGGTGCGTTGACGGTGTGGGCTGCCGCGTGGGGATCGACGATTGACCCCGATATGTATCAGGTTTACCACATGGATTCCACAGCGACATCTGTACTCAACTGGGGTTACAAGCAGATTCTTGCCAATACTGACAAGTACGCTTACGAATACAAAAGAATCGAAGATTTGTCCGAACTGATAGAAGAAGCGCGTACTACCAACGATCAGGCTGCACGTAAGCAGACCTATTCGGAAGCGTTGGACATCGTAATGGAACTGGCAATCGAATTGCCTACCTATCAGAGAAACGATATGTTTGCTTACAATACAAACAAGATCGACACTTCAACATTCTTCAGCCCCGCAACGGCGTTTAAGGGCTTGACGGCGGATATGCACAACATCTCGCTGGTAGTGGAAAAGTAATTTAAATATCAGTACAAACCGACCTGCCTCACGAAAGGTCGGTTTGGGCAAATTACAGGAGGCAATGTTGCTAACCTTGCGTTAAATAGCACAACATTGCAAAGACAAAATGTTAAAATACATCATCAAAAGACTGCTGATAGCCATTGTAATTCTTTTGGGTGTGTCTATCATCATTTACTCGCTGGTACGTATGATGCCTACCGACTACATAGACAACAAGTACGCCGAACAGTTGAACACCGGCAGTATCAGTCAGGAAGATATAGACCGTTTCAAGGAAATGTACGGACTTGCCGACAATTCTTTCGGCGGCATAATCAAAGGATATTTCAATTGGCTGGGCAACATGCTCAAAGGGGATTTGGGACGATCGTTCAAATACGAAAAACCCGTCGGACAGGTCATCACCGAGAACATGTGGATATCTTTTGCCATAGCCATTGTTGCGACGATACTTCAATTTCTGATAGCAATACCGCTGGGCATTATAAGTGCCACCAAGCAGTATTCGGTTGCGGATTACGTAGTAACGGTATTTACAATGATAGGTATATCGTTGCCCACCTATTTCTTTGCGGCGATAGCCATAAAGTTCTTTGCGGTTGACCTCGGCATATTGCCTTTCGGCGGACTTATTTCCGCAACGGCAAGTTACCCGGACACTTTCCTCGGATTTCTGGAAAAGTTAGGCGACATGGCTTATCACCTGATACTGCCTATATTTGTAAGCGTAATACTTTCTCTGGGCGGCTTGATGCGCTATACGCGTACCAACACTCTCGAAGTGCTGAGCGCGGATTACATACGTACGGCGCGCGCAAAGGGATTGTCCGAGCGCACCGTAATATACAAGCACGCATTCCGCAATACTCTCATCCCCCTGGCAACGTTGCTGGCAGGCATTTTGCCTTCGTTGTTCGGCGGTATGATGATAACGGAGCAGGTGTTCGGTATAGACGGTATAGGACGTCTTTCCTACAACGCTCTGATAGAAGGCGACATACCGTTTGTTATGGGATACAATATGTTTTTGGCTATACTTACCGTCATCGGTACATTGTTGTCAGACATCATGTACTCAATCGTAGACCCGCGCGTCAAACTTACTAAATAGGTGGTACAAATGAATACAGATATAAACAATGTTGCCGACAGCAACGGCGCAAATAACGAAAATTTGCACAACGTTACTGAATTGACGGTTCTGGGAACGGAGGCGCAAGTCGACGAACAGCCTTTAAATTCATTAAACGACATTGTCGACGACGAAGAAGTAGAAGAACTGGAAACATACAGGGAAATGAGTCCCATGCAACTTGTCGCACGAAGATTTTTCCGTTCCAAGTTGTCCATTGTGGGACTTGTGATGATAGCGTTTCTGCTGTTGTTTTCCTTTTTAGGTCCCGTCGTGTATCCCAGATGGGGAGAAACGGAGGCGGACGAAACTCCTACTGCAACCGATGTCGTCAAAATACATACTTATGAAGACGAAAACGGCAATACGGTAACCGTTACCGAAATTGTCACCATTGTGGAAAACCTCAACAAATACGCGGATCCAAGTATCGACCACCTTCTGGGTACGGACGATCAGGCATTTGACGTATTTGTCAGACTGATGTACGGCGGAAGAATTTCTCTTACCATCGGTTTTATAGTCGTTATACTCCAAACGCTTATCGGTATACTTTTAGGCGGTCTTGCCGGCTATTTCGGCGGTTGGGTGGATCAGTTGATAATGCGTATAGTGGACATATTCAACTGTATTCCCACATTGCCTATTCTGCTTATCGCGTCCGAAGTAATCAGATCCTGGAATTTACAGGCTGATCAGCAGATATATGTATTGATGGTGGTTATTACGGTGTTCAGTTGGAGCGGAGTGGCAAGACTTGTGCGCGGACAGATACTGTCTTTACGTGAACAGGAATACATCACCGCAACGGAAGTAATGGGATTGCCCACATGGCGCAAGATATTCGTTCACCTCATTTCCAACGTAATGCCTCAGTTGATAGTTTCAATGACTCTCGGTCTGGGCAGCGTAATTCTTTACGAATCCACATTGAGTTACCTCGGTCTGGGCGTGCAATTACCCAAGGCGGCATGGGGTACTATGATAGCAGGCGCAAATGACAGATCAGTATTGAGTTATCACATGAATATGTGGTTACCCGCAGGTATACTGATTGTAATTGCGGTTCTGGGATTTAACTTTGTAGGCGACGGTCTCCGTGACGCAATGGATCCGAAGGCTAAAAAATAATCACATCCGACGGTGCGACTGTGATTATTCAGTCGTTTAAAGGACTTTAACATGAGAAACAGAAACACTAATTACATTTCAATAAAGGAGAGCCGTCAGATACTCAAACACAACATCAGACAGATGAAGTATTACGAGGCTCTTAAAAGACGCAAACGAAACGTTGAAGATTATACAACAACGATGCGCGACAACAACAATGTTGTGGAGATAGACGGACTCAAGACCGTGTTCTTTACCGACAACGGTACGGTAATGTCCGTCAACGGCGTTTCTTTCGATATTCCCAAAAACAAGGTAGTGGGCGTGGTAGGCGAATCCGGTTGCGGAAAAAGCGTAACGTCACTGTCCATAATGCAACTGGTGCAGGCTCCTCAGGGACAAGTAGTGGAAGGTCAGATCAGATTCAACACCGACGATCTCGGCACGGACGAACAGGGCAGAAAACTTGCTTACGACATTGTACAGATGCCTACAAGCGAAATGTACAAGATCCGCGGAAAAGACATCACAATGATATTCCAGGAACCTATGACAAGTCTCAATCCCGTGTTTACGATAGGTAATCAGATGGACGAAGTGCTGTTCGTACACATGCCCGACATAACCGCGGAAGACGCAAAGGCTCACAGTATAGAAATGCTGGAAAAGGTGGGCATCGCAATGCCCGAAAGAGTTTACAACTCTTATCCTCACGAACTTTCTGGCGGAATGCGTCAGCGTGTCATGATAGCGATGGCGTTGTCAGGCAATCCGAAACTTATCATAGCAGACGAACCTACTACCGCGCTTGACGTTACAATACAGGCGCAGATACTGGAACTGCTGAAAGAGTTGCAGAAGTCGCAGGGATGTTCGATAATGCTGATTACGCACGACCTCGGCGTCATTGCCGAAATGGCAGACGAAGTGGTGGTAATGTACGCAGGCAGAGTTATAGAAAAGGGCACTGCAAGCGACATTTTCCACAATCCGTTGCATCCTTACACGATAGGATTGCAGAAGAGCAAGCCTCTGATCACTTCGCCATCCGATCAGCCTTTGTTTTCCATTCCGGGACAGGTTCCCAATCCCATTAATCTGCCCGACTGTTGTTACTTCAAAAACAGGTGCAACAGATGTACCGAAAAGTGCAACGGCAAATATCCCGAAACTGTCAAGGTAAGCGACACGCACTACGTTGCTTGCTACCTGTACGATCAAGAGGAGAAGCACAATGGCTAAAAAAGTAAAAGTTCAGTCAGTGACTGACAGCAATATTACCTCGCCCGTTGTGTTTACCGATGCAAACGGAGTGGCAGTCATCCAATCGGGAAAAACGCGCTATACCGTCGAAGTCAAGGGCGAAAAGTCGGAGGGAGCAGAAGTTTCCTTGTTGAAAGACGGAAGGGTAAAGGTAAAGTTTTCTGCCGACGTAGGCAAGAAAAACCACACAGTTACCGTTACCGACGGAAAGGGCAACGCGGTAGAAGACTTCGTAGTTTCCGAAGATATACTGGAAGTCAGAAATCTCAAGAAATATTTTCCTCTTACAAGATCGTTGTTCGGCAAGGTACTGAGCAGTCTTAAAGCGGTGGACGACGTAAGTTTCACTCTGGAAGAAGGCACGACGATAGGCGTTGTGGGTGAATCCGGTTGCGGTAAAACCACTTTGGGCCGTACCATACTCAAACTGTACGATTCCGACGGCGGTAAGATATATTTCGACGGAGATGACATCACCGACCTGAAACGCAGCGAGATGATCAAGTACCGTACCGACATTCAGTTGATTTTCCAGGATCCCTATTCCAGTCTGCCTCCGCGTATGACTGTAGGAAACATCATTGCCGAAGCGGTAAGAGTGCACAACATCGTTCCCAAATCGGAAATTAAAAACTACGTTCACAAGATAATGAAACAGTGCGGACTGCAACGCCATTATTACGACAGATATCCGCACGAATTCAGCGGCGGTCAGCGTCAGCGTATATGTATAGCAAGAGCGTTGGCGGTAAAACCCAAACTCGTCATATGCGACGAACCTGTATCCGCTCTTGACGTGTCCATTCAGGCGCAGATAATCAATCTGCTCAAAAAACTGCAAAAAACAGAAGGACTTACCTATGTTTTTATTTCGCACGATTTGTCGGTGGTAAAATACATAACAGACAAAATAATGGTAATGTATCTCGGCAATGTAATGGAAACGGGCGAAACAGACGAAATTTTCGACAATCCGTTACATCCCTACACAAAGGCATTGTTTTCGGCAGTGCCTGTACCCGATCCCGATGTTAAAATGGATCGTATTATTCTCGGCGGAGACATCCCGTCACCTGCCAATCCTCCCGAAGGTTGTAAGTTCCACACCCGTTGCAATCAGTGCATGAACGTGTGCAAATTCAAACAACCGCAGTACATCGAACATGTAAAAGGACATTTTGTCGCATGTCACCTGTACGACGAGGAAGTGATGTCGCATCTTGACAGATATGAGAAAGAGTACCGCGAATTGCTTGCTGCCAAAGAGCAAGAAGAAAAGAATGAAAAAGAAAAATAATGCCGACAAAAAAGGCAAAAAGAAAAAAATAAATTACGTAGACGACGGTCACACGGTTTACAGTATGGACGGAGTAGACGGACCTTTCTGGAAAAGAGGCAAGAACGACGGCGTCGGTCTCACCCGGAAGGAACGTTGGGCGGTTATAAAGGCTGCCTTTACGACATATCTGCCAGCGTTTTTGTGCGTGATATGCTGTTTTGCAATCGCGGTAATACTGATAGGTCTGTGGCTTGGTTAAAAGGAGTTTTGGTTAAATGCGTAAGATAATTATTTGCTTGTTAATGGTAATAGTGATGTTCAGCCTTGTGGCTTGCGACGCACTCGGCGTTGTCGTCACACCTGATACAAGCGCGGAAAGCGGACAGTTGGGCGTGCTCAGAACAGATTCCAAACTGACGCAGGATCAGTTGATGTCACAAATCAAGGCCGAGTACCTCATCGAAAACAACGGTTACAGAGCGGATGACGATGTAGTCGTAATGGTTACTTTGAAGGACGAGGCACTTATAGACACCTACAACAGACGTTACAGCAATGAGATTTCATCCGTAGGCGAATATGCCAAGACTGCCGAAGGCGTCGAACAGGTGCAGAAAATTGCCGAAAAGCAGGATAGATTGTTGTCTGCTTTAAAAGCGGACGGTCTTATAGAAGATGTGGAATATACTTATACCACAGTCATAAATGCCGTTGCAATTACCGTAAAATACGGCAATCTTGACAGACTCGACGACTACACGCTGGTGGACGACGTTATACTGTCGGAAACATACAACCTTCCGCAGTCTACCGAATCCACGGAAAAGACGGTGGTGGAAAACGACGTTGACGTTTACCCCACAGGTATATTCGATTCGAGCAACGTTTCTTACAGCGGAATACACACAGCCGTTGCTATACTGGACTCCGGTTTCGATTGCAGTCACTCGGTTTTTGCCAATCAGCCCGAGGGCGAACTGCTCATTACAAGAAACAAGGTTTCCGACATGCTCAGCAATACTCAAGAGGTCAGCAACGCAGTAAAGGGAACGCCCGGACTTAAAGTTTCCGACGTTTATTACAGCGACAAGATTCCCTTTGCCTACGACTACGCCGACAGCGACCCCGACGTTTTTCCTTACGATTCCGAACACGGAACGCACGTTGCGGGCATTATAGGCGGTAAAGACGACACCATTAAGGGCGTTGCCACAAACACGCAACTTGTGCTCATGAAGGTTTTCCCCGACCTCGATGATGGCGCTCCTTCCGAAGCAATACTTGCGGCACTCGAAGACGCCGTGTTGTTGCAGGTGGACGCAATCAACATGTCTTTGGGTTCGTCCTGCGGTTTTGCAAGCGAAGTAGACGAATACAAGATAAACGAAGTCTACGAAAAAATCGGTCAGAGCGGTATCAGTCTTATTACTGCGGCAAGTAACAGTTACAGTTCGGCTTTCGGCGGCGAACAGGGTAACACAAACCTTGTTACCAACCCCGATTCAGGCACGGTAGGTTCTCCTTCCACATATGTCTCCGCACTGTCAGTTGCTTCCATCAGCGGTACCAAGAGCAAGTATATCGTCGCTTCAGAAGGTAACACGGCTTTCCATACCTTCTACTTCCTTGAATCCAACTCCATTTCCGGCGAAGAAAACGACTTTTTCGGCGAACTGGGGCTCAGTCAGGGGGAGACCCGTACATTTGAATACGTCACCGTTCCGGGCGTAGGACTTAGCGTCAATTACGCGGCAATAGACGTCAGGGACAAGATTGCTCTGGTAAAGCGCGGTGACAACACATTTGAAGAAAAAGCACAGATTGCCAAGAGCAAGGGCGCAATAGGCTGTATCATTTACAACAACGTCGAAGGCAGTATTTCGATGTCGATGGGTAAGAGCGATCACATTCCCACCATCTCAATTTCAAAGGATGACGGTACTGTTCTCGCATCCAAAAAGAGCGGAACGCTTACTATAAGTTACAGTCAGCAGGCCGGTCCTTTCATGTCAGACTTCTCCAGTTGGGGACCCATGCCTTCGTTGGAACTCAAACCGGAAATCACCGCTCACGGCGGAAACATTCTCTCATCCGTACCCGGTGGCGGTTACGACACACAAAGCGGTACAAGTATGGCGTCTCCCAACCTTTGCGGTATAGTAGTGCTTATACGTCAGTACCTCAAAGAAAAATTCCCTGAAAAGTCCATGCAGGAAATAACCGCATTGACCAATCAGTTGATGATGTCCACGGCAAATATAGTTTTGAACGAAGACGGCAATCCCTATTCGCCTCGTAAACAGGGCGCAGGTCTTGCAAGTCTTATAAATGCGGTGACAAGTAAGGCGTATATCACCGTAGACGGCACGGACAGAGCAAAACTGGAACTGTACGACGATCCCGAAAGAACGGGCGTTTACACGATGAAGTTCAACGTGGTAAACTTCTCTGATCAGGAAGTAAACTACGATTTGTCCGTAATAGGAATGACGGAAAGCGTTTCTACTTCAAACGACAAGTATGTGGCTGAAAAGTCACAGTTGCTCAACGGTACTTGGACGGCAACGGTGGACGGCGTTGCACAGAACAGCGTCACCGTAAAGCCCAACAGTCAGGTGGCTGTGGAACTGGTGTACACTCTGACGGATGACGACATGCTGATGATTGACAGACTGTTCCCTTACGGAATGTACGTGGAAGGTTTTGTCAAACTGACGGCAGCGGATTCCGCCGACGTCAACCTCAATGTTCCTTTCCTCGCGTTTTACGGCGACTGGACGGAAGCGCCCATGTTCGACAAGACGTATTACGAAGTGGAGAGCGAAGCGCACAACGAAGCCATTGACGATGAAGACAAGATCAAGGCAGATTACTACGCTACAACGCCTTACGGTTCGTATCTGTACAATTACATAATCCCTCTCGGAACGTATCTGTACGATATCGATCTGTCAAAATACGATGCAATACCGGCAACCGAAGATCACATTGCGATCTCCAACGTGTTCGGAACAATAGACGGCATTTCTTCGGTGTATGCGGGACTTTTGCGTAACGCCAAGGAAATGGTGTTTACCATCACCGACAAGGTGACGGGGGAAGTCGTTTACGAACTGACCGACTACAACGCGGTAAAGGCTTACTCGCTGGGCGGTTCACCCATTCCTTACTTCAACTACCTTAAAATAAGTTCGTTGCAGGAAGGATTTATCAACAACCGTCAGTACGAATTCAAGATGCAGGGCAAACTTGACTACGGCGACGGCGGTACCGACACGAATGTTAGAAACAGTTTCAGTTTCGACTTCTACATGGACAACGAGGCACCGGTACTGAAAGATGTTTCCTACGAGAAGGTCTACGACAAGACTTTGAAGAAAGACCGTTACTACATCACATTGACGGTTTACGACAATCACTACGCACAGTCCATTACGCCGTTACTGTTCAATTCCAGTTCGAGTTACACGGTGCTTTCCGCAAATCCCATACCGATATACGGCGAAAGAAATTCCGAAACGGCTGTACGGTTTGAAATTACCGATTACCTCGAAGATATTTACGCAGACAAACTCATTACCAGCGCGTTGGCGTTCTCCATTGACGACTACGCTTTGAATTCGGCTATATACATCTGCCAACTTCCCGGAACAAAGGGTGACTTCAAATTTACTTCCGACGGTTCGATGTCCGGAACAAGCATGTCTATACTCAATGTCACCGAAGGCGAGGTCGTAGACCTTACGGAATATCTTGCAACGGGCGACAGCACTGTGGACGCCGACAAGGATTACCTCAAATACCTCAACTGGGCATCTTCCAACACATCGGTAGTGGAAGTTAAAGAAGGTCTTATCAAGTGCCTCAAACCGGGTATAGCAACGGTTACGGTCACCGAACAGATGGACCTTAAAGCCGCCAACATAATCATAAACGTAAAAGCCAAGGCGCAAACGGTTGCCAGAATGAGCGTGTCTGACGATGCAGACAGCACAACGGTAAAGAATCTGAGATTTTCCTACTTCGATACGCTGTTCGCTTACTCGAGAGCGGCGCAGACAAGTGAAATCGGTTCTACGGGAAGCAGAATATTCCTCAGCAGTCTGGCATCGGGCATCAGTTTCTATCCCGGAGAAAAGGTCAAACTGTATTACGATCTGGATCCGTGGTATGCCGAAGACAATTACGACTTCAGTTACTCTTCGACAAACGAAACGGTTGCGGTTGTCAATCAGGAGGGCGAAGTAACCGCGTTGAAGGAAGGCAGCGCCACCATAACTCTGAAAATCACCAACAAGCACACAGGAGTGACCTCCAACATAATGGCAAGCGTAAGACTGACCGTCAAGAGCGAATTTGTCATAGAAGACCGTGTTCTTGTTGCGTACAAGGGACTGGGCGGCGAAGTTGTCATTCCCGACGACGAAGGTATACTTTACATAGGTTCGTATGCGTTCTGTCTGTACGAAACGGACTACGAAGTGGAACTTCCCGAAGACGACTATGACGCAAACAAGATACCTTCCGCAAATACTTCGGTAACGTCGGTAGTTATTCCGTACGGAGTGGAAGACATTCAGAAATATGCGTTCTACAACTGTTCCAATTTAAAGGAAGTGCAACTTCCCTCCACCGTTAAATACATCAGGGAATACGCCTTCTATAACGACAAGAAACTTACTACAATAAACCTTGAAGATACCAAGACTGGAACGATCGGTGCCAAGGCGTTCTACAAGTGCGAAAGCCTTGAACAGATTGACCTTACAAAGGTGTTCGCCATAGGCGCAAACGCTTTCGAAGGTTGTATCAGTCTTACATCCGTCGATCTTACAGCGTTGAGAAACAGCGGAGCGGAAATTTTCAAGGATTGTTCAGTGCTTTCCGACGTAACGTTGGGTGAAAACACCAAGTTGTCCTCTGCAATGTTCGCACGCACTGCGGTTGTCAGCGTGGACATCTACGAAAAGGTAAACATACCCGAATTTCTGTTCGCTCAGTGCAAAAACCTCGAAAGCGTGACATTGCACAACAGCATTGTTTCGGTGGGTAAAGGAGCATTCAGCGAGTGTACCGCGCTTACTCGGTTCAATCTGGACGAAGGTGTGGAAATAGGCACGCTGGGAGAACAGATGTTCTACGGCGATACTGCTCTTGACACCGTGACTTTGCCCGACAATACGCTGACGGTAGGTGCGTACGCTTTCCTTGACTGTACATCTTTGCAGACTGTTGTGTTCGGACCCGACACTTATATCGAAAAGATAGACGGTACCGTTTTCCAGAATACATCCGTAACAACCTTTGATGTGACGGACAGCAAGTACTATTCCGCAGACCAACAAAACGGACTGTTGCTCAACAAAGAGGGCGATACCGTAATATTCGTTGCAACGGGAAAGGATTATTCCTCCGCGGAATTGGTACTGGACTACGAAAATATCGCTCCCGCAGCATTCAGCGGTATCAATGTGGTTACGGTCACATTCACCAAAGCGGTAAACGTCGGCGACTACGCATTTGCAAACTGTAAGGATCTTGCAACGGTAAACTTTGCCGATGCCGAAGGTTCTGTTGTAGGTAAACATTCATTCAGATATGCTACAAGCCTTGTTGCGGTAAACAACCTTGACAAGGTAACCGCGGCAGGCGATTACGCTTTTGCCAATACCGGTCTTAAAGAAGTCACCACAGGCGACGACTCACAGTACGGAGAAGGAGCGTTTTTCAGTTCCAAGTTGCAACAGGCTACTCTCGGAGCAAACAGCAATTACGGACTGGGCGCATTCCAGGATTGCGTATATCTCGAAACGGTAAATATGCCCGCAGCGGGCGGTGTGCATTTTGGCAGAGGATGTTTCGCACGTGACGTAAGTCTCAAAACGATTGATCTGTCCAAGACGGACGACACAATCGAAGCGGAAACATTCTACGGCTGTACTTCTCTCGCAACGGCAAATCTTACCAATGTAAAACATATAGGCGATTACGCCTTTGCCGATTGCAGTGCTTTACGTATTCTCACGATGCCTGTTGTCGAACGTATCGGAGAAGGCGCGTTCGGCAGATATTCCGAAAACGGAGGAGCTCCTCAGTTCTCCGCAGTGCAACTTCCCGCAACTCTTACACAGATAGGAGACGGCGCATTCCTCGGTTGCAGCGGTCTTACGGAAATAACTCTTCCCGAAGGTCTTACCGCTGTACCCAACTATACGTTTGCTTACTGCAACAATCTTAAAACGGTTGTTTTGCCGGATTCGGTAACTACCGTAGGCGAATACGCTTTTGCAGGTTGTTCGAGTCTTACTTCCGTCAACCTCGCAAACGTTGAAACTTACAAGGACTACGCTTTCACAAGCGCAAGCAGCCTTGCAAACGTCGACTTGTCAGGCGCGGTCAACATCGGATTCGGAGCGTTTGCTTCCACATCCGTTACCGGCAACATCAACGCTCCAAGTCTGGAAGTCGCAGGCGATTACGCTTTCCAGCAGGCAAACATTGTTTCTTTCGATGCGCCTGTTCTTAAAAGTATAGGTATCGCTTGTTTCCACGGAAACAGTAACATGAAGGAATTCGTGCTGTCCGACAAACTGGAATATCTTGGCGTACAGGCATTCCTCGATTGCAGTTCTCTTACCGACTTCTTCTATAACGGAGCGGACGGCAAGACAAACGACGGCAAACTGAACGATTTTATAACTCTTTACGACGGTATTTTGTACACTGTAATGCCGTCTGGAGATTTGCAACTGACATCAGTACCCGCAAATAAGAACATCAACAAACTGACGGTGCAGGAAGGCACTGCAAGAGTTGATTTGTTTGCAGGTAACCAGAACAAAAACATCACTTCGATAGTTTTGCCTGACACAATGAAGTCGATAGGTAACTACGCTTTCTACGGTTACGACAACCTCGACAGCGTGGAATTCAGATCCTTTACCGCTCCTACACTGGAAAATTCCTACAATGACGACGCGTCTTTGTCGGAAGGAGATCCCGGTTACGATCTGTTGCACGGTTACTTCGAAATCATGGGTTGGGAACTCTGCTACTTCAACTTTGTCAACCTGTTGGGCAAGGAAGAACCTATCAATATGATACTTCCCGCCAACGAAGGTATAGAAGGTTACGATTCGCTTGTGTTCCGCGTTTACTTCGGCAATATCGAAGACGCCGTTCGCAGCAACTATGTCGCAAGAGACAAGAATCTGGTGCAGTTCTTCGAATATGCAAAGGAAATTGCTCAGATAAAGACTATCGCAATGACGGATGACACTCTTATAACCAACGCAGTGTCCGCTTACAACGCCATTACTCAGGATCCTACCGATTACGGTTACAGCAAAGAGCAGTATGACGAATATGTCACGATGGTGCTCGAAGCAAAAGAAACTCTGCGCAAGTTGAAGTTGTCAAATGCAAGTCTTGCCGCTCAGCAACTGCAGACGGAAATAGACGCACTTCCACAAGAGTTTGACATCAAGGATCTTGCAATGTTGCAGGACATCGCTAACAGAATTTCCAAACTGACAGCGTCGGAAAGAATGTTGCTCGATCTTACAAATTACACCAAGTTGCAAAACGGTCTTACCGAATACAATCAAGCGGTACAGGAAGAAATAGGAGCAATCAAAACAGTCGTTGACAACACTTATCTGGCAGTAGCCGCAGGTGCTGCCGTTGTCGCCGTACTGGGAGCGCTTGCTATCAGACGCCGTTTTATGTAACGGAGGAGTAGAAATGAAAAGATTCAGATTAATTATTTCAGCGACGATTTTGTGCCTTGTAATGCTTACGGCTGTTGCTTGCAACTCTGCGGTTGCAAGCATAACCAAGGCGCAGAGTCTTGCGGCACAAAACGCCACAACGGTGCAGTGCATCGCGATTGTATCGGACGGAGATACGGTAGTGTACCGTTACAGCAAGGAAATAGTCGTCATGAGCGACTCAATGTCCGTAACCACAGCCGAAGCGACGCTCGATTCGTCTTTTGAACTCAAAGAAAACACCAAGTCGGAGGAAATGCCTTTAAACAGAAACGCTTTGAAATCGCTTAACCTTACGGAAAGCGTCGTTACCGAAGTAGTTTCCGAACAATCTTCCGTTTCTCTTAAAGTACTTAAAGAAAACATCGGTACGGTGCTGGGCGTTGATATAGGCGCAACTTCCGACGCGGTTGTGACGGTACAACTGGACGGAGACAGATTAAACAGCATTTCAATGACTTTTACGACTGCTACCAAATCTGTTGAGATTCAATATGTTTACAGTTATTAAGGAGGTAGAACAGTGAAAAGATTACTGGCCATTTTAATTGTTGCGGTAATGCTGTTTTCTCTGACGGCATGCAATCCTTCACCTGCTGCCGAAAAGCCCGCAACACCTTCCAACGTAAGTGCAGACGACAAGGGGCTTATAACCTGGGATGCGGTGGACGGCGCTATAGGTTACGTAATTACAATTGACGGAACGGATTATTCCGTAACGGCAAATTCCTACCAGGCATCTTCCGTAACAAAAACATTTACTTACAGCATCAGGGCGGTAGGCAAGGATTACCAACTGTCCGAACCTACGCAGACATTTACATTCGAAGCTAAGGAGATTGTTGCTCCCGGTCCCGACCTCAACGGAGTGACAGTGGGTATTGAAAGCGGTTCGGAAATACACAGCGGAAAGACGCTTCAACTTACAGCCAATGTAAGCGGTGCGGAAGATACTTCCGTTACCTGGAAAGTCACCCTGGGACAGGATGTAATAACCGTCGACGCAACAGGCCTTGTCACAGCCAAGGAAGTGACTTCGGACGTAGTTGTGGAAGTGGAAGCAAGAAGCAACGCCAACAGCGAAAAATTTGCCACAAAAACTCTTACCGTTGTAGCAAAACCCGACCTTACACAGGAGATGCTCGACGCTTTGCAGGGAGAAAGGGTTTATTTCGACGGATTTATCAACATAACGGTTTATTCGTTGGGACCTTTTTCTAAGGTGGAAAGCACTTATACTACGGTAATAAAAACCAAGTCGGACGGCGAACACTGGTACGGAGAATATATCAACTCCACAACAGGTGCCGCGGCAGGTCTGTACTGCGCAAACCATGACGGATACGCTACAAACGTGGGACTCAATTTCAACAACTCGGAAGAATACGAACCCATGCTTGACGACGACGGCAATAAAATAAGTTGGGAAGACTCGGGTCTGTACAACAACTTCAACGGACTTACAGTCGACGACTTTACCTTCAACGAAGACACTTGGCGTTACGAGTATAACGGCGATGACGGACTGGACAAAAAGGTAATTGCCTCAGCCAACCCGTACGACTTTGTAGTAAACGGATTTGCTCTTATAATTTCCGGAGACGTTATTTCCGGTATATATGCCAAGAGCGGTGACGATTACACAGTCGTCGACGGTTACAGATCCATTCAGGAAATGACCGTTGCAATCGTTGTCGACGACAGTATAGAAGTTCCTACCGTTAACAAATACATTCATATGCCCGTACACGACAAATTGCAGACGGCAATAGACAATATGAAGAACCTTACGTCCTACACAATGGACTACAAGGAAATCGTAGCCTCTGCATATGCCACGGGTGTAGTCGAAGCGGGATTTGTGGAAACAATAACTCCTGACACTCTGCATTTCGTTCCGTACAGTGTTACGTATACGGAAGATCTCGAAGAAATTCACACTCCGGATCCTTCAGGAAGTTACGGCTACCGCAAGTTCGAAGACAATCTTTACAACGCTTACTACAATTCCGAAACGGGATATGTCGCAAGCCGTGCATATCAGTCGTCGGTGAACGAGGCAAGACCGTCATTCGACTTTGCAGCGGCGATATTTACTTCCCACTACGAAGACGAGGAAACGGGTGAAACCCGGTACTACGTTGCAGACATGATGTCGGGAGTCGCTTCCACATTCTACAACTGTGTGGGTAACGACAAATCGCTTTACGGAATATTTGCGACAAGAGGTTATACAAGTCAAACTGAGTCGTTTACACCGTACGTGGTAGTAAAAGACGGCTATATAACCGAGGCTTGTTTCTATTTCAATATGGGACTGATGTACGGCGTCGTGGAATTGAAATACAGCGATTTCAACACAACCGTAACGCCTGCAGAGGCAACGTTCGAAGGTTTCGAGGTACGGCAGGTTCCCGACAGTTGGACTCAGTTGAGCATTATTGTTCCCGGCGAACTGGGAGATACGGAGTCCGACGAGGAACGCAACGCTCAGGAATACTGGAACGAATTGCTGGGCGACAGCAGTGATGAAATACCTTTCTTCGGCAATGCTTTGGGCGACACTTACGGATTCGGCATGGCAACGTTGCGTAAACCGGCAACGGAATCCAATGTGAAGAAAACAGTTCAGTTGTATTACGATGTTCCTCTGGACATCGATTACACAATATCCAGTTCTTTGGAAAAGGTGCAATCCTATCTCGTATCTTTGGGATATGTCAAAAACGAATACGGCGAATATCACAAAGGCGATATTTGGGTAGCGCCCGTTGACAATCAATTGGATTTATATATCTATGTATGGGTAGTTCCTACAGCAGAATAAATTTAAAACAAAAGGAGAGTAGAAATGAACAGAACGGCATCGAAAAAGGTGGTTGCGCTGGTTCTTGCACTGTTGCTGGTAATGTCAAGCGTATTGGTCGCTTGTAATCCCACAACTCCGCAATGCACAACGCACGTCGACCTTGACAATGACGGAAAGTGCGATGTCTGCGGCGCAGATATGCCCAAATCCGTCGAAATAACAGTAACGGCAGAAAAGAACACAATCAACTTCGACGAAACACTGCCTGTCAAGGTGGAAGTTAAAAACGCCGAAGACACAAGTTACACATGGTCTTACAGCAAAGAAAACGTTGTAGTAGTTGAAGACAACATTATTCGTGTTGTGAAGACTGACATGATCGTCGACATCTTCGTAGTGCTCACAGCAACGTCGAACGCCGACAAGACGAAATCAGCCGATTTCGCTCTTACGGTCAAGGCTCCCGTTGTGGAAGGACAGGTAGGTGAACTTACCTCCGAAATGATTCAGACAATAGGTAATTCCAACATTACCGTTACCGGCAAACTGACCGACCACTACATCGATTACGCACAGCCTTACAACAGTTACGATTCCGTGTACAACATGACTGTTAAAATGAATGACAACGAATGGCAGGGTACATGGAGTGCTGAAGGCTCGACGGAAGAAATTTCCAACCATTACAGAAAGGGCAGTGATGACAACCTTGTGGTAAACGAAAACGGCGAAAAGGGCAACGCTCTCGAAGAACTGTACATAAACAAGGACAATCAGGTTGCTTCCAAGGTCATCACCAACTCTTCGAGTATTCCCGCGATATGGCAGAGTCAGCACCTGTGGAATCACCTTTCACAACTCAACGTCAACAAGTTTGTGTATGACGCCGAAAACGAAGTTTACAGTTACGAATACGATGCAACAAACGTTGACGAACTGTATTTCCTGACATATCTGTCCTACAGCCTCACACCCGTACTTACGGAAACGCTGTACAAGGTTTATCTCAAGATAGAAAACGGTGCAATCACACAACTTATTGCACAGACGGAACCTGTACTTTACCCCGAAGACGCCGAAGAACCCGACGCAACAAGTTACTCTGTAATAGAACTGACTTTCTCCGACATCGGTACGACGGAAATCGAACAGCCCGCAACTTATGAAGCGGGAGAAAATTCCAACGTATTGCAAAAGGCTCTTGACGCGATGAAGCAAGCAAAGAATTACACGTTCCATGCAGTAGACACACAGCAAAGCGCTCCTGCAACGGATCCCGGCGATTACGAAATGTCCGCATCTTTGTCAAGCGGCACCGCAAATCTGGTGCTGGGAGACAAGACGGTTGCAACCGGTTCCGCAGGTCTGCAAGGCTGGGTAACGGAAGGAGAAATTCTGTTGTGCGAAACTACAAAGTACGATTACGCAATGGATGACAAGTTGTACCGTCTCGAATACTACGGTTACAAGCAGGTGGAAGAAGGTTACTACGACGAATTCGACTACGACTCGACCAACAACGCTTATTACGGCGTCAAGAGAATGGCGGGCAATATGTTCGAACAGATGCCCGGTTTCGATTTCTCAGTAAACCTGTTTGAATATGTAAGGTCCAAGACTGTCAACGGTGTTACCAACTACACCTTTGTGCTCAGAGAAAACAACATCAGCAAGGATATAGCAATGGAACTTGGCATTTACTACGCACAGGATTCATCCGCTTCGTTGCAGTCCAACTTTGAATTGGTAGTAAACGAAAACGGCGTAGTTTCCGTAAAATATCCTTACGAACTCACCGCAGGATATTCCGGCTACATCACCGTAAATTACTACGATCTCGGAACAACCCAAATGCCTGAAGAAGGATTGTTCGACAATTACGTACAACGTCAGATTCCTCAGACATGGTCTTCTACAGAAACAAAGTATTACAGTCCCGACTGTTCGGCTCTGACAAGTCAGACAGTAAATTCGGACATCGCATTTGCCGATGCTTACGGAACAAAGTATCAGAGTGCGCAATTCCCTCAGGCAGCATTGTTCTACAATGTGTTCGGTGACAACGTTTACGGACCGTTCTACAACTACGATCAGACGGGCGAAGACGCCGAAGGCAACGCGGTTTACAGAAAGTACATTTCTCTTACCGTAGAAATAGACGATTATGACGAAAATGTAAGAATTACCGCTGAAACTTACAATGCGACAATGAACAAACTTCTGGTAGAACTTGCAAAACTCGGATTCGTAGTCGACAACGCGAACACCGACACCACAGGCGGTGCAACCGGTTACAGCGACAAGACAATGACATTTATCAACGATGACCTCGGTTTGCAGATCAGAGTGGAAAACAACCGTACCAAGTATTTCTGGATTGATATTTTTAACGCAGGAGATTTTCAACTTAACTGATTAACTAAACGACAAGCCGATTGTAGAGGCTTTAATGAAAGGAGAGCCAACTATGAAAAAGACATCAGCAGTACTTATAATACTTGCATTGCTGACTGTCGTAACGCTTGTTACTTGCGGATGTACGGGAGGAACGGAAGATCCTCCCGTTAATCCTAAGGTGGAAGTTACGGCAATAAACGGCAGTGTAGATATCAAGGACAGTGCAGTAGCCGATTACGATTACACAACGCTGTTTTCCGTTAAAGAAGACGACGTCGCGGTAACCGTAACCAGATCCATGCTGGATTTGTCGCAGGTCTCGTCTGCTGTGCAATCCTTTATCGTAAAGTGTACCTACAAGGAACAACAGGCAAGCGTGACGGTAAATGTAATTCCTACCGTTTATGAGGTAACGCTGTCACAGCAATCGGTTACCGTCAAACAGTATCTGGCGTTGCAGTACGATTACAATCAGTTTTTTACTGTCAGCGTTGACGGAGTTACCGTTGACATCACGTCCGACATGGTCACAAACGGCGTAAAGGCTGAGGCAGGAGAATACGAATACACCGTTTCTTACGGCGGTGCGGAGAAAACTCTCAAAGTCATCGTAATCGACGAACACGATGTACTTGTCGCACCTTCCTATATAGTGCTTGCGCTCACACCGTCGCAACTGGAAGATTACGACTTTACGCAGTTGTTTTCGCTGTATGTAGACGGCGAAGCGGTACAGGTTACAAGTGACATGGTGGACAGTTCCGCTTTAAACGGTGCACAGACGGGCAACGATTATCAGGTGACATTTGCGTACACTTTTGACGGAAAGGTTTACGACGCAAGCGTTACTGTCGAAGTAGTGGCGGAAGCGGAAGTAAAAGTTTCCACCCGTCAGATAGTAACTTACCCCAACAGCGAATACATAGATCTTACTACTCTGTTTACCGTTACCAAAGGAGAGGAAGTTATTCCCGTTACCAATGAAATGATAAGCGGTACAATAGACTATTCGCAGGAAGGAATCAACACCATCACTTTGACGTATGAAGGCAAAACTTACGTTTCTACGGTCGAAGTGAAGAGAGGCGTTATTATAAACTACGCTTCCGGTGATGTCGTAACGGTAAAACTGGGCACGGACAAGAATTTTTATTCTTTTGCCGATGACTTTGTGGTATTGGTCAACGGATTGCGTTTCCGCGGTATAGAGGAATTTATCGACGTTTCAGAAGTCAACTTCAACGAAACGGGAGATTATGCGGTTACTATTACCGTTCCGTACAACAATCAGCCTGTAGGGCTCAGCGGAGCCAACTTTGTATACTTTGAAAAAACAATCACTTACAAGGTTGTGGACACAGAATACACAATGTCGGTGATACAGGAAGAAGTAGTGTTGCCGGAAGGTACTACGGAATACAACTTCTTCAGTAACATCAAACTTGTCCGCAACGGTCGCAACTGTCAGGTGGGAGACAACCCGGACTGGGTGACGAGCATTTACTGTTACGGCGAAGTAACTTCTCAGATAGACTTTGCCAATCAGGCAAGACAACTTGTTACGATAGACGTGTACGTCAACGGACCGGATTCCGATCCCGTAGAAATCAGTTACTATCTGACCGTTAAAGGAGAAGTGACAATCACTTCCCAAGACCGTGTAGTGTTCGGAGGCGAAACCGTATTCACAACCGATTTGTTTACCGTTGTGGAAAACGGACAGGAAATCGAAGTTACGTACGATATGGTAAGCGGTAAAGCGGACACCTTTACAGCGGGGGTTTACTATATCACCGCGCAGTACAAGGGTGTTACCGCCACAGCAAAAGTCGTTGTGATGAATCCGGGTCTTATAGGCACCTACACGACGTTACAGCGTACAATTCCGCAGACGTCAACGGAAGATGAGGAAGGCTACGAAATAGGAACGACAACTCCCTCTTCCCGTCTCGGAAAACTTATAATAACCTCTGACGGCGGCATTACATTGCGCAATAAAGAAGCGCAGTTCATCGGGGCGATAGACGAAAACACCGCTTTGATAAAGTGGGGTTCGTACGAATATACGCTCTATTATAACGACGGTATCGTAGTGCTTGATCCCGACAACTCGGTAAAATTAGGTTATAACGAAGACAAACGTCCGATGGTCTACTTCAACACCGACATGTGGACGATTGAAAAAATGGTCGTGGTGGATTCCTCATCGTTGAACGTGCTGGTTGCCACCTATACCTGTCATTCCTTTGACACATTCCGCATAACCTCCGCCGACGGAATGGTAACAAAGTGGTTCGGACTTAAAATAGCCCTTGTCTCCAAGACGGCGAGCGACACGATTTACGAAGTGTCGTGGGGAGACGTGATCTATTCCGACGGATTCGAAGGAAATCAAGGCGAATACGCGTCCATTACCTTTGACGGCGTCACCGCAAACTTCGAAATGACGGATGACACCACCGGCAAAATCGACCGCTCTACCGACGACAGACCTTGGGCAGGACAAATCTTTACCGGTACGGTTGACGGCAAAAGTGCCGAAATCGTCTACAATCAGTACGAAGGCGTCACCTATTCGGTGGACAGGCAGACAGTTGCAAGCGCAACATTTTCCGAACTGGGTTCGATGAAGAACGGCGGTAACAATTACAACGAAAACACTTTACTGCTCTATTCTTTCGACGAAAACGACGGATTTTATTCCTACAAGTTCAACCTCGATTTCCAGACAATGACCTTTACATTGTTGCCGCAAGACGGACTTTTCGGTAAATACATTTCCGACGACGGTACAAGTTTCCTGTTTATCGACGGTTACGGCACCGGTGTAATGAGTTTCGACACGTCAAGTTACGTAACAACGACATTCTGTTATACCTTGCACAATCAGGAACTGAAAGTAACGTTTACCGACACAAACATTACGTTTAACTACGGTAAATACTTTACATTCAGCCTTGCCGATCTCAAAAACGTGCTGACGGTAAGATACAGCGCCGACGGTTCCTTTACGGGCGTTGTGTATACCAACAGCGTAATCACCGACGGAGCGGTAGTGGAGTTTACTACAAATACCGTTGCCGCAGGTTCCAATTGCAAACGTGACATTGTCAACGGTATCAGAATAGTGACGAAAGACGGCGAACTTACCTACGAACAGAAAACTGCGAGAGTGGGCAACAAGTCGGTGGTGGATACAACCGCTGTAGATATCAACAGAGCGGGAATTTATCAGATTAAAGTCAACATAACGGTTGACGGACAACTTGTGGAAACCTACTACGCCGTTCAGGTGGTCACCGCACGTTACAACGGTAATCCGCTTGCTTCCAACTACGGAAATGCAATTGCAAATGCTGCGTACAACCTCCGCGTTGACGAATACGGAATGGCAGTGCTTGTAGCCAACGGCGTTACATATCAGGGATTTGCGGTTATAGCCGACGATGATCTGTCGTTCAGGGCAAGAATGTTTGCAACCGACGGAACATCAGTAACGCTTAATGCCAATGTGATTGCAACCGGAATAATCTCCGTAAACTGCAGCGGTGCCGTTACATTCAACGACTGTTTCACAACCGGAACGGTGAGCGTTGCAGGCTGTGACGGACACGTACTGTACAGAATTACGGTCGACGGAGCCGATACCTACATGTATGCCGTTGCACAATATGCAAATGTTCAGACGGTAAACGTAACAACCGATGAACACGATTCGTCTATACTGTTTGTGCAAATAGCGCAAAACAACACGATAGTTGTCAAGGCAACGTGGGGAACGGACGCGAAAAAAGGTCTGTTGCTGTCTGATTCGTTACGCGGTGTATATACGGGCGTCAGCGGAAATCTGGTAATCGACGGATTCGGAAGCGCAACCGTCGGAGCCGTTTCCGGCGAGTATGTTGCAGAAGGTAAATCGGTTACATTCATTACATCAACGACAGTAAGAGCATTCGAACTTGACACCGACACAATGACTTACACCGAACTCAATGTCAACGTTGCCGGTCTTATAGCAGGCAAACAGTTCAGCGCGACACACTCTTTTTACGGCGGTTCGATGCTGTACTACGCAACTACGACATTTACGTTCAACGGCGACGGCACAGTGACTGCCGTATCGGTCTGTGACGAATACGAAACCGACGAAGGACTTTATCAGCCTTCCTATGCGGACAAAAACGGCGTAACAGGTACCTATACGGTAGAAAAAAATGAGATAATAATAAAAATTAACGGTCAAACATTTGCATTTGTTGTGCGTAATGTGGTAAAATGTAAGAATATTATATGCAAGAGTACAACACTTTCAAGCGACGACATCGGTTATTTCAAAATCGATACCGTTTTTGAAGCAAAATAATTTTGCGTATTTATAACTCTGACCAAGTTAAAGGTTAATATCTTAGGAGGGAAACCTTATGAAAAACAAAAGTCTGTTAATACTTTTAGCATTGATTCTTGTTTTCGTAATGAGTTTGGGAGTCGGTTGTCACACTCACCAATACGGCGAATGGCAACTGACTACCGATCCCACCGAAACTACTACGGGTGTGGCTGTCCGCACCTGTGAAACTTGCGGTGGTACGGAAACTAAGGATGATGTTCCCGCCTTGTCCGACACGGAAACATGGACAATGAAGGAAACTCCCGCCACTCACGAAGAAGACGGTTCCAAGGTCTACACTTCGGAGTACGGCACTGTAACAATAGTTATTCCCAAAGGTCAGCACGCTTACGGCGCATGGGAAATCACGGTAAAGCCCACGCTTGATACCACGGGTACCGCAACGCGCGTATGTGAATGCGGAGACGTGGACGAAGTGACGCTTGCCGCATTGTCTGACACATCGGTTTGGACGGTAAAGACCAGTACGCCTTCAACGTGTACGGTAAAAGGCAGCACGGTTTATACTTCCGAATACGGCGAAGTTACCGTAGAACTTCCTCTTGCACCTCATACATACGGCGCATGGACAATCACGGTAAAGCCCACGCTTGATACCACGGGTACCGCAACGCGCGAATGTGAATGCGGAGACGTGGACGAAGTGACGCTTGCCGTCTTGTCTGACACATCGGTTTGGACGGTAAAGACCAGCACACCTTCGACGTGTACGGTAAAAGGCAGCACGGTTTATACTTCCGAATACGGCGAAGTTACCGTAGAACTTCCTCTTGCACCTCATACATACGGCGCATGGACAATCACGGTAAAGCCCACGCTTGATACCACGGGTACCGCAACGCGCGAATGTGAATGCGGCCACGTGGATACAAAAACAGATGTTCCCGCTCTCAGCGATACAGCAGTGTGGACGCCGTCGGTAACCGAAGCGGATTACAACAATCCTACAGTTACAACATATACTTCCGAGTACGGAACGGTCGTTGTAACAGGAAACGACAAACTTGTCGCTCCTTACGACAACAAAACTTACTCTCCCGTTTATGTTCAACTTGACGGCAAATTTAACGATACCGTCAGCGTCGGACAGTCGTGGAACAAAGCATTGCTGACAGTTAATGCAAACGGCGAAGCATCCAATACTTCTTTCCCATGGAAAGGTGAAGGTCAGTTCGTTATGATCGATCCCGAAACGGGAAAATTCGAAATTCATTGGAACGACGACGGTGAACTTGCAACGACATCTGGTTACGTAGACATGGCAACGGGCGTATTTGTATTTCCTTTCTTTAGCACATACGACTATTTCCATATCGCAGTACCCTCCGATGTTGCAATAACATCTTCTCTTTTCAAGGCTTCAGTCTTCAACGGTGCTGTTGCAGTACAGTATGTCAACGGCGAAACGATCTGCAACATCTTTGTGACGGGCAACACTGTTTACATGGGAGTTACATTCGTTGCGGACGATGAAGGTTTGACAGTCGACCAATTGTACGCAGCCAAGACTCTTACTGTAAAAGACAACAAAGGTAACAATATCGTAACTTACGTCGAAGACGCCGAAGGCAACCTTGTAGTCGCAGACGGTTTGCAGGGATCGTACGAAGGTTCTCTCGGTACGCTTACTCTTTCCGGCAGCGGACTTGCTACGCTGGACAACGGCGGTGAAATTGCCAACGGTACATATGTCAAGAGCGAAACAACAGTAGGTCTTTACATCAACGGCAAATATTACGACGTTACGTTGAGCGGCGAAACTTATACTGCAGTCGCAACGGAAGTTACATTGACGTTCAACACAAACGGAACGACTCCCGACGGAGAATTTACAGGTTCGGTAAGCGTAAATGTCAACATAGAATACAAACTGCCCGAACTTACAAACGCTACGATGCAGTTCAAGGGTTGGTTCTACGACGCTTACTGCACTCAACCCGTTGAAGAACCCTTTATTCCCACAGCATCGGTAGAACTGTACGCTTTGTGGGCGGTTAAGGTGGAAATCAATCTTGTAGGTACACTGGAAGGCGACGAAACAACATTGTTGCTGGGCGAAGGAGACATCATTTACGACTACCTGCCCGTATACACTGTAGACACGGAAAACAACAAGTATTTTGTAGGTTGGTTCCTTGACGCCGAATTTACTACCGCTCTTTCCGAAGACGCATTTGTTACGGCAGGTGATTCCGGCTTCAACGTCTATGCTAAATGGGAATCCGCATTTACGATGAGCGGCGAATATAAGGGCTGGAATCTGTACAGCAGCGGTGGATCCACTCAGTCTGTATCCGGTATGTCGTATTCAGCGACTATTTCTCCCTCAGGCGAATTTACCGCATCCAGACTCAATGCGGGTACAATTGACGCTCAGTATAAGGGCTTGACAGACGGTGCGCTTGTTATGGACGGCGCTTACGTTTACTACAATCACGAACTGGGCATTTTGTGGTACAACTACGGAAAGAGTGCTACAGGCGTATCTACGGATACTGTGTTCCTGATCAAGGCTCAGGGTATCACATCCATCGATTATTCAAGAAAGAATTTCGACGGTATATTTACTGTATGGATGACTGTCAACTTTGCCGACAGTTCCGTTAATGTATTCCTCTACAATAACAGAGTATACGCAAACGTAACGTGGACGGACGGTGTGACGGCTCAACAAGGTTACAATACGGACAACATTGTTTACGCAAGCAACGGAGAGGCTATCGTTGCCAATAAAGGCGGTCAACTTATAGAACTGGACGGATATCAGGGTACTTACACAGGTACAGAAACAGACGCTCTGGTAATTGACGGTATCGGTAACTTCACATGGGGTGCCAAAACAGGTAGTTACGCCAAGGCTTCCACATCCGAAGTGCTTGAACTTTATGTAAAAGTTGACGGTGCAAATACCGAATACTGGCAGGTAACATTGGGAGAAGGTACTTATACGGCAACAAAACCGGAAGTCACCATTACGTTCCAGTTGGTGGGACCGGAAGGCGTTACGGAAGTGATGCAGTCCATGACCGTCAACATCAACATCGAGGCTACATTGCCTGACGGTAACGAATACAACACGGCATTTGTGTTCAACGGTTACTTCACCGATCTCGAATGCGAAAATGCCGTTGCGACACCGTTTATTCCTTCTGCAACAAACACGGTTATTTACGCTAAATATTCCGCACCCGCAGTGCTTACCATTGTTTACAACGACGGTGCTACGGAAAACAGCGTTATTACCTACTCCGTAGGCGACACCGTAACAGTGGAACGTCCCGTGTACGAAAAGCACATGTTCGTAGGTTGGTACACAACAGCCGAATTTACCGAAGGAACTGAATGGGAAAGCGGAACGGCAATTACGGAAGACACAACGATATACGCTAAGTGGGAAGTCGCTCCCGTATACAACGCTGATTACGGTATAATGCGTGTACAGAGTTATGACGAAGTGGCAAGTAACTCCAACCTTTATGCTAACGGTTCGGTGTCATTCGATCCCTACGGCGTAGCACCCAGCGGAAGTTACCCCTTCAACTCGTCATCGAAGATAGACTACGTCGACGAACTTGCAGGCAAGATTACAGTAACGATCGGAAGTTCGGTGTACAACGCTTACATACATCCGACAACCGGCATCATCATAATGAACTACCGTTCCGGTGCAGATACTCCTATGGAAGAAGTGTTCCTGCTTACTCCTTTTGAAAGTACCGGTCTCAGCTCGAAATCCGTATCTTCATCTTATTGGGGCAACGGTTTCGGACGTGCAATTCAGTACACCTATGACGGAACGACCTATAATATTCTGGTAAAAGACAGCGTTGTTTACTTTGACGTTGCGTTCAAGTCATCCAACGACTTTGCGGCGGAAGACAACAATGTGGCAGGCGTTGATTGTTATACAACAACAGGTCTGTACATCTTTGACTCCGAAGGCGCATTGCTCGAACAGCCCGATACGGAAATAACGCTTGACATGAACGGTCATTCCGAAAATGTCACAGTGACTGTAAACAGCGGATTTGTCGTGAATTTGGCAGAATACAGTCCCGAGGCTGAAGGCTTTATCTTCCGCGGATGGTACACCGACAGCGATTTCACAACAGTCGCAGAGACACAGTACATTGCAACCGCAACGACAACGCTTTACTCCAAGTGGGACGAACAGGTAACGTTGACCTACAAGTATCTTGACGGCACAACGGAAGATCTGGTAGTTACTACCTATTTCGCTAACGACAGTGTGACGGTACAAACGGTAACGTTTATGTACGGCGAACTGGTATTCGAAGGCTGGTACACGCTTGACGGAACCACCACAGGCGAATGGGGCGAAAAGTTCGAAACGGGAGACTCTGTCACCGCCGACACAACGCTTTACGCTAAGTGGGTTGAAGGTTACACGATGAACGGAAATTACATCGGCTGGAACCTCTATCAGGAAACTTCCGATACAAGAGAAATATCGGATATGTCGTACGAAACCACAATCGATGTTTTGGGTAATTTCTCGGGAAGCAACCTTACAGCCGGTCAGATTGACGAACAGTACAAGAAGGTAACCGACGGTGCTTTAATGCTCGGAGCAAAATATGCTTATTACAATCATTCGGTAGGTATCTTGTGGTATTCGTACAGTTCAAACGCTACCGGTGTAGGATCGGATACATCTTTCCTCATCAAGGCGGACAACTTACAATCAATTGAGTATTCAGGCATGAAATATTCCAACAGCAGCAAGTATGTGGCTTGGATGACAATACATTATGCGGATGGATCTACCAGAAACGTATTTTTGTACAACGACACGGTTTATGCCGACGTAACGTGGACAGACGGAATTACCGCTCTTACGGCAAAAGACAACAACGTTGCCGTTTACAACAGCGAAGGCGAATTCATTATTGCTAAGACTAACGGTGAATTAGTGGGTCTGGACGGCTATCAAGGTACTTATACAGGAACTTTCAACGGCGACAGTGAAGCAACCGAAATTGTCGTGGACGGTACAGGCGTAGCAACCATCGACGGAGTCCAAGTGTCTTATACGATGTCTGAAGGTAACATGTCATTTGTTCTCAACAATCGCATGATGACGGTTGCACTGACACTTGAAGGATTTACCTATCAGCCCGTTCAGGACGGTTTGCAGGGAACTTATACCTTACCTGACAACGCAGGTACCATCACTCTTGACGGTTACGGCAAAGCGGGAGACGCAACATACGTTTTGTCCGGAACAACGTTGACCGTTTATACTGCCGAAGGATCGACCGATTACGGTATCGATGTCGAAAACAAGCAATTGTTGGGCAAGAGTATCTTTGCAGGCTATGTATTTACAGGTACTTACGTTTACGGTTCCGGTTGGTATTCCGAAGAATACGAGTACACAATCACATTTGACGATTCCGTGGAAATCAAAGGTACGCTCAAACTGTCAGAGGCATACGGTTCCACATCGTATACGTTTACCGCTACGTTTGACGGAAGCAAACTGGTAATGACGCTTACAAGCGGAAGTTACTCCGGAGATACGATCGAAGCAACGCTCAGCGGAAATACGCTTACGATCAACAAGGACTTCGGTTCGTATGACTACGATATGGAAGGAAGTACGGCGACTTGCGAAGGTTTCGGAGCATAACCGATTCAAAAAGCAAAGTATTTACACGAAAAAAAGAAGGCAACTTCGGTTGCCTTCTTTTTTGTGCAAATTTTATATTTGTCGTAAGTTGTCAAGTGTCGTTGCGTTACACCGAATGTAACGACAGTTCAACGAGTTTGCCGTATTGACGTGCAAGTCTGACTGCCTCTGCGGAAATCTTGCCGTTGCGACGCACGATTATTTCGTTGTTGTAGGAAATGGTCTTGTCAACGGTACGTCCTATCAGAAAATTAAAATCTCCGCTTCTGCGACATACGGTATTTACGGTTTTTTTGACAGGAAGTGCGGGAGCAACGGGCTGTTTGCTTTTTTTGACGCGTTTTTTAAGCAGTATGACATCCTGCGCAATCAATATTGAAGAGGGCGAGAGACTTTTTTGATCGGTAAGTATTTTTCTGACGTTACATCCGTCTGTCACTATATCTTTTACCGTTGCTATGCGCACACCTTTGGTGTTGTAAATTTCTTTTCCCAGCGTGCATATGCCTTCTCGTTTACAGGCAAGACATCCGCTGGCAGTCACCGCATTGTTGCAATCGGACAATTTTTCAACGGAGTAACAGCCTGTCGTGGTTAAAATCGCCGTAACTTTGGATACTGTATCGTCAGTAAGTATCTGAATTATGTTTCCGAATTTTTTGCCTGTCGTAATGTCTATAAGCGGTTTGCCGGTCAACCGAGTTGTGTACAGTAACATAAATCCCTCCTTTAAATTGCCTTGCATCGTTATATTTTAATGTATTCCGATATTTGATAAAAATTATTGCAATTGGCAATTTATATGGTATAATAAACAAAAAGGCTAATTTTTGCCTGCAATCACAAGGAGATTTTACTATGGGTTGGTTCAGAAAACAAATGTGGAAGGTTCTCGAATGGAAGGACGAAAGCAGCGATACGCTGGTTTACCGTTTCCCGATGAACGATCAGGAAATAATGAGCGGATCTCAACTTACCGTCAGAGAATCGCAGGTGGCAATTTTCGTGCATCTGGGACAGATAGCCGATGTGTTCCTTCCCGGTAAATACAAGTTGACTACTCGTAACCTGCCGATATTGTCCGGCATAGGCAGTATATGGTATCAGGGCGAATCGCGTTTCAAGGCGGAACTGTATTTCGTAAACACCAAGCAGTTTGTGGATCAGAAGTGGGGTACTACCAATCCCATTGCTTTGCGTGACAAAGACTTCGGTATGGTGCGTATCAGAGCGCACGGCGTTTACGGTTTCCGTGTAAACGACGCCGCCAAGTTCATGAAAGAAGTGTTCGGAACAAAGGGACTTTATACCGTAGAAGACATTTCGGGACAGTTGCGCAATATGTTGCTGTCACAGATGAGCGACACAATTGCCGAAAGCAAGATTTCCGCTCTGGACATGGCAAGCAACTACGAAGAGTTCGGCGGAATGGTGCTCAACAACGCACGTCCTAAGTTTAACGACCTGGGACTGGAAATAACCAATTTTACGATTGTCAACATCAACTTCCCCGAATCGGTGGAAAAGGCCCTCGACGAAAGAACGTCACTGGGAATACTGGGCGACAAAATGGGTACGTATACTCAGAAAAAGGCAGCCGACGCTCTTGCCGACGCGGCAAAAAATCCCGGTACGACAGGTACTTTTGTAGGAATGGGAATGGGAATGAATGTAGGCGGTGTGCTGGGCAACGCTTTCGGTACCATTTCACAGGCAAAGGACGCTCCGGCAAAGTCACAGATCAGACCCACCAAACACTGCACTGAGTGCGGCGCGGAAATTTCTGCCGACGCCAAATTCTGCGCCGAATGCGGAGCAAAGCAACAATCCGACAAGATTCATTGTCCTCAATGCGGAGCGGAAGTAAAAGCGACTGCTAAATTCTGCCCCGAATGCGGAACTAAATTGAAGTAGTAATTATGTACGACGAAAAAGGAAACAAAACCACTTTACGCAAGTCGTCTCAGCACAAATGTCCCAATTGCGGTGCGTATCTTGTATATGATCCCGAAACACAAGACATGATATGCGAGCATTGCGACAGTAAGGTGGACATAAAATTTAATTACGCTGTAAGAGAACGCGGCTTTGACGAACTGGAAAATGCTCCCAGATGGTCGGACAGCAATGTGGAGTGTTACCGCTGTTCCAACTGCGGAGCAAGCACTGTGATGGACAGGGACACCTTGGCAACATCGTGCCCTTACTGCGGTTCGCCCGTGGTAGTGGAAACGAAAAAACGTTCCTACGTGCGTCCCGACACGGCAATACCTTTTCAGGTGACGGATGAGGAGGCTCGCGACGGTATACTCAAATGGCGTCGCAAGAGAATTCTTGCGCCCCGTGATTTCCGCAAACACATTGCCATCGACGAGATGAAGGGCGTTTATCTTCCCGTATGGACTTTTGACAGCAATACCGAAACTTTTTACAACGGCAGACTCGGCAGACGCAGAACCCGTACGGTGCGCCGTAACGGTAAGACTTATACCGAAACTTACATAGACTGGTTTTATGTAAACGGCACGGTAAACATGGCGTTTGACGATATTCTGGTGCGCGGAAACAACAACGTTCCCGAAAAATATTTCGACAAACTTAAACCGTTCCCTCAACAACTGTATGTAGTTTACGACGACAAATATCTTGCAGGATATATCGCAGACAATTACTCTGTTCAGCCTCTCGACGCATACGAACAGGCAAAGGAAAGAATGCGAAACAGAATACACAGCGAGATACTGCGAATGTACAACGCCGACGTTGTAGGAGTGTTGAACCTGGACGTTCGTATAAAAGACCGTTCTTTCAAGTACGCAATGCTCCCTGTGTACATAACTGCAAGTAAATACCGCAACAAGGTGTTCAATCAGTACGTTTCCGGCGTCTTTAATGCAAACAAACAGGTAAAGGTTGCGGGACGTTATCCCAAGTCTCCGCTCAAAATAGGATTGCTGATTGCGTTGGGACTGGCTTTATTCGTAGGTGCGTTTCTGATAATGAACCGTTTCGGCGGATTTGACAACGTCGATATATCTTTTGCGTTAGGTCATGTCAAAAACAGTTTGACAATTTGGTGAAACGGGTATAATATTGTAACGTAAAAGTTGCTACGGCAATACTAACAGAAATAAAGGAGATCTTTGTCATGATAACAAAGGATATGAAAATTGTTGAAGTTTTGCAAGTCAATCCCAACACGGCAAGAATTTTTACATCTTACGGAATGGGATGCATTCACTGCCTGCTTGCCAACAGTGAAACAGTCGGAGAGGCTGCAATTCATCACGGCGTCGACGTGGAAGAAATGCTTGCACAACTCAATGCTGTAAAGTAAAACATATCAACTGTTAAGGACGAAACGTTGTTTCGTCCTTTTTCGTTGGTAAAATACGCTGCATATATATTAAACCTGTTTAATATAATTTTATCTGTACAGTGACTTGGTACCCGACAGTCATGCAATTTACGACTGCAAAAGCACAGGCATCACAGTGTACCCGTAACGTGAAAGATACCATTGACTTATATATCAAATAAATGTATTTTATATAATAAATTAGATAAATATATGTAATAATGTCGTAAAAGATTGAAAAACACTTAAAAAACGTTTGACATTTATTTGACAATTTAAGTTTGCGATATTAAAATATTAATCATTAAACCAGCCTGAAATTTAATATTCGCATTTCCACTGTTTCGCAACAGTGTATCTGTAGTTATTTCAGGGTGTATTATATCAACATAGAATTGTTGATTTGATACGCTCTTTTTTATTTCAGTCGGGTTAATTTACAAATATTCAGGAGGGAAAATATGAGTAAAAGATCAACCTTGCTTGTACTTGTTGCCATCTTGTTGGTAGCGGTGCTGGGGCTGACTGCATGCGGTGAGGAAGAACTTCCCGTTACATATAAGGTCACCTTGACAGACGGAGCAAGTACAAACACCTACACAGTGCAAGAAGGCACATTGTTTACTCTGCCGACTCTTCAACAGTCCGGTATGGCTTTTGAGGGCTGGCTTTCAGGCAATGAAACTGTGACGGGCGTTGTGGAAATCAATGCCGACACAACATTCACCGCCCAGTGGACCAAGGCTACGGTTACAGTATCTTACGCTGTTCCGCAGGGTGTTACCGCTCCGCAGAGCGTAGAATCGTCAGACGGACTGAGTATTGTCCTTCCTGACGGCGCGCAGGCTGCGGGACATACATTTGTGTGGAACGTGGACGGCAAGTTGTATATGCCCGGCGAAAGTGTAGTTGTCAAAGGTACAGACGGTGCTATGACAATTACAGGTGAATTCAAGCAAAACGTTACCGCTATTTTCAATGTCGACGGACAGGAAGTCGCGTCTGCCGAATCGTTTGTCGGTTCGACATTCGTTACTGCCGATCAGCCCGAATTGCCAAACGGCGTTATTTTCAAGGGTTGGTCATGTGACGGCGAAGTTTACACCGCAGGGGAAACTTTGGACGCTGAGGCAGGCATTGTTTTCGAAGCAGTGACCGCTAAGGCTTATCCCGTAACTTTCTACGCGGAAGACGGCAAGACAATCGTTGATTTGCAATGGGTGGAAGAAGGAGCAAACGCTGTCGAGCCTGCTTACGAATATCCCGCTCAATACGGCTGGTATGAAGAATTTAAGGGACTTACGGCAATGGAAGCCATCTCGGCTCCCACGGCGGTGTATCCGGTGTACGAATATGTACCTTCCGACCTTGCGTTGATGAAGTTTACCGAAATCGAACAAAACGGTCAAACTGTTGCTTATGCCGTAAGCAAGGCGGATTCTTTGCAGAGCGTGACGGATTTGTATCCCGAAGTACTCAAACTTCCCAAGGAATACAACGGTCTGCCCGTAGTTGCCGTTTATTCGTCGGTTACAAGCACATCCTATTCCGCGACTAACATCAAGAAGAGCGGTTTCTCGACAAACACAACTACAACCAAAGTAGTTGTACCCAACACTTACGTTGAATTTATGTACGGCAGTTTTGCCGATTGCAGCGCATTGGCTGAAGTAGAATTCGAAGAAGGCAGCAATCTGGAAACTATCGGTGCGTTGGCTTTCGCTTATGCGCCCTTCGCACAGATTGAAATTCCTCAGAGCGTTACATATATCGGTAAGCTTGCATTCGTAGGTTGCGGTAATCTTGCTTCCGTTACATTCGAAGAGGGCGACAAACCTCTGACATTCGAAGACGAAGCATTTGCCGTCGAAAGAAGTACTCCCAACGCAACAACGTATCCTTACGAATGTTCGCTTGCTTCTTTCACATTCCCTGCAAGAACATCTTACATCGGCGCAAGAGTTTTCAAGTACAACTTGACTCTCGAAACGCTTGCTTTCGAAGAAGGCAACACTCCGCTGATCGTCGGTGACAACGCATTCAACGCTTCTACTTCGACATTCAGCGCAAACCTTACGACAAACCTTACCAAGGCTTATCCTTTCAAGGTCACCGAAATCAACTTCCCCGCAAGAACCGCTTATATAGGCGCGGGTGCTTACGCCGGTCAGATCTGGTTGGAAGAACTGTCCTTCACCGAAGGTTGCATGTTGCAGACAACAGGCGTTGCGTCATTTGCTCACACTTTGTCGCTGACATCCATTTCATTCCCGACAGGTTTGAAGGAAATAGGCAACAGTACTTTCGCAACAACGGGCAATACGATTACCTATTATTCCGAAGAATCGCCTGCAACGCTCATTACTCCTACCGAAGGATTCGGATTTAAAGGAACAGGTTCGGCGTTTACGACGCTGACAATCCCCAACACGGTAGAAGTCATCGGACCGTATGCTTTTGCCGGAGCAACTTCTCTTAAAACGCTGAAACTTACTTCGGACAGCAAAAACGATCATCTTAAAACAATAGGCAAAAACGCATTCTACTGCAATTCAAGTTTCTGCAGCAATGCGGTGCTCAGGTCCATTACGTGGTCGACAAGCATTGAAGTTATTGACGACAACAACTTCTTCGGTTACACCAAATTGGGAACGATCAATCTCAACTCTCTGACAAAACTCAGATGGATTGGTGACCATGCGTTCGAACTCAGAGCGGAAGCAACTGCGGAAAGTTCGGCAATAACGGTAACCTTCCCCGCATCCAATCTTGCTTACATCGGAACAGACGCTTTCCTTAACAGAAAGATCAACAAGATTACGTTTACCGACGGCGCGGCAGTACCCATGACCATTGCCGACGGCGCATTCAGCGGTGAATGGACGAGCGGCGGCGGCATCGAAGGCGCAATCGCGGCAAGCACATTTGCTTCTGATGGTGTTACGATACCCGCTTATATAACTTCTATAGACAGCGCGGCATTCCGTTATATCACCGATTTCGGCGGATTTACGGTAGACAGTGCTAACCCCAACTATTACTCCTACGACGGCGTGCTTTACGCAAAGGGCGTAAAGGGACTGGAAGTTTACAACGTTCCTTTCAACAAGACGGAGTTCAAGATGGCGGAAGGCTGCACGCGAATTGCTCCTTACGCGTTTGACGTAACTTCTCTTACGGAATTTGACTTTACCGACATCGAATATATCGGTGACTACGCATTCCGTGCATCTGCGCTCAAAGAAATCAACATTCCCGATACGGTTACCGAAATGGGACAGAGAGCGTTTGAAAACGGTGTTGCGGTAAAAGTGACATTCAATGCGCCCGTTCTTACAAACGGTTCATTCGGATACCAGTACTCGATGGAAGAAATTCATGTGGGTGAGAACGTCAAGACCATTGAAACAAACGCTATCGCTAACCTGATGAAACTCGAAGGCGGCAAATGGTTGCAGCCCGCTCTTACCAACGTGTATTTCGAAGGCACCGCTTTGAAGGAAATTACAGGTAAACCGTTCAATTCCGTGGGTGACATTTTCCGTATAGTAGTTGATGCGGATCTGGTAGACATTTACAAGGAAGACGCAAATCTGTCCAATGTCAAGGATCTTATCACAACGGCAACTACGGTAACCTTCGAAGGCGCTGCGGAAGGCGGTACCGTTGAAGTAGGTTTGGGTGCACCCGTTCCCGTCAACAAGATTCCCGAAGCAGGCGAAGGATTCGTATGGGCGGCTCAACAGGCTGACGGCACATATCTTACACCTGCCAACGGCGTTGCCGAAAATGCCGTATTCACAAAGACAGACGCTACTACCGTAGTAACACTTACATTTACCGGAGTATACATGGCTGACGGTACTTATGTCAGAGAAAAGAGCACGACCATTATGCTTGCAAAGGGCGCGGCATTGCCGGAAGGATTCGAGGCTCCCGTTCATTACATGACCAAACAGACATCCAACGCTTGGGAATTCTGTATATGGACAAACGCCGATGGTGTTGCTCTTGAAAATATCGCCGCATTCGACACCGACATGGTATTTACGGGTCAGAAAGCGGTGGAAGTGACAATCAAGTACAACGATACCGAAGAAAAGTATTACGTTGTAGCAGGTCAGCAGTTTACCCTTCCCGAATCTGTTGTCGTCAGCGGAGGTAACTGGTTTGTAGTGACAAGCGGCGCGGTAACGGAAACCGTGTATGATTTTGCTCAGGCGGTAAACGCAAATCTGACAATTCAGTACGTGGTACCGGCGGCAGTCGAAGGTTAAAATCACATTAATACTATGACCGCAAAATGCAAAGGGTATCTTTACCCTTTGCACTTTGCGCGTCTTAGATAAAATTGACTTTATTAGCGCAAACGTATCAATTTGTCGGCGCAAATTCATTGTTTGGAATTTGTGCTTGCAGGAGGAAAAGAAATGAGAAAAAAGATACTGATTACAGCATTACTGCTCACTGTCATTGTTTGCTGTATGTCGTTGTTTGCGGCATGCGACAAAGACACCGAGATTGTAATCACGCTCAATGAAAACTACGACAACGGAAGCACGATGACCGTTGTTGCAAATCAGGACGGTTCCTTTGACCTCGGAGAAGATCCGAAGCGTGACGGGTTCCGTTTCGACGGCTGGTTTACCGACAGCGAGTGTACGGTTCCTTTTGACAAAGACAAGGTGGAGGCTTCTCTGACTTTGTATGCCAAGTGGTTGGATCTGTCTCAATACGCTGTAATAACGGTAGACGTTTTAGGGGACGAACAACAGCAATACGTACTTAAAGGGGAAAGTTTCACTTTGCCGCAATGCGAAGTATCGGTTGACGGCAAGGTGTTTGACGTATATATATCAGACGGAACAAATTACGCCGAAGGACAATCGGTGACGGTAGAAGGGGATATGACATTTACCGCACAGTTTGTCGATGCGTATTCCGTAACGGTCGATTGTAACGGTGGATTTGGAGATACCACGACATCCAAGGTAAAAAGAGGCGACAGTTTCACATTGCCTGCCGCTCCGTTACATACCACCAAGACATTTGCTTCATGGATGGATCAGTACGGCGTAGAGTATCAGCCCGGTGAAGTAGTTACGGCTATCAATGAGGACTATACCTTTACCGCCATGTGGCAAGGAGCAGTAAAAGTTTCTTACAACCTCAATCAGGGGGAAAGCGAAACCGCTCTGCCCGATAACAATTACGAGACAGGTGACACGTTTATCGTTACCGACGTCGTTCCCGAAAGAGTGGGCTACCTGTTTGACGGCTGGTCGGACGGCAGAAATGTTTACAGCGCGGGGGACGAATATACGGTCGGTTCGCGCGATGTGGTGCTTACGGCACAATGGAAAAAAAGCGGTACGGTTGTATTCCACGACAACACGGTAATGCGTGACGAAGAAGACATTGTGGTTTACGTGGAACTGGGAGGCAAGGTTTCTCCCGTTACTCCCGCAGACCGTCCCGACTACACCTTCGGCGGATGGTTCATCGATCCCGAATGTACAAGACAGTGGATATTTGAAGTGGAAACAGTTGACGGTGTAGTGGATCTTTACGCAAAGTGGAGTCACAATTACCTGCGCTTTACGGCAGTGGACAACGGAAATGCCTATGTCGTTGCCGGTCCCTCTTACGACGAAGTGCGCAACGGTCAGTTTGACAGATCCATGCTGTTGCAACTGCCTCAGTCTCTTACACTTCCCACAACATACGAAGGAAAACCCGTTACGGGAATCAAATCCGATTCGGAGGCTATGCGTTACCTCTGCACAGACGAAAATCATTATCTGTTGGGTGCGTCGCCTTTGAAGGAAATCATCATTCCCGCTTCTTACACATCCGTTGCGGACGAAGCGTTTTACTGGTGCAAATCTTTAACTTCAATAAAGTTTGAAGAAAATTCGCAATGTACGTATATCGGAAGAGAGGCATTTTACTCAGTTGAGGGCATAGATGAAATTGTGTTGCCCTCATCCGTAACGCAAATAGGACACAGCGCATTCCTGTTCGCGTCGGGTATCAAATCGATAGACTTGTCGCAGGTAAAGGTTACGGTAATAGAAAAACTGACTTTTGCCTATATGGACAGTCTGGAAACGATCATTTTCCCCGACACGTTGGAACGTATTGAGAAAAAAGCGTTTTACGAAGACAACAAGGTTGCACAACTCAATTTCCCCGCAACTCTTACCTACATCGGTAACTATGCGTTCAGCAACGGCTCCGGCGACTCAACAAGATTGCTGCAAAACGACGGAGATTACTGGGAACATTACGAGTCTGTCCGCGACGAACAGGGCAATTATTACGAAGATTGGACAAATACGCAAAGTTGTCTTGAAAACATATTCATTCCCAAGGCTGTGACGTTTATAGGCGACGGTGCGTTTGCCTGGGCAAAAAATGCCAAGACTCTCGTGTTCGAGGACGGCGGTCCCAACCTTACGCATATCGGAGCATACGCCTTCTACGCATGTAAGTCGTTGACTACAATAACACTTCCCACAGGTCTTACGTTCCTCGGAGGAGCAATCGAATACGACGAGGACGGAAATCCCTACAACGTCGAAGTGCTGTACGAGTACAACGAGTACGGTCAGGCAACGGACGTAATACAGGCGTACGGAAATACATTCAGACTGTGCGAATCGTTGACAAGTATTGTTATACCCGAAGCGATCGACTGGATGTTCCCCAATATGTTCCGTGACTGTAAGAGTCTCACAAGCGTTACGTTCCTTTCGGAGGAAATGGACTTTAACGCATCACGCGGCGCATTCAGAGGTTGCAGTTCTCTCGAAACGTTTGAAATTCCCGCGTCCGTTACCGTAATAGGCGACTATACGTTTATGGATTGTACTTCCCTTCAGACGGTTACGTTTGGAACGGGCAGCCAGTTGATAAACATTTTTGCAGGAGTATTCCGCAATTGTTCGTCTCTTACGTCGATAAGTCTGCCCAACTCCGTACAGGGTATCGCGGGCGAAGCGTTCTACGGCTGTTCCAGCCTTACCGAAATTACACTGCCCGAGTCCGTAACAAGCATAGGAACCCACTTCTCTATGGTCAATTCAAGTAACGGCACGATGGCATACGGATATGTTTTCGCTTACAGCGGAATAACGTCTCTGTATATTCCCAAGAACGTATCCTATATATCTCCTCTTGCGTTTGCCGAAATGCACGAACTGCTGACATTTACAATGGACGACGATTGCCGTGCGACATCATTCTGGTCGGACAGCCGTTACGTAGGCGGAGGTTACACATTCTACAACAGCGACAAGTTGCAGGAAATCAACCTGTGCAAAGACTTCGGCTTCAGTTTCCCGACGGTAGGTCTGCCCTTCCCGACAGGCGCGTTTATAGGTTGTGACAGTCTTGTGGCAATAAACGCAAGTCCCAATTCCAGCCTGTATCAGACTGTCGAAGGAGTACTGTACAGCAAGTTTGAACAATCCAACGTACTTGTGGCTTACCCGCAGGGTATCAAGGACGCAACTTACGAAGTGGTAGCGGAAATCAACGGCGTACCCACCGGTCAGATACTCAATATGGCATTTTCGTTTAACGAAAATATCAGAAACATTGTCATTCCCGCTTCGGTAAAAACCGTTTCCGCACAGGCGTTCTATATGACCACCAACCTGGAAACAGTTGTATTCGAAGAAGGAAGTGCTCTTACTTCGGTAGGACAGTACGCTTTTGCGGGCTGTACGACATTCCCGAGAGACGACGCCGGCAACATGCTGCCCAACCTGCAACCGTTGAAGACTCCGTTAAAGTATGTGGTCATCAACACAGCGGTTCCGCCGCAGATGGCACTGGTTTCCACCGATCAGTACACGCATCACGCATTTACTTATTCTACGGAAAATCCCGAATTTGCCATCTATGTTCCCGACGAAAGCGTGGAAACGTACAAAACCGCATCGGGTTGGAGTTTGCTTGCAGACTTTATCAAGCCCGTTTCTCAACTGAACGTTTAAATTGTCGGTTGTCGGCATTGATTACAATGCCGGCAACTGTTTGACAAAAGAATCAATCTACAAATTGAGGTAAAGAAAGTGAAGACAACTTCCATCAGCAAAACAAAAGCAGTTCTTATAATGCTTCTGTTGTCAGTGCTTATAATCACAGTGTGTATGGGCGGTATTGCGTCTGCTTCCGAAAAAGGAGTGGGGCAACTTACCGTAACGGATATTTCCGCATACGCTAATTCGTTGGCAGACGACTACCAGATTGTCAGCGACAACAACGAACCTTCTCCCGACGATTATGTATGGGCTATCGTTCGTTTCGGCAATGCCAGCGTACTGGACAAGGCTCTCAGCAAAAACCCGAGAGACGTTTACTCTTACATAAACAGTGCCGATGCTCAGTTACAGGCAAACGATATACTCAACTGGCAAAACAGTTTTCTTGAAAGATACAGCAACGTCATAGTGTCTGCCAGTTACCGCTATACGACGCTGTTCAACGGAATGGCAGTACGCGTTCAGTACAAAAACATTGACCGACTGTCAGAGGACGTCAACGTGACGGATGTAATTCTGTCCAACACATACGACGCTCCGAAAAGTATTACTACCAATGACGTAAACGTTTACCCGACGGGTATTTACGATTCTTCCAATGTCGGTTACGACGGAACAAATACGGTAATTGCGGTACTTGACACGGGTCTCGATTACACTCATACGGCATTCCAGACAATGCCCACGGGACAACTTGCCTTGACCAAAGACGAAATTACCGCTTTGATGAGCAGTTTTACCGCTACGGAAATGTCGGCAACCAATTCTCATGAACTGACGTCCGACGAATTGTATGTCAGCGACAAGGTTCCGTTTGCGTACGATTACGCGGACATGGATGCCGACGTATATCCCGTAGACAACCACGGTACGCACGTTGCCGGCATCATTGCCGGTAAAGACGATGAAATTACCGGCGTTGCCACCAATGCGCAACTGGCTATAATGAAGGTGTTCAGCAACTACGACGAAGGTGCGGGCACAGACGCTATACTTGCCGCATTGAACGACTGTGTTGTTCTGGGCGTGGACGTCATTAACATGAGTCTCGGTTCGTCATGCGGATTTTCACGCGAAGAAGACGAACACGCAGTAAACGAAATCTACGACCTTATAAAGGAAACGGGTATTTGTCTTATCGCTGCGGCAAGCAACGATTACAGTTCCACAAAGGGCTCGCCCAACGGCGACACTCCTTTGGCGAGCAACCCCGATTCGGGAACGGTAGGTTCTCCGTCGTCGTACGATTCGAGTATGTCGGTTGCAAGTATTTCCGGCGTTAAGACCAAGTATATGCTTGTAAACGGCGAAGAAGCCGTATACTTTACCGATTCTTCCAAGGGCGGTGCGGAGAAAAACGACTTTTCCGCCGATATGTTACAGGGAGAAAAGGAAAAGGAATTCGAATACGTTGTCGTTCCCGGTTTAGGCGCGGAAAACAACTACGCTACCGTTGACGTCGACGGCAAGATAGCGGTGGTAAAAAGAGGAACTCTCAATTTCGAAGAAAAGATAATCAACGCTCAAAGCAAAGGCGCAATAGGCGTAATTATTTACAACAATTTGTCAGGCGTCATCAGTATGAGCGTCGGCAAGGCGGAAATTCCCAGTTGTTCCATTTCGATGGACTTCGGAAAGTATTTCGAAGAACACCCGGAAGGTACTCTTACATTGTCCACGGATTATCTTGCAGGACCTTTTATGTCGGACTTTTCGTCGTGGGGACCGCTTGCCGATCTCGAACTTAAACCGGATATCACCGCACACGGCGGCGACATCTATTCGGCAGTGCGCGACGGCTACGACCATTACAGCGGTACAAGTATGGCCGCTCCCAATATGTCCGGCGCAACAGTGCTGGTAAGGGATTACGTCAAGAGCAACTTCCCCGACCTGTCACCTTACGAAATCACGGAAATGACATACCGTCTTATCATGAGCACGGCGACCATTGCTTACAACGAAGAGGGCAACCCCTATTCGCCACGTAAACAAGGTGCCGGTCTTGCGGACATAGAAAAGTCCATCGATACATCCGCTTACCTGTACGTGTCCGGACAGAGTCTTACCAAACTGTCTTTGGGCGACGACAAGTATAAGACCGGTGTGTATAAATTGACTTTCAATATCGTCAATATAGGAAGTAAGGCAGTCAGTTACAACATCAATCCCATAGTAATGACTGAATCTATGTCATCGGACGGCAAGACTATTGCTGAAAAAGCGTATATGATCGACAGCGAAAATACTTACGCCGTATCAGGTGAAGGCATTGCACTCAGCGGTTCATGCGTTACGTTGCAGGGATATTCGGAAGGTCAGATCACTGTTACGCTCAAACTGTCCGAGCAGGCTAAAAACTATCTTGACGAAAACTTTGTCAACGGAATGTATGTGGAAGGTTTTGTGGAATTGCAGTCGTACAACGAAGACGGCATCAACCTCAACATACCTTATCTGGCGTTTTACGGCGATTGGTCCGTCGCTCCGATACTGGACGTGACGGCTTACGAAGTAGGTGCCGAGCAGGAAGACGACTCCATACTCGAAGAAGACAAGTTGCACGAAGACGCTTACGCAACTCTTCCCATGGGCGGATTCCGTTACGAGGTTTCTGCCGGCGAATACGAAGAAAGTTACTACGGTATCGGTCAGTTTGCTTACAAAATCGCTGACGGCTACACCGAACCTGCCATTATAGAGGACAAGGCGTCCCTTACAAACAGTCTGGAAGGCGCATATTCGCTGTACGGTATCGGTGCAGGAGCATTGCGTAACGTAAAGGCCGTTTATATGCAGATCACCGACAGTGTGACCGGTGAACTGATATGGGAAGACATCGACTACAATGTCAGAAAGAGTTACTACAACGGAGTGCGCGTTCCCGGTTTCGTAGACGTCGGATTCAACGTCAACGAATACAATCTGCCCAACAACAGCAAGTACACGTTTACGATGTGGTGCGAACTGGATTGGGAAAGTTCGGAAAACAATCTCAACGACACGTTCAGTTTCGATTTCTATGTCGATTCCGAAGCGCCTGTGTTGCTGGAAGACAAAACGCAGGTAAGAGTGGAGTATTCGGGAACAAACAAACGCTATATCCTGGAAACGTACGTCTTCGACAACCATTACATTCAGGGTTACGCCATCGGAACATACAACGGTCTTGACGGCGACGGAAACATGACGGAACAGGAAAGTTTCCACAACTACATAATTCCTTACTATGACGGTAAACGCAACAGCGAAAACCGCATCGAATACGATATCACCGATTACTGGGAAGACATCAACAACAACGGCGGAAAGATATATCTGCAAGTAATCGACTACGCTAAAAACACATCGATTTATCAGTTGGAGTTGCCCGATTCTTCCGCAACGGCGATTTCTTTCAAGAGCAGCGTCAAGAACGTCAGTCTGACGGTAAACGATACCAAGGACGTTTCTTCGTCGCTTGTCATGACTCCTGCCGACTTGTGGGTACGCAACCTTGAATGGAGCGTAGACGACACTTCGGTTGCTGTGGTGCGTGACGGCGTTGTGCTCGGTCTTAAAGAAGGTAACGCTACTCTTACGGTAAAGGATCCCGAGAGCGGTGCTACGGCAACACTGCCCATAATTGTAAAAGCAGGCACAAAGGACACGATGGATGTAAGCAACATCACATTGAACCGCACTTCTTACAGTGCCGAACGCAACGAAGACATCGATCTTACGGCTACGGTAACGCCTCACGATCTGTTTGCCGATCTTATAGATTCGTCGTTATTTGCTGATTATACGCTCGAATGGTCTGTCGGCGGATCGGTGTTGCAGTTTGTAACGGAAGACGGCGAGGGCAATGAAGTACTTACGGGAAATGTAAGCGGTACAAACACCGTTACGGTACGTGCCACTAAAGAAGGAAGCGGAACAGTGACCGTAAAGGCAGTCGGAACGTATTACAGCGCAAGTTGCCGTATAACGGTAAAGGACGAATTCGAAGTGGAAGGCGTATATCTTATGAGTTACACCGGACGCGGAGACGAAAACGGCGTTGTCACCATTCCCGACGATCTCGGAATAATGTACATTTATCCTCAGGCATTCCTGTTCAATGAATACATTACAAAGGTCATAGTGCCCGAAGGTGTTGAAGAAGTGTACGAAACCGCCATTTACGGCTGCGACAATCTGGAAGAAGTGATACTTCCCGACAGTTGCAAAGTGCTGGGAAAATGGGCTTTGGCATGGAACCCGAAACTTAAAAAGGTGGATCTCGGCGGCGTAGATACCGTTGGAGAAATGGCGTTCATCAAGTGCGAGGCGCTGACCGACATAGATTTGTCAAAAGTGTCATATATAGGTCCGCGTGCTTTCGGCTACTGTACGTCCCTTACGGAAATCGATCTTACGAGTTGTAAGTCAATGGACGAAATGGCGTTCATTTTCTGCGATTCGCTGAACACCGTCAAGACGGGTCAATATACACCTATAGGCGATTTCGCATTCTATCAATGCCAGAGAATAACCTCGGTAACGCTCAACGGACCGAAAGTCGGTCAGATGGCGTTCTACAACAACACATCGTTGCAGTCCGTCACATTCGGCGGTAACGTGGATATCATCGACATCGGCGCATTCTACGGATGTGAGCAACTTACCGAAGTAAACTACCTCGGTACGGTCAGAGAAATTGCCGACGCCGCATTTGTAAACTGTGCATTTGACACCATTTATCTGCCCAACGGTCTGGAAAAACTGGGTACTCAGGTTTACAGTTTCGACAACATCTATGCGGCGGCATACGGCGGGGCGTCCAACGTGATTATAGCCGCTGGTGCCAAACTGTCCACAATAGGTAACTCTGCGTTTTATATGTGTTCCAATCTTTCGGCATTTACCGTTGAAGAAGGCAATGCTTACCTGTCTTCGAGCGGCGGTGTGCTGTACGACAAGGCGCAAAAAACAGTAATACTTTATCCTTACGGACTGGCTTCGGAAGAATACGTACTGCCCTCTACAGTCAGCACTGTCGGAGATTACGCATTCGCCAATACAAGAATCAAGAGTATTACCGGTCAGAACGTAACTAAGATAGGCACGGGCGCATTTGCAGGAACTTCGGTTTCCGAAGTATCTTTCAGCCCCGACCTGTATTACATCGGAGACGCGGCGTTTATGTCGACGGGCTTGCTGACTGCTTGGCCGGAGGCGTTTAAGACCGCTCCTCTTACCTATCTCGGAACACAGGCATTCCAGTCAAGCGGTTTGCTTGGCGAAGTGGTGCTTCCCGATACTCTTACAGCCGTAGGCGACAGCGCTTTCGCTCAGACTTACATTACTTCTGTTGACGTCGGCGCGGGAGTTACGACAATTAATTCTAACGCATTTACACAATGCGCAAATCTGGTGAACGTAAATCTTCGCAATACGGAAACTCTCGGCGAATTTGTATTCGCTTACTGCACGGCACTGGAAACAATCGATATGTCCACCGTAAAAGAGGCGGGATTCGGTGTTTTCGGTTTCTGTGACTCACTCTACAACGTTACCTTGGGTGAAGGGCTTACTGCAATTGCGGACTATATGTTTACAAACTGTCCCAAACTGACAAGCATCACATTGCCCGAAAGCGTAAAGACAATCGGTGAAGGCGCATTCCTCAGTTACGACAGCACTCAGACAGGCTATGCACAGTCATCGCTGACTTCCATTAACCTTGACGGCGTGGAAACAATAGGCAAACTGGCGTTCTGCAATCCCTCTCTTACGGAGTTGACATCTCAGTCATTGCGTGAAGTGGGACCGGGGGCTTTCCAATATACGGGTTCCTCCGATAACGGCATAACCGCTAAATTAAAGCAGATAAACCTGCCCAATGCCGAATATATCGATACGCAGGCGTTCTACAACAACACCGCTTTGGAAAGCGTTGAAATACCCAATGTTTATTTTGTGGGATTTGCGTCATTCCTTCTGTGCACCAAACTGCAGCAGATCGAACTTCCTTCGGCGGAGTATATAGACGACCTTGCTTTCGGACAAAGTCAGAGACTCGCAACCGTGGAAATTCCCAATGTCGAATATATCGGCGAAGGTGCGTTTGCCTATACGGCAATCAAAGAAATAAGCCTGCCCGCTACTCTTGAATACATTTCTTCCAAGGCGTTCTATACAGGTTCGTTGATAGAAGTTTACCTCGGAAGCACTCCCGTGACTGCCATTACTGTCGATGAGGCAAATGCAGTTTACTTCACCGATGATGACGGTGTGCTGTACAGAAATCTTCCCAACGGTTACGTTGCTTTGGTGTACGCACCTGCAAACGGCGGATTGACCGATTACGTTGCGCTTGACAACACTTTGCGCGTGGATGACTACGCTTTTGCAGGAAACACCACATTGCAGAGAGTTCAGTTGCCCGAATGTTTCAAAGTACTGGGGGACGGAGCGTTCTACAATGCCAAGAATCTGGCTACCGTTGAATTCCGTTGTGCCGCAGTTCCCGTGCTGGAAACGCTGTATTCGGAAGCAGACGGAGTGTCGGCACTTAATTACAAACAGTTTTTAAACGCTGTTTCGGTAAGTCTTGCCGATATGTCCGTTTCGGAAAGCAGTACGGTTACAGTAATTTATCCTTCCAACGGCAGCGGTTACGACAATTACATCTGGACAAAGTTCGTTACGGAAAGTTCGGCTGACGGCGCAATAGCACGTACCGAAACCACACTGGACATGACCGAGTCCATGAGTCAGCTTGCAGGTAAAGAAATAACATTAAACGACGTTGATTCTCTTGTTCTTATGCGCCGTATCTACACGTCGCTGGACAAGGATCAGCAGGCATTCCTTGCAGACCTTGTGGCAAATCTCAACAACGCCGAAAAACAGATGTTGCAACTGATAAATACGTTGCTCGACTCATTGCCCGACAACGTTACAATTGCAGACAAACAGGCGGTTGAGAACGCAAGATCGTATTACGACAAATTGTCAGGCAGTCTCAAATCGCAACTCGATCAATCTGCCGTCGCCAAACTGACATCGGCGGAATCGCAGTTGCAGGAACTGGAAAATCCCACACAGCCCGAACAGCCGGAAAATCCCGCTCCCGACAACACAGTGCTTGTGACAGTGCTTGTAGTAGCAGGAGTTGTAGTGGTGGCTGCGGCGGCAACGGCGGCGGTTCTGATTGTGAGAAAGCGCAAGAGTGCAACAAACGATGAGACTGACGGAAGTAACAAGGAGGACGGTACAAATGAGTAAAAAATCCATATTGATATTTACTGTTGTTCTGGCATTGTGTCTTACAATGTTGCTGGGTGCATGTCAGAAGCCCGTACCTTATACCCTTACATTCAATACAAACGGCGGTACAGAGGTCGCAAGCATGACTTTTTACGAGGGGGACGCCTTGACGGCTCCCACCTCCGAAAAGGCAATGTTCACTTTCGGAGGCTGGTACTCCGACAGTGCATTGGAAAATCCGTTTGAATCCTTTGACAGTATGCCCAAGGGCGATCTGACCCTGTACGCACGCTGGATACCGTCGGAAAGCACGCTTATACACTTCAACAGCAACGGCGGATCTGCCGTGACTTCAATAAGCGGAGCGGTGGGAAGTGAGGCGAAAGCCCCCTCTGACCCGAGCAAAAGAGGTTACTCCTTTGCAGGCTGGTACTCCGACGAACTGTTGACAACGCCTTACGTGTTTGCAGTATTTCCGCAATCGGACATCACCGTTTACGCCAAGTGGACGGAAGATACCGAAACTTACGCCAAAGTCACTACCGTAGTCAACGGTAACGAGACCGAATACTTTGTGGAAAAAGGCGAAAAGTTTGTTCAACCCGATGCCGGTGACGGCTTTGTGGCAAGTTGGTATACGGATGAACTGTATACTACTCTTTACGACTTCGACGGCGCGGTAAATCAACCGCTGACGCTGTACGGACTTGTGGAAAGCGAAGGATTAGTATTTGACGGCGGTACGGTTGTCGGTTATAATGGAAGTAACCCGGTTGTGAAAATAGCAACCGTGCACAACGGCGAAACGGTCACGGCGATAGGCGACAGCGCATTTTGGGGAAATACTTCCCTGACATCGGTGGAACTTCCCGACACTGTAACGTCAATAGGTTTTGCCGCTTTTTACAAGTGTGCTTATCTTGCTTCGATAAACGTTACCGACAAGATACAGACAATAGGTACGTCTGCTTTTGCCGACTGTTACAGACTGGCTGTGAAGTTGGACATCGGAGGTGTCGACTATATCAACGCCAACAGTTTTGCCAACTGCTACCTGTTGCCTGAAGTACGGTTTGCCGATGACCTCACTTATGTAGGAAGTTACGCATTTGCCAACTGTTCGAACCTCGCTGCGGCGGAACTGCCCGACAGCGTCGAAACGGTAATGAACTACGCGTTTGCCGACAGCGGAATCAAGACTTTCCGTATTCCGGCAACGATGGTCAATTTCGGCACGGGTGCGCTTAAAAACTGCAGTCTTACAAACATACAAGGTTCTTCCAACACAACTTATATTGTCAGACAGGGCAGTATGTTTACAGGCAGTTCGTTGGTAGTGTACGTCGATTCGCAATACACCGATTACACTTTGCCCAAGGGCATTACTTCGGTACAGGCGTTTGCATTCAGTTCGGCGGACAAACTTGAGACTCTCGACATTTCCAACGCACAGAACATCGCTTTCAACGCTCTCAGCGGAATGGACAGCCTTACCTCACTGACGTTCAACGGACTGGACAAGGACAATCCTTATCTGGCGTACTGGTTCGGAGCAATCGACGCGGTTTCCAATACCACGGAAAGTCTTTACGTATCCCGTACTTTAACCGAAGTAACCGATTTGTCCGAGCCTCAATCGGTGGGTGACTTTGCTTATTACGGTTGCCGTAACCTTAAAGTAATCAACGGATACGAAAACGTCACCGATATAGGTCGGCAGGCATTTGCGTTTACTGGAATAACGCAATTCGAAATAGGCGAAAATCTTGCTTCTGTCGGCGCAAACGCATTTATTGGCTGCTACGATTTGGAAAAGTTTATCGTTGACGAAAACAATTCCTCATTTACCGAAAATCAGGGCGGTCTGTACAGCAAACAACTTGACACACTGTACAGCGTCGCGTCGGTATTGAAAGAGGTGCAGTTGCCCGAACAGTTGAAAACCGTTAAGGAAGGTGCTTTTTACGGCAGTTCGGTAATGGAACTTACCCTTCCCGACACCTTCGAACAATTTGAAAAGGGCGCGTTGAAAAACGCCAACAGTCTTAAAAAACTTACCGTTCCGTTTATAGGCGCATCAGCAGACGCCGACCGTTATATGATTTATATTTTCGGCGGAACCGCTACTCCCGCTTCCAACGGCGGAATAACAATCAACGGCATTGCTCCGTATTCTTTGACGGAAATCGTGTTGACCGAACCTGTTGCCGAAATACCTTTTGCCGCATTTGCAAACTGCGTTTCGTTGAAGTCGCTTACAAACGACGTTGATCTGAATACTATTGGCGACTTTGCTTTCTACAACACGGCATTTGAAGAAATAGTCATTGACGACACCGTGACAAGCATTGGCAACTACGCTTTCTATCAGGGAGTTTATACTTCCGTCAAGATAGGCAGCGGCACGGAAAACGTAGGCAAACTTGCTTTTGCCAACACCAAGACGCTGGAAAGTATCGTGTTCAGCGGAGGAGAATCCAATCTTACCGTAGGCGACGGCGCATTTCTTCCCGCGTCTGTCAGCATAGACTCCTCTACAACGGCGTATGTTTCGCCGTTGCAACAACTGGTTTTGTCCGACAACATAGTAAGTATAGGTCAATCGGCATTTACATATGTAGGCAACTACTACGACGAGTCGTCCGGTGAAACAACCGTTTACCCCTTCGAACTTACATTCGACGTGGCAAACAGCCGTCTTAAAAGAGTGGGCGTAGCGTCATTTGCCTTCGCTACCGTTACAAGCGTAACTTTGCCCGCATCCATAGAAAGCGTCGGTTCGATAGCGTTTGGCGGTTGTCAGTTGCTGGAAACAGTTACATTCGGTTCGGCGGAAAACAATGCCGACAGTCTGACAATGCTGGAAGACGGAGCGTTCGGCGAAGTGCCGTTTCTCAAAAACGTTTACATCTACAAGGCTGTCACCTCTGCCGAACAGGTTCCTTCATTGGGCAGCGGTACGGGAACAGGATCCGTCAAGGATATGCCCGTGTTCTACGGAACGACTGCGCAGATCTATGTACCTGCAGGCAGCGGAAACATTTACCGCAGCGAATGGTCAAGCATAGCGGGATTTATCGCTGAAATGGCGTAACTTCCGCAAGGAGGAAATACTGTTGAAAAAATTTAGCATTACTGTTCTGTCGATGATTTTACTGACGGTTTGCCTGCTGTTTACTGCATGCAAGTCGGATTTCGACCTCGAAGAATGGATAAATTCCGAGGGAAACACGGTAAAAGTCACTATAAACTGTATGGACGGCGAAACGCCCGACAGCAGTACGTCGATAGACTACCGTGTAAAGCCCGGTTCTCCGATTCCCAACCCCGGAGTGACGGAAAATACCACCGCTCCTACTAGAGAAGGGTACATACTTGAAGGCTACTACCTCGGAACGGAAGATGGAAACGGCGTAACCTACGGAAGTAGGTGGGACTTTGCAACGGGCAGAGCAAATGAAGATCTTACGCTGTACTGCAAGTGGGAAGTTCAGTTTGTGATACGTATAGTACACGTGATTGACGGAGTTGCGCAGGAAGATTCCTACACCGATGTGGATGTGTTAAACAACCAGCCCGAGGTGACGTCACTGCCCAATCCGATGTGGACAAATCACACTTATTTGGGCAGTGTTTATACTTCAGAAACGTGCAATGAGGAAGACCTGCTGACGGTCAGCAACGACATTCCTTTTGTGCACGGCTGCACGGCGGACAATCCCGTGCGTGAAGTGTACGCTCCGTTTATAGAGGGCAACTGGACGCTTGTGCGCACGGCAAAGGATATGCGTACCGTTTCGCCCGGGTCCAGTCTTTATCTTCTGGCTGACATAGATTTTGCCGATATGACGGATGAAGACGGCTACACGTCGGTTTCAATAACATCGTCGATATTCAGCGGTAAGATAAACGGTAACGGACATACAATAAGCAATCTCAATTACTTTGTCGAGGGCGCAAGAACTGCAGGTACCGATTCTTTCGGATTGTTCTCCCGTCTTAAAGGAGCGGAGATAAAAGACGTAGTGTTTAAAGATTGCAGCGTGTCGGTTCGCATCAACCGTACTGCAAACGAATATTTTGTCGGTTTTCTTGCCGGTCAGTGCGATGAAACGACAATTCTTACCAATGTCACTTTTGACAACGTAACAGTTAAAAGTGTAGAGTTTTCCTTTGCCAGGGATGACGAATCGAAGGCGGAAGAAATGGAAAAAACAGTGCTGGGCGAAATTTTCGGTCAGGACGAACGCAATGTTTAATTTATCTCTGTCGGACTGCAATCCGACAGAGTAAATGCCTTTAAACAGGCGACAACACCGATGACAAGTCGGTTCAGGAGGAAAAGAAATGAAGATTTTTGGCAAAAAAGCAATTTGTCTGATGCTTGCGCTGCTGTTGGTCATTCCCACAGTGCTTGCGCTGGCGGGATGCAAACAACAGGAATTGCCGTTGGTTATCAGTACCGAAGCATTAGACGGCGTATTCAATCCGTTTACCTATACGTCAGGTGCCGACGGAGGAATAGTTAACAACACACAATTGGGAATGTTGTCCATCGACAAAGACGGCAACATAGTAGCGGGAGCCGATCAGCCCACCGTCGCGCTCGATTATTCAGTGGTGACGACGGGAGATCAGAGCGACTACGACCGTGACGGCGATTACCGCAACTATTACACGGATTACTACTTTGTAATTAAAGACGGAATCAAGTTCAGCGACGGAACAGACCTTACGATAAAGGACGTGCTGTTCAATATGTATGTTTACCTCGATCCCGTTTACACGGGTTCGTCCACGATGTACAGTATAGGAATACAGGGACTGGAATCCTACCGTACTCAGGTGGAAGGGGAAAGCGACGAAGACGCATTCAATCAGACTGCCAGCAACAACGCGATGCAACGTCTGGACAGACTGGTGGAATGGTGTAACGAAGAGGACGTTTCGCTCGAAGACTGGTTTGCCGAAGATCAACTTACTGAAGTTAAGGCTGATATAGAAAAAACAAAGGAATTGTTCCGCGAAGAATTGCAGACAGACTGGGCAAGCGCGCAGTCGGTGGTGGAAGAGTACGAAAAGTACGTCAACGAAGCCGATCCCACACAGCACATTTCTCAGGGTTGGGAAGTGTTCCTCATCATGTACGGCGAAATCACCACCAAGGTCGAAAAGGATCTTCAGGGAAACAAGACCTACACCTTCGCTTACAACGGTACTGACAAAATCGACCACAGCGAACAGGCGTTGATAGATTACGTTTACGGTAACTTCCTTACCGAAACGAACAACAGTTACAAGGACAAACTGTTGCAGGTCATCACAATGTACAACACAAGCAACACTCTGTACGAATACTTTGTGGCATCCGAAAAGGGCAAGTTGCTGCACCAGGCGGGCGGAGATACCCTTGCCGTTCCGTCTGTATCGGGAATACAGGTACTTTACACCGATCACATTCCCACCGCAACGGCTACCAAAAACTACGACAAGGAGTACGACGTACTTAAAATCCGCATCAACGGCGTAGACCCCAAGGCTATTTACAGTTTCAGTTTCGGAGTCGCACCGATGAATTACTATTCCACATCCGATGCGATAGCAAACTTCAAAGAACTGGAAAACACGACGGACGCAGAAGGCAATACCGTTAAAAACTATTCCGGATTCGGAGTAAAATTTGCCGATACCGATTTCATGAGCGAATTGGGACAGATACGTGTTCCGAGGGGCGCCGGTCCTTACCGTGCTACGGACAATTCCGCTACGGGAACGGCGGACGACGCCAAAATAGAAGTAAGTCAGTTCTACAACAACAACATTGTTTACTTCGAAAGAAACAATTATTTCGACACGGTAATGGAAGGCGGACACAACGCATACATCAAGTTTTTGCGTTACAAGGTAATTGCATCCAGTTCAATGCTTGACGCGGTTACGGGACGTAATGCAGAAGTCCACATTTCCATGCCTACGGCTACAAGCGACATCAACAATCAGATACAGCAACTTCAACGTGAAGGAGTAAACATCACCGTAGCAAATCCTCCTTATATGGGTTACGGTTATATCGGTATCAACGCTTCGAAAGTTACGGACATCAACATCAGACGCGCTATAATGCACGCAATGGACGTTACTCTGTGCACTTCTTATTACGGCAGCAGCGATCTCGTGCAGATTCTGTACAGACCAATGTCCGCAAACAGTCCCTATTACCCCAAAGATGCAACCGCTTACTACGCTTATGACGAAACGGGCGAAACGTCTTTAAGACTTGCGCAGGATGCGGGTTACTCCATAGACTCAAATACGGGAATCCTGACAAACGCCGAAGGGGAAAAACTGTCTTTCACTTTCACCATTGCAGGCGAAACGGAAGACCACCCCGCATATCAGACAATGGTAAAGGCACAGGAAATCTTAAACGACATCGGATTCGACATCACCGTTACCAAGGACACTCAGGCTTTGAGCAAACTGGCAAGCGGCGGACTGACAGTCTGGGCAGCCGCATGGTCATCCACTATAGACCCCGATATGTATCAGGTTTACCACAAGGACAGCAAGGCAAGCAGTGTTAAAAACTGGGGCTATCCATATCTTCTGCGTGAAGGAACGGTGGAAGAACTGGAAATACTGGACAATCTTGCTTACTACATCGAAGAAGGACGTAAGTACACCGAGTTTGATCAGCGTGTGAGTTACTATCACGAAGCACTTGATCTTGTAATGGAACTCGCAGTTGAATTGCCCACGTATCAGAGAACGGAAATGTACGTCATCAATTCCGCGGTGATTGACAAGGACACTCTTACCGAATGGTCTGTATATCAAAGTCCTATTTCGGAAATCTGGAACATTCAATTTGTATCCTGACACTACGGCGACGGAAAGACCGTGACAAACGGTCTTTCCGAGCCACATGCTTTGGGGAAAAACAATGGTAAAATACATAGTAAAAAGAATTCTATATTCAATATTGGTACTGTTGTTGGTTTCTATGATCATTTACGGACTTGTCAGAGCGTTGCCCAACGACTATATCGACAACAAGTTGTTTCCGATGCTCGAACAAGGTACCGTCAGCGAAGAAGACATACTGAGAATGAAGGAATTGTACGGACTTGCCGACAACTCTTTTCTCGGTATCGTCAAGGGTTATTTCGGCTGGCTGGGAAATGCGTTAAAGGGTGACCTCGGCGTTTCTTTCAAATACAGCGCGCCCGTTTCCGAAGTGATAGGCGAATCCATGTGGGTTTCCTTTCTCATTGCGCTTATAGCCTACATTCTGGTTTACCTGATTGCCATACCTCTCGGTATCAAGTCGGCAGTCAATCAGTACAGCGCACTCGATTACTCAATCACAACATTTACCATGATAGGTATCTCGTTGCCGAGTTTCTTTCTGGCTACGGTGCTTATAAAAATATTCGCAGTGGATCTCGGTTGGTTCCCTCAGCAGGGACTTGAATCCGCCATGTCAATGGCAACGGGCATTCAGAGGCTTCTGGATCAGATTTATCACTGCATATTGCCCATGATCACGCTGGTGGTGCTGTCTATAGGCGGTACTATGCGTTACACCCGCACAAATACTCTGGAAGTGTTGAACGCCGACTATATCCGTACGGCACGTGCAAAAGGTCTGTCGGAAAAATCGGTAATTTACAAGCACGTTTTCCGCAATACCATGATTCCGTTGGTAACTATGATGGCAGGCGTTTTGCCCAGTCTTTTCGGTGGTGCGATGATATTGGAACAGGTATTTGCTTTGCCCGGTATAGGTCAGAAAGCCTACGCCGCCCTGACGGTGGGCGACATTCCGTTCATCATGGGATATGAAATGTTTTTGGCAATTCTGGCAGTCATCGGAACACTGTTTTCCGACATTGCCTATGTGTTGGTAGACCCGCGCATTAAGTTGGACAGGTGAGTATATGGAAGAGGAAAGATTGATACAGCCTGAACAACTCGGGCCTGAAAACATAATAGAAAACGATTTGCCGGCGGAAAGTCTTGCCGACAAAGTACGAATCATATCTCCCGCACGTCTTGTAATGCGCAGATTTTTCCGTTCGAGACTGTCTGTTGTGGGATTGGTAATCATCGTGGCGTTACTTCTGTTTTCCTTTGTGTTCCCGTACTTTACCGGTTGGGGCGAAAAGGAAATAGACTACTCTCCGGTGACAAGTTACAATTACGATGAAATAAAGGTCACAGACTCCGACGGCAACATCTACATCGTGTACGAAGTGTCGGAATTCGTAAACAAAGTAAACAAGTTTGCCAAGCCTTTTACGTACAGCGACGCCGATCACGGCAGCCGTATACACATTCTGGGAACGGACGAAAACGGCCGTGACATTTTCACCAGACTGATGTACGGCGGTCAGAAATCCATTACGCTCAGTTTGTTTACGGTAATAATTTACAACTTCCTGGGCATAATTCTGGGCGCGTTTGCCGGATACGTAGGTAAATGGGCGGATCAGTTGATAATGCGTATAGTGGATATAATCAACTGTATTCCCAGTCTTCCCATCATGCTCATTCTGTCTGCCATTTTCGAAAGTTGGAAAATACCGCAGGAAATGCGTATTTATTACATGATGGGCGTTCTGACATTTATCAACTGGACGGGTACAGCCCGTCTTGTAAGAGGGCAGATACTGTTTTTGCGTGAACAGGAGTATATGGTAGCGGCGGACGCGTTGGGTATGTCTGCTCCGCGTAAAATATTCAAACATCTCGTGCCCAATATAATTCCCCAACTTATAGTATCGTTTACTCTCGGTCTTGGCAGTATGATACTTTACGAGGCTACACTCGGTTATCTCGGTCTGGGATTCCCGATAGAAGTGGCTTCCTGGGGCAAAATGGTAAACGGCGCGACAAACCCCGATATATTGCAGAATTACGCCTTTGTATGGGTGCCTGCCGGCATTTGTATAATACTTGCTGTATTGGGATTCAACTTCGTGGGCGACGGTCTGCGCGACGCTCTCGACCCCAAAATGAAACGGTGAGGTGACGGAAATGAACAAATTTTTTGACAAGATCAGAAAGTGGTACAACCGCGTCACTCACAAGGACGACCCTCACTATATCAGCGCCAAGGAAAGTCGCGAAATAGCAAGGAAAAATCTTCGCATTACGAGAGAATTCGAACAGCGCAAGAAACGCAACATTCCGGAAAGCGAGTATATTACTCAGATGAAAAACCCCGACAACATTGTGGAGTTCGACGATTTGCACACCTATTTCTTCACCGACGCAGGCGTGGTAAAATCCGTCAACGGCGTTTCCTTCGATATTCCCAAAGGTTCTATCGTGGGTGTAGTGGGCGAATCGGGCTGCGGTAAAAGCGTGACCAGTCTGTCTTTAATGCAGTTGGTGCAGGCACCGCAAGGTCAGATAGTTAAAGGTTCAATACGTTTCCAGACGGAAGACTTCGTGTACGACGAAAAGGGGGCTCCCATACCCGTTTACATTCCGCTTACCGACGAACAGGGAAATACTGTGTACGACAGCGAAGGCAACGAAGTTCCGCTTACCCGAACGGTCACGGACAAAAAGGGCAGAACGCACGAAGAAAAGGTTCAGGCGGTGGATAAAGACGGATTTCCCGTTTTTCTTAAGCAACCCAAGACCTACGACGTTGCAAAAATGCCCACTTCGGCAATGAGAAAGATACGAGGCAAGGAAATATCGATGATATTTCAGGAGCCTATGACCAGTCTCAATCCTATATTTACCGTGGGTAATCAGATTGACGAGGTAGTGTTGTTGCACACCCCCGGAGCGACCAAGGAAATTGCTAAAAAGCGCAGTATCGAAATGCTCGATATGGTAGGTATCGCCTCTCCCGAATCGGTGTACGAAAAGTATCCGCACGAACTGTCGGGCGGTATGCGTCAGAGAGTAATGATAGCAATGGCTCTTGCATGCAATCCGCGACTGATAATAGCCGACGAACCGACAACTGCGCTGGACGTTACCATTCAGGCGCAGATACTTGATCTGCTTGCACGCATCAAAAAACAGATAAACGGCAGTATTATGCTCATTACTCACGATCTCGGAGTTATTGCAGGTATGGCAGACTACGTAGTGGTAATGTATGCGGGCAGAGTTATAGAACGAGGTACAGTGGAAGACATTTTTGACCGTCCCATGCATCCGTATACGGTGGGATTACAGAAATCCAAACCCATTTTAAACAGAGAAGTGGAACAGTTGTACAGTATACCCGGTCAGGTTCCCAATCCTATCGACATGCCGACGTACTGTTATTTCAAGGACAGATGTCAGCAATCGGTGGAAAAGTGCAACGGCGAATACCCTCCGTTGGTGCAGGTCAGTCCCACGCATTTCGTAGCATGCTACAACTGTCAGAGCAAAGGAGGCAACGATGAATCAGATAAATAACAACGCAGTGCCTTTGCCGCAAACAGAAGTGTGCGAAAACATTGTAGAAGTTAAAAATCTTAAAAAATATTTTCCCGTCGGCAAGAGTTTCTGGGGCAAGCCCACAGGTTATCTGAAAGCGGTGGACGATGTTTCTTTTGCCATCAAACGGGGCAGCACTTTGGGAATCGTAGGCGAATCCGGCTGCGGTAAGACGACGCTCGGCCGTACTATTTTACGGCTTCATCCCATTACATCGGGGCAGGTGTTCTTCGAAGGACAGGACATTTCGTCGCTGTCGGGAGGGGAAATGCGCAAGTTGCGTCCCAAAATGCAGATAGTGTTTCAGGACCCTTATTCAAGTCTTCCGCCGCGACTTCCCGTAGGGGAAATCATCGGCGAGGCTGTCAAGGTGCACCAAATCGTACCCAAAGAGCAATACCGTGAATACGTTTTGGACATCATGCACAAGTGCGGTTTGCAGGACTTCTATTTCGACAGATATCCGCACGAGTTCAGCGGCGGTCAGCGTCAGCGTATCTGCATTGCAAGGGCTTTGGCTTTAAAACCGTCTTTTGTGGTATGTGACGAGCCCGTTTCGGCTCTCGACGTGTCCATTCAGGCGCAAATAGTCAATCTTTTCAAGCAGTTGCAGAAAAACAACGATCTCACCTACATGTTTATTTCCCACGACCTGTCGGTAGTGGAACACATTTCCACCGACGTGGGAGTAATGTATCTGGGCAGCATGGTGGAAATGGCGGACAAACACTCGTTATTCGGCAATCCGCTTCACCCTTATACGCAGGCTTTGCTGTCGGCGGTACCCGTTCCCGATCCTCATTACAAATCCAAACGCATAATTCTCGAAGGGGATATTCCCAGCCCTGTCAATCCTCCTAAGGGCTGTAAATTCCATACGCGTTGCAGTAAGTGTATGGAGATCTGCAAGAACGAATGTCCTGAGTTAAAGGATGTGGGAAACGGTCATCTGGTGGCGTGTCACCTTTATGACGACAAGGAGAACAAATGAACAGAAAAGACAAGGAATGGGAAGACGACGGCAGAACTATTGCGGAAATGAACGTGGACGGTATGCCGTGGTACAATCCCAATATCACCGACAAGAACAAAACGGACAAGGACAATCCCACCAGAGCAGAACGCAAAGCGATGATTAAGGCGGGATTCCTTGCCACGTTGCCATTTTTCCTTGCCACTGTGTGCGCGTTCGTCGCATTGATGTTGCTTATGACCTTGTGGTTAGGCTGACTTAAACACGGTTGTCTTAAAGGCAACCGTGCTTTTTTTTTGTGTTCGTCGCGTTTTGTAATGTTAAAAATGTTTGCGTCGTAGTACTTTCCTGTGATATAAAAATCGGCAGAAGCTCATAATAATATAATAAAATGTAACCTTGTCACGTAAAATGGGTATTGACTTTGCATTTTTACAATGGTAAAATATTTACAAGGAACTGAAATAACAGGAGGTTTGCTATGCAACAGTATTTTAACAGAGCGATGGAAGTATTAAATGAAAATTTCGGTCATGACGTGGTAGTGGCTCTTGCAACTACTGCCGATGGTAAAGTCAGTGTTCGTGAAGTGGATTGTTACTATAAAGACGGCAAGATATACGTCGTCACCAATGCCAAGACACGCAAGGTACAGGATATAGAAAAGTGCCCTGAAGTTGCAATGTGCAAGCAAATGTCCAAGTTGTCGGGTAAGGCTGTCAATATAGGTCACCCCCTTGCTCCGCAGAATATTCAATTGCGTAACGAGTTGCGCAAGGTATTTGCTCTGTTTTACAATTCCCACATCAACGAAAACGATCCTGACACTTGTATTTTAGAAATAACGCTCGATAAGGTGGAAACATATACACGTTACCACAGATATACGGTTGACTTCAAGACGAATGAAATAGGGCGCGAACATTATTCTCCTTCGGAATTGTGGCCACAGTAATTATTTTTAAGTTTGACATGCGGGACTGCATTTGGCAGTCCCGCTTTCGTTTTGGCGAAATGCTTTGACGCATTGCGCCCGATTTTACTTTCCGTCCTCCGAAAACCCCGTCGGTGTGCGGTATAATTTGCACAGGCGGACAGATACTAAACAGTGTAGACGTAACAAAACACCTGTTGTTATATAAATGAGAACACTTGTTATTAATAATATTTAACACGGTATAAGTAAATAATATAATTTACGAATATTTGACAAGTTGCTACATCGGCTGATTTATTGTATAATGTAGCGGTAGAGAAATGTTTGCTCTTACAGACAACTATAATTTCAAGGAGAACCAAACAAACATGAAAAAGACAAAAATTTTAAGCCTTGTCGTTGTTCTGGTAATCGCCCTGACGGTAGTGCTGGCTGCTTGTCAACCTGCTGCTCCCACAGGCGACGCTCTTGCAGACGTAAAGACTGCAGGTAAGGCAGATATCGACAATTACGCCAAGAACTTTACTGAAAGCGATTATACGGCAGATGGCTGGACAACGCTTCAGAAGGCAGTTACAGACGGTAAAGCCGCTGTTGACGCTGCTACTACGGCTGCCGACGTGTTTACTGCTGTAAACAACGCTAAGAGTGCAATGGACAAAGTTGCCAAGGCTCCCGTAAGCACGCAAACATACGTATCTTACGGTCTTGTACACGGTCAGGGTTATGTCGGCAAAGCGACGGTTACTATTGATGCCAACGGAGTTGTAACCGCTGCTGCTCTCGACGAAGCTTGCCTTCCCACATACGTAACGGCTGCCGATCCCGTTGAAGGTTTTACTGTTGCCGACGAAGTTGAAAGTCATGGCGCGAAAGTCACAAAGAACTTCTATAAAACAGTTAAGTTCGGCGGATATACCGCTACTTACGATGTTGCTACTCACACTTATCTTATCGACGGACTTCCCATGCTCGACAGATTTGCTTCCATAGTTTACGCTCGCGCATGGTTCGAATCGGCCAACACCGACTCTGTTGTCGTTGTTTCCGATGACAAGACCGAAGACGGAGATGTAATGAACAGCGCAACATTGCTCAAAACTCAGAACGGTTACTGGGGCGAACCCACGGCACCCGCTCTCGGTTGGGAAGAAAACGCTGTTGCAACTTCTGCTTTCTTTGTAGAAAATTACGAAGCATTCGTTCCTGCTTTCTACCAGAATGGTCCTGGAAACCTGTTCTACGGACACAGTGCTAACGGTCAGCCTTGGTTCTGGAACGGCGTTAACACAGGCGCTACATGGACAGACATGGAAGACTACATCACATTGCTTGTTGTTGCTTACGCTCAACCTTCGCAAAGTTTTGCTTACGGTCTCGTTCACGGTAAAGGTTATGTAGGTGAGGCTACAATAGTTCGCACACAGCAAGGCGTTATCGTCAGTGCAGGACTGGAAGAAGCATGCCTTCCCACTTACATTGCTGCTGAAGCTGCAATTGTAGACGTTACAACAACTGATACAGCTTACCCCAGCCACGGTAGTGAAGTTACAAAGCACTTCTACACAACAGTTAAGTTCGGTGGAAACACATTCACTTACAGCACAACCGAACACGACTACGTTATGGAAGGCACAACATTGAAGGCTTGGTTGGAAGACGAAGCTAACGCTATGGTTTACTTCCTGTCTGTATCCAACGATCAGGTTGCAATTGTAAATGCTGAAGGCGAAGACGACTTCACAGTAATGACATCTGCTAAGTTGCTCAAGAGTCAGAACGGTTACTGGTCTACACCTTCCGGTTCACAACTCGGTTGGAAGACAAACGTTGAAAAGACTGTTGAATATGTGATGAACAACGGTTTCGTTCAGGACGAATTTACTACCGACAACAAGGTAGGAAACGTATTCGTTGACGAAAACGGTGTAAGCACGGGCGCTACATGGACAGACTTCAACGATTACTATCAACTGTTGAAGAAGGCTTACGAAACTCAGGTTTCCATCGGTTCTTTCGATTACTATATCGAAGCCTGGAAGTCTCACTACGGTGTACAGGTTGCCGTAACTGTTGAAGACGGTGTTATTACCGGTTTGACAATGTTCAACGACGCAGTTACAGGATGGCGTCAGATTACTCCCTCCTTCGACCCCAATGGCACTTACGCTGCTGCACAGGCTGAGTTTATTGAAAGCCTCATCGGATTGTCCGTTGAAGAAGTTCTCGACATGCCGGCATCCTTCACGGTAACCAGCGGAACAAGAGTTCCTTCCGGTTCCGAAGGCGGTGTTGAGGCTGTAGGCGGAAACGAAATCATGACAGGCGCAACACAATCCGAAGCACGTTTGCTGCTTGCTATCTGGAGAGCATTGGGCTATCTCAACGCTTGATCGTCTTTGATTAATTAAACTAAACGACCTTCCTTATCGGAAGGTCGTTTTTTTGTGCGGAATTATAATTAAACAGTAAAATCCGTTAAAGGTAAATAACTTTAATTAAACAAATTGTGTATAATCGAACGCTAATCAATTTTGCCGTTCTTTAATACCCAAAGCGTTGTTGACGCAAGATTGTTACAACCGATTCTTCTGTAAAATTTGCAAGAGATTGTAATTAATGTCAATGCGGTATATTGATAACATCGGCAGACGGCATTAAACTGTTCGGCTTTGCAGAGCGTAGTACGATAGAAAGTATTTACGGGAAAACGTTTTAAAAATAATTTGAGAAAAAGTAAAATAATGACACTCTAAAATTTCTTCCAAACGCGCCGTTTAAAGGTTTTTTGCAGTTACATAAGTATTTCATTTAATCGTAAAGTCACAGTAGTAATAAGTTTTTATGTGAAACAATGTAAAACTAAAAGATTAAAGAATTTTTGCAATGCGTAACGTGATGTTCCCTTTGCAGATTCTCTTATTGCTTGTTCCTTGTTACGAGTTAGTGTAACTTGATTCAACCAACCTTAGGGCATTACAAGCCGTTTAAAGCAGGTTTGTCTGATAACACATCTGCGAAATACGCCGTTCATGTAGCAGATTCTAAAAGGTACTTACGTGCCACACAATTTAACGGGTGTCTGGTTGTGTTTCAACGACCGACCGTTGACAGCAAATATATTGACCGACTTTACCGTTTTGCAATCTCAATCTTTAAAATTACTTTTTGCCGTTGCGTCAGGAAAATTATAATACGGTCAAAGTTTTTCTGCGGGACGTATATGTTCAGTCGTTGTACGGCGGTGCAGTGACTAGTAATAAGTATTGAAATTGTTTTGTCAGGCAGTCTATCGTAAGGGATATTTCAATAAAAAAAAGCAACACCGAAGTGTCGCTTTTTCGTATTGCTTGTGGTTATCAGTGCGTGAACAGGAACATTGCAATGAACAGCAAGCCGAGTACGTATGTGGCAACGGAAATTTCCTTAGCCTTGCCTGTAAACAGGTTGATGAAGATGTAGGAAAGAATACCGAAACCGATACCGAAACTGATGTTGTAGGTAAATACCATCATAGCGATAGTGAGGAAAGAAGGAACTGCAACGGAAGGATCCGTCCAGTCAAGTTCTTTGACTCCGTTCATCATCAGTACGCCTACGTAAATAAGAGCGGTTGCCGTTGCGCAATTGGGAACAAGTTGTGCGATGGGAGCAAGGAACATTGCCACCACGAATCCGAGAGCAACTACCAGAGAAGTAAGACCTGTACGTCCGCCTTCTGCAATTCCTGCGGAAGATTCAACGAATGTAGTAACGGTGGATGTACCGCAGATTGCACCGGTGCAGGTTGCAATAGCGTCGGCGAGCATTGCTTTGTTCATGTTGGGAACTTCGCCTTCTTCTGTAAGCATGTTGCCGCGTGCGCAAGCGCCGTAAAGTGTTCCGAGAGTGTCGAACATATCAACGATACAGAAAGCAAGTGCGCTTGTCACAAGCAACAGAATCAAGGAACCAACCGTGTTGCCTTCCTGTGCCAGATAGTGAGAGAAATCAAAGCCTTCGGTAAATACCTTTATCAAGGACTGATCAGCCCATTCTGCAAATGAGTTCAAGGGGTTGCCCAATGTAATCTTAAGGGCATTTTCTCCTGTGTACATGCCTGTGGTAAGTCCGAGCAGGTAATACAGCAGTGCAGAGCCGATGATTCCGTAGAAGATTGCGCCCTTGACGTTCTTTTTGGAAAGAATTGCAATCGCAAAAACTCCGATGATAGTTACTACAAGAGGCATTATGTTTGCCCACGAACCGGACAAAATGTTCATGCTGCCCATCGTAACGCCGGTAGAAGTGCTGGGGATTACGAGTTTGGCATTCTGTGCACCGATAAATGCGATGAACAGACCGATACCTGCGGGAATAGCGACACGTACTGCATCGGGGATAGCGTAGAAGATCTTTTTGCGCAGACCGGTTACAGTCAGCAGCACGAAGATTATACCGTCGATAAGTACGAATACAAGAGCATTGGCGTAAGTGAAATCCATTGCTTGTACGCAGGTGTAAACGAAAAATGCGTTAAGACCCATACCGCTTGCCTGAGCGAGAGGCAGTTTTGAAAGCAATCCGATGAGTACCGTACCGATGATTGCCGACAAAGCAGTGGCAATGTAGATAGCGCCGTAACTCAATCCTTCAATACCGCCGCTGAACATTCCTGCGTTTACCATCAGGATGTAAACCATTGCCATGAATGTTGTAATACCGGCAATTACTTCCGTTCTTACATTGGTGCCGTTTTCACTGAGTTTAAAGACTCTGTCAAACCAGCCACGCTTAGTTTCAGTTGTGTTTTCTGCCATGATTTTTCCCTCCATATATATTTTTCATTGGCTTTAAACTTCTTTTACAAGGCCATCGGCTGAAATTGAAAAACCCCGTTGCACAGGCTACATGCTACGGGATTGTTAAATTTCAGTATATGGCTCCACGGAAACTGCAAGAAGGGCTTGCATCTGAAAGGGCTGTATGTAACTAAACAATGTCAGCATCTTCATCGTCAGTCTCCTTAGTTCCCTTGGAAAAAAGATATTTCTATCTTAACTTAAACTTAAAAATATGTCAAATTAAAATATGATGTTTTTCACTGAAAAACAATGTATATTTTCATTTTTGTTTACCGAAATTAAGAGAAAATTTGTTACAACTTACCTTTTGAAACATATTTGACAGTATTGTGTCAGTGTAATGCAAAACATACGGTAAAATACAGTCAGATTAAGTGGCGAAACTTTAAGACAAGATGCTGATTAAAGGTGAATTTCGACGTTGCATCACGTCGTTTATTTAACTGTTTGAAACAACGGGTTTGAAATTCACAACCGACGTGTGTAACGTAGCCGATGGCAGTTTGGCAGATGCTTTTACGGAAATCGTTGGCGTCATTTCAGACAATCGTAGGTATACGCAAGAAAAGGTCAATGGGAAACACACGGGAGAAACGAAAAAAAGGTGTACCTTTCATACACCTTTTTTCGTTGCGACGCAAACGTTCGCATTGACTGAATGGCTAGGGTAGCAGGATTTGTAAGGAGCGCAGCGACGGAATAGCGATGGTAACAGAGCGTCACATCATTTCAGACAGTCATAGGTACACGCAAGAAAAGGTCAATGGGAAATACACGGGAGAAACGAAAAAAAGGTGTACTTTTCGTACACCTTTTTTCGTTGCGACGCAAACGTTCGCATTGACCGAATGGCTAGGGTAGCAGGATTTGAACCTGCGAAATGACGGAGTCAGAATCCGTTGCCTTACCGCTTGGCTATACCCCAACGTCAGTTAGTATTATAACTCTTTGCGAAGTTATTGTCAAACAAATATAACTAAAATTTCTCTGTGTATCGGAAAAAAAACCGCCTTACGGCGGTTGTTTCTCCGCATATATATCGATTACTGTTACAGAAGGGGAATAACTCCGAGATAGACTATATCATGTCTTTCGGCAGCGGGGCCTTCGGCAAGAACAAACGCCTTTTTCCAGATTTCTCCTCCGCTCATTTCTACCAGTTTTTCCAGTCCCTCAAGGCTGTTTCCGGTTGAAACAACGTCGTCTACAATACACACTTTTTTGCCTTTCATCAATTCGGCGTCGTGTCTGGAAAGGTAAAGTTTTTGTACCGCTCCCGTAGTGATGCTTGACTTGATTTCCACTTCAATGCCGTCTTGCATATACAATTTTTTAGACTTACGTGCCACGGCGTAGTAGGGATGTCCCAACTCACGCGCCATTACATGCGTCAGTTGCAGTCCCTTGCTTTCGGCGGTGATCAGAACGTCGCAACCTTTTACGAGTTTTGCCAGTTCCTTACCGCAGTGCTCTGTCATTACCTGATTGCCGTGCAGGTTAAAAAATGCAATGTTTACGCCGCTGGGTAACGGAAGAATGGGCAGTTGAGCGGTGTAGCCTTTTAGATCCACTTCAAAGTATTTCATCTTTGTTCTCCCTTTCAGGATATTTGTTGTTCTGACAACATTGTATATTTTACTACATTAAGTTTGCACTGTCAATATCATTTGCCACACATCGGGAAAAATGTGACAAACATCGAAATATACTTTTTCTTTGAACGCGTCGTTAAAAAAAAATAAAAGGTTATCACAAGTATTTCAATCTATTTTCATTTTAATGTGGTATAATTAATATATACTTTAAACATATCGGACGGGATTTGTGAAACTGCTTGTAAGAATACTCAATATTATACTGACAGTTGCCGGAAGTGCGGCAGCGGTAAATGTGGTGTTAAACGGATTTACCGACGCTTTTTCATTGATTTTTGCCGTAGCGGTAACTGCAATACAGGTGGCTTTGTTTGTTTACTGTAATGTGCGCAGTACCTCATTGCGCAAGGCAAGGAAAAACAGTACATCGCTCAATCTCATTTATCGTACGTCTGCAATGTCGGTTGTTGCCGTTGCCATTGTTGCGTTACTGGTAATATACAGATTTTTTTACAGTTTCAGCAGTGATTTTAACATTGCATATATTCAGGCATATGCATTGGTGATCATATTCGTCGTTGCGGTTGTCAGCGTATTGTTCAGCCGATTGCTTAAAAACCGTATGACTAAACTGTCGGTGTTTGTCAGCGGAGTGATTCTTACAATAGCGTCGTTTATTGTTCCTACAGCGGACACCGTCGGAATTGTCATTTACTGTGTCGTATTCTTTGTAGGTATAGGTCAGGTCGTAGTGTGGATTTATTCCATGTCGGTGGAAATGAAACGTGTTGCCGTTGTCGTAAATCTTGACGACACGTCGGCAACTTACATGCAGTGCAGGGATCATATCGGCGCGATGCTTATTGCCCAGTGCGTGTTTGCGTTGGTTGTGATGGGTAGCGTGGCGTTAAATACTTCATTAAGTTGGCTGAATACGTTGCAATTGACTTGCAGTGTGCTGCTTATTCTGTCGCTGTTTTTCGCGATGATGCAGCCGCTTGACAGACGGTACAGCAACAAGATAGATCAGTATATGGAAAAGTGCGATCCCAACATCAATTACGAACTGTTGCAACAACAATTGCAGACCACGCTGAATACAGGCAGAAAAAGCGTATTTGTCTTGATGTTGCGCAATATTCTGAAACCTTTTTTCCCGGCAAAAGTCAGGGGCAGAGAAAACGTGGATATGTCCGAGGGCGCAGTGGTGTTTGTAGCAAATCATTACGAAATATACGGACCGATCGTTACTATATTGCGGATGCCTTTTGCAACACGTCCGTGGGTAAACGCGCGTATGCTCGACAAAAAGGTGCTTGCAGAGCAGATGCAGTTCGGCGTTGACAACGTGTGTAAGGCTTTGCCTAAAAAACTGCGCAACAAGTTGCCCGATATGTTGCAACCGCTGGTGTACAAGGTTATGACCAGCATCGAGCCCATTGCCGTGCACAGGGACAGTTCGAGAGAGGTTATAAACACCTTTAAAGACACCGTTGAGGCACTTGAACAGGGGGACAACATTCTGGTGTTCCCCGAAAAGCCCGAGGCAGGCAAACACTATTCGGACGACGGAGCGGTGGACGCGTTTTACACCGGATTTGCAGACATAGGCAGAATGTATTACCGCAAGACAGGCAAAAAAGTCAGGTTTTACCCTGTTTACGTGGACAAGAACAACAGGGAAATAGTAATAGGCGAGGGATTGGAGTACAACAGCGAAAATCCCAAACAGGATGAAAAACGTCGTATCGCCGAGGTGCTTAACGCACGTATGCAGGCAATGTCGGAACAGGGATTGGCAAAATTCAACAGCAAAACAAGCAAGAGCAAGAAGTGATTTACAACATTTGCTCAACAGACAGTCAAGTCGGACGTTGTTTACGGCGTTCGACTTTTTGTATGGAAATTAAGTCACGTACGGTAATTTTGTGCGCAGACAGGTTTTAAAGCGTTAAAGTTTGTGTGCGTTTTTGAGATATTTTCAGGCGCAACCGAGCAACGAAGAAACAATACAAATCGCAGTACTACAATCGGCAACATTGTTGTTTATGCCATTTAACGTCTTTATTTGCCGACAAAGTAGCATTGCCTGACTTTACGGAAAATTATTTTGTTAACGCTCAGCCGATATTCGGCAATTTACAACGCGTTCGGGCAAGTCTTTTAGACAAGATTGACTTAATGTATTTTGTGATTTATAATTTAACGTAAGGTTTAAAAGGAGAATATATGTCGGGATTTTACGAAAAAGTTTATAGTCAGGTATGCCGTATTCCCTGCGGAAAGGTGGCAACTTACGGACAGATAGCACGACTGTGCGGAAATCCGAGGATGTCCCGTCAGGTGGGGTGGGCATTGCACGTCAATCCCAGACCGGGGGTAATTCCCTGTCACAGAGTAGTCAACAGAAACGGTATGCTGACAGGCGCATTTGCTTTTGGCGGAATGAGCGTGCAAAGAGACCTGCTCGTCAGTGAAGGGGTAGAGGTTCAGACAGACCGAGTGGATCTTGACGTTTACCTGTGGGATGAAAAGTAGTAAGCAATTTTGTCCATGGCCGGTTGAAAAAACATCGGATTCATGTTACAATAAAACAAGGCGGACTTTGCATTGAATACTCAAGAGGACAACCGATGAAAACACCTGTTTGCGACATGCTCAATAAATATGCTTCTTCCAATGCAGTAAGACTTCACATGCCCGGACACAAGGGCAAGTTTGACGGATGTCGCGAGGACATTACCGAGTTGTCCTTTACCGATAATCTGCGAGTTCCGTCCGGCGTTATATTGCAGTCGCAAAAGTTGTACGCGGATGTAATCGGGTGCAAATACTGTCTTTACGGCGTCAACGGCTCTACAGGAGGGTTGTTTGCTCTTGCGGAAAACTGTCGTGGCAAAGTGCTGGTGGAAAGCAATTGCCACGTTTCATTGCTTAACGGACTTAAACTGTACGGCAAGGAGTCCGTAACCGTTCGCAACGGCGACAACAACGGTATACCTATGCCGTTGACTTTGCAACAAATAAGCGAAACGTTGGAAATACATCCCGACATCGGAACGGTGTTTATTACATCTCCCAACTATTTCGGGTTTAATGCGCAATTAAAGGAAATCTACCGTTTTCTGCGCAAAAAGAACATATTGTTGTTTGTGGATTCGGCGCACGGCGCACATTTCGGTTTGCACAAACTCCTGCCGGACAACGCAGTAAAATACTGTGACGCGACGGTGGAGTCCTGTCACAAGACATTGCCTGCAATGACTCAGACGGCGGTTGTACTGACCAACAACGGCAAACTTGCCGACAGTTTAAAACAATCTTTGAATAAGGTTACTACCACAAGTCCGAGTTTCGTGCTGGTGGCAAGTATAGAAAAGGCGATTGCTTACGCCGACGAGCATAAAGGCGACCACGTTTTGCTCAAAAAGGAAAGAGATCGTTTTGTGCAAAATTGCAAATTTATCGGTTGGAAAGTGATTGCCAACGATGACTTTACAAGACTGGTAATAGATTGCGACGGTCACGGCGACGGCAACGATGTGGAAAAATATCTTGAAAAGCAAAACATATTCATCGAGTATTCTACGCCGAGATATCTGGTGTGCATACTGACTTTGATGGACAACGGAATGGTTTTTGACCGATTGTTTACGGCATTGAAACAGTATGTATCTTCGGGTGGCAAAAGTTCGGCGGGTTACGTAGACATGTGTTTTCCAAATAAATAAAGAAGAAGGTTAGTTATGAAGGGATTTATTACAATAGAGGGATGCGACGGAGTCGGTAAGACCTACCAGACAACTTGTTTGCGCGAGTACTGTAAGAAAAACGGCTACGACAATGTGGTTTTTACACGCGAGCCGGGTGGCAGCGACATCGCCGAACAGATCAGAAAAATAATTCTCGATGCGAAAAACGAAAAAATGAGCGATCTGTGCGAGGCGTTTTTGTACTCCGCGTCACGAATACAGCATTTGCAGGATATAGTGATACCTGCGCTCAACGCAGGGAAGACTGTATTCTGCGACAGATACGTACATTCTTCATACGTCTACCAAGGGTTGGGCAGAGGTTTAGGACTGGACAAAATCGTAGCGCTAAATCAACTTGCCGTAGGCGAATACATGCCCGAATACACTGTATTTCTCGATCTTTCTCCCGAACAGGCGTTTTCACGCAAGGGGGGCGCAGACAAGACCGACAGAATGGAAAACGCGGATCTTCAATTTCATCAGCGTGTTTATCAGGGCTACAAATATCTTATTGAACAGGATCCGTCCAAATTTATAGTGATAGACGCGTCGGGCAGTTGCGAGCAGACACATCAGCGGCTGATTGACGCGCTTAAAGAAAAAGGTATATTGTAATAACTAATATGAAACAATCAGTAACGCAATATCTCAAAAGTCAGTTTACCGACGGTCTTAACGTTCATGCGTATATCGTTCAGACGGAAAAGGCGCACATTGCACCGTTACTTAAACAGTGCGCTTGTATTGCATTGTGCCCCAATCACGGCGACGACGGCTGTAACGTTTGCCGCAAGGTGGAACTTTCGGAGCATCAGGACTGTATCAGCCTGCCCACCGACAAGGTAAAAAACCGCATTACGGTTGACGACATTTCCTACCTTGTGGAAGAAAGCATGAAACGGCCTGTCGACAGCGGGGAAACGAGAGTGTTTACCATTGACGCGTCGGACAGCGTAAACGGCGTCGGGGCGATACCGTGGCAAAACAAGTTGCTCAAAACTCTTGAAGAGCCTGTCGGAAACACGGTTATATTTATCGGCGTGACCAATGCCGACAGTTTGTTGCGCACAGTCGTGTCCCGTTGCCGTGTGCTTAAAGAAGACAGACTTTCTGCTGAACAGGTGGCGAAACTGCTTGAACAGAAAGGATACCTGGCAAGCAAGGCAACGCTTGCCGCCGTATTGTCCGGTGGCGACGCGGACAACGCTTGCAAAATAATTGCCGATGCGGGCTGGATTCAATGTGCGGAAAAGGCGCTGGACTTTCTGTGCGACAAAGTATCCACCAAGACTGCGTTGCGCTATGTAAGTGCATTTACGCAAAACAAGGACGATATGCCGAAGATAATGTCTGCACTTATAATGTTTTTGAGAGAAAGCATTGCCTATCGTGTGGCGGAGCAAAGAGTTACGCTGAAAGGCTACGAAGGACAATTGCAGGCGATATCGGCTAATTACTCTGTTGAAAGCGCGTTTCATTGTATTGCGTTGATAGAGCAGTCCTATAAACGACTGCAAAACAACGGCAACGTTGTGGTTGAGGCGGACAATCTTGTCGTCAATATGTTGGAGGTAAAATACAGATGCCGAGTATAGTAGGTGTAAAATTTAAAGAAGTGGGTAAAGTTTACTACTTTTCCCCTGAAAATATACAGTTTGAGGTGGGAAACGGAGTAATAGTGGAAACTGCGCGCGGTGTGGAATTCGGTACCGTTTCCATTGCCAACCGTGAAGTGGACGAAAAGGACATAGTGGGAGAACTCAAACCTGTTATCCGCAAGGCTACGGACGCCGACGTGGAAAAATATCACGAAAATCTTGCACGCAAGCCCAAGGCGATGAAAGACGCCAACGAGCGTATTTTAAAACACAACCTTGACATGAAACTGGTCGATGTGGACTTTACTTTCGACAACAGCAAGGTGATATTTTACTTTACGTCGGAAGGACGTGTGGATTTCAGAGAACTTGTAAAAGATCTTGCAAGCCTGTTCAAGGTGCGTATAGAGTTGAGACAGATAGGCATACGTGACGAATGCAAACTGAAGGGCGGTCTGGGGCCATGCGGTCGTCCCTGTTGCTGTAACAGTTACATGGGGGATTTTGAAAGGGTATCCATAAAAATGGCTAAAAATCAGGGGCTGTCGTTAAATCCTACAAAGATAAGCGGATTGTGCGGACGTCTGATGTGCTGTCTTAAATTCGAAGACGAGTACTATGCCGAAACATTGAAATTTATGCCCAAGATCGGTTCGGAGGTGTCCACTCCCGACGGAAACGGTGTGGTGGAAAGCAGTGACATTCTGCGCCGTACCGCCAAAGTAAGGGTTACCAACGCCAACGGCGACGTTGAAGTAAAAGAGTATTCCGTCGACGCGATAAAAAAGACGGGAGGTAAAGAACAACCTGCAAAAGAGGAACCTGCCGATGAAGAATATACGGAAGAACCGGAAATGTGAAAAATCCGTTATTTTCGGCTTATATTACAGTTTAGGTGAATGACAGTGCAAATTTTAAGGGTGAACGCGAAACGTTCACCCTTTTGTTATCCGGCATATTATTTACGATTTTTACTGTACGTGACTTAAAAAAAACGACAATTATGATGTTGTCAGGGTTGCTCTGACTTCTTGGTCATTGTCTTTTCAAGCAATTTGTCGATGACTGCGCTTTTTTGTACGGCAAACAGCAGAACTCCGTTTACCGCAAACATTACAAGTTGGAAGGGCAGTCTTGCTCCGAGATATACCCAGAACGTCTTTCCGCTTTGCGACGAGTACATCACCCACAGAGCAAATGTATTGAGTCCGCTTGTGCATATAACGGCGCAAAGAAATATCGAAAGCAACAGTTTGAGCGTTTTGTTGAAATTGAAGACTTTGTAAACTATTGCGGGAATAGCCCCCAGCAATACGCACGACAAACCTATCAGCGGATTGTATTCTCCCATCGGGTGTATCAGTTGTCCTATAATGTCTCCCAACAGTCCTACCGTCATACCGGGAAAAACTCCGAGATAAATACCTGCTATGAAACAGGGTATATAGGTAAACGACAGGTAATTGCTGCCGCTGAGTTGTACGGAAAATACATTCGTCACGGCGCAGATTGCGGTTAGTACCGCAGTGTAAGTGAGTGTCAGCGTTCTGTTTCTGTTCATAAAAAAAACTCCTTTGTCCCATTGCAAAAGAGTCCGATACCTGTTCGCAGTAAATGCGATCTTGTCAGCAACGGACTTGACAATATACCGCAGGTTTTAACCTTTCGTTCACGGCGTCTTCCTTCGCTTGTGACACTTGACGCATATTGTCAACTTTGCTTTTTTATTCAGTATACCACATCAACGGTATTTGTAAAGCCTTTACCTGTGTAAATGTAATAAATTTTTTGCGGTTGTACAAACTAATGGTATGCTTATTATATTCTTGCGTGCATTTATACTGTTCGGAATATTGCTTGTCGTAATCAGGCTCATGGGGAAAAGGCAGTTGGGCGAAATGGAGCCATTTGAACTGGTAATAACTCTCGTCATTTCCGAACTGGCGTGTATTCCCATTTCCGACAGGGCAGTACCCATTACTTACGGTATAGTGGCGATATTGACGATGTTTGTGATACATCAGGCGATTTTACTTTTTTCGCGTATTCCGCGTGTGCAGAAAGCGTTGAGCGGTAAACCCGTGCTGGTGGTAAACAAAAACGGAATAGACGCTCACGCGCTGAAAAAACTTAACATGCAGGTCAACGATCTGTTGCAGGCTTTGCGCGTTGCCAATTGCTTTTCGCTGGAAGAAGTGCATTACGCGATAATGGAAACAAGCGGTCAGTTGACCGTTGTCGTCAACAAAGAAATGAACGACAAACAGCAAACGCTGCCCGTGCCTGTAATTCTTGACGGCAAATGGGACGACGACGATATATCGCGTAACGGAATAGACAAATCGCGGGTGGAAACTTTGCTTGACGGCAAAGGATTGAGGGTAAAAGACGTGCTTGTCATGACAGTGGACTGCAACAACCGTATGGTTTTTCAGTCGGTAAAAGGCTCTATACAGTTTGAGGATATAGATGGGGGATTGCTTTTAAATGAATAGAAATATAGTTGTAGGTATAGTGGTGCTTGCTGTAGTCGTTGCAGTGGGAATAGCGGAGGTTTTTTTCATCACAAATTCCTTCGGACAATTACGGGAAGATTGCCTTGACATACTTACCGATGTACACAATCAGACGATAACTTCAAAGCAGTACGATGTGTTTGTGGAAAAGTGGCACTCCCTGCGTGAAAAGGGCGAATTGTTGTTGCCTCACGCCGACCTTTACGAAATAAATCTGCGTATGGCGGAAAGCGCAATGTATATCAGTGACGGATCGTATAAAGACGCCGAAGCGCAGTTGTACATTGTTGTTGCGCTGTTGGAATACGTGCCTCACCTTATTACCCCCGATTTTCAGCACATTTTCTGAGCGATGACATATTTATGTATTATGCGTTTTGTTTTACGGGATTTTGCCTTACAGATATAAAATAATTGTGACTACACAAGCGGAGGACTTGTTCGGATTTTACTGCAAATTTCCCCTTTTCGATACCACATTAACCGCTACGGGCGCAGGCGGTTTGTTGTGAAGTTTTAAAAAAAGTAGATTTGCGCTGATTTATTGCAAAATAAAAACGGAAAGCGTGCTTACTACAAACCTTCCGTTTTTTTTTGTTGTATTTTACTTGACGGGTACAAGTTTTTCCATTCCGCCGAGGTACTTTCTCAGTGCTTCGGGGATGGTTACGCTTCCGTCGGCGTTCTGGCATTGTTCGAGCAATGCGGGGAACACACGGCTTGTAGCGAGACCGCTTGCGTTAAGTGTGTGCATATATTGCAGTTTTTTGTCTGCCGTTCTGTAACGCATGTTGCCTCTACGCGCCTGATAGTCACGGGCGTTGCTTGCGCTGGAAACTTCCTTGTAGACATTCATACTGGGAATATATATCTCTATATCGTAGGTGCGCGCCATACTGTCGGAGCAGTCGCCTGCCGCAAGTTTTGACAGTTGGTAGTGCAATCCCAGACCTTCCACAAGTCCGCACGCCATATTTACCATTTCTTCAAACGCCTTGTCGCTGCCTTCGGCGGTCGTGTACTGGAACAACTCTACTTTGTTGAACTGGTGTCCGCGGATCATTCCTCTTTCTTCGGCGCGGTAACTGCCCGCTTCACGTCTGAAACATGCCGAGTAACCGAAAAATTTCTTGGGAAGTTGACTTTCTTCGAGTATTTCGTTGCGGTAAAGATTTACAAGTGCGGTTTCCGCCGTGGGTAACATAAACTTCTTGCCTTCGGCGTTGCTTATCTGATAAACGTCGTCTTCGAATTTGGGAAACTGTCCCGCAGTCAGTCCGCATTCGTAATTGAGCATATATGGCGGCAACATAAACGTGTAACCGCTTTTGATGTGACTGTCTATAAAGTAGTTGAGCAATGCCCATTCGAGTCTTGCGCCCATTCCGGTGTATATCCAACTTCCGTTGCCGGCAAGTTTTGCGCCTCTCTCGTAATCGATAAGTCCCAGCGACTGACACAGTTCGATGTGAGATTTCGGTTCGAAGTCGAAGTGCGGCTTTTCACCGAACACTTTGATGGGGCGATTGTTTTCCTTGCCTCCTGCTTCCAGATCATCGTCGGGAAGGTTAGGCAGTCTGAGCATAAAGTCGTTTATCTGTGCGGAAACTTCTGCCAACTGTTTGTCCAACTGCGCGATTTCGTCGCCCAGTTTTTTCATTTCGGCAATTGTGGCGGTTACGTCCTGTCCTTGCTTTTTCAACTGCGGTACAAGCGCGGAAACTTTGTTGCGTTGCGCTTTCATCGATTCGACGGTGGCAATTATTTGTTTGCGCTGTTCGTCCCATTGAAGTAACTGCGTAAAATCGATGTCCTTTTGCTTTTTGAGATAGCGTTGGCGGATTGCTTCGCTGTCCTTGCGTATCAGATTGATGTCAATCATAAATGAGGTACCTCTGCTTTTTTCGCTTAATATTCATATCAGGCAATCTTTATTGTCTTTATGCTATGATTTTACCACATAAGCGAAATATTTGCAATAAATTATTGCGTTGTTGCTTGTTACCTTGCGCGTTTTGTGGTAAAATTTAGTCAACGGAGAATATTTTTATGCAATTAAAAGTTTACAACACTTTAACAAGGAAAAAAGAATTGTTTGTACCCGTTCATGAAGGCAAAGTGGGAATGTATTCCTGCGGACCTACGGTGTACAAATATGCGCATATCGGCAATCTGCGTGCCTACATTTTTATGGACGAACTGCGCAGAGTGCTGGAATACGACGGCTACAAGGTCAAGTCGGTAATGAATATTACGGATGTAGGACACCTTGTCTCCGACGGAGACGACGGCGAAGACAAAATGACCAAATCCGCCAAGGAAGAAGGTAAGACTCCGCTTGAAATTGCCGCTTTCTATACCGATTGTTTCATGAAGGACATCAAGGCTTTAAACATTTTAAAGCCCACGGTATGTCCCAAGGCTACCGACAACATTCCCGAAATGATACAGATAGTAAAAGATCTGTTGGATCTCGGTTACGCCTACGAAACGGAAGACGGCATATATTTTTCGGTGGAGAAATTCCCGTCCTACGGCAAGTTGTCGGGAATAAATCTTGCCGAACAGCGTCACGGCGCAAGAGTGGAAGTCAACAGTTTCAAAAAACATCCCGTTGACTTTGCTTTGTGGAAAAAAGCAGATGCGAATCACATTCAGCAGTGGGACAGTCCGTGGGGCAAGGGTTACCCGGGTTGGCACATAGAATGTACCGCGATGAGCAAAAAGTATCTGGGGGAAACCTTCGATATTCACACGGGCGGCGTGGACCACATTCCCATTCATCACGAAAATGAAATAGCGCAGGCCGAGTGTTGGCTGGGACACAAGGCGGTCAACTACTGGATGCACAGCGAATTTATGCTGATTGACGGCGGTAAGATGAGCAAATCTCTGGGAAACACCTACACGGTGGATGACCTCGTAAAGAAGGGGTACAGTCCGATGGATTTTCGCTATTTCTGCCTGAACGTGCATTACCGTCAGAAGATAAACTTTACATGGGAAGCAATGGACTCGGCTAAAAGCGCCTACACAAAACTGTGCGCTTTGCTGTTGCAGCACAAAGAGGGCAACGAACAAGCAGACGTCAAGCAGTTGGAAAACTACAAAGAACAGTTTGAACAGGCTGTAAACGACGATCTCAATGTGCCTTTGGCTATAGGAGTGCTGTGGACGATGTTGCGCAACAGTCCAAAGAGCAAGGCAGTATACGACATGGCGTTGACTTTCGACAAAATTTTCGCGCTGGATTTCGACAAGGTACAGCCTCAGCAAAAGCAGACGGAAGTGCCCGACGACGTGCGCAAACTCGTCGAATTGCGCAGTGAAGCACGCAAACAGAAAAACTGGGCGGAAAGCGACCGTCTCAGAGACGAGATTGCAAAACTTGGCTATTCGGTAAGAGATACCGCCAACGGTCCCGAAGTGGAAAAGAAGTAATTTTTCAAGATACGACGTGTTCCCGTTACAAGGAACACGTCGTTTTTTTATTTCGAACTAATTAACACAGTCTTGCCGTTGCGGACATATTTTACAACAAAGGCTTGCAACGGTTTTGGGCGTTTCTGTATTATAGGCATTCTGTACAGCGTTAAAAAATAAAATCGTGCTGAAAACAGTGCCACGTTGTATAAAAAACTGCAATTTCTACACGGTGACATTGACGATTTCATTTAAAAATTGCTGCGCCCGACAAAATTTTAAAATGCTCTTTGTCCTTTTGCCGACAGTTGCACGACAGATTCACAATTGTTTTTTATGAGAAATCTCGTTGTGGTAAAAACGCCTTGCATTTCATAATATGTACAAGAGGTACATAAATGGAAGGCGTAAAACATTCGTTAAAAGTTGAAGGCACCGTGTTGACCGTAACCGGCGTAACAAATATTGACGGAATAAGCGACAAAGAGGCTGTGCTCAGCATTGAACAGCACAAAATTTTTGTCAGAGGCAAAGGCATTTCAGCCAAAAGACTGGATGTAGAACAGGGAGTGGCGGTACTTGCCTTTGAGCAATTAGACAGTATATCCTACAACAATACGCAACCTCGGTGGAGTTTTAAGGGGATGTTCAAATAATGGCGAATACTGCGGAACAACCTTTTGTATTTGCAATGTATCTGTTGTGGGGGATTATTTGCAGTTGTCTGTTCGGCGTGTGGGACAAGGTGTGCACGGGTAAAAAAATCAACAGATTGCTGTCGGTGGCGGTGGACCTGGTGTTGGGTATTACAATTTCCGCGGCAACTTTTGTTCTGAATATATACTACAATTACGGTCAGTTCAGACTGTATTACGTTGTGGCGTTTGTTTTCGGGTGGTTTATTTATCGCAAGTTTTTTAAAGCGTTGCTTGACAAAGTCGTTACTGCATTGTATAATTTATTTACTTTTAAAAAGGTAAATAAAGATGAACAAGATTTTTCAGAATAAAAGAACGGCTTTTTTAATAGTATGTCTTACTTTGGTGCTGGTATTGCTGGTGTGCGTGTTGGTCACGATGCTCATGCAATATTCCGCTCTTACCGCACGGGCGGAAAACCTGTCTGCGCTTATTGACAAAGCAATGCAGGATACGGCGGATGCGGACAAGTTGTGGCAGTACATGCAGACGGACGAGTACGTTTACGAATGGGCACGCAACAACGGCAAATTGACGGAAGACCAGATAAACTGGGTAGTAAGTCAGCAAAACTGAATTTGCAACTTGGCGGGTGACTTTCTGACGTTGCCCGTTTTTTTAATTTGTTTACGGGTGTTTTTATGTACATTTCAATGTTGGCAATTGCCGTCGGATTGTCCGCCGACGCATTTGCGGTAACGTTGTCGGACATGCTGCGCTACGGCAATCTTCCCCTTAAAAAGAAAATGCTGTTGCCTGTGTTTTTCGGAATGTTTCAGGGTATAATGCCCGTTATAGGATTTTTGGTGGGCGAATTGCTGGGCGAAGTTATTCAGCGCATCGACCATTGGGTAGCGTTCGCGTTGCTGGCTTTTCTGGGAATAAAGATGATTGTCGAAAGCATCAAAGAGACAAAACAGAAAGAGGAAGAAAAGCAGTGCGAGTGCCGGTTGAGTTGGGGCGAAATGATTACACAGTCTTTTGCCACAAGCATTGACGCAATGGCAGTGGGTATAACTTTGGCAATAGTTGTCAATCTTCCCATTTATGTTTCCGCTCCCGTTATTGCGGTCGTAACTTATTTGTTGTGCCTTTTAGGCGTGGGTATAGCCTCCAAATTGGGCAAATTTCTGAAAAACAAAGCGGGAATAGTGGGAGGAGTCATCCTCGTTGCCATCGGAACAAAAATTCTGATTGAACATCTTATCGGAGCGTAAATGAAAAAGAAAACGGCAAAGCCTACTCTGCCACAAAAGAGTCTGATTAAAATTGCGCTCGCCACTTACGGCAAGCGGTATTTTTCAAAGGAGATACATTTAATAGAAGAGGGCACATTACGTAAAATCCGACCTCCGTACATTTTGCTTGCAACGCATGCAAGTTTTGCTGATGTGGCAAGTATCGTCAAAATGCTCGCGCCCGATTATGCAGGATGTTTTATCGCCAGTGACACGCAGTTTGCGGGCAAGGGCTGGATATTGCGCCGTGTGGGAGTAATGCCCAAGAAACAGTTTGCCGTGGACGCATCTCTTATCCGTGACATAAAATACGTGCTGGACAAAGGATATCCGTTGGTAATGTACCCCGAAGCAAAGTTGTCTGTCGTGGGTACCGCCAACATCATCAAACCTGCCGTTGCCAAACTCGCAAGACTGTTGCGTGTTCCGGTGGTAACCGTGCGTTTTGACGGAAGTTATCTTCATCATCCGAGATGGGCGAAATCCTCACGGTTTGTACCCGTCAAGGCAACCGTTAAAGTTGCCGTTACCGCGGAAGAGTGTCGCACCGTGTCGGTGGAGGAAATTCACCGCCGTATAGTGGAAAACCTCAATTACGACGATTACGAATATCAACTGAACAACGACATTTCCGTAACTGCTGACGACCTTGCGGAGGGATTGCACACAATATTGTATCAGTGTCCGAAGTGCGGAAGGCAGCACACGGTATATTCCGAGGGCAACAAACTGCTGTGTGACTGCGGTATGACCTGCACGATGGACGACAAAGGCAGGCTACACGGTCCCTTCGAAAAGGTCACCGATTGGTATAACTGGCAGCGGAGTAATCTTAAAAAGGAAATCGACGGCGGCAAATACTTTGTCAGCGTAAAATGCCGTGCCGAACAACAACACAACCGACATCGGTTCAGATCTGTGGGCGAAGCGGTATTTACGCACAGCGTCAAAGGCATAGAAGTTTCCTTTGACAGCGGAAGAGAGGGATTGTTTTACCCCGTAACGCAGTTTTATACATTGTCTTTTAACAGCAAATACATCTATTTGCCCGACAAAACCGGAGTTTACCGTTTCCGTTTCGATGACGACAGGGGAATTACGGCAAAGATAAATTCCGCTGTGGAAATACTGGGCAATAAGGAGGAAATATGAACAGAAACGCTACCAAGATCAGCGCAATAATACATCTTGTCGTGTTGTGTAGCGAATGTGTATTGTCACTCATCTGCTGTATTGTAGCAGGCAACATATGGCTCACAACAATAGCCCACGACATGACCATGCGGCAGGGCGTTGTGACGGTAAGTTATGTTTTGCCGATAATTTTTTTGCTGTCGCTTTATCTCATTTTCCGTCAGGGAAAGATTTACAAAATAGCAAGCAGACCGATGAAAGAATTTACTTCCAGAAAAATTTACCGTTTGTTGCACCTGATATTTACGTTATTGCTGTGTGCGGCGTTGGCGGTTTGCATTTTTGCGGTCTTTTCCGACAAAGGAATGGGACACGCGGCCGATATGCTTGCAAAATATGCAATAGTGTGCATGGCAATACATGTTCTGTGCCTTCTGACAATGGGACTCGATTCATTGAAAGCAAAATCGCGTTACCGTGAGTTGTCGGAAACGGCAAAATCAGAGGCAGATTTCGTAAAGGCAAAATAAATCTGCCTGCGCTTGTTGCCGACAGGGAGTTTATAAGTTTTTTAGCGGTAAGTCGTAGGAAACGTACTGCGTCGAAACATCGCCAACGTAAATAATTATTTAAAAAACAGCCTTGCACGGATAATTTTGTTATCCGTGCAAGGCTGTTTTTTGGTTGAGTAAAAAGGAGCAACTTGTATTAAAAGTGTTGTGTTGTGCGTCGGGACGGTTACGCCCTTTGTCGTTGTAGGGCGCCGTCACTTTTAACGGTTGATTTACTGGTTGTAAATATCGTTTTCGTGAGGTTGTTTCTGAGTCTGTTCAAGATAAAGCCGTGTGATGTCGTTCAGTATTTCCATTGAATCGAAACTCTTCGGGTATATGATGTTTATTTCTCTTATCATACTGAGGTTTGCAATGGGTACGGCTTTCAGTTTGCCTTTGGCAATATCGCTTGTCAGCAGACTTTTTGCAAGAATGGATACGCCGAATCCGTGTTTGACAAGTCCTTTAATGGTATTGACCGAATCGATTTCCATCAGAATGTTGAAATTGTCAATGCTTTCGTTGTTGCTTTTCAGATGTGACTCGAACAGTTGTCTCGTTCCCGAAGTGGAGGGGCGCAGAATAAGATTTTCTTTTTTGAGTTCGTCAAGCGTAACTATACTTTTTTTCGCAAAGGGGTGCTTGTTCGATACCACCAACATAAGGTTGTCGGTTGCAAGCAACACCGAATTGAACCCCGGATTTTGCATTCTTCCGTCGATAATTGCAAAGTCAATCATATAGTTTTTTAACTTACTATAAAGATTTGTTATCGTGTCAGAAATTAAAGTTATATTTGTTCCCTTTTTCTCGGCGCACAAAGTGGCAAGAATTTCCGCTATCATACCCATTTCGGCAGACTGTGTGACGCCTATCGTAAAGTGCTTTACGCGCTTTTTGCTGTCTTTCAGATCTTCCACCAATGCTTGATACAATGCGTCGGCGCGCTTTGCAAATTTGACGATTAACTTGCCGTCTTCGGTAATTTTAAGTCCGCTGTCCGTTCTGTTGAAGATTTTAGTGCTGAATTCCTGTTCAAGAGCCTTGATGTGCTGAGATACTGCCGGTTGCGTAAGGTTTAGTTTTTCTGCCGCCTGCGTGATATTTTTCGTTTCGGATACGGCAAGCAAAGTATAAAGTTTCTGATTGAGCATTTTACATTTTCTCCCCTGAAAATAACGTATGCTTATAATGATAGTGCAAAACATTATTTTACATTATGCGATTTCGTGTATATTATATATCAAAAAAAAATACGTGTCAATGGGCAATTTAAATTTGTCCGTTAAGTTGGTGCAAAATGAAACTTTATCAATTATATTCACAGTTCGACACTCCCACAGTTGTTTTGATTTCGCTTGCCGTTATTCTGGCAAGCGGTTTTCTGTTGACCAGAATTACCAAACTGTTACATCTCCCCAACGTCACCGGGTATATATTAGCCGGTATTCTTCTCGGTCCCGACCTGTTGGGAGCGGTATCCCCCGAAATCATTTCGGGAATGAGTTTTGTCAGCGACATTGCGCTGGCGTTCATTGCCTTCGGCGTAGGCAAGTTTTTCAAACTGGAACGGCTTAAAAAGACCGGCTGGCGTGTAATAGTCATTACCTTGATGCAATCTGTCACAGCGGGAATCCTCGTTACACTTGCTGTTAAATGGATATTCGGGCTGTCGTGGTCATTTTCCTTATTGTTGGGTGCCATTGCAACGGCTACCGCTCCCGCAAGTACAATGATGACAATCAATCAATATCATGAGCGCGGAGAGTTTGTGGACACTCTGTTGCAGGTAATCGCGCTGGACGATGTAATCTGTCTGCTGTTGTTCAGCGTTGTGGCTGCGGTGGTGGGAGCGGAAAACGGCGGAAATGCCCTATCCGTTACAGATATAGTATTGCCTGTCGTCTACAACATCGGAGCAATCGCTTTGGGCGCAGTGTGCGGATTTGTGACTGGTCCTATGATGAAGCGCCGTAAAAAAGACAACAAACTTATAATAGTAACGGCCGTACTGTTTGCAATTGCCGGTGTGTGCAGCGTATTTGGCGTATCGCCGTTGCTTTCCTGTATGGTGTACGGCGCAGTGTATATAAATTTCACCAAGGACAAGGAACTTTATCATCAGATCAACCATTTTACTCCGCCTATTATGACGATATTCTTTGTATTGTCGGGACTTAATTTCGATCTGAAGTCATTTGCCTCAATAGGGCTGATAGGTCTGACCTATGTGATTGTAAGAATAATAGGCAAAATGGGCGGTGCATTCCTCGGTAATGTGATAACACATCAGAGCAAAGAGATAAGAAATTACCTCGGATTCGCTCTTGTTCCTTCCGCAGGTGTCGCTATAGGTCTGGCGTTTTTGTCTCAGAGAATATTGCCTGAGGAAACGGGCAATCTGCTTATGACTATTATTCTCGCTTCGGCGGTAGTTTACGAGTTGATCGGGCCTGTGTGCGCGCGGTTTGCTCTGTTCCATTCCGGATGTATAAAGCCCGCCACCGAACAGACAACGGAAAATGTAATCGTTGACTCTTCGCCCGTTGCGGACACCGTAAATTCAATTGAAACAGCAGTCGCTGCAACGGCAAACGCCGTGGCTGATGTCGAAATGGCAGGTGAAGCAGGTGGTACGTTTAGCGACAAAACGTCAGTGCCCAGTAATGTCAAACAGTCGGACAGCAGTGGCGCCGATACCCGAACGGAAGGTTCGGCAGGCATTGTAACGTTGATTTACAAAAACAATTATAAAAAATAGCCCTTTAAAAACAGGCGGTCTGTAACGGTTTTTACGTGCAGGCAACACCTTTTACCTGTAAAAACCGGGTGTTGCTTGCAATATTGCGACAGGCTAAATTAATGCGGTCGTCCGGGTGTGCTGAAAGGCATCAGCGGCGAACGTCTGGATTTGTGTTTTCGGCATATAGCGCCCCGACGGCAAAAGCTTTTACTTGTTGGCTGTACGCCTCGTCTGTTGATTGAGTGCTTTTGTGGCGTAAACTTGATTTCCGGATAAAAACGATGCCCTGCATTATAAGATTTTATGATGTCTGCGTAATGAATTGTTTTACGCAAAAACAGAAAAACAGCGGTTTTTACGAGTATATCGGCGTGTGGCAGTAGTGAAATAACACTTCATTATAATGTTAGTATAAATCATTATTTTACTTTATGTTTTTATACTGTATAATAGATTATGCACGGTATAAAAGTGTATTAACAGGAAATTTATTGCTGACAGTTTAAAATGAAGTTATACGAAATTTACTCACAGTTTGATATGCCCACGGTAGTTTTAATCTCGCTTGCCATTGTTCTGGCAGGCGGTTTTCTGCTGTCGAGAGTTACCAAATTGTTGCATCTTCCGAATGTGACGGGGTACATACTTGCAGGGGTACTGATGGGACCGTGCGTGTTTGGGGTAATACCGCCCGACATCATTACGGGTATGGAATTTGTCAGCGATGTGGCGTTGGCATTTATTTCCTTTGGCGTAGGCAAGTTTTTTAAAGTGGAGCGCCTTAAACGCACAGGCTGGAAAGTAATCGTAATCACTTTGATGCAATCGTTGCTTGCAGGCTTGCTGGTAACCTTTACCGTAAAACTGTGTTTCGGCTTTTCGTGGGATTTTTCCGTACTGCTCGGATCAATCGCAATGGCAACCGCGCCCACAAGTACGATGATGACCATTCATCAGTATCACGCACGCGGTGACTTCGTGGATATCTTGTTGCAGGTTATCGCGTTGGACAACGTCATCTGTCTGTTTGTGTTCAGTATCGTAACAGGCATTATGGGCGCCGAAGCAATAGGTTTTGCGGATGTGGCAATGCCCGTTTTGTACAATTTAGGCGCAATTGCTCTGGGCGTTGTGTGCGGATTTATTACGGGTCCGATGATCAGACACCGTAAGCAGGACAACAGACTTATAATCGTGATCGCGGTTCTGATTGCAATTGCAGGGGTGTGCAGTATGCTCGGCGTATCTCCGCTTCTCGCCTGCATGGTTTACGGCGCGGTGTACATCAACTTCACTAAGGACAAGGAACTGTATCACCAGATAAATCACTTCATGCCTCCCATAATGACCATATTCTTTGTACTGTCGGGGCTTAAACTTGATCTTAATTCACTTGCCGCGGTAGGCGCGGTAGGGCTAGTGTATGTCGCTGTCCGTATAGTGGGCAAGTTGGGCGGTTCATATCTGGGCAATCTCATTACCCGTCAGCCTCCGGTTATACGAAAACATCTCGGTTTTGCCCTGATACCTTCGGCAGGGGTGGCTATAGGTCTTGCCTTTCTTGCACAACGTATACTGCCGGAAGAAACGGGAAATTTGCTGATGACGATAGTTTTGTCTTCGTCGGTACTGTACGAACTTATAGGCCCCGTAAGCGCGCGAATCGCTTTGTTCCGTTCAGGCTGTATAAAACCTTATACTCCCGAACCTGAAACGGAGAACGTAATTGCCGACGCCGTACCCGTGCGTCTTGAAACTGCCGATACTGCAAAAACTTCACCGTTGACGTCGACAGTTGTTGAAAGTGCCGCAGCAAATGCAGCGGTAACGGATGTTGCTGTCGACAATACGAACATGAGCGATTTCAACTCTGTTTCGCAAAACGCTGCTCAGTCAGCGGAAAAGAGCGCCAAAGACGATCGCCATGAAGGTGCGATAGGTATTGCAACTCTGTTTTGTAACAACAACTTTAAAAAGTAGAAATTTGCAATTTCAGTTTACTTGTAGTTGTTTAAATCAGCTCCTCCATATTTTTTTTGACAACGCCCCTACGGCAGCGTATTGCCATGGGGTGTTGTTTTTTTTAGCAAATAACCTGTCGGTAACATCACTGAAAAGCAGGTGCCGTAAGTGTTGTAAATAAATGATTTGTTTATATGGTTTTAGAATGAAATATAAAATCATATTGCATGACGGTATTGAATGAAGTTTTTATCGATGTTATTTTTAAATGTCGTAACAGAAGATTTACATAACTTCTAATGTATTGCACTTGAAAGTATAATTTACGAAAAAAACAAACCCGACCAATAGTCGGGCTTGTTGTCTTGATTTTTTGGAATTGAACTGCATTCGGTACATTTCCGTTTGATGACTATCTGTATTGTTTTCCGAAATAATCAATGTCATATTTAGTATTGTGCTGTACTTGACAATGTTTCTGTCACTGTCAGATTTGCTCACATTCGTACAATGAAATACCTGCTTTGTAATCGTATATGAACACACCCAGGTCGCCGCCAAGGAAATCGAAACAGCAAGTGACAATGTCCAGTCCGCAATCTCTCATGTCAATGGATGCGAAGTAGAAGTCGGGGCGTATTGGTACCGGACCTGATTCCAGTTGTGTAAACTCACACTTGTACACAACACCCGAAACGGTAATATTTACTTCAATTGCAAACCGCTTTTTGTCTACCCTGTTTGTAATCGTGTCGGTAGTGTCGTCCTGCTGTTTGTCGGCTGGCATTTCGGTAAGCACAACTTCCATTTTTTCAATGGTGCAGTTTTCTATCACAGTGGCTGTTGTAGATTGAAATGTGCTGTTGTGAAACGGATAGGTGTATCTTCCTTGAAAATTCCAGAAGGCAAGAGGCCACCACAGTAAGCCTGCTACAATTATGACAAGCAGCAGGACAACGACAACAATGATGGTTATTGTTTTCTTTTTAGTCATGGTTTTCTCCTTGTTTTAACTGAAATTATATATTCCGTGCATTGCGACAACCTGTTACAATGTCATCTTATAAGTGGGTTTTAGTCTTCCTTTCATTGCCGTGAAAATACGATTGATTTTATGTAAACCTATAAATATAAAAGTTTGTCGTAAATATTATATTACTTTGAGTAAACCTTTTCAATAGTAAATTCGGGTTTTGGCGTCAAGTTCTTAGCATACCTATGATTATTTGTCGGGGCGCAGGCGGTTTTGCAACTAACGGTAATTTGTATTGTAAACAGCAGAGCAATCGGATGTTTTATTATCTGACAATTTTGCCGTTGAACAACAAATTTAATGTGCAAAAGACTTTCCGTGAAAATTATGGTTAAAAGCAAAATTTGCCGGATTTATAAATCGTAAACGGAAGTTGCCGCAGAGCAAAAATTTTCAACGCAATAAAAAACTCCCGCCGAAACGGGAGTTTTTTTTGAAGTTTAGATGGATGAAATTACTTGCCTGCAAGGTGCTTGTATTTTTCAACTCTTTCACGTGCCTCTTCTTCGGAACGTTCAAACAGTTTTTCGGCAACTTCGGGCTTGGACTTCATAAGGCTTGCGTAACGTGTTTCGCCCTTGATGAAATCCTGGTAATTTCCGGTAGGATCTTTGCTGTCCAGAGTGAAGGGGTTCTTACCCTGTTCGGCAAGAGTGGGGTTGAAACGGTACAATTGCCAGTAACCGCAATCAACTGCCTTTCTGATTTCTTCCTGAGATTTACCCATGTTGATACCATGGTTGATGCAGGGAGAGTAAGCAATTATAAGAGAAGGTCCCTTGTAAGCTTCTGCTTCGGTAAGAGCCTTTACAAGTTGAGCCTGGTTTGCGCCCATACCAACTTGTGCAACGTAAACGTAACCGTAACTCATTGCCATCATGCCAAGGTCTTTCTTCTTGATGCGTTTACCTGCAGCGGCAAACTTCGCAACTGCGCCTGTGGGGCTGGACTTGCTTGCCTGTCCGCCTGTGTTACTGTAAACTTCTGTGTCCAGAACAAGTACGTTGACGTCTTCGCCGCTTGCGAGAACGTGGTCAAGACCGCCGTAACCGATGTCGTATGCCCAACCGTCGCCGCCGAAGATCCAGATGGATTTCTTTACAAGCATATCCTTTTCGGAGATGATGTAATCGGCAAGACTTCTTACGGGGCATTCGCTGTTGCAAGCGGAAATGAGTTCGAGCAACTTAGCGGCAGCCTTTTTGCTTGCTTCCGTGCTGTCGAAACCGGCGAGCCACTCTGCGCAAGCCTGCTTCAATTCTTCGCTCTTTGCCTGTTGTTGCAACTGTTCGACAACGTCTTTGAGTTTTGCTCTGCGTTGAGAAACTGCAAGGTTGTAACCGAAACCGAATTCGGCATTGTCTTCAAACAGGCTGTTTGCCCATGCGGGACCGTGACCGTCGGCATTGGTGGTGTAAGGACATGTAGGAGCGGAACCGCCGTAAATTGAGGAACATCCCGTTGCGTTGGCGATCATCATTTCGTCGCCGAACAACTGTGTTACGAGTTTTACGTAAGGTGTTTCTCCGCAACCCGCGCATGCTCCGGAGAACTCGAACAGAGGTTGTTTGAACTGACTTCCGATTACGGTGTCTGCCTTCATCGGACTTTCTGCCTTTTGAACCGTCTTGCTGAATTCGTAGTTGGCTTGTTCGTGTACGTTTTCTGCGGGAGTCATTGTAAGCGCTTTTTGAGGACACTCGTTGGCGCAACTTCCGCAACCTGTACAGTCAAGAGGACTTACCTGTACTCTGAACTTCTTGCCCTTGGCGTACTTGGGATTCATTGTCTTGAAGTCTTCGGGTGTTTCCGTAGCTTCGTCCATCAGTACGGGACGGATACAAGCGTGAGGACATACAAACGAGCACTTGTTACAAGCGACGCATTTAGCGGGATCCCAAACGGGGATATCTACCGCGATACCGCGCTTTTCGTACTGTGTCGTACCTGTGGGAACAATACCGCTGGGATTGAATGCCGATACGGGCAGTGTGTTACCTTTGAGTTGTTCGATGGGACGTACAAACGTTTCGTAGTATTCGCTTGCTTCGGGATGGCTGAGAGCGGCGCCTTCCGTCGTGGTTGCCCAGGATGCGGGGATCTTGATTTCTTTAAGACCGGCGATCGCTCCGTCAATAGCGGCAAAGTTGGCGTCGATGACTTTCTGACCTTTCTTGCCGTAAGACTTGATTACAGCCTGTTTCATGTATTCTTCGGCTTTTTCGTAAGGAATGATGTTTGCAAGTTTGAAGAATGCAGCCTGCATTACCATATTGGTGGATTTAGCGGAACCTGCGTTCTTGGCGATGTGAAGACCGTCAATTATATAGAACTTTGCCTTCTTCTGAGCAAGTTGATTCTTTACGATTGCGGGAAGTTCTTTGTCAAGTTGATCTTCCGTCCAGTTGCAGTTGAGCAGGAACGTTCCGCCTTCCTTCAATTCGGACAGCATGTCGTAACGTGTGATGTAACTCTGGTTGTGGCATGCAACGAATTCGGCCTGATCTATAAGGTAACTTGATTTAATGGGATTCTTACCGAAACGAAGGTGGGAAATAGTAATACCGCCGGATTTCTTGGAGTCGTATTCGAAGTAACCCTGAGCGTAAAGGTCGGTGTGGTCACCTATGATCTTGATGCTGTTCTTGTTTGCGCCCACGGTACCGTCGCTGCCCAGTCCGTAGAACTTGCAACGCGTTGTGCCTGCGGGAGCAACGTCGATGGATTCGTTGACGTCAAGGGATGTTCCGGCAACGTCATCGTTGATACCTACCGTGAAGTGATTCTTCAAACCGTTGTCCAGATTCTTGTAAACGGAAAGTATCATCGAAGGTGTGAATTCCTTGCTGCCCAGACCGTAACGTCCGCCTACTACGTTGTCGATCTTGCGACCTTCTTCTGCAAGTGCGGTCACTACGTCAAGGTACAGAGGTTCGCCCAGAGAACCGGGTTCCTTAGTTCTGTCAAGTACTGCAATCTTCTTTACAGTCTTGGGAAGTGCGGCAACAAATTTTTCCGCAACGAAAGGACGGTAAAGTCTTACTTTAAGTACGCCGACCTTTTCGCCCTTGTTTACAAGGTAGTCGACTGTTTCTTCAACTGCGTCTGCGCCGCTGCCCATGATCACGATTACTTTTTCGGCGTCGGGTGCTCCGGCGTAGTCGAACAGGTTGTAGTGTCTTCCGGTGAGTTCGCCTACTTTCTGCATGTACTTTTCAACGATGGCGGGTACTGCGTTGTAGTATTTGTTGGATGCTTCTCTGTTCTGGAAGTAAATGTCGGGGTTCTGAGCGGTACCCTGAGCCTGAGGATGTTCGGGGTTCAACGCTCTGTGTCTGAAATCGTTGACATATTTCATGTCAAGCAATTTAGCCATGTCTTCGTAAGAAATTTCTTCGATCTTGCTTACTTCGTGACTGGTACGGAAACCGTCGAAGAAGTGCAGGAAAGGTACTCTCGATTCCAATGTGGAAAGGTGCGCTACAAGAGCCATGTCCATTGCTTCCTGTACGCTGTTGCTTGCAAGCATTGCAAATCCTGTCTGACGGCAAGCCATTACGTCCTGGTGATCGCCGAAGATGGACAAAGCGTGTGCGGCAAGCGCACGTGCGGATACATGAAAAACGCAGGGAAGCAGTTCGCCGGCAATCTTGTACATGTTGGGAATCATCAGCAACAAGCCCTGACTTGCCGTAAAGGTGGTGGTCAAAGCGCCTGCAACAAGACTTCCGTGTACTGCGCCGGCAGCACCGGCTTCAGATTGCATTTCGGCAATTTTCACCGTTTGTCCGAAAAGGTTTGTTCTTCCGTTGGCAGCCCATTCGTCAGCAACTTCAGCCATAGGACTGGAAGGAGTAATGGGGTAAATAGCCGCTACGTCGCTGAACGCGTACGCAACGTGAGAGGCGGCGGTGTTACCGTCAATAGTTCTCTTTGCCATTGTGATAGTGTCCTCCTAAATAATTGTAAAAGTTTGTGTGTGGATACAAAGGATGCACAACATACAAAGTTATTATAATAAATACCTGTGTAAAAGTCAAGTTTAATGCAATATAAGTACGATAATTTACATTGTGCATACAATTAAAAAAACTGTTGAGCGAAATACGACGCGGTAAAATTTGATTTTGAATATTGCCTGTAATTTGTTTTGAAAAATCCCGCCGTTGTGGTATAATTTAATGAATGTCTTTAAAAATATATTTTTTACGGACAATATACGACGTTCAGACAGACTGTCTACGGAGACAATATGCACATCATTAAACTTACAGACGTTTCATACAGTTACAAAGTGCCTGCCGAAGACGACTCTTACACCTGGCAGGTAGGCGTAAAAAACATAGACCTTGAAATAGAACAAGGTTCTTTTGTCGCGCTTGTCGGTCACAACGGATGCGGTAAAAGCACTCTTGCCAAACTGCTCAACGGACTGTTCGTCCCTCACAGCGGAAAGGTGGAAGTCGCGGGAATGTTTACCGACGACAATAAGAGTATTTTTAACATACGAAGCAATGTCGGCATGGTGTTTCAGAATCCCGACAACCAGATGGTTACAAGCATCGTGGAAGAAGACATCGCTTTCGGACCGGAAAATCTTGGCGTACCGCAAAAGGAAATCGTCGAGCGTGTTCATTGGGCTTTGGCAAAAGTGGGCATGTCGGAATTTGCACGCCGTACAACCACAAGGCTGTCTGGCGGACAGAAACAGCGTATAGCGATTGCCGGTGCTCTGGCGATGCATCCGCAGGTGCTGGTGCTGGACGAATCTACTGCAATGCTGGATCCGCAGGGACGTAAGGAAGTTTTAGAGGTAGTACATTCGTTGAACAAAGAGGAAAAAATGACCGTGATACTTATAACTCACTTTATGGAAGAAGTGCTGGGCGCAGACAAAGTGGTGGTAATGAATCACGGCTGTAAAGTTACAGAAGGAACTCCTATGGAAGTTTTTTCACGCAGCCGATTGCTGGAAGAAGTGGGGCTTAAAGTTCCGCGCACTATAGAACTTGCACGCAGGCTGAAAAGTGCGGGCTGGAACGTGGATGAAAACTGCACCGACGCAACGGAGTTGGGGGATAGAGTATGTCAATTGTTGCACAACAATTAAATTACATTTACAACAAGGGTACGCCCTTTGAAAAACATGCGCTGTGCGACGTAAACGTGGAAATAGGAGACGGCGAATTTGTGGCTATCGTGGGACATACGGGTAGCGGAAAAACCACGTTTGTTCAGCATCTCAATGCGCTCATTCGTTTGCAATCGGGACAACTTAAAGTGGGAGACATCGACCTTACCGAAAAGAAGACCGACCTTAAAAAATTGCGCGGTATGGTGGGAATGGTGTTTCAGTATCCCGAATACCAACTGTTTGCCGACACGGTGGAAGCGGACATCGCTTTCGGTCCCAAGAATATAGGCATTGACGGGGAGAAAATAGCGGACATAGTCAGAGAATCGCTTGACTTGGTGGGAATGAGCGAATCGGTACTCAAAAAGTCGCCTTTCGATCTTTCGGGGGGTGAAAAACGCCGTGTCGCTTTGGCAGGCGTTCTGGCGATGCAACCCAGGATACTTGTGCTTGACGAGCCTACCGCCGGGCTTGACCCGCAGGGCAAAAGGGAAATACTTTCTCTCGTCAAAAAACTCAACCGCGAACGGGGCATTACGGTTATAATGGTTTCACACGATATGAACGAAGTGTTTGAAAACGTTGACCGCGTAATCGTTTTCCGCGAAGGCAAAGTGGTGCATGACCTTCCGCCAAGAGATCTTTTCCGTATGGAAGAGGACATTGTGAACATGAATCTTGAAATTCCCTATGTCGCACAGTTTTTGAACAGCCTTGAAAAACACGGCATTACCTTTGACGAGGATATCAGAACCGTAGATCAGGCGTTTGAAGCGGTAAACGGGCTCAAAGGAGGTAAATAATGTTCAGAGACGTTACTTTCGGACAGTATTATCCCTCCGATTCTTTCGTGCACAAGATGGACGCGCGTGTAAAACTGCTGCTCAACCTCGTGTACCTTGTGGGCATCTTTTTCGTGGTGTCCTTTGTGGGATTTGCCTGGATCACTCTTTTTCTGTTGGTGGCAATACTTGCGTCCAGAGTACCTGTGCGCAACGTGCTTAAATCTGTAAAAGGCGTATTGTTTCTGCTGTTCTTTACGGTAATACTCAACATATTCTTCACCAAAGGCGACAATTTGCTTGTCAAATGGTGGATAATAGAAATTTACGCCGAAGGACTTATATTTGCCGGCAAGATGTTTCTGCGCCTCAGTTACCTGGTAATCGGGTCAAGCATTCTGACGTTGACTACCACTCCTGTGGACCTGACTCATGCTTTGGAAAGTCTTCTTAAACCGCTTACATGGATTAAGGTGCCGGTGCATGACCTTGCGTTGATAATGAGTCTTGCCTTGTCGCTGATTCCCAGTCTGATAAACGAAACCGACCGTATTATCCGCGCTCAGAAAGCAAGGGGAGCGGATTTCGATACAGGGGGACTTATAAAACGTGCCAAAGCATTCGTACCCATACTCATACCTTTGTTGGTGTCAAGTTTCCGCCGTGCGGAAGAACTGGCTTTTGCAATGAACAGCCGTTGTTACGAGGGCGCGACTCACCGCACCTGTATGCGAGTGATGAAGTTGTCATGGCGTGATTTTTTGGGCACGTCGGTCGTTTTAGTGTTCTTTGTTGCAGTATTTATCGTTTACGGAACTCAGACCACCTGGGGAACGGCGGAACAGTTGGGCTGGCTGTATTTTTAGGAGTGAGTATGCGTTTTAAACTGACGGTATCCTATATAGGAGCAGGCTACGACGGTTGGCAGAGTCAACCTTCCAAAAACGGAATACAGGACAAACTGGAAGAGGCACTCGAAAATGTTTTGGGACATCCTGTAAGGCTGTATTGCGCAGGACGCACCGACAAAGGCGTAAACGCCACGGGGCAGGTAGTGCATTTCGACACCGACAATACAAGACTTACACCCTATAAGATTTGTCTTGCGGCAAATTTGCTGTTGCCGTCGGACATAAGCATTGTCGGAGCGGAAGTGGCAGAGGACGACTTTGACGCCCGTTTCTGGGCGGACAGCAAGACTTACGTTTACAGACTGTACGTCAGTCCTTTCAGAAAACCTTTGCTTGACATAGATCACGCTCAGGTGTACAAACCGCTGGACATTCCTTCGATGCGTAAGGCGTGCAGTTTGCTCGAAGGCACACACGACTTTGCCGCATTGCAAAATTCCGGCAGCAATCTCAAAGGAACGGTCAGAACATTGCACAAAGTGGTGTTGCACGATCACGAAGACGGTACTTTGGATGTGGAGGTACAGGGCAACGCCTTTCTGTACAATATGGTGCGCAACATTGTGGGATTGCTCGTTGCCGTGGGAAGCGGTAAAATTTCCCCTGAAGAAGTGTGCGATATACTTAAATCCAAGGACAGACGCCTGTCCGCAAAGACAATGCCCGCACACGGGCTGACATTGGAAAAGATACATTACGACGGCGATCGCAAGGAGCGGTTCTTAAAACTGTACAGGTCGCCCGAACAGTAATTTTTCTTTTGGACTGCATTGTTTTTAACATTGCCCGTTATACCCGAAACGCCCGTCGCAACGGACAAATATTGCAAATTGTTTTAATTTTACTTTGTATTTTGCTTGACAATAAATCGGCGTATAAGTATAATAGAAAGGCTGTGAATAATTCGGCGTCATATTTTAAGCTCTGTGTCGCCTAAATCGCATTTCCACTGGCGGTAATTGTTCAACCGTGAACAGCAAACAAACTTAAATATCCAAGGAGATTTACAATGAAAACTTTTATGGCTAAGAAAGAAGCCGTTGAAAGAAAATGGTATGTCGTAGACGCTACGGGTATGCATCTCGGTCGTCTTGCAAGCCAGGTTGCCGCCGTTCTTCGCGGTAAAAACAAGCCTACATTTACTCCTCATGTCGACACAGGCGATTTCGTAATCGTTCTCAACTGCGACAAGGTTGTTCTTACGGGTAAGAAACTTGAACAAAAGGTATACCGTCGTCATACGGGTAAGCCGGGCGGTCTTAAAGAAGTCAAATACGAAAAACTCATGCAGGAAAGAAGTGATTTCGCTGTTATGCGTGCGGTAAAGGGTATGCTTCCCAAAAACAGTCTCGGAAGAAAGATGCTTACTAAGTTGCGTGTTTACAAGGGCAACGAACACAAACATTCCGCTCAGAATCCGGAAGTTTTGACACTTGCGTAAGGAGGTAATGAACAATGGCGAAGATCAGTGCTAAGAAAAAGGTACAGTTCTGGGGAACAGGCAGAAGAAAGAAGTCCATCGCTCGTGTAAGAATTATCCCCAACGGCAGTGGCAACATCACCATCAACAAGAGAGATATCGACAGTTACTTCGGTCTGGACACTCTTAAATATATCGTACGTCAACCCCTGAATGAAACGGGTACGCTTGCAAAGTATGACGTTGTAGTCAACGTTTGCGGTGGCGGTTACACGGGGCAGGCAGGTGCAATCAGACACGGTATTTCCAGAGCATTGGTAGTTGCAGGTGAAGACAAGGCTGTTCTCAAAAAGGCAGGTTTCCTCACTCGTGACCCCAGAATGAAGGAAAGAAAGAAGTACGGTTTGAAGAAGGCTCGTAAAGCACCTCAATTCTCGAAGAGATAATCTGCTGTGGCTTTATACAGGCGTTGCGCGGTATTGCGCAACGCCTTTTTTGTTTTGAGTATAAACATTCTGACATTTTGTCGGGAATTTGCTTAATTGTTGACATTGTCAGGATGAGTGGCGCATTGTAGGCACGTAGTCTGTGCCCGGCAGAAACAGACATCTTGTCACCGCATTGAATTTGCCGTGAAAATTCAGAGGGCTGCACTAAACGTTACGATTGCTTTACGGCGGAACAGCGGAACTACTTTTTATTTTTAAGTTGAAAGGGCTTGTTCCGTGTCAATACTATATTGGTGAGTCGGTCACATTAGGCGAAATCGGATGTGGACAAACTGCAGTTAACGGTGTAATATTAAAGTGTAAGAAAAATCACTTTTGCGAAAGGGAGGCAAGTATGGAATTGAAAATAGCGATAGTCGGAGGCGGAGTGGCAGGATTGTCTGCCGCAATTTACGCGTTGCGTGCCAATGCCGACGTAACAATATTCGAGCAGTACGGACTGGGCGGACTTACCGCAAGTCTTGACAAAATAGAAAATTTCCCTTCTTATACAAATGTCGAAGGCTGGCAACTTGCCGACAATATGGTCAATCAGGCTCAGGCTCTCGGATTGAAAACTGTGTACGAGCAGGTGGTCGACATCAGAAAAACCGACAAGGGATTTGACATAATTACGTCTGAAAACACATACAATTTCTTATCGGTAATAATAGCCACCGGAACAAAACACAATAAGTTGGGTATAGAAGGAGATTTCATCGGCAGGGGAGTCAGTTACTGTGCCACATGCGACGGAAATTTCTACCGCAAACGTCCCGTTACGGTTGCGGGCAACGGAAATTCTGCCGTCAACGAGGCATTGTATCTGTCAAATATCGCGTCTGAAGTACACGTGATAAACCCTGCGGACACTTTTAATGCCGACGAAATACTTGTCAACCGTCTGACTTCGTCGGAAAACGTCAAGGTGCATTACAATTGTACCGTTACGGCGTTGAACGGCGAAGACAAGTTGCAAAGCATTACGGTGCTTGACAATGACGGCAAACACGAAATACCAACGGACGCACTGTTTGTCGCAGTAGGGGCTCAGCCTGCCCTGGATTTTCTGCGCAGTTTGTCGGTGGAAAAGGACAAAGCGTATATCAAGGCGGACGACCACATGCAGACTTCCGTAGAAGGACTGTTTGTGTGCGGAGATGTTTCCAACGGCCCGTTGAAGCAGATAGTCACTGCGTGTGCCGACGGTGCAAAGGCAGGACACTACGCATCCGCTTATTGCAGAAAGGTGTCCAGAGGCAAGTAAAACTATTATTACCGAAGAATGATTCGATGTTGCCGCGGCAACGAAATATATAAGGAGTATGTTTATGAATTTCTTCGGTACGGACGGTATAAGAGGAACTTACGGCAGTACCATTACAGACGGTACTGCCTTTTTACTGGGCAAAAGTCTTGCTCTCAAAGGGGGAGAGAATCCCATTGTGCTTATAGGCAGAGACACACGATTGTCAGGGGCAAATCTGTTTAACGCACTTGCACACGGAGTGTACAGCGGAGGAGGTACGGTAATAAATCTCGGTGTGCTGCCCACTAATTCGGTAGGTCACTTTGTGCGCAAATTAGGAGGGGATTACGGCGTAATGATAAGTGCAAGTCACAATCCTCCCGAAGACAACGGACTGAAAGTGTTTGACAAATACGGCGTCAAGTTGTGCGAATCCAAGCAGGCTGTACTGTCGGACGTGATGAACAGTCTGATGAAAATCGTACCCGACGGCAAAATATACGAACCTGTATTTTACGACATAGACAATATGTATTGCAGGGACGTGTGTTCGGCGGTAAATGCCGATCTTACAGGAATGAAAATTGCCATCGATTGCTGTTACGGTGCAAGTTTCGCGGTAGCGGAAAAGGTGTTTCGTCTTAGCGGAGCGGAGGTCACGGCATATTGCGATCGCAACAACGGCAAGGACATCAATGTGGGATGCGGTGCAACGCACACCGAGTTTCTGGAAGAAAAGTTGAAGGGTAAAAACTTTCCGCTGGCATTTGCATTTGACGGTGACTGTGACAGACTTGCAGTGCTGGAAGATGGCGTGACCATCGACAACAATACGGTTTTAATTGCTCTTGCAAGGTATATGAAGGAAGAAGGTACGTTGCGCGGGGATGCGGTTGTAGGCACAGTAATGACCAACGGAGGTGTTGAAGAGGCTTTAAAACAGTACGGTATAGATTTTATAAGAACGCCTGTGGGCGACATCAACATATACAACGAAATGTGCCGTTTGTCGCTGAATCTCGGCGGAGAAGACAGCGGACACTATTTGCTTGCCGATTACGCAACAAGCAGCGACGCTTTAATAACCGCATTGCTTGTATGCAAGATCTACCGTGCCAAAGGCAGTATTGTAAAGTACGGAAGTTACAACGCGCTTCCCTTCTGCAAATGCAACATTAAAGTTACCAAGGAAAATATATCGCTTGCCGAACCCGCTTCGTTGAAAACAATACACGACAGAGTGTGTTCGATGTGCGGTTGCCGTCTTGTGTTGCGTAAAAGCGGTACGGAAAACGTTGTACGCTGTTACGCCGAAGGCGGCGAATGTGAAAAAGCGGTGAAAATGGTAAAAGCAACCCTTACCGAATAAAGTCAAGTGTGCATATTTTTGATGCACGTTACAATAAAATCGGTGTTTTTCAATGGTAAATTCATTGATATGCCGTGCAAACGGACAGTGACATTTAAAACTTTTTTAAGATATATTACGTTTACCTGTGCCCGCAGTGTTTTATGCTGCGGGTACAGTATTTTTTTTAATCTTATTTATAATGACGATTACTTGTTATTGACTTTAAATAGGCAATGTGCTACAATTACAAATTATCGCAAGACTAAGTTTTTTCGTACATTATAAAGAGGCGAATGTAAATGACTAATCTTCTTGTAAGACTTTTTGTCAAAAACAGTAACAATACTTCGGATCCTGCCGTACGTGAAAATTACGGAAAAATGGCAAGTATTGTCTGTATAGTACTGAACATGGTACTGTCTGCAGGCAAGATAACTCTCGGATTGCTGTCAGGGGCAATTTCCGTCACGGCAGACGGATTCAACAACCTTACGGACTGCGGAAGCAACGTGGTTTCGCTGATAAGTTTCAAAGTGGCGGGTAAGCCTGCCGATAAAGAGCATCCTTTCGGACACCAGAGGATAGAATATATTTCCGCGATGATAGTTGCCTTTATCGTATTGATGCTTGCAGTGGAATTGGCTTCGGAATCGTTTAATAAAATATTCAATCCCGAACCTTCCGAGATGTCCTATCTGATGCTGGGAGTTCTGGCGTTTTCAGTACTTGTCAAAGTTTGGATGTTTTTCTTCAACCGCAAATTAGGCAAAACCGTCGATTCGGAAGTTCTCAAAGCAACGGCTACGGACAGCCTTACCGACGCAATTTCCACAACAGCCGTAACAGTGGCAGTGATTATAAGTCATTTTGTCAATTTTAATCTTGACGGATACATGGGACTGGCGGTTGCGGTAGTGATTGCCTGGGCAGGTATAGACATTTTAAAGGACACAATGAGCAAACTGCTCGGTCAGGCGCCGGACAAAACCCTCATTGAAGGAATACGTTCGCGTATTATGGCTTACGAAGGCGTGTTGGGCATACATGACCTTGCCGTGCACAATTACGGACCGCACAAGTATTACGCAAGCGTGCATGTGGAAGTGGACGCAAAAGTTCCCACAATGGAAAGTCACGATCTTATGGACAGAATAGAACGGGATTTTGCCGAAAACACCGACATTGTATTGATCATACACTCCGATCCCGTTGTGACCGACGATCCTGAAATAAACCTGCTCAAACAGAAAGTTACCGAAATGGTAACGTCCATTGACGAAAGATTCCGTATTCACGATTTCCGCGCGGTAAAGGGAGTTACTCACACCAACCTTATTTTCGACGTGGCGATACCCTTCGACACCAAGTTGTCGGCAGAGGAAATAAAGACGCGTATTTCGCAACTTGTAAGCGCATACGATCCCACCTTGTTTGTTGTGGCAACGGTGGAAAAGCAATTGGACTGACGTCATATCGGGATGTATTTCTGTGATTAATTTTAGCAATTAAAATTAAATAAACATGGGCGACCGTCTGAAATGTTGTTTCAGACGGTCTTTTTTTGCGTTAAGACGTTTGCCCGATGCTGCTGCTTTTGAAATTTTGGGCAACGGCAGTGCGTCACCGCCGTTAAACACGGTTTACGCTTGTCTGCGAGCCGGTCTTCGGTTCTGAAGACTTTAACTTGCGCTGAATAAATTACGTACGTGTACTTAAAATTTACGCAAAATTTACTTTTGCGACATTGTGTTTTATGAACCTTCTTCAACAGTCTTTTACACGTTTCGATTGTCCTTGAAGAATACATATAACGGCGATTTCAAGGCGGTTTGGCGTAAATTTTCTTGTAGGCGGAACGAAAGGACATTGTTTTTGCATAGGTTTTGCTTTTTAATTTTGGTTTGACTTAAAGCAAAATTTTTGTTAAAATATATCGAAAGGAGTTGGAGTATGAGTAAAGCAGACGGTATATTTATTGCCAATATGACGGATATAATAGACAACGGATTTTCTGACGAGAATCTGGACGTGCGTCCCAAATGGTCGGACGGTACGCCTGCCCACACCGTAAAGAAGTTCGGCATTGTCAACAGATACGATCTCAGCGAAGAATTTCCTATAATTACGTTGCGTCGCACGGCATTCAAGTCGTGTATCGATGAAATACTGTGGATATGGCAGAAAAAAAGCAACAATATACATCAACTCAACAGTCACATCTGGGACAGTTGGGCGGACGAAACGGGAAGTATAGGCAAGGCTTACGGATATCAACTTGGTGTCAAGCACAGGTACAAGGAAGGTATGTTCGACCAGGTGGACAGAGTTTTGTACGACCTTAAATACAACAAACAAAGCCGTCGTATAATGACTAACATCTACGTGCACGCCGATTTGTCGGAAATGAATCTTTATCCTTGTGCTTACAGCGTTACTTTCAACGTTACCGGGGACAAACTCAACGCTATTTTAAATCAGCGTTCCAACGACATGGCGGTGGCAAACAACTGGAACGTAGTGCAGTACGCAGTGTTGTTACATATGTTCGCGCAGGTTTCGGGGCTTAAAGCGGGTGAGTTGGTTCACGTTATAGCCGACGCTCACGTTTATGACCGACACATTCCCGTAGTCAAAAAACTACTTGCAAATCCCTGCTATCCCGCTCCCGAATTTGTGATGAATCCCGACGTAAAGGATTTTTATAAGTTTACGGTTGATGACTTTGCTTTAAAAGATTACAAATATACGCCGTTTACCGACAAATTGGAGGTGGCGGTGTAATGAAGGCTATCGTAGTTGCAGATAAACGCTGGGGCATAGGCAAAAACAACGATTTGCTGTTCAGATTACCCCTTGACATGAAACATTTCCGCAAAAATACTTTAGGAAAGGTAATTGTCATGGGCAAAAACACCTACAACAGTTTTCCCTCCGGCGCATTGCCTCACCGTGTAAACGTAGTGCTGGACAACTCCGACAAAGTTTACACTGACGCCGTAAAAGTGCGTTCCGTCGACGAGATGTTGAAAGTTGTGTCGCAGTATCCTTCCGACGATGTGTTCGTTGTGGGAGGAGCGTCCGTTTACAGGCAGTTGCTGGATTATTGCGACACCGTAATCGTCACCAAGGTGGACAGCGACGGCGACGCCGAGGTGTTTTTCCCCGATCTTGACGCAAATGCCGACTGGAAACTGACGGAAACCGACGGGGACTATACCGACAACGGATATACGCTGTCTTTTAATATTTATCGTAAAAATCAGGCAAACAGTTAGGTGTTTGCCTTTCGGTTTGTAGCGGAACAGGCATGACCTTTTCGCAAAAGGAGAATTTGTAATGACGGAAGAAAATTTGCAGGAAACACAACAACTCAGTTCTGACAAGATGCGAAACAAACCCGTGGGAAAGTTGCTGTTTGAAATGGCATTGCCAGCCATAATTTCAATGCTGGTACAGGCACTGTACAACATCGTGGACTCTATATTCGTTTCAAACATTACTTACAGTATTTTTTCCCCCGATTATATAGGTACTGTCAAGCAATTGGGCGACGACTCGTTTATAGCGGTAAGCGTTGTTTTCCCTATGACCATGCTGGTAATTTCCATTGCCATAGGACTTGGAGTCGGCGTAAACGCATATATAGCGCGTAAACTGGGCGAAGGCAATGTGGAAAAAGCCAACCGTGCCGCTCAGACGGCAATAGTGATGGTGTTCGGCGTTTGGGTATTGCTGTTTATACTGGCATTTACCATTGTCGATCCGTTTGTCAGAGCCTTTGTAACTGCCGACAACGTCACATCTGTGGATTACGTAGTGGAACAGGCAAATCTTTACCTTACCATGTACATGGCGGGAAGTTTGGGAAGTTTGTTCGAAATAGTGGGCGAACGTATATTGCAGGCGACCGGTAACATGAAACTGCCTATGATGAGTCAGTTGACGGGTGCCGTCACCAACATAATTCTGGACGCGGTGTTCATTCTGGTTTTCAAGTGGGGCGTGTTCGGAGCGATTCTCGCAACGGTTATAGGACAATGGTTCGGCGGACTGTTTGTATTGCTGGCATTTGTGCTTAAAAAGCACGACGTGTCCATTTCCCTCAAAGGGTTCAGGTTCGAATGGGATTACTTTAAAAACATTCTCGAAGTCGGTATGCCGGCGTTCATAATGAACGCCATGGGTTCTTTTATCACCATAATACTCAACATTATTTTAAAGGCTTATCCCAGCGGTATATTCGTTTTGTCCGCCTACTTTAAAGTGCAGTCATTTATCTTTATGCCCGTCTTCGGACTTATGCAGGGATCGATGCCCATACTGAGTTACAATTACGGTGCAAATCTTAAAGACAGATTCAAGCACACGTTCCGACTGATGATTTACGTTTCGGTGGCAGTAATGGTTGTAGGTACAATACTGTTCCAGTTGATTCCCAACTATATAATGGGAATACTGACAAGCACCGAACAGACGATTGCCGACGGCTCGTATGCTTTCAGGGTAATAAGTCTTTCATTTATCCCCGCTGCGTTTTCCATTGTAATTATCAACGTGTTGCAGGCGATAAACAAGCCTATTTCCAGTCTGCTTATGTCGCTTTGCCGTCAGTTGATAATACTGCTGCCCGCGGCGTTTATTCTCAACGGTCTGTGGGGATTGCAGGGAATATGGTTCTGCTACCCCGTAGCGGAAATACTGTCTGTATTTGCATTTATTCCCGTTGCGATAAAGGACTACCGCAAACAGTTTGCACGTAAGCAGTTGCAGTACGAAAGCGGTGAACTTGGCAAATAAAAATATATTTAGGGAGGTTACTATGTTTGACGAATTGTTGATTCAAAGACAGAGTTGTCGTAATTTCGACGCGTCGAGAACTGTAGAGCGGGAAAAACTGGAATCCGTACTTAAAGCGGGAATAGTTGCTCCTTCCGCAAGAAATTTCCAACCGTGGAATTTTTACGTGTGTACGGGAGAAACCGCAGACAAGGTAAGAAAAGAGTGTCAGCACGGAGGCGCCAATGCCTTCCTCAACAACTGTCCCGTGCTCATTGCTGTGGGAATAAGACAGAAACCGGAAACGGCAGGCGCAAGACCTTTAAATGTAACCAAACAGGACTTTCGTCCCCTCGATGCAGGCATTGCTGTGGGACAGATGTGCCTTGAAGCGACTAATGTGGGATTGTCTACATGTATTATAGGTTGGATGAATTGTTCTGCAATTGCCGAAATCCTTAATACGGAAGACGAAATAAAAGTTGTAATAGCGTTGGGATATGCTTCACACGACGACGTATTGCGTCCCAAAAACAGAAGAAATTTCAATGACGTGGTAAAGTTTTTTGATTAATTCGCTTTTAAAAAGAAACGGTCACTTTGTGGCCGTTTCTTTTTTTATATTTTAAATAAATGCGTTTTTTACGTTTTTAATGAAATGAACAGTGTTTAAATAAATATTCTGAATCTTAACGTCGTTGCGGGATCGCGTTAAAACAGTACGATGCAAATCGTTTCTGCAATAAGTTTGCGCTTGTTCTGCCGAGTTGTGATGTTGCCGTCGGCGGTTTTTCTTCTATACCGTACCTTAAAGGCATACAATACAATAGTATGTCCGGGGGTGCATAATGTTCGATAAAAATCTCGATCTTGTTCAACGTAAGTTGAATACAGATTTTGTTAAAGGGTTGACTTCCTCAGAAGCGGAAAAAAGGCTGTGTTCCGACGGCTACAACAGGCTTCCGGAAAAGGACAAGCATGGCTTTCTGTTCAGATTTTTTGCTCAGTTCGGCGATCTGATGGTGCTGATACTGCTTATTGCGTCTGCAGTGTCCTTTGTGGTTGGACTGGTGCACGGCGACTCTACCGATTGCATCGAGGCGGTTATAATCGTTGTAATTGTCACGGTAAACGCTTTACTCGGAGCGATTCAGGAGTTCAGGGCGGAAAAATCCATCGAGGCTTTAAACCGCGCCACTCCGCTCAGATGTACCGTCATTCGCGACGGACGTCGGCAGACCGTCAATTCCGACGAGGTGGTGGTAGGCGACGTCGTTTTGCTGGAAGCGGGGGAAATTGCCGTTGCCGACTGCCGTATCGTCAGCAGTACGCATCTGGAAGTCAACGAATCGGCTTTGACGGGCGAGTGGGAACCTGTAAGCAAGACTTTATCGACACTTGCTTCCGACACCGTTCTGGCAAGACGCAGTAATTGTCTTTACTCGTCAAGTTACGCCGTTAAAGGACGGTGCAAGGCGGTAGTAACCGCTACAGGCGGTAACACCGAAATAGGCAAAATCGCTTTAATGCTTAAAGAACAGTCCGTCAGGACGCCGTTACAAAAAAGACTTCAAAGACTGTCCAAGGCGTTGGGAATAATTTGTCTTGCGCTGTGCAGTGTAGTGTTTGTAGTTGCGTTTGTCAAGGCGTTGGCAAACAAGTCCGTCGACGTGACATATACCGAAGTGTTTTTGTCGGTGTTTATGACGTCGGTGTCGCTTGCGGTGGCTGTGATTCCCGAAGGATTGCCCGCAGTCGTTACGGTGGTGCTTGCAAGAGGGGTTCAGCGAATGGCAAAGCAAAACGCCATTGTGCGCAATCTGCATTCGGTGGAAACGCTGGGAAGTGCTTCCGTCATATGTACCGACAAAACGGGCACTCTTACCGCCAACAAGATGAAGTTACGCTATATTTTTGACGGTAAAAAACTGTATGACGGCAAGTTTTCGACAGATGCTATAGAACTGCTGCGGTTTGCGGCAATGTGCTGTAACGGAGACTCGCAGCACGCCGAGCCTACCGAGCAGGCTATTACCGAAAGCGCACGGCAAAACAACTGCAAGTTGTCATTTTCCAAACTGGAAGAACTGCCCTTCGATTCTGACAGAAAAATGATGACGGTAAAGGTGTTGGTAGACAATGAAGTGTACATTATTACCAAGGGCAGTCCGGACAATATGTTTTCACGCGACGTAAATGTAAATTCCTCATTTTGGACAATGTACAGACGTTTGTCTTCGGAAGGTTTGCGAGTCATTGCTTTGTCGGTAAAGAAAGAAGACGCCGTCGTAGCCCGTGCGGAAGACAATTTAAAAATAGTGGCATTGATGGGAATTACCGATCCTTTACGTCCCGAAGCGGTAAAATCCGTTTCGCAGTGTATCGAGGCGGGAATAATGCCCGTCATGATAACGGGAGACGGTGTGGAAACGGCTTATTGCATTGCACGGGAAGCGGGAATATTGCGCAACGGCAACAAGGTTCTTACAGGCAGTCAGATGGACTCGATGACGGACGAACAACTGCAACGCGAAGTGCAAAACGTGGCGGTTTATGCCCGTGTTACCCCCGCTGATAAACTGCGTATCGTCAAGGCGTGGCAGGCTGACGGAAAGGTGGTGGCAATGACAGGCGACGGAGTCAACGACGCTCCCGCTCTGAAACGTGCGGACATCGGTTGCGCCATGGGAAGCGGTACCGAAGTGGCAAAAAACAGTGCGGATATGATACTTGCCGACGACAACTTTGCAACTATCGTCAGCGCGGTTGCCGAAGGACGAACTATATTTGACAATATTGTAAAGACAGTCAGATATTTGCTGTCCTGCAATATAGGCGAAGTACTTTCGGTATTTGTGGCTTTGCTTGTGTGGGATGTTTCGCCGTTGGGAGCAATGCAGTTGCTGTGGGTAAATCTCGTAACTGACGGCTTGCCCGCATTGGCTCTCGGCATGGACAGTTGCTCCGATGCCTTGAAAAAACCTCGGACGAGCAACAGTTTTTTCAGCAGACGTTCTGTAATTACCATTGCCTGTTACGGCATTGCGGTGGCTGCCGTCACGATATTTGCCTATATGTGCGGACTGGCGTACAGTCCAGTACATGCTTCCACAATGGCGTTTGCCGTACTGGCGTTTTCTCAGTTGGTGCTTGCAGTGGTTTCTTTAAACAGAATGAGTCTTGCTGCGGGAATATGTCTTGCGGTATCGGCATTGTGCGCGGCTGCGGTTCTGTTTATACCCTTTTTGCAGACGCTGTTCGGCTGCGTTGCTCTTACGGCAGTTCAGTACGTCACGGCACTGGCGTTGTCCGTATTGCCGTCGCTGTTGCTTATTGCGGCAAAACTGATCAAACGCTTTTATAAAAATAAAATGTGACCTATCTTTACTTTTTTGTTGTAATTGACCGTGAAAAATGGTAGAATGTTGTTAAGTCAACAATTTACGGAGGAAAAATGTATTCTAAAGAGTATTTCGCTGTAATTGAATACGCAAGGCAATACGCAAGAGACAACAAATTCGCGCAATTGGAATCCCGTCACATACTGATGGGGTTGGTGAACGTTACCGGCAAGGCGCAGCAGTTTCTTGCAAGGTTCGGCATTGACAAACGGCTCAGTTTTGCCAGCGACGGCAGGTCTTTCGGAACGTTGGAAACGTCTCCCGAAGCAACTGCTATTTTCCGCAATGCGGAGGAACTGTGCAACATAATGCAGGAAAAGGAAGTTACTTCCGTTCACCTGCTGCTTGCCATTTTGTCGATGAACAGTTGCTATGCTTACAAGACTATAGCCTATCGTTTAAAGGAACACAATGTGTCCATCGACACATTTTTCGACTACGTAGTAGGACAGTTGCCCAATGCTTCGCGTCTGAAAGCATATTCGGAGGGAGAGCAGAATACAGGATCTCAGCAACAAACGGGCAAGGAGTACGCCGTGACGGCCGTCAAGGTGAACAACGCCGAAAAGACGGAAGTCAGAGACATTTCCTTCGGTACCGATCTTACCGAACGTGCAAGACAGGGCAAATTCGACGCAGTGATAGGCAGAGACGGAGAGATACAGCGCATCATTCAGACGCTGGCACGCCGTTCCAAAAACAATCCCGTGCTGGTGGGTGAACCCGGGGTGGGCAAAACCGCAGTTGTCGAAGCATTGGCGCAGTGTGTGGCAAGCGGAAACGTACCTTACCCGTTGCAGGGCAAACGTATTGTCGAACTGGACATTGCGGCAATGATTGCGGGCACAAGGTACAGAGGCGATTTTGAAGAACGTCTCAAAAAGATTATCGACGAAGTAGTTGCAAGCGGCGACGTGATACTGTTCATCGACGAAATACACAACCTTGTCGGAGCGGGCGGAACCGCGGACAGCAACATGGACGCTGCGGAAATTTTAAAGCCTATGCTTGCACGGGGCGAATTACAGGTCATCGGCGCGACTACCGTTGAAGAATACCGCAAGTATATAGAAAAGGACAGTGCGTTGGAACGCAGATTCCAACCTATTACGGTAGGAGAGCCCACTCCCGAACAGGCAATAGAGATACTGTGGGGGGTAAAGAGCAAGTACGAACAACATCACGGCGTTGACATCAGTCGTGAAGCGGTGGAAAGTGCGGTGCGTCTTTCGGTAAGATACATCAACGACAGATTTTTACCCGACAAGGCTTTCGACCTCATAGACGAGGCGTGCAGCCGTGTAAAAATAGGAGCAATGGCTGTTCCTCAGTCGCTCAGTGACGCCGTAAATGCTCTTAACGCTTTGAAAAAGCAGAAAGATATTGCCGTTTCGCAGGGCAACATCGCGGAAATATCCCGCATTAACGAACAGTACGACAGACTGTATTTCCATTACGAGTTCGAAAGGGACAAGTTCAATCAGGAAAAGAGCAATGCCCGTTGCGTAATAACTTCCGACGACGTGGCGGAAGTGGTTGCACAGTGGACGGGAATTCCGGTAACGCAGATAAGTTGCAGCGAACGCGACAAACTGCTCAATCTCGAAAAGATGCTGTCCGACAGAGTTGTTGGACAGAAAGAGGCGGTGCAGGCGGTTGCGCTTGCTATACGCAGGGCGCGTTCGGGACTTAAAGATCCCAACCGTCCCATCGGCAGTTTTATTTTCGTAGGACCTACGGGCGTAGGCAAGACGGAACTGACCAAGGCTCTTGCCGAGTGTCTGTTCGAAAGCAGTAACGATATCGTCAGACTGGACATGAGCGAATATATGGAAAAACAGTCTGTGTCCAAACTTATAGGAGCGCCTCCTGGTTACGTCGGATTTGAGGAAAGCGGTATTCTTACGGAAAAAGTGCGTCGTAAGCCCTACTCGGTGGTTTTGTTCGACGAAATAGAAAAGGCTCATCCCGATGTGTTCAATCTGATGTTGCAGATACTCGACGAAGGACGTCTGACCGACTCCCACGGCAAAACCGTCGATTTCCGCAACACCGTGATAATAATGACCAGCAACACGGGAGCGGAGGAGGCGTCACGCTCCATCGGATTCGGCGGAAGAAACGCGCAGCAAAGCATCAACGCCGCGTTGCGCAGACAGTTCAAACCAGAGTTTTTAAACAGGGTAGACGAAATTGTGGTGTTCCATCCGCTCACGCAGGAGGAAATTTGTCAGATATCACGCCTTTTGTGCGGAAATCTGGTAAGAAGACTCAAACCTACGTTGACATTGAAATTTACCGAACCTGCCGTTTACTGGCTTGCGGAAAACGGCTACGACAGAGAATACGGAGCAAGACCGCTCAAAAGGCGTATTCAGCGCGATGTGGAAGACGCTCTTGCCACAATGCTGTTGAAGGGTGAAATAAGCAAGGGCGATTGCGTAATTGCAGACGTGCTTCAGGGCAGGCTTGTATTCAGAAAAGTTGCGGCAAATCAGTAAAATTTTCCGTTTACCCTTAAAAAATACAACTTTTTGTCAAAACACTGAGGCATTTGGTATTGAAAACAGTCAGATTTTGTGATATACTCATTACAAGGTTGAAACCTTAACAGGCAACTACAAGGAGGACAGTATTTATGAAATTGGAAGTATTAGCTAAAAATTATCACGTTTCCGAAAGACTCAATCAGATCTTGCAATCCAAGATCAAAAAGTTGGATAAGTACTTTCCCGACAGTGACACCGTTGCCAAAGTAGTTATGACTGATCTGGGCAGACAATGCAAAATGGAACTTTCCATCAACTACTACGGCACGCAACTCCGTTCGGAAGTAGTAGGAAACACAATGTATTACAACATTGACGAATGCTTGCCAAAGATAGAAAGACAGATAGTCAAGTACCGTGAAAAACTTAACAGCAAGAAAAAAATGCCGGCATTCGACCGCAACGATTACCAGTTCGTTTCGGATGTCGAAGTGGAACCCGTTACGATCGCCAAAGTAAAGCGTTTCGAAATAGACACGCTTACTCCGATTGAAGCGGCGGAAAATCTTGAAATGGTAGGGCATGACTTCTATCTGTTCAACAATGTGGAAACAGGCAGAGTCGAAGCGGTTTATCGCAGAAAAGATGGCACGATAGGACATCTTCAACCCTATCAGAACTGAATCGTTTAAGTTCACTGCGTGCCTGACATTCAGACGCGCAGTTATATTTTAAGGAGATTTTAACATATGTCACAATTATTGATGTTTCTGGACGCCTGGACAAGTTTTGTAAGGCTGTTCAGCGAGATGAACGTCATTGTAGCAGTGTTGTTTATACTGGGCTTGGTGATGTGCGTCGTGGAAATTTTTATGCCAGGGTTCGGCGTGTTCGGCATAGGCGGTCTTGTGTGTATGGCGCTTGCTATCATACTGCGTATGACAGACAACGGCGACGGATGGATGTTACTGTATATGTTGCTCATCACCGCAATTGTGTGCATAGTTTGCTTTTTTGTGCTTTCAAATATTGCCAACAAAGGCAAATTCGGCAAAAACAGTATATTCAATGTGGAATCGAGCGTTCCGGTAACACGCACCGAAGGTACAGGCGATTTCGAAAGTCTTGTCGGTCAGCAGGGCGTGACGATAAACGATCTTCGTCCTGTAGGACAGGCACGTATCGGCAATACGGTTGTTGAAGTCATGTCCGCCAACGGTTTTATAGAAGCGGGCAACAAAGTAAAGGTCATAAAGGTGGAAGGCAACGTCGTTACCGTCCAGGCGGTAAAGAAATAATCTGCAACCGAAACTCAAATGGCACAAGCACAGTTTGCTGTGCAAAAATATTACTTATTCCTAAAATTACAGGAGGGGAAAATGAATTATTTAATGGCATTTGCAGGTACGGGACTTGATCCTGTATGGTATCTGGTAATTGCTGTAGCGGTAGTATTTCTTGTAGTATTGATATTCCTGCCGTTGGGAACGTGGTTTACCGCCCTTATCAGTAAGGCGCACGTAAGTATGTCCCGTCTTATCGGTATGAAGTTGCGTCGTATACGCTACAAGAAACTGGTTGACGTTTATATCCGTGCTAAAAAAGCAGGTCTCGATATCGATATTGCGGAACTGGAATCGCACGTAATGGCAGGCGGTAACGTCTCCAACGTGGTAAACGCACTCATATCCGCACACAGCGCAAACATTACGCTGACGTTGCAGGCGGCTAAGGCAATCGACCTTGCCGGACGTGACGTGCTCAATGCGGTAAAGGTGTCCGTCAATCCTACGGTGATTGAAACTCCCATCATTTCCGCCATTGCCAAAAACGGTATCGAACTGAGGGTAAAGGCTCGTGTTACGGTGAGAGCCAATATCGGAAGACTTATCGGCGGTGCGGGTGAAGAGACAATTATTGCCCGTGTAGGCGAAGGTATCGTCACCACGGTAGGTTCATCGGAAACGCACAAGGAAGTGCTGGAAAATCCCGACACCATTTCCAAGACGGTGTTGCGTAAGGGACTTGATGCAGGTACCGCATTTGAAATTCTGTCTATAGACATTGCCGACGTGGACGTAGGTCGCAACATCGGCGCACAGTTACAGATGGATCAGGCGGAAGCGGACAAGCGTATCGCTCAGGCAAATGCGGAAGAACGTCGTGCAATGGCTGTTGCCAAGGAACAGGAAATGCGTGCTTATACCCAGGAAATGCGTGCAAAGGTAGTGGAAGCGGAAGCGGAAGTGCCTCGCGCAATGGCGGAAGCATTCCGCAACGGTCGTTTGGGCGTTATGGATTACTACAATATGCAAAACATTCAGGCTGACACTGCAATGAGAAACGCTATTTCCGGTAATTCCGCAACGGAAGACAAGAAGGAAAACAAGAAAAAGTAACAACTACTGACAGGTGCGCGGCGGCACAACCGCCGTGCACTCGTTAAGGCAGGTGATTAAATGAATTTTTTTGCAGTTGTTGACAATATCGGAGGAATACTCGGTGCCGTTGTGCTTTTGTCGTTTGTAGTTGTTGCTGTAATTGTAATTGCTTACGGCAAACAAAAAGAAGCGCAAAAGCGTGCCGAGTCGGCAGACATTTCTTCCGACGTCCTGAAAAAGAACAAGAAAGATCTGTCCGACAGGCTTAAAAATTACAAGGACAGCAAGCATTCTTCGCAACACGATTTTAAAGAAAGCGTACAGACTTACGGTGAAGACGAGGATGACTCCGTTAAGGAAGGTCAGCCTTTGATCTCCCTTGCGGATTTCGACGAGGAAGACCGTTCGGAGTTGGTAAAGGCGATGGTGCTTGGCGAAATTCTTGCTCAGCCCAAATGCAAGACGCTTTATCGCAAAAAGTAATTCTGCATTAAGTTGATGTCAACCGTGTCTCAGGATGCGGTTGACTTTTTTTGCATTCGGACGTCTGAAACTTTTGAGAACGACATTCGAAAAACATCCGCAACGAAATAAAACTTTACCAAAACCGCTTATATTGTTTTAAGCGGTAAATACAATGGCTGTGTGTAAAACAGGTTTTGTAAAATTGTGTAAAAAGATGTCGGTTTACATCAAATTGTTTGACTTGAATCGGTAAATATAATATATTATTGAGTAGAATTACAATTAAACAAAGGGTGGATTGCGTATGGCGGACAACAGAGTGTTTGACACACATGTACAGGGAATAAAATACAAGGCGGTCAGAGAAATCATAAAGGCTTACGACGAAAACCGTATGGAAACAGCCTATATCGACATTCCGAAGATAGCATTGCCGGGACCTAAGGGAACGCTCAGGTGCTGTATTTATAAGGAAAGAGCGATATTTCAGGACAGACTGCGCGTCGTACGGGAAAAAGTAACCGCCGACACAAAGAGCATTGTGGAAGTAATCGACATTGCCTGTGACGAATGTCCAGTGGACGGAATGCTTGTTACGACGGCATGCCGAGGTTGTCTTTCGCACAGATGTATGGAAGTGTGTCCCAAGGGCGCGATTTCCATTGTGGACAAACATTGCGTGATTGACAAGGACAAGTGTATCGAATGTGGCAAATGCGTTACTGCTTGTCCCTACGGTGCTATAATAAAACAGCAGCGTCCTTGCGTCGTAAGTTGCAAGGTAAAGGCAATTTCCGTCAACTCCGACAAAAAGGCGGTTATAAACGAAGACAAATGCGTATCCTGCGGTGCGTGTGTACGGCAATGTCCTTTTGGCGCAATTCAGGAAAAATCGCTTATTTTGGACTGTCTCGACATACTGTCTGACAGCAAAAAACAAGGTTACAACGTATATGCCGTAGTCGCTCCTTCGATAGCCAGTCAGTTTGACTACGGTACTACCGAACAGGTAGTGGAAGGCATTATTCACCTGGGATTTCACAGAGTTGTGGAAGCGGCTCTCGGCGCAGATGTCTGTCTGGATCATGAAGCGCACGAATGGGCGCATAAAGGCAGATTGCTGACCAGTTGCTGTCCCTCTTTCGTGGCGTTTGTGGAAAAGAACTTTCCCGAATTTGCACAGTACATCAGCAGTTCGTTAAGTCCCATGGTGGAAACAGCCAAAATCATCAAGACCGCCGATCCCACTGCAAAAACGGTGTTTATAGGACCGTGCGCCAGCAAAAAACTTGAATGTCGTCTGCCCAAGACGCAAGGACTGATTGACTGCGTCATCAGTTTCGAGGAATTACAGGCGTTTTTCGATGCACGTCAGGTGGATATCACGCAATTAAAAGGGGTGCAGTTGAAAGACGCAACCTATTTCGGAAGAATTTTCGCACGCTCGGGCGGTATCAAACAAGGCATTTCCAAAATTGCCGAAGACAACGGTATCGAAGGACTCAATGCCGTTTCAATGAGCGGTCTGGACGAATGCCGTCTAAATATGCTCAAATTGCGTGCCGGTAAAACGTTGGACAATTTCTTTGAAGGAATGGCTTGCACCGGTGGCTGTATTAACGGACCGCTGTGCCTGCATCACGGAGCAACGTCCGCAGCGGCAGTGGAGAAGTACGGCAAGGATTCTACGCAAAAGGAAATAGCGCAGTCGGTACGTAAGTACGAAAACGGAACTCTTGACGACTGATTGCTAACTTTAAGGTAAGCAAAAACGCACATTAAAAAGTGCGTTTTTTTTGCAATCCTAAGTAATCTTACTGTACACTTTATATAAAGCGCGCTGTACGATTCGGGCAAGACAGCGCGCATTTTATTTGACTTTACAAATTGTGTGTTATAAAATACATTAAAACAATAAACTGTTCGGCGTTAAGTATACACTATAGAAATTATCACTGCTACAAAGAGGGGTTATATGAATATTACCGAAACAATACTTACTACAGTTTTGATAACGTTGATTTTGCCTGTTGTTTTTTCGCTCTTTTGGTTTTTTAAGTTACGTTCCGAAAAGGACATCTCGTCCGATGAAGTCATTCGCACTCGCCCTCCCAAAATACTTTCCGGATTTTTTCTCGGATTTGGCTTAATAGTGCTTTTGGGCGGTATAGGTATGATCGTTTACAGTTGCATTACTGACAGTAAGAATACCACTTTTGGGACGGTCGTCATGATGTCGGTGTTTGTCGCTTTATTTTCGGCGATAGGATTTTTCGCATACGCATATTATCGTTTTAACTATGTAGTCGCCGACACAAACGGAATACTGGTATATCGACTTTTCCGCAAAAAGAGATATTATACTTACAGTAAAATCGGCAGTTTTCAGGATACGACTAATCTCGGTATGTTGGGCGGTCTTAAAGGTTACGATAAAAACAATTCTCAAATTTTCGCAATAGAGGCAGTACACATCGGCGTTTCTGCCGTTGCCGAACGATTGCGTGAAAAGGGAATTTCGGAAATATTTAAAAGATAATTGACTTCGAACAAGGCGTGTATAAATTATCGGAAATCAAACGAGCGAAGTATTTGCAAATCTTCGCTCGTTTTTAATACTCATGCGAAGTTTTTTCAGCATGCTCTATTAAAGTATTTTACCAATTCGTACAAGACGTTTAATACCGAGCGGTGTAAAACAGAGTTTTACTGTGTATTTTAATTTGTGCGGACACTAAACGGCTCATTGTCATGTGTGTTTTCCCTTGTGGACAAGTAAAGACAGGTTTGCCGTCCGTCTTGCGCATACGATTGAATATACACAAACGCAGTCGCTGAACAGCGTGGAGCAAAGACGGCAAGCGTGACCATCAAGTCGCCCTTCAATCGGCAGGCTATATGTGCGAAAAGAGTGCCGAAGACTTTCTTTTACGGCAAAATTTACTTTTTTGCGGTGGCGTACAATAAAGAACAGGTAAAAGCAATTTCAAACACTTTGCTTTTACCTGTTCACAATACAGAATCTCTGTCCGCGTCTGGCGCACCCGATTGGATTCGAACCAACGACACCAGGCGTCGGAGGCCTGTGCTCTATCCATCTGAGCTACGGGTGCATGTGTTTATAATTATATCAAACAATACACCCTTTGTAAAACCTATTCGGCAAATTTTACGCAATAATTATCTTGTGGCGTTTACTGCTTCTTCTACGGGTTTGCCCGCTTTGAAAAATACAACCTTTTTGGAAGGAATTGTCATCTTTTTGCCGCTGGACGGATTTGTTCCCTGCTTTTCTTTTCTGTGTTTGACTTTAAAAGAACCGAATCCCGTAATGGTAACGTCGTCGCCGTTCTTCAAAGCGTAGGTGATTGCGTCAAGAATGGCCGACAGATGTTTTTGCGTTTCGGACGTAGTTGCGCCTGTAATTTGTCTTGCATAGTTAACAAGTTGATTTTTGTTCATAATTATCTCCTTTTAAAAGTGTTTGATATAATTATGGCAGGTTTTATTTTTTACTATACATGGCATAATAAATACAGATTTACAATTTGTTTGTGTGACTGAGTTACTTTACCTGTTGACAAAACAATTAAATATGTTAAAATAAAATTACCAAACAAGGAGGCATCTACAATGCAACTGAAAGGAAGTAAAACAGAACAAAATCTTATGTCAGCGTTTTCCGGCGAAAGCCAGGCAAGAAATAAGTACGATTACTATGCGTCAAAAGCCAAGAAAGAAGGCTACGAGCAGATCGCCGCAATTTTCCAGGAAACCGCTCTTAACGAAAAAGAACATGCTAAATTGTGGTTCAAACTTTTCCACGGCATTGAAGGAACAATGGAAAACCTTCTTGACGCTGCTGCGGGCGAAAACTACGAATGGACGGATATGTACAAACAGTTTGCCGAAGTTGCGGACGAAGAAGGATTTCACGACATTGCGGCAAAGTTCCGCGCGGTAGGCGAAGTGGAAAAACATCACGAGGAACGTTACCGCAAACTTGCCGAAAACGTTAAAAACGGCGAAGTGTTTGAAAAAGCGGAGGAAACAGTTTGGATATGCCGTAACTGCGGACACATTCACATCGGCAAGAAGGCACCTACGGAATGTCCCGTATGCAATCATCCTCAGGCTTATTTCGAACTGAGAAAAGTAAACTACTGACAACAGTCACGCATACAGGACTCGAACCTGTTTGCAATGTCTTACATTACAATTTTAAACACTGATTTTAAGACCGAACGGGTAAAAGCCTGTTCGGTCTTTTTCGTTGCAAGGCAATAGGACGGAAAACACATTGAAATTGACTTTGCGCGTTTAAAACACAAACTTAGACTGTGCAATACGTTTGTACAATTGTTGTCAATTAACAGTGTACAATTGACTTTTATGTAAATAAGTGGTAAATTTAAAGATATGAAAAATATAGAACAGGAACTCAAACTGTCACTTACGAAACGCGAATACAACATTCTGCACTCATTGGGAAATGGCGAAGACGTAACACAGGAAAACTTTTACTACTATTACGACAATATGCCGTTGACAACGATGGTAAGGGTGCGCAGGAAACAGGATAAATACACTTTGTGTTTCAAAAGCGCAATTTCATCACGAGATTCAGTCGCGGTCAACCGTGAAATTGAATGTGAAATTACCAAAGGTCTTGCCGACAGTTTCGAAGAAAAAGGAATTACCCAGCAACAACTCAGTATGATGCTGGGTATTGTGATGCCGCAGCCGTTGCGTTGCATAGGCAGTCTTATTACAAATCGGAAGATAATCAGTATCAACGGACTAAATGCCGAACTGGACTGCAACAACTATCTCGGCGTGACCGACTACGAGTTGGAGTGCGAATGCGACGATGTTTCCAGATTGGAAAGTCTTAAACATTTTCTCGAATACAATTACGGCATTACCGCAAAACCGTCCGAACCTAAGAGCAAGCGGTTTGCGGACAGACTTGCCGGTATTCCGATGCTGTTAGAGGATGTTTGAAATGAAAAGTAAAGCAGGCAGTAAATACAGATATATTATTTTTGATTTTGACGGAACTATAAACAATACTGCGCCGGGAATAGTGGCTACATTTAAGCGAGTGCTCGACATGTACCGCGTGGACTATTCCGATGTGGATTTTAACAAGCACATCGGACCGCCGTTGGAGTACAGTTTTAAGGAACTGGTCGGAGGCGACAGATGGCGGGAAGCGTTGGAAACGTACCGCAGGATATTCGAAGAAACGAACGCCGTCCGCAACAGTTTTTTGTACGACGGTATTGTAGACACATTGAAAAAACTTTATGACGAAGGGTTTGTGCTGTCTGTGGCAACCAGCAAGTATGAACCCTTTGCATTGCAGTCTTTGGAAATGCTTGGGATTTCCGGTTACTTCAGTTGTCTTTACGGCCAGACGGAAAAAAGGGGTTTTAAAGACGAGATTCTGCGTCAACTCATAGGCGACAACGGTTGGAATAAATCGCAGTGTCTTATGATAGGCGACACCTGCTACGACGTCAACGGAGCAAGGGCAAACGGAATAGACGTTATGGCGGTGACCTACGGGTTTGAAAAAGCAGACAAACTGGAAGAGGCAAAACCCGACTATATCGCTCACAGTACAAAAGATATCGTAACTATATTAGTGGAGGAAGAAGATGAAAAAAAGTAAGTACAGAGATTACGTCAAAAACGTAGCCATTCCCGTACTGGTATACGGAGCGGTAGCGGGCGTATTTGTGGGTACGTTGGTGTATTTCTTTAAACTTGCAGCCGATTGGCTGGTGGAAAAATCCGGCGAAATTTACTCGTTTGTCAGCGAAAATCCCGCATTTGTGCCTTTGTTGCTGGCGGGACTGGTAGTGCTTGCTGTAATAGAGTCGTTGTTGCAGAAATGGGCTCCCGAAACAAGAGGAGGCGGTATTCCTCGCAGTGAGGGAGTACTCAGAGGGCTGTTGACATTCCGTTGGCTCAGAACCGCAATTGCCGCAGTAGTCAACAGTTTTATAAGTTTCTTTGCGGGGCTGCCTTTGGGCACGGAAGGTCCCAGCGTGCTTTTGGGTACGGCAATAGGCGGCGGAACGGCACGTCTTCCTCTTTCGCACAACAGTTGGAACAGGTACATAATGACAGGCGGTGCGTCCGCAGGTTTTGCTGTCGCTACAAACGCTCCTCTTACAGGCATCATCTTTGCTCTTGAAGAAGCGCACAAGCGGTTTACTCCAATGATATGGCTTATGGCATTTTCCTCCGTGGGATTCGCGTCGGCAACCTCGTTTCTGTGGTCTGCCGCTTTGGGAAAAAGCGTCAGTCCCCTGTTCGGCTTCGGTCACGGTGCAGAATCGTCGCTGGTGCCTATGCCCAACATGTCAATAGACATGGTGTGGGTTGTGTTGCTTTTGGGCATTGCGGTAGGCGTGGTCGCCTGTCTGTTCAATCTCACAATTGCCAAGGCGGGCAATTTCTTCGACAACAAACTTTCACCCAAATTCAATCAGACATTCAGGCTTATTATTGTATTTCTCATTGTGGGTATAGTGGGATTATTCAGCGTTGACGCTCTTTACGGCGGTCACGGTCTGATAGTTAATATTTACAGTCAGAAGTTTACAATCGCAATGCTTGTAGTGTTGTTGATTTTGAAATTTATTCTCATTTCCCTGTGTTCGAGTACAGGCGCAACGGGCGGAATGTTTATTCCCATGCTTGCCGTAGGTGCCTTGCTGGGCGGTATAATGGGCAATGTGTTTATTTTGATGGGAATGAGCGAAACTTATTTTCCCGTCGTCGTTGTGATTTCCATGTCTGCGTTTATGGGCGCAAGCACACGTGCTCCGCTGACTGCCGTTGTATTTGTGGTGGAATGTACCTGGCAGTTTACCAATCTGTTTTATGTGGCTGTGGCTGTGTTTGTGTCGGTGCTCATCTGTGAAGTATTGCGCATAGAACCGTTGTATGACGTTGTACTGGAAAGAATGATCGAAAAACAAAATCACGGAAAAACAAGCAAAATACTCAATATAGACTGCGTGGCGCAGGCAGGAAGTTTTGCTATAGGCAAGGCTGTAAGAGATATAATCTGGCCTGCAAATACCAAGGTAAACGACATCGAAGAGGACGATACACACGAACGCAAGATGGACGATGACGGCGAAAAGAAAATATTTATAGGAGACAAACTCAACATAGTCGTTCAGACTTACGACGAAAACGCCACTCTTGCGGAATTGCAGGATATTTTGGGAAAGCAACCGCAGTTAGAAACAACTGTAAAGTAAAAAAAACTGCAGACATCTGCCGTTTTTTTATGTACGTCAAGTAATTTTTGCAACAATTACAACACTTAATTACATTGCGACAGCGTGTTACTTACGACTGTCATCCTGCTGTTTAGTGCTGTAATAATTGTCGGCTTGCTGTTTCCAGTAACTGCTGTCGGCATCTGCCGATTTGATCACACGGCACGGATTACCCACGGCAATGCTGTTGTCGGGAATGTCGTGTGTTACTACAGAGCCCGAACCTATCACGCAGTTGTTTCCTATGGTAACGCCGGGATTGATTACCGTTGCTCCGCCTATCCAGACGTTGTCGCCAATTGTTATGGGCTGTCCGAGTTCCAGACCGCTGTTGCGTACGGTTGCGTCGGTGGGGTGAGTCGCCGTAAAAATGTGTACCGACGGCGCAAGCATTACATTGTTTCCTATGGTAACTTTATTGACGTCCAATATCACGCACCCGAAATTTGCGTAAAAATTGTCGCCTACCGATATGTGACATCCGTAATCGCACGTGAAAGGCGGTTCTATGTAACTGTTGTTTCCTTTGCGGGCAAACATCTTGTCAAGCAGTTGTGAACGCAGTTGCTGTTGTGTTTCGTCGGTGTTGTTGTATTGACGGCACAGTTTGCGCGCATTGTTGCGCATCTCTGTTAGTTTCGAATCTGCCGAAAAATAAAGTTGTCCGCTCAACATTCTTTCAAGTTCTGTCATGTGTCTTCCTCTCTGAAAAAAAGCCCGTACCTTTGTACGGGCGAAAAAAATTGTGTTTACGCTTCTTCGATAGCGCCAACAGGACATTGAGCAGCACATGCTCCGCAATCAATGCAGGTATTAGCATCGATTTCGTATTTGCCGTCGCCTTCGGAAATTGCTTCTACGGGGCAAACACTTTGGCAAGCACCACATGCAATGCATTCGTTACTGATCTTGTGTGCCATAACAATCAATTCTCCTTTATTTTTAGGATGGCTTTATTATAAAGCAAAGTTGTGTATTTGTCTACGATTTTGCCGCAAGTTAAATAAATTAGTTGTCGCATATAGAAACACCGAACGGTACGGCAGTAGAGTCGGGAGCATTTGTACTATCGACTTTTACGCGGTTTGGCGGGAATACGGTTGATGGTTAAATGTATTCGGTGCGTAATGCCGTCAAGAGATTTCAATGAAAATCACCGCATTTTTCTTTACGATTTGTCCAGTTGCACGGCGTAAATAACAAAATTGCCGTATTTTTCAAACCGAAAGTTAAATTGTTGGATATTCAGCGGCGAAAAGTGTTGAAAATTTTAATTTGCCGTGCAAATTCGTTGACTGAACAATTAAAATAATATAATATATGTGCTATGATTTTAAAGTCTGACGAAAAACTCGAAGATCTTCAATACAACGGATTGCAGATTATACAAAGCGACAGTCAGTACCGTTTTACGACGGATGCCGTGTTGCTTGCCAATTTTGTTCGCGATCTTAGCGGCAAGACTTGTGTAGACCTCGGAACGGGCAGCGCCGTTGTTGCGGTTCTGGTCGCAGCAAAGAAAAATCCCAAGCACGTTTATGCCGTGGAATTGCAACCGCAGTTGGCAGATATGGCAAGACGAACGGTGGCGTACAACAATCTGACCGACAAAATCACAGTATTGTGCGAAGATATGCGTCAGTGTCGCAAGGACATCGGTTCGGTTGAGTGCGTGGTGTGCAATCCTCCTTATCGCAGGGCGGGCAGCGGTGAAAAGCAACTTGCCTCGCACATTGCGCTGTGCAGACATGAGGTTGCAATTACGTTAAAAGAAGTAATAGAAACTGCGTCGGGACTTTTAAACACAGGCGGAGCGTTTTACATGGTGCATCAGATGAGCAGACTTGCCGAAATAATCTGTTTGTGCCGTGACAGCGCAATGAACGTCAAACAAGTATTGCCCGTGTGTTCGAGAAAAGGACATGATCCCAATCTGGTACTTGTCAGGGCGGTGCGATCGGGGAAACCCGATTGTGTATTCCATCAGCCGTTACAGTTGTGGGAAGGCGACTTTGTGGAAAAACTTCAAAGATATAACGCTAACAAGAGGTAGAGCGATGGTATATTTTGTAGCAACGCCTATAGGCAATTTGAAAGAGATTACATTCCGTGCCGTGGAAGTGTTGAAAGATGCGGATGCAATTTTTTGCGAAGACACAAGACATTCTTTGCCTCTGCTCAGACATTACGGAATTGACAAACCTCTGTACAGTTACCACAAATACAATGAAAAGGGCAGTCTTGAATTCGTTTTGCAAATGGCTGAAAGCAAGAATATCGCAGTGATCAGCGACGCGGGTATGCCCTGTATAAGCGATCCGGGAAATTTACTTGTCAACGCGCTTAACAGCCGTTCTATAGAATATACGGTTGTGTCCGGAGCAAGCGCGTTTGTAAATGCATTCGTGCTGTCAGGATTTTCCGTTCCGTTTACCTTTGCAGGATTTCTTCCCGAAAAGAATGCGGATCGCAAACGCTATATCGGCAAACTCGACGATACAAACACCCTAATTTTTTATTTGTCGGTACACGACATTGTAAAGGACAGGGATTTTCTGTTGGAGCATCTGGGAGACAGGCGTGTCTGTCTTGTTAAGGAAATAAGCAAACTTCACGAAAAAGCACGGTTTTCAATGCTGTCCGAAATAGAGGACGACAGCAAAGGCGAATTCGTGCTTGTTGTTGAAGGAAAACCTCGTGTACCCGACTGGGAAGGTCTTACTCCCGTTCAGCACGTAAATCTTCTTATAGAACAAGGAAGCGACAAAAACACTGCAATAAAGACCGTGGCACGGCTTCGCGGCGTCAACAAAAATGAAATTTACCGTCTTGCAGTGAACAACGAATGACAGATTGTTGTTCCTTTAAGGCGGTTAAATCTTGTTCGGAAAAAATTTGTACTGTACGTTTTTTACACCGACGTACGGTTGCTTTTTGACAACTACCATAGACAAATACGGAATTTTCCGTTTACATAAGAATAAAATCAAAAGGAAAAGGTAATGAAAAACAAAGCATTTACTATTGGTCGATGTTCTTGTATAAAAATTACACTTTAAGTTAGATGTTATGAATAAAAGCATTATAGCCCGTGCTGTTGCGCGGGCGTTTTTTTTGGCACGGAAAGGAGAAAAAGACAAAAAGGTGTGATATAATTAGCGTGCGTTCCTGAGGGGCGGAACGTCGGATAGGGCGGGGCTGTATTCCGTAACATATTTTTAAGGAGTGTTGTGGTATATGGATATGGAAGTTTTTATCCGTTCGGTTCTGGATTTTATCGGTAAAAGCAACAATTTTTCCTATCTTGCGTATTCGGTACTCGTGTGTGTGCTGACAGAAATCGTCAAGAAAATATTTGTGAAAAAAGTTGCTGTGGATGTGATGCACAAGTTTGACGTTGCTGTCATACTGCCGTTTATTTTCGGTACGTTGCTTGCTTTTGCAGACGCTTTGTGCGAAGTTGGGTTGGCATTTACTGCCGAAACCGTGTACAATGCGCTTGTGGAAGGTTTGTCCGTCGGTGCGTTTGCCACGCTTATTTTCAAGTTTGGCAAGAGCATTTCCGGTAACAGCCTGTCCAACCTGTTGAAAGACGATGTCTTTGGCATTTTCTATACGCAGATGTTGTATTTCGGCACGGCAAAGCAACAGATGCAGGAAGGTTCTCTCACGTTTACGGAATTTTTGCAGCAAGTGCAACTGGTCGCTTCAAAGGCGCAGGAAATATACTCCGCCGAAGATGACGATGAAGTAAAGCGCAGTAAATTGGTGCAGTTGATGGGAGGCATCGTCAGCAGTCAGACAATGTCGCAGGCTGTTGCGGTGATACACCGTGCTTTGCTGTCACATTACGAAAAATCGGAAACAAACAAACAGACTGCGTCCTGACGCTGTCTTAGGGGGAAATAAATTCCCCCTTTTTGTTTGTAAAACCCATTACGTACTAAGTTTGTCAGGCAACTGTGAAACATTTGCACGCAACTTGCCTGACAAAACAATTTAAATGCGCTTTCCTTTTATTGCCTGTCAGACGGCGTTTTTGCTCAAATAAACGTTTGTGCGCACTAAAAATTTTAACGCTTTTGCAGTGCATTAAACAAGTAGTGCAACTAAGTGCTTTTCTTTGGAGAAGTTTATATAAAACAATTGCAAATTAGCCGTTTCGGTGATATATTTATTGTGTTGTTTTGGGAGGATGGCAACGTGTGGAAAAAGTTTTTCAGAAAAGTATATGAATACTTTATTGTGGCATTGGCAAGCGCGCTCAATGCCCTTTCGTTGCATGCATTCGTCAACCCCAATCACATGGTTCCAGGCGGTTTCAGCGGAATTTCATCCATAATTTACTATTTTGTCCCCAACGGAGATATGTCGCTGATCTATCTGCTGATAAACATTCCGTTGCTTTTGGTTTCGCTTATATTTTTACGCGGCGATTACACTTTCAAGACTATATGGGCTACGGTGGTGTGCAGCGCAGTGCTTGCGATTCTCCCGCCCGATCTCATTTTCGTGCGTTCAAAACTTATAGCCGTCATTTTCGGCGGCGTGATGATAGGTATTTCCATGTATGTTGCCGTACAGTATAATGGCAGTAACGGCGGTACCGAGGTCATTGCCAAGATAGTGTACAAATACCGTCCCGAAGTAGACCTTTCCAAGGTGATATTCTTAGCAAATACGGCAATTCTGATTTGCGGAAGCATGTTGCTTATATTTGTTCAGCATCAGGAAGTCTGGGTGGTTGTTTATTCGTTTATATACGTTTTCTGCGGTTCGGAATTTATGGGTATGTTGCAGAGAGGTTTTGACCATCCGCAAAAATTCATTATTATTACCGAGCATCCCGACAAAATGAAAAAGGTAATTTTAAAACGTTTTCACCGCGGGCTTACGTGTATGGATGTCATCGACAAATACGGCAAGGAAGGTCGCACCGCGCTTGTCGTGGTAGTGCAGTACAGACAGGCAAGTATTCTCAAAAGAATAATCAGAAAATACGATCCGGATTCTTTCACGATAGTAAAAGATATTTACGACGTCTTTTCCCGTCCTACATTCAACAGGAGTTACAAGTAATGACTAAACAGGTGTTCTTGCACAATTTAAAAGAGTTTTGTATTATTCTGGTTGCAACCGCGCTTACTGCGTTGTCGGTGGAAGTGTTTCTTATACCCGCCGACGTAATAGTGGGCGGAGCAATCGGAGTGGCTTCTTTGCTGGATATAGTGCTGTCTGCCGACAGTTGGTATTTTTCCAGCGGAGTGTGGGTATTTGCGCTCAATATTCCGATAATGATTTACTGCTTCGTGCGTTACAGACGCAGATTTGCCGTAAAGACTTTTTTATACGTGGCGTTTCTTTCCGTAGAACTTATATTGTTGCGTATATTTAACGTATCTCAATTTATGGGACAGTTTCTCAACAAATCCGATGGCATTACCGACAAAGTAATGTACGCGTTGCTGGGCGGAGCATTGCAGGGACTTGCGTTGCCTCTGATGTTGTCGGTAAACAGTTCTACCGGCGGCAGCGATATAGTGGGACTGATACTTCAACAGCGTACAAAACGGTCAAGCCGCGAAAGCATGCGTGCCGTATTCATTGCGAATTTCATTGTAATTGCCCTTTCTGCAATTGTCGTTAATTATGTCAAAGGACTTCAACAGGCGGTAGATCTGATTGTTTATTCCGTTGCGGGACTGTTTGTCTGCGAAATAGTGCAGGAATTCGTATTCAAGGGATTTTCTTCCGCCGTGGAACTGGAAATAACTACCGACAAAGCGGAAGAGATGGCGGCGCGCCTGCGCAGCGAACTCAAAAGAGGCACTACGTTGATAAAGGTGCAGGGCGGTTACTCGCATACAGACAAACTGATGGTACTGTGCGTAGTACACAAACGTCAGTTGACGCGCGCAAGACGAATCATACGCGAAGTGGACGAAACGGCGTTTGCCTATGTCGAAAACGTCAAAGAAGTCATCGGCAAAGGATTTGCCAACAAAGAACTGGAATTGCAATCGGAAGAAGACGTGTGATTTTAAACTTACAGATTTGCAGAAAATAAAATGCGACGGAAGTCCGTCGCATTTTTTTTCTGTAGTTTTTCTTTTGTAATAAGTACAGTTACCCTTTGTTGCTATCTGCAACCGTGCTTTACTGTCAAGCCGCCGCAGCACATAAGCAACGCTATCATCAGGATAAGACATGTGGGGTTGATGGTGAAACTGAAGTTGTGCATTTTACCGCCGCAGCAACACAGGAAGAGGATGATGAGCAGTATCCATGTGCAGTTTCCCAAACCGCAACCACAGCCGCAACCTGTATCGGTAGTACAGGTATTTTCATTGTTGAACAATCCGTTGAACATTATTGTACCTCCGTTTACCCCTCGGGGTAGATTTACGAACTATTTGTAGTCCTAATTCACAATATGGTGCACATTCAATTTGTGTTACTCTGTTGTAATTGTTTACAATATTTTAAATATTGTGTATAATAATTAACAGGTCGTATCGGCATGCCGAACGATACTTTATAGTTTATTCTTTTACTGTAAAAAGAACCGATATTGCAATGCAAGTCGGATTGGAGAAATTATGGTAAACGACAAAAAAGGCTATTCTATAGCCCTTTACGCAATGATGCTCGCACTGATTTTTGTGGCAATGATGCTCGACCGTCTTATTAGTCTTGCGTTGCCCGTGTCAATGGCGCTTTTAACGCTGACGGTGACATTCAGTTGCTGTTTCTGGCGAAACAGTTGGACAAACGGAGTACTTGCCTGCACGTTTTTCGGAGTGGCGTCAATGATAAAAGGGTTTATTTTCCCGGAGATTATTCCCGTAAGCATCAATCCTCTTGTATCCGTGTTGCCTCGTGCGATAATGGGTTTTGCCGCATTCGGCACATACCGTCTGATGCTTAAACTTACACAAAAACACAAGACCTACGGCAGACAGGTGGCATGTATTACGGTTGCTGTTTTAGTCGGGCTTGTGGTAAACACTTTGCTTTATCTTTCCGCCGTAAATCTTTACAAGATTTTTTTGAAGGAAGAGTACAACGGCGTATTTGCAACTATATATCTTGTGCTTTTTACCAATATAATTCCCGAATATGCCGTTTCGTTACTGTTGGTTCCGCACATTGTGCTTGCATTGCGCAAGGCGACACACCTCGGTACTGAAGGCAAACTGACGCCTGCTCGTCCCGACAATGACAAGGAGTAAATTTATGATAATGGCTGTTGACATTGGCAACACCAATGTGAAAATAGGTATTTTTGACAACGGAGTAATGACAAACTCCTTTAAAATGAGCACGATTATCAACCGCACGTCCGACGAATACGTTGCCGTACTCACTCAGTTGCTTCATCACAACAACATCAGACTGGAAGACATCAGGGGCGCGATTATTTCTTCGGTCATACCGCAGTTGGATTACACCTTTTCCAATGTTATAAGTTACTGTTTCGGAATAAAGCCTCTCGTACTGGGCGTAGGAGTCAAGACGGGGTTGCACATTAAATACGATTCTCCGCGCGAACTGGGAAGCGACCGTATCGCTACATGCGTCGCCGCCGTTAAGGAAGCGGGCGCTCCAGTTATAGTGGTGGACTTCGGTACCGCGACGACAGTAAACGTAGTCAACGAAAAACACGAATTCCTGGGCGGGTGTATCACGCTCGGAATACGTTCCACAAGCGACGCGTTGAGCCGTCAGACAGCCAAACTGCCCAGCGTTGAGTTGAAGGCTCCCGGAAAAATAGTCGCTCAATCCACATCCAAGGCTATACAAAGCGGTATTATTTACGGTACTGTTGGGCAAATTAAATATATCGTGGAAAAAATCAAGCAGGAAACGGGACTCGTCAATGCCAAAGTAGTAGCCACGGGCGGAATGTCCGAACTGGTTTACGGCGTGGAAAAAATATTTGACTATATCGACCGTGCATTGTCTTTGAAGGGACTTTACGAAATATACAGACTCAACAGCGACAAATTACAGTGATATATCTTCCCCGACTTGTGTTTGCGCAGTCGGGGTTTGTTTGCACATACGGTTACAGGAGAGAACATGGATTTCAAGTTACATTCCAAATACAGCCCTTGCGGCGACCAGCCTACGGCAATAAACGGTCTTGTTGAAGGACTGAACAGCGGATTGCGCACACAGGTTTTAAGGGGCGTTACGGGCAGCGGCAAGACGTTTACTATGGCAAACGTGATTGCGGCGGTCAATCGTCCCGCGCTTGTCGTGTGTCACAACAAGACGCTTGCCGCTCAGTTGTGCAACGAATTCCGCGAATTTTTTCCGGAGAACAGGGTGGAGTTTTTCGTGTCCTATTACGATTACTATATGCCCGAAAGTTATATTCCGTCCAGGGATCTGTATATTGAAAAGGAAATAGACATCAATGACGAAATAGACAAGTTGCGTCACAGCGCCACTTGCTCGCTGTTCGAACGGCGCGATACGATAGTGGTTGCAAGCGTGTCTTGTATATACGGTCTGGGCGCGCCCGGCGAATACTATAAGATGAGTTTGTCCATGCGTCCCGGGGACAAGGTTTCCCGTGAAGAAATCATCAAGAAACTGGTGTCCATTCAATACACACGCAACGACATAGACTTCAAGAGAGGCACTTTCCGTGTCCGTGGCGACACGTTGGAAATTTTTCCCGCATCTGCCTCCGAACACGCTTTGCGCGTGGAATTCTGGGGAGATGAAATCGAACGCATTTCCGAAACGGAAGTCGTTACGGGAAATACCGTGGCAACGTTGCTGCACAGTATAGTATTTCCCGCAAGTCACTATGTGGTAGAGGGCGTTACTATGGAAAGCGCGTTGAAGCAGATACGCGCGGACATGGAGAAGGAAGTAAAGGCTTTCGAAGATAAAGGCAGAATAGTAGAAGCGCAAAGACTGCATCAGCGTGTGTCCTACGACCTCGAAATGATGGCGGAAATGGGATATTGCAGCGGCGTGGAAAATTATTCGAGATATTTTGACGGCAGGGAAAAGGGTATGCCACCCTATACATTGCTTGACTATTTCCCCGAAGACTTTATTACCTTTATAGACGAAAGTCATATTACCATTCCGCAAATACGCGGAATGTACAACGGCGACCGCGCGAGAAAGGACAATCTTGTAGGTTACGGATTCCGTATGACCAGCGCTTACGACAACAGGCCGCTGACCTTTGACGAATTCGATTCGCGTATAGGACAACTGATATGCGTTTCCGCAACGCCCGCAAGTTACGAGATGTCCGAGGCGGATAAAGTTTGCGAACAACTGATACGCCCCACAGGATTGCTCGATCCCAAGGTGGAAGTGCGCAAAGTGGAAGGACAGATTGACGACCTGTTGGGAGAAATACACAAGGTAACGATGAACAACGGCAGAGTGCTTGTGACCACTCTTACCAAGCGAATGGCGGAAAATCTTACCGACTATCTTGCCAAACACAATATACGGGTAAGGTATATGCACTCGGAAATCGACACGCTGGAACGCGTGGAAATAGTTTCTGCACTGAAAAAAGGCGAATTCGACGTGCTTGTGGGCATTAACCTGTTGCGTGAAGGACTGGATATACCGCAGGTTCAACTTGTGGCGATACTGGACGCCGACAAAGAAGGATTTTTGCGCAGCGAAACATCCTTGATACAGACTATAGGCCGTGCCGCGCGTAACGCCGAAGGCAGGGTAATAATGTACGCCGACGTAATGACGGACAGTATGAAACGTGCCATAGAGGAAACAAACCGCCGACGTGAAATTCAGAATCAGTACAACGTGGAACACGGAATAGTACCGAAAACCATCGAACATCAGGTGGAAAACACATTGGAAATAACGGTAAAACAGTCTGCGACCATGACGGTCGATCAGTTGAAACGAGAAATTTCCAACCTTACCCAGCGCATGAAAACTGCGGCAAGTCAACTGGATTTCGAACAGGCGATAGTATTGCGTGAGCAGGTGGCAAAATTAAGTAAAAAACTGCAAAAGGCTCAATCGGCCAAAAAGGGCAACAAATGAAAGATATAATTATTAAAAATGCCAAAGAAAACAACTTAAAGGGTATCGATCTCACCATCCCCCGCGACAAACTCGTGGTATTTACGGGATTGTCGGGAAGCGGTAAATCATCATTGGCATTTGACACTATATTTGCCGAAGGTCAGCGTCGTTACGTTGAAAGTCTGTCCTCTTACGCGAGACAGTTCCTCGGACAGATGGACAAGCCTGACGTGGAATCCATCGAAGGTCTGTCTCCGGCAATTTCCATCGATCAGAAAACGACCAACAACAATCCCCGTTCCACCGTGGGTACTGTTACGGAAATTTACGACTATCTGCGTTTGCTTTACGCAAGAGTGGGCACTCCTTACTGTCCCAACTGCGGTTGCGAAATAAAACGTACAACAGTTGACCAGATTTGCGACAAAGTAATGGCAATGCCCGAACAAAGCAAGATAATGATACTTGCTCCCGTAGTGCGCGGAAGAAAGGGCGAATATTCCAAGTTGTTCGAGCAACTTAAAAAGAGCGGCTATTCGAGAGTAAACGTGGATGGTATTCAGTACACGTTGGAAGACGAAATAAAACCTGAAAAGAACAAAAAACACAACATCAGCGTTGTAGTTGACAGACTGATAGTGCGTCCGGAAATGGGCACACGGCTTTCAGACAGTGTGGAAACGGCTTTAAAACTTGCCGAAGGACTGGTAGTGGTATCCTGCGAAGGAGAGGAGACGCTGTTTTCCGACAGATATTCCTGTCCCGAATGTGGCTTTACGCTGGAAGAACTGGAACCGCGCGCGTTCAGTTTCAACTCTCCTTTCGGAGCATGTCCCGAATGTACCGGACTGGGAGTAAAGAAAGTCTTTGACGAAAAACTTATAATTCCCGACGACAGCCTGTCGTTGCATCAGGGAGCAGTCAAACTGATGGGCTTTAATTTAGGCGCCGACAGTTGGATGAACACCTATTTCGAATACCTTTCAAAGCGATACGGTTTTTCCTGTGACGTACCTGTCAGAGAACTGTCCAAGCAGGCATATGACATTCTGATGTACGGTAACGGCGGAGAGTATTTCCAACTGGAAACACGTTCGGGCAAACCTTTCCGCTCCACATGGGAAGGTATCGTACCGATGATGACGAGGCGTTATTCCGAGTGTACAAGCGACAGCATACGTCAGGAATACGAAAAATTTATACAGGATATGCCTTGTCCCGTTTGTCACGGCAAACGTCTTAAACCGGAAGTTTTGTCCGTCAAGGTGGGCGGAGTGAATATTTACGATCTGTGCGAAAAGTCCATTGACGAGACGGTACAGTTTTTCAATCAACTCAAACTGGATGAAACCAAGACCAAGATTGCCGAAATGGTGCTTAAAGAAATAAAGGCAAGACTTAAATTTTTGTGTGACGTGGGCTTGAATTACCTTACTTTGAACAGATCTGCAGGCAGTCTGTCAGGCGGTGAAGCGCAACGTATAAGACTTGCAACACAGATAGGAAGCGGACTTACGGGAGTATTGTATATACTGGACGAGCCGAGTATAGGACTTCATCAACGCGACAACACTCGTCTTATAAACACACTGTGCAAACTGCGTGATTTAGGCAATACGCTGATAGTGGTAGAACATGACGAAGAGACAATAATGTCCGCCGATTATGTGGTGGACATCGGTCCGGGAGCGGGAATACACGGAGGTCAGGTCGTCGCACAAGGCACTCCTCAGGAAATAATGCAATGCGAGCAGTCCATCACAGGTCAGTACCTTTCCGGCAAAAAGTTTATAGCCGTTCCCAAGGAACGTCGCAAGGGCAACGGGCATTTCCTCGACATCAAGGGCGCCCGTCAGAACAATCTCAAAAACATCGACGTGTCCATTCCTCTCGGAACATTTACCGTAATTACGGGCGTTTCGGGAAGCGGTAAATCCAGTCTTATAAACGAAGTGATGTTGCCTTATCTGTCCAATCAGTTGAATCGGGCGAGAGTGCGTTCGTCACAGTGCGACGGTATCAGCGGAACGGAATATCTCGACAAGGTGATAAGCATCGACCAAAGTCCCATAGGACGCACCCCGAGGAGCAATCCAGCAACTTACACGGGCGTGTTTACCAATATAAGAGATCTGTTTGCCACAACGCCCGACGCCAAGGAACACGGCTACAAAGCAGGACGTTTCAGCTTCAACGTAAAGGGGGGCAGATGCGAAAACTGCGGCGGCGACGGAATATTGCGTATTGCGATGAACTTTCTTCCCGACGTCTATGTCCCCTGCGAAGTGTGTCACGGCAAACGCTACAACAGGGAAACCTTGCAGGTCAAATACAAGGGCAAGAACATCAGCGACGTGTTGGAAATGACTGTGGAAGAGGCTATCGGATTTTTCAACGCCGTGCCTAATATCCGCAACAAGATACAGACGTTGTACGATGTCGGTTTGGGTTACATCAAGTTGGGACAGCCTGCCACAACTCTTTCAGGCGGTGAGGCGCAACGCGTCAAACTTGCTACCGAACTGTCCAGACGCAGTACAGGCCGTACGATATACGTGCTTGACGAACCTACCACAGGTCTTCACACCGACGACGTTGCCAAATTGATACAAATACTCGACCGACTGACGGAAGCGGGAAACACGGTGGTGGTCATCGAACACAATCTCGACGTAATAAAAGTTGCCGACTATATAATAGATCTCGGTCCCGAGGGGGGCGACAAGGGTGGCACCGTGGTAACCTGCGGAACTCCAGAACAGGTAGCGGAAGTAAAGGAAAGTTACACCGGACAGTACCTCAAACGGGTGCTGAATCAACAGGACAAATCAACAGGAGAAATTAAATGATAATTCTAATTTTAGGCGCTGTAATGGTAATATTGAGTGTAATAGTACTCTTTACCTACATTCGTTTTGTCAGACGCAGTATCAAGACGGAGGCAACTATTGTCAAGGTGGATCGTAAAAACGTTACGGGAGAAATCAAACCCGGTGAAAGCGGAGGCGGTTCCGTTGCCGTGGAATACATGTTTGATGGCAAAAAATACGTCAACGTGTTGGCGGAAAATCTCGTTGACCTTTCCGATCAGCAAAAAATTAAGGAAGGCAACAAAATCACCATATACGTAGATACCACTTCACCCGAAAAGGTGGAAGGAACAAATCCCCGTCAGATGTTCACAATTTCGATTTTTTCCCTAATCGCGGGATTGGCATTTCTGACAGTGGGAATACTGTCCGTGTCGGGCGTAATAAATCTGTGACAGTCTGAAACATATAAACTGTTTATAAGAAGTTTGCGGGCAGACGACATCGATCGTCGCCCGTATTTTTCCGTCGTAATGCAATTTCAAAAACTGAAAATCGTCGAGACGCCGTTGAGGCGTCTTATTTTTTGCATTTTTTACAACTTTATTACAACTGCACTCAAAGGTTGTTACAAATGTACACTACAATGGCAGTGATCCTGAAAGGAGGAAAGAAGGTAATGAAAAAAATATTTGCAGTAATTCTGGCAATAACATTGTTGACGGGCGCATTTGCATTTGCCGCCTGCCAACCCAACGATACAATTGTGGTAGTAGGCAGAGAAGCGTCCAGCGGAACACGCGAAGCGTTTGACAAAGTAGTGGCAAAAGACGGTATGACCTTGGAAGAATACGGCAACGAGACAAATCCCGATGACGACGCCGAATCGGGTTACCGTGAGGGAGCGCTGTATTTTACGAGCACATCGGGTGTGGCAAGCAAGGTTGCGACCGGTAAAAATGCCATTGGCTACATTTCACTCGGCTCGGTAGACTCTACGGTCAAGGCATTGAAGGTAAACGGAACCGAACCTTCGACGGAGACAGTACTCAGCGGTGAATATCCCATTCAGAGACCTTTCGTAATAATGACAAGCAAGACAACTGCTCTTACGGCTGTTGCGGCTGACTTCCTCAACTTTTTGAAGAGCAGTACCGCACAGCAGATAGTTACAAATGAAAAGGCGGTTTCCCTTACGGACGAGCAACAGCGCAACGCTCCCGTTACGGAGTATACGCCTCTGACATCCGCACCTCAGGGTGACCTTACCATAAATGTAAGAGGTTCTACATCTATGGCGGACCTTATGGACGCACTTGTAGGCAAGTACATAGAACTTAACAGTTGGATGCAACAAAGTAACTTTAAAATCGATTTACAGGGATCTTCCACAGGCAGAAGCGCGGTTGACGCCGATACCGTCGGCAATGTGATCGGTATGGCAAGTTCCGCAGAAAAGGCCGACACCCCCAGAAATTACTTCAACATCGCTTTGGATGCGGTTGCAGTAGTAGTCAACCCCAACAGCAGTCTTACACAGATCACTCTCGAACAACTTTTTGACATCTACACGGGAAATATCACTAAGTTTTCCCAACTGGTAGGTTAATGAAGACATGGTCAGTGCTAAGGTGAAAGAAACGCTCAGTAAAGTCTTGTTTACGGCGGCGGCGATAATCTGTATCGTCGCCGTTGTAACCATATTTGTCTTTATTGTGGCAAAAAGCATACCCGCATTGTCGAAAATAGGGGTGTTTGACTTTATTTTCGGCGATGTGTGGCGTCCTGACAAGGAGGACGTTTACGACCAGGCCATCAACGGAAAATACGGCATATTGCCAATGATAGTAGGGTCTATATTCTCTACCGTCGGAGCAATAATCGTTGGTGGCGTACTGGGATTTTTTACAGCCGTATTTTTAGCGAGATTCAGTTCGCCCAAGGTAAAAAAAATCTTCGGCACTGTAATCAATTTGCTTGCAGGCATTCCTTCCGTTGTGTACGGCTTTTTCGGAATGTATGTGATGATTCCGCTGTTTTCAGGTATTTCTCCCACCGCAGACGGCAGCGGATTGTTGGTGACATCACTTGTTCTGGGCATAATGATACTGCCTACTGTCGTTGCACTGTCTAAGACCAGTCTCGAAGCAGTTCCGCAAAGTTACTACGAGGGGGCAAGGGCTTTGGGAGCCAGGCACGAACAAGCCGTCTTTCGGACGGTAGTGCCTGCTGCAAAATCAGGTATAACCGCGTCTGTCATTTTGGGCGTGGGCAGAGCGATCGGCGAAACTATGGCGGTAATTATGATTGCAGGCAACAGTCCAGAGTATCCCGACGGGCTGTTCGGAAGTTTCCGTACACTGACTGCCAATATAGTGCTTGAAATGGGCTACGCAGGAGAAGTGCAGATGGGCGCATTGCTTTCGACCGGCGTCATTCTGCTGATATTTATTGCAATCATAAATTTGCTGTTCGGTCTGGTGATGTCCGACAGAAAACAACACGGAAGCGGTCGCAGGCATTTGCGGGAAATAAAATACGATTTTTCCAAAGCAGGCAAAGTATTAAGTTGGGTGACCGCAGGCATAGTCGCGGTTGTGTTGGTGCTGATTATAGGTTTCGTGTTTATAAAAGGCATACCTCACATTACGCCTCAACTGTTGTTCAGCGATTACAAATACGGAGGCGAACCGAGCATCGGTCCGGCTATTGTCGCCACGCTCATGCTCATTGTAATAAGCATTCTGATTGCCGTTCCTCTCGGAATTGCCACTGCGGTTTATCTCAACGAATATACCCGACGGGGCAGCCGTATGGTGAAAATCGTACGCAGTGCCATCGACGTACTGAGCGGTATTCCGTCCATAGTGTACGGACTGTTCGGCGCACTGACATTCGTTGTGTGGTTCGGAAACACTACAAGTATACTTGCGGGCGGATTTACCGTCAGCATAATGTTGCTTCCCGTGGTGGTGCGGTCAACGGAAGAAAGTCTCAAATCCGTGCCTGACAGTTTCCGAGAAGGTTCTCTGGCACTGGGTGCAGGCAAGGTAAGAACTATTTTTAAAGTTGTATTGCCTTCCGCTTTGCCGGGAATATTTTCCGCAATAATTCTTGCGGTGGGCAGAGTTGTCAGCGAAACCGCTCCGCTGATATGGACTATGGGGTCGGTAATTCAGCCTATGCCTACGGGATTTTTAGGGGGAGGGGCAACGCTTGCAGTTGCGCTTTACGCCCTTTCCAACGAGTACAGATACATGAACGAGGCGTATGCTACGGCGTGCGTGCTTATGATAATTGTACTTGCTCTTAACACGGCGGCAGGGATCATTGCTTACCGTCTGCAAAGGAAATTACAAGGAGAAAAGAATGTTAAAAGAAAAAAAAGATACTGACGTCGGAAGAAAAAACGGTACCGAGACAAATGTCAAAAAGGCGCCTTTCGGCAACAGTATCAGCGTTAAAAGGGCGGATCTGTTTTACGGGGATTTCCACGCATTGAAAAACATCAGCATCGAAATTCCGTCAAACAGAATTACCGCGTTTATAGGTCCTTCCGGTTGCGGAAAAAGCACGTTTTTAAAATGCTTCAACCGAATGAACGATCTTGTGGAAGGATGCCGTATCAGCGGCGAATTCCGTATAGGAGACGTCGACATATATTCCGACGCAACCGACGTCAACGAATTGCGCAAAAATGTGGGTATGGTTTTTCAGAAGCCCAATCCGTTCCCTATGAGCGTGTATGACAACATTGCCTACGGTCCGCGTACATTCGGAGTACGCAAACGTTCGCAACTGGATGAGATTGTGGAGCGCTCTCTTACACAGGCGGCAATGTGGGATGAACTCAAAGACCGTCTGAATAAATCCGCGCTGGGACTGAGCGGAGGTCAGCAACAGCGCCTGTGCATTGCGAGAGCGTTGGCAGTTCAGCCCCAAATTATACTTATGGACGAACCTACCAGTGCGCTGGACCCCATTTCAACGGGCAAGATAGAAGATTTGTGTTCGCAACTCAAAGAACAGGTCACAGTGGTGATAGTGACGCACAACATGCAACAGGCTGTAAGAATTTCCGACAAGACGGCATTTTTTCTGTTGGGCGACCTTGTGGAATACGGAGATACCGAAAAAATGTTCACAATGCCTCACGACAAGCGCACGGAAGATTACATCACGGGGAGGTTCGGCTGATGAGAAAAATTTACGATACGCAACTCAAGTTGCTCAAACAGAAGATGTCCGATATGTACCTGCGTATGGAACAGTCTATTACAGACACCGTGGAATGTATTGCCACCGGCGACAAAAAGCGTGCATCGGAAGTAATTGCGCGTGACAGCGAAATAGATCTGCTCAACGAAGAAATTCAGCAACTGTGTTTCAGGCTTATTCTCACCGAACAGCCCGTAGCGCAGGATTTGCGTACCATTTCTTCCGCAATGAAGATGATCACGGATATGGAAAGAATAGGCGATCATGCCGAAGATATCTGCGAAATTATCGTAGAAAGCAAAGAAGACGGACTTGCGCTGGATTACGGACATATATCGCAGATGGCAAGTGCGGTAATGTCAATGGTAAAAGACAGTATTCAGGCATTTGTGTCGGGAGACATTGCACTGTGCGAAAGCATCGGCAAGTACGACGATGTGGTGGACGATCTGTTCGAAAAGGCTCGCAACGATGTGATTTTATTGATACGTCACGATGTAAAGTACAGCGAAAAGGCTCTTGATCTTTTTACTATAGCCAAATATTTCGAACGAATAGGCGATCACGCCACCAACATTGCCGAGTGGGTGATATTTGCAATCACCGGAGAACATCCGTCGTTGCAATAGCCGTTGTTCGGTTGCAATTTCCGACTTTTGTGGTACAATAAAGATATTATGAAACACAAAAACATAGTTTATCTGTTGGAAGACGACAGCGACATAGGCGAAGTCGTGGAGTGCGCGTTGAGCATCAACGGCATTGAGTCCCGCACGTTTACACGGATACAGCAACTTTACGTCGCTTTGAAAGAAACCGTGCCTGCCGTTTGCATACTCGATATTATGTTACCCGACGGCAGCGGGCTGGATGCTCTTCAATACATAAAGCGCAATTACCCCGATGTAAAATGCGTAATGCTTACGGCAATGGGGCAGGAAGTGGACAAGGTAAGGGGACTCAATCTCGGAGCGGACGACTATATAGTCAAACCTTTCGGAGTACTCGAACTGGTTGCGAGAATAAATGTTCAGTTGCGTGCTAACCCGACCGACGGTAACACGCTTGTAATGGGAAATCTTGAAATAGACAAGGACACTATGTCGGTGACTTTAAACGGGCAGAAACTCGACTTGAACAAAAAGGAATACCAGTTGCTGTGCTACTGCGCGGACAATGCAGGCAAGGTGCTGACTCGCGAACAGATGCTTGAAGCGGTGTGGGGCTACGACGCAGGGGAAACGCGCACCGTGGACAATCATGTAGCCAGACTGCGCAAGCTCGGGTTGTATTTCGAAACGGTATTCGGCGTAGGATACAAATTTATTGTCTGACAGGTGAATGTATGAAAAGACGTATTCTGTGGATAACATTTGCAATTACAGTATTGAGTATTGTTGTAATTGTGTTGTTGTGCAACACGGTATATTACAACAAGACGGTAAACGACACACACAAATACCTCGAAACTTACATGAACTACTACGACAAGTCTCAAGGCTTTTCGCAGCAGTACGCTACGGAGTTGTCGCAGAAACTCAACGGAGCAAGGGTGACGTTCATTGCTTCCGACGGAATGGTAGTTGCTGACAGTCACAATACTTCCATTGTGGACACAACACATATCGACAGGCAGGAAGTGTACGACGCAATGAAATCAGGCGAAGGCTTTGCCGTACGTAAAAGCGACACCGTCAATGCGGATATGGCGTATTACTGTTTGCGTCAGCAAGACGGCAGTCTTGTCAGAATTTCACTGCTGCTGGACAGTTCGTTTAATATGTTTGTTCAGGTTTTGCCGGTAACGCTGTGGTTCATTCTGGTAGACGTGGCAATTTCGCTGGCTTTTTCAATGCTGATGGTGTATTACGTCTTAAAACCCGTCAGACAGATGACGGAAGACGCAATGATTTACCCGCAGATAGATACGGTATATCCCGAACTGCAACCGATGGCGGACATGATGAACAAGATGAAGTCGGAAATTGCCTTGCAGATAGAACAACTCAACGGCGAAAAAGAACTTGTGGAAAAAGCCCAGCAGTCAAAGGACGAATTTATAGCCAACGTGACCCATGAAATGAACACGCCCCTTACGAGTATCAAAGGTTATGCCGAACTTATAGGGCAGGGAAAACTGTCCGATGAGCAGGTGAACAAATTTACCCGACAGATAATCGTACAGAGCGACAGACTTAGCAATCTCATTTCCTGTATAATCAACTTCGGCAAACTCGACACAGATGATCAGCCCTACGAAAAAGTAAACGTCGAAAAAGTAGTAAAGGACTCCGTGGCATCGCTTCAGCCCGTTGCATCACAGCGCAATATCGCTATTTCACAAACCACCGAACAAGTAACGGTGGAAAGTACCGTCGACCGTGTCAGTCAGGTGGTCGGTAACCTGATTACAAATGCCATAAAGTACAACAAGGACAACGGTTCCATTACCGTTTGTCTTAAAGGCGGAACAAATCCCTCTCTGACCGTTTCCGACAGCGGTATAGGTATTTCTTCGGAAAATCTGCCGAGAATATTCGACAGATTCTTTACCGTGGATCGTTCGCACAATGCTCAAAATCATGGGTTCGGTCTGGGACTTGCCGCCGTAAAACGCATTTGCAACAAACAGGGCTGGAAACTGTCGGTCACAAGCACTCCCGATGTCGGCACAACATTTGTCGTAGAGTTCTGACAAGGTTGTTTCATATGCACGGTAGGGATGAGAGGACCGGTATGCAGCAATTTGTTCGGGCAACGTTTAAACGTTTATTTTCAGATAACAGAATTAAATAATATCGGTGAGCCGTTTCAAGTTAATGAGCGAATGTTTTTGCCGATTTATACATTCCCGACAGAAAAATGTTTGCCTTTCGCGCGTAAATACGTTACGCCGAGCGCAGACATTTTTTTATTTGTAAAATTTTACTCTGCACGCCTCAAAAAGTTGACAAATCGCATATAATAATGTATTGTAAATACACGACACCCCCGTGGGGTATTTAGAAGGTAAATATGAAACAGAAATTCAATGTAAGCGGAATGACTTGTTCGGCATGCTCGGCGCATGTGGAACGGTCGGTAAAAAAGGTAAAAGGAGTGCAGTCGGTATCCGTAAATCTGTTGAGCGGAAGCATGACAGTCAATTACGACGACAAGCAGTGCAGTGACTCGGACATTATTTCGGCAGTAGTGTCGGGCGGTTACGGCGCGACGACGGCGGGAAGTCAGACAATAAAGGCTAAGCCTGACGATGAGCACAAGGCAATGAAAGTGCGTGTGACGGTGTCTTTGATATTTATGGTACTGCTGATGTACGTTTCCATGGGCAGTATGGCGGGGCTTCCGTTGCCCGATTTCCTTGTCGGAGCGGAAAATGCCGTATCTTACGCATTTTTGCAGTTGTTGCTTTGTCTGCCCATCATTTACTTTAACCGCAGTTACTATATAAACGGATTCAAAAGGCTTTTCTCTCTGTCTCCCAACATGGATTCGCTTATAGCGGTAGGTTCTGCCGCTTCGCTCGTTTACGGTATAATAGCAATATTTATTATGAGCAGTGCGTTGGGACGTGGAGATCTCGAAACGGTGCATCTTTACATGCACGATCTGTACTTCGAGTCGGCAGGAATGATACTTGCGCTTGTTACTGTGGGTAAATATCTGGAAAAACTGTCAGAAAGGCGCACGGGCGACGCTCTCAACAAATTGAAAAATCTTGTTCCCGACAAGGCTTTGCTTTTAAAGGACGGTAAGGAAATATCCGTCGACAGCAGTACGCTTGTACGAGGAGATATCGTAGTTATAAAAGCGGGAATGTCTGTTCCGGCAGACGGCGTAGTGGAAGACGGACATTCTTTCGTGGACGAAAGCGCAATCACCGGCGAAAGCGTGGCGGTTGAAAAAGTCAAGGGAGACAAGGTGGTGGGCGGAACGATAAATACCACCGGCTATCTTACCGTAAAAGTAACGGACGTAGGAGAAAAAAGCGTACTTCACGGTATAATTCAACTGGTGGAAGAAGCAGGATCTTCCAAAGCGCCTATCGCCAAAATTGCAGACAGAATTTCCGCCTACTTTGTGCCTGTTGTAATGGCAATAGCGCTTGTAACTTTTGTCGTGTGGATGCTGACGGGACAGACAGTACAGTTTGCGTTGTCCGCTGCGGTATCCGTGTTGGTTATTTCCTGCCCGTGCGCGCTGGGACTTGCCACGCCCGTAGCGATAATGGTGGCAACGGGCAAGGGAGCGGAAAACGGCATACTTATCAAAAGCGGCGAGGCGTTGGAAAATCTTCGCAACGCCACTTGTGTGGTACTGGACAAGACGGGTACCATTACTTACGGCAAACCGCACGTTACCGACATAATTTCCCAAAGAAAAGATTTGCCGGCAATCGTAGCGTCCATTGAAAGTCGCAGTGAACATCCGCTGGGAGTTGCCGTAGTGAATTATGCGCAGCAACACAATATAAAGTTGATGCAGGTGGATGACTTTGCCACACTTGCGGGCAAGGGCGTTGTCGCTACCGTCAACGGTAAAAAATACAGTGTCGGCAATCTTGCACTGATGCGTCAGGCGGGAGCATGCACGCCACAGGCGGAGAAAGACGCCGAAGACCTCTCGGCGCAGGGCAAGACCGTCTTGCTCGTAGCGGAAAACGACAGTTATATCGGAGTGATAGCAACACTTGACGAAGTAAAGCCCAACAGCGCGGAAGCCGTGAAAATATTGAAAAAGCACCGTCTTAAAGTTGCAATGCTCACCGGCGACAACAATATGACGGCGCAATACATTGCGCGGCAGGTAGGAATAGACAGCGTATATGCGCAGGTGTTGCCTGCCGACAAGGAAAAAATCGTCGCCCGACTGCAACAGCAGGGAGAAAAAGTCGTGATGGTCGGTGACGGAATAAACGACGCTCCCGCACTCGTTCGTGCCGATGTCGGTATAGCGATAGGAAGCGGCAGCGACATTGCCGTAGACAGTGCCGACATAGTGCTTATAAAAAATCAACTGACAGACGTTGCCGACGCTTACCGACTGTCGGCAAGTACCGTAAGAAATATAAAGGAAAATCTTTTCTGGGCATTTTTCTACAACTGCCTCGGTATCCCCATTGCGACGGGAATGTTTTATTATACGCCGTTGGCTTTAAAACTCAATCCGATGATAGGAGCACTCGCAATGAGTCTTTCCAGTATATTTGTGGTGACAAACGCTTTGCGTCTGAGATTTTTCAAACCTTCCGTTACGCAATGCGGTCAGCAGTGCCCTGGCGTCAACAACGTGCAACCGCCTGAGGTAAAGGAAGGAACGGTAGTTCTAAAAGTGGAAGGAATGATGTGTCAGCATTGCAGTAACCGTGTGTCGGAAGCGCTCAATGCAGTTGAAGGCGTCACCGACGTACAGGTGTCGCTCGAAGAGGGTAAGGCGACTGTCAAAGGCAGTGCGGACAGCCGTTTACTTACGGAAGCAGTGCAACAATGCGGGTATAAAGCGGAGGTGTCGGATGAAAAGAGATAATGACAAACTTATCAGACTGTTAAAGACGGCAAAAGGACAGATAGACGGTATAATCCGAATGATAGAGGAAGGTCAGTACTGTATAGACGTCAGCAATCAGATAATGGCAAGTCAGGCAATACTTTCCAAGGTCAACAAAGAAGTGCTCAACGCTCACTTGCACAACTGCGTGCTTTCTTCGATAGAGAAAGGGGACGCCACCGAAAAAATGGATGAGATTTCCTCTCTGTTGGACAAGTTGCTTAAATAAGTCGGAACCGATCTGTGTATTTAAAGTATTACTTTAAAGAACAGGTCGGTTTTTTACTTTAGATAGTAATTCGCACTGTCGCGGCATATATTACAATATGAAAAAATTAAGCGATGTATCCTTGGAAACCGCCGATCTCGAAACCTTGTCGGTTATGCGTTACAAATGCTGTGTTTACGGCAATCACACCGCTGTGGTGGAAGGTCACAAGGGACTTAAAAAATTTGGCGACAGCGAAATACAGTTGCGTGTGGGCAAGGGAAGCGTCAGTGTTACCGGGCAGGTGTCGCTGGCACTGCTGACGGACAGTTCCGCAGTTATAAAAGGACATATAACGGGGGTCAGATACGATGATTTCTAAAATTGAAATTACCGTGGACGGACTTAACCTTGAAGATTTGCTGCGTGCGCTCATCAAACAAAAAGTCACGCTTTACGCAGTACGGCGCATTGACCGATTTACTGCGGTTATTACCGTTGCGTATTCCAATCGCGGCAAGGTCCTTGATTTATTACGGGAAAAGTGCTATAATGTTCACAACATAAAATTTATCGGTGCGGCGGCAACGGCAGAAAGGCTCAAACGCCACATTGCCCTGTTTGTTGTGCTTGTTTTACTGGTGCCGTTGCTGATTGCGTCCGGCACGGTGTGCTGGCGTATAGAAGTCAGAGGCGCGGACAGACAGCAGGTTCTGGATGCTTTGTACGAGTACGGCGTAGGTATAGGCAGGAGTCTCGTCTCGCTCAGTTACGACAAACTGGAAAACTATCTTACAAACGCCATGAACGCCTCTTTCGTGACTGCGGTACGTAAGGGAAGTACGTTGCTGATAGAAGTTGTCGAGCGTTCGGAGGCAGACGAACCGATAGACCTTGACAGTCCCGCTGACATTGTAGCGCAGTCGGACGGAGTTGTCAGTCGCATTGTGCTGATACAGGGTACCGCCCTGGTACAAAAGGGCGACACCGTCAGCAAAGGACAGATACTTATAAAGGGCGAACGTATTTACAACGACGGAACGGTTCAGCCTGTAAGAGCGGTGGGGCAGGTTTTTGCAACAGTGGTGTGCAGTCAGGAAATTGCCTTCAACGGTTATCTTTCCAAGTACGTACGTACGGGTGAGTCATTTGCGGTAACTGAGGTAGTTATAGGCAGTTACGACAGTCACGGGGAAGTGCCCTTCGAAACGTACGAAACGGTAAGCACATCTCTGACGTTGTACCCGTTTGCAGTCACTCTTGTTCACACCGTCTATTACCGTACCGTACTGGAAGTGCAGAAAGTTTCCCTTTCGCAGTGTCTGGACGATCTCAAACGGCAGGCTCTGGACGGGGCTGTGGACAAATGTACTTTTGCTCCCTATACGGTAACTTACAATGTGTCGGACAACAAGGTCACCGCGGTGCTTACGGGGGAAATTGAAATAGGCGAAGTGATTTTACGCTAAAACCGCAGTTCGTTTAAAACATCCATCAAAATGTATGTTTTAATGGGAACGTAGGGTAAAATTATAAACAATGCAATCTTTAAAAGATTGCCGAAGCGGAGGTTGGATTTACGGTTACAAGCAAGATACTTACGGACAGTATGGAAATTCTCATAAAACTGTTCGGTACATTTGACGAAAATATCAAGGCTATATGCGACAGTTTTAACGTCAAGGTGGTAATGCTGGACGGCGGAAACGCCATTCAGGGCGAAGCGGAAGACGTGGAAAACGCAATGAAGGTCATCGACAAACTGACCGAATGTATAGCAGACGGTCAGAGCGTCGATATAGGCAGGGTAAAGTACCTGTGCGATTGCGTAAAAGACGGAACTATCGAAGAAGTGGATCAACTGTTACACGATGTCGTTGCCATTACTAACCGTGGCAAGCCTATTCGCAGTAAAACCGTCGGACAGCGCAAGTACGTTGACTATATTCGTAAAAAAACGATTACTTTCGGTATAGGTCCTGCAGGCACGGGAAAAACTTACCTGGCAGTGGCAATGGCAGTCAACAGTTTCAAGTCCAAGCAGGTGGAAAAGATCATTTTAACACGTCCTGCCGTTGAAGCGGGGGAAAAACTGGGCTTTTTGCCGGGGGATTTGCAGGAAAAGGTCAATCCCTATCTTCGTCCGCTGTACGACGCTTTGCAGGAAATGTTGGGACTGGACAGTTATTCCAAACTTATGGAAAAGGGTGTAATAGAAATTGCGCCTCTTGCGTATATGCGCGGAAGAACGCTAAACAATGCGTTTATTATTCTCGACGAAGCGCAGAATACGACAAAAGAACAGATAAAAATGTTCTTGACGAGACTGGGTGAAAACAGTAAAATGGTAATAACGGGCGACCTTACGCAGATAGATCTGCCCGAAGGAAAAATCAGCGGTCTCAAACACGCAACGCGTATTTTGCAGGGCATTGACGAAATAGGTATAATGCGTTTCAGCGAAAAAGACGTGGTGCGTCATCCGCTTGTGCAACTGATAGTAAAAGCATACGAAACACACGAGGAAAAAAGATGAATCCCAAAACTCCTAAAACTCTTACGGGCAGCAAATCGGTGTGGGTGAACGTTGCGGTATTTATACTGGCTTTTGCCTGCTTTTGTCTGGTAAGTCTGTTGCCCCATATGAAGACGCTCAATCTGCGCAGTTCACTGGTGGAAGTGAGCAGTATATTGTTGCTGTTGGGAAGCGTTGCTCTGTACGGTTTCTTTACCGACAAGCAGACGATGTCCGAACCGCGCAAAGTACTGGCTCTATACGTCACTATGTTGCTGTGCTACGGTATTCTGTTCGTGCTGGACAGCAACTGGCAGTTCGGACTGGACATCGCTCCTTTCGCGCTTTGCTCGCTTGTCATTTCCCTCATCGTCTCTGGCAAACTCGGATTCTTCGCCAACTTTGCCGTGATAATGATGTACTTTGTCAAGATCATCAATTTCGGATTGGAAGAGGAACAGTTTTTTGTCAGCGATCAAAGCATTTATCTGTTGCTGGCTGGCGTCATCACATCCGTTTACGCAGCCTACGTTCTGGGCAAGCATTACCGTCGTATAGTGTACATCAATGTGGGACTTATACTCGGAGTTATTTCCGCGCTGTGCAGGGTAATTTGCTATTTTATGTTTTTGTCCGTTTTCGAGCGCGACTATTTCATTATAAGCGTCGTGCTGTCGTTTTTGAGCGGTATTATCGGAATAATGATAATGTTTATCGTTGTTCCAGTGTTTGAAAAAATATTTAACGTGGTAAGCGTTTTCCGCTTTTCCGAGATTGCGTCCAGCAATACTCCCCTTATGCGCAAATTGTTCGAAAAAGCACCCGGTACCTACAATCACAGTCTTACCGTTGCCAACTACGTTGAGGCGTGCGCCTCGGTAATAGGCGAAAGTACCGTGCTTGCACGTGCGTGCGCTTACTACCACGACGTCGGAAAAATTAAAAATCCGTCCTACTTTGCGGAAAATCAGACGGACGGAGTAAATCTGCACGATCATCTTACTCCCGAATCCAGCGTGGCTATCATAAAGTCGCACACGGTCAACGGTCTTGCCATTGCCAAGGAATACGGAATGCCGGTGGAAATACAGCGCGCGATAATGGAACATCACGGCACTATGCCTGTAAAATATTTCTATGCCAAGGCGCAAAAGTACACGGACGGCAAGTTGGATCCTGCCGATTACAGTTACGACGGTCCCAAACCTACTTCCAAGATATCTGCATTGCTGATGATATGCGACGCCTGCGAAGCGGCATTGCGTGCTTCCAACGACAGGAGCAAGGCGGAAGAAATAGTGGACAAAATAGTAAACGAACGTCTTATGTTCGATCAGTTCAGCGATTGCGACATTACGATGAAAGAGATCGATGCCATAAAGAGTACGATTATTACTACCTATCTCGGAATACGCCACAAACGCGTAAAGTATCCCGAGATTGATATGAGATCCTGACGAGGTGCGATATGAAGATTGTATTTGCAGGTACTCACAAGGGCGAAAGACCGCTTATCGGCGGTCTGTTTCGTTGTGCCGAACAGGTACTCGGTCAGCACGATCTGAAAGTGGCGGTTTCCTTTGTTTCGCCTCGGACGATAAAGCAACTTAACGGCAGTTTCCGCAACACCGACCGAGTTACCGACGTGTTGAGTTTTCCCTCTTTCGATATAACCGAAGGTCAGGTTGTTGACGTTGAAGACAGCAGGTTTGTATCAGACGTGGAAGAGGACGGCAGGCTGTTCATAGGCGACATTGTGGTGTGCCGTAACGTTGCCGAGGCGCAGGCTGAGGAGTACGGACACTCGGTGGAACGCGAGATATGTTTTTTGTGTCTGCACGGACTGTTGCATCTGTTGGGATACGACCACGTCACTGCCGACGGCGAAAAGCGGATGATCGCAAAGCAAAAGGAAATTCTGGACAAATACGGAGTAGTACGCGGAGATTGATTTACTTATGAGAAAAACAGGATTTATAGCCATAGCGGGTCTTGCGAATGCGGGCAAATCGACATTGCTAAACGCTCTTATCGAACAGAAAATAGCCATCGTTTCACCTAAACCGCAGACCACAAGGGACAATATTTTAGGTATTTGGACGGATGACGACAGTCAGATAGTGTTTGTGGACACTCCCGGCTATCTCACCAGCAGAAACGCTTTGGGCGATTTTATGTTAAAGAGTATAGACAGCGCAATTTCCGACGTCGACTGCCTTCTTGCGGTGATAGACGGGCACGACGGAATCTCCGACAAGGCATTGGCATTGCTGGAAAAGTACGGCAAGAAAAACGTTCCCGTAGTTGTTGCCGTCACCAAGACGGACATCACTCAGCCGGAAAAACTAATGCCCGAACTTGCAAAACTAAACAGGTACGGCTTTGTCAAAGAAGTGTACTGCGTTTCGGCGCGCAAGGGACGCAATATATCGACGCTGCGCAACGGTCTGAAAAAGTATCTTACGGGCGACAGCATGTATTTTCAGGAAGACGATATCACCGACAAGAGCAGGTCTTATCTCGTTGCGGAAATCATCAGGGAAAAGGTTCTGTTGAACTGCGATGAAGAAATACCTCACGGAGTGGGAATACAACTCAACAAAATGCAGTACGACGAGGAGCGTGACGAATGGGATATAGACGCCAACGTAATTGTGGAAAAGGCGTCGCACAAACCCATTGTGCTGGGCAAACAGGGTGCGATGATCAAGTCAATCGGTCGGGACGCCAGACGCGACATGGAAAAATTGCTCGAATCGCACGTGTTTCTCACTTTGTGGGTAAAGGTCAAGGAAGACTGGCGCAACAGACCTTCCGTAATGAACGAGTTGGGTTACAAGATTTGATTTGCCTGTGTAAATATTTTTCGGAATACGGCACATTCTAATTGAAATCGGAGGTGCTTGGTATGAAAAATACTGCATGGGAAATGTTCAGACTGACGGGGAATCCGTCCTATTACTTATTGTATAAACGGTTGGACAATGGACATAAGCACGAAAGCGATAGCGCTAAAAAGCGTTGATTACGGAGAAAACGACAAGATAATTTTGCTGTATTCGTTGGAATACGGCAAGATTTCCGTGCGTGCAAAGGGTATAAAGAAACCCAAAGCCAAGTTGAAGTTTTGTCAGGAACCTTTTTGTCTTGGGGTGTACGAACTGGCGGCGGGACACGGGTATTATGTTTTGAAGACCTGCCAGCAACTGGAAAGTTTTTACTCTTTAAGGGAAGACATCGTATGTTTTTACGGCGGTTGCGTAGTGTTGGAATGTCTTGCCGCATTGCAACCCGAAGAGCCGGACGCACGTCTTTTCGTGGAGGCTTTGAAGACTTTCGACGCTCTTACGGCGGGAGTCAACGCCTATATCGCGGTACTGTACTTTTTGTTGCAATTTCTCAAACAGTCGGGTTACGAATTGAACTTTGCCGCCTGTTCGGTGTGCGGCGACAATTCGCAACTGTATCTCGATCCCGCAGTAGGCGGAGTCGTGTGCAAACAGTGTAAGGGCGAAGGTGCGATAGCGCTTAGCGCAGGCACGGGCAATCTGCTGAAACTTGTGTCCTCAATGACCTCCGACAAACTTGCAAATATACGCGTGCCGGATGCGGTAAGCAAAGAGGCTGTCCACTCGCTGTCATCCTACATAGCCGTTGCCGTTCAGCGTCTTAAAAGCGCAACGGAATTTATCAGAATGTAATTCCATTTCTACCCGCATTTTCGTGCGGGTTTTTGTTTTGTACAGGCATTTTTTTACTAATCATGAGGGTGCGGTCAATAGTTTATGAAAATAAATCAAATTTATGACAGATTGTTTGAAAAAAAGTACCGACAGGTCAATTAAAACACTTGTCTAAAAAATAAATTTAATGTAAAATAGTATAGGTTAGAGTGCGTCTTAAAGCACTCGTTTCAACTGTACAATATTATTCAGGAGGAATAAAAAAGTGGCTAAAAAGTACACCTATTTATTTAGCGAAGGCAATGCTAAAATGCGTGAATTGCTGGGCGGTAAAGGTGCAAACCTTGCAGAAATGACAAATATCGGTTTGCCCGTGCCTCAAGGTTTCACCATTACAACCGAAGCTTGCACACAGTATTACGAAGACGGCAGAAAGATCAATGACGAAATCAAGTCTCAGATCATGAACGCCATCTCTCAAATGGAGGAAATCACCGGCAAAAAGTTCGGCGACAAGGAAAATCCTCTTCTGGTATCCGTTCGTTCCGGTGCACGTGCATCAATGCCCGGTATGATGGACACAATCTTGAACCTCGGTCTTAATGAAGAAGTAGTAGAAGTTCTTTCCGCTAAGTCCGGTAACCCTCGTTGGGCTTGGGACTGCTACAGAAGATTCATCCAGATGTTCTCTGACGTAGTAATGGAAGTAGGTAAGAAATATTTCGAAGCTCTTATCGACGAAATGAAGGAAAAGAAGGGCGTTACTTTCGACGTAGAACTTACGGCTGACGACCTCAAAGAACTGGCTACTCAATTTAAAGCAGAATATAAGGAAAAAATCGGTAAAGACTTCCCGTCTGATCCTAAGGAACAACTGTTCGCTGCAGTTGAAGCCGTTTTCCGTTCTTGGGATAACCCTCGTGCAAACATCTATCGTATGGACCACGACATTCCGTACAGTTGGGGTACGGCAGTAAACGTACAGATGATGGCATTCGGTAACATGGGCGACGATTGCGGTACAGGTGTTGCATTTACACGTAACCCGGCAACAGGTGAAAAGGGTCTTATGGGCGAATTCCTTATGAACGCTCAGGGCGAAGACGTTGTTGCAGGCGTTCGTACTCCTATGCCCATTTCCAAGATGGCAGAAGTATTGCCTGATGTTTACCAACAATTCCTGAAGGTGTGCGATACTCTTGAAAGTCACTACAGAGACATGCAGGATATGGAATTTACCATCGAAAAGGGTAAACTCTACATGTTGCAGACACGAAACGGTAAGCGTACAGCCGCAGCCGCTATCAAGATTGCCTGCGATCTCATTGACGAAGGCATGATTTCCGAACAGGAAGCCTTGATGCAAATCGACGCTAAGTCTTTGGACATGCTTCTTCACCCCACATTCGACGTCAACGCTCTTGCCGCTGCCGACAAGAACAACGTTGTAGGTAAAGGTATTGCTGCAAGTCCCGGTGCCGCTACAGGTACAGTTGTATTTAGTTCCGAAGATGCCGTAACTCTTGGCAAGGCTAAGAAGAAGGTAGTTCTTGTTCGTCTTGAAACTTCTCCTGAAGACATCGAAGGTATGAAGTATGCTCAAGGTATTCTGACAGTTCGTGGCGGACAAACATCTCACGCTGCAGTTGTTGCTCGTGGTATGGGAACATGTTGTGTATCCGGCTGCGGAGACATCAAGATGGACGAAGCCAACAAGAAGTTTGAACTCGGTGGCAAGATCTTCCACGAAGGAGATTACATCTCTTTGGACGGTTCTACAGGTAAGATTTACGATTGCGAAATCAAGACCGTTCCTGCAGATCCCAACAGCGGTTACTTCGGCCGTATCATGAAGTTGGCTGACAAGTACAAGGCTTTGGAAGTTCGCACAAATGCCGACACTCCTGCCGACGCTCAACGTGCTGCTGAACTTGGCGCACAAGGTATCGGTCTGTGCCGTACCGAACACATGTTCTTCGGTGAAGGCCGTATCGACAGATTCCGTGAAATGATTGTTTCCGAAACAGTTGAAGAACGTGAAGTTGCTCTTGCTAAGATCGAACCTCTTCAACAGCAAGACTTCGAAGGTCTGATGGAAGCACTTAAGGGACAACCCGTTATCATTCGTTTCCTGGATCCGCCTCTGCACGAATTCGTTCCAACCGAGGAAAAAGACATTGCTCTGCTTGCTAAATCCAAGGGCAAGAGCATCGAATACGTAAAGCAACTGTGCGATAGCCTTCACGAATTCAACCCCATGATGGGGCACCGTGGTTGCCGTCTTGCAGTAACTTACCCTGAAATTGCAGTAATGCAAACTAAGGCTGTTATCAAGGCTGCTTTGAGCGTTCAGAAACGTCATCCCGATTGGCACGTTGTTCCCGAAATCATGATTCCTCTTGTTGGCGAAGTTAAGGAACTTGCTTACGTCAAGAAGATAGTTGTGACTACCGCTGACGCTCTTATCGCAGAAGCCAAGTCTGACCTCAAATACATGGTCGGTACAATGATCGAAATTCCTCGTGCCGCTTTGACCGCTGACGAAATCGCTAAGGAAGCAGAATTCTTCTCCTTCGGTACAAACGACCTTACACAGATGACATTCGGATTCAGCCGTGACGACGCAAGTAAATTCCTGCCCAGTTATTATGCTGCTAAGATTTACGAAAGCGATCCGTTCGCAAGATTGGATACGGTAGGTGTCGGTAAACTGATGAAGATGGCTGTAACTTTGGGTAGAGAAACTCGTCCCGACTTGCAGTGCGGTATCTGCGGTGAACACGGCGGAGATCCCAGCAGTATCGAATTTGCTCACAACATCAACCTGACATACGTAAGTTGTTCACCTTACCGTGTGCCCATTGCCCGTCTTGCCGCTGCTCAGGCGAATATCCGTAATCCGAGGGCGACCAAATAAGGTCAAAAACGGCTTAAAAACTCATATTTTATACTAAAACAAGCAAAAAGCAGTCATTCTTGAGAAAGAGCGACTGCTTTTTTTCTTCTCCAAGTTTCGCAAAAACCGAAAAATAGGCCTCAAAATCGGGGGTGGCCAATAAAAATGAACACTTTCCCGTATCTACGGATATGGGTAAAAGAGGGCGATAAAATGGAGTGTTTTTATGGTAAAATATAAGTTAATTATCGAATACTATCAAAAAGGTAACAACAATAGTCAAATTGCAACGCTTTGCGGTTGCTCACGAACTGTTGTGTGGGAAGTCTTAAATAGGTTTAATAAAATCGAAACTATATTTGCTGATATTCAAAGAATGAGCGAGGAAGAGCTTCGAATTTTACTATTTCCCGAACGTGTAAAAAAAGATAAAGGTTATCTAATCCCTGACTTTAAATGGGAAGAGTTTCAGATGCGTAAGCATCAGTCGTCTTTACGGCTTTGCTGGCGTAGATATTGCAAACGAGCGGCAAAGCAAAACTTGAAAGCATACAGCTGGGCGAGTTTTGGGCTTTTCTATATTCAATACCGCAAACCTTGTTCGGACGAGGATGATCCGAATGATAAAGTAAGGAACAAACTGAAACATTATAACCTATTGATGTCTTTCTGCGATCCCGGTAGTGAAAGCTACCGTAAACTACAAAAGGAAAAGGATGAGTGGTTAAAATCCTTACATCTTGATGAAAATAAAATTCTGGATATTGGTAGTGATTATCTATAAAGTGCCGGGAAATGTAAGTTGTAAGTTTAAATCTTACAGGGGGGAGCATCTTTGTTGTACGAAAAAGCTACAACAGACAAAAAGCACAAGATATTGCGTATCTTGTGCTTTTTTGTTACTATATCTTGTGTTTTTGTCGTTGGACAAAATCTTTGAATTTAACAGCTGCATTTTGGCACTTTTTTCAAAAAACAGGTCTTGAACTTACGACATATCGTTTTTGCTCGATAGGGTACTACAATTTTATAATAATTTTTAAGAGAGAACAAGTTTTTAGGTTCTCTCTTTTTTGTTGATGTTTGAGTGTAGTTTCCAAAAGGTGATAAGAAAAATTATAATTATAGTATAACGAAAAGGAGAACAATATGAAATATGGAATGTGGTTGGACGAATGGTTTCGTAATTACATACAGCCGTCGTCGAAGATAAAAACTTGCGAAAGGTACTCTGAAATCATTGAGAAGCACCTTAAAGTAAAATTGGGAGAATATGAGCTTGACGAACTGACGCCGCTTGTTTTGCAGAGATATGTTACGGAGCTGTTGAGAAGCGGGAATATTGTAACAGGAAAAGGTTTGGCGGCGAATTCGGTGAACGGAATTATTACGGTGATACAGAATTCGCTGAAACTCGCTTACACGCTCGGAGAACTCAAAGAATACACGGCGGATAAAATTAAACGCCCGAAAACGAAAGAAAAGGAAGTGTCCTGCTTCACGCTTCCGGAACAGAAAAAAATAGAACAAGCCGTACTGACAAGCAAAAAGCCGAAGCTGTTCGGGATTGTGCTTTGTCTGTATTCGGGACTTCGTATCGGGGAGCTGTTGGCTTTGGAATGGTCGGATATTGACTTTAACAAAGGTACGATTACAGTCAATAAAACCTGTCACGACGGACGGGACGAGAACGGAAAATTATGCCGGATCACCGACACACCGAAAACAACGTCGTCAAAGAGAACAATTCCGATTCCGAGACAACTGTTGCCGCTATTGAAAGAACATAAGAAAAAGAGTAATTCACAGTACGTTGTTTCAAGCGACGGACACGGAATAACCGTGCGCTCATATCAAAGGAGTTTTGAGTTATTGCAAAAGCGGCTCGGAATCGAAAGGAAAGGATTTCACTCTCTGCGCCATACGTTCGCAACCCGTGCGCTCGAATGCGGAATGGACGTCAAAACGCTTTCGGAGATTTTGGGACACAAGAACGCAACTGTAACCCTTAACCGTTATGCCCACTCGATGATGGAGCATAAGAAAGAAATGATGAATAAACTCGGTAAAATTTTTTAAGTTAAAAAGCCGTCTGTTAGTGCAATAGACGGCTTTCAAATTACCTATATTATACCATAAAACTTATGTTAAAGTCAATTCGAGATTATTCTGAAAAATGAAACGTTTGTAATTTTTCCTATACTTTCCTGATAGGCGTTCATAGATAGACGATTTGTTCACCTATTGCACTAATAGGCGAACAATATGCAGACTAAAAATTCGCCTGTTGGGGGAGGTGTTTTCGGGTTGGAGATATATCGGGTAGCATTTATCGGTCACAGAGAGGTAGATGAACATAGACAAGTAGCAGATGAACTCGATACAGTATTATCTATGCTTTTGAAAAAGCACGAATATATAGAATTTTACGTCGGTAAGAACGGAGAGTTTGACGAGCTGGCGGCTTCTGCCGTCAGACGGTTAAAAAGCGAATGGTCGGCGTTTTGTTCTCTTGCGCTTGTTCTACCTTATGAAATCGCAAATTTAGACCTGATAGAAAAATCATACGATGAAGTGATAATGCCAAACGACTATAAATGTCATTATAAAGCCGCTATCGAGAAAAGAAATAGGTGGCTTGCAGAAAATTGCGATTTAATGATTATATATATTGAAAGAGAGAATGGTGGCGCGTATAAATGCTATAAGTACGCAAGAGAACTTGGTGTTCAGATTGTAAATATAGCAGACAAAATACATAACGAAAAACAATAGAATTTGTTAGAAGAGATGCTTTTTGGACAAATTTATGGTAATTTGAGCCAAAAACATCTCTTTACTTTTTCAAATACACTTGAAAAAGATATGCAGTTATGCTATAATATTTGCGTTAGCATATCCGAAGATGGAGGGTGTATTATGACATTCGCTGAAAAAGTTAAAGAAGCGAGAAAACAATTAGGTCTTAGCCAAGAGAAATTTGCGGGGAAAATGGGTGTACCCTTTTCGACTATCAACAGATGGGAAAAAGGACGTTTCCTTCCAAGCTATTTGGCTCAGGCTCAATTTGACTCTTTCTGTAAGGATAATGGAATAGTGTTTAATGATACAGGAGAGAGAGAATGACATATAGTCCTATCGCTGAATTAAGAAATAGAAGCCCATATTCGGGAACAGGTTCACTAACAAGAGAGCAGTTCTTATTTTTTGAAATGAGAACTACCGCAAAGTTGATGACTGAGGGATTATCCGACGAAGAAATTCATCAACGTATTTATGAGGATAAGCTGATAGATTTGATACGGATTTATTTTCAGGATACGGCGGCAAAGGGCATAACAGCAAGAAACCAGCTTATCG
>CALVWF010000003.1 GCA_944364615.1 uncultured Clostridia bacterium
AAATCGAAGCCGAAGGGCAGAAAGATGCGAGCGTCACCAACGACTCGTCGTTGGTTTGAGTCTTAATGCAAAAAAAAAGACAACGACCGAAGTCATTGTCTTTGTGGCTCCCCAAGTTGGACTCGAACCAACGACCCTGCGGTTAACAGCCGCATGCTCTACCGACTGAGCTATTGAGGAATATTTAATTCAACCGTACTACCGATTGCTAAAATATATTAGCACCAGTTCCACATTTTGTCAATAAATTAGATGTATTTTTTGCAATTTTTTTCATACATTTTTTACGCCGTTTCCGACGTATAAAAGCACATTCGATTCATTTGAAAGTAGTGTGTGAGCCGGTTGTAGCCACCGTGTCGTTTTTGTCGCGGGGAATGGTTTCGGTACATTCCTTTTCCGAAGCGTTATCTTTGCCGTGTTCGTCGGCAAGAATGCAGATGTCTTCCAGTCGTTGTTCGTTTTTATTTTGATGTATCGACGATTTAGAAGTTTTTGCGTGTATTTTCTTTTGTTTAAAGGAAGGCAAGACTTCCACAAACAGCAACGCTGTTACTACAAGCAGTCCTCCGACGACAAGACTCCAAGACAGAACGTCGCGCATTGCGATTACTGCCACGATTCCGCCTATTACCGATTCTGCCGATATTATCAGCGATGTTTTTGCCGGGGATATATACTGTTGGGATATTATCTGCGACGGATATGCGAAAGCAGTGCCCAACACGGCCACAAACGCCACAGGCAAAGCAAGTGCCGACCAGTTTACCGAAGCAGGTGTCATCGAAGGAAATTCTGCAATAAAGAAGTAAATTGCAAACAACATTGCCGACGTTGCGACCTGTATCCATGTAATTGTCATTCCGCTTGCCTTTTTAAGCGAACGGTCTGACCACACAATATGCATCGCTAAAAACAGCGATCCCAGAATAGTCAGCAAATTTCCCAGCGGAAGATTGTCTTTTCCTACGACGTCCTCTACTGTCGAAGGAGATCCGAAGTTAAGTATAAAGAAGCCTGCAAGAGCAATGGCAATACCTGTCATAACCGTTGACGAAGGTTTTGTCTTTTGTATCATCCAGTGCAGAAAAGGTACAAATACTACGTATGCCGCAGTGAAAAACCCGTTGTTTGCCGCCGTGGTGTATTTGAGTCCCATAAGTTGGAACAAAAATCCTAAAAACAAAAACACTCCGCCTATCGAACCGTACAGAAGCGACTCTTTGTTGAGTTTTATTCTTTTGTGAAATATTACACCGATAAATATTGTGGCAGTTACAAATCTTATTGAATTTATCAGTCCGGGATCTGCCCCCGTTTCGAGACAGAGATCTGTAAACACAAATCCCGCGCCCCAGAAAAAGACTGTAAGTGTAAGTGCCAATAGTGAAAGTCTGCGTTTGTTTTCTACAGTCATAGATTACTCCGTTACAAAAAAAATAACGACAAACCGCCACAATATTAGTCTGTCGTTGGTTTACGCAAGGCGAATGGACAAGGGATTGCTCCCACATTTCCTTGTCGAATATTCTATTATTTACAGTATATACTTTAAATTAAACATTGTCAAGCAATTGCGATTTATTCCGATTCTAAAATGAAACGTGTTTTTTAATGCGAAAAAATTGTACTTGAAATTTCAATTTTAGTAATGTATAGTAGTGGGTGCAGAAGGGAATTATTGATTGCACAGGGGGAGTGTATGGATACTTTTGTATTGACATCGGTAATAATATACGCATTGTTGCTGATCAGTTACATGACGTGTAAAGCATTGGGCAGGAGAACTGCGTTCCGCGGAGTCAACAAAGTTTTGCTTGTTCTGATTTATCTTGCTCTTACAGTTTATGCCGTCTTGCTTAACACCGACCGATATGCCGTAGTAGTGCTTGTTGCCCTTGTTTTTACCGCAGGCGGAGATATATTCTTATTGTGGGGCGGCAACCGCAAAATGTTTCACTGCGGTGTTGTGTCCTTCGGTATAGGCAACGCTTTGCTCATAGTTTTTGCACTGTACGAATATGGATGGCAATGGTGGTCGCTGTTGATATTTGCGTTTCTGTACTGCCTCAATCTGTACTTGCAATACCGCAAAGTATACACTTACGGTTCAAGTAAATGGTTCTTAAACATTTACCTCATATTTGTGGGATACAGCGGTTGTCTCGGATTGTCCAATGCGATTGTTTCAACGGCAACACCGGCATTGATGTACGGTCTCGGAACGCTTATGTTTTTTATCAGCGACATATTGCTGGGAATGTATTATTTCAAATTACGCAAAGCGTACGTCGATGTGCTAAACAGTCTGTTCTATTTCGGCGGTATAATGCTTGTAGTTCTCAGTTTCTTTATTTGATTTTACAGCCTGAAGCAGGGACGTTACCTCAGTTCCTGAATAATTTTTTCCTTGTTTGACGGACGCCTGACGGCGTCCGTCAATATTTTTGGGAGTAATTAACAGTTGTGTGTCACCGTCTGTACGACAAAGACAGCAGAACGGAAACATTGCAAAACATCTTTAACGCAGTGTCGTAACATCTTTTGCCAAAATTATTTAAATATTTGTTATTTGCTATTGATTTTGCCGAATAAAAATGCTAATATATATAAGGTTGAGAAAAATCAGGCATTAAAACAATTTTGTGCAATTTTGATTTGACAAAAACAATATATTATGAGGGGATTATTATGAAATCAAGCGGAATACTTTTGCATTTGTCATCATTGCCCGGGCGTTACGGAGTGGGCAGTTTTGCTGAGGCAGACAAGTTTATTGATTTTATGAAGGCTGCCAGACAACGTTACTGGCAGATACTTCCTGTAACTCCTACCGATGACGCGCATTCTCCTTATGCGTCGGTATCTGCGTTTGCAGGCAACAAACTGTTCATCGATGTCGAGCAGTTGGAAGACGACGGATTGCTTTCGCAGGAGGATCTGTCGCAATTTCCGCGCATCAAAGGAAACGATTACGCCTATGCTCAACAGGCTAAGGATACTTTGCTGGAAAAGGCGTACAGAAAATTCGAAAAAGATTTTGCTCCGCAGGACTACGTACTGTTTACCGAAAGCAACAAATGGTGGCTGGATGATTACGCACTGTTCCGTGCGTTGAAAAAGCACTTCGGCGGAGCGGGATGGCAGGATTGGCCGGAAGACATACGCTTCAGGACAGACAAGGCAATGGCAAGTTACAGCGAACTGCTTGCCGATCTTGTTGGTCTGGAAAAGTTTGTGCAATATATATTTTATAAGCAATGGAAAGTGTTCAGACAGAAGTTGTCCGATGCCGAAATAAAACTTATAGGCGACGTTCCCATTTACGTGGCGTACGATTCGGCGGATGTATGGGCTAATTCCGGACAGTTTGAACTGGATGCACAGCGCAGACCTTCGTGGGTGGCAGGTGTACCTCCCGATTATTTCTCCGAGGACGGACAGTTGTGGGGCAATCCGCTGTACAACTGGCAGGAGATGAAAAAGGACAATTATTCCTGGTGGTTAAAAAGAATCGGACATTGTGCCGAAATGTTCGACGTAATACGTATCGACCATTTCAGAGCGTTCGATTCTTACTACGCAATAAAGTACGGCGAAAAAACGGCAAGAAACGGCGTTTGGCGCAAGGGTGTAGGAATGTCGCTGCTGGGACTTATTCGCAAGACATATCCTCAACTGGAAATCATCGCGGAGGATCTGGGAGATATTCCGCAGTCCGTTTACAAGTTGCGCGATGATTGCGGATTGCCTGGAATGAAAATATTCCAGTTTGCTTTTGACGGTAATCCCGACAATCAGTTTTTACCTCACCGTTATCCCGAACTGTGCATAGGTTACATAGGAACGCATGACAACGACACATTGCTCGGCTGGTGGGAAAGTCTCGATAAAGACACGCAGCAAAAAGTACTCGATTATCTCAAGCCCGAAGAGGGCGAAAGCGTAAATCACGCAATGATAAGGCGACTGATGCAGTCTAAGGCAAATCTTGTGATTGTTTGTATGCAGGATATAGCAGGTCAATCGGGCAAATACCGTATGAATCTGCCCGGAGTTACAGGCGGTTGGAGTTATATGGCATCAGACGATTGTTTTTCCAACGCAAATGCGGTAATGATGGCGGAACTTACCCGACTTACCGACAGAACAGGTTTGGCGACGTTGACTTCGCCAATATGTGAAAAGGAGTAAACCATGAACAGATTTACAGATTTTTACAACGGAAACTGCGACAACGCCTACGAACTTTTAGGTTGTCACAAACTGGAGGAAAACGTATACCATTTTGCCGTATGGGCGCCGAACGCCAAGGCGGTGTCCGTGGTGGGAGATTTCAACAACTGGCTTGTAAATCACGACAATCTCGAGTTACAGGACGGCATATGGCAAATAACGATAAACGGAGCAAGAAACGGCGATTGCTACAAATATGCGATCACCACACAGTCGGGAACGGTGCTTTACAAAGCCGACCCGTATGCCACTTACAGTCAGTTGCGCCCGCAGACGGCAAGCGTTATATACGACCGTGACGAAACTTTCTGCTGGACGGACGAAAAGTGGACGGAGCAGTTGGCTAAGAAAGGCGTTTATAAAAGTCCCGTAAGTATATACGAAGTGCACGCAGGTTCGTGGCGCAGGCATTACGACGGCAGACTGTACAGTTACAGGGATCTTGCCAAGTACCTTGTCCCTTATGTAAAGAAGATGGGCTATACTCACATCGAATTCATGCCCCTTGCCGAGCATCCTTTCGACGGCTCGTGGGGCTACCAGGTGACGGGTTTCTATTCGCCCACAAGCAGATACGGAACTCCCGACGACCTGCGTTATCTTGTAAATCAGTGTCACAGAAACGGAATAGGCGTTATTTTAGACTGGGTTCCCGCACATTTCTGCAAAGACGCGCACGGACTTATGGAATTTGACGGCACATGTTGCTACGAAAGTGCCGACTCCTACAAGCAGGAACACAAGGGCTGGGGTACAAGGATATTCGACTATTCGCGTTACGAAGTGAAGAGTTTCCTCATAAGCAACGCGCGTTATTGGCTCAAAGAATTCCATTTCGACGGACTGCGCGTAGACGCGGTTGCCAGCATGCTTTATCTCGACTACGACAGACGTGAGGGCGAATGGCGTCCCAACAAGTGGGGAGGCAAGGAAAATCTCGAAGCCATAGAGTTTTTAAAGAAGTTGTCGGTAGACGTATTCGGACAATTTCCCAACACGATGCTCATTGCGGAAGAGTCCACGGCGTTCCCCAAGGTGACGCATCCTACCTATACGGGCGGACTGGGATTCAATTACAAGTGGAACATGGGCTGGATGAACGATGTGCTGAGTTACATGCAGACGGACACGATGTGGAGACACAACCATCACCACAAACTGACGTTTTCAATGTGCTACGCTTACAGCGAAAACTTCATACTGCCGTTGTCGCACGACGAAGTAGTGCACATGAAGGGATCGCTCATCAACAAGATGTTCGGCGATTACGACACGAAATTTGCTCAACTTAAAGCGTTGTTCGGATTCCAGTTTTCGCACCCCGGCAAAAAACTGATGTTTATGGGCAGCGAAATTGCTCAGTGGAACGAGTGGAGCGAACAAAAGGAACTCGATTGGATGTTGCTGGCCTATCCCAAACACAGCGATTATCAGAAATTCATTTGCGAACTCAACAAGTGCTACAAGAAGTACAAACCGCTTCACCAGAACGACAGCGACTGGTCGGGATTTAACTGGTTGCTTGCCGACGACAGCAAAAACAGCGTGATTTCTTTCGAGCGCATAGACAAGTCGGGAAATGTCGTGTTGGTAGTAATAAACTTTTCTTTGTACGATTATCACAAATACGGTTATTACGGCACAAGCGGGGAATACTCATTGATACTTAACAGTGACGACGTAAAGTACGGCGGAAGAGGAATAGATGTCGAGCAAAATCTGTCGGTTGGCAGTGACGGTTACATCGAAATTACAATTCCCGCATCTTCCGTGCAGTATTACTACGCACCCAAAGCAAAAAAAGTCAAAGGCAAATAAACACACAGGAGACAGATACTAAGATGATACAATATACTAAAACCGCAATAAGAGAGTTGTTGGAGAATAATGCCAACAAGTCTTTCGGCGTAACGGCTTCCGAACTTAATCAGCAGCAGATGTACAAGTGCGTATCCGCTGTAGTAAGAGACATTCTGTTGGAAAAGCGTTCTGTTTACAACAAACAGTTCAAGGCTGAAGGCAGAAAACGCGTACATTATCTTTCCATGGAATTTCTGATGGGACGCAGTTTGAAAAACAATCTTTTCAATCTGGGTATGGACGGAATATTTACGGACGTACTTAAAAAATACGGAGTAAAACTGGAAGATCTGTACGACAACGAACCTGACGCGGGTCTGGGAAACGGCGGACTGGGCAGATTGGCGGCATGCTATCTGGACAGTCTTGCAAGTTGCGATTATCCCGCAATGGGACACTCGTTGCGTTACGAATACGGTTTGTTCAAACAAAAGATAGTAAACGGTTGGCAGACGGAACTTCCCGACAACTGGTTGCCGGGCGGTGAAGTCTGGTTGAAGGAACGTCCCGACAAAGTGACGCATGTTCGCTTCGGCGGTGAAGTAAAGGAGATATGGACGGACAAAGGCGTTGTTTTTCAGCACGTCAATTACCAGGAGGTTGAGGCTTTCCCTTACGACATGGTAGTGCCCGGATACCGCAACGACGCCGTTTCGGTATTGCGTCTGTGGGCTGCGCGCAACAAAATGCAGTTCGATATCCGTGCATTCGGTCAGGGCGAATACATGCGTGCTGTGGAAGAGCAGGCTAAGGCGGAACTTATCACCAAGGTATTGTATCCCAGCGACAACCACGAAGAAGGCAAGGAATTGCGTTTGAAACAGGAATATTTTCTTGTGTCCGCCGCAATGCAGAACGTCACAAGCGATCACTACAAAAAGTACGGCACTTTTGACAATTTTGCGGATATGGTGGCAGTGCACATCAACGACACTCACCCTGCCCTGTGTGTGCCCGAACTTATGCGTATATTCATGGACAACTACAATCTTTCATGGGAATACAGTTGGAATATCGTAAAGAATGTTTGTGCTTATACTAACCACACCGTTCTTGCCGAAGCGTTGGAGTGCTGGCCGGAACATATATTCCGCAGAGTACTTCCCCGAATTTATCAGATTGTGGTGGAGATCAACGAGCGTACCTGCCGTGAATTCTGGGACAAGTGCCACGACTGGCAGAAGGTCAGCAACGTTTCTACCGTTGCTTACGGTCAGGTCAGAATGGCAAATTTGTCTATTGTAGGAAGTCATTGCGTAAACGGCGTTTCCGATTTGCACAGCCGTATTATCAGAAAAACGCTGTTCAGCGATTTTTACAATTTTGATCCCGACAAATTTACCAACGTGACTAACGGTATTGCGTACAGACGTTGGCTGTGTCAGTCCAATCCCGGTCTGTCGTCCCTTATCGGCGAATGTATAGGCGACGGCTTTTTGAAAGACGCTTCACAGTTGCAGCAACTCAACAAGTTTGCCGATGACAAGACGGTGTTGGAGAAACTTGCTGAAATAAAACATTCCAACAAGGTAAAATTTGCCGACATCACATTCAGGAAATCGGGAATCAAAATTAATCCCGACACTCGTTTCGACGTACATGTAAAGCGTCTTCACGAGTACAAGCGACAGTTGCTCAATGTGTTGAAGATAGTGTCCCTTTACCACGATCTTAAAGAAAATCCCGACCTGGACGTCACACCTCAGACATTTATTTTCGGCGCAAAGGCCGCTCCCAGTTACTATACTGCAAAAGAAGTCATCAAGTTGATAAGTTTTATCAGTAAGGATCTGGAAAACAATCCTAAAATAAGAGAAAAACTCAATGTGGTGTTCATGGAAAACTACTGCGTCACAATGGCGGAGGCGCTTATGCCTGCAGCAGAGATCAGTCAGCAGATATCTCTTGCGGGCAAGGAGGCAAGCGGTACCGGCAATATGAAGTTTATGATAAACGGCGCAGTTACGGTAGGTACTCTTGACGGTGCAAACGTAGAAATGAGTCAGGCAGTCGGAATGGACAACATCTTCATTTTCGGATTGCAGACAAAGCAGGTAGACGACCTGTGGGGAAAAGGTTACAATTCCATCGACTACTATTTCAAAAATCCCAAATTGCGCCTTATCGTAGAAGACCTCAACAAGGGATTCGGCGGCGAATCATTTGAAAACATTTCCAACTATCTGTTGCGGTCCAATCCGGTAGCCGACCCGTACATGTGCTTTGCCGATTTTGCAAGTTATATGGACGTTACGGAAAAAATGGACGCCGCTTACCGCGATAGTTTGAAGTGGAATAAAATGTCACTTAAAAACATTGCCGAATCGGGCAGATTTTCCGCTGACCGTGCAGTAAGAGAATACGCAACAAAGATCTGGAGAATGTAAACTATGATACTTGTAAAATACAACCCCGTCAAAGAGTTTTACAAAAGTATTGTCGGTGCCGTACCTCAGGACGTCAAGTTCGGGGTGCGTGTGCAGATAAACAGTTGTATTGCTCCCTCCAAGGTGTTCATGCGTATTTACAACGATTGCGGTTACGACAGCGAAGTTCAGATGTATTCCGATCGTTGCGAAGAAGGATTTTACAATTTTATTGCCGACGTGTCTTTAAAAAAAGGACTGTACTGGTACTACTTCCGCATGGAAGGAGTAGCAAACGAACAGTATATAGGTATGGCCGACGGCGGCTGCGCGCAACTGTTTTACAGTGACGTCGTTCCCTGGCAGTTGAGCGTTTACCAAAAGATGTACGACACTCCGCGCTGGCTCAACACCGGAGTGTGCTATCAGATAATGGTAGACAGATTCTGCTCGGTGGGGAGAGTGGTTCCCACCGAAGACAAGATTCTGCGCAAGTGGGGACAGCAGCCTTACTATCAGGAAGAGGACGGAAGAGTTACCAACAGAGACTTTTTCGGCGGTAATCTTAAAGGTGTTATAGAAAAACTTCCCTATCTGCGTTCCCTTAATGTCAAGACAATTTATCTCAATCCCATATTCACGGCGTACAGCAATCACAAGTACGACACCGAAGACTACGAAAACATCGACAGTATGTTCGGCACGAACAAAGAATTTGAAAAACTTTGCCACATTGCCGACGAAATGGGCATAAACATCATACTTGACGGCGTGTTCAATCATGTGGGAAGTTCTTCCAAGTATTTCAATAAAGAAGGCAAGTACGGCAAGGGCGGCGCTTACAACGACGTAAATTCTCCTTACCGTTCCTGGTTCAATTTCTACGACGGCAACAAATACGAATGTTGGTGGAATTTCGAAACTCTTCCGCGAATCAAGGCCGACAATCCTTCCGCGCAGGAATATTTTTGCGGAGACAACGGCATTGTGCCTCTTTGGTTAAAGAGGGGCGCTTCGGGCTGGCGACTGGACGTGGTGGACGAAATTGCCGACTGTATGCTGGACAAAATAGTTCAGGCTGCCAAAAAACAGGATCCGCAATGCGCGATTATAGGCGAAGTGTGGGAAGATGCGTCCAACAAAGTGGACTACGGTGTGCGTCGCAGATATTTCGAAGGCGCACAATTGGATTCGGTAATGAACTACCCGTTGCAAAAAGCAATAATAGCCTTTGTCAAGGACGGCAACGGCACGGCATTGCACAACACCGTGTTCAACATTCTGAACAACTATCCTCTGTATATACGAAACAATCTGATGAATATTCTGGGTACTCATGACACGGTGCGTATTCTTACCGAACTTGTCGGAGACCGTGTGGGTAACAGCACCAAACAGGTAATGAGCAAGACGCGTCTTACGGACAGTCAGTATCAGAGAGGCATACAACTCTTAAAGTTGTGCGTTGTGTTACAGTATACGTTTTTCGGATTCCCCACCGTGTTTTACGGCGACGAAGCGGGAATGGAAGGTTATCGCGATCCGTTTTGCAGAGGATGTTACCCGTGGGGCAAGGAAAACAAACTGTTGCGCGACTTTTATGTTCTCATGGGACAGTTGCGCAACATGAACGTATTCTGTAACGGCGACTTTGACGAATTGGTATGCAAGGACGGTTTTTACGCGTTTCAGCGCAGTTCTCAGGACAGCGGCGAAAAGGTGGTTGTGGCAGTCAACAGAGGCAGCACTGACAATTCCGTATCGCTTGACGGAATTTACAGAGATCTGCTTACCGGCAGAACTTATACCAACATCGCTACGGTGGTACATGACGGATTTGTAATATTGGAAAAGTATCATGTCGAATGACCGGGTAACGGCAAACAGAAACATATAAAACAAAATGCCCGATTGCAGTGACCGCTGCAATCGGCTTTTGCACTACTGAATGTAAAAATTTTCAATCGGTTTTCGCACCTTGACCGTTTTATTCGGCGTCATCGGAGCGCAAAAGAGTAAGATCAGGTTTAAAAGCAGTGTGCAAGTAAACGCATTTTCGTAAAAACAGCAAAAAAAAAGAAGACACGGTTAGGGGGACCGTGTCTTCAGAGAAGGGGAAGGTACATATGACCTTATTGTAAAATGCATAGGAGGGGTACCTTACATTTTATGTTTCTATTATAAAATCGTTTTCTTAAAATAGTATGAATAACTTATATTTTTTGAAAACTTTCGAAAATGCTGAAACGGCACGCCACAGGAGGGTTGCAAGAAAGAGAGTTCGGGTTTGCTTAATCTGTGGGTGCCGTTCAAAGAAGGGAGTATATATACCAACTATGGTATGAAAAAAGGTTGGTCTGTTATCAACCTGTACACAGCATACCAAATAATACTTAAAAAAATATTGAATATTCGAATAATTTTTTAAGTTTATTTCAACGGCTTTAAAGTATATTGTATACATAAATATTTAAAGTATAGTTTTGCCTATACGGGGAATTTGCTATGAAAGTACTTATTGTGGACGATGAACGTCAACTGGTGGATGCTCTGGCGTTCATTCTCAAAAAAAACAAGATTACATGCGATTGCGCATACGACGGGGAAGAAGCCTACGAATACGGCCGTACAGGTCTTTACGACGTCATTCTGCTTGACTGGATGTTACCTGTCATGGACGGAGTGACTGTGCTCAAAAAACTGCGCGACGAATGCGTGGCTACTCCGGTAATAATGCTTACGGCAAAAAGCGAAGTGTCCGATATTATCAGCGGGCTCAACGTCGGCGCAGACGATTACATGACCAAACCTTTTGACAGTAACGAACTGCTTGCCCGTATAAAGGCAGTCACACGACGCAAAGGCGAATACGTCGGAAACTGTCTGACATACGGCGATCTCGTGCTGGACTGCGATTCGCACAAGATATCCGCAGGCAAGGGAAGTACCGCTCTCGGAAGCAAGGAATTTCAGATACTTGAAATGCTGATGCGCAATCCTTCCATAATACAGCCAAAGGAACAGATAATAGAAAAGATCTGGGGATTTGACAGCGACGTGGAATACAACAATGTAGAAGTTTACATTTCCTTTATAAGAAAAAAACTCACTTCGCTCAATTCGGAAGTTACAATAAAGTCTGTACGCGGAACAGGTTACCGCTTGGAGAACAACCGTGATTAGAAAAACACGAATAAAAATCATCGGCGTCACAATGACGATAATTACTATATTTTTGTGTGTGCTGGCGGCTATAATAATTGTTACGAATTACAACCTCAACGAAGAGGCTGTGGCTGCATTGCTTGTCAAAAAAGTCGACGCGTTGCGTGACAACGGCAGTTATTCCGAAGACGATTTTGACCAGTTGAGATCCTTTACAATGACGTGTGTAGAGGGAGACGAAGATATTCTTCTGGCAACTTACCGAAGCGAAGTCTTTACCGATGAAGACATGACAAGTTACTGGCATTACGTCAAAACAATGGACGTGGATCAATACACCTACAGACGTGTGGATTTCAATCAGATCGAGATGATGGTGTACAATGACGGCGGAATTTATCACCTTGCGGGAGTTGATCGCACGTTGGAAAACAATATGCTTGCCGATATGACAATGACTGTCATCGTCGTGACTATCTGTGGCTTTTTCGTACTGTTTCTTATAATTTGGGCGTTGTCCTACTGGATGGTTCGACCGGTCAAAGAAGCCCTCGATCAGCAACGCAAATTTATTTCCGACGCTTCGCACGAACTGAAAACTCCTCTTACTATTATAAATGCCAATATTGCAGTGTTAAAAAGCGAAAACGCCGGCAACAACTGGGTGGAAAACATTCAGGATCAGACTACTCGGATGAACGCACTTATAGGAGATATGTTGAGTCTGGCACGTCTTGACGAATCGCACAGCGTAATGCAGGAAAAACCTGTCCGTTTCAATTTGTCTCAGGCAATAGTAAACAGCGTGTTGTCCTTCGAGGCAATAGCGTTTGAACAGCGCAAACACTTCGACGTTGCCATTCAGCCCGATGTGGAATATTTCGGCGTGGAACAGGATGTTTCCAAGTTGTGCAATCTGCTTGTGGACAACGCCGTCAAGTATTGCAATGACGGAGGGCAGATCGAAGTAAAGTTTCATGACGCAAACAAACCTGTGCTTACGGTAAGAAACACCGGTTGCCTTATAGATTACGCTGACCGTTTCAGGATATTCGAAAGGTTTTACAGAGGAGACGACAGCCGTAACCGTAAGACCGGCGGAAGCGGTCTCGGACTGGCCATCGTCAAGGCGCTTGCGGAAAAATACAGATGGAAAATAAACGTCGACTGCCATATGCACGGCGACATGGTAATTTCCATAGAGTTCTGATACTATTTATTTTAAAAATTGCAATGAGCGGAAATAACCGCTCATTGTTTTGTTTTTGTGCATTTTGAAGTACTGAGTTAAAATACTCAATAGACTGTTTTCCATTACGGTAAACGTACGCCGTCAGAGTAATTTGCGTTTGTCCGAATTGATTTCCGTAACGGACGAAAAAATACTTCAAGACGCAGTAGGTTTTTGTGGTATTAAATGCGCTTTTTGTTGCATTTTAAAAGTAATGGCAAAATCAGATAATTTTTATAATTTTTTAGGGGAAAAAACACGGTAATGTTGAAATTACTAATAGGAGAATTTTGAAATGCAGGACATGACGGATTTTATCAATCAGGTAAAGCGTGCAAACGACATCGTGGACGTAATAGGCAACAGCCTGGAATTGCGTCGCAGCGGTGCCAATTTTGTTGCGCGCTGTCCTTTTCACGGGGAGCGTACACCCAGTTTCCACGTCAACAGGAACAAGCAGATTTTCAAGTGTTTCGGTTGTGGCGAAGCGGGAGACGTAATAGGTTTCGTACAGAAATACGAATCCTGTTCCTTCATGGAAGCATTGGAAATTCTTGCTAAACGCGCCGGACTCAAAATGCCGGAAAATATATCCGATGAGGATCACAGTCAGGAAAAGAAGAAACGCCGAGACAGACTGTTGTCTGTACTGAGGGAAACCGCTGTATTTTACTGGCGTATGTTCTATTCCTCCGTCGGGGCAAACGCGCGCAGATATATGGAAAACCGAGGCTTTTCGGCGGAGACATTAAAGACTTTCGGCGTAGGCTATTCCCCCGATTACAATTCGCTTCCCGATTACCTGACAAAAAAAGGGTTTACTTACAGGGAAATGGCAGATTCGGGTGTGGTTCAGCAACGTCAGGACGGAAGTTGTTTCGACGCGCTTGCTGGACGCCTGATAGTCCCCATTTTCAATATCAACAATCAGGTGATTGCTTTCGGCGGCAGATCTTTGGAAAAAAATCCTCAGTTCGGCAAATACAAAAATACTTCCGATACCGAAGTCTTTTCCAAGAAAAACAATCTTTTTGCCATAAACAATGCAAAAAAAGTCAAGCAGACATCGGGACTTCAATATCTTGTAATGGTAGAAGGCTATATGGATGTGCTTGCAATGTGGCAAGCGGGTTTTACGTCGGTTGTCGCAAGCATGGGGACAAGCCTGACGGAACAGCAGGCGAAGTTGCTCAGCAGACTGACCGACAGAGCGTACATATGCTACGACGGAGACTCGGCAGGGCAGAAAGCAACGGTCAGAGGTTTGGACATTTTTGCCAAAGAAGGTCTGGAAGTCAGGGTGATGAGTATTCCGGAAAATCTCGATCCCGACGAATACATAGGTAAATACGGTAAGGAGTCTTTTGCACAACTTCTCGACAAGGCATTGCCTCTTGCCGATTACAAGTTAAAGTTGCTTGAACAGGAGTTTGACATCAAAAATACAAATGCGGTCACAAGAAACGACGCCATTTCGCGGTACGTCAAAGGGGCGTTGAAGGTGTTGTCGGAAATGGACGACGCCCAACAACAGCAGTACGTCAAGACAGTATCGGTAAAAAGCGGGTTTTCGGAAGATTACCTGAAACGCAAACTTGCAGCGCATATGCGCGGCGAACCTGTTGTTGTACAGCAACCTGTGGACACGGAAATGAAGGCTTTGCAGTTCATAGCGTCATGTATGCTGTGCAATCAGCCTTACGCCAAGGTAAAGGTGCCGCAATGTGACGACGCTTTTTTAAGCGGTGTGTTCAGGTATATAGAGGGTTTGAAGGGCGCAGACGCATTCGCAGATATGGTGTATACGGTTTGTCCCGACGCCACGGCACAGCAGTACGATTCGGTACTTTCGCATGAATTTTCTAAGGAAAATTATCAAAAAGACAAACAGTATTTTGCTGAATGTATGTCGTTGGTAAAGGAACACCGTTTGAAACAACGACGGAGCGAACTTTTAGAACAGTTAAAAACTGCCGATGAAATCGCATCGGAATCACTTTTAGAAGAAATACAAAAAATAAACAAACAGATAAACGGATAAAATCAAGGAGTATTGAAAAATGGAATCTTTCGAAAAGTTTCTTGAACAGGTAGTGGATGATTTTAAAAAACTCAACACCAGCACCGTCACCTACGAAGAAGTTGAAGCAAAGTTGGAAAAGGCCGACCTCAGTCCCGAACAGAACGCGGAAATTTACAAGGCGTTGGAGTCAAACGGAATTACGGTGGTAGACTCCGTCAGTCGTAACAGCGATCTTTACCGTTCGGTTGCCGACGTTGCAATAGACGATCCTGTCAAGATGTATCTTAAAGATATAGGCAAGGTCCCCCTGCTTTCTCCCGACGAGGAAGCCGATCTTGCGCGCCGTATGCTTGAAGGGGATGAGGAAGCCAAGCAAAGACTCAGCGAAGCGAACCTGCGTCTTGTAGTGTCCATTGCAAAAAGATATGTGGGAAGAGGAATGCTTTTCCTCGATCTGATACAGGAAGGCAATCTGGGACTTATGAAAGCGGTGGAAAAATTCGACCACACCAAAGGATTCAAATTTTCCACATATGCTACGTGGTGGATACGTCAGGCTATCACACGCGCAATTGCCGACCAGGCGCGTACTATACGTATACCCGTTCACATGGTGGAAACGATCAACCGTCAGGTGCGCGCGCAGAGAGCGTTGTTACAGGAATTGGGACGTGAACCCACACCGGAAGAAATTGCTCATTACATGGGAATTTCCACCGAAAAGGTAATAGAAATACAGAAAATAGCCCAGGATCCCGTAAGCCTCGAAACACCCATCGGCGAAGAGGAAGACAGCCATCTGATGGACTTCATCGAGGACAACAAGACCATTGCGCCCAGCGATGTCGCAGCGCAGACCATGTTGCGCGAACAACTTATTTCCGCACTGCACAAGTTGACTCCCCGTGAAGAAAAGGTTATTCGTCTGCGCTACGGACTGGATGACGGAAGACAACGCACGCTGGAAGAAGTGGGCAAGGAATTCAATGTCACCCGTGAGCGTATCAGACAGATAGAAGCAAAGGCTTTGCGCAAGTTGCGTAACCCCAGCAAATCAAAGAAGTTAAGGGATTATCTTGACTGAGATGCTTTCCGTAAGATTGAGAAAAATCATAGATTGTATACCTCATGCAGACATTCTTGCCGACGTGGGGTGCGATCACGGATACATAGGAACGTTTGCACTGTTGGAAAACAGGGTAAAAGAAACGGTTTTTATAGATATATCACGTCCGAGCCTTGACAAAGCAATACAGTTTGCAACGTCAATGGGCGTAGGCGAACGCTGTCGTTTTTTGCACAGTGACGGTCTCGGAAATTGCCGTGCGGATGTTGCGGTAATTGCAGGAATGGGCGGTATGGAAATAATTTCGGTTTTGAAAGAAACGGAAAAACTTCCCGATACGCTCGTGCTGCAACCTATGAAAAACGTGAGCGACCTAAGGATATACTTACAGGAGAACTACCGTTTGCAATATGACAAACTGTTTAAAGACGGCAAATACTACAATCTGATAGTCGCGGCAAAGGGCAGCGACAGTCTTAGTGCCGACGAGATAGCCTTCGGTAGGACAAACCTCGATTGTCCCGACGAAAGTTTTGTGCAGTTTATCAGCGAGCAATTGGAAAAATACAGGCAAATCGCGCTTGATACGGACAATCAACAAGTCCACGACAAAGTGCAACAATTACGAGAAACGTTAAAAACAGTAAAGGAGAAGACACAATGCTACAATCAGAAATGCTGAAATATCAGGAACTTGACGGCCAGTTGAGAAAGATGAAAAACGATCTTGAAAAAAACGAATTTCGCATGCGCGGCAAGAAATTAAACGCCTTGCGTCAGCAAACGGAAGATTATATGAGTCAACTGGACGGCAAGGCGATAGATTTAAACAATCAGGTAGCCACATTACGCAAAAAGTATGATGACGTAGTGAAACACATTGAAGAATACTCCAAACTTGCCGACGATATAAGAGATACAGACGAACTCAACTATCTTAAAAAGAAGATAAACACTCAGTTGGATCTGCTCAAATCCATTGAAAAGGAACTGTCCGACATTGCCTCTTCGGCGGAAAAGATTTTTGCCGAATATGCCGAGACCGTCAAGGTCAAGTTGCCGCAGATACTTTCCCAGTACCGTGAGTGCAACAACAAGTTCAATGAAATAATCAGCACATCTCAACCCGTGGTGGACGGATTGCGCACACAACTCAACCAGTTGGAAAAGGTCATCAATCCCGAAATAATGGAAATATACAAGAAAATCAGACAACAGAACATTTACCCTGTATTTGTGTTGCTGGAAGGCAAGTCGAGATGCGGAGGATGCCGTATGGATTTGTCCGGTTCCGCAGTGTCCCGTATAGACGAAAGCGGCTACATTCGCTGTGAACACTGTGGCAGAATAGTGTATAAGGCGGAGTAATTTTTAATCGCATTGCGGTGTAAACCGATTAGGAAAATCCATATGAAAACAGTATATCTGATCGGCGGTACAATGGGCGTAGGCAAAACGACGGTTTGCCGTGTACTTAAACGCAAACTGAGAGACTGCGTAATGCTTGACGGCGATTGGTGTTGGGATTCCGACCCGTTTAAAGTTAGCGAAGAAACCAAGGCAATGGTACTGGACAACATCACCTATCTTTTAAACTCATTTATAAAGTGTTCCGCGTACTCCAACGTAGTTTTTTGTTGGGTAATGCATAGACAGGAAACTACAGACGCCATACTGAGTTCTTTGAAAGGGCGATTTGCGGTAAAGATTGTTTACCTGACTGCAAGCGAGCAGACGTTGCGGGAAAGGTTGTCGAAAGACATTCAATCGGGACAGCGCAGTGAAAACGTGATTGAAAGAAGCGTGCAACGTATTCCGCTATATGATGTTTTACCGTCGGTGAAGATAAACACCGACAACAAAACGCCTTCGGAAATAGCGGAGGAGATAATTGCGCTCAAGCCTTGTTGCCATGTGTCGCAAGACATTTAAAATTGCGTCACGTCAGTCGGTTTTTAATAGATTTCAGTCTGAAAAGAGCGTCTGCTTTGTGTTTGTTACACGTATAAGTAAAGAAAATTCAAGACAAAATCAGAAATCGTCGTAAAAAAAACAAGCCCGTTTTTAGAAACGGGCTTGTTTTTTTTGTGTGTCGTTTTATTTCGTGCCGAAAAGGCGGTCGCCTGCGTCTCCGAGGCCGGGCAGAATGTAACTGTGTTCGTTTAAACATCTGTCGCACGTAGCGCAGTATATTTGTACGTCCGGATGTGCATTGTGCAATTTTTCAATTCCTTCGGGTGCTGCAATGATGTGCATACATTTAATGGATTTTACTCCTCTTGCCTTTAACATATCGACAGCGGCAATGGCGCTTCCGCCTGTGGCAAGCATCGGATCAAGTACAACCACGACCTTGTTTTCTATACCTTGAGGCAGTTTGCAGTAGTATTCCTGAGGAATACATGTCTCTTCGTCACGGTACATACCGATGTGACCTACTTTTGCCGTGGGGAAAAGTGTGTGCACTCCGTTTACCATACCCAGTCCTGCGCGTAAAATGGGTACTATGGCAATGGTGTTTTCGGCAATCATCTGCTGTTCCGTCCTTTCAAGTGGCGTTGTAACCGTAACGGGTACCGTTGGCAGATCCTTAAACGCCTCATATGTTAACAGTGTCGTTACTTCTTCTACCAGTTCGCGGAATTGCTTGGTGTTTGTGTTTATGTCGCGCATCAATGCGACTTTGTGCGAAATGAGCGGATGGCTGATGACCGTTACGTTTTTCATGTTTACACCTCGTAAAAATTAGATTTGTTAATGCAAACGCATACAATAAATTCTGTGTGCGTATTTCAGACAAAAAAACAGGCCCTTTGTCAGCAATGACAAAGCGCCTCACGTAAAAATACCATTCCTGCAAGAAAAAACAATGACTGTACGGCAAATTTAACTGTTGTATTGTCTGTACCGTATAAATTTTGCATTGTCGTTCCTCCGTCTTCTTGCGTATTTTACATTAAAAGAGTCATTTTTGCAAGCGTTTCGACCGATTTGAAACAAAAAAGTGCAAGTCTGTTTTTTATTTTTGACAGTTTGCAAAGGATTTGTTCTATTTGCTTGACTTAGATTTTGTCTTAGAGTATGCTAAATACATCTCGATCGATGTTTTTCGGAGAGAAGGGATGTTTGTTACGCTTTAAGCGTGTGCGGTCGGTATTTTCGGACCGTGCGCCCTGCGTTTTATGTTGCATTATGCCCTCCTGTCCGAAAGGAGGGCTTTTTATGTCAGAGGAAAGAGTAGGAGTAGTGGGCATTATTGTAGAAGACACCTGTCAGGTGCTTCATTTGCAACAAGTGTTGTCCCTTTACGGTCAGTACATTGTGGGGCGTATGGGCGTCCCCGACAGAGCAAACAACTGCAATGTGATTGCATTGATCGTCAGAGGGGAAAACGACAAACTTTCCGCGCTGACGGGCGCTCTCGGTCGATTGAAGGGAATAAGGGTAAAAAGCGCATTGACGGATGCGCACAAGGAGCAGGAATGAAAAAATTATTTGCAGTATTTTTTGTAATTGTCGTTGCGTTTTCTCTTGTCGGTTGTCAACCCAATGAAATAGATATCTACGTGCCTGACGGTGCGCCCGCGCTTGCAGTTGCTTCCGTTATTGCGGACGGAGATTTTTACGGCAAAAGCAAAGTCAACGTGCATATAGTAACCGAAGACAATGTCGTTCCCAACATTCTGAACGGGCAGGCCGACGTGGCGTTGTTGCCCGGCAATACAGCAGCAACGCTTTACAACAAAGGAGCAGGTTATTCTTTGTTGTCGGCAAATTCTTTCGGCTTGCTGTATCTGGTGGGAACGGGAGAACAGGACATTAAACAGTTAGAAGGAAAAGTCGTGCTCAGTATAGGTAAAGGCAAGATACCCGAATTCGTGTTCAAGATCATACTGGAACACAACGGGCTTGAGTACGAGGATTCAGACGTTGCGGTGCCGGGAAAGGTCGCGATAAAGTACATGAACGGTCCGGAAATAGTGGCATCGTTGGTGCAAGGACTTGCCGATTACGCCGTGCTCGGCGAACCTGTGGTAACGCAGGTTTTGCAGAAAGGTCAACAGCAAGGCATCGCCATAATTCAGGATTTGCAACAGGCTTGGAAGCAGTATACCGGTGCGGAGACTTTTGTGCAGTCCTGCGCAGTTGTGTCCGACAGTCTTAAAGGCAGTGATTTTATAGATGCTCTTTCGGTTAAATTACAACAAAACCAACAGTACATTACCGAAAACACCGACAGTTTGTCCGATATTCTCAAACAGGCAGGAAGTGCGTTGCAGGTTCAGTTTACTGCGGAAATAATTGAAAGGTGCAACCTCGATTTTGTAAAAGCGACAGAAGTGCGCAGTCAGTTTGAAGACTTTTTAAGCATCCTCATTGAATGGGACGCGAATACGGTCGAAGGCGGTCTGCCTGACGACGGATTTTATTTGCAGTAACCGCGCTCTTTGACTGACAACTAAAACGTTTAAAATACAATTACGGTTTCCGTTGACTCTATGACTAAAAAAACATTTTTTTACAATTTGATATACGTACTTTCCGGCGTAGTGCTGATAGTTTTGCTTTGGACGGTGCTGTGCGCCGTTCAGGGGAAACCGTTGCTGTTTCCGTCGGTAGGAGAAATAGTGGGAGAAATGTTCAATCTGTTGGGCAGCGCGTCTTTTTACGGCGCGACGAGCAGTACATTGCTAAGATGCGTAATCGCGTATGTAACGGCAGTTGTGCTGGCGTTCGCCCTTGTGCTTGCCGTGTCGGTTTTTCCCGTTGCGGGCAAACTGATAGCGCCGTTTATTGCATTGTTGCGATCTTTTCCCACAATGTCGGTGATATTGATTGCAATGGTGTGGCTGTCTTCCGTATCGAGTCCCGTGCTTGTAGGTTTTCTGATAGCGTTTCCGTTGCTGTACGGCAATTTACTCGGCAAAGTAAATGAAGTTTCAGCGGAACTTACCGACATGTGTAACGTGTACAAGGTAAGCAAACGACGTCGCGTCATAGCGCTTTACATTCCTACAATGTTGCCCGAAACTTTAAAGCAGACGGGAACGGTATTTCCTGTTACTTTAAAGGTAGTAATTGCTGGTGAAGTACTTGCATATACATCGGGAAGTGTCGGATTGGAAATGTTTTCCGCCAAATTGGATGTAAACATCGCATTGCTGCTTGCTTGGAGTATATTTGCGGTATTGACGGGCTACCTGATAAAACTTGCCGTAGACATTGCAGTAAAGATTTCGGAGAAGGCAAAATGCAAGTAAAATTGAGTAACGTTACTGTAAAATATGCAGATAAAATCATTCTTGACGACCTGACATACACATTCGCCGAAAACAAAATCACTTGTATTCTGGGACGTTCCGGTGCGGGCAAAACGACATTGCTCAATGCCGTGGCGAAACTAATACCAACAGAGGGAATTACGACTGCAGAAACGGCGTATATGTTTCAGACTCCCTGTCTTATACCTGCCGTAAACGTGTTTACCAATGTGGAACTGGTGCTGTTCAACAGCATAAAAGACGCTTCCGTCCGCAGAAATACAGTGTCTAATATGCTCGCTGAAGTGGGATTGAAAGGGTACGAAAAACGTATGCCGTACACATTGTCAGGGGGCGAAAAACAACGTGTTTCGATGGCTCGCGCCTTTGTTTTTCCCTCTGAAGTGTTGCTTATGGACGAACCTTTTCAGTCGTTGGACGTAGTGTTGTGTAACAGAATGTTGCAACTGTTGGCGCAACTCAACAGAAAGTCTCCCAAAACGGTTTTGTACGTTACTCATTCGCCGGAAGAGGCATTACAGATAGCGGACAATATAGCGGTACTTCGCAACGGCAAACTTTACGATGTGGCGTGTTTTGAAGATAAGGAACGTCCGAGAGATTTGTCCTCATTGTCTTCGTCTGTGCGTTCGGAAATATACGGCGCTCTGATGAAGGATTAGGACATTCTTCAACCGTCGTAACAATCAAGTTATACAAACAAAAAAATGTTTCACGAATCGGTGAAACATTTTTTTATTTATTCGGTTATATTTCAAGATCATTTCATTACGACAAGTTTGTAGTTGCTGCTGCCCAGCCCGATTTTTTCTCCGCGTGTAATCTGAACCCTCCAATCGGTTTCGGGGTGAACGTCGCAAAAATAGTCGTGGAGTTTGTGTTCCGATTCGCCCAACGCGCTGTTTGCAATTACAGGCTGTTTGTTACACATATCGGCACATGCAACTTCTATCGCAATGGGGTCAGCAGAACAGAACATTCCCACGTCGGGTATTATCATACCGTCATTTTCAGGATGGCAGTCGCAGTTGGGTGAGACGTCCATTACTATGTTTATGTAGAAAGCGGGCTTGTCCTGTACAACTGCTTTTGCGTATTCTACTATTTTTTTGTTGAGTATTTCGTTGGCGTTGCCGTTGATCATGGCTATTGCCTTTACGGGACAAACTCCCATGCATCTGTCGCAACCGACGCATTTTCCGTGATCTATCGTTGCCTTGCCGTCGATGAAACTGATTGCAGAGTGTGCGCACTGCGTGGTACATCTGTGACAGCCGATACACTTTGTCTGATCCACCTGCGGTTTGCTTCCGCTGTGCTGATCTCTTTTGCCTGTAATGCTTCCGCAACCCATTCCGAGGTTTTTGAGCGTACCGCCGAATCCCGCGCCTTCGTGACCTTTGAAGTGGGCAAGCGATATGATTATATCCGCATCAGCAACGGCTCTGCCTATATGGGCGTTTTTGACAAGTTCGCCTCCTTTAACGGGCACAATGACTTCGTCGGTGCCTTTTATTCCGTCGCCTATGACTACATGACATCCCGTCGTAACTGTGTTGAAACCGTTTATTTCCGCTGCGTCGAGGTGGTCAAGTCCGTTGTGGCGCAATCCGGTGTAAAGAGTATTGCAATCTACGAGAAACGGACGTCCGCCCAGTTCTTTTACCACATCTGCCACGGCACGTGCAAAGTGCGGACGCAGATAGGCGATGTTGCCGGGTTCGCCGAAGTGCATTTTTATGGCAACGTATTTGCCTTTCATATCTATATTGGCAATTCCGCCTTTTCTTATAAGTTTTTTCAATTTTTCCGGAAGGGTAGGTCCGCCGTAAGGCACACGCATATCCGTAAAGTAAACTTCTGACATTTTTTATCCTCCTGATTAAATAATTATAGTTGTTTTGCGACGGATTGTCAATTTTTTAAATGCCGTCGGCATTATTGGCACATCAAACAAACATTTATTAAAGCAGATATTTAATTGGTTTGCATTTTATTTTGTTGACATAAATAAGGTTAAACTGTTACAATTGATTAATACAGAAGAGGAGAAACAATGATAAGAAAATTTTTTTCCTATTACAAACCTCACATGAAGTTGTTTGTGATAGACATGATTTGCGCCTTGATAGTTGCAGGGTGCAATTTGTTTTATCCCCGTATAGCGGGAAATATCATCAATTATTATGTTCCCGACGGTAACTTGAGATTGTTGCTGATATGGGGTGGAGTGCTGTTGTTGATATACATCGTCAAGGCATTGCTTAACTTTGTAATCCAGTATTGGGGACATATAATGGGCGTCAGGATACAGGCAGATATGCGAAGAGATTTCTTTTACCGTATACAGAAATTGCCTTTTTCCTACTTTGACGAAAACAAGACGGGCACCATAATGTCGAGAATCATAAACGATCTCAACGAAATTGCCGAACTTGCACATCACGGACCTGAAGATCTGTTTCTGTCGGTAATAAGTCTTGTGGGCGCATTGGTGCTTGTGGGATTTATAAACATCTACCTTTCGCTGATAATACTTGCGATTATTCCTTTGATGTTGTGGTTTGCCATTTCGCGAAGACACCAGATGATGAGCACTTTCCGTACAATGCGCAAGGAAACGGGAGAAATCAATGCCGAAGTGGAGTCTGCCGTTTCGGGAATAAGAGTAAGCCGCGCCTATACCGCTTCGCAGCACGAACTTGCCAAGTTTGACGACGCAAACAACCGTTTCCAGATTGCCCGTGCCAAAGCGTACAAGGCAATGGGAATATTCGGTTCGGGCATGATGTTCTTTTCCGATATGCTTTATCTTGTGGCAATAGTGGCGGGCGGATTGTTCTTCTATTACGGCGAGATAGATTCCGGCGGATTTACTTCTTATATACTTTATGTAACGATGATTATTTCTCCCATCCGCACTCTTACCGCTATATTCGAAAGCATACAAAGCGGTATGACGGGATTCCAGCGTTTTGACGAGATAATGTGTCATCCCGTAGAAGAGGAAGATCCCGACGCGGTGGACGTGGACAAACTGGAAGGAGATATCAGTTTCCGTCACGTTTGTTTCCGCTACAGTGGATCCAAAGAAGAACTGGTGCTGAACGATGTGTCGTTCGATATAAAAAAGTCCCACACGGTTGCGCTTGTAGGACCGAGCGGAGGCGGCAAGACTACTATGTGTCATCTTATACCCCGTTTCTACGAATTGCAAAGCGGAAACATATACATTGACGGAATCGACATTCGTACCATATCAAGGCTCAGTCTCAGAAAAAATATAGGAATTGTGGCGCAGGACGTATTTCTTTTCGGCGGAACTATTAGAGAAAACATTGCTTACGGAAATCTCGACGCCACCGATGAGGAGATAATTCAAGCGGCACGCAAAGCAAATATTCACGACTACATAATGTCGTTACCTGACGGTTACGAAACTCAAGTTGGCGAAAGGGGAGTAAAACTCAGCGGAGGACAAAAACAGCGCATAAGCATTGCGCGTGCCTTCTTAAAAAATCCCCCGATACTGATTTTGGACGAAGCCACAAGCGCGCTGGACAACATTACGGAAATGCAGATTCAGCATTCGCTGGAAGAACTGTCTAAGGGACGAACCACAATAGTCGTTGCTCACAGATTGTCAACAATTAAAAACGCCGACGAAATACTTGTTGTCACAAAAGACGGAATTGCCGAAAGGGGAACTCACGACGAGTTACTTGAAAAGGGCGGTTTTTATGCTCACCTGTACAACAATCAGTTTAAAGACTTCGAACGGAACTGATTTCGTCAGAGCCCCGAATAAATACATTCGGGGCTCAATTTTTGTGCCACGTCCCACGAAAAACCTGTTGTGATTTTTATTTTTGTCATACGTGGAGTTTGTTAATTTCCAAATTTGTAATTTTGTTGCGAAAGTTGTCGTTTGTGACGACCGACAAGTGTATAAATTCCGTCATTTAAATCGGTAGCGCCGCATACAATATCGGGTTTTTGTTTTTACGCTATATTTTTAAATTATACTTGCAAAACGCGTAAATTTTTGGTAAAGTTATATAGGTTAAAAAGGAAGTAAAATGAAATATCTTGCATTTGACATCGAAGCGGCAAACGGTTACAAACCTTACAGCATTTGCAGTATAGGAATCGTAATAGCCGACACCGACTTCAACATTTTAAAACGGGAAAACATCTGGATAAATCCCCACACAAAATACAACCTGAACGGAACTCGCAAAAATGTCGGCATAGACCTGCATCTGGACAAAGAGTTGCTGGACAGATCTCCCGACTTTTCCGAGGTCTATCCTGAGATCAGATCGTTGCTGACGGACGCCGACACGCTTGTGTTCGGTCACGCTGTCGACTCTGACGTTCGTATGCTCAATGCGACTTGCAAAAAATACGGACTGGAGTGTATCGAATTCCGTTTTTTGTGTTCGCAGTTGCTGTACAGACTTTACAAAGGCGAAAAGGACGTCAAAGCGCTTAACAAGATAGCGGCAGAACTGGGATTGGAATACAATGAGCACAATTCCGAAGACGACGCGTGGATGTCCATGATGACAATGAAATTTCTTTGCGCACAGGGTCTTACTCCGTTGCAGTTAGCCGACAAGTACCATGTGCGTATGGGCAGCAATATCGGTTTCGAAATAGTGCGCACCGTTTCCCTTGACGGACAGAACAGCAAGAAAGGGGAATTTCGCCGTCAGGTCGCGCGAATCAAGGATTTTTGCGGTAAGATCGAGGTTGCGGGAAACCGTTTAAATGGAAATGTTTACGCAATCGCTCGTTCGTTGGAAATGTCGCAGAGCGATGTATTGAAACGTGTTCTCGAACAAATTGTTTCAAACGGCGGTAAGTATACGACTAAACTTGCCAAATGTACTCACTACGTAACATCCGACAACGCTACGTCTCAGGATTTACTGCGAGAAAAGCGTGTTGACGAACTGCAACAGCAGGGAATATTACAGAAGTTGACTATTCAGCAATTACTTTCGGAGGACGAACAATGACGACAGTTGAAAAATTTCTGCGTAATCACAATCAGTCATCGTCACAGATAGACATCGACGAACACATAAAACTGTTTACGGAAAAAATGGAAGAGGGATTGAGAGGAACGGGATGTCTTCCGATGATTCCGACATATCTTACTCTTGCGGAAAAACTTTCGGTAAACAAACGCAAGTTGCTCATTGATGCGGGCGGAACCAATTTCCGCAGTGCCGTAGGCTATTTCGACGGTACTAAAGTGGTGTTGGAAGATATGGAAAAAACACGTATGCCCGCTTCAGACCGTGTGCTTGACAAAGAAAGTTTTTACGACGCTATAGCGCAAAACGTAAAGCGTCTGCTGAAAAAGTGCGGTGACGTAGGATTTTGTTTTTCTTATCAGGTAGATATGGACAGCGACGTGGACGGAACGGTCAAGTTGTTTGCCAAGGAAGTCAAGGCTCCGGAAGTCATAGGTACGAGAGTGGGTCGCTGTACGCTTGACGCCATTGCCAAGTATGACGACACTCCGAGAAAGATTGTCATTTTAAACGATACGGTAGCAACCCTGCTGGGCGGTGTGGCGATAAACAACAATGCGCGTAAATTTCAGTCTTACATCGGTTTTATATTCGGCACGGGCGTCAATCTGTGCTATCTCGAAGATACTTCCAGAATCGTCAAGAAACCCGGTCTCGAAGAAGGCAAGATGATAATCAACATCGAAGGAGGCAATTACGACGGAGTAAAACAGGGCGATTACGACAAAATAGTAGCCGACCGCACGGAGAATCCACATCTTCAACTGTTTGAAAAGATGTCAAGCGGTAAATATCTTGCCGATATAATGTATTTGTGCCTGAAAGGCTATTGCGAAGAAGTCGGTTTCCTTCAACCTGTCAATCTCGGCACATTCGATCTTAAGGATGTTTCGGAATTCTTAAACGGCGACGAAAAACTAATCTTCAATATGTTCGGTTGTACAGAAGACCGAACCAATGCCAAAGAATTGTTGCGCGAACTTGTAGATCGTTCGGCACGTCTTGCCGCTATTATCAACGGCGCGGTTGCTCTGCGTGTGGGCAAGCCTAAGGGGGATCCCGTTGCAATCGTAGCGGAAGGAACTACATTTTTCAAACTGACTGGTTTCAGAAATAATTTCGAAAGATATCTTGACAATATTTTAAATCCGCGCAAAATTCAGTACCGAATTTTGCAGGGTGAAGAACTCAATATGGTGGGTACGCTTGTTGCCACCATGGTAAAAGAGTAATCGAGGAGTTTTTAAGTGACGCAATTATTCAATGCGGTGCAGAAACCGCATCAGTATACGGGCGGCGAGTACGGACTGCCGGATTTTAACAAAAAGTGCGATGTACGGTTTTGTATTTGCGTGCCCGACAGTTACGAAGTGGGAATGTCAAATCTTGGCATACGGATATTGTATTATCTACTCAATCAGCAGGACGGAGTAGTGTGCGAAAGATGCTTTGCTCCATGGGAAGATTACGTTGAGTATCTGAACAGCCGCGGAGAAAAACTGTGCTCGCTGGAAACTCGTACAAGTCTTGCGCAATTTGATTTTGTGGGGTTTTCGCTGCAATACGAAATGTGCTACTCCAATGTGTTTTACATGTTGAATTTGGCAGGTATTCCCCTTACGTGTGAAGAACGCGGTGAAAATTTTCCTTTAATAGTGGCAGGCGGTCCCTGTGCAGTAAATATGGAGCCGATGTACAAGTACTTCGACATGATTTTTGTCGGTGAAGGGGAAAGTCCGTGGCCTCGTATTCTTGAAGATTACAAAAAAATGAAAGGCGTACGCAAAAGCGAATTTTTGCGTTACGTATCGGAAAATTATTCCTGCATATACGTTCCTTCTCTGTGGAATATAGAGTACGAAGGAGACGTTGTAAAAAGCATGCCCGACCGAAAGGTGGTCAGAAATATAGAAAAAGATCTCAATACCGTGTTTACGCCGGACAAACAATGGGTCCCTGGGCTTGAAATAGTGCATGACCGTGCGGTGCTGGAACTGTTCAGAGGATGCGCCAACGGTTGCAGGTTCTGCCAGGCGGGAATCATTTACCGACCGGTGAGAGAGCGTTCGGCGGAAAAATCATTTGAACTGTGCAAGAAACTTTTGGAATTTACAGGGTACAACGAACTGTCATTAAACAGTTTGTCGACGGGCGATTACAGTGGATTGGACTGTCTGCTCAAACAACTGCTGCCCTACGCACAGCAAAACAACGTCAAACTCAATTTGCCGAGCCTCAGACTGGACACTTTCAGAGGCGGATTTTCCGTAGGAAACCGCAAGAGTTCTCTTACCTTCGCGCCTGAAGCAGGTACGCAAAGATTGAGGGACGTCATCAATAAAAACATAACGGAAGACAACATTATGTCAACTTTGGAAGAGGCGTTCAGGCAAGGCTATTCTTCCGTAAAGTTGTATTTTATGATAGGTCTTCCTACCGAAACGGCTGAGGATATCGAGGGAATTTACAACATTGCCCGTCAGGTCAAGTCGTTGTATTCACGTACTAAAATGTCTAAAAAGCCGTTGCGTATCAGCGTATCGTGTTCTACTTTTATACCGAAGCCTTTTACTCCTTTTCAATGGGAGGCGTTTGACAGCCGTGAAAACGTGTCGGACAAGTTGGACTATCTGCGCGAAAAATTCCGTTCTCAGGGTATTGCCTTTGCCTACAACGATTACGATTGTTCTCTCATGGAGGCAGTGCTTGCGCGTGGCGGAAGAAGCATTGCCGACGCTATGGCGGAGGCTTTCCGAAAGGGCGCAAGGTTTGACGCTTGGTCCGAGTATTTTAAAGGTCAACTCTATTTCGACGCTTTTGACAAATTAGGCATAGACATTTCCAAGATAGTGGGGGCAAAGGACGTCGACGAATTGTTGCCATGGGATTTTGTCGATGTCGGCGTGGACAAAAGTTTTCTGGTACGTGAACGAAATAAAGCGTATTTGCAACAGACTACACCGTCATGTACGGTACAGTGCAATGCCTGCGGATTGCACAAAATGGGGTTTTGTAAATCCACGCACGGAAATGCGGGGTGGCAAAAATGACAATCTACAAGTACAATAAAATGTATCCGCAAAGTCTGTCCGGACATGTCGACACTTTGCGTACGTTGATGCGTATCTTCCGACGTGCCAAAGCGGATGTAACCTATTCCAAAGGGTACAATCCCCATATGGAAATTTTCTGTTCGCCGGCATTGGGACTGGGCACTGAAAGCCTTTGCGAGTACGTAGCGGTAAAAGGAGCGCCTTGCGCCATAGACATATTGAACAGCGTATCCGCACCGGGAATAAAATTCGTCGCATCTTTTACGACCGACGACGTGAACATTGCCGCTCTTGTAACATCTGCCGTTTATGCTGTTCACTGCGCGGGAATAGCGGAAAAACAACAGATGTTTTGGGCAAAACCTTTCAATATAGTTCAGTCATCAAAAGAGGGCGACAAGATAAAGGATGTTTCATCCAAAATTTTCGGTGTGGAAGTGGTTGACAAGGACGACATTCTGATCAAGGTAGCATGCGGAAACGACAATTTGCGTCCCGACAAACTTCTTCAGACGTTGAATTCTGACGATTACGGCATAGTTAAACAGCAGATGTTTATAGGCGAGTTGACGGTAGATGAGTATCTGTCTCAACGCACTATGTAAATCGTAATTTATAATTTTCCTCAGAGGGCAAACATTACAAAACCTCTCAAATAAACTAAATTTGCGATGGAAGTAAGCCGTAGTTACGTTTATTTTATTACGCGGATTGTAAAACGTTGCGTTACAAATTTGAATTTTACGTCAATTCAAAAACATTCCGATCGACTACAAACAAAGCCGTACTCAACAGTTATCGAGTACGGGCTTTTTCTGAAAAGATTCAGTTGTTTTTTACTGTCATATTTTGCGATTGTCTATCGGCTTCGAGTTTTTTAAATTTTTTAACCGCAAATGCGTATGCGGGCAACAATATCATGTCCGAACCGAGCCATGCTATCGGATTGGAAAGGCAGACGCCTACAAATCCTAAAATCTTCACCAGCACAAAGGCGGCGACGCTGCGCATAGTCAGTTCCAGTATTCCGGCGACTACGGTTATACTGCTGTAATTTATTCCCTGTAACGAATTGCGGTAAACGTAGATTGCCATTAACAGTATGTAAAACGCTCCCTGATAACGTAGGTATTGCTGACACAGTTCTGTTTGCCGTACGGTTGCGGTGGATATAAACAGGTAGGTCATCTGCTTTCCTAAAAGAGACACTATCAACGTTGCAGCAACGGATATCAGTAATCCCAGAAGGGCGGATTGTCGTACTCCTTTACGCAATCTTTCGTATTGTTGTGCTCCGTAGTTTTGTCCGCAGTATGTTGCCATTGTCGTTCCCAATGCACAGATGGGTTGTATTGCAAGTTGGTCAATTCTCGAAGCGGCAGTGTATGCGGTCACTACATCGTCACCCAAACTGTTTATCGCAGACTGTTGTATCATTATTCCTATTGCAATTGTTGAAAACTGAAATCCCATAGGTACCGCAAGTCTCATGTGCTTCATGCAGAAGGAGAATGAAGTTTTCCAATCCTCTCTTTTTAACCTTATAAACGGGTATTTGATGAACATATATATCATACATGCAATTCCTGCAAGCAACTGACTGAGTACAGTAGCCCAGCCTGCGCCGGCAATTCCCATATTAAAAGGCAGTATAAACAGAAAATCCAGACCTATATTTATCACGCACGCGACTATCAGAAAATACAGAGGTGTGCGCGAATCGCCCAGCGAACGCAGTATATATGCCACCATATTGTAAAGAATGCTTGCTCCTATTCCGTAAAAAATGGTGGAGATGTAACTGTAAGAGTATTCGAAGTATTTTTCGGGAGTGTTTAACGCCTGCAACATCTGTCGCGTAAAAATTACGCTCAGTACCGTAAGTACTACGGTAACCGCTATACACAGTATAAATGAAGTGGCAATGCTTTTGCGCACTTGGTTGTTGTCTTTCGCTCCGAAATACTGGCTGGTCACAACGGAAAAACCTGCCGTGATGCCTTGTGCAAAGCCCAGCACGAGAAATGACAGCGATCCTGTTATTCCCACTGCGGAAAAGCACGTCTGGCCAAGTGTTCGGTCAACGATTACAGCGTCCACAATGCTGTAAAATTGCTGGAAAATAAAACCTATAAAAACGGGTATGGTAAAAAGCAGTATCTTTTTTAACGGTTTGCCCGTAGTAAGGTTGTTTTTGTCAGAAATTATTTTACTTTCGGTCATATAAGTATCTCTTTTAAAATTTATCTTTATTGCCACTAAATTATACAGACATCTGACTTTATTTACAACTGTTTTCTTTACACAATACTGGCAAAAACTTGCACAATACTGACATTCAGCGCTTTTGTCGGGTGTATTTTACTGTCCTAATAAATACATTTGAAATTAGTGCGGTATTTAAAGTAAATAATGAAGATTGACTTTTTAGCGCAAGGGTGCTGCAAGTTATATCTGTATCTGTGCTTGAATACTTACGTACTGAAAAAGGTTAAAAACAATTTCCAAACAATAAAAACTATTTGTCCGGTATTCGGTAAATGATGAATAAAGAACAAAAAAATGCGGATCCGAATAGATCCGCATCTGTTGGTGCGAGATGTGAGACTTGAACTCACACGATTGCTCAAACGCCCCTTAAACGTTCGCGTCTGCCGATTCCGCCAATCTCGCAAAACTGGTAATATAATATATTTTTTTTGACAATTTGTCAATTGTTTTAAATCAAATTGTACTAAAAAATGTTTACGGCGGTAAAGTGGTCAGTCGATAAGCAATTCTTCCAACTTGCTGTATACGAGCGGTGCCTTTTCCTGCCAGCTCTTTTCGATTTGCTTGGCAGTGCCACGCGTCATTACATTCAGACTGATTTCGAGAGTAGTCTTTGTAGCCTCGTCGATACGAAGAGTGACATTGTATGAACTGTCGGGACATTTGACGTAATTTGCCACGTAATCCTGACGTCTGCGATACTCTCTGCGTTTAAGATTGATGTGCTCGCTTATTATTTTGCGTACGCTTGACGGTATGCGGGTATAGAAATTCGCAAGACACACGCGTCCTTCGGTAGTAAGGTCGTAAAGGTCTTCGGTATCCTTGCCCATAGGTTTCGTTTTGTACACAAATCCGTTACTGACAATGTCTGCAAGCGTTTCTTTGCAGTTTGCAAAATCAATCCAATTGTTCTTGTAAGAACAAAGGTCAAGGACGGTACTTTCTGTCATTGCCGTTTCCATTTTGTCAAAGACAAACAGCAGTATCAACTTATTTGTGGTTTTATCTTGCGTAATACCGGCTTGCATAAGTGCCTCCTTGTCAAAATTGCTTTTTGAGAGCGTATGATATTATACTACAAATGTTTATTTCTAACAAGAGTTTTAAGCAATTTGAAAAAAAATACTTGGAAATAATTTTTCACTATGGTATAATTTTATAAAACGTACAGAGGAGGGCTTTTATGAGCGAACGTAACGGACTGGCGTATTTCACAACTGCTGTCAATCAGTTGATGGAGTGCAAGTTGATTTTGGTAGACAAACACATCGCCTCGCTGTTAAAATGCGTCACAAGCGTACCTCCGCTGACAAAATGTCTGTCAGACACTTTAAAGACATCGAGTTACGTGACGGAATTTTCCCGAGCACGAGTTACATGGACGAAGAATGACGGCACTGTAGAGGCTAAACTTAAATTGCCTGCGGATAAAAACAGGCTGTTTGCATTTGTGGTCTGCCTGCTTGCCGAGGTAGACAGCGGAAGACGAAACTTTATAGAATTTTTAAAGGAATACTACTACGACTCTGACAGCAACATCAGTTACGAGATGTTTGTAAATGAGGTACTAAAACCTTTTAAAAGAGCAGGGGAAAATATATTGCGTTCGGTGGATCCCGACAGCCTTGACATCGAAGCGCAGGAACGTGCGGAAAAGTTTTTCTATGCGCAAAGAATGTACATCAACAGTGAATCCCTGCACTTTGTTTTAGGACAGGTGGAAACGGTCAGAGGACTGCTTGAAAGAGAAACGTTTTCAAGCGAAAATGAGCGAATAGATGCTGTTACCATATGCAATGCTATGACTAACGCTTTGCAGTTAAAGAATCCCAAGATACTACGATTCGTGTGGATAGGTTTCAAGTATACAATGCGCAACTATCCTTCCACGAGAGAAGTAATGGCGGTAATAGCATCCACTTTGGAAAAAGAAGGTATAGCCTGAACTTTAAGCCCGGTATTTACCGGGTTTTGTTACGTTACGGCTATGGGCTAAAGTTTTGTTGATGTAAATCGTGGATCTGCTTACAGTAGCGCAAAATAAACACTCTTTTGATCTCACGCAAATTAAAGACGATAGAATTTTATAATTCAGTCTTATACCAATAAAAAACGATAAGCAAATGTTTCGCTTCAGCCTCTACACTCTGTTTGCATTTGTGTTGCGTATTAAGCGGAATTACGCAATTGCGGTTAACCTTTAGGCAACTTTTCGACAAATCGGCAGCGTCGACGTAATTATTGCCACCGTCAGATAAGCAACGTAAGTAACAGGTTTTTACGGGCGTATGCGGTATTGCGTCGCTTGATACACGTCGCTAAAGAGCATTGTTTACAATATACAAAATGGAGTTTACAGGTTGACTCAATGTTTGTAGGTTAAAATATAAAATTGTTCTGATTTTCCATTAAAGTGATGGAGATTTTTATTGACAAATAATTCAATTCGGTTTCCGAGATAACAGGATTCCGATGCAGATTTTAGGAGATTTGAAATGAAGAGAAATGCAATTAAAGTATTGTGAGTGTTACTGGGAACGATCGCTTCCCTGTCATGTGTACTGATTGTCACGTCCGCTTGCGCGGCTAAATTCAAAATCGAGTTTTATGACGACACGAACATAGTTGAAACTTTAAGCACTTACGGTAACGAGACAATACAATTGCCGGAAGCACCTGCTAAATCGGGCTTTGTTTTCGTGGGTTGGTATTTTGACAAAGGAACTTGGAAAGACCGACTTACTGAAGAAACATATAAAAACACTCAGTTAAAAGAAAACGTAAAAGTTTATGCTTATTATAAAAGCGACAGCGAGCAAACATTTACCGTAACGTTTGAAACAAACGGCGGAAGTGCGGTGCAAAGCGTAACAACTGATGTAATCGAAGAAGAACCGCAAACGACCTACGAGGGACACGACTTTGCAGGTTGGTACACGGACAGCAACTTCACCGACAGAGTTAAATTCCCGTATACAGTTACGCAAAATATTACATTATACGCCAAGTGGACGGAAAAAATCGTTACTCCCGTATTTGAGGTTAGTTCAGCCGGCGAACTGACAGCAGTCAGCAATACGGACGGATTGGATACAATTGTAATTCCCGAATACGTCAACGGTGTTAAGGTTGTAAAACTTGCAAACTATTTGTTCCGTTACAACACCGATCTCAAATCTCTGACTATACCTGACAGCGTGACATATATCGGTCTGGAACTGTGCGTAGGTTGCAGAAACCTCGAAAATGTAAATATTCCTGCCGGACTTTCGGTTATTCCTACCGGTATGTTTCGCGATTGTCCCAATCTTTCCTCAGTACAGTTGCCGTACGGACTGACGGCTATAAGTGCGGATGCGTTTATGAATACTGCCGTCATCGAAATCGTGCTTCCCGATACTGTTGTAATCATAGGTCAATTTGCGTTTGCTTAACCTCGCCCGAACACCTTTGAACAGCAATAATCATTGATTTTCCTCCTATATCTCGTACAGACGAGGCAAGCCGCGCGTCTGTACATAATAAATACCGGCAGGAAACATAATGGCCGCCTTTTGAAAGCGTTTACCGATTTCACAGAATAAACCAAAGCAATGTCGATTCGACAAGCCGCTTGGTTGGAGCGCGGCAGGAGGCGAGCGTTTTACGTGTATGCTGCGACCTGTTTGGATAAGACTCCCGATCGTCCGCATCTGTCGGTATGCCCCTTGTTCGACAAACGGTTGAGGAAAAGGGGAATATGTGTTATAATATCTGTTAATTGAGAAGTGATAGTTTACGGATCTCTATATAATAACGTCTGGCGCTGCTTTTATTAATGCGAAGCAGACGTTTGACCGCAGGGAGGTTACTGATGAAAAAACATTTTATTGCCCTTTTAAGCATGATGATGTGCTTCGTGCTGTCCGTCGGTATTTTTACCGCTTGCGACACCGAAACGGAAGTTCCGAAAAAATACACGATATCTTTTTATGACGGCGATGAACTCGTTGATACGATAGAAACTTACGGCAACGAAGAAATATCGATGCCCGCAGCGCCCAAGAAAGAAGGATTTACGTTCAAGGGCTGGTTTTCGGATAAGGGTATATGGAAGGATGAATTGACAAAGGATACTTTTGTCGGACAGGTATTGACGGAAGACGTCAACGTCTATGCGTATTACCTCGAAAACGAAACGCCTGTCGCTTCGGAATACACGATCACATTTTATATAGACGGGGAGGCGGTCGATAGCATAGAAACTTCGGGAAACGAACGCCTGACGTTGCCTGCCGCGCCGGAGAAGGACGATCATACTTTTGAAGGCTGGTTTTTCGATAACGGGACATGGCAGGAACGGTTGACGGCAAACACATACGAAGAAACTCCGCTTACGGAAGACGTGAGCGTGTATGCGTATTACAAAAAGATCGGAGGATCGGAGCCCGAACAACCGCAGGAATATACCGTGATTTTCGAAGTGGATCACGGGACTCCGATAGCCCCGATAACAACGTCGCGGATAGACGAAGAGCCGCAGACGACCCGTGACGGATACACTTTTGCGGGGTGGTATAAAGACGGCGGATTCGTCAAAAAAGCGGTCTTCCCGTACGAGGTGACGGAGGATCAGACGCTTTACGCGAAATGGGAGAAGAACAAATACACGGTGCGTTTCGATACCGACGGCGGAACGTATGTAAGCGATATGATAGTATCGGTCATAGACCGATCGCCGGAAACGACAAAAGACGGATATGAGTTCGAAGGCTGGTATACGGATAAAACTTTCTCGAACAAAATCTCTTTCCCGTACGAGGTGACGGAAGATCAGACGCTTTATGCGAAATGGACGCAGAGCGGATCGGAAAAGATCGTTTTCTCCGTTGACGCCAACGGCGTTCTGACGGGAGTGAGCGGTCTGTCGGGAAGCGACATAACGGTAGAGATCCCGTCCGAGGTCAACGGCATCACGGTCACGGAGATAGGAAAGGACGTTTTCAAGGATAATAAGAACGTCGGCAGACTTATCATTCCCGATTCCGTGACGAAACTCGGTTATCGGATGTGCTCCGGCTGTACGGCTTTGAGCGAAGTGCGCCTGCCTGCCGGACTTACGGTGATACCCGACGAGGCTTTCGACGGATGCTCGTCGCTGCGAACGGTTAACTTCCCCGATACTTTGAAGGAGATCCGTTCCGACGCTTTCTGCGGCACGGATCTGACTGAGTTTATCGCGCCGGATTCGCTCACAAACGTGTGGTCCTACGCTTTTAAGGATTGCGCCGCTCTCTCGGCGGTCGAACTGAAAAATGTGCGCAGCGTAGGAGACGGCGCTTTCGGGAACTGCACGGCTTTGCGATCGATCCGTTTATCGGATAAAATGACGGAGCTGTCCGATCATATATTCGACGGATGTTCGTCGCTTGCGGATATCGATATGCCGGACAATCCGATAGCCGTATCGTTTTCCGTGTTTAACGGAACGGCGTATTACAATGAACCGTCCAATTGGGAAAACGGAGTGCTCTATGTGGACGGCTATCTCATAGCGGTTAGCAAGGATTTTGCTCCGCTGACCGAATATACGGTAAAAGACGGCACGATAGTGATCGCGGACGATGCGTTTTCCGGAGTCGGTTATTCGTCGAAACTGAAGAAGATGACATTGCCGACCGGCTTGTATCGCATCGGGCAGTACGCTTTCTCAAAGCTCTTTTCGCTTACCGAGATCAATATCCCCGATACGGTGCGTTCCATCGGTTACGGAGCGTTCAGCGGAACGGGATACGACGCGGATACGAACTATATAAACGGCGGATTGTATATAGGAAATTGGCTGGTGGCGGTCAATAATGTTGCCATGACTTCGTTCACGGTACAGGAGGGGACAGTCGGCGTGGCTGACGGAAAAGATACGTCGCTTTTTCCGACGAGAGCGCAGAAGATCACCGTTTTGGAGTTGCCTTCGTCGTTAAGATATATCGGGTCGCGGAGCTTTGCCCGTCTTAGGATCACGGAACTGAGACTGCCGTCGGAGCTGCAGACGTTGGGCAACGGCGCATTTGCGAGTTGCTCGGCATTGAATACCGTAAATCTCGGCGATTGTTCCGGGTTGGAGAGCATAGGCGAAAAAGCGTTTTCCGAGGCGGCGATCTCGGAAATAACGATCCCCGAAAGCGTGGTTTCCGTTGGCGAACTGGTTTTCAACAACAATACGGTCGATCTTACGGTCATTTGCGAAGTTGCGGAAAGACCCGAAGGTTGGGATCCGGATTGGTCTTATACTTACAGACAGGGTATAGAGATAACGGTAGAGTGGAAAAATAGATAAGGTATCCGTTATCGGCATTGCGGGGCTGATCTTCCCCGAGAGGTTTTCGCTGCGCATTATATTGGGAGCATATATGCGCATTGCGCTTGTCTGCGGTACGGATAGCAATATTCACTCAGGTACCGACCGTTCGAAAATGTCAAGACTCTTTTATCAGGAAGCCGGATCTGCGTGACTGCGATCGTTAAAAGGCTGCGAAAGCCCCTGCCGACATTCCCGATCCGAAGGCGCGATCCGTCTTACCGCCTATGCGTACGGGCGGCTTGGAATATCGGAACCTTGCAAGAATTCGTAAGTTTTGCGCTTGCTTTGAATGAGGTCATTCCCGCTCGTATCAAAGACAAGCACACGCCACGGTTGCAAATTGTTTTTTTGAGTCCGCTTTAAGGGACAATCGGGCATTCTACAATTGCAGTGGCTTGACAAGCATAACCATACCCGACAGTGTCACAAGCATAGGAGAGAGGGCATTCTACAATTGCAGCAGCTTGACAAGTATAACCATACCCAATAGCGTAACAAGCATAGGAAGTAATGCTTTCAAAGATTGTAAAAAACTTGCAAAAGTAGATCTTGCAAATGTTCAGTCGTTAGGACGTGGCGCTTTTTAAAATTGCACGTCGCTTACTTCTATAGTTATTCCCGACAGCGCAACCGACATCGGCGAACACAGTATTTTCAGCGGATGTACGGCGCTTGCCGATATAGATATGCCTTCGCACGCTGTTGAAGTAGAGTATTCGATGTTCGATTATACAGCCTATTATGAAAATCCGGCAAACTGGATTGACGGAGTTTTATACGTAGACGGTTATCTCATTTGTGGCGAGGCAGCAACTTCCGGTAACGTTACGATTACTTTAAAACCCGGAACGTTGACAATAGCAAACAATGCTTTTCAGTACTTCGACAATAACTCGGCAAACGGCAGATTGATGGCAGTATATTTCAACGACGGATTGAGTATTATCGGAGCACAGGCATTTTACTACTGCGATTATCTTACAACGATAGGAGAAATTCCATCCACCGTAAGCACCGTTGGGCATGACGCATTTAAGTATACCGCTTACTACAACTCGGATTCAAATTGGCAAAACAACGCTTTGTACGTGTCCGGTTGGTTGGTGGCAATAAAAGATGTCGACTTGACTACGCTTGAAATAAAAGAAAGTACTGTAGGCGTTGCCGATGCTGCGGATAGCGGTTCGTTGTTCTCATCGAAAGCACGTGCGGTTACGTCTGTATCATTGCCGTCTACACTCAGATATATAGGCAGAAACAGTTTTGCGTACATCAAAGTTACGGATATAGCGTTGCCGTCATCTATTGTTTCGATAGGTTACAAGGCGTTTTACCAATGTTCTGCTCTTACAAATGTCGTTACGGAAGATTGCAATGCATTGACAACGATCGGAGACCAGGCATTTTCCGCCTGCTCGATTTCCAAAATCTATATTCCCGCATCGGTATTAAACATGGGAAGTCTTATATTCAATCACAATTACACAGACATTACGGTAAATTGCGGAGCATCGGAAAAGCCGCAAGGCTGGCAAAGTGATTGGTCTTACTCTTACCGCGAATCGGCAACGGTAACGGTAGTTTGGGCAGATTAGTTACAATCGAATAAAGGCTGTGCTGACTGCAGCGTCGGATAGGGTTTTGCTGACCGACTGTTCTGCTTTCGGCACAGTCTTTTTTGCGTTTAAAATTAGTGGAAGTTTTTTTGAATGTCTTGAGAACAAAAGACAGGAAGAACAATGTCTGATTCAATACAAGTTAGCGCAAAGGTGTGCTAGTTGGTACGTTTTGTGCCTCTTTTGTTTTGCCGAAGGAATTTTTTTTACAAATGAGAATCTTTTGCTTGCAATTTTTAAATAAGGTAGTAAACTGAAATATGTAACAGTTTAGTTTGCGGAGGGAAAAACATGCAAATGACGCCTGCATTAAAGAAACATTTTGAATGGAAAGGGAAGATTGAAACAAAAGTAAAAGTTCCCGTCAATACCGAACAGGATTTGGCGCTTGCCTATACGCCGGGGGTTGCAGATGCCTGTCTTGCAATAAAAGAGCAACCCGAACTTAGTTTCGCGCTGACAGGAAGAGCAAATACCGTAGCCGTAATTACCGACGGTACTGCCATATTGGGACTGGGGAACATAGGGCCTGAAGCGGGCATGCCTGTAATGGAAGGAAAATGTGCGCTGTTCAAGCATTTCGGCAATGTGGACGCATTTCCGATCTGTTTGGGTACTACCGATACGCAGGAAATAATCCGCACGGTCAGCCTGTTGCAGGGAAGTTTCGGCGGTATAAACCTCGAAGACATTTCCGCACCGAGATGTTTTGAAATCGAACAGACTTTAAAAAAGCAGTTGGACATCCCTGTATTTCACGACGATCAGCACGGTACGGCAATAGTGGTAGGCGCTGCATTGATCAACGCTCTTAAAGTTGTAAAAAAAGATATCAACGACATTACGGCGGTTGTAAACGGCGCAGGTGCGGCAGGTACTGCTATAGGAAAATATCTGCTCAGACTGGGCGTAAATGACGTCATCATGTGCGACAAAGCAGGTATACTTTGCAAAGGAGAAGTGTATGAAAACAAAGCGCATGAAGAAATTGCTCTTATCACAAATAAACATTCAAAAAAAGGTACGCTTTCCGACGCATTGAAAGGCGCGGATTTGTTTGTGGGAGTATCTGTAGGTAACATTGTTTCTTCAAAAATGATTGCGTCTATGAATACGGGAGCAATAGTATTTGCATTGGCAAATCCCATTCCGGAAATATCTCCCGAAAAGGCAATTTCAGGAGGTGCCGTCGTTGTGGGAACAGGCAGCAGTCAGCATCCCAATCAGATAAACAATGCACTCGTATTTCCTGGATTGTTCAGAGGTGCGTTGGATACAAGGGCCAGAGATATCAACATTGAAATGATGATGGCCGCGTCAAAAGGTATTGCGTCGGTTATTTCCGACGATGAACTCGCCCCTGACAACATTTTACCTAAAGCAGTTGATCAGCGTGCTCATGACGCGGTTGCAAAGGCAGTTGCAAAGGCTGCAATTGACAGCGGTGTGGCAAGAAAGACCGACAAGGACTCTGTTGTCTGACAGTTATGTGATCTGTAACAGCAGGCAATACTACTACTTGTTTTATGCGTTTACTTGTAAAGTCGTCAGCGGTGACAACTCTTCGCAATCGAATCAAACAGTTAACTCATAAACTTTGTCTGGAATCTGGGCATTAAACCTTTTATAATGCATTTCAGATTATGTATATTAAGCAAAACGGCGGAAAACGTTTTAAGTTTCCGCCGTTTTGCAATGTTTATTTGAAAACAAATACATCAGAAAATCAATTAATTTTACCTGTTTGATCAATCTTCGTTTTGTGTTTGTTTAGTTGAGCCTGAAACATATAGTAGTTGCGGTAAACACAACAAAGTTACGACTTTGGAACTCTGTGCCGATAATTAAACTATATATTTGTACTATTGACATCAGGTGTTTGTTGTGATATAGTGTTGAAAAACGGGTAAGGAGGGCGAAAATGAAACAGGAACTTTCCCATACCGACAAATTGCGACGAAGCAGCAAACGTTTACTCAAATGGAGTACTTTCTTTGTAGTGCTCGGCCTTGTGCCTCTTGCCGTAAATGCTCTCAAACTTTTGTCATCGTTAATAGCCGTTGTATATATATTGATATTGATTTTAATTGTGGTCATTACGCTTTTTCTGATATTACTCAATGAGGATTTCAGAAAAATGTTCAATGTAGACGGTATCGAAGACATTCACATGTTTATTGACGAAGCCAACAAAGTCTTTCGGTACGTTGTACCCGTGCTCGGCGGAATGACAATTTTGTTTTCCGTGATCAGCATTTTACTTACAGTCAAAAACAGTACAGGCGGAGAAAAAACGGGACGCATAGTTTGGGCGTCGTTACTCATATTTTTCAGCATTGCGGAAATGGCGGTATTTTATATTGCGACAGGGGCATTTTGACGCTGTTTTCCTGTCACGTTACTCTGTTTTAAAGTAAAACGGTGTGCAAGGCTAAAACAAATCGGAGTTAAAGTCGCGTTTAATACTTAAAAACAAACAACACCTTACGGCTTCCTGTGAATCGGTTTCGAATGTAAATCGATTCTTCCAAAATTTGCTGTGTATTGTGTCCCAATCAGTTGTCAAATACAAACCGTTGTGATATAATCACAACGTTAAGCCCTCATGGTCTAGGGGCCTAGGACGGCGCCCTCTCACGGCGCAAACAGGGGTTCGAATCCCCTTGGGGGTACCATTAAAAAGGTTTGAACGGTAAAACCGCTCAAGCCTTTTTTTATACACAATGTCGAAGTTCTAAAACGAAAATCCGACTTGTATCGAGACGGAAGTTAAAAAGGATTTTACACCTTTTACAAAACTTTTCTATTATTTCGTCCGAATTGTCGAGCAACAGTAGCAAATTGTTTAACGACGCTTAATTACGAACTAAATTCAATAATTCGCATCATTTTATACGATAAATATTTAAACAAAATAAAAACCGAGCGGTTGTAATTTTGACTCTTTTTAAAATCAATAAAATATTTTTGAATTATAAGGTAAATGGTCGTTAAAAACTATGATATTTCAGTCTTTAAAATCTTTTTGCCCGCATTTTTTTGAAACAGAGTAAATTTTAATCAGAAGCGTTAAATTGCAATCGGTATATATAAAAACGCTGTTTAGCAATCTGTTTTCAATTTAGGCTATAAAATCTGTATGTGAGCGTTTGTTGAAGTTTTTGTAGTTGACGGCTATTATAATGGAAGTCGGTCGCTGTTTCTGTGCATCCGTTTACTCGTTTTTAAAATGAAATTTACTTAAAAAATTCGGCAAAAACAATTAAATATTTTAGCACTAATTGGCATTAGTGCAATTACGGTAAACGGTCGTAACAGTACTGTAACGTCGGTGTTGATTCGATGCTGAACCGACGGAACTGATTTTATTCACATATAGTTTGTTTGTCGGCTTATTTATTTAAAAAGCCCAGAACTGTATTTATTGCTTTTCGGGCAACTCGTATTCTGAACAAGAATAAATTAATCTTATTGCTTAGCGAATGTAAATAAAAAGCATCCGTCCTGAGACGGATGCCATTTAATTAAGAGTCGTTTACAATATAAACAATAGCGTTGTTTTTTTTACACAAACAATATGACAACTCCGACGAGAAGTCCTACGAGCATTGCGAAAGCAGGGGCTTTTGAACGCCACATAAGTATGGCTTCGGGAAGCAGTTCGCCAAATACGACATACAGCATTGCGCCGCTTGCAAAACTGAGCGAAAGGGCAAGCATGACAGGGCTGAGCGTACCGAGAAAGTATCCGAACATCGCACCGAGTATAGTAGGTATGCCTGTAACGGCGGTGAGCAGAGTTGCTTTTAATTTTTTCATCCCTCCGGCAACAAGCGGTACGGATACCGCCATTCCTTCGGGAATATTATGCAATCCTATAACTATGGCAGTTGCCAGTCCTCCTACGCTTCCCGTGACTTCATCGCTTGCATACGACGCACCGATAACCATCCCCTCAGGGAAATTGTGCAAAGCAATCGCAAATGCCATCACAAGACCCGCAATAAAAAGTTGGCTAAGTGACTTTTGGGCTTTTGTTTGCTCGTATTCTTTTTTATGTTCGTCATAGTGATCACTGTGAATCAATTCCGACAGCTGATCTGCCGTTTTCGGGTGATCTTTATCGATATGCTTTACTTGAGGATTTGTTTTTCTGTCGATGACCGCATTTAACAGGTAGATGAGGGTAAATCCGACTGCCGTCATCGCTACTACAAATAAAACATGACCGTTAGAATCGGGAACCTGACTTAGTGCAGTCGAAAGTAAATCGAGACATACTATGCAAAGCATTACGCCGCCCGCAAAACTCAAAAGCAAACTGACGATTTTTTCGGAATTTCGTGTAAATAAAACACCAATCAACCCGCCTAAACCGGTGCCGACAACTCCGGCTATTGCAGTTATTACAACAACAAAAGCAAATGTACTCATAAAAATTTAACCTATATATTTTTTCTAATGTCAATAAGTGCTGATTTGCAGTTAAAATCGTGTCGTGACTCAACACAATGAATATGATATCACAAATGACTGCTAAGCACAACTGTTTACGCAATGCTGACTTTTTTTGCCGTTCAAATTCAACGCTTGAAAAAGGCCGGTCTTTTAAAGCTGTGCAATGTTTTTGTAAATAGAAGGGCATTGTTAGTCGCATAGGTAAGTTACTTTAGACTGAAAATACCTAACAGGTTATACTAAATCGTAGGTTATTTCAGACTTTGTTTTAAAACAACACGTTTGCAATCTGCAAGGCGCAATCTGCTTTAAAACCGGTAAAACACGAAATACAGTATATTGTGACAAATTGAAGTCGGTAGGTAATTGTCGCAGTTGATTTTTTTACGCATTTGTGATATACAATATATAGACAATCAAACTTGAAACTGCTTTGCACGTTGAGTCGGTTGGATTACTGTAAAATTAATCGGCAATGATCTTGAACAGACACTTAAAAAGAAAGTGCGTAACGGCAAATTGTAAATGGTAAAGGGTGTTTTTGTCCTGAAACCAACAGCGTTTGTAGGAATACTAAACAGTCATCGGTAACCGAAAATGCGATATAAGAGCAAGTGATTTGCGCAAATATAATCAGAATACAGTTAAATTAAGGTGGTAGCGTTATTAAATCAAATATAAAAAAGCAATTCTATTGCGATAAAAATCTGTTGTGGAATATTATTACCGACAATTCTGATTACCGATGGCGAAGCGATTTGTCCAAAATTGAAGTTGTGGACAATGAGCATTTTATCGAATACACCAAAAACGGTTTTCCTACTTATTTTACCATAACCGCAAAAGAAAAATTGAAAGAATATAAATTCGATTTGGAAAACTCCAACTTAAAGGGAAAGTGGATTGGTATTTTTAACGAACTTTCCGACGGCAGTGTCGAACTGGATTTTACCGAAGAGATAGAAGTTAAAAATTTTGTTCTGAGATTGTTGGCAAAAGTTTATCTGAAAGGTCAGCAAAAAAGATACATAAATGACTTGGAAAAAGAATTAGAAAAGCAATCTTCCCGCTTATAAAAACGTAGTATTGCAAATTGTAATATTAAAATCAAACATAAATTTAATCGGCACGTATCTGCAAACGGTAGATAAATAATATTGTGCAAAAGCGTTAATGTGAATTTTATTTCAACAGAACAGAGGTCGATTATGAAAATTGAAATGACAGGTTACAATGACGGAAAAGCCATTGCCATATATTCAAATATAAAAATATTCCCTTATTTTGCAGTCACGTTGATTCTGTCGTTAGTGTCGATGATTTTAGCCTTGGTTTTTAACCTTTACGAATTGATGTTGGTATTTATATTGCCAATATTGCTTTTGTTAGGCATGCTGTTAAACACGGTCGTAAATTCTCACGCAAAAGGATATTTGAAGGGACTTAAAGTAAAGCACAGATTTTGCCTTGAAAACGGAATACTTTTTAAAGACGGTAAAGAAATAAAAAGCACAGAAGATATAAAAATTTACAAATTCAGAAAGTTTCTTTTTTTAGAATTGAAACAATCGTTTTACCGTATAGAAGACAGTGATTATATTACGGGCAGCCGAACAGAGTTTTTAGCACAGGTAAAATTTTACAATAAAAGCCGTGTGTATTTCAACTTGCCTGAAATTTCCGATGAAAAAATAACCGACTTGCTTTTCGGGGAGATAGATACAAAAAATAAGTTAAGGCTGTTTTGTTCCTCCGACAAAAAAAGAATCGTATATATCTACCGTAATGCCGACGGAACGTATTCCGTAGGCCGTGAAAAAATGACGATTTCCGACAATGAAGAAAGGATATACACACACAAGTACGGATGGTGGGAACCTGAACCGGGAGACAACTCCATATCGTTTTACGGAACGGAAGAAGAAGCATTCAACGACATACGAAATGAGTTGAAAGGTTTTACCGAATTGACAGGCCGAAACCAAAAGTAAATAATGTTGCAATGTAAAACATTGTGCTAAACTACGACATTTATGACATTGTGGTAATGGTAATGACATATGCGATTACTGTTTGAACTGAAAGACAAGGAGTGCGACGACTTTAGTAATAAAACATTCAGACCGTCTGCACGCGCAATAATCATCCAAAACAAGAAAGTGTACATGGTACACAGCGTTTTGTACGACTACTACAAGTTTCCGGGCGGTGGAATAGAACCGGGCGAGAGCATTATCAACACTTTGATAAGAGAGACCGAAGAAGCGGGGCTTGAGGTAATGTCCGATTCCGTAAAAGAATACGGTTGTGTTCACCGTGAGCAAAGATACGGCGGGGCGAAAGGCACAATATTTGTACAGGACAATTACTATTTTTTTTGTAAGGTAAAGCGACGCAGGTTGCCTCAACGGTTAGAAGACTACGAAATGACGGAAAAATTCACTTTGGAACTGGTCGAACCGTTGCGCGCAATAGATGTCAACAGAAACAAAGACCACGGACCTAAAAGTCAACAGATGACGGAAAGAGAAGCAAGGGTTTTAGAACTGCTTTTGGAGGAAGGATATTTCGATTAATCGCATTACGTAAACGTACTGTTTGCGGGCGTTATTTGTGCAGCCATCGTTGCGAACGGTAATTGATTTCCTTTACATTTATCTAATCAGTTGATTTTGTATTTTGTTTAATAAACGTAATGTATATTGTAGAGAATAAGGTCAGAACAGTGAAGTAAAATGTCAATCAAGATGCAGTACGCTGATCGACAGTCTTAGATATCTGTCGTTTAAAGGTGACTTGACGTTTGGTTTAAACTTTGATATGATGTTAAAAAAAAGCGGAGTGCAATATGGCGAAATTCGACGAAAAATATTTTAATGACGGCTTGCATGAGGAATACGACGTTAAAAATTTACTTGCAGATGGCGAAGAAATACTGTGGCAGGGAACGCCTGACAGAAAGGCTTTTGTGCTGGGCAGCGTATTCAAAATGATGCCCGTTGCTCTGTTATGGCTTGCGATAGACGGCACCATTATATATTTTATCGTGTCCGGCGGTGTGTTGAATGAGATGGGTTGGTTTGCATTTGCTCTGATCGGATTTTTTGCAATACATCTGTTGCCCGTGTGGATATGGATAGGAAACATCGTAAATGCAGGTACAAGACAGAAAAATACCCAATACGTGTTTACAAACAAGCGTATTGTCATAAAGACAGGATTTATAGGAATAAATGTAACAAACATTTATTATCAGGAAATATCCACCGTAAACCTCAGGGTAGGAATTATTGACAAATGGTGTCATGTGGGAGATATTTACATCAGTACCGGTTTCGGTTCCACACGTAGCAATATGACCTCTCAGGTTTTGTGGGATGTAAAGGATCCTTACGTATTGACTGCCAAGTTGCAGAACATTGTCAACGATATCAAGACTGACATGGCTTTTCCAAATGATCTTCGTCCCGATTCCAACAGCGGGTATAACGTCAAATACAAAAACTGAATTTTTGTGAAAAACAAAAACTATACGGTAACGGCGCAGACAAAAATGTCTGCGCCGTTTCTTTTGTTGCTGTAGATTTTTTAAGTTACTGTTTCAAAGGGCCAGTCAATTATTCCGCCGAAATCCTTTACGTTTGTGTATCCGAGTTTAAGCAGTGTGTTTGCCGCCTGCCTGCTGCGGTTACCGCTCCTGCAATAAACAAGTATAAGTGCGTTTTTGTCGGGAAGTTCCTTTTCTGCACGTTTTGCCAGTTCGTAGTCGGGTATAAGTATCGCGCCCGGTATATGTCCTTGCGAAAACTCTTCGGGGGTTCGTACATCCAAAACCGTACAGTTGTTCTGCGATTGCATAAGTTCGTACGCCTGATTTGGAGTTATTTTGACATAGGAAGGATGTTTTGCGGTTGAAATCAATACTATTGCGATTAACGCAATGATCGCTACGGAAATAAAGACAATTGTTTTGGGCATGTTTTCCTCTGATTAGTGTTTTTTACTTGTGTGGAATGTTTATTTTTTAAATTATACAACTTTTGAGCATTTTTGGCAGTGATTCAGTTACATTATATTTAAAGCGGGTGTTACGCAAATGAGTATTGACGTAAATGAAGGCAAAATTTAACTTTTTTTCGCAAACATATTGAAAAACGGATTTTTATATAGTATAATTTAGTCAATAAATATATTAATCCTGCCTGGTGCGATACGTTTTACATTGCGTCAACCACATTTCGTAAAAGGGAATCGGCGTCCAAGAATCTATGTCAGGCCTCGACGGCTTATTTAAGTTAGAGAGCATTTGCTCCGGTGGAAGACAAAACTTCTTGGCAGATTACCCACCTGTGTATACAGGTTGAATCCGGTAAAACAACGGCCAAGGCAGGATATTTTTATATGAAGCGGATGCCTATGAGAAAGTGGATCAATGACAGACCTATATTGTTTTGGACGTTGTCGTTTATTGCGGGCATTTTGCTGTCCTTTTGTATTATCTGCGGATTGTGGTGGATTGCCGTTGTGTTTTCGGTGGCATTGACCACTGTTTTTATTTTGTGCAGGAAAAATTCAAAGGCACTCACTAAAATTGCTCTGCTGACCGCTTCTTTTATGTTGGGTACACTTGTATTCTGGGCAAATTACGTCAATATTCTGTCAATGGAAGTGGAGAGTTCGCCTTGTGTGGTAACAGGCGTATTTACTGATCGTGTGTATGACGGCAACAATTATATGTCGGTGGTATTACGCGATTGTTCGGTAACGCTTGCGGACGGAACGCAGATAAACGTGGATGTCAACGTGATTTTGTTCGACGAAGAACAGATCGACCTTGTGGCAACGGGATATAAGGCGACTTTTTACGGCGAAATAAGTTACAATTATATATTTAAAGACGGCGTGGACAGTTATACTTACAAAAACGATGTGTATTACACGGTGACTTCCGTCAACGGACTTACCGTAAGTCAAGGACAACCTACTCTTGCCGAAAAATGCAGATTGTACATTTTGCAGACTCTCACACGCTATTGTCCCGAAACCGCCGACCTTTCATATGCTTTAATAATCGGAGACAAATCGTTTGTGGACGGCAACGACATGCAGTCTTTCCGCACGGCGGGTATTGCACATTTACTTGCGGTAAGCGGTCTGCATGTCGGATTTATAGTAGGCATATTTGAATTTATATTTGAAAAATTTAAAGTGCATCCGCTCAAAAGGTTGGCTGTTTCCCTTCCTCTTTTGCTGTTTTACGCATATTTATGCGGTTTTCCGGCATCGGTAATGAGAGCGGTTGTAATGGCAGTGTGTGTACAATTGTGCAGATTTGCTTTCCGTAAGGTTGATTTGCTGACATCCTTGTCTGCGGCGTGTATAGTGATTCTGTCTGTAAAACCGCTTTATCTGTTCGATGCAGGATTTTTGCTTTCTGTAAGCGCGGTGTACGGTATTGCCACTTTTACCGCTGCGACAAACAGACTTATAAAGCGCAGATTCAGCGGATTTACGGCAAAGATACTCACTTCGCTGTCCGTATCCTTTGGCGCAACTGTGGGAACAATGGGTTGGTCGTTGTATTTTTACGGATATTTGCCCGTGTTCGGCACATTGGTCAATCTTGTCGCAATACCGGTTGTTTCGGTTGCCTTTATATGCATCGTTGCAGGACTTATTCCTGTTGTGGGACAAATTTTTCTGTTTGTTTCCGACAAACTGATTCTTTTTGTACTTGCCGTTGCCCGTGCAGTGTCAAGTGCATCCGCGTCTGCTCTTGTGCTTCCGTCGATAGGCATTGCAACCGTAATAATCGGAATATGGCTGTTTGTGTACGGCGGATACGTAAATTTCAAAGGCAAGGAAAAGTTGACTGTGCATTGTCTGCTTGCATTGATATTTTTGTGCAGTTGTATATACAGTTTCATCCCTAAAGACGCGGGAACACGCATTTTTATCAATGAAACATACGGTGACAGTTGTGTGGTTGCCGTAAACAACGGCGAAGTGGCTGTAATCAGTAATCTGCAATACGGCGAAACGGACAAGATTGTAAGTACAATGAATTTCAAATACGAAAGTCTGTCGCTGTACGTAACCGATTTTACCAATGTAAGGCTTTCTGCGTTTCAATTGCTCAATGAACAAAGAAAGATAAACAGTGTGTACGTTTTGGACACAAGCGGCAACATTGCGGTAGAACGTTATTGTGAAAATCAGTCGATAGATGTCGTCCGTGTTCCGAAAAATTATTTTTCCGGCAATGACGTCAAAGTAAGAAGCATTTGGGACGGTTCGTTGGTCGGCGCTCTTGTGGTAGCAGACGATATGTCATTGGCTGTGGTCACAACGGACAACAGTTTGCTTTACGGCAATCTCGCTTTAAATCTGAAATCAATACCTACCGCTCTGATGTGTTCCGCTCCTACTGCAGATATGCTTAAAGATTTCGAAAACTCGTATATTTTCACTACATATATGACCGACAAGAATATTTACTCGTCAAACCGTTGCGGAAACTTTACATTGATTCAAAAAGATGGTAAAATATTGCTAAAATTATAAGGGGAACAAAGTGATAAAGTTTATTTCATTAAAGGAAAAACTTAAAAACAATTTTTTCCCGCTCTTGGTAGTTTACGGAAACGACCTTTGGCTTAAAGAAAAAGCAATCGAAAACATCGTCGGCAGTCTTGACATTACCGTTGATATCAATATTTCACGGTTTGAGCAGACATCGGATTTCGACGCTGTATTTATGGCATGCGCTACATTGCCGTTTATCGACAGGTACAGGGCGGTAATTGCCGAGTTGATTGTTCCCCAGGGCAGAAAAGCGCAGGAATTAAAGGAAAGGCTGGAAAAATTTGCCGCTTATCCGCAACAAAGTTGCTGTCTGATTATAGTGTGCGACAATCCTAAACCTTTCGAAACCGTCAGAGGCGCGGAAACGGTCGATTGTTCCAGACTTGACACCGAAAACGTAGTGCGGTGGATTACTTCATACGTCCGACTTAACAAAGGCAATATAGACAGAAACACTGCGCTCAAAATCGCTGAATATTGCCTTAACGATATGGCTCGCGTCAGCACCGAAACGGAAAAACTTGTCGGATATTCACCCGACGTCACACAGGAAAACGTGCAGTTACTTGTACACAAGGATATGGAATACGTAGTATTCGACTTGGGCAAGGCAATCGCGGTAAAGAATGTAGAAAAGTCGTTGTCGATGGTATCGTCACTTATCGAGAAAGGCGAAGAACCGCGATCTCTTTTCAGTGTGCTGTACAACTTTTACAGGCGCATGTATTACGTCCGTACTTCGGAAGGAAGCAACGAAAGCAAGGCGGAACTGCTGGGCGTAAAACCTTATGCCTTGCGTTACGTTGCCGAAGTGGCTGCCGAATACAGACCCGTTCAACTTAAAAAAGCGTTAAATCTGTTTCTCGACGCCGACGCCAAAATAAAGCGTTTCTTTAATGACAGAGAAACCTTGGAATATCTTGTTTTGCAACTTTTGCAACTTTAAGGAGTAAAATGATCGACAAATTAAGACAAAATTACCGTGCGTCCCTATGGGCGGTCAGAATACTGTTTGTAGTTACTTTTGTGTTTGCACAGTGGCGTGAATCAGTAACGGCTCTTATGTTGTTTATGAATAACAACAGTATTTGGCTTGCATTGGCAATGTGCGCTTTGAGCGGTATTATTGCTTTGGTTCTTTATCCTTTCGTGATAAATGTGCTTCTCAATTTGTTCAGAATATACAGTGTGCCAAGGGCGGAGTACGTACTGTTGGCATTGTTTTACGCTTCCTTCGGTCAGTTGATTACGGGGGCGCTAAACTGTATTTTGTTTATAACTCCAGTGGTAGTAACCTGGGGAGCGATATTGTTTAATTTTATCGGAACAACCGTTGCAGCGGTAATGTTCTACGCAAAGACATCGAAACTTTATTTTAACGACATAACACGAGTCTACTATTTCAAAAATCTTGCAATAGTGTATTTTGTCGTAATGATATTGGGGGTGATATTGTGAAGACAACAGCCCTCTTATCGGCAATGATGTTGATTGCGTTAATATTTATACCTATGTTTTCGGCGCCTGTTGCTGTTGCGGAAAATGCAGGCACGTCTGTAAATTTTGATGACTACGAATCGTCGGAAGTGTACAAATTTGTACAGTATTTTTCCGAAACTTATCCTTCGCGCATTGCCGGAAGCGACACGGAAAGACAAGCGGCACTTTATATCAAGCAATGCTTCGAACAGATTCTCGAAGGCACCGACTCTTCGGTTGAATTGCAATCGGCAGAGCAGTCAAGCAATGTCGTGGCGACACTGAATTCAGCCGCTTCAAATGAATACAGGATAATTATAGGCGCTCATTACGACAGTGTACTCGGTTCTGAAGGCGCACAGGACAATGCCTCGGGCGTTGCCGCATTGCTGGAAATTGCAAGACAGTTGGCGTCCTATAATTTGCAACTTCCCGTGGACGTTGTTTTTATAGCATTCGGAGGAGAAGAAGCGGGGCTTATCGGTTCCTACGGATATGTCGGCTCAATGACGTCAACGGACGTGCAACGCACTTTGATGATGATAAACCTCGACAGTATTGCCGGCGGAGATTATCTTTATCTGCATTGCGAAACGGTTGCAAACGATATGGAAAGATTTTTTGTCGACAATTTCGCAACCTATTCCGAAATTTCCGTAAAGCCTTATACCAACGGTGTTGTCGTTTTCCCCGGGATGTTGGGTGACTACTACGAAAAGTTGCAGGCTTCCGATCAAACGCCGTTCAGAGCAATGGGGATTCCTACCGCGCTGTTTATTTCTGGCAATTACAAGACATTCAGTTGGGATTACGTCGAAAGCGCAGACGAATCCTATTGCGTAATGAACAGCAACCGCGATACATTCGACAACCTCAATCGCAGAAAGGAAGAGTTTGTCAAAAAAATTCTTACGGTTTCCGATACGATTGTTTCCGTTATAAAAGCCGACGGTTTTCGTGACATGGCGATAAACGCAAGAAGCGGATTGGTAAATCTCGATGTCGTTTATTCTCAACGTTGGCCTGTAATAGCACGTATTGCGATAACGCTGATACTTGCATTTGTAGCATGGAGATACTACAGGTCGTTGCGCAAAAAGTCCTATATGAGCAACGTTTCTGCAGGCGGAACGGGCAACAAAGTTTTTACTTCTCCCCAAGCGGACGACGTGTTTGATTTGTAATGTAAAATGGAGCAAAATGAAAAATACCGGACTTAAAAAATGGCAGTTTGCCTTGATATATTCTGCGGTGATAGCGGTAAGTATAGTGCTTGATCAATCGAGCAAGATATTGCTTGAACCTGTTCTTGCGGATAAAGACATTCCCATTATAGGAAGATGGTTTATGCTTTCCTGGACGCTCAACGACGGCGCGGCGTTTGGAATGTTCGGCGGACAGAATGTTTTCTTTTTTATTATAACATTGCTGGCTCTGCCGATGTTCGTTTATCTGCTGATACGTTCCTATTATCAGGGAGTGTGGGGACAGGTAGGTTACTCGTTTATTATCGGCGGTCTGATAGGAAACGCCATTGACAGATTGTTCCTTGCACAGGAAGGATTTTTCAGCGGTTACGTGCGTGATTTCTTTTATGTAAAAGGATTTGCAGTGTTCAATGTTGCCGACAGTTTCCTGGTTGTAGGCACCATTTGCGCCGTGCTTGCACTGATGTTTTTTGACAAAGACGCCGTATTTCCGTTAAAGAAAAAGGCGGAGAATGAAAATGAGTGATGTATTTGTCGTTCAACAGTGTCAGTCGGGAATACGCCTCGATACGTTTGTCGCTCAGGTTGCCGATATCACACGATCTCATGCAGGCAAGTTGCTTAAAGACGGATGCGTCACGGTAAACGGTCAAGTAAAAGACAAATCGTATTGCGTAAAAGCGGAAGACAGCGTTACGGTCGATATTCCTGAAGATGTCAGTTGCGACATTCCTCCACAGGACATTCCTATTGACATCGTATACGAAGACTCCGACGTTCTTGTAATAAACAAGCAACAAGGGCTTACGGTACATCCTGCAAACAACGTGTATACGGATACGCTTGTCAACGCATTGCTTTTCCATGTAAAAGATTTAAGCGGTATAAACGGAGTGTTGCGTCCCGGAATAGTACATCGTCTTGACAAAGACACAAGCGGACTTATGATGGTAGCCAAAAACGATTTTGCGCACAACAGTCTTGCCGCTCAGATACAGTCGAAGGAATGCAGACGAATTTATATTGCGCTTACCGAAGGCGTAATAAAGGAAGAGGGCGGAACGGTGGACAAGGCAATCGCGCGAAGCACAGTCGATCGCAAAAAAATGGCTGTCGACCCAAACGGGCGCAGTGCGGTGACATTGTATAAAGTAATACAGAGATATAAAAACAATACTTTATTGCGCCTTGAATTAAAAACAGGTCGTACGCATCAGATAAGGGTGCATTGCAAATATATAGGACATCCCGTAGTAGGCGACAAAACGTACGGATACAAAAATCAGCGTTTTAACCTTGACGGTCAACTCTTGCACGCCTCTGAAATAATGTTTACTCATCCGCGAACGGGTGAGCAGATGCATTTTCAGGTGGATTTGCCAGACTATTTCAAACGGGTTCTTGCAGTTCTCGAACATGAAAAGATAAATTAAACGGAGGAGCAGTATTGAAAACCATAGTTTCTCTTACCGATCTTAAACGTGAGGAAATTTCTCTCGTACTTGAAAGCGCTGTACAAATGCGCAGACTTGTGTTGTCAACGTTCAAAAAGGGACCGCAACTTGCAGGGAAAACCGTTGCGACGTTGTGGAAACAGCCGGATAAACAAAGTATGGGATTTCAACTTGCGGCAGGCTATATGTCGGCAAACAGTTACGTTTACTACGATGTGAAGGATGTCTTCGACTGTTGTTGCGCTTTGGACAACATGGGGGTAAACACCGTTGTCGCTCAATGTGAAAACGACAATCTGATTCGCAAAATTGCAGATTCATTGAAGTGTTCCTTTATAAACGGCGGTTCGGCGCAGTACGACCCGGTGGGAGTGCTTGCCGACCTGATGGCTTTGCAAAGCAAAACGGACGGCCTTCGCAATTTAACCGTTCTTGCCGTCGGCAACAAACAGACAAACAAAATTTCCGAATTGTCCTATTGCCTGTCATTGTTCGGTTCGGCGTTGGTGTGGTATTTGCCCGATTCGGATTACGCTACAAACCGTAAAGGTGTTGTATTGGGTGATATAAAAGCGGCATTCGCAGGAGCGGATGCGGTGATTGACATAGGTCTTGACGTTTATTCCGAAGCATCGCAGTATTACGGCGCGACTGGAGGTATATCGTCAAAACTGATGGATTCGGCTCGTGTCAACGCACCTCTGCTGGGCAGCCGAACGGTGGTGGATGCGCTGGGAATAAAACAATACGCGCACAGTATCGTAAATACCCGTGACAGTTGCTACGCATCGGTGGCAATGGCACTGTTGTATATACTTAACAGATAAACTTTAAAGGGAGAGTAAAAATGAAACTGTCTGAAAAAATCATTATTTCCGCATTAATCATCGCGTTGTTGCTTGCAGTAGTGGGACTTATTCTTGAAAGTAAAGTAGTTACTTTCATTGCAATGGGATTGCTTGCATGTATTGCCGTTGCATATACGATTATACAGATATCGGAGTATTTCAAGGTTATGGACGAGCCGACGGAAGGGAAAAAGCAACTGGTGCTTCTCATAGTTACCGTTGTGGTTTGTCTAATTATTCTGTGCCTTGCAATTCTTACATTTACAGGAAAATTGTTCACTTCGATTGCCTGACGTCAGGCGGTCAAAAAACAGCCTTGCGCAAAATGCGCAAGGCTGTTTTTTAATGTTTATATCTTTTAGTTTACGTCAAACGGTTCCGTCGAGATGCGTAGTGCTAATTCGCCTGTTTAAAGGTGGAATATAAAAAGGTGCGTCGCAAGGAGCGAAAGATGTCCGTGTCAGCGGGCGAAGTTGCATTAAAGACAGTATTTGTATTTCCAATAGTGTCAAAATTTCAATGTGCGTGACAAGTTTTTCCGTGAAATGTCACTTTTCTTTTACAAGCAGTTCGGGATGCTGATTCGGGTTTACTATTACAGTATTGTAAGAAGTATAAAATGCTGACCCTATCGCTCCCTTGGGAGGTTTTCTTACGTTTTCACGGCGAGTATAGTCAACTGCTATTTTGCTGCCTTCCCTTGCCTGCGAGTAGTAGGCGGTGATTTCCGCGCTTTTTACTATTACATCGTCAGGTATGTTTTTGCCGGATATAACTACGTGCGACGAGTGTATTTGTTGAGTGTGAAGCCACATGTCGTCCGGCTTTGCCAGTTTGTAGGTGACAAGATTGTTTTGAATGTTGTTTTTGCCTACAAGCACAGTATATCCTTCGATATTGTAAGTCAGCGGTTTGGAGGGGGGCAGTGTTTCCTTTTTGACCTTTTTGTATTTTATTATGCCCGCGTCCTCCAATTCCTTTACTATTTCCGCAAGGTCTGCTGTTTCGTTGCAGTATTTTAACGATTGTTTTACCGTGTTAAGGTAGTCGAGCAAACGTGAATTTTCCTCGATTAATTTTGTGTTGTGTTCAACCGTGCTTTTCATTTTACGGTATTTTTTGTAGTAGTGCTGCGCGTTTTGCGTGCCGTCCATCGACGGATCAAGAGTAACGGTTATTTCGGGACAGTTTTCGTCATAGTAGTCTGTTACCGTGACTTCCCTGTCGTTTCGTTTTATTCGGTAGAGGTTTGCAAGTATCAGGTCGCCGTACTTCTTGAACTGCAGACTTTGTTGTCCTTCGAGTACGCTTTGCCTTTGTATTGCAAGTTTCTTTTCGGTACGGGCAATTGCATTTTTGATTACAGTGCTGACCGACTTTGCCTTGTCGGCAAATCTCTGCGCTTTGTCCAGCAGATAGAAATAGTCGTCGTGTGCTTCGTTGAGCGTTTCATATGTCACGACATTACCTTTTTTGCTCAGATACGGAAAGGGCAAGACTTCGGTAGGCACGCCCTTTTCGTTGTATAAGATCACGGGATGCGGATGTTCGAGTTTGGTCAGATACTGTTGAAACGCCGACACGATTCGCTGTGCGTTTATTTCGCTGTGGATGTTTTCGTCTATTCCGTATGTAACTTCGTTGACGGTTACAGACGACACCCCGAGAACCGTTTCTGACAGGTATTTTCTTAACGGCAGATTGGAGGAGGTGACGAGATTGGCTATTTTGGGATCGTCGGGAGCGAGTTTATCTCGCGGAGGGAAGAACGTGTATTTTACGCCCGGCATTATCAGACGTGTGCTGTTGATATCCTGCGGCAAATGTTTTATACTGTCCAGAACAAGGTAATTTTCTTCTGCAAGAATTATGTTCGAGGTTTTTCCAGTAAGTTCGAATATCAGATGCATTGTGCGCTGATATCCCAGTTCGTTTTTGTTGAGCAGCGTAAAATTAACAACTCTTTCAAACGGAACCTGACTTATTTGGGTTATTTGCGCGTTTGTGATGTGCTTTCTGAGTAACATACAGAAATTGGGCGCGACTGCGGGGTTATCGGTATTTTTGTCGGTAAGATGTATCCGGTTTACTCCCGCGTTGGCGGAGATAAGCAACTTGAATGACTTTCCGTTGAATACGGAAAGCACAATTTCATCCTTTTCGGGCTGATAAATCTTGTTGATTTTGCCGCCGAGGATGGTTTTTTTGAATTCGTCGGTCAATACCGAAAGCGTAAGCGCGTCAAATGCCATATCAGTTACTCCTTATATGTCAATATATTACTATATTTACCATATTTGTTCAAGCGTAAGAGCGTCAAATCATTGATTATTTTGCGATAATGTGGTACAATACCGTATTGAACGGAATAAACCATTGGAGGATATTATGAAATACGTTACAGAAAAGAACAATGCCAAACTTACTGTTACATTCAAAGTAAATGCAACAGAGTGGGAAGGTGCAATGCAAAAGGCTTACGAACAGAATAAGAGTAAGTACAGTGTGCCCGGTTTCCGTAAAGGACATACTCCTCGCAGAGTTTTGGAGAATATGTACGGAAAGGGACTTTTCTTCGAAGATGCACTTTATATCTGCGCACAAGAATATTACAGCGAGTTTTTGGATAAAAATAAAGATGTACAGCCCGTTGCACGTCCCGTTATCGATGAAAAGTCCGTCAAGGCAAATGACAAGGGTGTTACCTTTGCGGTCGATGTCGTAGTAAAACCCGATGTGGAATTGGGTCAGTATACCGGTCTTACAATCAAAAAGAGCAAGCCTGCAACGGTAAAAGCAGCGGAAGTCGACGCAGAAGTGGAACGCATAAGAGAACGCAACGCACGTTTCGTGGAAATTACAGACCGTGCCGTTCAGCAGGGTGACGAAGTAAACCTCGATTACAGCGGAAGCGTTGACGGCGTAAAGTTTGAAGGCGGCACAGCGGAAAAGCAGACGCTCGTAATAGGAAGTCACACGTTTATAGAAGGTTTTGAAGACCAACTCGTGGGAATGAACATCGGCGAAACGAAAGATATAAACGTAACATTCCCTGCCGAGTACCATGCGGAAGACCTTAAAGGTAAGGCTGCGGTGTTTACCGTAAAGATAAACGCCATCCGTGTAAAAGAACTGCCCGAACTCGATGACGAATTTGCCAAGGATGTAAGCGAATTTTCGACGCTTAAAGAATACAAAGACGACATCAAGAAAAACATGAAGAACGAAAGAGCCAAGGAGGCAGAAATCAAGGATGAAAACACCTTGATGGAAACCATAATATCTTCCGCCCAAATAGACATTCCCAAGGAAATGATTGACGAACAGATTGACGATTTCGTCGAAGACTTCAAGTATCAGTTGATGTACCAGGGACTTAATATCGACAATTACTTTAAGTATACCAACAACACAATGGAATCTTTGCGCGCCAATTACACGGAACGTGCGGAAAAGGCTGTTCGCACAAGACTTGTACTGGAAGAAATTGCCAAGAAGGAAAATCTTAAAGCGGACCCCGCAGTAGTCGACGCCAAAATCAAGGAATATGCAGTGCAGGCAGGTATCGAAGTTGACAAGTTTACCGCTCAACTCACACCCGATCAGAGAGTATATTTCGAAAATCAGGCAATCACCGAAAGCCTTATCGAATTTTTGAAAAAATCCAACACGATTGCCTGATACAAAGGCAACATTTAAGGGAGTTTTAAAGTATGAGACTTATACCTATGGTAGTAGATCGCACCGACAACGGTGAACGCAGTTACGATATATATTCGCGTCTGTTGGAAGACAGAGTAGTGTTTTTGTCAGGTGAAATCGATGACGAAACGGCAAATACCGTTGTCGCGCAATTGATTTATCTTGAATCCAAAGATCCCGACAAGGACATTTCGCTGTATATCAACAGTCCCGGAGGAAGCGTCACTGCCGGTCTTGCCATTTACGATACAATGCGTTACATCAGATGCGATGTTTCTACCATATGCGTCGGAATGGCTGCCAGTATGGGGGCGGTGTTGCTTGCAAGCGGGGCAAAGGGAAAACGTTACGCTCTTCCCAACAGCGAAATAATGATACATCAGGTGCTGGGCGGAGCAAGCGGTCAGGCTACCGATGTGGAAATACACACACGTCACCTTCTTGCAACCAAGGAAAAACTCATCGGAATACTCTCCGAACTTACAGGCAAGCCTGTGGAACAGGTAAGATCCGATACCGAAAGAGACAACTTCTTGTCTGCCGAACAAGCCAAAGATTACGGCATTGTGGACGAGGTGTACTACACCAGAAATTAATTAAAGGAAGTAAATAATGGAACAACATTGTGCTTTTTGCGGTAAAGCGGAATCGGAAGTAAAGAAACTCATATCTTCCGGTACAGGCATTTGTATCTGCGATGAATGTGTTGCCGTCTGCAACGACATTCTGGATACTACCGAGGACGTAAGCAAACCGGAAAAAACTTTTCATTTGCCTACTCCCAAGGAAATAAAAAGACAACTTGACGAATACGTAGTAGGTCAGGAATTTGCCAAAAAAACTCTTTCCGTGGCAGTTTACAATCACTACAAACGCGTCAAGGCTCATCTTGAAGGCAGTGCGGAAGACGACGGCGTCGAACTGGAAAAGAGCAATATTTTAATGCTCGGACCTACAGGAAGCGGCAAAACGTTGCTTGCAAAGACGCTTGCCCGTATTCTCGACGTGCCCTTCGCCATTGCAGACGCCACGACGTTGACGGAGGCAGGCTATGTCGGCGAAGATGTGGAAAACATTCTGTTGAAACTTATACAGAACGCCGACTACAATATTGAAAAAGCGGAAAGAGGAATAATTTACATCGACGAAATTGACAAAATTGTCAAAAAGACGGAAAACGTATCTATCACCAGAGACGTTTCGGGCGAGGGCGTTCAGCAGGCTTTGCTGAAAATAATAGAAAGTACCGTTGCCAACGTTCCTCCGCAAGGCGGCAGGAAACATCCTCAGGCAGAATCAATTGCTATCGATACCACAAATATCCTGTTTATTTGCGGCGGTGCATTTGTCGGATTGGACAAGATAGTGGAAAAACGTTTGTCGACAGGCGGACTGGGATTCGGCAAGCACATCAAATCGGATGAAATGGATGCCGTTGAACTTGTAAAGAACTGCCAGCCGCAGGACTTTATAAAGTATGGTCTGATACCGGAGTTTGTAGGACGTCTGCCCATTACGATAGGATTGACTGCTCTTGACGAAACGGCATTGGTAAAGATTCTTACCGAACCCAAGAATTCCCTTGTCAAACAGTATCAGAAGTTGCTCAAGATGGACAACATAGATCTGGTGTTTGACGAAAAAGCATTGCATGCCGTTGCACGTCGTACATTAAAACTCAATACCGGAGCAAGAGGATTGCGTTCGGTACTGGAAAAGATTCTGTTGAATTTCATGTATGACGCTCCCGATGACAAACAGATAGAAAAAATCCTGGTGCAGGAAGATTGCGTTGAAAAGGGTGCCGAACCCAAAATAGTCAAACGTGCGAGTTAACGTAAAGCCGATGTAAAAAAATACATCGGCTTTTTAGTTGCATTTAATGCGATATTAATTTATAATATTGCATACCGAATTGATTTTACTACACATACTTAACGTAAAATATGCAAGTATGGTTAAGAGGTACCAATTGAAAAAACTTACACAATTACCTTTACTTGCGTTGAGAGGAAATATCATATTCCCTCACAACACAACTCAACTTGAAATTGCCCGTGTAAAATCCGTAAACACTGTGAAATTTGCGCTTGAAAACGGTGGCAAAATCATCATCGTCAGCCAGTTGGACAGTGCTAAGGACGTTCCAGCAGGCATTGACGACTTCTTCCCCGAAGGCGTGTATGCGGAAGTCACGGGTATAATGTCACAGAAAGACGACATTCTGGTGGTTGCCGTGCGCACGCTGGAAGGTTGCCATATTTTGCGCGCCGATTGTTCGGGCGAAGTTTATTTCGCCGACGCCGAAACAATCGACTACTATGTTGCCGATGCGCTCAGCGCCAAAGCAATGTATCAGAAAACGCTTGAATGTCTGGACAGATACGCAAATATCAATAAAATGCTCAATAAAAGTGCAATAAAGGCTCTGGCGGAAAACAGTGCCGTAGATTACATTTCATTTGTGGACGTGGTTGCCAATGACATAGTGTTCCGTCTTAAAGACAGACAGGAGATACTTGCCGAGCCTTCTGCCGAAAAGCGAATGGAAGACCTTTGCGTATATCTGTTAGGAGAAATGGAAATTGCCAAGGCGGAAAAACGTATTGCCAATCGTGTGAAAAAGCAGGTGGAAGACGGACAGAAAGAGTACTACCTTCGTGAAAAAATGCGTGCTATATCCAAGGAACTCGGTGAAGACGAAAACGAGATGCTCGAATACCGCAAACGCATCGAAGACAGCAAGATGCCCGCAGAAACTGCGAAAAAGGCAAACAAGGAAATCTCGAGACTGTCCAAGATGGCTCCTACTTCGCCCGACGCCTCGGTTATCCGAAACTATGTAGACTGGCTGTGCGACATTCCGTGGTACAAGGAAACGACCGACAACACGGATCTCAAACTTGCCCGTCGCATATTGGATGAAGATCATTACGGCTTGGAAAAGATAAAGCAGCGTATTATTGAATACCTTGCGGTAATGCAATTGACGGGAAAACTAAACGGACCCATTCTTTGTTTCGTAGGACCTCCCGGGGTGGGTAAGACGTCTATCGTCAAAAGCATTGCCCGTGCTTTGGGAAGAAAATATCTCAGAGTAAGTCTGGGCGGTGTTAGAGACGAAGCGGAAATACGCGGCCACAGACGTACGTATGTAGGCGCAATCCCCGGTAAGATTATATACATGATGAAACAGGCGGGAGTCATCAACCCGGTGCTGTTGTTGGACGAAATAGACAAAATGGGTAAGGATCAACGTGGCGATCCCGCCAGCGCAATGCTGGAAGTGTTGGATCCTCAACAGAACAACACCTTTACCGATCACTTTCTGGAAGTGCCTTACGATTTGTCCAAAGTATTGTTTGTATGTACAGCCAATGCAACCGACGACATACCCGAACCTTTGCTGGACCGTATGGAAATAATAGAACTGTCCGGCTATACCGAACAGGAAAAGGTGGCAATTGCAGAAAAATTCTTATTGCCCAAGAACATGAAATCTCACGGAATTCCCGAAGGTCGTATCGTAATAGGTCCCGAAACTTTCCTGAAAGTTATAGAACGCTATACGAGAGAATCCGGAGTGCGTTCGCTCGAACGTGAAGTGGCTGGAATATGTCGCAAAGTAGCCCTTAAACTTGTTGAAGACAAAGACGCCGTTGTTACCGTAACACCGGAAAACCTGCATGAGTTTTTAGGAGTGGAAAAGTTCAAAGACGAAGCGGTGGACACCGAGCCTACCGTAGGTTCTGCCACGGGACTTGCCTGGACGAGAGTGGGCGGAACGACTCTTGCAATAGACGCAACTCTGTTCCCCGGTAAAGGCGAAATCCTGCTTACCGGAAAATTGGGGGACGTTATGAAAGAATCCGCACGTACCGCAATAAGTCTTGTGCGTTCTCTTGCCGAAAAATACGGAATCGACAAGGAAAGATTTGAAAAGACGGACATTCACATTCACGTACCGGAAGGAGCCATTCCTAAGGACGGTCCCAGCGCCGGTGTAACAATGGCTACTGTAATAATGTCTGCATTCACTTCAATGCCTGTCAGCCGTCAGGTTGCGATGACAGGTGAAATAACGCTCAGGGGAAAGGTTCTGCCTATCGGCGGTCTAAAAGAAAAAGCCCTTGCTGCTTACAGATTGGGTATAAAGAAGATAATCATTCCCAAGGACAATCTGCGTGACGTCGACGAAATTCCGCAGGACATTGCGTCGCAGATACAGTTTATTCCTGCAAAAACCATAGACACAGTGTTCGACAATGCACTTATCAAGGTATGAAAATAAAAAAAGCACAGTACGTCAAAGGCGCAAGCGACTATAAACAGTGTATCGTCAGCGAGTTGCCTCAAATAGCCATTGCGGGAAAGTCCAACGTCGGCAAGAGCAGTTTTATCAATCTGCTCGTAAACGACGGCAAGTTGGCACGCACCTCAAAGTTGCCCGGCAGAACAAGACTCATCAATTATTTTGCGGTGGACACCGACTGCGGAGAATTGTTGCTTGCAGATCTTCCCGGTTACGGATTTGCCAAGGTTTCCTTTGAGGAAAAGAAGAAGTGGAGCGTGCTGTTGGAAAAGTATCTTGCCAACGGACATATAGACCATGTCATCTTTCTTGTGGATATCAGACATGATCCGACAAAGGACGACCTTGTGATGTACAATTATCTGTTTACCAACAATCTGCCTTTTACGGTAGTGGCCACAAAAAGCGACAAGATAGGTAAAAGTCAGGTCAGAAACAGGTGCCGCACGCTTGCTTCACAGTTTAAAGTGGGCGAAAACAACGTAATTGCAGTGTCGGCGTTGAACAGAAACGGACGTGATGCGATACTGGAAAGACTTGAACAGATCGTAAATGCGCATTATGGCTCATACCGTATGCAAGAAGATGCGGACGTCGTCGGGCAGTAAACCGACATTATCCGATCGAAAGCGTAAAATGAATAAATTCAAAAAGTTTGAGAAAACGGAAAACATATTCAGATGGGTTGCGTTTGTCATAACGTTGGCAGTTTTAGTATATTTGGTGACAACGGTGCTGACATCCGACGAATTTGACGCCCGTGCTTTGACTGCTTGCATCGTCTTTGCAGCATGGGGCGTAACAGTCGTGATATTTTTTCTCATATTTGATGCAAAGCGCAACGTATTTGTGGCGATGTACTTCGGCAGGGTATCGCCGCAGGATATGGCAAAGGCAAGAGATCTGTTGCCCCGTTTAAAAACGGCGGTCAAGGGTAAGTACGCATTTTTAGGTGAAGAACAGTACCAGTTCGATGTCCATATGCTGAAATGCTATTTAAAACAAATTGCCAAAGGGAATAAGGTATATTATAAGGTTTGCGGTGTGTTTATCGAAATAGACAATGCAGTGCAGACCGCATCGGAAAAAGACCTTGACGAAAATGCCGAATTTAACGATTTTTTCAAAAAGACCGCACAACTTTTACGGGAAAACAGTTACGGTGCCGATTGAAACCGATATTCGAATACAGTGATTTTTAAGTCCGCGAAATTCGCGGACTTTTTTTGTTTTTATCGCAGTCTTTTTGGCAACAGAGTTTGTGACGTTTGCGTTACCTTTTACCTCCCAAGTACTGCAATTTAAAAAGCAATCACTTTTTTAAAATGGTATTCATACAATATATTGAATATCTCAAGGAGGTTTCTAATGTCAGTAAACAATATGGACAACAACGGTTGCAGCGAAAAAATTTGTATTCAGGGCAAGAAAGTCTTTGACGCTTGTATGAAACAATCCACGTTGCAACAAATTACGGTCAGTGTTTCCGATGTCAATCCTCCATCACCCTCCGAACCGCTTAAATTTGTAAGTTGTAAAAGCACTTCAACGGAAGGTCAGGTGGAAAATCTTGTAGTAGAACGTTTAAAGGAACGCCCTCGCTACGGTAGAGTTGAGGCGGACATTGTCATTCCCGTAGAAGTTACCTACATAGACAGCAACAACGTTGAAGGCACAGGTATGGGAACGGTAACGCTTCCCGTGGATGTAGTGATGTATCTGCCCGAACCGTCGATTATTCCTTACCGTATCGAAGCGTCGGTAAGCGCCGTCAGTCCGGAAGGTAACTTTGCTCAATCGCAGGTGATCGACGAGGTGACATATTACAACTTCGCGATCAATTGCTGCGTTACTGCAATAATCAAGGTCACAATGGATGTGGAACTGATTGTTCCCTCGTATGGTTACGCTGTGATACCGCCCTGTCAGGATTACACCGAGGAGGTTTGTTCGGGATATTTCGAATTGCCCTTATATCCCGGGGCTCCTACCGGCAACAACTGATTGTTGTATCTGAGGCAAACGCACAACTTGTGCGTTTGCCTTTACTTTTACACATTTTTTCGCAACGTGGCATATTAGTAAACAGTTGCATAAGTGCGACTATTACTTACATTCGGAGAATAAAGATGCCCAAATACATCAAGTGTCCAAGGTGCGAGTTGAATTATATTACGCAATCAATGAAATACTGTACGCTTTGCGCTAAGGAAATTGAGGAAGGACTGCAAGAGTGGCAGGACGAACCGATTATTTGCCCTTTTTGCTATAAAAATACAATGCAACCAGATGATCTGATGTGCAGTCAGTGTAAAGCAAAACGCAATAAATGTGACAGTTGAGTGGACAAAACCGTCAGTTGTGTGGTAAAATTTCAATATGAAAATATTTGCAATAAGCGACCTGCATTTGTCGAACACTGTGGCCAAACCCATGGATATTTTTGGCAAAAGTTGGGAAAATTACATTGAAAAAATAACCGCCGATTGGCAGTCAAAGGTGTCCGATGAGGATGTCGTTCTGTTGCCCGGAGATCTGTCGTGGGCGATGCGGATAGACGAGGTTAAAGAAGATTTCGATTTTCTTGCGTCATTGAAAGGACGCAAAGTCATCTTGCGCGGAAATCACGATTACTGGTGGAATACCATTTCGCAGGTGCGCAGTGCTTTGCCCGACGGGGTATTCGCATTGCAAAACGACGTATTGCGTATAGACAGACTTTTACTGTGCGGTACAAGAGGCTGGGTGTGCCCCGACGGGATGAGCAAATTGTCTGATCAGGATCGAAAAATATACCTTAGGGAAGTGCAACGCTTGCAACTCAGTATAAAGGCGATGAACGCCGTTCGTCGTCCTGACGATGTCGTCATTGCCATGATGCATTATCCTCCCTTCAACGCAAGGTACGAGCAGTCGGATTTTACTGTACAGTTTGTGCAGAACGATATTCGTCAGGTGGTGTACGGACATCTTCACGGTAAGGATTGCCGTGCCGAACTGCACCTTAAAAAATTCGGTATAGAGTTTTATTTAACTTCGTGCGACCTTGTGGACAACAGCCTTACTTTTATAAACGAAATCAATTGATATGTTCTGATTTGATTTTCAACGGACAAACGCTTTAATGCGTTGTCCGTTTTTTTTTGTGTACAACAATAAAATCTAAAAATGTATTTTGCCTGATTTTGTCCGTTTTTGGCAACGTGCGTAACCGAAAGTTATCAAACATATGTTCGAAAATCAAGTTTTTGCAAAAATTTTTAATTATTTTACAATAAAAATGGGCGAAAATGGTTGAAAGTGGTTAAAATGTGTGCTATACTGTCTTCACTATAAGAAGGAGTGTAGTCGGAATGTTCTTACTTGGCAATTTCCAACATCAGTTGGACGACAAAAACAGAATACGTCTTCCTGCCAAGTTTCGCGCCGATCTGGGGGACAAATACATATTGATGCCCGGTACCGGCGGATGTATTTACGTGTACAAAGCCGACGAAACTCAGAAGATCCTGTCAGCGCTGAACGATATGCAGTCCATGGATCCCGTAAAGGAAGAATGGATTCGTTCCATTGTAAGTGAAGGTTGCGCCGTTGAGGCTGACGGACAGGGAAGATTTGTACTTCCCTCAAACCTTCAGCAAATTGCAGGTATCGTCAAGGACGTAAGAGTGGTAGGTTCTATTTCCAAGGCGGAATTGTGGAGCGAAGAACGCTGGCAACAGAGACTTGCCAAGACGGACAGAAGCGCGGGAGGTTTCGACGCAATTTACAAGAACCTCAGTAACAGTCAATGAAGTTCAGTCACGTTCCTATAATGAAAGAGCAGTGCATGCAACTGCTTGACATAAAGCCGGACGGCATTTATGCGGACTGCACCGCAGGAGGCGGAGGCCATTCGGCGGGAATATTGGAAAGGCTGTCGGAAAAAGGAAAGCTGGTGTGCATCGACAAGGATACTGAAGCATTGGATGCCTGCCGTGAAAGATTTAAAGACGATGCAAGAGTGACGTTTATACACAGCGACTACAAAGCATTTGCCGACATTCTTGACAGATTGGGAATAGACAAAGTAGACGGTATACTTATTGATTTAGGTATCAGTTCCTATCAGATAGACAATTACGAGCGCGGTTTTTCCTATATGAGTGATGACTCTCCGTTAGACATGAGAATGGACCGTACGCAGTCCCTCGACGCGGCATATGTTCTCAACAATTATACGGGAAAACAGATTTGCGATATTTTGCGTTATTACGGTGAAGAAAGTTTTGCCGTAGCAATTGCGAAAGAAATAGTTTCGATGCGAGAAAAACAGCCTTTTGTCACTTGCGGACAATTGGTGGCGGTTACCGACAAGGTCATTCCCCAGTCGGTAAGGCGCAAGGTAGGACACTCGGCAAAGAAGACTTTTCAGGCGTTGCGTATCGAAGTCAACAAGGAACTCGAAGGCTTGGATACAGCATTGCACTCAATGGTAGACAGGCTTAAATCGGGAGGGCGTATCGCCGTCATTACATTCCATTCGTTGGAAGACAGAATAGTGAAACATTGTTTCGCCGACTGTCAGACAGATTGTATTTGTCCCCCCGAATTTCCCGTTTGTGTATGTAATCACCGTGCCGTGGGCAAGTTGGTAAACAAAAAACCGATAGTGCCCGACAGCAGTGAAATAAAGGTTAACAGCCGTTCCGCAAGCGCAAAGTTGCGTGCGTTGGAAAAATTGTAATAAATTAAAGGAAGGGTAAATACTATGAATAGCAGAGCAGGCGTATTGGAAAGAAACAAGTATATCGCCGAAGATGTTTATTCTGACATCGAAAATCCGTATGCAAGTAGTTATGCAACCGGAAATTTTTCCGATGCCGAAATATCGGTTCAGTCTATTCAACAAAAGTTGGGCGCAGTTCAACCTCTGGACCGTGAAGCGGAATCGGACAATCCCGATATAAGACCTTCCAAAGATACAATGTCGCTTAATTTCCACCGCAACTATGCACAGGCAGACAGCAAGACAGCAACAGTCGCTGCGGTTTCTACCAGAACAAAAGTTGCCGTTGTCTCTTACGTGGCAGTTGTGCTTGCGCTGATTATAGCAATTTCTTTTTGTTCGGTAGCGGTAGCGGGCGCATTCGGATCCGCCGCGTCGTTGGAAGGCGAATATGCCGTACAGGCAGCCGAACTTGCAGAACTGGAAAACCTTATCAACAGCGAAAACTACGAAGAACTGGCTAAACGCGCAGAGGATCTCGGATTTATCGATGCCAACAGCGCAACAAGTCACACTTACGAATTACTCGAGACAAGACCGGCACAAAATTTTAATGTGGAAACCAACTGGTTCGATCAATTGTGCGACTGGCTGAGCGGAGTATTCGGAGGCTGAGATTGACAGATTACTATATTTCAAAAAAAAGATTGCTGACACTTTTTGTGGCAGCAATTTTTTTGTTTGTAGGCATATTTTCAAGATTATTTTATATACAAGTAGTTTGGGGATACGATCTTCAACAAAAGGCTTCCGAGCAATGGACGAGAGATTTGCCTCTTACGGCAATGAGAGGCAATATCGTCGATACCAACGGGAACGTGCTGGCAAACAGCATTACTTCCTACGGTATTTATATACGTCCGCAAAGCGTCAAGGACGCCGAAAAAGTAGCAGAAGTCTTGTCGTCGGAATTGTCTTTGGATTACGCTGCCGTGTATGAAAAGGCGACAAAGAGAGGCGTATCCGAAGTAACGGTAAAAAAGCAGGTGGATTACGACACTGCGCGTAAAATAAGAAGTTACGATCTCGAAGGGGTTTATTTTGCCGAAGAATCTCAACGTAACTACGTTTACGGCGATTTTTTGTCGCAGGTACTTGGCTTTGTGTCATATGACAATATTGGACAGACAGGTATAGAAAGTTATTACGACAAATATCTCAAGGGTATCAACGGAGTGCTGCTCACGGAAACCGACCTTACCGGAAAGGAACTGTCTGACGGGCAGTTGCACTATATTCCTGCTATAGACGGTCTGGAAATCGTTCTTACGATAGATTACGTCATACAAACCGTAGTGGAAAATGTGCTGGATATTATAATGTATCAATATGGGGCAACGGGCGCAAGGTGTATTGTAATGGATGTCACAACGGGTGAAATCCTCGCTATGGCTTCAAAACCAAGCGTGGACCTTAACAATCTTCCCCGTGACGACATAGAAACGCTGATGAAATATTCCAAAAACACGTTGGTTACAGACGTTTACGAACCGGGCTCCACATTCAAAGTGCTTACCGCAGCGGCTTGTCTGGAAGAATACGGCAAGGGGAATCCCGATGCTTTCAGCGCAACGCATGTGTTTACCAACAATTCACGCAGCAGAATAATCGACGGATCGAAAATCAATTGTTGGTCAACTCACGCAAACGGCAAGCACAGCAATCAGACATTGTCCGACGCATTGAACAACAGTTGCAACCCTATTTTTACCGATATTGCTTTGTCGTTGGGTAAAGAAGTAATGTACGATTATCTGGACGCATTCGGCTACGGCAAAGTTAGCGGAATAGACTTTGCAGGGGAGCAGGCAGGATTGCTCGTAGGGGAAAACGTCGTCACAAGAGGCGATCTTGCCCGCATAGGTTTCGGACAGACTATTGCCGTTACGGCATTGCAGTTGTGCAATGCCACGGCGGCGGCGGTAAATGGCGGACTGCTTATGCAACCATATCTTGTCAAGGAGATTCGTGACACAAATACGGGTCTTACGGTAAAGAGATTTACGCCTACTGTCATAAACAGAGCAATAAGCGAAGATACAAGCAAGCAGATAGCGTCAATGCTGGAACGTGTTGTAACCGAAGGCAGCGGTAAACAGGCGTATATAGAAGGCTACCGTGTAGGCGGAAAAACGGGTACGGCGCAAAAATTCGTAAACGGTTCATTGGCTGTCGGCAAATACGTGTCCTCATTTGTAGGATTTTTCCCTGCAGACAGTCCCAAGTACCTTGCACTGGTAATTGTAGACGAACCTGTGGGGCAAAGTTACGGTTCGATCGTAGCCGCTCCTTACGCCAAGACCATATTTCAACAGATTATAAATTACAAAAATCTGTCACCGTCCCTCTAACATAATTTTCAATACCGACAAATAAAATAATTCCGTACAATACATTTGTGCGGAATTATTGCGTAAGGGGAAATGAATGTTTTTACAGCAGTTGCTCAACGGTTTGAATTACGAAATAAAAGGGGAAACTTTTATAGACGTGGACAGTCTTGCCTGTGACACAAGGCAGGTAAAAAAGGGGTGTATGTTCTTCTGTATCAAGGGCGGACAAGTTGACGGACATTCGTTTTATCGCAAGGCGGTGGGTGACGGAGCGGTGACAATCGTGTGTGAAAAGCCGTTAGATACCGAGGTCACTCAGATTATCGTCAAGGACAGCAGGGAATTTATGGCAAGAGTTGCCAAAAACTTTTACCACAATGCCATAGACAAAATGAAACTTATAGCGGTTGTGGGCACAAACGGAAAAACTTCTACTACCTATCTGATAGATTCGGTACTTAATGTTGCGGGATACAATACCGCCGTGGTGGGAAGCAACGGCATTTTCATCAACGGACAGCATTACGACAGCACGTTGACTACTCCCGATCCGATACAATTACATTCGTGGTTTTATCAGATGTATCTCAATAAAGTGCACTTTGTGATTATGGAGGTGTCTGCCCATGCCATAGCCCTCAAAAAAATGTCGGGAATAAAAGCAGACCTTACCGTTTTTACCAATTTTTCTCAGGACCATCTGGACTTTTTCAAAGACATGCAGACGTATGCCAAGGTCAAAAAAAGTTTTTTCGACAGGAAGTACACTGCAACGGCAGTGGTAAATGCCGATGACGAACTGGGCAAGGAAATAATTCGGGATTGCAAACTGCCCATTGTCACCTACGGAATTAAAAACGCAGACGTGTGGGCAAGCGATATACAGTGTGACGATAAAATAAGTTACACGCTGAACATGTGCGGAGAACAGGCGCGGGCAGTTTATCCTTTGCGTGCTATGTTCAATGTTTACAATACTCTGGCGGCGTCTTGCGCAGTGCGTATGTTCGGAATAAAAGTGGACAAAATCATTGAAGGCATATCTTCGGTAAACTGCATTGACGGCAGAAACGAAACATTCGTGCGTTCGGACAACGTAAAGATAGTGGTCGACTTTGCGCACACTCCCGACGGCGTCAACAATATATTGAGTTATCTTAAATCGCAATGCGAGGGACGTCTGATTGTAGTATTCGGGTGCGGAGGTAACCGTGACAAGTTCAAAAGACCTCTGATGGGCAGTACCGTTTCCCGATACGCGGATTTTGCAGTGATCACCAACGACAATCCGCGCTTTGAATCTCCTACTGCGATAGTGGCGGACATCGAAGGGGGGATGACTTGTGAGTACAAGGTGGTGCTGAACAGAAGTCAGGCAACGGAATTTGCTCTGTCCGTCGCAAAATGCGGTGATACCGTGGCAATACTTGGAAAAGGCTCGGAAAAATATCAGGACATAAGAGGTAAAAAGTATCCTTACTCCGATGTTGACGTAGTACATAATCTGATTAAAAACGACGGAGAAAAATGAAACTGCAAATACTGTCATTTTGTGTAGCCTTTTTGGTATGTGTACTGTTGCTGAAACTGCTGATACCGCTTCTGGTAAAATTAAAGGCAGGACAGACAATACTTCAATACGTTTCCGAACATAACGGAAAGCAGGGTACGCCTACAATGGGCGGAATAGCGTTTATTTTGTGCTTTTCCGCCGTTACCCTGATTTTCTGCGGTTTTAGCGATACCACTGTAAATGTGACGGTGGCTGTAACTGTCGCTTACGGGGTGGTAGGCTTTCTGGACGACTACATCAAGGTGCGGTATAAACACAATCTGGGATTGCGCCCTTATCAGAAAGTTTTAGTACAACTTGCTATAGCCGTTGCCGTTGCGTTGTATGTGTGGCGGTCGCCTTATATAGGCGATGTGCTCAACGTGCCATTCGGCAATACCGTAATATCGCTTGGGTGGTGGATTATTCCGTTTGTTGTTTTTGTTTACCTTGCAATGACCAACGGCGTAAATCTTACCGACGGATTGGACGGTCTGGCAACCGTAACCACGCTGTGTTACCTTGCGGGAATATTTGCGGTAGTGTATTGCGACATGCAGCAGTCTATGCAACTCGGCGTTGCGGATGCTGTGCAGCGTCAGTCAAACGTGCTTGTCTGCATTGCAGTAATGTGCGGAGCATTGTTGGCGTTTTTGCTTTTTAACTGCTACCCGGCTAAAGTGTTTATGGGAGACGTGGGGTCATTGGCGCTGGGAGCGTTTACATCCTGTGTTGCCATATTTACCAACAACACCCTGTTTATTCCCGTGCTTGGTGTAATGTATGTCGTGTCTTGCGTTTCGGTAATAGTGCAGGTCGTCTATTTCAAACTGACTGGAGGTAAAAGAGTTTTTCTGATGGCTCCTTACCATCACCATCTTCAACACAAAGGACTCAGCGAAACTCGTATAGTTACCGTCTACGCAGTAGTAACACTGTTGACCGCTATGCTTTTGCTGTATTTTGGAGGATAATATGTCTAACATAGTAATTTACGGTATGGGTAAAACAGGCGTTGCACTGAAAAAGATGTTGCAAAATGACAACACACTGCTGTGCGTCGACGATGTAAAAGGCGACGTCCGACCGGAGAGCGCGGACACGGACAAAACGGATATTCTCGCATTGAGTCCGGGAGTATCGCCGGACATGCCTTTGGTAAAGAAGTGTAAAGAGAAAGGCGTAAGAATAGTTTCGGAATTGCAATTGGCAAGCGAAAGATTCAAGGGCAAAATTGTAGCAATTACGGGAACAAACGGCAAGACTACCGTGTCGTCAATGCTCAGTTACGCTCTTACGTCAATCGGAATGGACAATGTACTGTGCGGTAATATCGGAACTCCTTTTTCTCGGTATGCCGACAGCGACTGCGGAATTGCCGTCGTGGAATGCAGCAGTTTTCAGTTGAAATACTGTGACGGTTTTGCTCCCGATGTAAGTATTTTTACAAGCGTGGATCAGGATCACCTGAACTATCACAAGACAGTGCAGGATTACATAGACAGTAAGTGCAATATTTTCAGGTGGCAGAACAAAAATTGTCGTGCAATATTCAACGCCGATGACAGGCGCGTGCTCGAACTGTCCGATGAATGCGATTGTCCCGTTCTGTATTACAGCGTAGACAACAAGCATGCGGATTGTTACATAGAAGGAAACGAAATTGTCCTGAACACCGTAGGAAAATATCAGCGGGTGAAAAGTACCGCTATAGCAAATATGTACAGACACAACCGTTCCAACGCATTGGCGGTTTTGCTTGCTGTTTACTGTCTTAACGGGGATTTCGCGGAGTGCGTCGGCGCATTGGAAAAATTTGTATTTCCTCCGCACAGGCTTATGCTGACAGGCGGATGCGGTAAAGTTGTGTTTGTGGACGATTCAAAGGCAACAAACGTACACGCTACATTATCTGCTTTGAAATGTATAGAAGGTAACATCGGTCTGATATTGGGAGGCAGTGACAAACAGGAAGACTTTTCACGGCTTGCAGACGCTCTTACCGACAACGTCAAGATAATTGCCGTAATGGGGCAAACTGCTGAAGTTATCGAAAAGTGTGTAAAAAGAAAGGTGTCGAACGTAATCAGGTGTAAAGATATGCAACAGGCTGCACGCTGTTGTTACCGCGAACTCAAACAGTGCGGAGGAACAGTATTGCTTTCTCCGGCTTGTGCAAGTTTCGATATGTATGACGGTTATGCGCAACGCGGCGAACATTTCTGCCAAGTGGTAAAAGAGGTGTGCGGTGAAGAAGGGTAAGCCTGACATTGTGTTGCTTGTTTGCGTTGCGGTGCTTACTGTTTGCGGATTGGTATTCGTTTACAGCGCAAGTTACTATTCTGCGCAACTGAGTTACGGAAACAAGTATTTCTTTTTGTTTAAACAGTTGACGGGAGCCGTTATAGGAGCGGTTACTCTGACGGTTGCGTGCTTTGTCAATGTCGACGTTCTGCGCAAATTTGCATTGGCGGGAGTCATTGTGTCTGCAATACTTCTTGCTTTGGTGTTTGTTCCCGGACTGGGCGTGGAAAATTACGGAGCCAAAAGATGGGTGGGCATAGGCTCTTTCAGTTTTCAGCCCTCTGAAATTGCAAAGTTTGCATTCGTACTGTTTTCAGCCTGGTATATGAGTAGCCGTTACAGGCAAAAGTTTACTACGTATATTCCCGTCATCGCAGTGGGCGGAGCATTTTGTCTGCTTATAATTGCAGAACCGAACATGTCCGTCACAATGTGTATGGGTGCAGTAATGCTGTCAATGCTTTTTGTGGGCGGAATGAAACTGAAACACTTTGCGGCAATGCTTGTGCCGTGTATTGCGCTGGTCCCCGTTCTCATTCTTATGGAGCCTTACCGCATACAGAGATTGCTTGCTTTTCTTGATCCGTGGGCTTCTCCCAAGGATGAGGGATATCAACTGATACAGTCTCTTTATGCGCTGGGAAGCGGAGGATTTTTCGGAGTGGGACTTTTTAACAGCAGACAGAAGTACAGGTTTCTTCCTTTTGCGGAAAGTGACTTTATCTTTTCGGTGATAGGAGAGGAAACGGGGGTCGCGGGCTGTCTTGTCGTCATATTGCTGTTTGCGATAGTTGTGTGGAGGGGCATAAGAATTGCAGTAAACGCACGTGACAGATTCCGTTGTTATCTTGCTGCGGGAATCACTTCGGTAATAGCCGTACAGGCTTTGATAAACTTTGCCGTTGTTACCGGGAGCATACCCCCAACGGGATTACCTTTGCCTTTTATAAGTTACGGAGGAACGTCACTTGTGGTATTTCTTACCGCTGTCGGCGTACTTCTGGCAATATCAAGGGAAAACAACTGTAAAGACAACGTATTAAAGGGAGTTCAGGTTGAAATTCAGAATTAACGGTGGCAAGTCACTGATTGGTGAAATGCCCGTCGGCGGTGCCAAAAACTGCGTTTTGCCCATGTTGGCTTGCAGTGTTCTTACGGAAGACACCGTGATAATTGAAAATTGTGAAAAAGTATCCGATGTGCTGGATATGGTGGATATTCTTGTTTCGTTGGGAGCGGAATCGGAATGGCAGGGCAACTCCGTCGTAATTAATTGTCGTCATCTTGACGGAGACATTGCTTGCGACAAGGTGGGCAAAATCAGAGCGTCGGTATTTTTGCTCGGACCGTTGTTTGCGCGGTACGGATACGTCAATGCGTGCTTGCCCGGTGGCTGTGCAATAGGAAGCAGACCCATCGACATTCATCTTGACGGGCTCAGACGTCTGGGGGCAGAGGTTACGGTTGACGATACCGTGTGTTGCAGAGGACAGGTGCACGGAAACGATGTTTATCTGCGTTTTCCCAGCGTGGGAGCGACGGAAAATCTGCTTATGTGCGCCAGTCTGTGCGAGGAAACTACGGTGTTGTACAACTGCGCATGCGAACCGGAAGTTACTGCGTTGGAAAAGATGCTTGTATCAATGGGAGCGGAGATTTACGGTATAGGCACACCGGTGGTTACAATAAGGGGAAGAAAAAAACTCCACGGAGTGCGCGTGCGTGCCATACCCGACAGAATCGTGGCATCCACTTATATTTTTGCCACGCTTTGCGCCGGAGGGGATGTTTGGGTTACAGGTTGTAATCCGCGGCATTTTTCCCGTCTTAACCGGATGTTGAAGGACTGTACGGATACCTACCGTACATATTCCGATGCCGTACATATCGTAAAAAAGCATCGTCACAAAAGTACAGGTAATGTAATTACAGCGGTGTATCCGGGATTTGCCACCGACATGCAACCGTTGCTTGTCGCCGCAATGTGCACGGCAGATGGGAAAACAGCAGTAACGGAAAAATTGTTTGAAAATCGTCTGAAAGCCAATTCGCTTCAATTAAAAAGCATGGGTGCCGACATCACGGTTAACGGCAATCGAGTGACTATAAACGGTGTAGCGAAACTGAAGGCTTCTGACAATTTGTGCGCAACCGACCTGAGGGGAGGGGCTGCGCTTGTAATTGCCGCTCTCGGAGCAGAAGGCGAAAGCACGGTAAATAATGCTCATCACATAGAGCGGGGGTATTTCCGCTTGCAGGATATATTGAAAAACGTAGGTGCAGACATCTCTGTTTGTGAATAACTCTATTTACGGCGACGGGCGAAAACCCGTCGCTTTTTTAAGTAATGTCTTAAAGAAAAAGCGCTTTTTGTAAAGTATAATCTGCATTGTACAGTTCGTGACTATTATATTTTAATTTATATATTATATTTGTTTGCGCCGTCAGAGCATATAAAAGCGGTATTTTTATTGACTTGACGGATTAAAAGTTGTATAATTACTAGGTACTGTAAGCACTTTACGTATACAGGTGCGGGCAGTCTTTAAATTGCTTGTGACAGTTGTCTGTTTAAGACAACCGTCTTTGTTTAGCAGGAGAACAATGAAGAACAAAAAATTTTTAATTTCAATATCCGTTTGCGTTGCCCTTATACTTGTAGTGGTGCTGTTTACGGTTTTGTTTTCCGTCAGTCATTGCAGGCTTGTGTTCCACAATGAAGACGGCGAACAGATTGCTACTCCTACGGACGGTCCTACTTCAAACGACGTGCTGCACTACGCCAAAGGCGCAAATATATTTTTTATGTCCAAGGAAGATCTGCTTGCAAGTCTCAACGGCGATGAAAAGTTTGCCGATTGGCATGCTCTGAGCGTTGTAAAGAGTTTTCCCAACGTTGTGGAAGTTCATCTTGTAAGAAGAGTGGCGGTCTGCAGTTTGTTGGTAAACAGTCAGGTAGTGTATATCGACACATTCGGCTACGTAATGTCTGAAGATCCGTCAACCCCTACGATAGACATCACGTCTGCATTTTCAGGTAATATGTCCGGTATCGTCTGCGAAGCAGGCAAGAAGTTGCAGTTTACCTCTTCTTCCGACAACGTAAGACTTTCCTGTATTCTTGAAACGGTAAGCGCGGTATGGCAACTTAAATATGCTTTTAACGACATTGCTCAGTTAGTAGACGAATTCAGTTTCGATTCTACTGCGGACAGCATGACAATCGTAACTTCCCACGGGGCGAAAATAGTTGTCGCTCAACCTACCTACCACCTTTCTGTAAGACTTATAAAGGCTTTCAGCGTGTATCAGAACGGCGGTACAGATATGCAATCTCCCGAAACGGTAATTCAGGTTACCGTCAAGGGCGAAATTTATACCGATAAAAAATAAATTGCTTATGACGTAAATTAACGTCCGAAAGAGGTACTTATGAAAAACAATTTTGTTGCCGTATTGGATTTCGGTTCAAGCAAAATAACTTGTATGGTCGCTTCACCCATCGAGCACGGCGAATTTCTTATCAAGGCTGTCGGGCAGTGCGCTTACAACGGATTTGACGAAACCAACTGGTACGAACCGGAAAAACTTACCGATTGTATCAGACAGGCAATCAGTCAGGCGGAAGGTAAAGTCGGTTTTAAGATCAGGCAGATATATGTAGGCGTTCCCGGCGCATTCAGTTCGCTGACGACAAGCGAGGCTTCATTGACTTTCCGTTCGAAAAAGAAAGTCGACAATGCCGATCTTGACGAACTGGTATCTAAGGCAAATATTTTTGACGATTATACGGACGGGGTGTTTGTCGGTTCCAATGCGGTATATTATCTGATGGACGGCGCAATAAAGGTGGACAATCCCGTAGGCTCCGTTGTCACAAAGGTTTCGGGACTTTTTTCCTTTTCCTTTATGAGCAAGGTTTTTGCACGCACGGTAAGAGACGCTCTCAATACGTTGGGTATCACCAAGGTTACCTATCTCAATGCGTGCGAGTGTCTTTCCAAATACATTTCCGCAATGTACAACAGACCTTCTCACAGCATCGTTATCGATATAGGACACATTACTTCAAGCGTCATGCTGTCGGGCGGTAACGGTCTGGTGTTTTTAAAAACTTTTGCTTTGGGCAGCGGTTATCTTGCCAGCGACCTCAGTACCGTGCTGGAATGCGATTTCGGAATGGCAATGCGGTTGTTGTCGGAGATAAATCTCAATCTGGAATTTCAGGTCGGTGACACTTACAGCGTAAACGGCGTTGTTGTGGACGCAGGTCAGGCAAACGAAATTGTCAAGGCTCGTATAGAGCAGATTGCCGATTACATCAAAAAATGTTTCGACTATTGCGACAGAGAAATTCCCCGCAATACTCAGATATATCTTACAGGCGGCGGTCTTACTTATTTAAGAGGAGGCTGCGATTACCTTTCGGCATTACTTGGTAAACGTATAATAAAATACGACAGTGCAAATCCGCAGACTCGTCGTAATGAGTATACTTCTTGTTACGGACTTATCATGCAGGCATTGAAGGAAACTCCGGAAAAGCCAAAAGGACTGTTTTCATTCTTCAAAAAGTTAGGGGGTTAAACAAATGGAAAACCAAACATATTACAACAATGTCGCAAGAATAATGATAGTAGGTATAGGCGGCGGTGGCGGAAACGCTGTGGACAGCATGATGAAAGCCGGCATCCGCAACGTGGAATTTCTTGCATTGAATACAGATCAGCAGGCACTCAACAGGCTTTCCTGCAAGACGCTTGCAATAGGCGAAAAACTTACAAAGGGACTGGGCGCAGGCGCTAATCCCGAAATCGGCAGAGAGGCTGCCGAAGAAAGCAGGGAAATCATCCAGAAAGAACTGGGAGATGTCGACCTGCTGTTTATTGCCGCAGGAATGGGCGGCGGTACCGGTACGGGTGCTGCTCCCGTAGTTGCAAATATAGCAAAGCAACTCGGAATACTTACCATTGCGGTGGTGACGAAACCATTTAATTTTGAGGGAACTCACCGTATGAGAAATGCCGAAATGGGAATCAACAACCTCAAAGGCAACGTGGATGCATTGGTAATAGTGCAAAATGAAAAACTTAACCGCGACAAGAACTTTTCCATCATGGACGCATTTGTCAAAGCGGATGAAATTCTGTTGCAGGGCATAAGAGGCATTACCGACATCGTATTGCAGAGCGGTCGCATCAATCTTGACCTTGCGGACGTAAAATGCGTAATGAAAGACAGCGGAATGGCGCACATGGGAATCGGTTCGGGCAAAGGCAAGAACAAGACAATAGACGCTATCAGAAAAGCAGTGTATTCGCCGTTGCTGGAAACGACCATACAGGGCGCTGCCGCCATAATTATAAACATCAGGGGTGGTGACGACCTTACGTTGGACGAAGTTACCACCGGCGTCGATCTTGTAAAACAGGTTATCGACCCTGACGCAAATGTGCTGTTCGGTGTAGGATTTGACGAAACGTTGAAAGACGAAGTGCAGGTCACGCTTATTGCAACGGGATTTTCCGGTCATCCCAATGAAGGAAATCCGTCCTTCTTTACTAAGGAAGGCGGTATAACGGGCAGTAATTCCGTCGCGTCCGGTATCGTGCGCGAACCGTTGGACAGATCTGCCGCTACAAACGCCGAAAAGGAAAGCGGTTTTTCCGGCAATCTCAAGGTGGACGAGGATAAGAACATTCCTCCGTTCCTCCGCAAGATGCAAAACAAATAAAGAGGTAAATGATATATGCAACGATTGATGATAAAACAACTTTTTGCAGACATGGACAGTTACGGGGGTAAGACCGTTACTGTCTGCGGATGGTGTCGTACTATAAGAGCGTCAAATGTTTTCGGTTTTATCGAACTAAACGACGGAAGTTGTTTTAACAGTCTGCAGGTAGTTTTTGAGCAGAACATACTTGACAATTATGACGAAATTGCCCACCTCAACGTAGGCAGCGCACTGTGCGTAACGGGTACGGTAGTGCTTACTCCCGACAACAAACAACCGCTGGAAATTAAGGCAACGTCCATTGAAATAGAGGGAAAATCCACTCCCGATTACCCTTTGCAGAAGAAAAGACACTCTGTGGAATTTTTGCGCGAAATAGCGCACCTGCGTCCGCGTACAAATTTGTTCAACGCTACTATGAAAGTGCGTTCCGAGGCTGCTTTTGCATTGCACAGTTTCTTCAATTCCAACGGATTTGTGTATGTGCACACTCCGCTTATTACGACAAGCGACTGTGAAGGCGCGGGCGAAATGTTTCAGGTAACCACACTCGATCTTGAAAACATTCCCAAGACTGCCGACGGCAAGGTGGATTACACCAAGGACTTTTTCGGCAAACCTGCCAATCTTACGGTTTCCGGTCAGTTGAATGCAGAAACGTACGCTATGGCGTTCGGAAAAGTATACACGTTCGGACCTACTTTCCGTGCGGAAAAATCCAACACCACAAGGCATGCCGCCGAATTCTGGATGATCGAACCGGAAATCGCTTTCGCCGATCTTTGTGACGACATGCAACTTGCCGAGGATATGATAAAGTACGTCATCAGACACGTAATGAAAAATTGCGCGCAGGAAATAGAATTTTTCAATAACTTTGTAGACAAGGGACTTAAAGACCGTCTCAATGCGCTTACAAAAGCGGAATTTTCACGTATTACTTATACAAAAGCAATCGAATTGCTTATTCCTCACAATGCCGAGTTTGAATATCCCGTTCATTGGGGCAGTGACATACAGACGGAACACGAACGTTTCCTTACGGAAAAAATTTGTCACGGACCTGTATTTGTTACCGACTATCCCAAGGAAATCAAGTCTTTCTATATGCGCTTAAACGATGACGACAAGACCGTTGCCGCAATGGATATGCTTGTTCCGGGAGTGGGCGAACTTATAGGCGGAAGCCAGAGAGAGGAACGTCTTGACGTTTTGCTCAAACGTATGAAAAAATTGGGTCTTCGCGAACAGGATTACTGGTGGTACATCGAGTTGCGTAAGTACGGCGGAACAAAACACGCAGGTTTCGGACTCGGATTCGAACGACTGGTGATGTATCTCACGGGCATGTCCAATATAAGAGACGTGCTTCCTTTCCCACGTACGGTCGGAAATGCTCAATTCTGATAAACTTTCTGAAATTTACGCACAGACGCTTCGGTGTCTGTGTGTTTTTTTTCGGCAAATAAATTTGCAATTACTGTTTAAATTTGTTCAAACGGAACAAAATATAGTTGTCAGGAGGTGCAAAATGAAAACTACTAAATCTTCAAGCACTAACAGCACAAACACAAGAACATCGGATTGCAAATCAAAAGCATGCCGTAATTCCCATTCTTCCACTCAGAAGAACAAGAAGAGCGGCAAAAGCGCTTCTAACGAAAGTCAGTCCGACCCTTACGGGAGTTACACAGGTAATCCCGTAGGGCAGGGCAAGTACGCATTGCCCATCCAAGATGCGGACGATCTTTAAACGTCCAAAAACGTCCGTTGTTGCGGACGTTTTTTTTAATTTGCGTCAAAACCCGTTACTTAGCGTGACGCAGTTGAGATATTTCTGCTGATTTCAATTACGGTTGTTTTAATCGGATTTTATCTGCCGTGAATATAAATTGAGTTGTCATTTCTTACCCTCTGGCGGACGGTGCTTTTTACAGCATCGGCAACTTACCGACAGCGTAGTGGAACATTTGTCGGTACGTAACGTCACGTGACCGCAATTTGTCCGATAGGTGTATTCACTGAACTGACCGCAGGACGGTTGGCATCTGTCGTGATCGTGACAACCTTTATCGTGTTGCCTGTTTCCGCACACCGTATTGAGATAATCTTGCTGATTTATAAATTGTCTGTAACAGTATTTCATATTTTATATTATGAAAAACGCATTTTATGTGTTTATAGACTTGCTTTTTTATTGTTTTTTTTAAAAAGTACTTGTAAACTTCGGTTTACTGTTATATAATACAGTCAGTAAAATAGGAGGTTTGTGCAAATGATTTTTGAACAGGTGCAAAAGTTGCTTGCGGAACAGTTGAACGTCGTACCGGAATCCATTACCCGCGAAACGAACATTGTAACCGACTTGCATGCTGACTCGCTTGACGTTGTAGAAATGCTTATGTCTTTGGAAGACCATTTCGGAATCACCGTTCCCGACGAAGTTGCCAACGAACTGGTTACTGTCGGTGCAATCGTGGACTACATCGAAAAGGCTCAATAATACATTGAATTTTGCCCGAAGAGCGATTTTCTTCGGGCTATTTTTATGTCGGTTGATGTCGTAAAATACGCACTGTAAATAAAATTCCGTAAATGTACATAAACTATCAGTATGTACGAATTCACTCTCAGTTGCGACAAAATACATTCCAACTTCGCCGACTACGCACAGCGGTGTTGGGAGGAGGGAATAAAACAGGCGGGCGGAGCCATTGCGCGCATCGACAATGACAGAAACTGCAATGTCGCGATAGCATGCGACAAACCTTATATAAAACAAATAAAGTCGCTTGTCATGGACACCGTAACGGAAATTCTTGCCGTCGGTTACAAAAATATTTATTTGCGCAAAGCATTGGGTATTACTAAAGACAATTTCGTGATAAATACTCTTATAAATACCATGTGCGCATTTGACAACAGTTTTGACAAAGAGTGTATAAGAGCAGTTGTCAACATAGAGGACAGGGTCAATCTCGAAGGTTACTACAATTTCCGCATGGGAAAGGTAAAGGGGAAGTGGAAAGAGGTTGCCGAAATAACTTCGCGAAACGACCTGTTATTCAGCGGAAGCGCTTTTGCGGAAGAATTTTTAAGTTATCTTGTAGAGACCGTTCCGATAGGAATAAACAATCTGTCCGTTGTGCTTGACAAGAACGACTTTTCGCTGTTCGACAGCAACAATAAACTTATAGTTCCGGCAAGCACTCTTTATTCGCGTTCAACGGTGGAAGAAGAAGCAATGCTCAATATAATTTGTTTAAGACCCAAGCGCATACGACTGTATTGTGACAGATCGGGCGTCAACGGCGATTTTGTTCGTTTGGTTGAATCTTTGTTTGAAGTAAAAGAGGTGAAAAACAGTTGACAACCGTTATATTCGGTACTAAAATACAGTTGTAATATCCCGATGACGTCAAGACATGTTCGTTCGGGGGCAGTTTTTCAGAGAGTGACAGACGGTGTGATTGTCGCAGATTGTCCGGACGGGTACCACTTGACCGAGAGCGCAGTACGGCGTAACAGTGCAACTTAAAGAGGTCGGCCCGTGCCGGCAAATAAGGTGGAACCGCGGAAGTAATTTTCGTCCTTATGACTTTTCAGTCATAGGGATTTTTTTATATTTTATCGGAGGAAATATGATCACAATCAGATTGCCTGACGGCAGTGAAAAACAATTTGAATCGAATGTGACCGCTATGCAGGTCGCACAGAGTATCAGCAGCGGATTGGCTCGCAATGCGCTGGCATGCAAAATTAACGGCGAAATGAAGGATCTTAGCACGGTTATAGACAGCGACGCAGATTTCGTTGTATACACATTTAAGGACGAAGAGGGACAGGAAGTGTTCCGTCATTCTGCAAGTCACCTGCTTGCTCAGGCGGTAAAAAGACTGTATCCCGATGCAAAGTTGGCGATAGGTCCTGCTATAAAGAACGGATTTTATTATGACATAGATTTCGGTTGCGAAATAGCGCCGGAAGATCTTGCTAAAATCGAAAAGGAAATGGCGGATATCGTAAAAGCGGATCTTCCCATTTCGCGTAGTGTGATTTCCCGTCAGGAAGCGGTGGAAATGTTCGGCAAAATGCACGAAGACTACAAAGTGGAAATCATTAACGATATGGCTGAAGACATCGACTCCGTATCCTTGTATACACAAGGCGAATTTACCGATATGTGCAGAGGACCTCATCTTCCCTCCACAGGCCGTATAAAAAGTTTTAAACTTACAAGTATCGCAGGCGCTTACTGGCGTGGCGACACCAAAAACAAGATGCTGACGCGTATCTACGGAACTGCCTTCGAAAAGAAATCGGAACTTGACGAGTATCTTCAGAGGCTGGAAGAGGCAAAGCGTCGCGATCACCGCAAACTGGGAAGAGAACTCGATTTGTTCGACATAATGGATGAGGGTCCCGGATTTCCTTTCTTCTTCCCTAAGGGAATGATTTTGCGTAACATTCTGGAAGATTTCTGGCGCAAGGAACACGCTCTTGCAGGTTACCAGGAAGTAAAGACGCCAATGATTCTCAATCAGGAACTCTGGCACCGTTCGGGTCACTGGGATCACTACAAAGACAATATGTATGTAGTAAAGATCGACAACGAAGACTACGCCATAAAGCCTATGAACTGTCCCGGCGGTATGCTGGTTTACAAGCGCAAGCAACATTCCTACCGTGATCTGCCCGAAAGAGTAGGCGAACTCGGACTTGTTCACCGTCACGAACTGTCCGGTGCATTGCACGGACTTATGCGTGTGCGTTGCTTCACTCAGGACGATGCTCACATTTTCATGACTCCCGAACAGATAGAAAGCGAAATAGAAGGCGTTGTAAAACTTATAGACAAGATTTACAGAATTTTCGGGTTCAGTTACAAACTCGAACTGTCCACACGTCCCGAAGACTCGATGGGAACGGACGAACAGTGGGAAATGGCTACAAATGCTTTGAAAAAGGCTCTTGCAACGCTGGGTAAAGAGTACGAGATAAACGAAGGTGACGGAGCGTTCTACGGTCCCAAGATAGATTTCCACCTGGAAGACTCTTTGGGAAGAACATGGCAGTGCGGTACCATACAACTTGACTTCCAGATGCCCGAGCGTTTTGACCTGACCTATGTAGGTGCGGACGGCGAAAAGCACAGACCTGTAATGATACACCGCGTTGTGTTCGGCAGCATAGAAAGATTTATTGCAATTCTGACGGAGCACTTTGCAGGTGCGTTCCCGACATGGCTTGCGCCCGTACAGGTAAAGGTTTTGCCGATTTCCGGAAATTACAGTGTTTATGCCCGTAATGTCACCGACAAACTTGTACAGGCAGGACTGCGTGCCGAACTGGACGACCGCAACGAAAAGATAGGTTACCGTATCCGTGAAGCACAGTTGCAAAAAGTTCCTTACATGCTTGTTATAGGTGAAAAGGAAGTTGAGGCAAACAATGTTTCCGTTCGTGGCAGAAAAACAGGCGACGAAGGCGCGATGAGTATCGAACAATTTATAGAGAAAGTCAGCAAGGAAGTTGCAGAAAAAAGTTTTCAACTTTAATAAAAAATGATGCGAAAAGGATTGACATGTTCGATCCTTTTCGCTATAATATCAAGGTAATCGAAGCAGAAAGTTTTTTCTCACCTGTACGGCTACGCTGTAAGGTAACTCTATCAGTTCGCAATACCTGTTGTGTATTGTGAAGTTTTTGGGTGGCAATCTGTTTCGGTTGACCACTTTTTTTATTGTTCAGGAGGACATTACCATTAAAGAGCTTCAGATCAACAACGAAATCCGTGACAGGGAAATTCGACTTATCGGTAACGAAGGACAACAACTCGGAATTGTATCTGCCTACGAAGGTCAGCGTCTTGCCGAAGAAAGCGGACTGGATCTCGTAAAAATTTCACCTAACGCTGTTCCGCCCGTGTGCAAGTTGATGGATTACAGCAAGTACAAGTACGAGCAGAGCAAGAAAGAAAAGGAAATGAAACGCAATCAGAAGACCATCGAGGTCAAGGAAGTGTGGTTGTCGATGACCATTGATGTCGGAGACCTCAACACCAAGGCTAAAATTGCGTCCAAGTTTATTGCCGACGGTAACAAGGTAAAGGCAACAATCCGTATGAGAGGAAGACAGCAGGCGTACGCTCAGCAGGGCGTGGAAGTAATGAAAAAGTTTGCCGAAATTCTTTCGGACGTCGCCAAAATCGAAAAACAGCCGTTGACGGAAGGTCGTAACATTTCCATGGTAATTTCACCTATAACAAGTAAATAATTCATTTGGAGGATATTACAATGCCTAAGCAAAAATCTCACAGTGCATCCAAAAAGAGATTTGTCGTTTTGAAGTCCGGCAAGATCAAGCGTGCACAATGCAACAAAAATCACATTTTGGGTAAAAAGACAACCAAGAGAATCCGCAACCTTCGCGGTACCGCCTATGTCGATTCCACAAAGGCTAAGACCGTAAAGAGCATGTTGCCTTACTGATATCGGAGGTAGTAAACAATGAGAATTAAAAGAGGCGTAAACGCTGTTAAAAAACGTAGAAAAATTTTAAAGGCAGCCAAGGGTTACTTTGGCCTTAAATCCACCAATTACCGTATCGCTCGCGAAGCGGTAATGAAGAGCGGCAACTATGCTTATATCGGCAGAAGACTTAAGAAAAGAGATATGCGCAGTCTTTGGATTGCACGTATCAATGCGGCAGCACGCGCTAACGGTTTGTCGTACAGCAAATTTATGTACGGTCTTAAAGCGGCAAATATCGATCTCAACAGAAAGGTTCTTGCCGAAATCGCAGTAAGCGACGCTAAGTCCTTTGCTCAGTTGGCTGAAACTGCTAAAGCAAATATCTGATTTGTGCAATTTAGAGCCTTTTGTAAAGAAAGGCTCTTTCTGATTTACAGGTAGATCAATGTTAATTACATCCGCAAGCAATCAGAAAGTCGTTCTTGTAAAAAAATTACAGGATAAAAAATACCGCAGACGTTTTAAAATGTATTGCATAGAGGGCGTAAGACTGTATAAAGAGGCTTTACGTTTCGGCAAACATCCCGTCGATGTGTTCGTCAAGCAAAGTCTTGCAGACAAACTCACAATTGACGGCGCAACGGTGGTGGAAGACAATGTTTTTGACAAAATGTCTGATACTGTCAGCAGTCAGGGGTTGATGGCAATACTGAATATCGAGGATGTTCGTCCGGCAAAATGCAACAGATGTCTTGTGCTTGACAGTTTGCAGGATCCGGGCAACGTAGGTACGTTGTTGCGCACCGCATGCGCAACGGGATTTGACACCGTGTATTTGTACAAATGCGTGGATGTCTATTCTCCAAAGTGTGTGCGTTCGGCTATGTCCGCTCACTTTGCCATTAATCTTGTGGAGACCGACGATTTCGATACGTTGAAACAACATCTTTCCAATTACCGCACGGTGTGTGCGGATATGGGCGGAACGGACATTTCACAATTTGTCCGTGATCAACGGCCGATTGCGCTTGTACTGGGGAACGAGGGTAACGGTATAGGCGGTTATTTTGATGAAATTTGCAATGACGTGGTGTCGCTTTCGATGCAAAACAACATCGAATCGCTCAACGTTGCGGTTGCCGGAAGTATATTGATGTACGAACTGGGTAGAAAGCAATAGGAGGAATTATGTCAGGACACAGCAAATGGAACAATATTAAAAACAAGAAAGCAAAGGGCGATGCAGCCCGTTCGAAAATATTTACAAAACTGGGCAGAGAAATAGCGGTTGCGGTAAAAGCGGGCGGTCCCGATATCAACAGCAACAGCAAGTTGTACGATATAGTGCAGAAGGCCAAGGCAAGCAATATGCCCAATGACAACATTACACGCAGTATAAAAAAGGCAAGCGGCGAACTCAATGCTGTCGATTACGAAGAAATGTTGTACGAAGGTTACGGAATAGGCGGCAGTGCAGTAATCGTGGAATGCCTTACGGACAACAAGAACCGTACTGCAGGCGATGTGAGATGCGCATTCGATAAAAACGGCGGCAGTCTCGGTCAGAGCAACTGTGTAAGTTTTATGTTTGACCGTAAGGGCGTAGTCGTAGCGGAAAACAATCTCGGACTGGACGAAGACAGCGCATTTGAACTGGCATTGGAGGCGGGCGCGGACGACGTGCAGTTCGATGACGAAGGCACTATAGCGATGTATTGCGATATGAGTACTCTTACTGCGGTAAGAGACGCAGTGGTAGCAAAAGGGTTGGTGCTTGTATCCGCCGAAATGCAATGGTTGCCTCAGAATATGATTACTTTGGAAGGGGACAACCTTGTGAAATTCCAGCGTATGCTGGACACTCTTGAAGACAGCGACGATGTACAGAATGTATTCCACAACGTACAGTTGCCCGACGAAGAGTAAAACAGTCACACTTCAAGCCGACATCAGTCGGCTTGTTTTTATATGTAAAAACATTACGCTTGACTAATTTTTAATAAACATTTATTATTATATAAGACTAATTTGCGGCAATTTTGTCAGCAGTACACAAGAGGTAAAAATGAGAGTTTTGGGCATAGACCCCGGTCTTGCAATAGTGGGTTACGGGGTTCTCGACTATGACGGAAAATACAAGAAACTTGTGGATTACGGTGTAATAAACACTCCCAAGGGGATCAGTGTGCCCGAACGGTTGGAACTCATTTACCGAGGCGCAACGGAACTTGTCGAGAAGTACAAGCCTGACGAAATAGCCATGGAAGAATTGTTCTTCAACACCAATACTACTACTGCGATAAACGTTGCCGAAGCAAGAGGTATATTGTTACTTGTCGCAAGACAGCACTGTTCACGACTGTTCGAATATACTCCTTTGCAGATTAAACAGGCAATGACCGGTTACGGCAGAGCGGAAAAAAAACAGATTCAGCAAATGGTAAAGGTTTTTCTGGGACTGAACGCCGTTCCCAAGCCTGACGACGCTGCCGACGCGGTTGCAGTCGCTCTGACGCACATACAGACGTGCGGGCTGAGCAACGCTTTTACTATAAGATAGGAGTGATGATATGATATCGTTTATTTGCGGCGAAGTCGTGGACAAGACGGAAGGCACGGTTGTTATCAAGTGTAACGACATCGGTTACGAAATAAATGCAACAGGATGTGCTTACGACAAATGCAACGTAGGACAGAGTATTCAGTTGTACACATATATGCAGGTAAAGGAAGACGGAATAAGTCTGTTCGGCTTTGCTTCTCAGCAGGAAAAGAATATGTTTTTGCGTCTTATATCCGTTTCGGGCGTGGGATGCAAGGTGGCGCAGGCAATATTGTCGGGAATTGACGCACAGCAACTTGCGCTTGCTCTTTACAACGGCGATACAAAAACGCTTACAAAAATAAAAGGACTTGGTAAAAAAACAGCCGAACGTCTTGTGCTTGAATTGCGCGAAAAAGTTTCCGTAGACGGCAGCGTGGCGCAACAGGAAAAACCGCAAAACAACGGAGTCGTGCTTACTCCTCAGATGCAAGACGCAGTTTCGGTACTGATGTCTTTGGGCCTTACCGAAACCGACGCGGTAAGGCGCATTACCGCCGCTTCGCAACTGGGAGCGACAACCACCGAAGAACTGATTAACACGTCATTCAGAATAAGTTAAACGGGTGAAAACCATGGAAGAATTGTTTGTAAGCACGTTGCACGAAAGTGAACGTGATACGGAAAATATACTTCGTCCGCAGAGAATTGCCGATTACGTCGGACAGGACAAAGCGAAAAATAACCTTGCTGTATTCATCAAGGCTGCATTGCAACGCGGTGAAAGTCTTGACCATGTTTTGTTGTACGGTCCTCCCGGATTGGGCAAAACGACGCTTGCTCACATCATTGCCAACGAACTCAATGTGCCCATTACGGTGACAAGCGGTTCCGCAATTCCGGGCAAGTTCGATCTGAGTGCCATACTGTCAAAACTTAAACCCAACGAAGTACTGTTTATCGACGAAATACACCGTCTGAACAGCAGTCTTGAAGAAATTCTTTACCCGGCAATGGAAGATTACCGTCTGGATTTCGTTGTGGGCAAAGGTCCTTCCGCATCATCGGTCAACATCAAACTTGAAAAGTTTACGCTGATTGGCGCAACGACTAAAGCGGGCAATCTTGCCGCTCCGCTACGCGACAGATTCGGAGTTCAGTTGCGTTTACAGATGTATACTCCCGAGCAGTTACGTCAGATAATAAAAGCGTCTGCAAAAAAACTCAATGCGTCAATTGAGGATGAGGCGTGTATGGAAATAGCCAGACGGTCGAGAGGTACGCCTCGTATAGCCAACAGATTGCTTAAACGTATCCGTGACTTTGCGGATGTGATGAGCAACGGAGTCATTACACTGGAAACGACTTTGCATGCAATGGATCTGCTGGAGGTGGATCATCTCGGACTGGACGCAGTGGACAAAAATCTGTTGCTTACCATTATAGACAAATTCAGCGGAGGTCCGGTAGGGCTTGACACTCTTGCGTCGGCTACGGGTGAAGATTCCGCTACAATAGAGGATGTTTACGAGCCTTATCTGATACAGTTGGGTTTTATAGCGCGCACTCCGCGCGGACGTGTGTGTATGCCGAATGCTTACAGGCATCTCGGCAAACCGCTGTCCAAACAGCGCATGGAAATGTTGTCGGTGTACGACAACGCTGAGGAGGAAAATGAAGACAAGTGATTTTTACTACGATCTTCCAGAAGAACTGATTGCACAAACTCCCGCAGAACCGCGTGACAGTTCAAGATTGTTGGTATATAACAGAAAAACGGGCGAAATCGCCCACAGACATTTTTACGACGTCACCGATTATCTTAAAGCGGGAGATGTCCTTGTTGTCAACAACACAAGGGTTTTGCCTTGCAGAATATACGGTAAAAAAGTACCGACGGGAGGCAAAATAGAATTTTTGCTGCTTAAACGTCAGCATCTCGACACTTGGGAGGTTATTTTAAAGCCGGGCAGAATAGCGCAGCCCGGTTCGGTATTTTCCTTCGGGGACGGATTGCTTACCGCTGAGGTGCTGTCCGTAGGCGAAGGCGGTACGCGTACGGTGAAGTTCAGTTACAACGGCGTGTTCGAAGACATTTTGTCACGGTTGGGAGAAATGCCGTTGCCCCCTTATATCCACAGAAAAATTACCGACGGCGAACGTTACAACACCGTGTACAGCAAAATAAACGGCTCTGCCGCCGCTCCTACCGCAGGATTACATTTTACTCCGCAATTATTGGAAAAGATTCGCAGTATGGGGGTTGAAATAGTGGAAGTTTTGCTGCACGTAGGGCTTGGAACATTCCGTCCCGTCAAGGTGGAAGACGTTACACAGCATCACATGCACAGCGAATATTTCAGCGTAAGTCCTGAGGCTGCGGAAAAGATAAACAAAGCCAAAAGAGAAGGACGTCGTATAATTTCCGTAGGCACCACAAGCGTCAGAGTGTTGGAAAGCGCAACGGACGACAACGGTGTGCTGCAACCTGTCAGCGGCAATACCGAAATATTCATTTATCCGCCGTACAAGTTTAAAATGGTGGATGGACTTATCACCAATTTTCACTTGCCGGAAAGCACTTTGCTTATGCTTGTTTCGGCATTTTGCGGAAGGGAGGAAGTGTTGCGCGTTTACAAAACGGCCGTTGAAGAAAAATATCGCTTTTTCAGTTTCGGCGACGCAACCATGTTTATATGACAGATCAAAAACAGTTCGGTTTCGACATTTTAGCGAAAGACAAACACAGCGGTGCAAGGCGAGGAATTTTCCACACTCCGCACGGAGATATTCAGACTCCTATATTTATGCCTGTAGGCACTGCGGGAACGGTTAAATCGCTGTTGCCTTCGGTGCTGAAGGAAATCGGTACGCAGATATTGCTTTCTAATACTTACCACCTGTATTTACGTCCAGGCAACGAAATAGTAAAACAGGCAGGCGGTCTGCACAAGTTTATGCACTGGGACGGACCTATTCTTACCGACAGTGGAGGATTTCAGGTATTTTCCCTCGGCAAGTTGCGCAAAATCACAGAAGAAGGAGTTTTGTTTTCCTCGCATATTGACGGAAGCAGACATATGTTCACTCCCGAAAAGGTGATGGAAATAGAACACGATATAGGCGCAGACATTATTATGGCGTTTGACGAATGTTCTACTTACGGTGCGGATCACAGATATGCGCACGAGGCTCTTAATCGTACGTTGCGCTGGTTGGACAGATGCGCACGTTCGCATACAAACGGCAGACAGATGCTTTTCCCGATAATACAGGGCAATATGTATGAGGATCTGCGTATAGAGGCTGTCAAAGCAACCGTTCCTTACGCGCAGTGCGGTATAGCGATAGGCGGTCTGTCCGTAGGCGAGCCAAGCGAAGTCATGTACAGAATGTTGGACATCCTGCAACCCTATTACCCCGAAAATATGCCGCGCTACCTTATGGGCGTCGGAACTCCCGACTACATACTGGAAGGTATAGAAAGGGGGGTAGATATGTTTGACTGCGTATTACCCACAAGAATAGCCCGTAACGGAACGGCAATGACTTCCAACGGAAAGGTAGTCGTGCGTAACGGCGTTTACAAGACGGATTTTACGCCTCTTGACGAAAACTGCGATTGCTACTGCTGTCGCAATTTTACCAAGGCGTATCTGAGACACCTTATAAACTGCAACGAAATTCTGGGTGCGGAACTGTTGTCTATCCACAACATAACATTCTTGCTCAATCTCGTTAAAAATGCAAGACAGGCCATCGAACAGGGAAACTTTTTGCAATTCAAACAGGAGTTTTACAGCAGGTACTACGCAAATGAAAACAGGCTGAAATAAAAATTGCACATTTCCTGTTGATTTTTGTGCATTAATAATGTATAATAAAGACTAATCAATTTGCTTTTGCAAATACAAGGAGATTTAACAATGCTTAATTTGCTCAATTTTTTTGAAGATACGGCTCCAACAACTAATCCGTGGACAACGTGGGTAATATTGGGTGTATTGCTTGTCGCTGTTGTGCTGATGATGGTTATTCCCGGCAGAAAACAGAAGAAACAGGCTGAAGAAATGCGCGCACGTCTTAAAGTGGGTGCAACGGTTACCACTATCGGAGGTATTGTCGGCGAAATAATTCAGATGGACGACAAACACATCTACATCGTCACTGGTACCGAGGAAAATCCTCACACGATGAAACTTGTGCGTCAGGCTATTCACTCGGTAAATGTAGATGCGGAAAAGACCGATTCCGCAGAGGGCTCCGAAGAAGAAGTAGTGGACGAAATTAAATAATTTGCGGCATAATTCAAACGGCCTCCGAATATATTGTAGTAGTATTTCGGAGGTCTTTTTTTATGGAAAATGTAAAAAGTTCTAACTCTGCTTCCGGGTTTTGGCTCGGCGTATTGAAAGGTGCACTGACAGCCTTTATACTTTCCGCGATTTTTGTGCTTGTGCTTGCATTGATAGCAAAAATGTTTGCTTTGCCAACCGATGTGTTGCCCATCGTCAATCAGGTTTTAAAGGCAGTGGCAGTAATAGTTGCTGTTGCGCTGAATGTAAAAGGAGAAAAACTGTTCTTTAAAGCGTTGCTTGTTGCTACGGTTTACAGTTTGCTTTCATTGCTGTTGTTCGTAATTCTGGGTGGAGGTTTTTCCTTTGCGCAGTTTGCAACGGACTGGGCTATTGCCTTAGCGGTGTCCGTAATTACTGCCGTTATCAAATCGAGGCGCAGAGCGTAACGAATAACCTTCGGATTTATCTTTTAAACGGACGCGTATCGACTGTATTTTGTCGAAAAGTTTATTGAAACAGTTGATAAATATCACAATTCATTGTATAATCATTACATAGATAAATCATTCGGAGGATGTCATCATGAAATTTATTAAAACAGTTGTTGCTCCCCGCACTAACGAGATTTCCGCCAACAGCGGATGCGGTGAATGCCGTTCCAGTTGTCAGTCTGCCTGCAAGACAAGTTGTACAGTAGGTAACCAGACTTGCGAACAGAAGACTGCCGTTAGAAACAAGGGTGGCAAGAAGTAATTTTCAGGCTGTTTTCTTTGTTTGACCGCACTGTTTAACCGTGCGGTTTTTCAACATTATTTTTGCGGTTAAAGGGCAGTGGAATTACTGCTCTTTTTGCCGAGTGGAGAAATATTTTGATTCATAGTTTTAGTTTGGGCGGAGAATACTTTCTGTACGACGTGGAAAGTTCCTCTCTTTTGGAAATTGACAAAATAGTTTACGACGTTCTTAACGACAAGTCTCTTGACGGTTACAGCACCGAAGACGTCGAAGAGGTCAAGAAAGAACTTCAACAGTTGCGCGAACAGGGTTTAATCGACGCTAAGGCTCCCGATATCAAGCCTCAGCCAAAGAGCAAGACTATAAAGTCTATGTGCATGCATCTCAGTCATGACTGTAATTTGCGTTGCAAATACTGTTTCGCAGGTGAAGGTCTTTATCACGGTGAACGTATGCACATGCCTTTAAACGTGGCGTGCAAGGCAATAGATTTTCTGATTGAAAACAGCGGTGACAGACGCAATCTCGAAGTGGACTTTTTCGGCGGCGAACCGCTGATGAATTTCGAGGTACTCAAACAAACCGTCGAATATGCCAAGAAGCAGGCGAAACTGCACAACAAGGAATTCAAGTTTACCACGACCACAAACGGTATTCTGCTTACCGAAGAAGTAAGCAGATATCTCAACGAGGAAATGGACAACGTGGTGCTGAGCCTTGACGGCAGAAAGGAAATAAACGACGCTCAGCGTCCTACCGCCAACGGCAAGGGAAGTTTCGATCTGATAGTGGACAAGTTCCGCTTTTTCCGTTCGATAAGAGGAGACAAGAGTTACTTTATACGCGGAACGTTTACAAGCGCTAATCCCGACTTCGCAAATGACGTTCTGGAAATGACAAAACTCGGTTTCGATCAGGTGTCCGTTGAACCTGTAGTATTGCCTTCCGATCATCCTCTTGCCATCAAGCCGGAACAGATGAGCGAGATACTCGACAACTACGAGAAATTAGCGGTGCGTTACGTAGAAATGCGAAAGAAACCGGAAACGTGGTTCAGTTTCTTCCATTTTGTGGTGGAATTGGAAAACGGTCCGTGCTATAAGAAACGCCTTGTCGGATGCGGGGCAGGCAGCGAATATGTAGCGGTTACTCCTGACGGAAGTATTTATCCGTGTCATCAGTTTGCAGGGGAAAGTAAGTATCTGCTCGGCAATGTCTTTGAGGGAAAACTCAACGAGGAAGTCAGAGACATGTATCGCAACAGCAGTATTTTTACAAAACCGGTGTGTCAGAATTGCTGGGCGAAGTATCATTGCAGCGGCGGTTGTGCGGCCAATGCCATTCATTACAACGGCGACATAAACAAACCTTACGCCGAAGCGTGCGAAATGATGAAAAAACGCCTTGAATGTGCATTGTATGTGTATGCAAAAGAGCGCAAAACAATTGACTAATTGCAAATTGTATATTAAAATAAAATGGTTATATAGTAACAAGTCAAGGAGGCTTTATAATGACTAAACAATTGTCCGTTACACTGCTCAGTATTTTGCTTGTACTGATCGTGTTGTTCGGAGTATTTACATTCTTGCCTGATAACATCAGTTACGGCGATTACGGTGTTTTCCATGCACCTGCTAACCTTATTCAGAAAGGACCCGACATCGGACCTTCTGTTACCGCAACTTATTCTGTTGATACAACCGACCTTGAAGAAGGCGTTCTGGAAAACGTTGACAATATCGTCACCACAAGACTTAATAAAATGTTTAACTACTACGGTCTGCCCGTAGTGCTTGAAGGAAATAAACTCAGCGTTACCGTTCCTCAGACTGCAAACGAAGAAAAGACCGACGCAAAGACAATCATCGAAACAGTCGTTGCCGAAGGTAAAATCGAATTTCTTCCTTCTCAGGAATACAGCGAATCAAATGTAGTGCTTTCCAACTACGGCGAAACAAAGTATTTTTCAAATGTTTCTACAAGTAACTATGTAAACGGTGCCAATAAATACTATATTGTAAACGTCAGTCTTACCTCCGAAGGCAAGGAACTTGCTTCCGAAAAGTTTACGGCATCAACAACCAGTTGGGGTGCTTACTGTGCCGTTGACGGTATCGTAACTTACGGTGCTGTCTATTCCAACGACACATTACAGATTTACACCAGCAGCAAAGAACAGGCTGTTGCGCTTGCAACGTACATTAATTACGGTTCTTTGCAGACTACATTGACGGAAACGGGGTACGAAAATGTCGATTCGTCCATTCCGTCTGCTTCTTTGATTTTCGGAATCGCTACGCTTGTGCTTATCGTTGCAGTGGCATTAGCGTTGTTGATTAAGTACGGTGTAAACGGTGTTGCAGGCATTTTGTCTATATTGATTTCCGCACTCGTGTTTACGATTTTCAGCGGTTTGGTATATTTCAGCGTGTTCAATCTTTATGCTTGGATAGGAGTTGTGCTCGGACTTGCGCTTATATCTTCTCTTACATTCTATTCACTCGGCAAGGTAAAGTATTACCAACTTGCCGGAAACGGTAATAAGTATGCAAGAAAAACCGGTTTCAATTCTTCATTGATCCGTACGCTGATCGTAAACCTTTGCGTATTGGTAGTGGGCATCATTCTGTGGGTTATTCCTACAGGCGTTACTCTCGGACTCGGTAACTCGCTGGTTTACAGTGCAGTGCTTTCAATGATCTTCACCTTGGGACTGAACAGAGTATTTGTATCAATGCTTGCTCCTCTTTCCAAGTAATCGGACAAATTTTTAAATAGAATTCCGAAACAGCCTTTCGCTACGAAAGGCTGTTTGTGTTAAATGCGATGAAAGAATATATAATACAACGTGACAACTTTATACAAAAAGACGTGGACGAACTTGTGCAATGCGGTATTCCGGAAAACTTTGCACGGGTATTGTCTTCGCGCGGTATTACGTCCTCATCGTTGTCTGAATTGCAAGGCGACGGCAAATATCACGACGCATTTGCCATGCAAGGGATGTCTCAGGCGGTACAGACGGTTAAAAAAACCGCACAGGAGGGTAAGCGCATACTTGTTTACGGCGATTACGACGCCGACGGGTTGTCCGCCTCATCCTTGTTGTCGCTGTTTTTTACGCGCAACGGAATAGACAACGATGTCGTTATTCCCGATCGGCAGGACGGATACGGTATGCACACGCATCTTGTATCCGAGATGCTGTCCACGGGTAAATACGGGTTGCTTATAACCGTTGACTGCGGTATTTCCGACAGCGACACGGTAGAGGAACTCAAACAACTGTTTCCCGATGTGGACATAGTAGTGACAGATCACCACGAAGTGCCTGAAACTATACCGCAGTGCGTATGCGTAAACCCGAAACTGGGTAATTATCCTTTCAGATATTTAAGCGGCTCCGGTGTTGCGTATAAACTTGTGCAGGCAATAGCAGGCAATGACATCGCGTTGCAGTATGCCGATCTTGCAATGATAGGAACTATTGCCGATATAATGCCTTTACGGGATGAAAATCGCACGATTGTGCGCCACGGATTGAGCAACTTCAATCACAAGGGACTTAAATTGCTGGCAGCACAGTCGCGGTGCGAAAAGACGATCACGGCAACGGACATTGCAATGCGAATTGCTCCGCGTATAAATGCCGCAGGCAGAGTCGGCTCTCCGCTTACCGCACTCAGGGTGTTGCTTAGCGCGGAAAGGGCAGACGAAGATGCGGTGGAAAGGCTGTCGGAACTTAACGAACAGCGCAAACAACTGCTGGACGATATAGTGGAGCAGGCGGACGCATTGTGCGACAATCGCAAAATAAGACAGGAAAAACTTGTGTTTCTGTACGGCAAAGGTTGGCAGCACGGACTACTGGGAATAGTTGCTAACCGTTTTCGTGAAAAGTACAATCTTCCTGCAGTTATAATGACGGAAGACAACGGAAACTACGTGGGGTCGGCACGCGGTACGGACGGTGTGGATCTGCATGCTTTGTTCGTTCAGGCTGAATCTCTGCTCGTGCGGTTCGGAGGACATAAGGCTTCCGTCGGCTTTACCGTCTCTGCGGAAAATCTCAACGCATTGCGACAGAGATTGTCACAATGTCTTTGCGCGATGCCGGAAGAAGTTTTTGACAGAAAACTTTACTACGATCTGGATGCCGACGGTTCGTTTACCTACGCGGACGTGCTCAGACTGTCCGATATGTTGCAGCCCATGTTGCCGTCAGACGGTATAGTATTGCGTGTTCAGGATCATGTAAAATACGCAAACAGTTTCGGCAAAGACGGTTCGCACATATCATTTACGGTATCTGACGGGCTGGAGATGAAGGGCTTTTTTAAATTTTCGCAATATCTGGACGCATTGAAAACAGGCGCTGAAACAGTCACTCTTTGCACTTTGGAACGCAGTTCGTATGACGGCAACATTGTAGGTATAGTTTCGGCAATAGACTTGATGCCATCGTTACACTTCGAAAAATTGTTTGATACGGTTTATGCAAAAAATATATCCGTTCAACCGTTTGATATTCATGAGTCTGCCTTCGAGAAAGTGCAAGAGGCGTTAAAAAGCAACAACGTGGCAGTTGTTTTCGATACATACAACCAGTATCTTAAATTCGGCAAAGAGGTGTGCAACGAATTGCCTGCGCCAAAGTTTTTCCTCCCCGATCAAAGCGACAGATGCGTGCTGATTGCTCCAATAAACAACGATTTTTCCCGTTACGACAATGTCGTGGTGTTTACAGACAGTAAAAGCGTGCGCAATTACGGAAGTGCATTGTATGTGTTTGTCGACAGACCTCAAAGGCCTGTGCTGAACAGAAAAATCTGTATGGCGGTATATAAAGCGTTACTTGGCAAAGGAAAATACGACAGCATACAAGGGCTGTACAACAAGTTTTTGCTGGAAAAAATCACATATGCCCAATATCTGTGCGCCTTAAAGGTATTCGAGCAATTGCACCTGATATCAACCGATTATATGTATCAATTGGAAATAAAGGGCAATAAAGTCAATCTGGAAGATTCTGCTGTTTACCGCTATCTCTATGAGGATTGCTGATTTGTTTACAAATCTATTGCAATATGGTATAATTGAAATATGAATACTGAAAAAGAAAGTGCTGAAATTACTATTAATAATTTTTTGTCCAAAGTAAAACATTACTATCCGACGGGCGAAGGAAAGATACTTCAGGCTTTTAATGTAGCCAACAAAGCGCATGAAGGTCAGTTCCGTGCAAGCGGAAGACCGTACATTACCCACCCGACGATAGTTGCGGATATACTTATTGACATGGGGCTTGACGTGTCAACGATTTGTGCTGCTCTTTTGCACGACACGGTGGAGGACACCTATGTAACGGATGAAGATCTGCGCAAGCAGTTTGGCGACGAAATAGCCGACCTTGTCAAGGGCGTTACCAAGTTAGACAAGTTACAGTTCCATTCAAAAGAGGAAGAACAGGCGGAAAATATGCGCAAGATGTTTTTTGCTATGGCAAAGGACATCAGAGTAATGATCATCAAACTTGCAGACAGATTGCACAATATGCGCTCGCTCATGTATGTTTCGGAAAAGAAACAACAGGTGATTGCAAAGGAAACGCTTGACATTTTTGCACCCATTGCGGGACGGTTGGGTATTTCTCCGGTCAAGTGCGAACTGGAAGATCTGTGTCTTAAGTATCTGGACAGACCTGCCTACGACTACCTTGCGGAAAACATTTCGCTGAAAAAGCAGGAGCGTCAGACAATGGTGGAAGAATTCATGGCGGAAGTCAAGAAAGAATTGACGAAATCCGGCATCGAAGATTTCGAAATCACAGGACGTACCAAGCATTTTTATTCAATATACAAGAAAATGAAACGTCAGGGAAAGACGCTTGAACAGATCTACGACCTGACTGCCATACGTATCATTGTCGATACCATCAAGAACTGCTACGCCGTTCTGGGTGCTATACACGCCCGCTGGAAACCAATGCCGGGACGTTTTAAAGACTATATTGCCGTACCCAAGCCAAATATGTATCAGTCACTGCACACGACAGTCGTATCGGATATAGAATCTCATCATTTTCCGTTTGAAGTGCAGATACGTACACATGAAATGCACAAGATAGCGGAATACGGTATTGCCGCACACTGGAAATACAAGGAAGGTATTACCGGAGCAACTCCGATGGACGACAAGTTGGGTTGGGTAAAGGAAGTGCTGTCGTACGAAAACGATCTTAAAGACAGCAGCGAATTTCTGGATCTTATACGTAAAGATATTTCCAATACCAACGAAGTGTACGTATTTACTCCCAACGGCGACGTAAAGAGCCTTATGGCGGGAGCAACCGCGCTGGATTTTGCCTATTCGATACACAGTGAAGTCGGTAACAGATGCGTTGGTATCAAGGTCAACGGCAAAATAATGCCCCTTGAAACCGTTCTGGAAACGGGCGATGTCGTGGAAGTAATGACAAACACCAATTCCAAGGGACCGTCGCGCGACTGGTTGAAAATTGTCAAGACATCTTCTGCAAAAGCCAAGATAAGACAATTTTTCAAACACGAACTTAAAGACGAGTACATCAAGACGGGCAAGGCAATGATAGAAAGAGACGCCCGTCACCGTAACATTGCTCCTTCGGAATTACTCACGCCCGAGGCCATCAAGGCGGTGTGCGACAGATACTTGTTTGCATCCGCTGACGAAATGTATGCGTCTTTGGGGTACGGAAGCATTACTTTGAATCAGGTAATGGTCAAGTTGATTACAAGCAACAAGAGCGTTTCCGACGGTTTGAAGGCTCAGCAGATAGTCCGTCCCAAGAAGAAACCGGGTTCAAAAGAAAACAGCGTTATTGTCAAGGGCGTGGAAGATCTGCTCGTGCGTTTTTCAAGATGTTGTTCACCCGTTCCCGGTGACGAGATAGTGGGGTACATTTCCAGAGGAAGAGGTATCTGCGTTCACCGTGCCGACTGTCCTTCCGTCAAATCCATGGAAAAGGAACGTCTTGTAAGTGCAGAATGGGCAAATGTGGACAACAGTACCACGTTTCCTGCCACAATACAGATAGTTTCCGAAGACAAGGGAGATATTTTCGGCGATATAACTCGCGCAATAGCAAACGAAGGATTGCCTATGGTGGCAATCAATGCCCGCAAGGACAAAAAGGGCAACGCGATTGCAACTGTTACGGTGGAAATCACCAACCACGATCAGGCAAATCAACTTATAAACAAATTGATGTCTATCAAACATGTCGTAAAGGCTTACCGCACATCCAGTTCCGGTCATCAGGAGTAATATGTCATACAAAGTAATTCCTTTTACATTGGGAATGTTGGGCAATAACGTATATGTAGTGCAAAAGGAAAACAATTGCGTTGTTATCGATCCGACATTTGACAGTGAAAACACGGTGGATAAATTTATCAGAAACAACGGTCTTCATTTAGAGGCCGTTTTGCTTACACACGGTCACTTTGACCATTGTGGCGGTGCCGGAGATTTTCAGAAACAAGGCGTACCTGTATTCTGCAATGAAGCAGACGATTCGATGTGTCGCTCGGCATCCGCAAATCGTTGGAATATCAAATGTCACGATGTGGTGCCGGATCGGCACTACATTGAAGGAGAAAACATTGCAGGCGATTTCCGTTTCGACGTGATGTTTGTTCCCGGCCATACTAAAGGCGGAGTCTGTCTTATATTTGACGACCTGTTATTCAGCGGCGACACGTTATTTCACGGTACTGTAGGGCGAACCGATTTGCCCGGCGGCGACTATAGCGAAATGTTACGCTCTTTGAAACGTATAAGTTTGTTGCCTGACAACCTGATTGTTTATCCAGGACATTCCGACTACGGTATGTTGTTGGGCGACGAGAAAAGAGCAAATCCTTACCTCAACAGATTATGATAAAAGTTTTTACTGATTTTCTATATCCCACTGAAGTGGAAGACGTGGTAAAGTTGTTTTTCAGCGACGTTTCTCTGTGCGAAGCAGACGAGGCGGATCTGGTCAGTCTGTTCTTTAAAGACGGGGATGTAGTTACTAACATCTGCCGTTTTAACGGTTGTGAAACAAGAAACACATTTAATTGTGACAGCATGGACGAGTTGCAGTATATTCGCGTGGCAAAAAGGTATGCAAAAACTGCGGTCTACAATTGTCTAAAAAACGTTACGGGCAGAAGGATGCCGTGGGGTTCTCTTACAGGAATACGTCCTGTCAAACTTGCTGTTCAACTGACGGAAGAGGGCAAAGATTACAAGCGTGAATTTGCAGACTTTTTCGACGTAAGCAGTGAAAAAATTGCTTTGGTAGAGGAGATTCTGCAGCAACAGAGGTTTATACGCAACGGTGACGACTACGCCGACTTGTATATCGGAATACCTTTCTGCGTAACACGATGCAGTTACTGTTCGTTTACAGGCGGAGAAATCGCAAGACTCGGTAAATATGTTCAGCCTTATATAGACACTTTGTGTAAAGAGATTACATCTACATTACAGTTTGCACGAAATAACGGAATAGTGATTAAGAATGTATATTTCGGAGGGGGTACTCCTACTTCGCTTGACACAGTCAGTCTGTCACGTATTCTGGATTGCGTAACCGTCGATGCGGAAGAGTATACCGTTGAAGCGGGGCGCCCCGATACTATTGACAGGGAAAAACTGGATGTTTTGTTGCAACACGGCGTAAACAGAATTTCAGTCAACCCGCAAAGTTTTAATGACTGTACTTTGCAAAAAGTGGGCAGGAAACACTCTGTGCAGGAAATGTACGACAAGTACGGATTGGCAAGGCAGTATCCCTTTGTGATCAATGCCGATCTTATTGCCGGTTTGCCCGAAGAAACGGTGGATATGTTTGCTCACAGCATAGACAGCCTGATTAAATTACGTCCCGACAATATCACCGTTCACACGCTCGCATTGAAAAAGGGTGCCGAACTCAAATTGCAAAATTACCGCGGACAGCAGCAACAGGTCGCCCGTATGGTGGAATATTCACATGACGTTCTGCAAAAATCGGGTTATAAAGCGTATTATATGTATCGTCAGAAATATATGTCCGACAATCTTGAAAATGTGGGATTTTGTCTTGAAGGCAAGCAATGCGTTTACAACGTGGACAATATGGAAGAACTTCGTAGCATAATCGCATGCGGGTCAAACGCCATTTCAAAACGCGTGTACAGCGGATTGAATCGTATCGAACGCAGTGCAAATGCCAAAGACATAATAACTTATATCAACAATATCGACCAATATACTAAACGTAAATTTCAACTGTTTGAATAATCAGATATTATTTACGCACTTGACGTATATTTTGCAGGGGTTTTATGAACAAGAAAAAGACAGTTGTAGTAAAAACAGCAGTCGCGGGCGTGTTGCTTGTACTGTTTATAATTTTGTCCGTCGCAATAAAGGACAGTGCGGTCGCCGAATGGCTTACCGTCAATTTCGCGCGCGGTTGGGTGTGGGCAGTCGGTAATGTCACGTCTGCGTTACCGTTCAGTCTGTTTGAGGCGTTGGTTATAATTGCCGTTTTCGGAGTACTGGTGTACCTTGTGTTGGCTATAGAAAGTATTCGGTTTAAAGAATGGATGCGATTGCTTTCCATGTCGCTGACAGTGGTTATAGTAGTGCTTGCAGTTTTGTCTTGTTACACAGCCGTCGCTTCCTCAGGCTACAACAGAAAAGCACTTGACCTTGAAATGTACGATATAAAAACTGACGGAGAACTTCCTTACGAACAAGCCGTCCAACTTGCCGAGAGCATAATAAATGAAATTAACGCAACGGGGGCAACGCTCAACAGGGACGAAAACGGATATATAATTTATCCGTACGACAACGAACAAATCAACTCGTTGATAGCAGAGCAGTACGCAAAACTTCAAAGCGATTATTTTAGCGGTTTTACGCCCTTATGCAAACCTGTCGTCAACAGTTGGTTTATGGGAGAAATGCACATTTCCGGAATCAGTTTTTTGCCTACCGCCGAGCCTCATTTTAACCGAGACGCCACTAAGTTGTACGATTATCCCGTAGTGGTGGCTCATGAAATAGCGCACACCAAAGGCGTGATGCGCGAGGGGGACGCCAATACTGTCGCCTATTACATCACGCTTACAAGCAGTGACAACTACATCAGATACAGCGGATTGCTCAGCGTCTATTCGCAGGTAATATCGTTGGTTTCGCTTTATCCTAACAGCAGCGCGGATGTCGAACGACTCAGCAACAGTTTTATTTCCGGTTGGGGATACAGAGACAGAACTACCGCCTCGCGACTGTACGGCAGTTACAGACTGTTCGGAAATATAGGCGAATTTTTCAACAACATATATCTCATTTTAAACGGTCAGAGCGGTACTGAAAGTTACGTGCCCACACCCGATATAAGCGACAGCGGTGAAAAGGATGAAGAGGGCGAAATTATATGGCACGTGACCGCTTATTCGCAAATTCAGAATATGCTGATTGCGCTGTATAAGGATGGCTTTTTCGCCACGTCGCAGAATGTCTGAAAATGCAATTTTGTGCAAAAAACATCACAAGTTTGCTTGACAAAATCAATGTTAAAATAGTATTATATTTAAGGATTGGCGTACTCGTATTTAACCGCCGTTACGGTCAAAATTTTTAAGAAATATGCTTAAAACGTTTGACAGAAGTGTGGGTCTATTATATAATAAATAGGCTGTTAAATGCGGGTGTAGTTCAATGGCAGAATCCCAGCCTTCCAAGCTGGTCGTGTGGGTTCGATTCCCATCACCCGCTCCAACAAACGTATTGCCTGTGCCTGTAGCTCAGCAGGATAGAGCAACGGCCTTCTAAGCCGTTTGTCGGGGGTTCGAATCCCTTCAGGCACGCCAGATGGTGGGCTTAGCTCAGTTGGTTAGAGTGCCAGATTGTGACTCTGGAGGTCGAGGGTTCAACTCCCTTAGCTCACCCCATTACGTAGGGGTATCGCCAAGCGGTAAGGCATTAGACTTTGACTCTAACACTCGTAGGTTCAAATCCTGCTACCCCTGCCAAGTTTTGACCCATTAGCTCAGTCGGCAGAGCACATGACTTTTAATCATGGTGTCCCGCGTTCGAATCGCGGATGGGTCACCAAATTGTGTTCAAAACCGACCAGGTTCATATATGCACCTTTAGCTCAGTTGGTAGAGCAATTGACTCTTAATCAATGGGTCCAGGGTTCGAGTCCCTGAAGGTGTACCATTTTATGCGGATATGGCGGAATTGGCAGACGCGCCAGACTTAGGATCTGGTGTCCAGGACGTGGGGGTTCAAATCCCTTTATCCGCACCAATTACGCAATGTCTCTGCGGGAGTGGCTCAGTGGTAGAGCGTCGCCTTGCCAAGGCGAATGTCGCGGGTTCGAATCCCGTTTCCCGCTCCATTAGCCGACTTGTTTCAAGTCGCATCAGAGAAGAGAGTGCTTTGTTTAAAGCACTCTCTTTTCTTGTGTTGCGTACTGTTAAATTGTTCGTATGGCGTATTGGTTTGATTTGACCCAACTTGTGTTAAATATAGGCATCAGAACTGAATTCGCAGACTAAAAGTTTTTGCATTCGTTTAAAAACGGTCAGTGCATTTTCAATTCAATCAATTATTGCCATATTTTTCTTTTGTTTTTTGGTCGAATATGGTAAAATGTCTTTAACCGATATTCATTGAAGTGAGGGGGGTAATGTGAAATCCGACGTAAGAGACAGTTACAATGCCGTTTGCGATAAGTGGACGGAGTTCCGATCGCGTTGCAGTGTTGACAGTTGTATTCGTCGCCTGGCTGAAAATCTTCCTGAACGTTGTCGTGTACTCGATGTCGGGTGCGGTAGCGGCTGTCCGATTTCCGCTTTTTTGTCTAAGTGCGGTTTTGAAGTAGTGGGAATTGACATTTCTGAAAACATGATTGCGAAGGCACGTTCGCTTGACCTGCCGAATGCTCGGTTCTTACTGTGCGATTATATGAAATTTCAGTCCGACACTCCCTTTGACGCAATAATAGCCTTTGATTCGCTTTGGCATATTCCCTATAAATTTCAGAAAGATATATATTCAAAGGCATCTTCTCTTTTGACGGACGAAGGATACTTTTTGTTTACGCACGGTAAATCCGACGGGGAAATCAACGGTGTAATGTGGGAGCACGACTTTTATTACAGTGCCCTGAATTGCAGTGATGTCGTCGAACTGCTTAACAAAAATTCGTTTAAAATCGTCAGTATCGTTGAAAATTACAGTGATCCTACTTCGGGACAGCGAGATTTATTTATCATTGCACAAAAAGTTGTCAGTAATATTATCAGGTAAAACAGTCGATTGCATATTAAAAAACAGATATATAAAATTGTATTCAAATTACAAAATTCCGAGTTGCGTTAAATATACACACAGTAAAGGAGTTAATTAAATGATATTACAGCAAATGAAAGAAATTACAGATGCTCAGAAAAAGTTTTTTTATTCATCTCAAACGCTCGATGTCGCTTTCCGTAAAAAGCAATTGGCGGCATTAAAACAAGCGGTCAAGAACAATCTTACGCTTCTGACGGACGCTTTGCACGCCGATCTTGGCAAAAGCGCATATGAAAGTTACATGTGCGAAATCAGTCTTGTTCTCGAAGAAATCAATTATTTTTTAAAACATCTGTCTAAACTTGCCCGTCCTAAGAAAGTGGGTACTTCACTTGCCCAGTTTCCCGCCAAGTGTAAAATAGTACACGATCCGTACGGTGTAGTTCTCATAATGTCTCCATGGAATTACCCCGTTCAGTTAACTCTCTGTCCGTTGGTCGGAGCCATTGCGGGCGGTAATTGCGCAGTCGTCAAAACTTCCGAATATTCGCTCAACGTATCTTCCGCATTGGAAAAGGTAATTGCAGAGGCATTTGTCCCCGATTATATCACTGTGGTAAAGGGTGGAAGAGAGGAAAATACCGCTTTGCTCGAATGTCCGTTTGACTACATTTTCTTTACGGGAAGTGTGGCGGTAGGCAAGGTAGTAATGAAGGCGGCCTCGCAACAACTTATTCCGGTAACTCTTGAATTGGGAGGTAAGAGTCCTTGTATCGTAGATGAAACCGCAGATTTGAAAGTGACTGCACGGCGTATCGTTTGGGGCAAACTTATCAACAGCGGACAAACATGTGTTGCTCCCGATTATATTCTGGTTCACAAGAGCGTTGCATCGCAGTTAAAACAGTCTATTGCGGAAAGAATAAAGGAAACTTATCCCGATGCTTTGCATTGCGAATACTATCCGCACATTATTACGCAAAGACATTTTGACAGATTACTTTCTTTATTGGACGGAATGTCCGTTTACAGCGGTGGTGGTTATGACGCCGAAACGCTTACTATAGAGCCTACTATTCTGGAAAATGTGTCCGAAGAAAGCAAAGTCATGCAGGAAGAAATTTTCGGACCGATTTTGCCCGTTATAGAATATGAAAATCTGTCAGAGGCTGTAGAATTTATTCGTAAGCGTTCCAAGCCGCTTGCGTTGTATCTTTTCAGCAGAGATAAGGGCGTCATTGAATATATAACGAAAAACATTCAGTTTGGCGGAGGTTGTGTAAACGACACGGTTATTCATCTTGCCACCACACACATGCCTTTTGGCGGCGTAGGCGACAGCGGTATGGGAGGCTACCACGGTAAAGAGAGTTTTAATACCTTTACCCGTGCCAAAAGCGTTCTCAACAAAGGTAGAATGTTTGACAATTCTTTAAGATATCCGCCCTTTACTCAATCTAAATACAACACGTTAAAAAAGTTTTTTAAGTAAGAGGTGTGTTCTGTGTTGTGCGCGAGTAACGCATTTGCGCATAAGTAATTTGACTGAACGACTTAAAATGGAGAGAAAGTTGAAAAACAATAAATTTCACGGCAAAGTGGCGGTAATTACGGGAACGTCGTCAGGTATCGGTGAATGTACCGCCCTCACTTTGCGCAAGTACGGGTGTACCGTTTACGGACTGACGCGAAATCCTCGGCGTGAATTTGAAATGACATGTGATGTCACAGACAAATCCGGAGTTGACGAGTGTGTAAAACGGATTGCGGAAAAAGAAGGTCGTATAGACTTTGTAGTAAACAACGTCGGAATAGGTATAAGCGGTGCGCTTGAATTCGAATCGTCCGAAAATATACGGCGGATGATGGATGTAAACATTGCAGGAGCGATAAACGTTGTACAATCTACGATGCAATATATGAGAAAAAGCAAGGGACGTTACATAAACATCGGCAGTGTTGCGGGAGAACTGACAATTGCTTTTCAGACAATGTATTCGGTGACGAAAGCAGCGGTGCTTGCTTTAAGCGAAGGTCTTGCAATGGAAGTAAAACCTTTCGGTGTAGGCGTATGCTGTTTGCAATTCGGAGATATAAAGTCAACGTTTACGGCACACAGAAACAAGAGTTTCCTCGGGGACGACGAATTGTACAAAGGCAGAATCAAAAGGTCTGTCGGCAAAATGGAAAATGACGAACGTCACGGTTACAGCGAGGAATTTGCCGCGGACGCTGTGTGTAAGTTGCTTGCCCGCAAAAAGTTTCCCGTCAAATATACCGCAGGAGCCAAGTACAGATTTTTGCTGACGCTGTCGCGAATTTTGCCTTACAAAACGGTGCAGAAAATTCTGTATAAGATGTATGCGTCTTAAATCAGTATTTATAAAAAACAGTATTTGTTGCTGAAAGCAGAACGGCGTGACCGAAATGCGGTCACGCCGTAAGTTTTTAAAAAATATTCTATATCGACAAACAAGTTTACAGTTTCTTCAACAAATCGTTTAAAGCGCGAGCGCGATGACTGACGGAATTTTTTTCTTCGTCGCTGCAAGTACCGAAACTTTTGTTGAGATCGTCGCAAAAGAAAAGAGTATCGTAACCGAATCCGTTGGTTCCTTCTTCCTTTTTAAGAATTTTTCCGTTGACGCGACCTTCTCCTACGACTGTTTTACCGTCGGGATATCTTAAAACGACTACGGTGGAAAAATACGCTGTCCTGTCTTGTTTGTCTTCAAGTTTCTTTAGCAGTTTTGCTCTGTTGGCAGCGTGGTCGTGATTTCCCGCGTAACGTGCCGAGTGTACTCCCGGCATTCCGTTTAAAGCGTTTACGCACAAACCCGTGTCATCGGCAAGTACGGCTTTGTCGGTCAGTTGTCCCACGGTGTTTGCTTTTATCAGTGCATTGTCATAAAACGTATTGCCGTTTTCTTCCGGATCGCAGATTATTCCCGACTCTTCAAGGCTGTAAATATGATCGAATTTATCTTTCAGTATTTGTCGGATTTCCTTTATTTTGTGGCTGTTGTTGCTTGCAATTATTACGTCCATTATTCTTCCTCAATGAATGCCGTATTCGGATTTGCCGATTTAAGGTCGTTGACAAATGCAGCGAAATTTTTGGGATGTATTACTATCTGCATTACCGCCAGTTCGGACGCGTAATCTTCCGTAACGTATCCGATAAACAGTTTGCGCTCTTTTACGCGGTAAGTTACGTACACGATGTTTGCCGTGTGAATTTTGTTCTTTGTAATGTTTATAAATGCGAAATACATGTTGAGGTATTGCGGCGTTATTTTGTAACGTATTGTCAGCGTGGCAATGACCGGCACGGTAACAAGCACGCACATAACAAGCGTAATGATATTTACCGCAACATTAAATTGTTTGCCTGAAATCCAGTCAAGCACAACTTTTACGATTGTGGCAAGATCCACCAGGCAAATTGCGGAAAACAGCAATATTGTAGACAGTGAATGTTTATATTTGTATTTCATGTTTATATTTTACCACAAATTGCAGTTGTAGTAAACAAATATTTGTGATATAATAAAATATACGGTAACTCTCACCAAAGATGACAATTTGCGGTGAGGTGTGACGTGATATCGGTAAATTACGACAATATTTTATTTAATGCAAGAAAGATAAAAGAGGCAATAGGCGACAAATGTAAACTGTGTGCGGTTGTAAAGGCTGACGCCTACGGACACGGTATGTCAAAAACGGTGGATGTACTGCAAGATACGGCAGATATGTTTGCCGTAGACCGTGCCGACGACGCTTTATCGATATTGCCTTTGCCCGTAATGATGCTTGTGCCCGTTGAGTTCGGTGACGCAGTTCGGCTGATCGATTGCGGAGCGATACTTACCGTCGACAGTTTCGACACGCTGAAGTGTGTGAAAGAGGCGAGTAAAATCTCCGGAAAAAGGGCGCACGTGCACATTAAATTGGATACGGGAATGGCAAGACTGGGTTTTTGCACCGATGAAATCTCACGCCTGTTTGATGCGCTGAGCGATTGTTGCTCCGTAACTGCTGAAGGTGTTTATTCGCATTTCTGTTCTGCCGACAACGACAAAGAATATTCGGAAAAGCAGTTTGAAATATTTGTTAAAAATGCGAAATTGTTTAAAGAGCTCAATCCCGTTATTCTGCATATTGCGAACACTGCGGGAATTTGTTGCGACAGCAGGTTTTGCCTTGATATGGCGCGCGTAGGTATCGGACTTTACGGCTACGGAATGGAAGGGCTGAAACCTGCCAAAAGTTGTACGGCGCGAGTTCTTGCCGTTCGCCGAGTTCAGTCCGGAAACCGTGTAGGGTACGGAAATACGGTGTGCGACGGTGACAAAAAGTTGGCGACCGTAAAAATAGGCTACGCCAACGGCTATCCGAGAATAATGAAAAGTTTCGGCGGCGGATGGTTCAACGGGAAATTTTTACCGATAGTGGGAAATGTCTGCATGGGTATGATGATGCTTGACTGCACCGATTGTGAAATCGGTATCGGCGAAGAAGTAGTCATATTGTCCGATGAGCACGTGTTGTTGCATCCCGAACAGATAATTTACGAAATGTTGTGCAATCTCAGGGAATGATATGAGGGTTATAAGCGGAAAATACAAAGGAAGAAAGTTGTCTGCGCCTGCAGGACTGAATACACGCCCGACGCTTGACAGGGCTAAGGAAACATTGTTCAATATCATTGCCGACCGACTGTCACTGTCGAGAGTTCTGGATTTGTTTGCAGGTTCGGGACAACTGGGAATCGAGTGTCTTAGCCGCGGAGCAACCGAAGCGGTATTTGCAGACAGCAGTTACGAAGCGATTGCGTGTATCAGGAAAAACACTTCTTTTGTTGAGGAAAAAATAAAGATATTGCACGCGAGGTATCCTGCGGTGTTGAAAATGCTTGACGGTACATTTGATGTTGTGCTGCTGGATCCTCCCTTCAAAGCAGGTCTTTATTGCGATATTTTGCAGTCTTTACAGCGCGACGAACTGCTTTCCGACGGAGCGACGGTGGTGTGCGAATGCGACATTGCCGAGAAAATGCCCGAACGTGTTGACAAACTGGTGCTGGAAAAACAGCGCAAAGCAGGAAGTACGGTAATGTATTGTATTTACAGGAAGGAAGAAAAATGAGAGTAGGAGTATTTGCGGGCTCGTTTTGCCCCGTGACAAAAGGACACGTCGATGTAATCAGACGTGCGGCAAAACTTGTAGATAAACTTTACGTTGTCGTTGGAATAAACATTGAAAAAAAATACGCAATGTCCGATGAAGACAGACTTGCGCTTCTTAAAAAAGCAATTGTGGATATAGACAATGCCGAAGCGGTCGCATACGGCGGTATGATGACGGATTTCTGTCAAAGCGTCCGTGCAGATGTGATGATAAAAGCGGTTCGTAATGCCGTCGACGTGCAGGCAGTATTGGATCTTACCGATATAAACAAAAGATATTGGAATGGCGAAACGGTCTTTCTGGCGTGCGACAAACAATATCAGGCTGTATCGAGTACGCTTGTACGAGAATTGCTAAGTCTTGGCAAGGATATTACTCCCTATGTACCCGAGGGACTTGCTCCCCAAATTATCAAGGCTATAAAGGGTTAAATATGTTTGAAAAAATACGAAAGATATATGACCCTCAGTATTTCAAGCAGATTGTTGCTCTCAGCGAACAGCAAAAAGAGTTGAAAGAGAGTTGGGACAGACAAATTAAAGACACAGTCGCCGACGGCGGGAAATTTCTTGCCGTTGTAGGTCCGTGTTCGGCAGACGATGTGGAAAGCGTTACACTGTACTGCAAAAAACTGAAGGTAATTGCCGATAGAGTCCGTCAAAAAATTCGTGTGGTGGTGCGTGTTTATACGGAGAAACCTCATTCCAACGGAGAGGGCTACAACGGTTTGGTGTTTGATGGCAAAGACGGCATAAACAGCGGATTGGAAAAATGCCGTATTCTTATGCGCAACTGTATAAGCGAGGGGTTGCCCGTTGCCAACGAATTGCTTTATCCCGAGCATTATTTTTATTTCGACGACCTTGTCTCCTACTGGTTTGTGGGGGCGCGCAGTTGTGAAGACACCTCGATAAGGGCGGTGGCAAGCGGTACGGACTGTGCGGTGGGAGTAAAGAATCCTACCGACGGCAATCTTAAAAAACTTGCGCAATCATTATATGCGATTTCCCATCCGAAACAGTTTTTACATGACGGGTGCGAGGTTCGTACTTCCGGCAACGCTTATTGCCATGCGGTGTTGCGCGGTTACGAAAACAGCGGCGGATTTGTAAATAATATAAATGACGAAACGGTAAACGAATTGTATCGACGTTGCCAGGAACAAGGACTGAAAAGACCGTTTATATTGGCGGATCTGAGCCATGCCAACAGCGGAAAGGTGGCAAATATTCAGTTTGACAACGCAATGCTTGCCGTGACTGACAGCCGTATAGGCGGTGTGATGTGCGAAAGTTATCTCTATGGCGGAGTGTCGGAAAAGGGGTGCGGTTATTCGCGTACCGACGACTGTATCGGCATAGAAGATACCGAACGGCTGATTGAGGCTCTTTATGAGAAACTGTAACAAGTCCGACATCCATTAAATGTCATTGTAAGTAAAGTTTAAAAAAAGCGGGTGTGCTGATGCAACCCGCTTTTTCTGTGGTAAACGTTGTCCATTTCTGAAAATATGCACATTAAAGCATACTATGTCTAAAATAGTATGATAGAAATCCCTGTCAAAACTGATTTTTAGAACAAATTGTCCATAGATGTGCGGAATTTCAAGTTCTCGGATTTCATTTGCAATGTGCGTCGGTTACTGCAACGGCTGAACCTTTTGCATTTGTGCAACGGTGTGAGCACCCGCTAAAGCACGGTAGAGGTCGTGTGCACGTGCGTCGATTTCGGCTACCTTTGTTCTGATGTCTGTCAGTTGTTTTGGGGCTGTAAGATTGCACTGCGCAAGGTGACTTAAAATATCTTCCCGTTTGCTGTTTACTGCGAGTACGGTAAAGTAGGGTGTCTGTGACTTTGCGATTTTCGTTATTTCTTTGGTTATTCCCAATGCGTTACATGCCAATAAACGCTGCAATTTGACCTGTGTGTAACGCTTTGTCTTGACATTGTTTATTATTTCGTCGTAGTCGCCCGATGTGCGCTGTTTGTTAAATCTGTTGTGAAGACCTTCCGAAACCCCTTCTATATCTTCGCGCATGCCGTTGGCTGAAAGAAACAGCGCACAGTAGCGTTTGAATTGCTGTTCCGCATCCCTGTTGAAAAGCGTCGGATCCACAAAGGACGGCAGGTATTTTTGAATTTGTCTGTCTTCAAAGTTGTTCCTTATTGCGGTTGCGCTTGCGTATTCGCCTTTTAGACCGTCACAGTTGTAGTTGTCCGGTCTGTCGCATACAATCATCTTTATGTCACTTCGCGTTGCTGAAAGCGCTTTGGCGTATTCCAGAGCGAGCGTGTTGTTGGGACGGCTGAGAATTTCGCTGTATTCGGGCAGTCCCAGGGCGACCGCTTTTGGGTAACTGTTCCCCTCTTGTATAAACTTTTTTATACGAACGTTGACATCGGGATCTTTTAATGCTGCCGCGCAGTCCGACAGTTGCTCGGCTGTTGCGCTTTCGCATCCGAATGCCAGAAAATCGCTTTTGACGGCATTGGCTATCTTTATTCCTCCCGTTGCAAAGTTTTCCGCAGAGGATAACGAAAAAACGGCAGGCAATTCCGCAACTATATCTGCGCCTGCAAGCACGGCGTGTCTTGCACGTGTGTATTTGTCTGCTATTGCAGGCATTCCGCGCTGAACAAAGTCGCCGCTCATTACGCAACATATAGTATCGGCGTATCGGCGTGCGAAATTCAGCAAACGCACGTGACCGTTGTGTAACGGGTTATATTCGCATATTATGGTACAAATTTTCAAAACCTTTCTTTTCCTTTTGACTTATCAGACGGATTGTTGTATAATTTGATTTATAATAACAGCACGGTATTTTGTGTTTGTATAAGTATAACACAATTTTTATCCAATTACTAATAAATTTTTTGGAGGAATGTCAAAATGTCTAAACTGATTGACGGTTACAAAGAAAAGGTCAGAAAATTCGGCAAAGTTATAGTACTTCCCGAAGGCGAAGAACCTCGCGTGATCAAGGCTGCGGAAATGATTGCAAAAGAAGGATTTGTCAAAGTTATAATCCTCGGCGATACGGAAGTTATCAAGCAGAAGTGTCCTGATGCTGACCTTACAGGCGTTACCGTAATTAATCACAGAAAGTCTGACAAGTTGCCCGAATTTGCCAACTATCTTTACGAACTGAGAAAGGCCAAGGGGCTTACTCTCGAACAGGCGCAACAACTTGTCAAAGACGAAATGTACTTTGGCGTAATGATGGTAAAACTCGGTCTTGCCGATGGTATGGTGGGCGGTGCTATTCACGCAACAAGCGATCTGCTTCGTCCTGCATTGCAGATCATCAAGACTCAGCCGGGTGTCAAGGCTGTTTCGGGATTTTTCCTTTTTAACAACGAAAACAGAAAAGATCTTCAACAGATGCTTTATGCCGACTGTGGCGTAACTCCCGCTCCCACGGTGGAAGAACTTGCCGACATAGCGGTGTGTTCCTACAATTCGGCTAAACTGTTTTTAAAAGAACAACCCAAAGTGGCTATGCTCAGTTTCTCCACAAAGGGCAGCGCAAAGCATCCTTCCGTACAGAAGATGATCGACGCTACCAACCTTGTGTTGGAAAAGTATCCCGACATGCCTATAGACGGCGAATTGCAGTTTGACGCTGCCGTAGTACCTTCGGTGGGAAAACTCAAATGCCCCGGCAGTCCTGTCGCGGGAGAAGCAAACGTATTTGTCTTCCCCGATCTCAACGCGGGAAACATTTCTTACAAGATTACACAGCGTCTGGGCGGCTACGAGGCATACGGTCCCGTTTGTCAGGGTATTGCAAAACCCGTCAACGATCTTTCACGCGGATGCACGTCTGAAGATATTGTCGGCGTAGTGGCTATTACGGCAATGCAGGCTTGCAGAGATCAGTTTTAACGGAGGGTAAAATGAAAATACTTGTAATAAACGCAGGAAGTTCCTCTTTGAAATATCAGCTTATAGACATGCAAAACGAATCGGTAATTGCCAAAGGTCTTTGCGAAAGAATTGCAATTGACGGTTCAAGACTTGTTCACAAGGCAAACGGACAGACTTACGAATTTACAAAGGATATGCCCAATCACACGGTTGCCATCAAAATGGTGCTTGACGCACTGGTGGACAAGCAATGCGGAGTTATATCCGACATGTCGGAAATTTCCGCGGTGGGACACAGAGTGGTGCACGGCGCGGAAGATTACAGTACGTCTGTCGTTATAGACGAGAAAGTCCTGCAGTCCTGCAAGGACAACAGCGAACTTGCTCCTTTACACAATCCCGCAAATATAATGGGTATAAAGGCTTGCATGGAAGTTATGCCCGACACGCCCATGGTGGCGGTGTTTGATACTGCTTTCCACGCTACTATGCCCGAATACGCTTACCTTTACGGAATGTCCTACGACGACTACAAGAATTACCGTATCAGAAAATACGGTTTCCACGGAACAAGCCATATGTATGTTTCGCAGGAGGCTGCCAAATATCTCGGCAAAGATATTGCAGACACCAAGATTATTACCTGCCATCTCGGCAACGGTTCTTCCATTACTGCTGTCAAGGGGGGCAAGAGCGTTGATACCACAATGGGATTTACGCCTCTTGACGGTGTTCCCATGGGTACCCGCAGCGGTTCCGTCGATCCTGCAATCATCGAATACTGGATGCAGAAAACAGGCAAGTCTGTGGCGGACGCAATGAAACATCTCAACAAGGAATGCGGTATGCTCGGTTTGTCCGGTACAAGCAGTGACTTCCGTGACCTGTGCGACAACGGCGGTCTTGACAATCCTCGCAACAAACTGGCAGTGGACATCTTTGCCTATGCCGTAAAACGCTATATAGGCAGTTACACCGCGGTGTTAAACGGAGTAGACGCCATTGTGTTTACGGCCGGTGTAGGTGAAAACACTCACTACGTAAGAGAAAGGGCGCTGAGCGATATGGATTATCTCGGTATCAAGTTGGACAAGAAGGCAAACGACAACTGCCCCAGAGGTCAGATAGCCGACATTTCCGCCAAGGATTCCAAGGTTCGTATTCTCGTAATACCTACCAACGAAGAACTGGTAATCGCTCGTGAAACAAAAGCGTTGGTAAATCTCTAATTTTCCTTGACAAAAAGCAGGAATATTTGTATAATATCAGTCGTGTCTGAAAAAACTACAGTAAATCTTGCTTCCGCTTTTGCTAATCGCGGAACGAAATATCCTTACGGTTGTCGGTTTGACGCAACCGAAGCGTTGCCTTTCGTCAATGCACGGGCAGTAAGTGCCGTTTTTGACGGGGAATATTGTTTCGAAGATCCCGATGTGGATGTTTTCGGCAATATAACGGTGCATGTCATCGGGTTGTGCGACAGGTGCGGTGACGACGCAGACAGAATATTTATGGTGCCGTTTGATCAGACCTTTTACAAAGACGCTACTTCCGATTGCTATACTTACAACGGCGGTCGGCTGGACATCGAAAAAGCGTTGCATGACGAATTGTCACTTTCTCTGCCCACATTGTTGCTGTGCAGGGATGACTGCAAGGGTATTTGCGTAAAGTGTGGTGCCAACCTCAACAGACAAAGTTGCAATTGCGACACATCTGAACCTAATGCCTTTTCGGTATTAAAAGACTTAAAATTTTAATTGGAGGTGCAGTAACATGGCAGTACCTAAGGGAAAAACTTCTAAACAGAGAAAGCACGCAAGAGCAGCAAACTGGAAGGTAGCCGCTCCTACGCTGCTAGAATGTCCTCAATGTCACGAACTGAAAGTTCCGCACAAAGTGTGTGACGCTTGCGGTTACTACGACGGACAACAAGTTGTCGAAGTTTCCAAAGAATCCAAATAACAAAATCATTTTTAAAAGCAGACCTTGTCGGGTCTGCTTTTTGTATTTGTGAAACAATTGTCGAATTTGTGAAACAATAACTGTTTTTAGACAAAATATATTGCTTAATGGGGCGTTTTAGGGTATAATAGTGTACAATCGGGAGGATATTATGAAAAAAATCGTAGTAGATATTTTCGGTGGAGACAACGCACCCGTAGAAATTATAGAAGGTTGCCTCAAAGCGCTGGACAGTGCTGACGGGTTCGGCATAGTGATGTCCGGCGACAGTGAGTTTATATCCGATTACCTCAAAGATAAAGAGTATGACAAGACAAGAGTGGAAATTCTGGACGCAAAAGAAGTCATTACAAACGATGAAGTTCCTACCGTTGCAATACGCACCAAGAAAAATTCGTCGCTTGTAGCGGGACTTGACCGCACTAAAAATGACGCTGATGTAGTTGGCTTTGTGTCCGCCGGCAGTACCGGAGCGGTGCTTGCAGGCGCGACGTTGCGTATCGGACGCATCAGAGGGGTACAGCGGCCCGCTCTTGCGCCGTTGCTGCCCACGCTTACCGATTCCAAGGTTTTGCTGATTGACTGCGGCGCCAACGTGGATTGCAAACCGCAGATGCTTTTGCAATTTGCCGAAATGGGACACGCGTTTATGAAAAGCGTGATGAAGGTGGAAAATCCCCGTATAGGTCTTATGTCCAACGGAACTGAGGACAAGAAGGGCAACGAACTCGTGCACGAGACATTTGCGTTGCTCAAACAGTCCGACCTCAATTTCTGCGGAAATATGGAAGCAAGAGACATATTGACGGGCGAATACGACGTAGTGGTGGCGGACGGTTTTTACGGCAACATCGCATTGAAGAGTTGTGAAGGAACTGCTCTGATGATGCTCAAACTTTTAAAACGCGAACTGACTGCGACTTTGCCCCGAAAGTTGGCGGCGTTGATGCTTAAACCCGCATTTAAAAACGTTAAGGCTGTAATGGATTACAACAAGAGTGGCGGCGCTCCGTTTTTGGGCGTGTCTAAAGTGGTTATCAAATCCCACGGTTCCAGTAAGGCAGAGGCAATGTGCGGAAGCATTTTACAGGCATGGCATTTTGCCGAAAGCGGTCTTATTGACAGTCTGACACCGTATTTTTCCGAGGAACAATAATGAATTTCGATGAAATAGAAAATATTATCGGTTACAGATTTTCCGACAGAGAACTGCTTAAAAAGGCTTTCGTTCATTCTTCTTATGCTCAGGAGCACAATCTGAAAGACAACGAAACAATGGAATTTTTCGGAGACGCGGTACTGGAATTTCTTTCGTCGGAATATCTTTGCGCCAAACACCCCGATTTTGACGCGGGACAGTTGTCAAAGGCACGGGCGGGCGTCGTGTCTGCGGCAGGACTCAAAAAGTCCATTGAAAAACTGGGCTTGATGAAGTATCTGCTTGTGTCAAATTCGTACCGTCAGGCACGCAACAAATCGCGCAAGATGGAAGCAAATCTTTACGAGGCGATATTGTGCGCAATTTACATGGACGGCGGAATGGAAAACGCACGTCGTTTTGTGTTGAAAACTTTGAAAACGCAGATGGATGAAGCGAAAAAATCGTCCAAGGACAGTAAGAGCCGATTACAGGAATATTGCCAGAAAAAAGGCTGGGAAATTCCAGAGTATAAACCTGTTTCAAAAGAAGGACCTGACAATCAGCCGACATTCAAACGAGCGCTGTACATTAACGGCAATTTTGTCGCTTACGGAGTAGGCGGAAGTCGGAAAAAGGCGGAAAAAGACGCTGCAGGCAAAGCGCTTGAAATATTTAATCAACAATAAAAGTACCCGTATCACGGTACTCGGAAGGGAAAATGTTATATCTTAAAAAAATCGAAATGTACGGCTTTAAATCTTTTGCCGACAAAATTGAATTGAAGTTTGACCAACCCATCACAGGTATAGTGGGTCCCAACGGTTGCGGTAAAAGCAACGTAAGCGACGCCATACGCTGGGTGTTGGGCGAACAAAGCACCAAGACTTTGCGCGGTAAAAGCATGCAAGACCTGATTTTCAGCGGAACCGACAGTCGTAAATCAATGGGGTACTGCGAGGTTTCGCTGTTTATGGACAATACTACCCGTATTTTCCCCATACAGATGGACGAAATAATAATCAGCCGTAAACTGTATCGCAACAACGAAAGCGAATATTCTTTGAACAGAAACGTAGTGCGTTTGAGAGATATTCAGGATCTTTTGCGCAATGTAGGACTGGGAAAAGAGGGTTACTCTATCGTAGGTCAGGGACGAATGGACGCTATACTCAACGCCCGTCCCGAAGACAGACGCGCTATTTTCGAAGAAGCGTTGGGTATTTCGCGTTTCCGCGTAAAAAAAGTGGAAACGGAGCGCAAATTGGAAAAAACGCACATTAACATGGACAACCTCAACGTGCTCAACAAGGAACTGGAACGTCAGGTAGAGCCGTTGCGTAAGCAGGCTGTAAATGCGCGTAAATATCTTGAACTGTATGATAAGTTGCGTTACAACGAAATCAATTCTTATATTTATGATTATGACAATGCAAGCCAGCGCAAACAGGATTGCCGTCTTAAAATCACGGGACTCAACGAGGAACTTGATTACAAATCTCACTGTGCCGAAGAGGTGGGCAAGCAGTACGAAGAACTGTTTGAACAGTTGTCCACAATTGACGAAAAACTGTCACGTCTGCACGAAAAACACATGCAACTCGCTGTCAATCTGACGGAAAAGCGAGGCAAAAAAGATGTCGTAAACGAAAAGATAATCAGTCTTGACAAAGAAGTCAAGATGGTTGCAGAACAGATAGAGCAATACAACCGTCAGTTGGAAAATCTCAAGACTAACGTAACCGAAGGACAGGCTCATCTGCAAAAATGCGACGAGGAACAACAGTCGCTGGAAAGTGAAAGGCAAACTCTCAACGACAAGTTGCTTGCAATCAATACGGAGTGTGAAAAACTGCAATCGGAAACAGACAAATGTACGGAAAAACTGCAACGCACTTTGCGTGAAAATGCGGATTTCGGACGAACGCAGGCAAGTCTCAATACCGAAAAAGAAAGTCTGCTGAAACGTCTTGCGGTTGTACAGGCACAGCAAAGGGAAATTTCGTTGCGGCTGGACAGTTTGTCCGATGAGGAAAAGCAGTTACTTGCTCATTTTGACGAGGTAACAGAAAACCGTAAGAAACTTACCCCTGTGATTGAAAAATTAAAGGCGGAAATAAAGGACGGCGAGTATAAACTGATCGAACTTACCAGAACCGCCGAAAAACATCAACAAGAGGTGTCTTCGGAGCAGGGAAGTATCAAATTGCTTAAAGACTTTGCCGAAAATTACCGTGGTTATCAGGCGAGCGTTCAGAATCTGATGCAGGACGCACAGCGCAATCAGCAACTCAAAGCACGCATTTGCGGGGTGGTGGCAAATCTCGTAAAAGTGGATGACAAATATCAGACGGCAATAGAAACAGCCCTTGGTGCACGTCTGCAGAACGTAGTCACCCGAAACGAACAGGATACAAAATACGTTATCGACTATCTGAAAGCAAACGTGTACGGACGAGTGACTTTTCTTCCCGTCAGTTCAATGAAGCCGCGTACCATTGAGAGACCGCAGGTTCTAAACGAACAGGGCGTTGTGGGCGTTGCCGTGGATCTTGTGTCATTTGACGCGCAGTATACAAGTGTATTCCGCTCTTTGCTGGGCAGCATACTTGTTGTGGACACTTTCGATAATGCCGTGACTATAAGCAAAAAATACGGTTATATTCACCGTATGGTGACGCTTACGGGCGAACGCATTGCCAACGACGGTTCTATGGAAGGCGGTAGCCGAAAGACGGGTAACGGCAGTTTGCTGTCCTACGATTCGCAGATTCGTCAGCGTACCGAAAAACTTAAACAGTTGGAGGATAAATTTGCCGTTGCGCTGAGTGACAAAAACGAAGCGCAAAGACAACTCGAAGAAAACAGACGTCAACTTTCCGATTACGTCAACGCTTTACAGCAACTTGACATCGAATACGCTACTGACAGAGAGAAGATAGAAAAGTCAAATGTTCTCAACAACAACGACAAGCAAATGTATCTCAAACTGAACGGCGAGCAACAGGAAATTCAACAACGTCTTGAAAAAATAGACAAACTGAGCGTAAATGCCGTAAGCGACGCTTCCAAACTGAGCGACAGCGAGCAGCAATACACTTTGAAAATCGAGCAATTGCGCAACCTGTTGTCGGCGAGAAACGAAGCAAAGGAAAAATTAAAGGATCTCATTGCTTCCAAGTCTTACCGCATAGGTGTTATAAGGACAAACAGCGAAAGTACGCAGTCGCAAATGATGCGTGACAATCGCGAAATACTTGTATTGAAGGACAACATCGAAGATCGTACGCGTTATTCCGAACAGTTAAACGCTGCAATAAGTCTGCTTTACGACGAACTAAGCCGTACCGAAAGTGACGACGCCGATCAGCAGGAAGTTCAAAGTATCGCCGAAGAAATAAAAAATGCCGATATTACCAAGGCGGATCTGAATAAACGTTACCAGCAGACGGGTGAGGAACGTATGAGACTCAATACCGAAACGGAAACGTTGCGTGGCGCCATTGAAAAAGAGCAGTATATCCTGGAAAGTATCGATACCGACCTTGAAGAAATGCAACAGCACATCAATGACGATTACGGTATTACATATTCAGGCGCAATGCAGTACAAGGACGAAAATTTTGACGCATCCGACTGCAAACAGGTAATTTCCGATTTGCGTGCGTCCATAAATAAATTGGGCTACGTAAATGTAAATGCGATAGAAGAACTCAAACAGGTGGAAGAGCGATACGGTGACATCAGTTCGCAGTTGAACGACCTTAAACAGGCGGAAAGCGACTTGCAGGACATACTTAAAGAACTTACCGTGGAAATAGAAGCCCGCTTCGAAAAGGGAATGGAAGACATCAACGAAAACTTCAAGATTGTATTCCGCGAACTGTTTAACGGCGGTAATGCAAAACTTACCCTGGACAGAGACGAAAGCAAGAATTCCCTTGACTACGGTGTGGAAATCGAAGCGCAACCGCCCGGCAAAAAGTTGCAGAATATTTCCTTGCTGTCAGGTGGCGAACGCACAATGACCGCTGCTGCGATATTGTTTGCTATATTGAAATTGCATCCGATGCCTTTCTGCGTACTGGACGAAATAGAAGCGGCGTTGGATGATGCCAATGCCGAACGCATTGCAAGATATCTGCGCAAATTTTCCACATCCACTCAGTTTGTGGTCATTACCCACAAAAAGCCTACAATGGAAAATGCCGATGTGCTTTACGGCGTTACCATGGAGGAAAAGGGCGTTTCGAAGATAGTTTCCGTCAAACTTACAGAGGCTATCAAACAGGCTATGTAACGAGGTACGACAATGGGATTTTTTAAAAAAATTATAGAAGGTCTTCGCAAAACAAAACAGGCGATAGGTTTTAAACTCAATGAATTGTTCAAACGGGGTATATTTGACGACGAGTTTTACGAAGAACTGGAATTTATTTTACTGGGCGCGGACGTCGGCTCGGAAACCACGGAAAACATTATCGAAGAATTGCGTGAACGTATGCGCCGCGACAATGTATCCGACACAGCAAAAGCCCGTGAATATCTTAAACAAATTCTTCTCGACATTCTGGGAGAGGAACAATTTGAAGCGGAATGTCCTGCGGTTGTAATGGTGTCGGGTGTCAACGGAGTGGGAAAAACTACTACGATAGGCAAACTGGCAAATATTTTCGTCAAGCAGAAAAAATCCGTACTTATAGCCGCGGCTGACACTTTCCGTGCCGCAGCAGGCGAACAGTTGGAAGTGTGGGCAAAGCGCGCAAATGTGCGTATAATCAAGCACGAAGAAGGTTCCGATCCTGCGGCGGTCGTGTTCGATGCCGTAAGTTCCGCCAAAAGCAGGGGAACCGATATCGTTCTGGTAGATACAGCCGGCAGACTGCACAACAAGAAAAACCTAATGGAAGAACTGAAAAAAATAAACCGTGTTATAGATCGCGAATTTCCCGAGGCACAAAGGTACAATCTCATTGTACTGGACGCCACAACGGGACAAAACGCAGTGTCGCAAGTGGACATCTTCAACGAGGCCATTGACATTGACGGCATAGTGCTTACCAAACTGGACGGCACGGCAAAAGGCGGCGTGGTGCTCACAATCAAGGACACAATGGACATTCCGGTATACTTTGTCGGAGTGGGCGAAGGCATTGACGATTTGTTGCCCTTCGACGCAAATTCCTATGTCGAAGGAATATTGTAAAATATTTAAAAATACTTTCAAATGCTTGACAACGTCAGTCGTATAGGGTATATTATTTGGGTGTAAAGTAAAATAACTTTACACCCTCGTTTTTAAATGGAGCGGATATGGAAAAACTTTCTAAAATCGATGTTTCCGTATTGAAGGATATCTACGGACAGATGCTTACGGACAGACAGTCGGAAGTGTTGCAGATGTATTGTGACTGTGACTGTTCGCTGGCAGAGATAGCCGAGCAGACGGGCATATCCCGTCAGGGTGTCCGCGACGCCATTGTCAACGGGGAAAAGACTCTTGTCAATCTGGAAAATAAATTGCATCTGCTGACTGAAAAGCGCAAACTTGTCAACAATCTGACTGTACTGAAAGACCTTGTGCGACAGGGAAGTTGTGAAAAGGCGTTGCAGTTTATCGAGCAAATGATTTCGGGAGAGTAAATATGGCTTTATTTCAGAATTTATCGGACAAAATAAATCACGCATTTTCCAAACTGACCAACAGGGGCGCGTTGACCGAATTGGAAATCAAGCAGGCGATGCGTGAAGTGCGCGTTGCATTGTTGGAAGCGGACGTAAACTATACGGTTGCAAAGGATTTTATTGCCAAAGTAACGGAAAAGGCTCTCGGCGAACAGATTTTAAAAAGTCTTACGCCCGGTCAGCAGGTTATAAAGGTGGTAAACGAACAGTTGTGCGAACTCATGGGTTCCACACAGAGCAAACTTGCCGTTGCTTCCAAGTTGCCCACGGTCATAATGATGTGCGGTTTGCAAGGAGCGGGCAAAACAACGATGTGCGGCAAACTTGCCTTGCATTTAAAAAAGCAGGGTAAAAAAGTACTGTTGGTTGCAGATGACATTTATCGTCCCGCCGCCATCAATCAGTTGGAAATAGTAGCAGGCAAGTCGGGCGCAGGATTTTTCCAGATGGGACAGATCAATCCCACTAAAATTGCTGTTTCCGGCGTTGAATTTGCACGCAAGAACGGGTACGACACAGTTATCATCGATACCGCGGGCAGACTGCATATAAACGAAGAACTGATGGCGGAACTGGAAAACATCAAAAAAGCGGTGGAAGTTACCGAAACGTTGCTTGTCGTTGACGCAATGACAGGTCAGGATGCGGTAAACGTTGCCAAATCTTTTGATGAAGCGTTGGATATTACAGGCGTCATAATTACAAAACTCGATGGCGACACCCGTGGCGGCGCGACGCTTTCGGTCAAGGCTGTAACGGGTAAACCCATAAAGTTTTGCGGCGTAGGGGAAAAGATGGAGGATCTCGAACCTTTCCACCCCGACAGAATGGCTTCCCGAATTCTCGGTATGGGCGATGTGCTGACGCTTATAGAAAAAGCGCAGTCGGCAATCGACGAGGAAGAAGCCAAGAAAATGGCCAAGAAGTTGAAAGAGGCGTCATTTGACCTCAACGACTTTCTGGAACAGTACGACAAAGTCGCCCAAATGGGCAATATAAACGATCTTGTGAGCATGATACCGGGTGCAAACAAACTCAAACTCGGTTCCGCTACTATAGACGAATCGCAGATAAAACGCAATAAATGCATCATTCAGTCGATGACTGCCGAAGAACGCAGTAATCCCAAGGTGCTGAACTACTCACGCAGAAAGCGCATTGCGGCGGGCAGCGGAACTACCGTTCAGGATGTCAACAAACTTATAAAGCAGTACGAACAGACAAAAGACATGATGAAGCGTTTCGGCAAGTCAAAACGACTTCCTTTTTAACCGATTGGCGTGCGTAACTCGCTGATATATAAATTTACAATTAATTATTTACGGAGGAACTACTAATGGCAGTAAAAATGAGATTGACAAGATTGGGCGACAAGAAAACCCCTTTCTATCGTGTGGTTGTAATTGATTCTCACAAGGCTCGTGACGGACAGTACGTTGACCTTGTAGGTACTTACGATCCTTTGAAGGCTGAAGGAGGTCTCAAACTTGACGTCGAAAAGGCTAAAAAGTGGATCGAATGCGGTGTTCAACCCACAGAAACAGTCAAGTCTTTGCTTGTTAAAGAAGGCGTGATCGCTGCTAAGAAGATCAAGGGCTGAAACTATGACGGAACTTATCAGATACATTGTCGAGCAACTTGTGGAAGATAAAGACGCTATTGAAATTACCCGTACCGATGAGGAAGACGTCGTCAAAATTACCATTAAGGTAGCAGACGGGGATATTGGCAAGGTTATCGGCAAACAGGGCAAGATCGCTTCCGCCATTCGCACTTTGGCTAAGGCGGTAGGTATCAGGGAAGGCGTAAAGTATTCCATCGATATTCTTGACTGATCAGTCGCCACAGGCTCACAAAGGCTTGTGGCATTTTTTTTGGGGTACGTTATGAAAATTTTGATAGGCAAAATCGTAAAAGCACAGGGTATAAAAGGTGAAGTCAAGGTAGAATGTTACCTTGACAGTCCTGCCGTACTGAAAAAACCGTCAGTACTTTATACCGGTACTAAGAGTCAGTCTGTCAGGAATATCCGTGCGGCGAAGGACTGTTGGTATATGTCCTTCGACGGCGTAAACGACAGAAACACTGCCGAAACGTTGCGCGGTTGGGAAGTGTATGCTTTGCGTTCCGATGTTCAGATAGCGGACGGCAGTTATTTTGTGCAGGACGTTGTCGGTTGCGACGTGTTTCTTGACAACGGTGAAAAGGTAGGAGAAGTTAAAGAAGTGTTGCAGTACGGAAGCGCTGATGTTTACGTGGTGCAAAACGGTAAAAAAAGTCTGTCTTTCCCTTGGCTTAAAAATCTTGTCAACAAAGTCGACACCGAGGGCAAACGCATTACTTTAAATGCCGATCGTTTCAGTCAGGTGGTAGTTTACGATGAGGATTGACGTACTTACTCTGTTTCCGGAAATGTTCGATGTGTTTGACTACTCGCTGATGGGTAAAGCGCAGGAAAAACAACTGTTCACCCTTGTGAGACACAATATCAGGGATTATTCTGCAGACAAACACAAAAGATGTGACGATTACCCTTTCGGCGGCGGTGCCGGTATGGTTATGATGCCACAACCTATCCACGACTGCATTGAGGCGGTGGATCCCGAACACAAGGCATTGCGCATTTATATGTCACCGAGAGGTAAGACTCTGACGCAGAAAAAAGTCGCCGAGTTGTCGCAATGCGACAGACTGCTTATTTTGTGCGGTCACTACGAAGGTGTGGACCAGCGTGTAATCGATGCCGACATCGACTGCGAAATTTCGGTGGGAGATTATGTCCTGTCGGGCGGAGAAATACCCGCAATGGTGCTTATAGACAGCGTGGCAAGATATATACCAGATGTTTTGGGTAACAGTCAGGCAACGGTGGAAGAATCTTTTTCCGACAATCTGTTGGAATATCCTCAGTACACACGTCCGCAGGAATTTAACGGAATGAAGGTTCCCGAAGTACTTGTTTCGGGTAATCATGCCATGGTGGACAAGTGGAGAAGGGAGCAATCGCATGAGATAACGCGCAAACTGCGTCCCGATTTGTTAGATAAAGGTGAATTATGAGTATTCAGTGGTTTCCCGGGCACATGACAAAGGCCTTGCGCATGATGCAGGACAATATAGCGTTGTCGGACGCGGTAGGTTACGTTCTCGACGCACGTGCGCCCGCCTCTTCGTTCAATCCCGAACTGGACAAAATCACAGGTAAAAAGCCCTGTGTATATATTCTCAACAAGTGTGATCTTGCAGACGACGAAAAGTTAAAGCAATGGACGCAATATTTTACTCAAAAAGGAAGGCTGTGCGTCAAAGTGTCTGCAACACGGCTTGGGGATGCGTCCAGAATTGCCTCCGCTTTTGTTGAGGCAACAGCCGACGTGGCGGACAAATACCGTAAAAAAGGCATCGTTCGGCCTGTACGCGTAATGATTCTCGGTATTCCCAACAGCGGAAAATCCACAATAATAAATTGTCTTGCTGGAAGAAAATCAGCCGTTACCGGCGACAAACCCGGCGTTACAAAAGGTATGCAATGGGTACGACTGCCTGCGGGAGTGGACTTGCTTGACACGCCGGGCACAGTATGGCCCAAATTCGACGATCAGAACACGGCGTACAGATTGTGCTTTGTGGGTAGTATAAAGGACGATGTCGTAGATCTGTACGATGTTTCGCTGTCACTTTTAGAGCATCTCAAAAATCAGTATCCGCAATTGCTTGCGCAACGCTACAGATTGGATTCGGTTGACATGACTGCTTTGCAACTGCACGAAGAAATTGCACGAAAAAGAGGTTTTGTGGTCAGAGGAGGAGAAACGGACACCGAGAGATGTTCCAAAGCGATTCTCGACGACTTCCGCAAAGGACGAATAGGCAAGATAACTTTCGAGGTTCCTTCGGATATGTACAAACACGTTTAAACGGTGGAAATATGCTTGAATACGAAAGACAAATGCAACTTAAAGGATACAGCCGTATAGGCGGTATAGACGAGGCAGGCAGGGGACCTCTCGCAGGACCTGTCGTAGTGGCAGGAGTGGTGATGCCGTTGGACGAACTTATAGAGGGCGTCAACGACAGTAAAAAACTTTCGGAAAAGAAACGCGAGCAACTTTACGACCTTATTGTAAACAGCGCGTTGAGTTGCCATGTCTCGATTATAGACGCACAGCGTATCGACGAGATAAATATATTGAACGCTACAAAACAAGGAATGCGTGAATGTATTGAAAATCTTACAGCCGACTGCGTGCTGATAGATGCAGTAAAGATTGACAGCAATGTGGAAACGCTGTCTATAATAAAAGGGGACGCATTGAGTTACAATATCGCCGCGGCGAGTATCGTTGCCAAAGTAACCCGTGACAGACTGATGAAGCAGTATGCGGTGCAATATCCGCAATACCGTTTTGAAAAGCACAAAGGATACGGAACCGCCTTGCACATATCGTTACTTAAACAGTACGGTCCCTGTCCGTTGCACAGACGCACATTCATTAAAAACTTTGACTTATGCTGACAAACAAGTTTACAGGCAACAGAGGAGAAAAGACAGCCGCGTTATATCTCAAAAAGAAAGGATACACGATATTGGACACCAACTTCCGTTCACGGCGAGGCGAACTCGATATCGTATGTTTAAAGGGAGACACGCTTGTGTTCGTTGAGGTCAAAAGCCGAAACAATCTTTCTTTCGGTCTGCCGCGAGAAGCCGTCACGAAAAAGAAACAGCAGTCATTGATTTACACGGCAAATTATTACTGTTTTATAAAAGGAATGGTAACTTACAACGTCCGATTCGACGTAATCGAAGTGGTGGACGGCAAGGTTTCTGAACATATCGAAAATGCCTTTGCCTGCAACTGAATAATCAGGCGAAGAGGCTCATACTGCCGGGCGGACTCTTTAAATTCTTACGGAGGTAAAACTGACGGCGGTTTGCGTAGATTTGTTTAAAAAGTCCTGAATTTTGCCGTAAAAACAGTTGCCAATTTACAGGGCTTATGCTAATATATATGGGTGACTTCGGGTGTTCCTCTGGCATGTGATTTTTGCGAATGAACGCTTAGTTAACTTAAATTACATCATTATAAGGAGGAAAAGTCAACAATGGATATCATCAAGAGTATCGAACAGGAAAGTCTGAGACAGGTTACTCCCTTCAACGTAGGCGACACGGTTCGCGTTATGTTCAAGGTTATCGAAGGTAACAAGGAAAGAATTCAGGCTTACGAAGGAATCGTAATCGCTCGCAAGCACGGCGGTCTGAGAGAAACATTTACCGTAAGAAGAATATCTTCCGGTATAGGCGTGGAAAGAACTTTCCCCGTACACAGCCCCAAAATCGACAACATCGTGGTTGTAAGAAAGGGTACCGTAAGACGTGCTAAGTTGTATTACCTGCGTGAACGTACAGGTAAGGCTGCTAAGATTCGCGAACAAATCTGAGTATTTAAAGAATTTCGGGCAAGTTTTTGCCCGATTTTTTTTACTGTCTAAAAGTATAAATTTGCAAAACCTCTTGTATTATTTTGCGCTATACTTTATACTAAACTGAGATTAAACAGTTTTGGGGGAAGACAATGCTTGCTAAAATCAACAGTTACGGTCTGACGGGTCTTGAAGGATTTCCTGTGGAAGCGGAAGTTGACATGCATTCGGGTATGCCTACTTTCGATATAGTAGGGCTTGCAGATACAGCCGTCAAAGAATCGCGTGAAAGAGTTCGTTCCGCATTGAAAAACTGCGGCTACAACTATCCCGTTGCGTCGGTGGTGGTAAACCTTGCTCCGGCAGATATAAAAAAGGAAGGAAGTTACTACGATCTTCCCATTGCTATAGGCATGCTTGTGGCAAGCAAACAAATACAACTTGTATTCAAAGATGTTGTTCTTATGGGGGAACTGTCTTTAAAGGGCGAATTGCGCAAAATAAAAGGAGTGCTGCCAATGCTTATTTCGGCACGACAAGCCGGGTACAAAAGCGCTTTGATTCCCTCCGCAAATGCCAAAGAGGCTCAGTATATAGAAGGTCTTGACGTCTATTGCGCCGACACTTTAAACGACGCCGTTGAGTTTCTGTGCGGACAAAAGGAAATATTGCCTGTCGAAACGTCTTTGTGGACGGCAGGTTCGGGAGAAAGTTCCCATTACGACTTCAAATACATTAAAGGACAATTTTCGGCAAAGAGAGCCATGGAAATTGCCGTGGCAGGCGGGCATAATATTTTAATGATCGGTCCTCCCGGTGCCGGTAAAACAATGCTTGCAAAGGCTGTGCCGACGATAATGCCCGACATGAGTTTCGAAGAGGCGCTGGAGGTTGCCAAGATACACAGCGTTGCGGGGATACTCGAAGACGGGTTTGTTTCTCAGCGTCCCTTCCGTTCCCCTCACCATTCGGCAACAATGGTTTCCCTGACGGGCGGTGGCAATAAAGCCAAACCGGGGGAAATCAGTCTTGCACACAACGGAGTGTTGTTTTTAGACGAATTGCCCGAATACGGCAGGCGTACGCTCGAAACACTGCGTCAGCCACTCGAAGACGGAGTGATCACAATAGCGAGAAATGCGGCAACGGTTACTTATCCCGCCCGTTTCATGCTTATTGCAAGCATGAATCCCTGTCCTTGCGGAAATTACGGCAGCAGTGTCGAATGTACCTGCACAGCCTCACAGATACACAGGTATCTTACCAAATTGTCGGGACCTCTTATGGACAGAATAGACATACATGTAGAAGTGGACAATGTCACATTCACGCAGTTGACGGAAGAAAGCAACGCGGAAAGTTCGGCAAGCGTAAAACAAAGAGTGGATGCCGCAAGACAGGTTCAGCGTGCAAGATTCGGCAGCAAGATTCACTGCAATTCGCAGATGACCTCTGCCGATATGGAAAAATACTGTAAGATAGACGGCAGGTCAACGGCTTTACTGGAAGAAAGTTTCGAGAAACTTCAATTGTCCGCACGCGCATACAATCGTATATTGAAGGTGGCACGCACGATAGCCGACCTCGACGGTTGTGAAAGCATAGGAGTGCAGCACATCGCCGAAGCGTTGCAGTATCGCACTCTTGACAGAAAATACAGGGTTTAGCTATGTACAGCCGAAGAGAAAAACTGACGGTTGCAATGTATTTTGCAGGATTGCCGTCTTCCAAAATAATACGTCTGTGGGAACTTTTTCCTCATCCCGACCAACTTAAATCGGAATTGAGCAGTGTGGACAAGTTGCTTGATTGCAGACAGGTCGCATTGTGTAAAAAGTGTTTTACGGATGGATATGCCGACAAGTATACCGAAAAACTGCAACGGGACAACATACTATGCGTAACATACTATTCTGAAAGTTACCCCGAAACGCTCCGAAACATCGGAGAGCCTCCTGTGGTGCTGTTTGCAAGAGGAAATGCAAAGTTACTTAAAAGCAGGTGTTTTTCGGTGGTGGGAACGCGCAAATTGTCTTCTTACGGCAAACGCGTAACAATGAACTTTACTTCGGAACTTGCGCGGTATTTTACCATTGTCAGCGGACTTGCGTACGGTGCTGACAGTGTGGCTCATTCCGTTACGCTGGACAACGACGGGAAGACAATCGCCGTACTCGGCAGCGGATTGAACAATATTTATCCTGCATCCAACAAAGGACTTGCCGATCGCATAGTAACAAGCGGTTCGCTGATCGTTTCGGAATTTTTGCCCGATGCGACTCCTCTTGCCTACCATTTCCCTCGGCGCAATCGCATTGTTTCCGCGTTGTCTGAGGGATTGCTCGTAACGGAAGCCCCGGAAAAGAGCGGTACGCTCGGAACTGTGGAACTTGCTTTGGAACAGGGCAAGGATATTTACGTAGTACCTGGGGAAATATATTCAGCGGGTTTTAAGGGTAGCAATGATTTAATAAAAAGCATGCAGGGGTGTATGGTAACATCCCCGTCCGATATACTCCGACATTACAACTTTGAGGAACGCAAGAAGGTTGCATTTCAACTTTCCATGGAAGAGCAGGTCATTGTGGACGCGTTGTCCGCCGACAAAATGTCATTTGACGATTTGATGTCGGCAACAGGTTTTTCTGTGGGTACACTCAATTTTTTGTTGGCAAATTTGGAATTGCGGAGTATAATTGCAAAGTTACCAGGTAATTTTTACTGTTTATACGGAGGAAACAGATGAAACTTGTCATTGTTGAATCGCCTGCCAAGGCTAAGACAATTGCCAAATATTTAGGAAAGGGCTATGAAGTGGAGGCGTCCAAGGGACACATCATGGATTTGCCCGAAAAGACGATGGGCGTGGACGTTGAACACAATTATACGCCTATTTACAAGATAAAGACCAAGGAACAGAAGGAAACTGTCAACAGACTCAAAGCCAAAGTAAGCAAGGCAGAGCAAGTTTTTCTTGCAACCGACCCGGACCGCGAAGGAGAAGCAATCTCGTGGCATTTGCAGACGGCGTTAAACCTCGATCCAAATGGTAAAAACCGTATAATGTTCAACGAGATTTCCAACAAGGCGGTTAACAAGGCAATTGCAAATCCGTCGGGTATAAATATGGATCTTGTAAATGCTCAGCAGACAAGACGTGTGCTTGACAGACTTGTGGGATATACTCTTTCTCCCGTGCTGTGCAAAAAGATACGCAACAAGTTGTCGGCGGGACGCGTGCAGTCTGCGGCATTAAAAATCATAGTGGACCGCGAAAGGGAGATAAAGGCTTTCGTACCGGAAGAATACTGGACGGTTACCGCACATCTTGAAAAACCGTCGTGCAAGCCGGATTTTAAAGCGTCGTTGACTTTGTGCGAAGGCAAAAAGTTTAAAATAGTCAACAAAGAGCAGTGCGACGAAGTCCTGGGCAATCTTGACGGAAAACCTTACACGGTGTCTTCCGTAAAGAAATCCGTGACATACGGACGTCCGCAACCGCCGTTTACAACAAGTACGATGCAACAGGACGCGGTAAACAAACTGAAGATGTCCAGCACTCAGGTAATGCAAATTGCTCAGCAGTTGTATGAAGGTATCGACATTGCGGGACAGGGGCACCTTGCTTTGGTAACGTATATACGTACGGACTCTGTGCGTGTTTCTGATGACGCCGTGCATGCTGCCCGCAACTACATCAGAGAGCATTACGGTGACAGATACGTTCCCGCTTCTCCCAATGTATATGCGTCCAAGAAACAGGCGCAGGATGCTCACGAAGCGATTCGTCCCATCAATCTGGACATTACTCCCGATTCGCTGAAAGACAAGTTGCAACGCAATCAATACAACCTTTACAAATTGATATATAACCGTTTTCTTGCCAGTCAGGCAAGCCGTGCGGTATTCGACAGTGTTGCCGTAGATATATCCTGTGACAAGTACACTTTTACCGCAACGGGTAAGACGGTGGTGTTTGACGGCTACATGGCAATTTACGCGTCGGATGAAAAGTCTTCCAAAAAGGCGAAGGCGGAAGACGATACGAACACCCCGTTGCCGCAGTTGGAAGAGGGCGATGTGTTAAAACTCATCGAACTTCTCAACGAGCAGAAGTTTACCAAGGCTCCTTCACGCTATACCGAAGCAAGTATAATCAAGGCTATGGAAGAACTCGGCATCGGTCGTCCCAGCACGTTTGCCACTATAATGGCAACGCTGTACAAGCGCGAATACGTCGTCAAGGACAACAAGAGCCTTGTTCCCACCGAATTGGGAACGGTTGTCACGGAATATCTCGAAAAGCACTTCAAAGATATTGTGGACGTGGATTTCACTGCGGAAATGGAAAGTCGATTGGACTCGATTGAAGACAATTCCGCCGTCTGGTACGAAGTGGTGGACGATTTCTACAAACCGCTGTGCGAAGAAGTTAAAAAAGCGCTTAAAACGGACAGAGTGGTCATTCAGGATCAGCCGTCGGACGAGATATGCGAAAAGTGCGGTTCTCCGATGGTGTACAAGGTAGGTCCTTACGGCAAATATCTTGCATGCTCCAATTATCCCAACTGCACCAACAGACGCAGTCTTACGCAGAAATCCGCTCCTAAGCAGACTGACATAAAGTGCGAGTTGTGCGGGTCTCCGATGTTGGAAAGAGAAGGTAAATTCGGCAAATATCTTTCCTGTTCCAATTACCCGAAATGTAAAAACACTCGCAGTATTTCCGAAGCGGTTGCCAAGTGCCCTCAGTGCGGCAAGGATGTGGTGAAAAAATTCACCCGAGGAGGAAAGGTGTTTTACGGCTGTTCGGGTTACCCAGCATGTAATTTTGTCAGTTGGGATTTGCCGACGGGCAAACTGTGTCCCAAGTGCAATCAGCCGTTGGTTTACAGAAATTCGGACAAGACAAAAGGAATCGTCTGTTCAAACAAACAGTGCGATTATACTGAATAAATATGAAAGTAAAAGTAGTAGGCGGCGGTCTTGCAGGTTGCGAGGCGTGTTACCAGTTGTTGAAAAGAGGCGCAGAGGTCACTCTTGTGGAGATGAAGAAAATAAAGAAATCTCCTGCGCATCATATGGACGGATTGTGTGAACTTGTTTGTTCCAATTCGCTGAAATCACAGGACATCAATACCGCAAGCGGTTTGCTGAAGGCGGAACTTGACATGCTGGACAGCATGGTGCTGAGAAAAGCAAGAGAATGTGCCGTTCCCGCAGGAAACGCTCTTGCGGTGGACAGAGATTTATTTTCGCAAAAAGTCACCGAAGAACTTTGCGGTTTTGACAAATTTACACTTGTCGATAAAGTGGAAGACAGAATTTTCGACAACGATTTCGACGCCGTAATTATAGCCACAGGTCCTTTGACTGACGAAGCGCTTGTCCCTGCAATGCAGGAGATATTCGGAAGTGAGTTTCTCTATTTTTTCGATGCTGTTGCGCCCATCGTAACAGCGGACAGTATTGACAAAAGTCGTTGCTTTACAGCCAGCAGATACGGCAAAGGTGACAGCGACTATATCAATTGTCCTATGGACAAAGAGGAATTTATCAATTTTCACCGTGAACTTGTAAACGCCGAAACGGTTCCTGTCAAAGATTTCGAAAACAATGTGTTCGAAGGATGTATGCCTATTGAAGTAATGGCAGGACGGGGACAGGACACTGTACGTTTCGGTCCGTTAAAACCTGTTGGGCTTACCGATCCGAACACGGGCAAACGTCCCTACGCATTATTGCAGTTGCGCAGCGAAAACGCGCAGCGTTCGCTGTACAATCTGGTAGGATTTCAGACGCACCTGCGTTTTCCCGAACAGAAAAGAGTGTTTTCAATGATTCCCGCTTTGCATGATGCGGAATTTGTAAGATACGGAGTCATGCACCGCAATACTTATATAAACGCACCGCAATTTCTCGACGAAACATTCCGATTGAAAGATTGCGCACAGAATGTTTATTTCGCCGGTCAGATGACAGGAGTGGAAGGTTACGTCGAATCGCTTGCCAGCGGACTGGTTGCGGGTGTACAATGTTTTAACAGACTGAGCGGAATACCGCAAACAGATTTTACCGATTGTACGATCACAGGGGCTTTGACAAAACACGTAGCCCTGTCCTACGGTAAGTATTCGCCGATGAACAGCAATTTCGGAATACTTCGCCCGTTGGAGGAAAACATCAGGGACAAATCGGTTAAAAAACAAAGGTATTCGGAACGTTCCGTCGCAATAATGAAACAAATCACTGAAAAGTTGTAATTAAAGGAGGTACATTATGGCGGAAGTATTTGCCGACAGTATCAAGGGTACAACAATTTGCGCCGTCAAACGTGACGGACATATAGCAGTTGCCGGTGACGGTCAGGTCACTCAGGGACAAAGCGTAATAATGAAAGGAAACGCCGTAAAGGTAAGGCGTATTTTCGACGGCAAGGTGATCACGGGTTTTGCCGGTTCTGTTGCCGACGCTTTTACACTTTCGGAAAAGTTTGAAGAAATGTTGCAAAAATACAGCGGAAATCTGATGCGCAGCGCCGTGGAAGTGGCTCAACTGTGGCGTCAGGATAAAATGATGCGCAAGTTGGAAGCGATGATGATTGTCGCCGATAAAGAAAATATACTGTTACTCAGCGGAAGCGGTGACGTAATAGAACCGGATGACGGCGTGTGCGCAATAGGAAGCGGAGGCAATTACGCTCTTGCCGCGGCTAAGGCACTGTACCGCAATACCGATATGACGGCGAGAGAAATAGCGGAAAACGCATTGCGCATCGCAAGCGAAATCTGTGTATTTACCAACGGAAATATTACTGTAGAGGAGGCGTAAATGACACCAAAACAGATAGTGGCCGAACTGGACAGATACATTATAGGACAGTTTCAGGCAAAGAAAGCCGTTGCCGTTGCTTTGCGCAACAGGTACCGTCGCAGTCAGTTGTCGCAGCACGACAGAGAGGAGATAACTCCTAAGAATATCATCATGAAAGGACCTACCGGCGTAGGCAAAACGGAAATTGCAAGACGTCTTGCAAAACTTGTCAAGGCTCCTTTCTTAAAAGTAGAAGCCACAAAGTACACCGAAGTGGGATTTGTGGGCAGAGACGTCGAATCAATGATCCGCGATCTTGTGGAAGTGTCCATTCGTCTTGTAAAGGACGAGCGTTTCCGTATGGTCGAACCGCGGGCTTTTCGCAAGGCGTCGGAAACAGTTGCGGATATAGTTTCCAAGCAGATTAAAGATTTGCCTGAAGGAATTACGAAGGAAACGCTTGTTGACGAGGTGATGAAACACAATCTCGATCAACTTACTATATCCGTTTCTGTGCCCGAAACTCCTAAGGGAATAGAAATTCCCAACAGCGGAGGACAGGAAATCAATCTCGGAAGTATCTTCGGGGATATGATGCCCAAAAAGACAAAATTACGCAGACTTACCGTGGGCGAAGCGTTGCGAATGTTCACAATGGACGAAAGCAACAAACTCATTGACCTGGACAGCGTAAACGCCGAAGCGCTCAGACGCGCGGAAAACGACGGCGTCATATTCATCGATGAAATTGACAAGATTGCAAGTAAAGGCAATGTCAACGGTCCCGATGTTTCCCGCGAAGGCGTGCAAAGAGACATTTTGCCAATAGTGGAAGGTTGCACGGTCACCACAAAGTACGGCAACATAAAGACGGACTATATTCTGTTTATCGCAAGCGGAGCCTTCCATATCAGCAAGGTAGGAGACCTTATTCCCGAATTGCAGGGCCGTTTCCCTGTAGTGGTGGAATTGTCCAGTCTGGGCGTGGAGGAATTTGTCAGCATATTGACCGAACCGGAAAATGCTGTTACCCGTCAGTACGCCAAGTTGCTTGCCGTGGATAACATCGATCTGCAATTTACGGAGGACGGTATTCTGGAAATTGCAAAAGTCGCTTACGAATTGAATACCACTCGGGAAGATATAGGCGCAAGACGTCTTCACAGCATTATGGAACACATCGTGGAAGACGTTTCCTACGAAGTGGACGGAGAGCAGCGCACAGTTGTGATTGACAGTGCATATGTGGCGGAAAACTTCAAGGATCTTTCTTCGAGAAATCTCAAAAAATATATTCTTTAATATACCTATGACAACACAGGGGGCTTACAATGGCAGAATTATTGAACGGTCAGCAACGCACCGATATGTGCGGTAATCTGACTGCCGAAAGTACAGGTAAAGAAGTTACTATAATGGGTTGGGTACACCGCAGAAGAGACCTCGGAGGACTTATTTTCCTTCAACTGAGAGACAGAAGCGGTATTGCTCAGGTAGTATTTGACACCGATTTTTGCGACAGACAACTGTTGGAAAAGGCTTCGCAGATCAAGTTGGAATATGTCGTGTCGGTAAGCGGTTTTGTACGTCGCCGTACAGGCAACAACGTCAATCCCAATATGAAGACAGGTGAAATAGAAGTCGTTGCGACACAACTCAAAATACTGTCCGAAGCGGAAACAACGCCGTTTTCGATAGGTGACGAGAGTGCAAACGAATTGTTGCGTCTCAAATACAGATATCTGGATCTGCGCCGTGAAAGTTTGCAAAAAAATCTTATAGTGCGCAGTAAACTGTACAGCATCGTAAGAAACTATCTTTCCGAACAGGGATTTTTGGAAGTGGAAACTCCTTTTTTGGGAAAATCCACCCCTGAAGGCGCAAGAGACTATCTTGTTCCCAGCCGTGTACATCCGGGAGAATTTTACGCACTTCCTCAATCTCCGCAATTGTACAAACAGTTGCTCATGATAGGCGGACTGGACAGATACTTCCAGATTGTCAAGTGTTTCCGTGACGAAGACCTGCGTGCCAACAGACAGCCCGAATTTACGCAGATCGATATAGAAATGAGTTTCGTCGACCGTGAAGAACAACTGATGGTAATAATGGAAGGTCTTATTGCCAAAATTTTTAAGGAAATCAAGGGTATCGACGTCAAGTTACCTTTAAGACGTCTGCCTTATTCCGAGGCTATGGACCGTTTCGGTTCCGACAAACCCGATCTGCGTTTCGGCATGGAGATCACCGATATTACCTCAACCGTAAAGGACAGCGGATTTGCATTATTCGACAATTGTATCAACAACGGCGGAACCGTTCGCTGTATCGTCGCAAAAGGATTGTGCGACAGTCTGTCTCGTAAGGAAATAGACAAACTTGTCGAATTCGTAAAGACTTACCGTGCTAAGGGGCTTGCCTGGTACGGTCTGGGCAAAGAGGGCGTAAAGAGCAGTTTTGCCAAAAACCTTTCTGCCGAAAAACTTGCCGAAATAGAAAAGACCGCAGGAATGGAACAGGGCGACATTCTGTTTGCAGTGGCGGACAAGTACGAAACGACCGTTACCGCTTTGGGCGGATTGCGCTGTCACCTTGCCAAAAAATTCAATCTCATCCAACCCGACAAGTACGAAATGCTGTGGGTTGTTGACTTCCCCCTGTTCGAGTACAGCGAGGAAGAAAAGCGTTTTGTGGCAATGCATCACCCATTTACCAGCCCCAAGAACGAAGACTTGCCTTATCTTCTGACCGATCCGGCACGGTGCCGTGCCAAAGCCTACGACATTGTCATCAACGGCGATGAAATGGGAGGCGGCAGTATGAGAATTTACAACCGCGACGTTCAGCGTCAGATGTTTGAGGCACTGGGCTTTACGGACGAACAGATTGCCGAACGTTTCGGATTCTTTGTGGACGCATTCAAATACGGTACTCCTCCTCACGGCGGATTGGCTTTCGGTCTTGACCGTCTTGTGATGACTCTTACCGGTACCGAAAATATTAAGGAAGTAATTGCTTTCCCGAAAATTCAGAACGCAAGCGACCTGATGACGGAGGCTCCTTCCAAAGTGGAAGACAGTCAGTTGGAAGAACTTTGCATAAGATGCGTGGAAGAGGAGAAGACCAATGCGTGAAAACGGTACGGTAATCGACATCAGGTCAGGCCTGGCTACCGTCAGGGTAAACCGTCATTCAGCCTGCGGAAAGTGCGGGATGTGCGGTCTGAGCGACAAAAACAAGCATATTGATTTTCATGTGCTCAACACATTGGACGCTAAGGTGGGAGATGAGGTGGAAATCGACATCCACGACGTCAACTCTTTCAAGATAGCCGCAATAGTGTACGTCATCCCTTTGGTACTGGCTTTGATTGCTTTTCTCGTCGCTTATCTTTTGAGCGCGCCTGACTGGGTAATGATTATAGCATTTGTCGCAGGGTTGGCAATAGGCTTTACGGCTGTTGGGCTGCTTGACAAGTACAAGAAACACAAGTGGATGGAAACTCCCGAAATGGTCGGTATTCTCAGCGGCACCGATACGGCGTCTGAACAACAGTAGCAGTTTATTTATAGCAGGTTTTTATTCAAGTCTTACGTCGGAACGACGGACAGAGAGCAAAATTCTCTTTGTTTGCCGTTCCGACTTTTTTTTGTACGCTAAATGATTTTAAAATCAGATAGCAGAGCATTATAAAAAATTTTTTAGAAATACATCAATTTTATTTGACGGAAATTTTCTTTGGTGATACTATATCCCTAGTAATTTAGTAGGAATTAATTTGTATGAAAATTTCATCCAAGGCAAGATACGGTTTGTACGCGGTGACGGAGATGGCACGCAATTACGGTGAGTATTTGTCCACCGTCGAATTGGCCGAACGCACGGGTGTTACCGAGAAATATCTTGAACAAATTTTGTCAATACTCAAAAAGAACGGCATTGTAAAATCTGCACGCGGAGCAAGCGGCGGATACATTTTGTCCGATTTGCCGGAAAATATTTCGGTGGGCAGGGTAATACGCTCGCTGGAAAACAATCTGGAAATCGTCGGTTGCATAAACGGCGGTTGCGGTAAAATGTGCGGTTGTACACAGCGTTCTCTGTGGGAAAAACTGTATTCCTACATCAACGATTACCTTGATAAAATCAGTCTTAAACAATTAGCGGAGGAAAACATATGAAGGTGTATCTTGATCATTGTTCCACAACGCCTTGCGATAATGTCGTGGTGGACAAGATGATACCTTATTTTACACAGGAGTTCGGCAATGCCGACAGTTTGCACGGTTTCGGTCGCGAAACCGCCAAGGCTGTTGCGGAAGCACGCAGTACAATTGCGCAACTTCTCAATTGTCAGCCCAATGAAGTTTACTTTACCGCAAGCGGTACGGAAGCGGACAACTGGGCATTGAAGGGAAGTGCGTTGTCGCGTAAGGACACACGTAAAAAGGTGGTAATTTCGGCTATAGAGCATCATGCGATTCTCAATTCCGCCGAATGGCTTGAACACAACGGATTCGAAGTTGCCAGATGTCCGGTTACATCCAACGGTATTGTTGACCTTGACGCTTTGGAAAAAATAGTTGACGACAACACTTCCGTTGTATCGGTGATGTACGTCAACAACGAGGTGGGAACCATTCAACCCGTACAGAGTATTGCCGAAATAGCGCACAAACACGGCGCTTTGTTCCATACAGACTGTGTTCAGGCTGTACCCTATCTCAAAGTTGATGTCAAGGAACTGGGCGCGGATATGGTAAGTATTTCCGGTCACAAGTTCTACGGCCCCAAGGGGGTAGGCGCTTTGTTCATCCGCAACGGAGTGCGCATCGACAAACTGGTGCACGGCGGAGGTCAGGAGCGTTCCCGCAGAGGCGGAACTACCAATACTCCGGCGGTAGTGGGAATGGCGGAAGCACTGAAACTCAACGCATCGGAAATGGAAGAAAACAACAAACACATCAAGTTGTTGCGTGACACATTCCGAGACAGAGTGCTTAACGAGATTCCGTACGTTCATTTCAACGGCGATATGGAACAGTGCGTTCCGTCTGTTGCCAATTTTTCCTTCGAATATGTGGAAGGAGAGGGCATACTGATGATGATGGATCTTAAAGGAATTGCCGTGTCCAGCGGTTCGGCTTGTTCCAGCGGAAGCCTTGATCCGTCACACGTGTTGTTGGCTATGGGAGTTCCCATCGAACTGGCGCACGGTTCTATTCGTTTTTCGTTCGGCAAACACAACACAATGGAAGAAGTGGAGTACGCCGTTCAATCTTTAAAACAAATCCTTGCGACGTTGAGAGAAATGTCGCCACTATTTAAATTGCGTGAAGGAGAAATACACAATGTATAACGAAAAAGTTTTGCAAGCATTTGCTCATCCCAAGAACGTAGGTGTGATAGAAAACCCCGACGGCGAAGGCGTTGTAGGTAATCCCACCTGCGGAGACATAATGAAAATTACTCTGCGTATAAACAACGATATAATTACGGACGCCAAATTCCAGACATTCGGATGTACTGCGGCAATTGCCACAAGTTCTACCGCCACCGAAATGATCAAGGGCAAAACTCTCGAAGAAGCCCTCAAAATCACCAATGCACAAGTTGTGGAAGAACTGGAAGGTCTGCCCCCTCAGAAGTTGCATTGTTCCGTACTTGCCGAAGAGGCAATAAAGAAGGCTATTGAAGATTATTACAGCAAAAAAGCCTGATTTTCTATAATTTTTAACTATCTGAACATACTACCGTTATCAATATTACGGAGGTATGTACACAATGAACAGATTGCTTGCAGGTATGGTACTGGGCATGGCGGCGGGCTTGATACTCACCGAGACTTCGCCCGAAGTCAAGAAAATGGTTCAGGAAGGCAAACAAAAGTTAAAGAAACTTGCCAAGTAAATCAAAGGTGCGATTAAGTCGCACCTTTTGCTTGTTGTAACGGCAGTGCGATCGAATACGACAGCGCTATGTGCGGCGGTAACGGCGGATCGGTAAAGGCGCAGGTACAAGTTGCGTTTCGGATTGTTGGCGGAAGTTGTCTGCATTTGCAAATTGTCGTACGACAAGCAAGTCAAAATTTGTCGGTTGCAAAATTTGTGTTGTCAAACGCTATCAATTTGTAAAAAATTGTGTTACAATACAATTATATGGGTAGAATAATTGCACTGGATGTGGGGGACGCTCGTATAGGCGTTGCAGCATCCGATCTGATGAAAATAATTGCCAATCCCGTAACGACATATCATCGCACGGGCGACGAACAGAAAGACGCCTGCGAAATAGCCAAGTTGATAAGGGAAAAGGAAGGAGAACTGATTGTTTGCGGATTGCCTGTAACGATGGACAACGGCGAAAACGACCAGACGGTAAAGACGCGTCACTTTGCGGACGTGTTGAAACAGTATACGGATCTGCCCATTGAATTTATTGACGAACGGTTTACTACCGTCAGCGCGGAAAGAGTTCTGCTTGAAGCAAATATGCGCCGAAAAGACCGTAAACAGGTCATAGACAAGATTGCCGCAACAATAATCCTTGAAACGTATATGCGCAAGAAGGGTTATTGATGCTCAAAATAAAATTTATGTAACGGAGGTCATTATGGCTGAACAGGATTTGAAGGATAAGTGCGAATGCGAAGTTGACGAAGAAGAAGACGGCATCGTTGAGTTGGAAGACGAAGACGGCAACCTCATCAAATTTCACCACATCACAACGATGGAACACGACGACAAGGAATACGTTTTTCTTCAGGCAGTAGACGGTGACGACGACGCAGTTCTGGAAATATTCGAATTGGATTCCGATGAACAGGACGGCGAAATGTACGATCTGCTCAACCCCGTGGACGACGATTTGTACGACGTGCTTTACGCCCGTCTTATGAAGGAAATCGAAGAACATGCCGGTTGCGATTGCGGAGACGGCGAATGCGATTGCGACGAAGAGGGATGTAACTGTCATCACGAATAACCGATACAAAAAGAATGTCGAAAGGCATTCTTTTTTTATTGCAATTTTCTTGCCAAAACACACGCACTGTGCTATAATCGTATAGGTTTAATTCGCATTTGCGTTTATTCGGCTGTTGTGCCGTATGCCATTCGGTAAGTGTCGGAGTCTGACAACGCAAAGAGGTTAAAAACAACATTATAAAGGAGATTTTAAATTATGGCAGTAGTATCTATGAAGAGCCTTCTGGAAGCCGGCGTTCACTTCGGACATCAGACCAGAAGATGGAACCCCAAGATGAAAAAGTACATCTACACTGAAAGAAATGACATCCACATCATTGACCTTCAGCAGACGGAAGCACAGGCAGAAGTCGCTTACAAATTTGTTCGTGACATTGCGGCAGCAGGCAAGCCCATTCTGTTTGTAGGAACGAAAAAGCAGGCACAGGCCGCTATTCAGTCCGAGGCTGAAAGATGCGGAATGTACTACATCAACAACAGATGGTTGGGCGGTACTCTTACAAACTACAAGACAATCAAGACTCGTATCGAAAGACTTAACAAGATCAACCAGATGGAAAAGCTGGGCGATTTCGATCTTCTTCCCAAAAAGGAAGTTGCACACCTCATTGAAGAACGCAACAAGTTGCAGGCAAACCTCGGTGGTATCAAGGACATGAAGGGTATGCCCGGATGTCTGTTCATCGTTGACACCAAGAAAGAAGCGCTTGCCGTTGCGGAAGCACACAAACTCCACATCCCCATCGTTGCAATCGTGGACACGAACTGCGATCCCGACGAAGTAGACGTTGTAATTCCCGGTAACGACGACGCTATCGGCGCTGTAAAGGTTATCACATCCATCATCAGTGCCGCAGTTATCGAAGCCAAGGAAGGCGTTGTTCTTTCCGTTGAAGAAGACGACGTAAAGCAGGAAGAAGTCGCTGAATAATTTTAAAATTATATAAGGAGATTTTAGCAAAATGGCTAATTTTACCAATCAGGATATAATGAAACTCCGTGAACAAACCGGCGTTGGCATGATGGACTGCAAAAAGGCCCTTATTGCTACTGACGGCAACTTTGAAGAAGCAGTTAAATATCTTCGTGAAAAAGGTATGGCTTCTGCTGCCAAGAAGGCAAGCAGAGTTGCAGCCGAAGGTCTTGTCAGATGCCTTGTTTCCGACGACAAGAAGACAGCGGCAATTGTTGAAGTCAACTGCGAAACAGACTTTGTTGCAAGAAGCGATCAGTTTGTTGCATTGATTGAAAAGATTGCTCAGCACGTTCTTGTTTCCGACGCCAAGACTGTTGAAGAACTGCTTTCCGAACAGTTTGGCGAAGGTAAGACAGGTTCGGATCTTGTAAGCGAAGCGGTTGCATCCATCGGTGAAAAGATCAGCGTAAGAAGATTTACTAAGTTTGCTCTCGACGTTGAGGGACTTATTGCAAGTTACGTTCATATGGGCGGAAAAATCGGCGTTCTTGTCGAACTCAAAAGCAACGGCGACAAGGAAACTCTTCAGGAATTGGCATTCAACCTTGCTATGCAGGTAGCGGCCGCCAAGCCCGAAGTTCTCAACAAGGAAGACGTTGACGCCGCCAAGTTGGAAAACGAAAAGGAAATTCTTACCGCTCAGTCCAGAAATGAAGGTAAGCCCGAAGCAGTCATCGAAAAGATGGTACTCGGTCGTATCAACAAGTACTATAAGGAAGTTTGTCTTCTCGAACAGGAATATGTTCGCGACACAGCCTTGACAATCAAACAGGTAGTTGCCGATTACGAAAAGAAGGTCGGTTGCCCGATCACCGTAGCGGCGTTCGTTCGCTACGAAATGGGCGAAGGTATCGAAAAGCGCGTTGACAACTTTGTCGACGAAATTGCCGAACAACTCAAGGCTATCAAGTAATCGAGTTTAATTGTAATGTCTATGGGGAACAATTTATATTAATTGTTCCCTTTTTACAAATAGGGGGTAGTATGATTAAGTACAAGCGTATCTTGTTGAAAGTAAGCGGCGAGGCATTGTCCGAAGGACACGGTATAGATGACGCCGCAGTCAAGCGTGTTGCCAGTCAAATCAAGAGCGTCGTTGACCTCGGCGTTCAGGTTGGGGTAGTCGTCGGTGGCGGCAATTTCTGGCGCGGAAGACAAAACGGCACAATGGACAGGGCGACAGCCGACTATATCGGCATGCTCGCAACTGTGATGAACGCCCTTGCTCTGAGCGAAGGTCTTTCGGCGTGCGGAGTGGAAAACGAAGTTGTGACCGCCATTGCAATGGACAAGATCGCCAAACCTTATTTTTTGCCTGACGTGCTTGAATATCTTGAACAGGGTAAAGTGGTGGTGTTCGGTGCCGGAACGGGCAGTCCGTACTTTTCCACCGACACGGCTTCTGCTTTGCGCGCTTGTGAAATACATGCCGACGCGATGCTTTGCGCAAAAAATATAGACGGTATTTACGACAGCGACCCGAAAGGAAACCCTGACGCAAAAAAATACGATTCGCTTACTTACGACAAAGTACTTAAAGACAACCTTAAAGCACTTGATCTGACAGCCGTTGCTATGTGTCGTGAATACGGCATGCCTGTTGTTGCTTTCGGAATGAATGTGGAAAACGGTATTGTAAAAGTTGTGTGCGGCGAAAAAATCGGTACTACCATTACACGCTAATTTTCAAATAACTATTGATATTTCTTGCGTTATATTGTAAAATATAGTAACTATATTTATAGGAGAACAATTATGAATTACGCTAATGATCAAGTAGCAGAAGTGTTTATGCAATTGGAAGAAAGTTGCGCTAAGGCTGTCGAATACATGAAAAACGAATTTTCTCTCATGCGTGCCGGACGTGCCAATCCGAAGTTGGTGGAAAAAATAAACGTTGATTACTACGGATCTATGACTCCCATCAACCAGATGGGCAATATTGCCGTACCCGAATCTCGTACCCTTACTATTACTCTGTGGGACAAATCCGCCTTGGGACTGGTGGAAAAAGCAATTCTTGCCGCCAATATAGGCGTAACTCCTCAAAACGACGGCAGTCTGATTCGTCTTACTTTCCCGGCTCTTACCGAAGAACGCAGACGTGATCTCGTAAAGAGCGCTAAGAAACTTTCCGAAGACACCAAGGTTACTTTGCGCAACGCGCGTCGTGACGCAATGGAAAGGCTCAAAAAGGTCAAGAACAGCAAGACGGTTTCGGAAGACCTGATTGCGGACTATGAAAAGGAAGTTGACAAGATGCTTTCCAAGCAGATAGAAACCGTCGACAAACTGCTGAAAGAAAAAGAAACAGATATTATGTCTGTGTAAACCATGGAAAAAGATTTGATCGGACTTGAAGTTTGTCAGGCCGCTTCCTTGCTGGAACAAAGCGGAGAGGTGAACTTCAAGTTCATTTCTTATACGGATAAAAAACAATCTCGATCCGACACCGAACGTGTTTGCGCCGTAAGACGCAATGATGACGGAACGCTTACTCTCGTGGTATGTCCGTTGCTCCTTGTTCCTGTCGGGTAGCGGAGGAATATGCAACAATTACAACACATTGCTTTTATAATGGACGGTAACGGCAGATGGGCGAAACTCAGGGGCAAACCACGTAATTACGGGCACCGAGAAGGGCTTAAAACCGTCGAAAAGGTACTGGACTGGACAATGTCCAAGGAAATACCGTATATCTCGCTGTACGTGTTTTCCACCGAGAACTGGAAACGTTCCGCAACCGAAGTAAACGGATTGTTTGCGCTTGCCGAACGCTATTTGTCCGACTTTAAAAAGTTTTGCAAAGACCGCATACGCGTTGTCGTGTCGGGAAGAAAAGACGGATTGCCGGATAAACTTGTAAAATGTATTGAAGATGTGACTGCCATTACCGCCAATTGCAATAAACTTACGTGCAATCTGTGTATTAATTACGGCGGCAGACAGGAAATTGCCGATGCCGCGGCGCAGTTGGCGCAAACAGGCGACTTTTCCATGTCGGCGTTGCAAAAGCACATGTACAACGATCTGCCCGACCCTGACATTATAGTGCGTACGGGCGGACACAAGCGACTGTCAAACTTTATGTTGTTTCAATGTGCGTATTCGGAATTGTATTTTACCGACACGCTTTGGCCTGATTTAAGCCTTGAAGAGTACAATAAAATAGTAGACGAATACAATTCAACAGTCAGAAATTTTGGAGGGATCTGAATCGGATGATAAGCAAAAAAGTGCTTGCAAACCGCATTTTGGTTGGTGCAGGTATTGCAATCGTAATGATAGGTATGGTGGTAATCGCAGCGTTGTCTACACGTCTCAATACCTGGGTTGACCGCTCTATAGATTCCATAATCATTTCCGTGATTATTCTTATGGCTGTGGTGGAAATGCGTCGCGCTTTGGGCAGAGAAAGAATACCCGACAATTTCAGTTGGCTGTTGTGGGTGTACGGTTTCGGTCTGGGTCCGGCATATGCATTTTTCGGGTTTACCGGTCTGACATTTTTTACGTTGCTCATATTTGCTTGTTCAGCGATTACAGCGGTTTATATAAACAATGCAAAGGCATTGATGTATATTGCCTTTATGTTGGTTTATCCCGGATTGTTTCTGGCTTCGATGCTGTATATCAATAAATCGGCAAGCACGAGATTTATTTCTCCCGATTCGCAACTGTATCCCTACATAGTCAACGATATCTGGACTTTATTGGGCGACAAGCGTGTGATTCAGTTGTTACCTTACAACGCGATAGGTCTTGCCTTTGTGTTTGCAGTTTCTGCGTTTACCGATGTCTTTGCTTTTATATTCGGAGTAAGTTTCGGTAAACACAAGTTGTGCCCTGCAATCAGCCCGAAGAAAACCGTCGAAGGAGCGTTCGGAGGTATATTCGGAGGTATGCTCGGTTCGGCACTGGTTTACTTTGTTTTCGATTATTTCAAACTGTTCGGACCTCAGTGCGGACTTACCTTTCACGACTTGTCGACATTCAACCTCGTTCTCGTCTACGTGCTGATAGGCATTGTGGGCTCCGTAATGACGCAATTGGGCGATCTTGTGGCAAGCATGGTCAAACGTTACTGCGATATAAAGGATTACAGCAGAGTTCTTGGCGAACACGGTGGCATAATGGACCGCTTTGACGGCATAATGTTTAATGCGGTGTTTGTTGCAACTGTATATATGTTTATTTTATAATGAAGAAAGTAGCGGTTTTAGGAAGTACGGGTTCCATAGGAACGCAGACCCTTGACGTAATAGCATACAGGAAAGATTTATTTTCGGTACATTCGCTTGTCGCTTATTCAAATGCAGACAAACTTGCAGATCAGTGTGCCGAGTTCGCACCCGCATACAGCGGACTTATAAAAGAAAATCCCGATTGCATTACGGAAGCAGTCAAAGGAGCGGACATAGCAGTGGTGGCCACTCGAGGTATTACTGCGCTCGATACCGTGCTGTATTGCCTTGACAACGGCATTGACGTTGCACTGGCCAATAAAGAAACGCTTATTTGCGGTGGCAAACTGATAAAGGAGCGTCTTGCCGCAAGCAAGGCAAGGCTTTACCCGGTTGACAGCGAACATTGCGCAATATGGCAATGTCTAAACGGACAGAAACCTGTCTCTCTGCTGCTGACGGCAAGCGGAGGCGCTTTTTACGACGCGGACGGCGACAGCCTAAAAAGCATGTCTGCTAAAGACGCTTTAAAACATCCCAACTGGAATATGGGCAGCAAAATCACAATAGACAGCGCCACGCTAATGAACAAGGCTTTTGAAGTGTTGGAAGCGTCAGTGTTGTTTGACGTTTCGGTAAAAGATATCGAGGTAGTCGTGCACCGTCAGAGTATCGTTCATTCAATGGTCAGGTATGCCGACGGAAGCGTGATAGCGCAGATGGCTGTTCCCGACATGAGACTGCCCATTCTTTACGCCCTTACGGGCGGTCAACATGTCAGAGGATGTGTTTCGCAACTGTCCTTTGACAAGTTGCTTACGCTTACTTTTCAGCATCCCGATCTTAACAGATTTCCTTGTCTTACGTTGCCGTATATGATAGACGGCAAAGGAGACCTGTTGCCAACGGTTTTGTGCGCGTCGGACGAAGTGTGCGTCGATGCCTATATGAACGGACGAATAATGTTTGATGACTTCTACAAAATAATATCACAGGCGGTGGAGCATTTTGTCGGTATTTTGCCTTCCGTTCAGACGTCGGAAAACATCAGACAGACGGAAAAAATAGTCAAAGAATACACAAAATCACTGATTTATGAGGTACTATGTTAAACATAATATGTAGTTTTTCATCGGCAATCAGCAATATTTTATATATTTTGCTTGCAATAGCATTGCTCTTGCTGATGGTGCTTATACACGAATTCGGCCACTACACGGCAGGCAAACTGCTTGGATTCAAGATAAACGAATTTGCCGTAGGCATGGGACCGAAACTGCTTTCAAAGAAAAAGAAAAACGGCGAAGTGTTTTCTCTGAGAGCCTTCCCGCTGGGCGGTTTTTGTGCTTTTGAAGGCGAGGACGGTGAAGAAACCGTGCCAGGTGCGTTTAATGCCCAGAAACCTTGGAAGAGGCTAATAGTGCTTTTTTCCGGAGCGTTTTTCAATTTTCTTACCGCCGTTGTGGCTATTCTGATTGCTTTTTCGGTATTCGGAGATACGGCAATGGCTGTAGGCAAAGTCTACGAATATTCCCCCTCTTACACAACCGCCAAGTTGCAGCAAGGGGACGTGTTCTATTCTGTCGACGGCAAGGTAATTTATCTTGCTTCGGATTTTTCGTCGCATATAAGCGGCAAACAATCGTTTGACGCCGTAGTCATACGTAACGGCGAATTAGTGACCGTCGAAGACATTGAAGTAGGTACCTACTATATAAATTATGTACAGGCGTCATCCGGCGATTACGATTTCGGAAGTTACCGTCCCGAATACGGGCACGCTTTGTATAAAATAAACGGACAGTGTATATACACTGAAGGGCAGTTGCAGTCGGTGCTGGACTCGCTCGGCGAAGATTCGGTATTGCAGGCGGTTTTTATCGACAACTATTCGGAGGAGCACACCATTGAAATAAGCAAGAAGGATTATCTTGCAAGTCTGTCTTTTGTAAATCAGTCATATACGGGGATGGGAATTGCTTCAAATTACGCTCACGTGGATTATACTTTCGGTGAAGCATTGTCACGTACGTTCCCTTACTGTTTCAGGGTTGGCAGCCTTATATTGGAGTCTCTGGGCGGATTGTTTACAGGCAGTGTAGGCGTCGATCAGTTGAGCGGGCCTATCAGCACCATAGGGCTGACCAGTCAGATAGCCGCAACCGGTATAGGAAACATTTTGTTGCTTGTGGCGATAATTTCAGTAAACCTTGCAGTGTTCAATTTACTGCCCGTTCCCGCTTTGGACGGTTGTCGCATGTTGTTTGTAATAATCGAGTGGATACGCAAAAAACCGTTAGACAGAAAACTGGAAGCGTATATTAACTTTGCAGGACTCGTGTTTATTCTTGCATTTGCCATTCTGGTAGAACTTGTAAAGGTATTCTGAAAATGACCAAAACAGTTAAAATAGGTAATGTGACAATAGGCGGAGGAAATCCCGTTGCCATTCAGTCAATGACTAATATTCCAGTGCTCGACACGGACGCAACCGCCGAACAATTAAAGCAATTGCAACTTGCCGATTGCGATATCGTAAGAGTGGCAGTTCCCGATATTGAAAGCGCCAAGTGCATAAGCAGGCTCAAAACCTTTACTTCAATGCCCGTTGTTGCCGATATACATTACGATTACAGGCTTGCGATTAAGTCTATGGAAAACGGTGCGGACAAAATTCGTATAAACCCGGGAAACATGTCCGCCGACCATTTAAAGAAGGTCGCCGATTGCGCAAGGCATCACGGCGTCCCGGTCAGAATAGGCGTCAACGGCGGTTCGGTCAACCGCGAGTTTTTAAACAAATACGGCGACAAGCGCACGGCATTAACGGAAAGCCTGTTGCATTACGTTTCCGAGATGGAAAAATTGGCGTTTTACGATATCGTTCTGTCGGTAAAGAGCAGTGACGTAAGAGAAACTATAGCGGTAAACAGGGCTGTAGCGTCGCGTTGCGATTACCCCATACACCTCGGCGTCACGGAAGCGGGCCCTGCCTATCAGGGTATAATCAAAAATTCGGTAGGTATAGGAGCATTGCTTGCAGACGGTATAGGCGACACAGTCAGAGTATCGCTTACTGCGCACCCCGTTGAGGAAGTGAGGGCTGCGCGTACGTTGCTGAATGCGCTGGGAATGGGCAGAGGCGTTACATTCGTTTCCTGTCCGAAGTGCGGAAGATGCGGTATAGATCTGGAAAAATACGCGCGTGCGGTATATGAATATGTCAAAGACATCGACGCCGATGTCAAAATAGCGGTGATGGGTTGTGAAGTAAACGGGATAGGCGAATGTTCCGACGCAGACCTCGGCATGGCAGGTGGAAAAGGAAAGGTAGCATTCTTTAAACACGGTAAGGTTTTCCGTACTGTGGACGAGGCACAGGCGTTACAGTTGTTTTTTTTCGAAATAGACAATCTTATCGGTAAGGAATAAATTCGGTACATATGATAATAGACGTTTTGAAACAGAAGTTTCCTCAGGTTGAGGGGCTGAGGGTAAGAGATATTGTGGTGGATAAAGCGGACAAGCGTATTTCCTGCGTCGTAACGACGCCCGTTTTGCCCGCTCTTGACTTTGCTTTGCGCAACGAGATAGTCAACACGGCAAAATCCTGTTTACCCAAAGGGTTTGTTTCATACGTCACTATAAAAACAGATCAGTTTAACCCCGTTACATATCGCAATTTCCTTTTGGTGACGTTGAAGAAGCGTTTTATGGCAATTTCAAACATCAAGAAGGAAAACATTTCTGTTACCGAACTGTCGGACAGGCGTTTCAATGTCGTGATAACAGTCAATCAGGTTCAGCAAAAACTTATAGAGGAACTGGATTTTGTCAACAGATTTACCGATTACAGCAACAGTTACACCAGTTACGGTGTAGAACTGACTGTAAATACTGTGATTCAGGATCTTTCAAACGACGTGGAAAATCAGAAGTTGTACGAACATCTTGCCATCAGCAAGCATCTGAGCCGTCCGCAGCGGTATGTGGCAGTAACGGACGTCAAGGCGTTAGTGGGCAAAAAAGTAGTCGGTAAACCGTGTTACATTTCCGATGTCAGAGAACAGAGAGATCATTGCGTGTTGTGCGGAACGGTATCGGAAAAGAAATCGATGAAGGCCAAATCCAATCCCGGTATATATATTACCAAATTCGTTCTGACGGATATTTCCGAATCGTCAATTCCCGTTATAGTGTTTACAAAGTTGCAGACGGAAAATGTGGATACGATCAAACAAGCCACTGGTAAAGGTGACGCCGAGGCGCTGACGGTTTCTCAAAAAAATCGTCTCGGCAACGAACGGAAAATGAAAATGCTTCTCGGACTGTACGACGGAACGGAAGTGGTTGTGTCGGGAAAAGTTGCCAAAAGCAGTTTCAGCGGTAATCTGGAAATGACCGCCAACGCTATAAGTATGTGTCGTATAGCGGGGCAGGACAATTCTTCAACGCTTGTGCGCCCGTTGCCGGAACGGTATTTGTTGGTAAAGCCGAAAGTTTTTGCAAGGTATCATCAGCAATCGCTTATAGAAACCGAGCAGGTTCCGGTACCTTTCGAACTTGCGCAGGATGTCGTTGTGCTGGATGTCAACGCTACGGGTCTGAACGCTCTTAAAGACAAGATTTATAAACTTTGTGCCGTCCGACTGACAAACGGCGCAGTAACTGAAAGTTTGTCCTGCGTGCTCAATCCTGAATGCGATATTCCTCAGGATCGACTGTCTGCGGCAAATATATCCGTAGAAAAATTAGTTGTCAGTCCCACTTTTTCCGAAGTGGTGGGAGATTTGTACAAGTTTTGTCATGGCAGTACGCTTACTGCGTTCAACATAGACAAACTGATGGAAATTATAAAATATTACGCAACGCCCGTCGGCTACATCTTTGACAATAAAACCGTAAGACTTGCGGATCTGCTGTCACGGCTGTACGATATAGCAGGGGAAAATAAAAGACCCAATATGCAAAATATTTCCGACATTGCCAAGTCATTGCGTATTCCGCTCGATTCGCCTTACGACTGCTATTCGACGGCTATTGCCGCCGCAAGGGCTTTGGTCGCGATAAGTAAGAGACGATCGGATATTTAACCATTTTCATCCGTGTACAATTTGCATTAAAGTGCTTGCCAAAGTTTCGGTACTATGGTATAATTTAAGCACTGTTAAAACTGTAGTTCGGTTTGAGAGTGGAGTTTTCTCCACTCTCAACTTGCTGTAAGGAGTTTTTTATGAGTAAAATCGCTGACAGCGTAATGAATCTTGTTGCCCCGATAGCAGAAAAACTGGGACTGGAAGTCGTGGAAGTCGTATATGAGAAAAAGTACGACGGAATGAATCTCACCGTGTTTATCGACAAGGACGGGGGAGTTTCCATCGACGATTGCGAAAAATTGCACCGTGCCATTGACGAACCTCTGGACAGGCTCGATCCCATCGAAGGTTCGTACACGCTAAACGTTTCATCGTTGGGAATCGATCGGCCGTTGAAGACGGACAGGGATTTTAAACGCAATCTCAACAAAAAAATCACTGTCAAACTGTACAGCGCTTTAAACGGTAAAAAGAAGTTCAGCGGAGTTTTGCTGAGTTTCGACGACGCATCATTTGTTCTGGATACAGGTAAAGAACAAATGACATTTAACAGACAACAATGCGCTCACATTGAGCCGGTAATTGAATTTTAAGTGGAGGAAAACACATGAACAGTAAAGACTTTTTCGCCGCACTCGAAGATCTTGAAAGGGAAAAAGGAATAAGCAAGGAAACATTTATCCAGGCACTGGAATCTGCTTTGTCCATCGCCTGTAAGAAAAATTTCGGCGAAGCGTCCAATGTTACGGTAAAACTTAATGCCGAAAAAGCGTCCATTAAGGTGTATATCACCAAGACGGTAGTGGAAAACGTAGAAGTTCCCGAAAAGGAAATTTCTTTGGAAGACGCACAACTCGTAAAGAAGTCGTATAAATTGGGCGATGTGTTTACTCAGGAAATTTTCCCTCGCGATTTCGGAAGAATTGCCGCACAGACTGCGCGTCAGGTAATAATGAACACCCTGCATCAGGCGGAAAAAGACATTACTTACAATCAGTTTCTCGACAAGGAAAGCGAATTGCTTATAGGCGTTGTTTCCCGTGTGAAGGAAGACGGAACAATCTACGTCGAAATAGGCAAAAATCAGATGGAAGGCGTGCTTACCGTACAGGAACAAATTCCCGGCGAGAAGTTTAACCCGGGCGACAGAATCAAGGTGCTTGTAAAAAGAGTAAGAGAAGGCTCCGGCGGTACTCAGGTAATCTTGTCACGTGCAAGTCACCTGTTTATCAAGCGCCTGTTCGAAATTGAAGTTCCCGAGATCCGTTCGGAAATCGTGCAGATAAAGTCCATTGTTCGTGAGGCGGGATTCCGCACTAAAATGGCGGTTTATTCTACCGATCCCGAGATTGACGCCGTCGGTGCCTGCGTAGGCAACAAAGGCGTACGCGTAAACGCAATCGTCAACGAGATCGGCGGAGAAAAAATAGATATAATTCCATGGAGCAGCGATATTCTTGACTACATTGCAAGAGCGTTGTCTCCCGCTAAAGTACTGATAGTACAGGCCAACGAAGAAACAAAGGAAGCCAAGGTTATAGTCCCTGACGAAAAATTGTCGCTGGCAATAGGTAAGGAAGGACAAAACGCACGTCTTGCAGCCCGTCTTACAGGTTGGAAGATAGACGTCAAGTCATATACTTCCGCAATGCAAAGCGGTATGTTCGATCATGTGGACGATTCCGCCGAGGGAGAGGCTGATGAACAGCAATAAACCCGTTCCCGAAAGAATGTGCGTTGCCTGCAGGCAGATGAAACCGAAGTCGCAACTTACCAGAATAGTATTTAACAAAGCGGAAAACCGTGTGTTTATCGACAATACGGGTAAGCAGAACGGCAGAGGTTGTTATCTGTGTAAAAGCAAGCAATGTGTACAGAAATTTGCAAAAATCAAAAACTTTGAAAAAGTTTTGGGTTTTAATGTGAGCAGCGAACTGCTTGCACGGTTGGAGGAAAACGTTGAACAAGATTGACGCTTATATCGGTTTTTGCATAAAAAAAGGTTGCGCTGTTTTAGGCGTCGACGGCATAGAAGTATGCAGACGAAAAGTGCATCTGATACTGTTCAGCAACGATCTTGCGGACAATTCTTTGAAGAAACTTTCCAAGTTTGCGTCACAGCGGAATTGTCCGATGCAGGAATATGATCTTGCGTTTTTAAATCGCAGTTGCAGGGCAATTGCATTGTGTGACGCCAATTTAGCCAAGGCCGTTATGAGTGCCTTAAAGGGTTGACAGGGGAGGAAGTAATGTCAAACACTAATCAACAGAAAACTTTCGAAAACATTAAAAACGTTCGCGACAACGTAGGTTCGGTTGTCAAAGAATTGCAGAGCAGTATTGCTCAGTTTAAAAAGCAGGTGTTTTCCCTGACGGATCGTATTGTCAGACGTGAAGAACAACTGACCGCTACCGAGCAAGATCAGCAACAGGAAGTCGCTTCCGTTCAGAATACCGTAACGGAAAACGTCGGCGGTGCGGTTGCCGAATCCGAGCAAAAGTCGGTTGTTGAGCAAACAACTAAAGACAAAGTAAAGAGCGAAGAGCAACCGAAAGTCAAACAGCAGAAGACTGTTACGACAAAACTCGCCGAACCCGACAAGGCTAAAACCGTCGAAAAACCTGCAGAGGAAGTTAAGAAACCCGCTGCTACTGTTACTACCGTTCGCGAAGGCGCATTGGAAGTAAAGACTTTTACCGACGAAAGGGGAAACGTGCGTGTGCGTAAGTTCCTTGACACTTCGTACAAGAAGCCTCAACCTCAGGTACAGCAGAACGCGGGACGTGACAATCGTCAAAAGGACAAGCAGCAACGCGACGTTCGCAACGCTAAGCCTGCAGGCGCTCAGCAGCCCCGTTCGGACAGAAAAACGTTCGACAAGGATGCGGGAAAACAGTCCTCGTCTTCCGCTTCAAGACAACCGTTAAAGAAAAACTTTGCTCCCGTGGCGGATATTCCCCGTCCTTCCGAGCAGAAGTCTTTCGGCAACAAAAACAAAACGCGCGAGCGCAGTGAAGAAAAACGTCAACCCAGTAAAAAGAGCCTCATCACACGTAATTACACTCCCGATTACGATGAGGACAGAGTTGTACGCCGTGCCAAGACGAAGAAGGCCGAGGCAAAGCCTGCTGTCGTACAGAAAATTACCAATGCGGTTGTCAGCGTGCAGGATGTTCCCATAAAGATGTTGTCCGAACGCATAGGCGTTTCCGCATCGGAAATAATCAAGCAACTGTTTAAGGAGAATATATTCAAAACAATCAACGATACCATCGACTTTGATTACGCCGCTTATATTGCGGGACTTTACGATGTTACGCTGGAACTCAAAGCGGACAAAACGGCAGATGAAATGCTCGACGCCGAAGACGACGGACTTGTCGACGACACCCCTCGTCCGCCAATTGTTACGGTAATGGGACACGTTGACCACGGTAAAACGTCTTTGCTTGACGCTATACGTAACACCAACGTCACCAGCACCGAATCGGGCGGAATCACGCAGCATATAGGTGCGTACACGGTAACGGCACAAGGTCATCAGATAACATTTATCGATACGCCCGGACACGCGGCGTTTACAGCAATGCGTGCTCGCGGCGCTAAAATCACCGACGTTGCAATCATTGTTGTCGCGGCGGATGACGGTGTAATGCCTCAGACGATAGAAGCAATCAACCATGCCAAGGCTGCGGATGTTTCCATCATTGTTGCCATCAACAAGATGGACAAACCCGATATCAACGTCGACAGAGTAAAACAACAACTTGCCGAACTGGATCTGCTTCCCGAAGAATGGGGCGGCGATACCATAATGGTACCCGTTTCCGCTAAAAAAGGTACCAACATCGACAAATTGCTGGAAGCGGTGTTGCTGGTTACCGAAATAAAGGAATTGAAGGCAAATCCTCTTAAACGCGCTACCGGCACAGTGCTGGAAGCAAAACTCGACAAGGGCAGAGGTCCTGTTGCCACAATACTTGTCAGCAACGGAACATTGAAAGTGGGCGACAGCGTGATTGCCGGTTTTGCAACGGGTAAGATTCGCGCTATGTTTGACGACAAAGGCAAACGCATACGTACAGCCGGACCGGCCATACCTGTGGAAGTACTCGGTTTCAGCGATGTTCCGCAAGCAGGCGATATAATGCACGTTGCGGATGAAAAACTTGTCAAGAAGGCGGCGGAAGAACGCCGTAACCGTCAGAAAATCGAAACTGCACGTCAGTCGCAGACGGTTTCATTGGGCGATTTGTTCGGTCGCATTTCCGAAGGACAACTTAAAACCCTCAACCTTATTATAAAGACCGATGTACAGGGCAGTCTCGAAGCATTGAAAGGTAGTCTGCAAAAACTGTCCAACGACGAAGTCAAGGTTTGTCCCATTCACGGCGGTGTAGGAGCCGTCAATGAAACGGATATAATGCTTGCCCGTGCATCTAACGCCATCATTATAGGATTTAATGTAAGAGCGGACGCAAATGCCAAGGTGACAGCGGAAAGAGAAGGCGTGGACATCAGACTGTACAACGTTATCTACGACGCTGTGGACGATGTGACAGCCGCTATGAAAGGCATGCTTGCTCCCAAGTTCAGAGAAACCGTTGTGGGCAGCGTCGATGTGCGTGAAGTTTTCAAAATTACCGGTGTCGGTACCGTTGCGGGTGCCTACGTTACATCGGGCAAAGCGGTGCGCAACGGAAAAGTGCGTATTTACCGCGACGATGTAAAAATTTACGAAGGCAATATCCTTGCGCTCAAACGTTTCAAAGACGATGTCAAAGAAGTTGCCGCCGGTTACGAATGCGGTATATCGGTGGAAAATTACAACGACATAAAGGTCGGCGACGTGTTTGAAATATATCAGATGGAAGAAGTTAAGGATGAGTAACAGAACGGAAAAACTCAATTCGGAGTTTAAAAGATATATATACGAATTGCTCAGCAAAAAGGTCAAGGACCCGCGCATTACCGAGATGTTCACGATACTGTCTGTTGATTGCGACAAAGAACTGTCAACTGCAAAAGTATACGTAAGCATATATTCAACCGATGCCGAACGAGCCGCTAAAACCTTCTCTGCAATTTGTGACAGCGAACCTTATATACGTCAGCAGATTTCGAAAATCATGCACATTCGTACGGTGCCGGAGTTTCGCTTTATTCTTGACGAATCACTGTCCTACAGTCAGAAGATCAACGAGATATTAGATGAGATACTGCCAAAAGACAACAATTGAACAATGCGTGGATTTGTTCAAACAGGCGCGCACGGTTGCGATATTTGCACACACCAGACCTGACGGCGACAGTGTAGGTGCATGCGTCGCTTTGCGCCTTTTGCTGGAAAAAACGGGTAAAACCTGTCATATGTTTTGCGATACGGCTTTGGGAGAGACTTTCAGCAGGTTTCCCGAGGCTGTTTTTGCCGACAGTATTCCCTTAAACGCAGGATTTGACTTATTTGTTGCTGTAGATTGCGGTGACTTGTTGCGTACAGGTAAGTTTTCCGCACAATACGCAAGATTTGCAAATACCTTAACAATCGATCATCACTGCGGAGAAATGTATTCACGATACAATTGCCTTATACCTTACGCAAGCACTTGTGAGATAATTTTGGACCTGTACAATTGTGCAGGCGTTGCTCCCGACAGTGTAAGCGCAACCTATATGTATATGGGGCTTTGTACCGACACGGGAAATTTTTCCAATTCCGGCACAAACACCCATGCTTTCAGGGCTGCCGCTCAACTTTCCGAGGCGGGGGCAGATCTGCAGAAAGTAAGTATTGCTTTCTTCAGAGACACTACGTTTGCTCAGCAAAAACTGTTGTCTGCCGCATTGGGTAATATGCGCAGTTACTTTGACGGAAAGTTGATTTTGCTGTACGTCACTAAAAAAGATCTGGAAAAATACCAACTTAAAGAGAATGCTACCGAGGGCTTTGTGCAGTACGCAATAAACGTTGATACGGCACGAATGGGCGTCGCATTGGTCGAACATGCCGACAACGTTTATAAGGTCAGCGCAAGGGGCAAGCAGTTTGACGTGCGCAGCATTTGCAACACCTTCGGCGGAGGCGGACATCTGTATGCGTCAGGGTGTATAATTAACGGATTTTTAGAGGACGTGATAGAAAAAATCGTGCGTGAGGCTTCTTACAGCATATGAACGGATTTGTCAATCTAATCAAGCCGTGCGGTGCCACGGCGAGCGATATGGTAGTGTGCCTCAAACACATTTATTCCGTAAAAAAAGTCGGGCATATGGGAACGCTGGATCCCGGTGCTGTGGGCGTATTGCCTGTTGCGGTAGGAAAGGCGACATGTCTGTTCGATTATCTTACAGACAAGCGCAAGGTGTATCGCGCATGGTTTACCTTCGGCAAGACTACTGATACGCTGGATTCCTACGGCAAAGTGACGGAAACGTCGGATGTCCCGGACTTTAACGACGTCAAACTTGCCGTTAAAAATTTTGTGGGGCAAATACAACAGATACCTCCTTTGTATTCGGCTGTAAACATCAACGGACGGCGTGCTTACGATCTTGCAAGACGCGGGCAGCCAGTACAATTGAAAAGCCGTACCGTAAACGTATACAGTATAGACATTGTGCGCACCGAAGGTAACGACACTTTTGTCTTCGATATAGAATGCGGGGGAGGAACATATATCCGTTCGTTGTGCCGTGACATTGCGTCGTCTTTGGGCTGTGTGGCTTATATGTCTGCGCTGATACGGATGTCTTCCGGCCCGTTTGATATTTCTTCTGCCGTAACGATAGACGAAGTAAGGGTAGACCCTTTAAAATATCTTTTGCCGTTGGATGTTGCTCTGACAGGCGTAGATGATTACGTTTTTGACGGTACGTTGTATAAAAAACTGTGCGACGGATTTCGTCCTGAATGCAGTTTCGACGGCTATAAAAAAATATATTGCAACGGTGTGCTTTTCGGTCTCGGCAGATGCTCGGATGGAAGATTAAATCTGGATTACTATTTAAAAGATGCAAACAATTGAATTCGGACAACAATATAATTTTCCGTTTGTAATTGCGCTCGGTTTTTTCGACTGCATGCACAGCGGACACCGTCAATTGCTGATAAGGGCAAGACAGTTGGCTCAACAGCAAAATTGTCTTGTGGCGATGTTTACATTCAGCAACAATCATTTTGCCGTAATGGGTAAAGAAATCAAGTTGATTTATACCATTGACGAACGCAAACGAATTTTTGAAAGTCTCGGTGTGGATTTGTCTGTCAGCGCGGTTTTTGACAGAGAATTTATGTCAATGACGTCGCAGAAATTTTTAGATAAACTTTTTAAGTACGACGTTAAAGGCGTTGTGTGCGGTTTCGATTACACCTGCGGAAGCGACATGGCGGACAGCCGTGCTGTAAGCAAATTTTGTACGGACAGAAATACGCTTTGTTCCGTAGTGCAGGAAGTTTCCGTTGACGGCAGAAAGGTTTCCAGTACGTTGGTACGTGAACTTTTGACGGCGGGACAAGTGGAAAAAGCCAATCAATTGCTTAGTCAACCTTTCTTCATCTGCGGTAAGGTAGTTCACGGCAGGGGGGTAGGTCACGAAATAGGTTTTCCCACTGCAAACGTTGTGACGGACAGCGACAAACTGTTACCTGAGGGCGTTTACGGAGCGACGGTCACCATCGGAGGCAAGCAGTACAAGGCTATCGTAAATATAGGCGGTAAACCTACATTCGGCATTGCAAGCGCGACTATCGAGGCGCATATTATCGATTTTGAAGGCAATCTTTACAACGAAAATATAGTCATATCACTGACGCAGTATTTAAGGGGTATAAGACGTTTTGACAGTGTGGAGCAGTTGCGCCAACAACTGAACCAAGATATTTTAAAGGTAAAACAATATGATCAGATTCGGACCGAGCGGTAACAGTACAAGATTTTACGATGAGGGACATGCTCACACGGTTGAAGCGGCCAAGTGGCTCAAAGACCTTGGACTTGACGCTTACGAGTATTCATTCGGCAGGGGAATAAACATCAGTGACGCTACTGCCGAATCCATAGGCAATCAGTTTGCGCAGTACGGTGTTGAGATTTCAGTGCATGCTCCTTACTATATAAACTTTGCAAATCCGGACGACGCAATGGCGGAAAAGTCTTACAACTACGTGCTTAACAGTTGTCGTAAGTTGCAGTTTTTCGGAGGCCGGAGAGTTGTATTTCATCCTGCAACAGTAGGTAAAATGCAACGTGAAGACGCTGTTGCGCTTGCGGAAAAACGTATTGCCTTACTTGTCGAAAAAATATATGAGGCAGGACTCGGTGATTATATGTTTTGTCCCGAAACTATGGGCAAGATAAATCAGATAGGCGATGTAAAAGAAATTGTGCGATTTTGCAAACTGGACAAATGTCTTGTTCCTTGCGTCGATTTCGGACATCTGAACGCACGTACTTTGGGAAGTCTTAAAACCGCCGACGACTTTGAAAGGCTTATTGTGTATATGCTGGAAAACCTTGATTTTGAAAGAGTCAGCAATATGCACATACATTTTTCCAAGATCGAGTATGCAAAAGGCGGAGAGGTAAGACACCTGACTTTTGAGGACAAGGTGTACGGACCGGATTTTCTGCCGCTGGCGGAAGTGCTTAAAAAATATCGCCTTGAACCCTACATCATCTGCGAATCGGACGGCTCACAGGCAGACGACGCAGTGCAAATGAAAAATATTTATCACAGTTTGTAATTATTGGAGGCTTTATATGAAAGATATTGCTAAACTGTTTGCGATTGCTCCGGAAGTGGACGCAATACTTGTAACATCCGAAAAGAACAGAAGATACTTTACCGGTTTTGCTTCGACGTTCGGCTATCTTGTCTTGTTGAAAGACAGACCGTCTGTATTTATCACCGACCCTCGGTATTTCGAAATGGCAGAAGTACTGAAAAATGACGGTTTTGACGTACGTCAGATAGACAACGGTATCAGCGGACTTGCTACCGTGTGCTCCATATTGCGTGAAGCAGGAGCAAAGCGTCTTGGTTTCGAGGACACCGAAATGACTGTTTCCGAATTCGGTTCTGTAATCAAGGTGTTCGAGTCGGAAAAGGTAAATCTTGTTCCCTGCGGAGAGGCTATAAACAAAATGCGCCGTGTCAAAACGGAAGAGGAAACGGGTTATATCGTCAAGGCGCAATCCGTTACGGACAAAGCGTTTACTGAAATTTTAAAGTTTGTAAAGCCCGGCGTGACCGAAAGGGAAGTCGCTATAGAATTGCAATACATCATAAACAAACTGGGCGGTCACGGACTTGCTTTCGACACGATAGTAGCGTCCGGAGTAAACACCTCCAAACCTCATGCACATCCGACAGACAAGAAAATAGAAAGCGGAGACGCCGTTACAATAGATTTCGGGGCATCATACAACGGTTACTGTTCCGATATGACCCGTACTTTTTTCGTGGGCGAACCGTCCGAAAAGATGCGTTCAATTTACAACATAGTTTTGCTTGCGCAGAAAACCGCCATTAAAAACGCTTACTGCGGTATGACCGGCAAAGAACTCGATTCGTGGGCAAGAGAACTGATAGTCGCCAACGGTTACGGTCAGTATTTTACTCACAGCACGGGTCACAGTCTCGGAATAGACATTCACGAGGAACCTCGCGCGTCCAAGCTGTCCGAAGACAAGTTGCTTGCCAATCAGTTCATTACCGTTGAACCGGGTATTTATATCCCCGGAGTAGGCGGTGTTCGTATAGAAGATTTGCTCTTGATAAAAGAAGATGAAGTTATTGATTTGACAACATCCGATAAAAATATTATAATATTATAAAACGTAGGAGGACTGCATTAAATGATTTTAGCTGGAGATTTCAGAAAGGGTGTTACGTTTGTATATAACAACGGCATTTACGTTATTGTCGATTTCCAACACGTAAAACCCGGCAAAGGCGCTGCTTTTGTAAGAACAAAGATCAAGAACATTGTTACCGGTGCTGTTCGTGAAGAAACATTCAACCCTTCCGAAAAGTTTGAAAAGGCAACAATCGAAAGCAAAGAAATGGAATATTTGTACAATGACGGTGAATTGTACTACTTTATGGACGGAGAAACTTACGAACAGGTTCCCTTGAACAAATCTCAGGTGGAAGACGCTCTTATGTTCATGAAGGAAAACATGACGGCGACAATCAAATTCTATAAGGGCGAAGCATTTTCTGTTGAACCTCCCAACTTTGTTGTTTTGCAGGTTACCGTTTGCGAACCCGGTGCAGTAGGCAATACGGCTACAAACGTTACCAAACCCGCAACGCTTGAAACAGGTTACGAACTTATGGTTCCCATGTTCGTTAACGAAGGCGACTATATCCGCGTAGATACGCGTACCGGCGAATACATGGAAAGAGCAAAGTAATTTAAATGCTGAAATTTCAAATTTTAAAGACGCAAGAAAATTCTTGCGTCTTTTTTTATGCTATGGAATATAGTTGAACAGTTTGTCGGGAAAATCTTTCAACCGTTTATTTTCAGCGCTGTCGTCGGTCATCGGTAAACCTGTAAACTAAAGCGGTCCCTGTAAATGCAGAACATGAATTGCTCTGAGACGTTTTTGTCGTAATAGCAGTGTATTTGTCGCAAACGGAAATTCAGTGCATATACCTGCGTTACGGCAAGTAATTTATTGTATGAGACTGGAGGATTGTTTGTGCCAACCGCTTAAAGGAATTGCGGAAAAGTACCGTGAAAGTATTCGGGAAATCAGATTGAGAAACGGCAAACCCGTAACATTCGATGTCGGAGGCAATAAATTCTTTGTCTGCAACGGAGTACTCTGTAAAAATTCCGTCGGCGCGCTTTCCGTAACAGGCAAGGAAATTTCCGAAGTACTGGAAAAAGCAACCGAAGGCTCTATCTTTACCTATGAAAAACAGTTGACCGAGGGCTATCTCACATTGCAGGACGGTGCGCGAATAGGAATAGGCGGACAACTGTCGTTTTCGGAAGATGGCAGAGCGTATTACCGCTCGTTACAATCGATGTGTATAAGAATAGCGCATTGTATAGAAGGGGCAAGTAAATGTCTTTGGGGACAGGAAAAATGCAACGTTCTGGTGTGCGGACAGCCTGCGTCGGGCAAGACTACGTTTATAAGAGATTACGCTCAATATCTGTCTCAACGGTGCGATGTGCTTGTCGCCGACGAGAGAGGTGAAATTACTCTGTGCGACGGGTTCGATAAGAATGCGATTTTCTGCGACGTACTGCTGTGGGGCAGCAAGAAATTCTGCTTCGAAACGGGTGTACGAAGTTTGTCGCCGGACGTGATTGTGTGCGACGAACTGTCGATGTCGGACAGGGATAGTCTCAGATATGCATTGACTTGCGGGGTGTATGTCGTTGCTTCCGTGCACGCAAGCAGTGAAGAGGATGTCAGGGCGAAATTGGGAGACGATCTGTACGGACTGTTTGACAAGGTGGTTTTGCTGACTACACCCGATTCCGATGCGGTTGTACTGCAAAAACAAGGGAAGTGTAGAATAGTATGATTGACATAGTAGTACTGATTTTGTGCGTTTTTGTGGGATTTGTACTTGGACGACGGTCTGAGAGAATGCTTTTCAATAAAGAACGCCTGTTTACCTCGATGCATGATTTCGCCCGCAATCTGCTTTACAATGCCAGATACACCAAACTGCCGTTAAAGGAATTTGTGGAAAATTACAATGCGGGCAACGGTGCCGAGGTATTTTCGCAATGTGTAGACAGGTATTTTTACGGCAAGGACGTTGCGATATCTGCAAAACTTACTGCGCAGCAGCAAAAGTATATTGAGGATTTCTGGCACAATTTGTCCGCGTTGAACACCGAACAGTTTGTAGGGCATGTGGAATACTACGGCAATTACTTTGCCGACCAGTCGGAAAAGTTGCGCAAGGAATGTGCGGACAAGGCGTCACTCGGACCGAAATTGGGTATTCTGATAGGTGCCATCGTCGGATTGATGCTGATGTAAAGGGGTATTATGGACATAACGATTATATTTAAAATTGCGGCGATAGGAATTCTTACCGCAGTTTCCGGAATGCTGCTAAAAAAAGCCAACAGGGAGGAAATAGCAACCCTTGTTTCCATTGCAGGACTTATACTTGCATTGGTGCTGGTGCTCGATATGATCGTGCAACTTTTTGATGCCGTAAAGGGGTTGTTTGAACTTTGATATGGATGTCGTCAAAATTTGCGCAATGGCTCTCATAGCCGTGCTCGCGGTGGTTCTGCTGAAAGAAACACGTCCCGAACTTGCAGTCGTAATGACCGTGTGCACTTCGATATTGATTGTTGCCTCTGCGGTGGACAACCTGTTTGACGTCGTGTATTCCTTTTATAGGCTGTCTGAGCAATCGGGTGTGGACAAGCAGTCGTTGAGTTGCGTGGTAAAGATAATAGGTATAGGTTACATTGCAGAGTTTGCCAACAATATCTGTGTGGACGCCAACTGCAAGAGCATAGGCGACAAGGTGCTTTTTGCGTCCAAAATTGCCATTGCTCTTACGGCATTGCCTGTTCTGACACAGTTGTTTGAACTTTTGCGAGGATTTTTGTTATGAAGAAACGTGTGTTGTTGCTGTTTATAGTTTTGACACTGTTGCTTGTCATTCCTTTTTCGGCAATGGCTGACGACAACAAGGACAGCGTAGAAGACAGCCTGAACGAAGCATTGGACGAGGCTTTGGACAACCTTGATTTTTCCGACGTAAACGAACTGCTTGACGGAATGATGTTTGAAGATGTTGCGGAAAAAATCAAAAGTATCCTTGACGGCGAGTTTGACAGCGCGGAAACGTTTTTGCAATTTCTGCTCGATGTGTTCTGGCAGCAGTTGAAACTGATAGTACCGTCTCTTGCGACTCTTTTTGCAATTTGCGTTCTGTGCGGCCTGGTAACGGTAAACAAATCGGGATTTATAAGCAGCGGTACAAGCAATCTAATTTACCTTGTAGGGTTGTCGCTCATTCTTACGACGCTTGTCGCGGTGTTGTTTAAACTGTACAGTTCGGTGTATTTGATGTTTGCCCGGCTGTCGGTACTCATCGACGCCGCAATGCCCATCATACTTACGCTGATGATTGCAAACGGTGCAACAGTTTCGGCTTCCGTTTATCAGCCCGCTGTGGCAATGTTATCGGGCGGAATAATCTCAATGGTGCGTAACGTCATACTGCCGTTGTGTACATTCGGTCTGGTTTTTTCCGTGATAAGTCACATTTCCGACAATATCAAGGTCACGAAACTGTCAGGATTTTTCAGCAGTTGTTCGTCATGGCTGCTCAGTGTGGTGTTCATGGTTTTCGGGTCGTTCTTGTCGGTACAGGGAATAACGTCGGCGAGTATTGACGGCGTTTCCGTACGTGCAATAAAGTTTGCCACCAAAAACTACATACCCATACTCGGCGGTTATCTGTCAGACGGTTTCGATATGGTGGTAGCGTCTTCGACGCTGATAAAAAACGCATTCGGCGCAGTAGTATTGCTGATGTTGTTGGGAACTGTTGTTTCGACTGTTGTGTGTATCCTGGCATTTAATCTCGGTCTTCAACTGGTCAGCGCGCTTGCCGAACCTTTGACGGACGGTAAATTTATAGGATTTTTTACCGCAGTCAGCAAAAATCTCACTTTTTTGACAGTATTGGTTATTGCAGTTACCTTTATGTTCTTTATACTGGTAATGCTTACCATCTATACTGCCAACGGTTTCTTTTAGGAGGAATTATGGAAAACTGGGCAATATCTGTGGTGGGTACCGTTCTTCTGACGGTGCTGGCAGACGTTATACTGCCCGACGGACAGACCAACAAATACGTAAAGACCGCTCTTTCGGTTGTGGTTATACTTGCGATGTTGGCGCCCGTCGTAAAAATAGCAGACGGCAGTCTGTCTTTCGTGTCGGACGACAAGCAGTATCAGGCACAGTCGCAGTATCTGTATATGGTGGAGCAGAAACAGGAAAGCGAAATAGAGCAACGACTTATATCGGAACTTGCTGAAAGCGGTTATAAAAACTGTATCGTGGAAGCGGAAGCAACGCTTGACGAACAGGGACTTGCCATCGATAAAATTTCCGTCAACCTGAAAAATGCAGTAATACCTGACGGTATGTCTAATATATTAGTTACAGAAGACATCACCGATATTGTCTCGAAACAGTGCGGAGTAGTATCCGAAAAGGTGGTGATATCATGGCAATAAAACAGGTGTTAAATAAAGTCAGGTCGGTAAAGAACATAGAGGTTATAATTGCCGTCATCATCTGCATAGTAATAGTATTACTTTTCGCATCGACATTTGTCAGAGAAAACACCGAAAGCATCGACGCTTCCTTTTCCTCGTACGTCATGGGACTGGAAGAAAAATTACAGCAGGTGATATCCGCAATGAACGGCGTGGAAAAAACCGAAGTGGCAATATCATTTAAATCGGGTACGGAAAAAGTGTACGCTTTTGAAACGATAATCAAGACAAGCGGCGGAATAACTACGGAAGAAACGCAGATAGTAACGGCACAGGGGCAACCGGTAGTGCTTAAAGAACTTGCTCCCGACATTCTGGGAGTAGTCGTGGTAGCGCAGGGGGCGGACGACGTGGCGGTGCGTTTGCGGATAGTTCAGGCAGTTGTAACTCTGCTGGGTATAGACGGCAGTAAAGTACAAGTTTTCAGTTAAAATTTTAGGAGGCGGACAAAATGTCAAAAAAAGCAAAAATAATTACTCTTGTGGCAATGGTACTTGTGCTTGCGGCGGCTGCCGTACTCAACGTAATGTTGCTCACCGATGACGGCAATGACGGTGCAACTCAGCAGACGGCAGGATTTTTTGAAACGTCGAGACTTGACAGACAAAATACCCGCGATTTCGAATTGCAACAACTCAACGAGATAATTGCAATGGAAGGGGAAGAATATGCCGAAGCGAGACAGAACGCGGTTGATCAGAAAAGCAAACTCATCGATACGATGGAAACGGAACTGTTGCTCGAAACTCTGCTTAAAGGACAGGGATTTACCGATGCGCTTGTTACCATATCCACGGCGAGCGACAACATCAGCGTTATTGTGGATGCCGATGAGCTCACCCACGAAGATACGGTAAGAATTTACAATACTATCACAACGGAAACAAGTACATCTCCCGATTATGTAAAAATATTTGCTATCTGATTGTAATTTGCAAAAATCTGTGGTATACTACGAATATATCTTATCTGTGAGGTAAAATATGAAGGTAGTATCTAAGCGTGATTCCACCGGAAGACTTGTGTACAACAGTTCGCTTGTCAAGGATGTAATAGATTGCGCGTTGAGCGAAATTGACGGCGTCGTCAAGTATCCTCCTCAGTCCAAGCAGATGCGTGACAGCATCCGCTACGAGCAGAACGGCGAGGAAATGTACATCGACGTTTATGTCAAGTTGCGTCACAATGTAAAGGTGGGGGCTGTTGCAGGTCAGATCCAAAGTGAAGTCAAAAGCAACATCGAGAACATGACGGAGTTTAAAGTCAAAAGCGTAAACGTTCATGTGGTCGACGTCGAATTTGACGAAAACAACTGATTGATTTTTAGAACCCTTTGAGTTTTTCAAAGGGTTCAATGTGTATTCAGAGGTTTATATGAGAGCATACGCAAGAGAAACAGCATTTTGTCTGGTGTACCGTAACAATATGGAGACCGATCGGCAGGAGAATTTTTTGCTGTTTGACGAAGACAAACTTACCGATACGGACAAACAGTTCTGTTCGCAGTTGGTTGATTTCGTATCTGCCAACAAGCAGAAGATCGACGACATAATTTCCTCCTATTCCAAGGGGTTCAGACTGCAACGTCTGTGCAAAACCGACCTTGCCGTACTGGAAACGGCAATAGGCGAAATGATGTCATGCGATACGCCATTCCCCGTTGTGATAAACGAAGCGGTCGGATTTGCCAAAAAGTATTCCACACCCAAGAGCGCGTCGTTTGTTAACGGAATACTGGCGTCTTACGTGAGGGAAAGACAATGAATATTCTTTACGGTAAACCCGTTGCCGAAGATATACGGCAACGGATTTTGTCATATACAAAAACTCACGCGGTAACAGTCGCCACACTCGGACTGGAAGGCGACGCTCAGTGGGCGCAATACACCGCGTCGCTTGCGAAAAGTGCCGACGGTTACTGTTGCAAAGTAGTCGGTACCTTGTTGCCGAGTGACGTTGACGCCGAAACTTTCGCCAATGCGATAAAGACGCTCAATGAGGACGACGGCGTGGACGGAGTACTTATTCAGCAACCTTTGAAGGCGTATCTTTCCGACACGGTGGATCTGCTTTCTCCCGCTAAAGATATTGACGGTTTGACTTCGCAGTCTGTAAAAGCATTGTACTCGGGCAAAGAAACTTTTGTTCCTGCCACCGCGCTTGCCGTAATCAGACTTCTCGAATACTACGGTTACAACCTTGCTTGCGACATAACCGTCGTAGGCAGAGGAATGGCTGTCGGCAGACCGCTTGCGTTGATGTTGATCAATAGAAACGCAACCGTAACCGTGTGTCATACTCGTACCCGCGATGTAGCGTCGCATTGTAAAAAAGCGGATATCGTTGTTTCGGCATGCGGTGTGTCAGGCTTGATAAATGCACAACATGTAGATAAACACTCGGTGGTGATAGACGTAGGGCTCAGTTTCGTAAACGGCAAGACTTGCGGTGACGTGGATTTCGATGCGGTTTCCGACATCTGCGCGGCTTTGTCACCCGTTCCCGGCGGTGTAGGTCCTGTTACACGCGCCTGCCTTTTTGAAAATGCCGTAAAGGCAAGTGCTTTAAAATTGAAATGATCGTAAGCGTATCTCAACTTAACAACTATATAAAAGGCGTAATGGAACTTGACGAAACGCTAAATCTGATTTCCGTCAAGGGAGAGGTCACTTCCTGCAAATTTTCTCACGGCAACCTTTACCTCACGCTCAGCGACGACGACGGGCAGATAGATTGCTTTGCATTCGGCGACAGAACGGAAGCGCCCGAAGTGGGGCTTAACGTAATTGTCACCGGCAGGGTAAGATATCTTCCCCGATTCGGCAAGATTTCCTTTTTGGTAAACAAAATAGAGCGTGCCGATTTCGGACAAAATTATCTGAGGTTTATTCAGTTGCGGGAAAAATTGCAAAAAGAGGGCATTTTTGATCTTTCGCGCAAGAAAGCGCTTCCCGTAATGCCGAGAAAAATAGCGGTTGTTACCAGTCGTACGGGGGCGGTAATCAGGGATATAACCGACGTTGTGCGTCGCAGACAGCCTTTCAGCGACATACTGCTTTATCCCGTACACGTACAGGGAGACAGCGCAGAAGAGGAAATCGTCCAAGGGATCAAGTACTTTTCTGAAAACCCCGTTGCCGATGTGCTCATTGTCGCGCGCGGAGGCGGTTCGAATGAAGATCTGTCTGTCTTCAACAGCGAAAGCATAGTCAGAGCGGTTGCGCAATGCCCGTTGCCTACCGTTTCCGCAATAGGTCACGGTGTGGACTTTACGTTGACCGATTTTGCAGCCGACGTACGTGCAGTGACTCCGACTGAAGCGGGCGAACTTGTAACAAGGGATATTACCGTAATCCTTTCCGACATTTTTAGAAAGGTGGAAAGACTGTACAACGTCGCATCGGAAGTCGTAAAAGCGGAACAATACAGCCTCGGCAGAGCGTTGTACGCGATGTATTCGGCAGCAGGTGCGCTTGCCGAACAACGTGAAAACCGTATACTTAACCTTTTAGCGGTGTTGAGTCAGAATTGCGGTAAATTGTGCGACGCACGCAGTAATCGGATAGAATTGCTGTTGCAACGTTTGTCCGACAACAATCCTGCCAATATTCTCGCTAAGGGGTATCTTAGTGTTACGAAAAAGGGCGACAGGGTGGTGTCCGTCAAGCAACTGCAGAAAGGTGACTGCGTGTCCGTATTGCTTGCAGACGGCAGTGCCGACGCAGTAATAAGCAGAGTGGAGGTTGACAATGAAACTGGAAGAAAACATAGCTAAACTTACCGAACTTGCGGAAAAAACGGAAAGCGCAGATGTGACCGTTCAGGAAGCAATTGAGAGTTTTAAACAAGGCATTGTGCTTGCGCAACAGTGTCTGGATGAGATCAACGGATACAAAGGACAACTTGTGGAACTTAAAACACAAATGGATGAATTGAACAATGACCGCTGAAACAGATATAGACAAACTTATTTACAAATATTTTGCTCCTGCCGAAGACAGGGTAAGTCAGGCTATGAAATACTGTCTTGACAGCGGAGGCAAGCGCGTCAGACCGTCGCTTTTGCTTGAAACCGCTCGCAGTCTGGGATGCGTAGACGACAATATCTGTCGGTTGGCTGTTGCGTTGGAGTGTATTCACACCTATTCGCTGGTGCATGACGACCTTCCCTGTATGGACAATGACGATTTCAGAAGGGGTAAACCGTCATGTCACAGGCAGTTCGATGAAGCGACCGCTGTTTTATGCGGTGACGCTTTGCTCAATCTTGCAATGGAAATAGTTTCCGGAGGTACTTCCGGCGAAAACTATTTAAAATGCGTCAACGCAATGTTTTCAAACAGCGGTTTTAAAGGTATGATAAGAGGGCAGATCCTCGACCTCGCAGGCAGCGGCAGTTTCGAAGGATTAAAAGAAATAGCGGTAAACAAAACGGCGAAAATGATAGTTTCCGCAATTTCAATTCCCGCAATCTATATGGGATTGCCTCAATACCGTATAGAAGTATTCGGTCAGATAGGTACAAATCTCGGAGTTGCTTATCAGGTGGCAGACGATCTGCTCGACGAACAAAGCGGAGAAAACTCTTTCGTCACGGTAATAGGCAAGGAACGCAGCGCAGAACTGCTCAGACAACTTACCGGCAAGACGGTGGAGTGCCTGCGTAAATTGCCTTACGATCTGTCGCATATAGAAAAACTTGCTTTGTTCAATCTCAGACGGCAGTTCTGACAGCATTAAAACAGGCTGAATAAAAAATCTTGCAAACTTATTTGCATTTTTGTCTTTTATATGATATAATATATAGCGTGGATTTTTCCACGACAATTTAATAAAAAATACTGGTGGTGCAGTATTCTAGTCAGAAACAGGTGCGAAGAAGACGGGGTTAAAATATCGTTGAAGAGCATATCGATGAAGTTTCTTGTGCTGGCTTCCGTTGCCCAAACGGGGGCTTGTGCTGGAAGTTAAGATTGTTGGGTAAGGCGTAACGGCATACGCCCTAATTTCCCAACATTCGTGGAGACTCTACAGGGTGGTTGTACGCATAATAAGCACAACTACTCTCTGAGATTAAACCTGCTATGCGGTGAAATAAGAAGCTGTGTACAGAGTAGCTTGTTTTGAGTGAAGTTTTGGGAGTACTGAACGGCGTTTGCTTTGTTGGCCGACAACAAACGTCCGATTGCTTTATGAAATGAATTTTGCAAAAGAAACTAAGCGTAGTTGTTTCTGCAAAGGAAATCTTCTAGACTGCAAGTCAGGTAAATCGGGGATTATAGTACGGACTAAGTGGCGATTCAGTTAAGCGTGTGGCGACACCGTTTATGCGAAATGAAAAGGAAACTGCTTTTTCGGCGACGAGAAGTTTTTGCATGGGAAATCCTACTGAACCTATGCCGTAAGGTTTATCCGATTTATCACCACCATATTTTTTTTACATTTTACAGGAGAATATATGAGTAAAGAGGGCAGTTCCGTTCCCGACGGGAGTAAGTTGCAACAACAGACCGACGCAGACAATACTGCGAATGTCAAGGACAAGAAAACCGATAAAGACAAACCTCAACCCAAGAAAAAGAAGAAAAAAAATCTGTGGGCTTTAAAGGCTTGCATAATAACGCTGTTTTTGTCGCTTGCCGTCAATGCGGCGTCCGAACTTGCTTTGGAAGGCGCGCATATTGCCATTGCCATTGTCATCACGTTGATTATAATAATCATCGGTGTGATTTTCGATATAATAGGCACGGCTACGACTTCATGTGACATTCAGCCTTTCCTCGCAATGGCGTCGAGAAAGGTCAAGGGAAGTAAAACTGCCGTTAAATTTGCCAAAAATGCCGATGTGGTATCGTCGGTGTGCAACGATATAATAGGCGACATATGCGGTGTCGTTTCCGGTGTTTGCGGTGCGGCTATAGCAAGTAACGTGACGGGAAATTTTTCTTTCTGGTTCAACGTTCTCATTTACTCGGTTGTCTCAACGCTGACTATAACCGGCAAGGCACTCGGCAAAAACTATGCCGTAAACAATGCCAACAAAATTGTGTTAAATACCGCTAAATTTATCAGTATATTTGTTAAAGAGGGTTAATGCTGAAAGACATCAACAGCCCCGACGACATCAAGAAACTTGACGTAAAACAGCTGGGTCAACTGTGCGCGGAAATACGGCAGGTGCTTACCGACACTGTTCTGGAAACGGGAGGTCACCTTGCTTCCAATCTCGGAGTAGTGGAACTGACCGTTGCTTTGCATTATGTTTTTGACAGGGCGGACAAAATAGTGTGGGACGTAGGTCATCAGAGTTACGTTCACAAAATACTTACGGGAAGATTGTCCCTTTTCAACACGCTCAGACAGCAAGACGGTCTGAGCGGTTTTCCCCGTACGGAAGAAAGTGAATACGACTTTTTCAATACGGGACACGCAAGCACTGCAATTTCTTCGGCTCTTGGCATAGCCTGCGCAAGAGACATCAAAGGTGAAGACTACAACGTGATTGCGGTAGTGGGCGACGGAGCGCTGACGGGCGGTCTTGCCTATGAAGGACTCAACAACGTGGGAGAAACACATATGCTGATAATAGTCAACGACAACAATATGTCCATCAGCGAAAATGTCGGTTCGGCTACCCTTAATATGAGCAAGATAAGAGTGGGTTCCTACGATAAAAATAAGGAAAAACTCAAAAAATTCCTGCTTAAAATACCGTTGCTCGGCAGACCTGTCTACCGTTTTTTGCGCTGGTGCAAAAGACAGGTCAAGATGTCTTACGGCGAAAACAGTTATTTCGATAAATTCGATATAAAGTATATAGGCGTGATAGACGGAAATGATGTTTCCGATTTGGTCTACTATCTTAGAAAAATAAGGAACAACGTTAAAAAGCCTACAGTACTTCACATAGTTACAAAGAAGGGCAATGGATACAAACCTGCAGAGGACAATCCGGAAAAATTTCACTCGGTATCTAAAGGCGCTTCGGGAGCATTGTCAAGCGACACAGCGGGAAGTACCCTTGTTTCTCTTGCGCAAAGTGACAATAGGATATGCGCGGTGACCGCCGCAATGCAGGACGCCGTAGGTCTTAAATCCTTTAAAGAACTTTTCCAGGACAGGTGTTACGACGTGGGGATTGCGGAGGAACATGCGGTTACTTTTGCCGCCGGGCTTGCAGCCAACGGAATGAAGCCGTATGTAATGATATACTCGACCTTTTTACAACGTGCTTTCGATCAGATACAGCACGATGTGGCATTGCAGTCGCTTCCTGTAACGTTTCTTATAGATCGCAGCGGCCTTGTCGGCAGCGACGGTGCCACCCATCAGGGACTTTATGACATCAGTTACCTTACATGTATACCGTCAATGACAGTCTGGGCGCCCGCAACTTATACACAGTTGCAACAGATGATAGAAATGTCACAATCTTTCGGCAAGCCTCTGGCAATACGTTACGGACGTACGCTGTCGGACAGACAGTTAAATTTTGGCGGACGTTGGCAGGTTCTTTCAAAAGGCGCAAAGGTGCATCTGCTTGCCGTTGGCGCGAATATGCTCGAAGTTGCTCTTGAAGTAGGCGAACGCATCAAAGACGTCGAAGTGGTAAATGTAACTACTGTACAGCCGTTGGACGATCAATACCTCAACAGCATAGAAGACGGTGCTGTAGTAGTTACATTGGAAGAAAATATGTTGCACGGGGGATTCGGAAGTCTGGTAAACGGTTACTTTGAAAATCGCGACGTAAAAGTTCTGAACTTTGCCGTTGACAAAACCGTTGTCGCTCACGCAAGCATATCCCAACAGATAAGAGATTGCGGACTGGACAGCGAGAGCGTTGCCGAGGCTATAGAAAGTATTTTGTAAATAATATTGCATTTTTCTCTGTTTAAAGTATTGAATAAATATTACTGATAGTGTATAATATTCCCAATCAAAGGGAGAAAACATATGACAAGGAATCAGAGACAATCCAAGATACTCGAGATCATCCTGCACGAAGCGGTGGAAACGCAGGAAGAACTTGTAAACGCATTGCGTGCGCGCGGATTCGACGTCACACAGGCGACAATTTCCCGCGACATAAAGGAATTGGGTCTTATAAAGACTCAGACTGAATCGGGCGCATACAAATACGTGACAAAGCAATCAATGGACGTAAAGGTGTCGGGCAAGTTGCTTGCGCTGTTTAAAGATTGCTGTATTTCCATAAAAAGTGCAAACAATATCGTCGTGGTAAAGACTGTCGAGCAGTGCGCAAACGTTGCTTCGGAGGTTGTCACGCAGATGGGTTTGCCTTTTGTTTTGGGAGTGGTCGGAAACAAAGACACAGCCATTGCCGTGTGCGACAACGACTCTTCCGCCGAAATACTGGTAGACAAACTAAGTCAGTTGCAGTATTAAGGAGGTTGTCGCATGCTCAGAAGTTTAACAATAAACAACATTGCTCTGATTGACAAACTGCAACTGAATTTCGATGAAGGACTTACCGTGCTTTCAGGTGAAACGGGCAGCGGCAAGTCTATCATTATAGATTCGCTGGCATTCGTTTTGGGAGAGAGGGCGGACAAATCTCTTATAAAACACGGACAGACGCGCGCTTTCGTGGAAGTAGTGTTCGATGACTGCGATTCAACGGTAACTCAACTGCTGGAAGAGATGGGCTTTGAAGCGGACAATACCGTGATAATCTCTCGCACAATGACCGACTCAGGCAAGAGCGACTGCCGTGTAAACGGCAGGGCTTGCACGACTTCGATGTTAAAGAGTATTTCTTCTCGTCTGGTGGATATATTCGGTCAGAGTCAACATCTCAATTTGCTGCGTCCGGACAATCATTTGTCGGTGCTGGACGGTTTTTGCAATTTCGGACAAGTTAAATCGGAAGCCGAGCGTCTTTACCGCAAATATCTCGATATCAGATCCCAACTCAGATCTTTCGGAGGAAGCGAGGCTGAAAGACAGCGAACACTGGATATGCTGTCCTACCAGATAGATGAATTGGAAAAGGGCAATTTGTCCGAGGAGGAGGAAGAACAGTTGGAACAGGCTCACAGACGGCTTGTCAACGTTGAAAAGATAGCAACCGCTGTAGACAGCGCATTGCAGTATCTTTCACGTCAGGACGGTACTGTGACGCAATTGTCTCTTGCAAAAAATTTCGTCAACACGGCATCCGCTTACGATCGGACGTTGGACGAGGCGGTAAGCCGACTTGAAGCGCTATGTATAGAAGCGGATGACCTTTCGCAAATGCTTGAACAGTATCTGAACGACACGGAATACAGTGCAGGCGATGCGGACAGAATTGAAGAACGTCGGGAACGCGTTCGTACTCTTAAAAACAAGTACGGCGGGACTGTGGAAAAAGCGCTGCAATATCTCGACAACGCTAAAAGACAGTATTCACAACTGCTGGACAGCGATCATCGGATAGCGTTACTAATGCAGGAAAAACAGGATGTCTTAAACAAACTTTACCGTTTGTCCGAACAAATGTCTGACATCAGACGCAGACAGGCAGAGGTATTCGCTGCCGATATTAAAAAGCAATTGGATGACCTCGGAATGAAAGGCACGACGTTTTCCGTGGTATTTAATGAAAAACCTTCATTTGAGCAATATGAAAAGTTTGTGGGAGCGAACGGCTTTGACAGCGCGGAATTTTTGTTTTCCGCCAACAAGGGAGAGCCTTTGAAACCTTTGAGCAAGGTTATAAGCGGAGGCGAAATGTCACGCTTTATGCTTGCCGTTAAAAACATCACGGCAACGGTGGAAAATATTCCCACAATGGTTTTCGACGAAATAGACACCGGTATTTCCGGTAATATGGCGCAAAAGGTTGCGGTTAAACTCAACAGAGTTTCGCGAAATTACCAGTGTATCGCAATTACTCACTTGCCGCATATAGTTGCAATGGCGGACAACAATATTGTAATTACCAAGGGCGAGCAGGATGGCAGAACAGTATCTTCGGCAACTTATGCTTTGGGAGAAGACAAGGTGCGCGAAGTGGCTCGACTGATGGGCGGTGTAGGACAACATTCTCTTGTCAATGCCGACGAACTGATAGAGTGGGCCAACAGGCAAAAACTTTGCGATTGAATAAACACTAACAACTAAGGGCAGATAGTTACGCTATCTGTCCTTTTGTGTTGTACTATTTCTGACATAGTACATTATTTCGGGGGTATTTTGGTGATTTTCGGAGGGCAAACAAATTCGTTACGTCACTTTGTCATGTATCATTCGGGCTGAAAAAATAGTAGACGCCGTTTTTAAAAAAAGTAAATATAATTAGCGCAACGGCACAAACTACAGTTAAATTGCATTTGTGAGGTAGTCATGAAACGTATTTTACTTTTTGTGCTAATGGTAACGGCGTTGTTTTCCGTATTTATGATTCAGCCGAAACAGGCTTTTGCAGCGGAAAGCGACGATGACATTTTTTCTAAAATCGGCGACTTGTTTGCGCCCGGCGCAAGCAAAGAAAAAATAGATGAACAGGTTTATGTCGGCGGATATGCAATAGGCATGACTATCGACGGCAACGGAGTTACCGTAATAGGTCTGAACGAGTTTTTCAACTCTGACGGTAAACTTGTGTGTCCTGCAGTGGAAGCGGGTCTGCAGTTGCACGACGTTATAGTCGAATTGGATGGAAGAAAGATATTCAATTCCACCAAGTTGTCGGAGATTGCGTCAAAAAGCGGCGGAAAAGAACTCAGATTGCGGTATATCAGACAGGGCAAAGTCGCTGAAACTTATATAGTACCGCAGATGGATCTTGCCAACAAGCAATACAGACTCGGACTGTGGACAAAAGACAGCAGCAGCGGCATAGGTACGCTGACTTATGTCAAAAAGGATTTGTCCTTCGGTTCGTTGGGACATCCCATTTGCGACGGCAAGGGCAATATTGTCAATTGTGACAACGGAGGCGTTTACAGTTGCAACATCAACGGAGTGAACAAGGGCGTAAAAGGAACGGCGGGTGAACTTAAAGGCACGTTCAGTTTCGAAGATTGCATCGGGCTGTTGCACAAGAACAACAAATTTGGCGCATTCGGCACATTCAAGGCAATGCCTTTTGACGATATGCAACTTATAGACGTTGCGTCGGTAGGAGAGGTTCATCCCGGCAAAGCGTATATTTATTCAACGATAAACGGTAAAGAACGGTGTAAATACAGTGTGGAAATCATTAAAGCGGTCAAGCAGACTTCTCCCGACGACAAGGGTATGGTCTTGCGTGTGACGGACGAGCGGTTGCTGGACGCGACGGGCGGTATAGTTCAGGGGATGAGCGGAAGTCCCATTGTCCAGGACGGCAAACTGGTAGGAGCAGTTACGCACGTGTTCGTAAACGACCCCACAAAGGGATACGGAATGTACGCACAGTGGATGCTCGGGAATTAATCCGAGCGCACGGTAGTGGCATGTCATTGCGGGTGTCGTTTGCATAATTGTCCCGCTACTTTCATAGCATTTAGTATGAAAGTATACAATGGCTTGGCTTTAAATTTTCAACAACTGTGGGATACGTATAAAAAGGATAAAGTAATTCTTATTCTTTGCTACGGACTTTTTGCGGTAGCGTTGGGTATTACATTTGCCTTTTACCGTCAGATAATGGCGTCATGGCTGTATTCCGACAGATTTCAGTATCTGTACGGAATTATTTTCGAACGCAAACTTTTTTCCCTTCTGTTTACCTATATATGGAAAACCTTGTTACTGTATTTCGTAGCGCTGTTACTTGCGTGCAACCGGTATACAAGGTTTCTTTGCTTACTGTTACCCGTAGCGTGCGGCGTTTCCTGCGGGGTTTACTTTGCCGTTGCCTTTTCTTCATTCGGCGTTCTGGGCGTCATTGCGGGTATAGCGGTAATTCTTGTAGAACAACTGTTGAACGTGACTATAGTTATAATTGCTTTCAACGAATGTGGATGTTGTCAGTGCTGTTGTTTTACTGATTTACTTTTGCGTTACAAACTTACACAGTTGGCGTCTGTTCTCGCCGTAATCGCCAAATGTATTGCTAATTTTGTAATATTGAGTTTATTTATAGCGTTATTTTGATTGTTAAATTGTAAAAGTTTTGATATAATTAGCGTAGGTGGTAGTATATGAGAGCATTTATTTTAGTTATAGACGGATTCGGAGTGGGCGCATTGCCCGACTGCAAGAAATACGGAGACTACGGCGCAAATACGTTGAAGAACGTGCGCAATGCCTACGACTTGAATCTTCCCTGTCTTGCCGACATGGGATTGTACAATATCGACGGTACTTATAACGATGACCGTTTGCCCAACGGCGCTTACGGCCGTATGGCGGAATTGTCAAAGGGTAAGGATACTACTGTTGGACATTGGGAAATAGCAGGCATTGTGACAAAGGAGTTTATGCCTACATTCCCCAACGGTTTTCCCAAAGAATTCATTACCCGTCTGGAAAAACAACTTGGTACAAAAGTACTGTGTAACAAACCTTACAGCGGTACGGAAGTAATAAAAGATTACGGTGAAGAACACCTGCGTACAGGTTACCCGATAGTGTACACTTCGGCGGACAGCGTATTGCAGATTGCCGTACACATGGACAAATATACTATTGAACAGTTGTACAACATGTGTTTGAAAGCACGCAAACTGTGCGAGGGCAAGTACGGCGTGGGCAGAATAATCGCCCGTCCCTTTGAAGGACAGTACCCGTTTGTGCGTACCGCAGATCGTAAGGACTTTTCTCTTGATCCGCCCGGCGAAACATTGCTTGACGCTGTCAAGGCAAACGGATTGGAAAGCGTTGCCGTAGGCAAAATAGAATATATTTTCAACGGCAGAGGAATTACGCGCAGTATTCACACCGAAAGCAATCTCGACGGATTGGAAAAGACCATCGAAATTGCCAAGGAAAACTTTGACGGTCTGGTGTTTGTCAATCTTGTAGACACCGACATGAAATACGGTCATCGCCGTGACGTATACGGTTACGCTCAGGCGCTTGAAGAAATTGACAAAAAAGTCGGCGAACTGTTGCCTCTGTTGAAAAAAGACGACGTACTGTACATTACGGGCGATCACGGTTGCGATCCGACTCACAAGGCGCATACCGATCACACCAGGGAGTACACGCCGTTGCTTATTTACGGTTGTGACATCGTTCCGACAAATCTCGGCACAATGTCGGGAATGGACGTCATAAACGATACTATTCGTCAGCAACTCGGACTGCCTTTCGGCGCAAAGTCCGTGTGGGAAAAGATCACTATGTGATTGTAAAACTATGTATAACTTTAGTGATAAGTTAGCGCAAGAAGCATCCGAAAAGAAAGGAATTAAAAGTATAATCGCCAAAGAACGCGAAAATATGCCGGAATACCAGTACAACTTTCTTTACAAGAGAGTAATGCCCGGTTTTGTGTTTGTAATCGGTGGAGCAATAGTGGTATTTATTGCGTGTTTGCTGATAGAGCACTTTACTAAAAACGAAATAGTTGCTTTTATTCCGTTTATTGCCTGGGCTGTGACTGTTGCCGTATTGCTTGTTCTGTTTGTTACAGGCACACTCAGAATGAACCGACGGATCGATGCGGACAACCTCAAACGACTCAACGAAAGGTTTTACATTACCGACAGCGCAGAGGCGGAAGAAAAAATGCGTTGCGAAGGCATTACAAAAGACAGTTGGAGTGTCAACGGTATTACCGTTCCGCTGTCTGAATGCGACGTGATATTCTTCTTCTACGACAATTACGGAAGTATAAATTTTTCCATGCTGTTTGCAAATGACAATTTCAATTTGCTGTATGCATTGGATCTCGACGCATACAGTTACACGTGGTTTGTAAACAACATTGAAATAGTCCGTAATAAAGAAGTGTTCGGAATGTTGGTGAAGGACAAAGAAAAATTCGTAACTTTGTACAGACGTTACAAAAATCCGGAAAAAATGCTTGAAAATTTTTAAATTTAATATTGTTCGCGCCGCTTGTTAAAAGCGGCGTTTTTTTTGTTCACTCTGCAAACGGTTGTTCCGTTCGGCGTCTGAAACGGCCGGTGCATAGTTATTTTTTAATTGCAGATACTAACGGTAACAAAATTTAAGGAGTGCCTATGAAAAAAGCAGTATTGATTATATTGATTCTGACAATTATATCGGTTGCGATGTTCAGTTCTACGGTGATGGCGGACAGTTACGCCAAACCCTCCAAGAGCAGACAGGCATTACTGATGAACGAAAACGGCGAAGTACTTTATCAGCACAATTCCACCGAAAAACAGCCTATAGCAAGTATGACAAAAATAATGACATTGCTGTGCGTTTACGACGCAATTGACAGCGGTAAAATTTCTTTGTCGGATGTGATTACCTGTTCGGCAAATGCGTCGGGCATGGGCGGTTCGCAGGTTTTTCTCGAAACAGGAGGACAATATACGGTCAACAACCTCATTAAATCGGTTGTGGTTTGCTCGGCGAATGACAGTTGCGTCGCTCTTGCCGAACATGTCAGCGGCAGCGTTGAAAACTTTGTCGCCGAAATGAACAAAAAGGCGTCCGAACTTAAACTTGTCGCTACGCATTTCGAAAATCCGACAGGTCTTCCGCAGTTGAATCACTATTCCTGTGCGGCAGACGTTGCCAATATGATGCGCGAATTGATAAAACATCCGCATTACTTTACATGTTCCAAGATTTGGATGGAAGACTTTCAGCATCCCGATGGCAGAATAACTGGTATGTCTAATACAAACAGACTGGTAAGATTTTACAACGGATGCGACGGCGGTAAAACAGGGTATACGTCTGAAGCAATGCATTGTCTGTGCGCAACTGCTAAACGAGGCGACACGAGATTTATTGCCGTCGTCGTGGGAGCGCCCGATAGCGCAACAAGATTTTCCGAAGTATCTTCAATGCTTGACTACGGATTTGCCAACTACGAAACAAAGGTTTTCATGGACAGCCATACGCAGATAGGCAGTGTAAAGGTACGCGGAGGTAAAGAAGGACAAGTGGAAGTAAACGCTTCCGAACCGCTTGTGGCGTTTACACGCAAGGGACAGTGTAATTGCGAAGTAGTTGTAGAACTTGCCGAAAACGTTAAAGCACCGGTCGCCAAAGGCGATGTAGTGGGCAAGGCGGCGCTTGTAAAGGACGGCGAACGTATAAAGGAAATTGAGTTGGTAGCAAGCTGTGACGTAGCCGTAAGAAGTTACGGACAGTATATCGGCGATATTGTAGGTGTCAACTGAGTATTGTCAGATATAAAAGTCATTTGGGGAAGACTGCTGAAAGGTCTTCCCCTTTTTGGGGTTAAAACAACAATTTAGACTAATAAAATTGACTTTTAGCGTTGTTTTTGATACACTGTACAAAGGTGTATTATGTTTATAATCGAACTATTGAAAAATTTCGGCAATGAATTTTGCCGCGAAGGTTTGCTCAACGTAATAGCGTTTATTATTGCCTTGATGTCGGCGCTTGTTTTGCATGAACTTGCGCACGGTATCGTTGCCAAGTGGAACGGCGACGACACTGCCAAACTCATGGGACGCCTGACGTTAAATCCTCTGGCGCATTTCGACGTTGTCGGTCTGCTGATGATGTTGCTCGTCGGTTTCGGTTGGGCAAAGCCGGTTCCCGTAAATCCCAACAATTTCCGTAACAAGACAAAAGGAATGGTAAGTGTTTCGCTTGCAGGCGTGCTGACAAATATAATTTTAGCGTTTGTCTTTTCCCTTTTCTGGGTAGTGTGGGCACGCTACATATCGATGCCTGCTTTAGCAAACAACCTGTATTACCTCGACCACTTTATGTTGATGTTGTTCAATCTGATTGTGTCGATAAACATTTCCTTTGCGCTGTTCAACATTCTGCCACTGTATCCGTTGGACGGTTACAGATTTTTGTCCTGCTTTGTTTCGCAGGAAAATTCCTTCATGACGTTTTTGCGCAGATACAGTCTGTACATCTTGCTGTTCCTGCTTATGTGGAACTACTTGCCGTTAATCGATGTCTATTCGCCGCTCAGTCTGTATATGACGTATCTCGGAAACGGTTTGATAGACGCCTTTTTGAAACTTTGGGGGTTGATATTCGTATGAACAATCAGGAAATACAGCAACAGTATTTATTTGATCATCCTCAACCGGACAACGCCCTCAAACTGGAACTGTCCAATTTCGAAGGGCCTCTCGATCTGCTGCTGTTTCTGGTAAAGGAAAGCAAGATAGAGATTAAGGATATATTTCTTTCGCAGGTCACGGAACAGTTTTTGCAGTATATGTCGCAATTGTCCACGGTAGACGTGGATCAGGCAAGCGAGTATATGGCTATTGCGGCAACTTTGTTGGAAATTAAATCCCGTGCTCTGTTGCCCATTGACCCGATTGACGATGAAGACCTCGAAGAAAAACAGCGCGGTCTTATACGCCAGATGGAAGAATATCAGCAGTTCAAAAAAATAGTTACCGAACTTAAAGAGCAGGAAATGGTCAACCGTTTTTACCGCGATCCGGAAAAAAGCGTCGGTCAGGAAGTAGTGGTAGTAAAGGAACAACTGAGTTTCGAAGGCTTTATGGAGGCTTTCAACAAGTTTCTCATGCGTATGCAGATAAAGACGCAGGCGGAAAACGTCTCGCGTGCCATTACCAAGGAAACATTTACCGTTGCTCAAAAGATTGAATTTTTGCGCGAAAAACTTTCCCAACAACCGCAGATCAACTTTTTTGAACTGTTCGACGAGTATTCCACGCGTCTTGAAATAATCACCACTTTCAGTGCAATGCTCGAACTGTTGAAACTGCAATACATAAAGGTGATTCAGGACGGGTTGTTCGAAGATATAAAAATTGTCAGACGTACCGATGCGGTACTTCAAGAGGTAAATTACAGTGAAGAACTTGAATAATATAATCGAATCAATTCTGTTTGTTTCCGGCAAGGCTGTCGAAATTGCGTTTATTGCGGAAAAGTTGGAAGTCCCGGTAGGCGATGTTAACAAAGCGATAGAGCAACTTAAACAGCGGTACAGCGGTGAAAGCGGAATACATCTGCTTACATTCAATAAGAAAGCGCAGTTTTCCAGCAACCCCGAATATGTTAAATCGGTGGAAAGCGTTCTCAATCCCATTAAGGAAAAGGAACTTACCAACGCAATGTTGGAAACGCTTGCTATTGTGGCTTACAAACAACCGGTTACCCGTGTCGAAATAGAGGAAATCCGCGGGGTGGATTGTACCTACTCCGTGCAAAATCTTACACGACTCGGATTGATAGAAGCGGTTGGACGCAAAGAATCTATAGGTAAACCATTGCTTTTTGCTACAACCGACGAGTTTTTGAAAAGATTTTCTTTGACCTCTATTGACGATCTGCCCGATCATCAGGCTTTGCTCGGAAAACTTCAATCCATAGAACAAAACATCAATTCCGTCACGACGGTTGAAAAGCCGATGTTCAATACTCAGGACATACCGGAATTTCTTGAAGGGGAAAAGGTAGAAGTAGTGGAATGAATTCAACGGAATACACTGAAAAATCTGCCAATCGCAGAAACAACAACATTTTAGGTATAGTTGCGGTCATCATATTGTCAGCGATCAATTTGCTGCATTTCCCCCTGTTCTTTCTGGCATTTGCCGAGCAGGTGCAAACGGGCTGGGGATACGGTACAAATCTCGAATTGGGCGTGCTGTTTTGGTGGTTGGCAGAGATTGTACTCAGCGTACCTTTTATTTTAGCCTGCGTTTTTACTGCGCTGTCCTTTATTCAGCGAGATTTAAAAGGAAAAGTCGTTGCAAATACGTCTTTGATCTGTATGTTTGTTTTACAGATCGTTTTTTCCAATCTGTTTTTTATTTTTTGAACTGTGTAGCGGTGCGTTGCTTCGGCAACGCATTTGTCGTTGGCGCAATTTGTTGCATTTACGGTACTTACGCGTCGCAATCAGTATGCGATTGTGTTTTTTTACGGATGACAATACTTTTTAAAGCGCTTGATGAAATTCGCTATTGACAAATAACAGATAATTGTCATATAATGAAAAAAAAAGGACGGGTAAAACAATGAAAAAGATTTGGACTAATCGTTGGAAAAAAGCACTCATATGGTTCAGCGGCTATTTCAGCCTGATCGCCTTTGCAATAGTGGGAGGCTACGCAATCGTCAAGAGCGAAGACGACGACCTGCGTTACACTGCGAAAAATGCGTTCTTCGTAGTGCTCATATTTGCAGCAATTGGCGCATTTATTTCCGTTTTGTCTTCAATCAACTCTCTTGCCGGATACAATGCCACATTTGCAAATATTTTAAGTTGGGTGCGTTTTATCGTTCTTATTGCCGAAACAACCGTCTATGTCGTCTTTATACTTCTTTCGCTTTTCGGCGGTGACAGAACACAACAGCAGGAAGTTAAAAACAGCGAAACGCCGACTGAATCGCAGAAAACCGACAATAATACCGACAAGGACTGAACCTTTGTCTGTTACCTGACATTGGCGGTTAAATATGCCTTTGGGAGCCCTTTGACAAGGGCTCTTTTTTTTATGCCTTTTACCTTTAAATAATTGTTTAAATGCAGTATTTAATTTTCAGTCAGGCAAATTACGTTACGTATCGTATTCGTCTGCACTTTTCGAAACATGATTTTATCTTTTGCGGAAAGTCATTTACCGACTTGCAGACTTTTTAACGAATATTTCCGGATATATTTTGATTCGGGCTATTTGGTCATTTAATTTTTATTTTGACATTGTCTTGTCTGTGTCTGATTTGTGTCACGCTACATTCCGATTTGAATTGTACAATTTACTGAGACTTTGGGCTGTTTGCAAACAAAATTCCTACAAGCGTATATTTTTTTTACATCTCTGCATATTAAAATTATGATATTCCTTACGGCATTTATGATAGTATTGACATTGACATTGGCGCCTGTTTATTTCAGGATAGCGGTATTGATTGATATCAATAATGTCTATGCTTTACTGAAAGTGCGGTTGGGACATATCACATTGCTGCGACAGCGATTTACGCTGAAAGACGGTAAAATTGTGTACAAAGGAACGCTCAACGGAATTGCGCCCATAGAATTCAAACCTGATGACGACGGGGTAAATCTGGTAAGATGTTTCGACCTGCACAAACTTGATTACCGCATTGTTTTCGCAGTGGACAAGCCGTCAAGGACAACGGTTGCAATGGCGGTAAATATTCTGTCGGCTATAACGACGGCAATTGCTACAAGTGTGACCGAAACGTCCGTCCGTGGCGGAACATCGTACAGTTACGGTGAAAACGTCACGGTGGCGGAATGTCTTGTCAGCACGGCTGTAATAAGAATACTGTACGCATTGGTCAGACAAGGAGTAAAAAATGGATTACAGAATAAGTGATATCGTAAATACCGCTGTTAACAACATAGCGCACATTGCCGAAGTAAATACAATTGTAGGCAAACCTATAGTAGCGCCTGACGGTACAACAATTATGCCGGTATCTCAACTTACGTTTGCATTTATGGCAGGAGGCGGTGAATACGGCGACAAACTCAATAAAGGTATTCTCAAAGACGGCTATATCGGTCACTTCGCCGGCGGATCCGGCGGCGGAGCAACTCTTACGCCCGTCAGTTTTCTCGTGGTGGGAAAGGATGGCGTGAAAGTTCTCAAAGCCACGGACGAAAGTCCGCTTGACATACTTCTTGACATCACAAGGGGGATGTTCAGTGAAAAAGATCTGTAGTGTTGTGCTGTTGTTTCTGGTCGGCTTGGTATTGTGTATTTCGTTTACTCAATATAATGTTTCGGCGGAAGAACATCTTACGGCAGCAAGGTCTGCCGTGCTGATGGAAAGAGACAGCAGAAGAGTGCTTTACGCCCAAAACGAAAATGAAAGACTTCCTATGGCAAGCACTACAAAGATAATGACGGCACTTGTGGTAGCGGAAAACTGTCAGCCCGATGAAATAGTTACCGTGGATAAAAAAGCGGTGGGAATAGAAGGTTCTTCGCTGTATCTGAAAGAAGGACAGCGGATTCCTGTCTGTGACCTTCTGAGCGGTCTGATGTTGCGTAGCGGAAACGACTCCGCCGTTGCGCTGGCAATACACACGGCAGGCTCAGCAGAAAAATTCGTGCAAATGATGAACGACAGGGCAACAAGTATTGGCGTAGTCAACACGCATTTTGCAAATCCTCACGGATTGCACGACAATGAACATTACACGTCCGCTTACGACCTTGCATTGATTACCGCTCAGGCGTTGAGTAATGACCTTGTGCGCAAGACGGTTGCGCAGAAAAGCGCCGTGTTGCATGAAGACGACAGCGCGATAAATATTTACAACAAAAATAAATTACTGTCCATGTTGCCTGACGCCGACGGCGTAAAGACGGGTTACACGACAAAAGCGGGGCGGTGCTTTGTTGGTAGCGCCACACGAAACGGAATGCAGTTGATTGCAGTGGTGCTGAACTGTTCTCCGATGTTCGAAAACAGTCGAAGTATGCTCGAATGGGGCTTTAACAACTATACTATGACAAACATAGTAGCATATAACAAGCCGTATAAGCCGCCGGAAAAGGGCACACGGGTTTATTTTTGCCCGGATGAATTCAGTTACCCGCTAAAAAGCGATGGCAGCGAAAATACCCTTATTAAAAAAAGTTTTGAAAAATTGCCTGACGGAGAAGGGTATTGCCTGAATATATATTTAGACAAACAGTTGATTTTTTCACGAAAAATGGTTACTATATAGGTAACCATTTTTATTGTACAGAGGAACATATGAGATTAAACAAGTATCTTGCAGATTGCGGTGTGGCAAGCCGAAGGGCATGCGACAAACTGATAGCCGAAGGTGCTGTTCGTGTAAACGGAAAGCCTGCGACTTTGGGTACAGATGTCAACGAGGCGAAAGACAGCGTTACCGTAAACGGCAGACGCGTTACTTTGGCTAAAAAACATTACTATCTGATGCTTCACAAACCCAAGGGGTACGTAACAACCGTTTCCGACGAACTGGGAAGAAAAACGGTAATGGATCTTGTAAATATCAAAGCGCGTGTTTATCCTGTGGGAAGATTGGATTACGACACGGAAGGCTTGCTGTTGCTGACAAGCGACGGTCAACTTTCCAACGCTCTTACACGTCCGTCTTCGGAAGTACCGAAAACCTATATCGCACGTGTGTCGGGGCAGTTGAGCGACGCGGATATAAACAGACTGCGCAACGGAGTTATGATCGACGGCAAACAGACATTGCCTGCCATTGTCAGTGTAGCGGAAAAGGACGCCCATCACACGAGATTACAGATAACGATTACCGAAGGCCGTAACAGGCAAATAAAGAAAATGCTCGAAGCGGTGGGCAGCGAAGTGGAATTTTTAAAAAGAGTGTCCATCGGCGATTTGCGACTGGGCGGTTTGTCCCGCGGAAAATACCGCTTTCTTACAGACAGGGAAGTACAGTATTTAAAGTCGCTCGGAGGAATAAAATGAACATACTGCTGACTAATGACGACGGTGTGGAAAGCCGTGGTTTGCAATTGCTGTGCGGCACGTTGTCCGCAATGAAAGACGTAGATGTTTATGTCGTTGCTCCGGACAGTGAGCGTTCGGCTTTTTCCCATGCAATAAACTTTCACCGCGAAGTGGGATTTTTGCCTTTGAAACGGTATTTTGGAGCGGTAATGGCGTTTGCCAGTCACGGAACTCCTGCCGATTGCGTGAAGTTTGCCGTCAAAAATCTCAATATACCCTTCGACCTTGTGATTTCCGGTCCCAACAACGGCGAAAATTACGGGCACGATATACTTTATTCCGGTACGGTAGGCGCGGCGGAAGAAGCGGTTTTGTGCGGTATGAGGGCGGTAGCGTTGTCCCGTTTGGGAAGTTCGTCTGACTTTTCCGCATGCGTCGGATTTATAAAAGACAATCTTCACAAGTTGTTGCGGTTCGATTACACTCAAAGTCTTTTAAACATAAATGTGCCTGCGTTGCCGTACAATGAAGTCAAAGATAAAGTCAAGGTCACCGCTCAGGGCGGAGCGTTGTTTGACGATTACTATCAAAAGGCGGATGCCGAGCATCACTGGATATTGGTGGGCGACAAAGTGTTTACCGATCTCGACGCCGACTGCGATGTGGCGTGGGCGGAAAAGGGCTATATAACCGTCACTCCGCTGACGATCACTCAAACCGACTTCGACAAAATGCAAAAGGCAAAGGAATTGTTTGAATGAAAGTTGCTGTTATAGGAGGCGGACCTGCCGGCATAATGGCGGCGGTCACTGCATCGGAAATGGGTGCGGAAACGGTTCTTTTTGAAAAGAACAACAAATTGGGCAAAAAAATATATATCACCGGTAAGGGCAGATGCAACGTGACAAATGCTTGCGACAAGCGGGAATTTCTGAACAACGTTGCGACCAACGCGAAATTTCTGTACGGGGCGATAGGAAGATTCGACAGCGACGCGCTGTGTCGTATGCTTTCGGACAACGGTCTTGCGTTGAAGGTGGAACGCGGAAATCGTGTTTTTCCTGTATCAGACAAGGCGAGCGATGTTACGGCAACATTGGAAAAAATGCTCAGGCGTAACGGAGCGGAGATTGTACTCAACGGCAAAGTGCAGTACATACGTCCTGCCGGAAAAGGCTGGACGGTGTGCGTCAACGGCATCGAAAAACTGTTTGACAGGGTAATTGTGGCAACAGGCGGTATTTCTTACAGCGCAACGGGCAGTGACGGCGACGGTTATAAATTTGCCGCGCAATTGGGTCACGGTGTGGTCGAGCCTCGGCCTGCGCTTTGTGAAATAATATTGAGCGAAAAACACGATCTCGAAGGCTTGTCCCTTAAAAACGTGCTTGTGACCGTTTCACGCGACGGCAAGAAAATTGCCGAGCAGTTCGGGGAAATGCTGTTCACTGCGGAGGGCGTCAGCGGTCCGGCAATACTTACCGTTTCCAGCCTTATAAACAAAAAGCCTGTCAAAGGCTGCGTTTTGTCGATAGACCTGAAACCAGCGCTTACCGACGAGCAACTGGATCAACGTTTGCAAAGAGATTTTTTGAAATATATCAACAAGGATTTCCGCAACAGTCTGTACGACCTGTTGCCTGAAAGACTTTGCGCCGAAGTGATAAAGAGAAGCGGTGTCAATGCGTTTGTCAAAGTAAACAGCATCACCTCCGCGCAACGTAAGACCGTCGGACATATAATCAAAAATTTACGATTTGCCGTCAGCCGACTGGGCGACATAGAACGAGCCATAGTTACAAGCGGCGGAATAGACGTTAAAGAGGTAAATCCCGGTACAATGCAATCCCGACTGCATGAGGGGTTATTTTTTGCCGGCGAGGTGCTGGATGTGGACGCTTTTACAGGCGGTTTTAATATGCAGATAGCATTTTCAACAGGTTACACCGCGGGGCTCAATGCCGCAAAGGAGGAGCAATGATTGCAATAAGAGGTGCTGCGAGCGCGGAAAACAGCGTGCAAAGCATCAGAGAAAACACAATGTCTATGCTGAACGCTTTACTTACTAAAAACAATATTGCGCCTTCGGACATAGTCAGCCTTGTTTTTTCTCTGACCAAAGATCTGACTGCATTAAATCCAGCAACGGTTGCGCGTACGCAATGCGGATTTGCGGAAACTGCATTGTTCTGCGTTCAGGAGGCGGTGACGGACGGTGCGCCCGACGGCATAATCAGAGTGCTTGCTTTTGCTGAAAGCAACCGTAAACCTGTCAACGTGTATCTGGGCAAGACCGCCCAACTGAAACATCAATTCGAATCATTTGTAAAAATGTGACGTGCAGGCGTTTGACATTTATTTGCCTGTGTTATAAAATATGTTGAACGTTTTATTCTGTCACTGTACAGTAAAGGAGTAAAAATTGGGTAAATTTTTTACAGGTTTCGTGCATGTTGTAAAACATATAATGAAGCCGTTTTTCCCCGTAAAATGGTACGGTCCCCGCAAGTTTGAGCAAAAACGCACAATACTCGTGGGTAATCATATATCCGGTTGGGACCCTGTTGTATTTTCCATATGGTGTCAGACACCAGTTTCGTTTATGTATAAAGCGGAATTTCAGAAAAGTTGCTTTTTGCGCGCGGTATTTAACGGTCTTGACTTCATTCCCGTACACAGGGGAGAAGTGGACATAGCCGCCACAAAGCGCACTTTAAAATTGCTCAGACAGGAAAAGATCGTGGCGCTGTTCCCTGAAGGAACACGCAGCCCGGACGTCGATAAAATGCTTCCTTTAAAGACGGGCGCCGCATTGTTTGCCATCAGGACAAAGACGCCCATCAGACCTTACTATATCTGGGAAAAAGCCAAACTGTTCAGAAAAAATTACTACTATGTGGGGGATGAGTTTACTCTGGAACAGTATTACGATCAGCCGATTACCAAAGAGATGCTTGCCGAGGCTACCGAAATCATAGCCGAAAAGATGACGGAAGTAAGGGAAAAGATGCTTGCCATCTTGCAGGAAAAGGGTATAAAAAGGCGCAAACGCACAAAAAAAGAATTGAAAAAACTCGAAGAATTCCGCAAACAGCAGGAAGAGTCGCAGCAGTGAAACAATTTCTCGTATATAAAAATTTAGGTTTCTGCAACGGCGTGGACAATGCGGTCAAAAAGGCGCTTGCCTGTCCCGAGGGTTCCTATTGTCTGGGCGAAATAGTGCACAACAGACTTGTTACCGACATGCTTGAAAGTCACGGTATCAGAACGGTCGACGACGTTGACGAGATACCGGACGGAGCAACCGTCGTGATACGCGCGCACGGCGTAACGCCCGACGTAAAACGCAGACTGGAAGATAAAAATGCTGATATAATAGACGCTACCTGTCCTTTCGTTGCGCTTATACAGCACAAGGCAATGGAGTACAGCTTGAAAGGATATCAGATAGTGCTTGTCGGCAATGCCTCTCACCCCGAAATAGTCGGTATAAACGGCTGGTGCGGAAACAGTGCCATTGTCACCGACGGAAGTGAGGTTTTAGATCTGAATTGCTATGAAAAGGTGCTTGTAATGTTTCAAACCACCTTTGATATAGAAAAATACAAAAAAAGTTTGCAAAATCTTTTAACCGATAATGTAAAAACGCTTGAAATATTTGACACAATTTGCTATACTACAGTGGATAGGCAAAATTATGCCCATTTTGTAGCACAGCAAAGCGATCTTGTGGTCGTGGTGGGAGACAGGCACAGTTCCAACACTAACAAACTGTTTGACATTGCTTCCCGCTACTGCAAGCACGTTCGTTGGGTCAGTTGTGCGGATGACGCGTGTTTTGACCTGTCGGAATTTAAGAAAATAAGTTTTATTTCAGGTGCATCAACTCCTGCCGAGTTGATGGAGGGGGTTCTTTCAAGAATGAGTGAAAACGCAAAAGAAACCGTAGAAGTTACAACTGTAACAACGGAAGCAAACAACAACAGCACAAACGATAATATTTTCGAACAGGCTGTCAGTCAAATCAAAGAAGTCATGTACAGACCCGGCAAAATTGTTAAGTGCACATTCGTAAGCGCAGTTGACAACGGCGTATTTGTCCGTCTGCCCAATTGGAAGCAGGACGCTTTTATTGCTAACGAAGAATTGACATTGGATGACGATTACAGCACTTTCAAGAGTGGTCTTAAAACTGGCGACGAACTGGAATGTTCCGTTGTATCAGTGGATGGCGGTAAGATTACCCTTTCCAAAAAAGCCGTAGACGAACGTTACAAGGACGACGAACTTGTAGACGACATCAAGCAAGGCAAGGAATTCGAACTTGTTATGACCAAGGCTCAGGGAGATCGCCTTATAGGCAGACTGGGCAGTTACACGGTAACGGTGCACGCATCACAGATAAAGATGGGCTACGTCAAAGACCTTACGCCTTATATCGGCAAAAAACTCCGTCTTGTTTCCAGTGCGGAAAAGGTAAACGACGCCAAACATCACATTTCGGCAAGTCAGAGAGCAATTCTCGTTGCTGAAAAGAAGGCTAAGGAAGACGAATTCTGGAACAACATCGAAGTGGACGAAATCGTGGAAGGAAAAGTTTTGAGATTTGCTCCTTTCGGCGCATTCGTAAGCGTTCGCGGTTTCGACTGCCTCGCTCATACTTCTGATTTGTCCTGGGACAGAGTAAACAATCCCGCAGACGTTTTGGAAATAGGCAAGACTTACGAATTTGTAGTGCTTGCTCTTGACAGAGAAAAGAACAGAGTTTCTTTGGGCTATAAGCAACTTCAACCCAAGCCTTGGGAACTTGCCGCTGAAAAATTTGCTGTCGGCAGCGTTGTAAAGGGCAAGGTAGCACGCATCATGCCTTACGGCGCATTCATCGAACTGGACAAAAATATCGACGGTTTGCTGCATGTATCGAATGTGTCCTGGGAATGGCTCGACGACATCAACAAGGCGTTGAAAGTGGGCGACGAAATCGAAGTGGAAGTGCTTGAATTCGACGCCGAAAACAGGCGTATCACACTTTCCAGAAAGGCAGTTCTGCCCAAGCCCGAACAACCTTCCAAGCGTCATCAGGAAGAAAGCGCCGAATAATTTCGACAATACCGATTACTCGGTGACAAGAGGTCTCCGACTGTACACTTAGTTTTCGGCAAATATATAAAAGGAGAAACGCAAATGAACAAACAGGAAATCATCGCCAAATTTGGCAGAAGCGAAGGGGATACAGGTTCGCCCGAAGTGCAGATTGCTCTGTTGACTGCTCGTATCAATCACTTGACAGATCACCTCAGAACGCACGCAAAGGACCATCACTCCAGACGCGGTCTGTTGCAGATGGTAGGTCGCAGAAAGGGTCTTTTGGACTACCTTAAAAGCACCGACATTGAAAAATACAGACAAATCATTGCAGATCTGGGATTGAGAAAGTAACATTGAGAAAAGGGAGATGGGGCTGTTTTTCCCCTGTCTTCCTTTTTTTACTGTAAAGACGTATACAAGTTGCGAAAGCAACCTACCATATATGTGAGTTTGAAGGAAAGGAGAATAAGAAAAGAATGAGTAAATTTAAAAAAGTTGCCGGCAAAATCGGTAACAGAGATTTTTACGTGTTCGAGACGGAAGTAGGCGGTCGTGCCGTCGAGGTTGAAATCGGCAAATACGCTGAACAGGCCAACGGCTCTTGCATGGTAAAATGCGGTGAAACAATTGTTATGACAAACGTTACGTTGGCGGATCAGCCTCGTGACGGAATCGATTTCTTCCCCTTGGGAGTGGATTTCGAAGAAAAAATGTATTCCGTAGGTAAAATTCCCGGCGGATTTAAAAAGAGAGAAGGCAGAGCAAGCGACAAGGCTATACTGACTTCCCGTCTTATCGACAGACCTATCAGACCTTTGTTCCCCAAGGGTTTTTACAATGACGTATCGGTAATTGCTACGGCTATGTCCGTAGAACCCGACATTCAACCTGAAGTTTACGCAATGATGGGAAGCAGTATTGCTTTGTGCATTTCCGATATTCCCTTTGCGGGTCCCACGGGAAGTGTAGTCGTCGGCTATGTGGACGGCGAGTACATCATTAACCCGACAGCCGCACAGAAGGAAAAGAGCAAACTTATGCTCAATCTTTCCGGCACGAAAGACGCAATAATGATGGTCGAAGCGGGCGCAAATGAAATTTCCGAAAAGGAAATGCTTGACGCTATACTGTTCGGTCACGAAGCAATCAAGGAACAGTGCGAATTTATCGAATTTATCGCATCCGAAGTGGGCAAAAAGAAGATTACGCCCGTACTTCACACTGTTCCCGCCGAATATGAAGCAATCGTCAGACCTTACGCCGACAAACTTCTTGACGACGCGCTGGATACTTTCGACAGGTACGAAAGACAGGCCAACGAAGACGCCGTAGCCAAACAGGTCAAGGAACATTTCGCCGAAACAAATCCCGAAGTCGTTCCTCACATCGGAGATATTCTGTACAAGATGACAAAAGAAAAGGTAAGAGCCAAGATTTTGTACAAAGGTATCAGACCTGACGGAAGAAAAACAGACGAAATTCGCCCTATATGGTGCGAAGCGGGCATCCTGCCCAGAGTACACGGCAGCGGTGTGTTTACTCGCGGTATGACTCAGGTAATCACGACGGCTACTCTCGGTACAATTTCCGAAGTGCAGAAGTTGGAAAATCTCGACGACACGGACACATTCAAGAGATATATGCATCAGTACAATATGCCGGGATATTCAACAGGCGAGGCTAAGCCTTTGAGAAGTCCGGGCAGACGTGAAATCGGTCACGGCGCTCTTGCCGAACGTGCTCTCGAACCCGTCATCCCCAGTGAAGCGGAATTCCCCTATACTATCCGTACGGTTTCCGAAGTCGTAAGTTCCAACGGCAGCACGTCTCAGGCAAGTATTTGCGGATCGACTCTTGCTCTTATGGACGCGGGCGTTCCCATCAAGGCTCCCGTAGCAGGTATCGCTATGGGGTTGATGAAATCCGAGGACGGCAAGAAAGTTGCCATCTTGTCCGACATACAGGGACTGGAAGACTTCCTTGGCGATATGGACTTCAAAGTCGCAGGTACGGCAAAGGGTATTACGGCAATACAAATGGATATTAAAATCAAGGGAATTGACGAACAGATACTGCGTACCGCCCTCGATCAGGCAAGAATCGGCAGATTGTTTATTCTCGACCAGATGCTGAAGGTCCTTCCCGCACCCCGTAAGGAACTCAACAAGTACGCTCCGAAGGTAATTTCCTTTAACATCGATCCCGATAAGATCAGAGAAGTTATCGGAAGCGGTGGAAAAGTCATCAACAAAATAATCGAAGACACCGGAGTGAAGATTGACATCACCGACGACGGCGTAGTGTTTATTGCTACATCCGACTCCGAAATGGCTGAAAAAGCCAAGAAAACCATACTCGCGATTGCCAAAGATCCCGAAGTGGGCGAAGAGTTTACCGGCAAGGTAGTGCGTATCCTCGATTTCGGCGCCTTTGTGGAAATTGCTCCGGGTAAAGACGGCATGATCCATATTTCCAAACTTTCCAAGGAAAGAGTGGAAAAGGTGACGGACGTTGTTAACGTAGACGACGTCGTGACAGTCAAAGTCATCAAGATTGACGACAAGGGACGTATTGACCTTCGTCTCATAAAGAAACACTGAAACGAACTTTAACTGAAAAACGTATTTGCAAAGGCTCTGCTTGACAGAGCCTTTGTGTTAACCGTGCAGTCAATTTTGCCTTTTACTCTGAATACAATAATGTATCGGAGGAACGGAATGAGCAGAAATTTCTTTGTAAACGTGACCGCAAACGTATTGCTGGCGGCAGTGGTTGTTACGGTATTCGCAGTCGGACTGGGAGGAGCGTCGCGCGACGCTTTTTTAGAGGATAAACTGCAACCTGTTTACAGAGGCAATCCGGACAGAAAATACGTGTCTCTTATGTTCAACGTGTATTGGGGAACAGAATATTTGCCGGAGATATTGGAGATACTTGAAAAGTACGAAATTTCAACAACCTTTTTTGTGGGCGGGTATTGGGTTGCGCAGAACACCGATCTGCTTAAAGAAATTGCAGACAGAGGTCATGAAATAGGCAATCACGGATTTTATCATAAAGACCAGGGCAAGTTGTCTTACGAAAAAAACGTAAGTGAGATAGTCAACAGTCACAAATTGATAGAACAGACAACGGGTGTGTCCCCCGTGCTTTTTGCGCCCCCGTCGGGAGATTTTTCTTCCAATACATTGCAGGCAGCCTATGACAACGGCTATACTACAGTAATGTGGAGCCGTGATACGGTGGACTGGCGCGACAAGGACGCCGATCTTGTGTTCAGACGCGCCACGGAAAACACATCTAACGGCGAACTTATTCTTATGCATCCTACCGCGCATACACTGAAGGCTTTGGAAAGGATTATTCAATACTACAAGACGGGCGGTTTTGAAATAGTAACCGTCAGTCGCAACATTGCTTAAACGGAGATAAAACATGATATACAATAAAACTTTCCCCAGCGGTCTGAGACTGGTAGGGGAAACTGTGGCAAATTCGTACGGAGTGTCACTTGGAATAATGATAGATGTGGGCAGCGTAAGAGAAGACAGCAGTGTAAACGGCTATTCTCACCTTATAGAGCATATGCAATTTAAGGGCACGACAACAAAGACGGCGCGTGACATTTCCGAACAGATGGAAGATATAGGCGCGGATCTCAATGCCTTTACCTCAAAAGACACAACTTGCTACTATTGCAGAAGCGCGTCGCATGATATAGAAAAGGCGATGGACATGCTTTCCGACATGTACTTTAACGCTACTTTCCCCGACGAGGAATTGCAGCGTGAAAAGAAAGTGGTGCTTGAGGAGATTGCGATGAACAACGATTCCCCCGAGGACGTCTCTCAGGATGTCATAGCCGCCGCAGTGTACAAAGGACAAAAAATAGGACAAACTATATTGGGACCGGTCGAAAACATAGATAACTCTGACAGACATAGTATCTTAAAATTTAAGACGCAACATTATACGCCTTATACTACGGTGCTTTCCGTTGCGGGTAACTTTGACTGGGATAAAATCTGCGAATTGACCGACAGGTATTTCGAACAAAACTACACATCGGTTTACTGCAAGCCGGAAGAGGAGGAACGCAGCGAGTATTCGACTGATTTCCTTACAGTATATAAACCTGTTGATCAGGCCCATCTGTCAGTGGCGGCAGGTGTTGGTTGCGGGCTCGGCGACACTGACAGGTGCGCAACGCTTTACCTGATGAGTTCGGTGCTTGGCGGAGGACTCAGCAGCAGACTTTTTCAGAAAATAAGAGAGGAAAGCGGTCTTGCCTATTCGGTTTACAGTTTTCTGTCGGTGTATAAAAACAGCGGTTATATAGAGATTTACTGTGGAACAAATCCCGATTCCGTTACAAAGTGCACGGACCTGTTGCGCGAAACCGTCTGTCGGTTTGCCGACGAGGGCATTACGCAGAAAGAACTCGACCGTGCAAAGGCGCACGTGGTTACTGCAATGGGGTTTTCGGGGGAAAGCAGTTTGTCGCGTATGCGCTCCAATGCAAGACAGTTGCTTAAATTGGGTAAGGTATTGACGCTTGACGAAGTGCTTGAACCTTATACGAAAGTAACAATCGAGGATGTTAACAACTGCGCGCGTGAGGTGCTGACGGGTAAACTTGCATCATCTTATGTTGGCAAGAAACAGAGTTCTTCGCGCTGTCTTAAGGATTTTACGATATAGAATTGCAAGTCAGGAGCGTCTGTGCACAACGGACGCTCCTTGTCTTTTAAGACAGTCATCGTATTTCGGGAAGTTTCAGCGTTTTTCAGCGTCTCCCGTATTTTTAAAAGTGCATTCGGACATTTTCGACTGTTTGTTGTTTGTTATAAAATTTTTACTGAAACGTTTTGCAACAGGCAGACACGGAAAACAACCCTTGAATTAACAGCGAAAATTAACTTGACATTTCGCAGTTAATGTTGTTTTTGTTCTTGCCTAATCCGTCAGGGTATAGTATAATATTAAATATATTATTGGGCATACTTTTTACGGCTCACCTGTCGGAAGATAAGTTTGTCGGCAGGTTGTGATTTCGGAGACTATTATGCAAAAAATTACTGACAATAAAAAAACTACCAAAATATTTGCATTGTGCGGACTGATTATTTGCAGTCTGCTGATTTTATTTGCCTTTACAGGCAGATATTTCGGCGGATTTATGCATTCATTGGGCAACTTCTTTCTCGGAACGTTCGGAATCTCCTTTTACGGACTTATGGCGGGAGGTATTGTAGCCTGTTCGTTTATACTTGCGGGTAAAAAAGTAGTGGTGCCTTTGCCTTACGTTATCAACTTCGTTTTTATGTTCGTTGTTGTTGTAATGCTTGTGCACACATATTCAACGGTTTTTCTTTCCGATTACAGTTTTGCCGATTACGCAGACATAGTTTTTCACTACTATGACAAACTGCCTACCTTCGGTGGCGTTGTATGGGGCTGTATCGCATTTGCTTTTCAGAAAGTGCTTACAATATGGGGCGCTTCAATAGTTTTGTGGGCTGCATTGGCTGTAACTGCCTTTTTCGCAGGTAAGTTTTTTGTCGATTACAACAGCGGTAAACTTAAACTCAACGAAGTGTCCGAATCTTCTGACAGCGGCGAAACGGTGCGCGACGAGGACGAAGTTCCCTCTGCCTTTACGCGCAACGCGACCATAGATACGACGCCCATGCGTTCGGAGGCGTATACCTTGTTGTTTGAAGACAGAAAGGAAAGTATACTTGACGAAGCGCCCAATCCGATTATTAAACAGGGGTTGTACGAAAACTATTCTAACAACGGTGCCGACCCGAACTCTTCCGTCGGCAACGACAATACTTTCAAAACTTCGGTGAAAAAGGAGAAGGAAAAACAGACTTCCGCCAACTCGGTTTTCGACGACGATTTCATTGTCAAGACCAACAGCGGTTCGTCTGACAACGACGCAGGCGAAGTAAAAAAAGAAAATGTACGCACGCAACCTAAATCTGTTGAAACGGTATTTTTCAGTGATTCTTACAGCGGCGGTGCGACAGACAATGAGCCGCAATATCAGCCGCCTGTACAGGAAGTCAAGTCTTCCTTTAACGACACGAGCGTAAATACTGTCGAAGAAAAGCCTTTTGAGCCTCAGCAGATATTTACTTCACGTACCGTTGACGACAACAAACAGGAAGAATTCTTTGTGCAACCTGCGGTGGAAAACGTTGCCAAAGACGCAACATCGCAGGATGACGGATATTCCAATATACAGCAAAACAACGACGCTGTACAGCAACCTTTTTACACATCTACCGTTCCTCAGGAAGATACGGTAGCCGAGCAGACTGAAACGCAGAATCAACTGACGGAAGAACCCAAACAGCGTTACACCGTCAAGGAAGTGCAGACGCCTGTTCAGGGTGGCGTACAGATGGGATTCGACATCGTTGAGGAAAAGCAGACGGAAGAAAAACCCGTGCATCACTATATCGAATATGAAAAACCTCCGCTGGATTTGCTCAATCAATCTTCCGACAGCGGCAACCTCGACGAGGATTTCCTTACAAAGGCATCTCAGGCAATAGTAAACAAACTGAGCGTCTTCGGCATACAGGTTGAAGCGCAGGAACCCATTGTAGGACCGTCAGTTACCCGTTTCCGTTTCCTTCCCGTTTCGCAAAAAACGCAGATGAAGGAATTTGCAAAGTATGACGCCGACCTTAAATCCTGCCTGGAAGCGGAAGGCGACATCAGAATAGAGGCGCCTATTCCCGGTACTAATCTGGTGGGTATCGAAGTCGCAAACAAGAAAAAGTCACCTGTTTTACTGCGTACCGTATTGGAATCCGACGCATTTAAAAACGCCAAAGGAAATCTGATATTTGCCGTAGGACAGGAAATAACGGGTAAAATGGTGGTTGCCGATTTGTCCGAAAAGCCACACTTGCTTATTGCCGGTGCAACCGGTTCGGGTAAGAGCGTTTGCCTTAACTGTCTTATAGTAAGTATGATGTACCGCTATTCTCCCGAATATCTTCGTTTTTTGATGGTAGACCCCAAATTGGTCGAACTGTCGAGATACAACGGTTCTCCTCACCTTCTTACAAGCGAAGCAATAACTATGGTTCAGGACGCCTTGGCAGGTATGGACTATCTGATAAACGAAATGGAAGCCCGTTACCAGTTGTTTAAAGAAACTCGCGTTGACAATATCGTAAGTTACAACAAGCATATAGATCCCAAAAAGACTCAGAAGATGCCGTACATCGTCTTTGTTGTGGACGAACTTGCCGATCTGATGTCCACTTCGAAGAAAGCGGTGGAATCTAAAATTTTGCGACTTGCACAAAAGTCACGTGCGGCAGGTATTCACCTGGTGCTTGCTACGCAGCGTCCCAGTAAGGACATTATTACGGGAACAATAAAGGCAAATCTTCCTTGCCGTATGGCGCTCAAGGTTACAAGTTACCCCGACAGCAGCGTAATCATAGGAAGCGGCGGCGCGGAAAAGTTGCTCGGCTACGGCGATATGCTGTTTGTCGATCCGCACAGTCCCGGAATGACGCGTTTGCAGGGACCGTACATTTCCAACGACGAAATACGTGCTCTGGTAGAATTTAACAAATCGCAGAACGAAGTTTACTACGAAGAGTCTGTCGCCAAACAGATATTCGCTTCAATGCATGAAGAAGAAGTTGTCGAAGCGGAGCCTGCGTCGACTGAAAAAGAAAACGTCGTCGATCCGTATTGCCGCAAAGCATTGCGCTATTGGATAGAGAAAAACGGCGGATTTGCGTCAATGTCATCATTGCAACGCGGGCTGAGCGTAGGCTTTAACCGTGCAGGCAAGATAATGGAAACACTGGCAAACAAAGGGTATATAGAAACTCTCGAAGCCAGCGAAAGCAATACGAAGAAACGTCGTGTGTTCGTCACTCTCGAACAATTGGACGACATCTTCCCCGATCTGGAAGATTAATTTACTAAGGATTTATTTATGGAACAAATTGTAGTTGGTGTCGTTTCACTCGGGTGCGACAAAAACAGAGTTGACACGGAAGTGATGTTGGCAAAACTGATCGAGGGCGGATATAGCGTAACACAGGATCCGTCCCTTGCCGACGTAATCATTGTCAACACATGCGCTTTTCTGGAATCTTCCCGCCGTGAGGCAATAGAAACCGTAATAGAAATGGCGCATCACAAATCTGAGCGTTGCAAGGGGATCATCGTAACGGGCTGTCTCGGACAAAAATACGGCGATGAGGTGTTTTCTTTGCTGAGTGAGGCGGACGCAGTGTGCGGTATCAACGATTACGATTCGATTTGCGACACGGTGCAACAGGTACTGCGCGGTAACCGTTTGAAACGCATTGCCGACAATTCACGTTATATCCTTCAAGGGGATCGCGTGCTTACAACGCCTTCTCATTATGCGTATCTGAAAATCGGTGACGGCTGTGACAATTTCTGCTCTTATTGTCTTATTCCTTATATCAGAGGAAGATTTCGTTCGAGAAAAATGGAAGATATTACCGACGAAGCGCGGAAACTGGTCGAAAGCGGTGTGCGCGAACTTATTCTTGTCGCTCAGGACGTCACCAAATACGGATCCGATCTGTATGGTAAGCCGAGTATAGTTGCGCTTATAAGACGGCTGTCCGAAATAGAAGATCTGAAATGGATCAGATTGCTTTACTGTTACCCCGAATTAGTGGACGACGAACTGTTGCGGGAAATTACGGAAAACGACAAGGTAGTTAAATACATTGACATTCCGTTGCAGCATGTTGACGACTTTATTTTGAAAAAGATGAACAGGCGTTGTTCCGAAGAAGACGTGTACAGACTGTTTGACAAGATAAACAGCCTTCCTGTACGCGTTGACGTTCGTACCACCTTTATTTGCGGGTTCCCCTTCGAAACCGAGCAGACGCACGACAAAGTAAAAGAATTTCTTAAACGGTATCGTCTGCGTAACGTAGGGTTCTTTGCCTATTCGCGAGAAAAGGGCACGGCGGCTTACAATATGCCGCAGCAAGTTCACCACAACACTAAAAAACATATGGTTGACAGGCTTTACAGACTGCAACACGACATTGCCGTTCAACTCAACAGGGAAACCGTCGGCACGCGTCAGTTGTGCATCGTGGATGAAAAATTGCCGGAAGAGGGTACTTATATCGGCAGAACTCAGTTTATGGCGCCTGTGATAGACGGTGTGATTTATATACATTCCGACAAGCCGTTGACGCCGGGACAGTTTGTAACGGTCAACGTGACGGGCGAGGCGGAGTACGATTTGTTCGGAGAGGTGTGTGAAAATGAATTTGCCAAATAAACTGTCGGTACTGCGTATTGTGATGATTCCGATATTTGTAGTTTTTTTCTTCTTGCCTTATGCTTTTTCCCCATTTGTGGCGGCAGGTGTGTTTGTACTTGCGGCATTTACCGATTTCCTTGACGGTTATATAGCGCGCAAATACAATCTTGTTACCGATCTCGGAAAACTTCTCGATCCTATTGCCGACAAGTTGCTTGTCTCTACTGCACTCATATTACTGTGTACGGTAAACATTTTTGACAACATTGTTTCCTTCGGGTACATATTTACGGGTGTTTGCACCTCGGTAATAATGGGCAGGGAATTACTTATAAGCGCTATACGCCAAATAGCGTCCGCAAAAGGCGTAATAATTCACGCAAATTACTTCGGTAAGATAAAGACAGTAATGCAGGACATTACTATTGTGGCGATGATAGTGCTGTCTGCACGTTTCTACGGCGTATATTCTGAGGCGGTTGCTCTGTATTTCGGATGGGTTTGCTTTGCATTGCTTGCCGTTTCTACCGTTGTGACTATTCTTTCGGGTGTGAAATACCTGATAGACAACAAAAAGGTTTTTTCTGAAAACAAATGATCAGTATAATTACAGACAAAATTACACGAAGTGTAAATTATCTCAAACGAAGTCTTGACGAAAAACTCATCCCAAACAACCTGTGCTGTTGTGAAGACGAACACGGTATCTCAGTCTTTTTGAGCGGTGCGGTCAAGAATTGCCGCGCGGTGATACTTTGCGGCGATACCGTTAAATTCAAAGAGGCATTCGCAACGACATTCGATTTGACAATGTTTTACGACAAGCATTGTGAAAAGTTGATTGAGTCGCGTTGCGCCGAAACAAAGCAACCGGTTCCGCCGCAGTATATGATGGACAGGCTGTGCGAACTTCCGGAAAACTTTGCGCATTACTCGTTGAGCAACGGATTGCAGTGCGCTTGTCACGGCGAACACAACAAGTGTTTCGCATTTATATTGCCTGACAACGAAGCGGAAGTGCGAACGGTTTTTGAAACATATCTGTTTAAAGCAATAGAAAAACTTTACGCCTTGGGTACCGCGAAAGTCTTTAAGATTTTCGGAATGAGTTCCAAACAGGCTGCGGATATTGCCGAAGATGTATGTTCCGCATTTAAGGGTGTTTCACACAAGTGTGAAACATCGGCGTCTTTAGACACGCGACTTACATTGATGTTTGCTCCTAAGGCGCCTGCAAAGCTGACGGAAAACGTGACAAACGCAGTTGTTGCGGCATACGGAAAATATCTGTACGCCCAGCACGACACTACATTGCAGCGTGAGATAGTATCCGCTCTCACTCGCTTTCAAAAAACCTTGTCTGTAGCCGAATCTCTGACAGGTGGTGAAATTGCCTCAAAACTTGTGGAAGTTGAAGGGGCAAGTAAAGTATTCAATGAAGGACTTGTCACATACAGTATAGCGTCAAAGTGCAAGAGACTGAATATCAGTCCTTATTTTGTGGACAAATACGGAGTGGTGTCGAATCAGGTCGCGCACGAAATGGCTGTGGGATTGCTGAAAAGCGGGGCGGATTTCGCTGTTGCAACAACAGGTTATGCGGGTCCGCAGTCGGACGGCGTGCTTCCCGTGGGATTGTGCTTTATTGCAATAGGTACGCACAACGGTGTGTCGGTGTACAGAAATATTTTTTCCGGAACACGTAACGAAATTCGCGAACAGGCGTCTAACAGCGCATTATATCTGCTTTGGAAAAATTTAATGAATTTGTAGGAGAAACTTATTATGACAGATGAAAAGAAAAAAGCATTAGAGGCTACGATTTTACAAATCGAAAAGCAATTCGGTAAAGGCTCTATCATGAAGATGGGGGCGATGGCTGCAAACAGCAACATAGAGGTTATTCCTACAGGATGTCTTACTCTTGACCTTGCGTTGGGTGTCGGCGGACTTCCCAAGGGAAGAATAATTGAAATTTACGGACCCGAGTCTTCAGGTAAGACAACCGTAACATTACACGTCATCGCGCAGGTTCAGAAGATGGGCGGAACGGCAGCATTTATCGACGCCGAGCAGGCTCTCGACCCCGTTTACGCCGCTAATCTCGGCATTAATCTCGACGAATTGTACCTGTCGCAACCTGACAACGGCGAGCAGGCTCTGGAAATAGTGGATTCGTTGGTAAGAAGCAACGCCATAGACCTGATTGTGGTCGATTCGGTTGCTGCTCTTACGCCTAAAGCGGAAATCGAAGGTGAAATGGGAGATTCATTTATCGGATTACAGGCGCGTCTTATGTCACAGGCTCTGCGCAAACTGGTGGCAATCGGCAACAAATCCAAGACATGTATAATCTTCATCAATCAATTACGCGAAAAGGTAGGCGTATTGTTCGGTTCGCCTGAAACAACTCCCGGCGGTAAGGCTTTGAAATTTTATTCAAGTGTAAGACTGGATGTCAGAAAAGTAGATCAGGTCAAGGACGGCGCGGATATAATCGGCAACAAGACAAGAGTAAAAGTGGTAAAAAACAAAGTTGCTCCTCCTTTTAAGACTGCCGAATTTGACATTATTTACGGTAAAGGTATTTCGCAGTCAGGATGTATTCTCGACCTTGCAGTGACAAACGGGCTTATAGAAAAGAGCGGTTCATGGTTCTCCTACAACGGTGAAAAGATAGGACAGGGCAAGGAAAACGCTAAAAAGTATCTTGAAAGCAATCCTGAAATAATGGACTTGCTGGAACAGAAGATAAAGGAACTCAATAAAACAGAGGGCTGATGTCGGTATTTCAAAGCCGTGCGTATATTACGCACGGCTTTTTTTGCTGTAAATTATTTAATTGTTCCGATGGTGCAGTGACACTTTGCATGATGCGTGTGCACGACAACGTTAAACTACATTGTTGCAATGTGCAGAAAAGCGCTTGCTTTTTTTTGTAATTTTTAATCACATATTCAAAATTTACTGTTTTATTGTATACTATTACTGACATAGTAATTTATTTATATTAAAATTTTAGTTTTCGTACTAAATTTGCCTGTTTTTGTCCAAAATTTTCAGTATTGTAAAACCTACTCAAACGGCATTATTTCGACAAATTGTTCAATTATTTACGGTACGGTAAGGGTAGTATAAGTAGTACGGAGGTCGCAATGGAAATAACATTTAGTTTAGAAGGCAAAACTCTGATAATACATCTGATAGGCGAGTTGGACGAGCATGCTTCCGAATACGCAAGACGCACAATGGACAGTGCGCTGGAAGGCAGACCTTACAATGCGGTTGTCTTTGACCTTGCGAGACTTGCTTTTATGGATTCAACGGGTATAGGAGTGCTCATAGGTCGGTACAAACTGATCAAGAAACGCAATTGCCCCGTGTATGTGAAAAGTCCTTCGCCGACGGTACACAAAATTTTTACCATGGCGGGACTGTACGAAATAATGCCTATAATTTAAGGAGTTACAATGAAATATCTTAATGAAATGAAATTGACGGTAAAAGCACTTTCGCAAAACGAGTCTTTTGCCCGCAGCGTCGTCGGAGCATTTTTCGCTCAGTTAAATCCTACACTCGAACAACTTGACGATGTCAAGACAGCGGTTTCCGAGGCAGTGACAAACTGTATAGTTCACGCGTACAACAAGCAGTCGGGTGACATTGACATTTTTTGCGGTACTACGGAGGACAGCCTTACAATCGAAATCACCGATTACGGCAAAGGCATAGAGGATATTGCCAAGGCACTTGAACCTTTTTATACGACTTGTGAAGACGGCGAGCGTTCCGGAATGGGATTTACCGTCATGCAGGCTTTCTGCGATGAAATGAACGTTCAATCGGAAAAAGGACGTACAGTCGTTACTCTGGTCAAAAAAGTTAGCAAGGCGGATTGACAATGTTGACTCATGAAGAAACAATGCGCCTTATAACTCTTGCACAACAGGGCGACGAGCAGGCAAAGTCACGTCTTGTAGTGGAAAATACGCCTTTGCTCAAAAGCATAATCAAGAGATATATGGGTAAGCACGTCGAATATGACGACTTGTTTCAGATAAGCAGTATCGGGTTGTTAAAGGCGATCAACAATTTTTCGCTGGAATACAACGTGCGCTTTTCCACTTATGCCGTTCCTATGATTTTAGGGGAAGTAAAGCGTTATATGCGCGACGACGGCTATATAAAAGTATCGCGTTCACTCAAATCGCAAGCAAATAAAATAGCGCAGTTTGTCGACTCCTACCGCAAGGAAAACGGTGAAGAACCTACCGTCGAGGAAATAGCCGAGCATTTCGGCATCGAAGTCGCTGAAGTGGTGTTTGCCATGGATTCTTCCAAAATGCCTGTGTCCATATACGACAGCGCCAACGACAACGACGGCAAAGCATTGCAACTGCTTGACAGACTTTCGGACAATTCAGACAAGCAATTGGTGGATAAAGTGATATTAAAAGATATGCTTGCACAATTGACGGACCGAGAAAAGAAAATCGTCATTCTGCGGTATTACAGGGATATGACTCAGGGAGAAATTGCTTCGCAACTGGGCGTTTCGCAGGTTCAGGTGTCCCGTCTGGAAAATAAAATAATAGAAAAACTCAAACAGCTGTACGAAGAAAAGTAGCAAGGGCAAACGTTGACAGGCGTTTGCCTTTATTTTTTTGCAATGTGATACCAACGCGTTTTAAAGTTTGGCATGGTAATGTTTGAAATATTTCAATCTGACAATACTAATATCATGAGAACAAAAAATATTCGTGATATCGGCAAAAACATGGACGAAAAAGAGCAGGTTTTTGCCAAAAAGAGAGAACAGAAATGAAAGAACCAATTACCAAAAGCAATTACAAAGAGTATGTATTCGAGGTTTCCCCGAAGTCGTCTCACTTAAAAAATCTGTTTTGGGCATTTACTGTCGGAGGCACTATCTGTGCAATAGGACAAGGGTTTATAGAACTGTACAAGTATCTCGGAGTGGAAGCGGAACTTGCTTCGGCGCTGGCTTCCGCAACATTGGTAGTTATCACCGCGCTGCTTACGGGAGTGGGAGTATATGACAAATTGGGAAGATTTGCCGGAGCGGGATCTACCATTCCCATTACAGGATTTTCCAATGCGGTGGTAAGTCCTGCCCTTGAATTCCGATCGGAAGGTTACATCTACGGACTGGGTGCAAAGATGTTTCTTATCGCTGGTCCCGTCATAGTCAACGGTGTGTTCTTTTCGGTGTTCATTGCTTTGTTGGTAATGCTTTTCGGAGGCTGAATGAGTTACTATAAAAACAGAACATTGGTGTTTAAAAACAGTTATATAGCAGAAGGTTATACCGTGGCAGGACCGAAAGAGAACGACGGCAGATATAAAGGCTGTTTTGATCTGTCTTTGTCTGACGACATGTTCGGGGAAAAGACTTTCGAAAAGGCGGAAAGAAGAATGTTTGAACATGCCATTAACGGTGCTATTGCGAAAGCCAATCTGACTATCGACCACATAGACGCGGTTTTCGGCGGCGATTTGCTTAATCAGATAGTTTCCTGTGCATTTGCAATGCGCAATGTTCATTCGGGATTCTTCGGGCTCTACAATGCCTGCGCTACCTTTGTGGAAAGTCTTATCCTCGGAGCGGGTATGCTCAACAACGGACTGGAAAACGTGCTGTGCGTCAGCGGAAGTCACTTTTCCACCGCGGAAAGACAATATCGCTACCCGCTGGAACTGGGCGTATTGCGCTCCCCCGTAACGCAGTGGACGGCAACGGGAGTGGGGTGCAGCGTGCTGACTTCCCGTCCGCAATCGGAATGTCCTAAAATTTTAAAGGCTACCGTCGGAAGAGTTGTCGACTACGAAATAATGGATACAAACAATATGGGGGCGGCAATGGCTCCCGCAGCCGTTGATACTTTTGAGACATTTCTGCATGACACTAAAAGCAAAGCGTCAGATTACGACATAGTAATCACCGGCGATTTGGGTAAACTTGGCGGAGACATCTTCATGGATCTGCTCGGCCGCAAAGGAATTGACATATCCGGCAGATATCTGGACTGCGGAGCGTCACTGTATTTCGACAGTCAGCAGACTTATCAGGGAGGTAGCGGAGCCGCATGCAGCGCATTGGTATTCAACAGTGAAATCCTCAACAATCTCAACAGAGGAAAGTACAAAAAAGCAGTGCTCATCGGTACAGGCGCACTCATGAGTCCTACTACGTCTTTTCAGGGTGAATCCATACCTGCAATAGCGCATCTTGTGCAGATAGACAGGAGGTAGAAATGCTTACTATCACATTTTTAAAGGCTTTTCTGGTGGGAGGAGCAATTTGTTTTGCCGGCCAGATGATAATCAACCTTACACACCTGACTAACGGTAAACTGCTTGTATTGTTTCTGGTCGCAGGGGCAATTCTGGAGGGATTCGGCCTGTACAGCAAACTTATAGAATTTGCCGGCGCCGGTGCAAGCGTTCCTATAAGCGGATTCGGTTGTACATTGGTCAAAGGCGCTGTGGAGGCTACTCGCGAAGAGGGCGTGCTTGGCGCTCTGACGGGCGGATTGTCGAAATGCGCTCTGGGTATTGCGACTGCGATTGTCAGCGGTTATATAATCGCTCTTATTTTCCGTCCGCATACAAAGAAAAACTGAAATTCGGTAACACTTTGTCCGTTTAGTGAATATATTGCAGTAGCGGAGAAAGGTAATGAATTATCAGGTAGTTGACAGACATTACGTAAAAAAGCGCAAAGTAAAAAGCGTAGTGTTAATTACGGTTGCCGTGCTTGTAGTTTTGGCAACGGCAGTAACACTTTTTATACATTCGATGACTCCTGCAATTGTTTCTTTGGCTGTTGCCGATGTTAAGACCAGAACGTTGCAATGGATAAACAGTGCGGTTTTCAGCGTTATGAGCGTCCAGGGCAATTCACAGTTGGTCACTGTACAAAAAGATTCGGGGGGAGACATTGCTCTTATCACTGCAAATACAGCGCTTATCAACGACATTGCGCAAAAGACGGCAAGCGAAGTGCAGGAGAATGTGGGATTGCTTGCCGGCAGCGGTGTAAAGATACCGCTCGGAACGGCAACGGGGTTTCCTCTGCTAACAGGCAAGGGCCCTTTGCTTTCCGTCGACGTTGATCCCGTCGGCAGGACTGTGTGCGTATTTCGGTCGGAGTTTTTTTCGCAAGGTATAAATCAGACATTGCATCGCATAATACTGGACGTTTCCGTCACGGTTGAAATCGTAATGGCCGGTCATATAGAGACGGTAGAGACCGCTGTTCCCGTAATAGTGTCTGAAAGCGTTATTGTTGGAAATATACCGTCAGTGTATCTTGACGGCATTACTCTCGGTCAGGCGCAAAGTGACTGAAAACAGTTGCAATAAAGAACGTTTTTTGGTATAATGATTTCAATTCAATACCAAAGACGTTGACAAGGTTAAAGAGTCCGATTTTTTGCAGTAACAGAGAACGGTCGTCGGGTGCAAGACCGTGCATTTTCGGAAAGATATTCCCCTTCGAGTCTGCGCCGTGAAAGGTTTTCGTGTAGTGGCGCACGGGTATGTCCCGTTACAGACATTCAGAGATGGAAATTGCGTTTGCGTTACAGTTTCCGAAATTAGGTGGTACCGCGTAACATACGCCCTGATGTTTTCAGGGCGTTTATTTTTTTGTCAGTAATTTTAAGGAGAAATATTTATGCAGGAAAAAATTACCGCTTTAAGAACACAATGTATTGCGGAAATTCGGCAGTGCGCCTCTACGGCTCAGTTACAGGACGTCAAGGTCAGATATCTTGGTAAAAGCGGACAGATAACCGCATTGCTTAAAGGAATGAAGGACGTCGCTCCGGAAGACCGTCCCAAAATAGGCAGTATGGTCAATACGCTCCGTAACGAATTAGAAGAATTGTTGGAGAAGAAGACCGTGGAAATTTCCGAACAGGAAATGAAACGTAAATTGCAAAGCGAAAGGGTTGATGTAAGTCTGAAAAGTCTTGACGAACCGCTCGGCACGTTGCATCCTATTACCCTTGTCACTCAGCAGATAGAAGAAATTCTGGTGCCTTTGGGATTTAAGGTACTGGAAGGTCCGGAAATAGAGACGGATTATTACAGTTTTCAGGCTTTGAATATACCGGCAGACCATCCCGCTCGGGACATGCAGGACACTTTTTATATTACGGACAGTATTCTGTTGCGTCCGCACACATCTCCCATGCAGGCAAGATATATGGAAAAACATCAGCCGCCCATCAAAATTGTCTGCCCGGGCAAAGTTTTCCGTTCGGACAGTGACGCTTCGCACTCGCCCGTGTTTAATCAGATAGAGGGGCTTGTAGTGGACAAGCATCTTACGCTGTGCGACCTTAAAGGTACGCTGGAATATGTTGCGCAAAATCTTTTCAACAAGGATACTAAAGTCCGTTTCCGTCCTTCCTATTTCCCATTCACCGAACCGAGCGTCGAGGTCGATCTTTCCTGCAGTAACTGCGGAGGAAAAGGCTGTTCGCTGTGTAAAGGCACGGGCTGGATAGAAGTGCTGGGTGCAGGTATGGTAAATCCGTTTGTGCTGGAAAATTGCGGTATAGACAGCAGTAAATATAACGGTTACGCCTTCGGAATGGGAATCGAACGTATCGCAATGATAAAATACGGTATTCCCGACATACGACTGTTCTACGAAAACGACCAACGTTTTTTAAAGCAGTTCAAAAAGTAATCAAGGAGAATCACTATGAAAGCACCAATTTCGTGGCTTAAACAATACGTTGACATCGATGTAGACATTGACACCCTGTGTCGCAAAATGGTCGACATCGGATTTGAAATAGAAGAAGTCGATTATCTTGGCGATAAAATCAGCAATATAGTCGTGGGGCAGGTGGTTTCCGTTGAACAACATCCCAATGCCGACAGATTGAATTGCTGCAAGGTGGACATTGGCGGTGAAGTGATACCCATCGTCACAAACGACAGACACGTCAAAGAGGGCGATAAGGTTCCCGTAGCGCTCGACGATTCGCACACGGCAAACGGTATGCACATCAAAAAGGGCAAGATGCGCGGCGAAGAATCTTTCGGTATGTTCTGTGGCGGAGAGGAACTGGGAATTACCGCAGACATGTATCCCGACGCGGACAAGGAAGGCGTTCTCGTATTGCAGCCTTCTGCCAAAGTGGGCGCGGATATCAGAACAGAAGTGGGACTGGACGATTACGTTCTCGATTTCAACATTACGAGCAACAGACAGGACTGCAACAGTATTTACGGTCTTGCGCGCGAAGTAGCGGTGGCATTGGGCAAGCAGTGCCGTCCTCTTGAAACAGATTTCGACGCGACAAGCAATACCGAAACTGATTCTCTTGTGCAGGTGGATGTCAGGAATACCGATCTGTGTCAAGGCTACCTCATGCAGGGCGTCACCGACGTCAGAATTGCCCCTTCGCCCTTGTGGATGACTTCGCGTCTTGCGAAAGTGGGCTTGCGCGGTATAAACAATCTCGTCGATATTACCAACTACGTTCTTATCGAAGTGGGGCAACCCATGCACGCATTCGATTACCGTGAAATAAAGGACAAAAAAATTGTCGTTCGCTGTGCAAACGAAGGGGAAAAACTTGTTGTACTTGACGGAAAGGAATATACTCTCCGTTCGGGAGATCTTGTAATTGCCGACAACTGCCGTGCGGTAGGACTTGCCGGTGTGATGGGCGGTCTCGATTCTGGAATAAAGGAAAGTACTTCAACCGTACTTTTCGAGTCGGCAAGATTCGCCCGCGAAAACATTCGCCGTACTTCCCGCCGACTGGGCTTGCGCTCCGATTCCTCTGCACGTTTTGAAAAAGGTGTTGACGGTTACAGCCCCGAAGTAGGTTTAAACCGTGCTTTACACCTTATCTGTCAACTCGGTTGCGGTAAAGTTACGCGCGGAAGAATTGAAAAACGTTCTGAAACGAAGTGGAACAAGCGCATTACATTCAATAAGTCCCGCATAAGACAGTTGCTTGGAATTTCCGTTTCAGACGACAAGGTAAAGAGTATACTTACATCGCTTGGTATACAGTGTGAAATAGAGGGCAAGACTGTAACTTGCGTCGCTCCGCGTTGGAGAGAATACGATCTTCACCGCGACTGCGATATAATCGAAGAAATTATTCGTGTGTACGGTTACGACAACATTGTAGGTACGCTGATGGAAAAGACGACCATTACAACGGGAGGCAAGCCCGAACACGTCAAATTCATCGACAAGGCAAAAACTGTTCTCGCCGGCATGAAATACAATGAATGTATCTTCTATCCGTTTGCAGGCAAAAATCTCTACTCGAAATCACAGAAAGATTACGACACTTCCTCTAACATTGCTTTGATCAATCCTATTGCCGAAGATCTGACTTATATGAACAGGCAATTGTATCACAATATGTTGCAATGTATTTCCCTTAATCACAGCAGAAAAAATTACCTGCTTCGCCTGTTCGAGTCCGGTAAGGTGTACCTTGCCGACCAACTTCCGCTGACGCAACTTCCCACGGAGGAAAACCGTATATGTATGGCGTCCACCTATGCAGGAAGTTTCGACCGGTTCAAGCAGGAAGTGCTTGCCTTGCTTTATTCTTACGCAGAGGATTTGACATTAAAACCGTCATGTGAAAGTTGGTTACATCCCGGAGTGTCTGCCGACGTGTTTATGGGCGAAGAAAAAGTTGCCGTCCTGGGTAAAGTTCACCCCGAAGTTGCGGAAAACTTTTCCTTTGTAAAAGACGTATATATTGCCGAGATACGAATCGATGCCGTAGCGTCGAAGGCGAATAAGACATTCCGTTACCTGCCTTTTGCAAAGTTCCCATCCATCGATCGCGACTTTGCACTGGTCATGAAAGAAGAAGTGGCCGCGCAGGACGTAGTCGATTGTTTTACCAAACTGCCTCTGTGCGAAAATGTCAAAGTATTTGACGTTTACAGAAACGCTCAGCAACTGGGCGAGGGCAACAAGAGTATTGCGGTGACGGTAACCTTCAGAGACCGCAACAAAACACTCGAAGATAAAAATATCGAAAAACAAGTTTCATCCTGTCTTAAAGAGTTACAGGAAAAATACGGTGCAACTTTAAGATGAAAAATTATTGCGTTTTGGCGCCTGCAGGTAATGTGCAGGCGCTGCAATGTGCCGTCAACAACGGTGCGGACGCCGTTTATCTCGGTTTGGACAAATTCAATGCACGTATGAAAGCAGACAATTTCACCGAAAGCAATTTGTCCGAATGGGTGGATTACTGCCATTTATACGGCGTAAAGGTGTATATTACCGTCAATACTTCTTTGAAGCAGAGCGAATTTGACGATGCCGTTCGCCTTGTTCACCGCATTTACGACAGCAATGCCGACGGCGTGATAATTACTGACCTTGCGCTTATGAAATACTGCCGCGACGTGTTAAAGGGTATGGAAATAGTTGCCAGTACCCAACTTAACATCCATGACGGATACGGAGCGCGCTTTGTCAAAGAATTGGGTGCGACTACCGTCGTGATGTCCAGGGAAAGCACGTACGAAATGATTGCCGACGTGGCAAAGCAGGGCGTTGAAGTGGAAAGTTTCATTCACGGCGCATTGTGCGTTTGTCAATCGGGACAATGTCTTATGTCGTCTATGGCAGGGGGCAACAGCGGAAACAGAGGCTTGTGCGCACAACCATGCAGACGTTTGTACGGTTGCACTCACAACGGTCGCAGCAAGAGAGGCTATTTGCTGTCGGCAAAGGACATGTGCGGAGCGTCGGTCAGCGACAAGTTGCTCAAGGCAGGGGCAACGGTTTTTAAAATCGAAGGACGGAACAGAAGACCTCAGTATGCGGGGGAAACTTCCGCAGTGTATTCGGAAGTTTTTAAAACGGGCAAATTTACACGTCGGCAACTGGACAGACTGAAAACCGTTTACAACAGGGGCGATTATATCAGCGACACCTATCTGAGAGGAGACAATTCCGATATAATTTATTCTGCCGTTCAGGGACATATGGGGCTTTATGCCGGCAAAACGGACGGCAACGGCGTACTTGTCAGTCATCTTGATATAGGCAAAGGCGACGGCTTTAAACTGCTCCGAAAGGGCAAGGAGTGCGGCGGCGCAACGGCTGTCGGCGTCGTCGGCAGCAAGGTCAGACTTTCAGGCGATGCCGTTGCGTGTGCAGACGCATATCTGACTACTTCAGTCAGCCAGTCGGACAGGGTGGAGCGCGCCGTACGTAAAAGAGTAGTGTCTTTTGATTTTACCGCATTGGTCGGTGAGCCTGTGCAACTGTGCGCAGATTGTGACGGCACTAAAGTAACGGTGACGGGGGAAGTCGCTCAAAAAGCGCTTAAGAACGCGATTTCGCAGGATGAAATACGCCAACAATTATGCAAAACAGGGGATTCGTGCTTTACTATCACAGACATAGTAATTAAAAACGACGATGTTTTTCTTCCTAAAAGTGTGCTGAACTCATTGCGGCGTACATGTCTGGAGCAACTGCGTCAGCGTATAATTGTCAATTACAACAACCGTCTTGCAAGAAAGCACTGCGAATACAAAAAGGTAAAAAGTGCCGTTTGCGGTAAAATGTCTTGCAATACAATGGTTTTTTGTCGTGATGAAGAACAGTTGCGACAAGCCGTTTTGCAGGGTGCAGACATCTGTGTGGCGGTTGTCGAAAGACTGAACGAAGATGCTGTAAAACGCTTCCTCGACGTTAAAAGGGAAAAACTGTTTTTTGATTTGCCGCCTTTTGCCGATCTTGACTATATCGCTGAAATATTGCCTCCGGACTTGGGAGTGTGCGTGCACAATGTAGGCGGTGTGCAATTTGCAAGAGAGAGCGGACGCCCTTACATATGCGGTCAAGGTATGAATATTTACAACCTGTACGGCGATGTTTTTGCCGACTGTACCGCTTTTGTTTACTCCCTCGAATTGACATTGCGGGAAATAGGCTCTATACTTAATGACAAGGGATATATTTTTGTGGACGGCAGACCTGTTCTTATGCGATTTGTGCATTGTCCGCTGAAAAACACCTTTCACGCTACCTGCGCCAAATGCGATTTTTCTCCGCTTACCTACACAGACGAACTGGGAAATAATTTCGTTATAGACAGGCGCAGAGACAAGATATGCACATTCGATCTTTCAAACAAAAAGAAGATGTACGTCGCCCACAGAGTGAATACTCCCTACAATTTTGCGCTGGATTACGATAGCGGTGCTCTCAGCTATTACAAAGCGTTGTGCCGTGGCGCACACATCGTATACGAATACGACAGACCCTATATCACGGGCAGACTTTTTGACAAGGTGAATTGATTTGATTACTGAAAAAACTTTACAGAAACTTCAATATCCGGTAGTTTTGCAGGACATATCTAAATTTGCAATAAGCAGTATTGCGGCAGACAAAGTTTTGCGTATGAAACCGGCACAGTCTTTTGAAGAAATGAAAATGTTGCAGGAGGAGACCGCGCAGGCGACAAGATTGTTTGATTTCGAAACTTCGTTCGACCTTTCTCTCGACGACATTACCGAAACCGTGTCGCAGATCAAAGTGGGCTCCTGTCTTTCGATGGGACAACTGCTTGCGGTAATGCGTACTTTGCGTACGGCAAGGCTGTTGCAAGCATCTCTGCTTAAAGACTACGGGATAGACATCGGGCTGCTACAGGCGCGTGCGTGTACCCTTTATGCGGACAAGCGTATGGAAGACGACATCGATTTCGCGATTGTAAGCGAAGAGGAAATGAACGATCGTGCAAGCGATGAACTGTATGCCATTCGTAAGAAAATACGTGAAATCAATATAGAAATTAAACAAAAACTGCAAAGTTACACCAAGAACAGCGATTTGTCGAAATATTTGCAGGATTCCATCGTAACTATCCGCGGCGACAGGTACGTTTTGCCGGTCAAGCAGGAATACAAGGGATTTGTCAGCGGAATAGTGCACGATCAGTCTGCCTCAGGATCGACATTGTTCATTGAGCCTATGGCTGTAGTGCAGTTGAACAACAGTCTCAGAGAGGCAGTGCTTGCCGAACGGGAAGAAATTCAACGCATATTGCAATCCTTTACCGACAGACTTCAACCGTCTTATGCCTTGCTTCAGAACAATGTGGACACTATCAGCGACATTGACGTGATTTTTTCACGTGTCAAATACGGCATCGACAACCGTTGCACCAAACCTCAGATAAATGACAGTGGACTTATCAGAATTAAAAATGCACGTCATCCGCTCATAGACAGGAAAAAGGTAGTGCCTATTACATTTGAAATGGGGGGCACAACTCACATAGTGGTAGTCACGGGTACCAATACGGGAGGTAAAACGGTCACTCTTAAAACCGTGGGACTTGTCACTTTGCTTGCAATGTCTGGAATGTTTATACCGTGCAGTGAAGAAAGCGAAGTGTCGTATTTTGAAAACGTTTACTGCGACATAGGCGACGAACAGTCTATAGAGCAAAGCCTTTCTACTTTCTCAGGTCATATGACCAATCTTCGTGACATTATAGACCGTGTGTCGGCAGACAGTCTTGTGCTTATAGACGAAGTCGGTGCCGGGACCGAACCGAACGAAGGCGCCGCGCTTGCCGTTGCCATTACCGAATATCTTTTAAATTCGGGGTGCCGTGCGGTAATAACCACTCACTACGGTAAGTTGAAGGAATATTCGCTTATAACCGACGGGATCACAAATGCGTCGATGCAGTTTAATCCCGAAACTTTCGAACCTACCTATAAACTTGTAATGGGCGTGCCCGGCAGTTCCAACGCCATTGCCATTGCTTCAAGGCTCGGGTTGAAAGACTGCGTCGTACAATCGGCAAAAAAGTACGTAAACGGCGACAGCGCGCAACTGGAAAAAGTGCTTTCCAACGCTGAACAAATACGTAAAGAATACGAAGATAAAGTGGCGGAAGTGGAGAAACTGAAACACGATCTTCAGGAAGAAACGGAAAAATCGCGAAAACTCAATCAAAGCCTTTCTGCCGAGCGTGAAAAACTTTTAAGCGGTTCACGTTCCGAAGCGCGCAAAATTGTTGCCGATGCACAGCGACAATGCAAGGAAATAGTAGGTCAGATTAAAGACATGCTCAACAGCGACGTTACCGACAAGTCATTGTTTGAAGCAAGAGCGCTTGCAAAGCAACTTAACAATGCAATGCCCGAAGAAGAAAAGGAAGACGACTATGTTTTCACAGGTGACAAACTGAATTTTGACGACATCAAAAAGGGCGTCAGTGCGTACTGTCCCAAAATAAATTCTACGGTAACTGTTGCGGAAGTAAAATCGCCTTCCAAAATAATTGTGCGTGCGGGCAACATTACAATGAATGTTACTGCCGACGACCTGTATTACTTTAAACAAGACAAAAAGAAACCGTTGTTAACGCACAGCCGTACTGCGCACAGGCAGGTTGACAGCAGATCTCACAGCAATGAAATAAACGTCATTGGTCAGACCGTAGACGAGGCTGTACAAAATGTGGACGAGTTTATCGACCGCGCTGTTTTAAACGGGCTGAACACCGTCTGGGTAATTCACGGAATGGGCACGGGCAGGCTCAGAAAGGGGTTGCACGAGCATTTTAAAAGACATCCCAACATTGCCGAATTCAGGCTGGGCAGACCGGGCGAAGGCGACAGCGGAGTAACGGTAGTAACATTAAAGTGAGTTTTACTTATGATAAATTATTTTGACAATTGTGCCACCACTCGGGTGGACGACGACGTCTTGCAGATATTGAACAAATTTTTTACGGAAATGTATTTCAATCCGTCGTCGCTGAACAAATACAGTCTTGAAGTCGCAAGATATATTGCCGACGCGCGCAGCAGAATAGCAAATGCGTTGGGGGCCTCATCTCCCTCCGAAATAGTGTTTGTTTCTGGCGGTACCGAAGCAGACAACCTTGCTTTGCTTGGCAGTCCCAAACGCAAAAATTGCAATATCGTCGTTGGCGGAGCGGAACATTCTGCCGTTTATAATACCGCGATGAAATTAAAAAACAGCGGTATAGACGTCAGATTTTGTCCTGTAACAACAGACGGACATACTTTAACCGAAGACGTGGCAAAACTGGTGGACGAAAACACATCGCTTGTCGCAATAATGCACGTAAACAATGAGACGGGCGCTGTAAATGATGTAAAATCCATAGTGTCGGCTGTTAAGAAAATAAATCCGACTGCTCTTGTTTTTTCCGACGGTGTGCAGGCTGTAGGAAAAATACCCGTAAATCTTTCAAACCTCGGCGTAGATCTCTATTCATTCAGCGGTCACAAAATACACGCCAGCAAAGGCACCGGATGTCTGTATGTCAGAAGACGCGTCAGCCTCAATCCTGTGTTGACCGGCGGCGGGCAGGAAAGTAATCTGCGTTCAGGCACCGAGTATGTCGGAGGTATAGTGACCCTCGCCGTTGCCGTCGAAAAGGCTGTTGCGTCTGTGGAAGAACACAGCCGTGCTTTCAACCGATTTAAACAGATAATTGCCGACAAATTGCAGGAAATACCGATGTGCAAAGTGAACTGTTCCAAAGACGTATCGCCTGCCATAATGTCCGTAGCGTTTGCGAAAATCAAGTCGGAAGTGCTGATGCACATGCTGGAAAACAGCGATATAATAGTGGGTATGGGATCGGCTTGCAGTTCCAAAAACAAACACAGCCGCATACTTTCCGCCATTTCGTTGGATAAAGATTACATCGAAGGCGTAGTGCGAATAAGTTTTTCAAAATACAACACCGAAGAACAAGTACGGTATCTTGCGGAAAAACTGAAAGAAAACGTTTCGCTGTTGAGAAAAACCATGGGGGTAAGATTTTAATGAAGGTAATATTGATACGCTATTCCGAAATACATCTGAAAGGAAACAACAGAGGCTTTTTCGAAAATGCGCTGATAAATAACATCAGACACAGCCTTGCAGACAAAAAATACAAGTTGGTAAAGCAGTCCGGCAGATACGTAATCAGTGAGTTTGAAGAAAGCGAAGCCGATTCTATTGTGGAGACGGTCAGAAACGTATTCGGGGTTTATTCCGTAAGCCTTGCCGACGAAGTGAAGAGCGATTACGAAGAAATAAAAAAATCCGCTCTCGCGATTGCTCCCGAAAGCGGCACTTTTAAAGTCGTGTGCAACAGAGCGGACAAGCGTTTTCCGTTAAATTCGATGCAACTTGCTTCTTCTATAGGTGGCGATTTGCTGGAGAACAACGGCAAACTGTCTGTCGATCTGCACAAACCTCAGCACTTGGTAAATATAGATGTGCGCGAAAACGGCAAAACATTCGTATTTACCAACAGTATAAAGGGCGTCAACGGTATGCCCGTGGGAACAGGCGGCAAAGGAGTGTTGCTGTTGTCGGGCGGAATAGACAGTCCCGTGGCGTGCTATATGATGGCGAAACGCGGAATGAGCATCAGAGCAATACATTTTCACAGTTACCCGTTTACAAGTCTGCAGGCGAAGGAAAAGGTACTTACGCTTGCTAAAATATTAAAAAAATACACCTTGCATATGACCGTGGACGTTGTAAGTTTTACGGAAATACAGACGGCAATACACGAAAAGTGCCCTGAAGAATTCATGATAACCATAATGCGCAGATTTATGATGCGCATAGCAGAGAGACTTGCGAAAAAATACGGTTGCGGTGCCATAATAACGGGCGAAAGTCTCGGACAGGTTGCAAGTCAGACTCTTGAAAGCATTACAAGTACGAATGCCGTCGCTACGTTGCCTGTTCTGCGTCCGCTGATCGGATTCGACAAAGACGAAATTATTGAGATAGCAAAAAGGATAGATACGTTTGAAACTTCCATTCTGCCTTACGAAGACTGCTGTACGATATTCCTTCCCAAAAATCCCGTTACAAAACCTCGTCTCGATGTAGTTAAACGGGTTGAAAGCGTACTTGATATAGACGCACTCGTCGAACAGGCACTTGAAAACGTTGAAATCATCGCGGTGTAGAAATATTTGAATAATGAAACGGAAAGGGCTGAAACAGATATCAACTGTTTCAGCCCTGTTTTTTATATTTGTTTTCGGAAGGTTTCCCCTCGTCAGACATATATTCTGCCCGATGAAATCGGTGCGATTAAAAGTGGAAGCGTAATGTCCGATGCTGTGGGATTTTGTTTCTGATGAAAACGGGCTTTGGTATACTTTACCGCTTTATTTGCATAAATATAATACTATTTTAAATATATTATTGTATTAGATATATTACTATTTTAAACATAGTATTATATTTCCGTGAAACATTGCATAAATATTCAGTGTATCCATTCCGATTTTGTCTTAAAGCCGATGTTTTCGACGTTTCACCGAGTAATTTTGTAGTGTTTTGAGGAAATCAGTGATTAATCCCACAAATACCACAATTTTGTAAAATCGAATTCCGGAAATTCCCACAGCGGATGAGTTTCTTCTTTGTGTGGTATGGTTACAGTGTATTTTCGCGTTTTTCCGATCGCATTTCCGTTAAACAATATTTCCGCATAGTAAGTGTATTCGCCTTCTGTTACATTTGTATCGATATATTCCCTTTCAAATTCTACAGTGGTTGTATTTGTTTTGTGTGTTTTGTACAATCTGTATCTGAATTGCTGCTGATTTGCCTCGATTGTCACCTTTCCTTCTTCGGCTGTGACGGTCAGTTCTACCTGCTCTTCAAGATTTCTCATGCTGTATTCTTCAGGACAATTTTTTGCGTCAAAATAATAGGTAGCGACGTCTTTTTCTTTCAGCAGCGGATTTGCCAATTTCAGTTCGCCTTTTTCATAAAGCAGTTTGCTGTCTATATCTGCCTTTACGACGCAATCGGGAATTGCAAAGTCGGAAATTTTTTCCGGGTAGGCATCTTTTAGCATATTTACCGCTATTTCGCAAGGAATGCCTCCTCCCGTAACGCTGTTATCCAACTGTCCCGACAACCAGACATTGAAGGTAAATTTACTTGTGTATCCGCAAACGAGCGCGTTGGTATTGCCTTCTTTGTCGCCTACGGTACCTGTCTTGGCGCAAATTTCGTACGGTAAGACGGACAGTTTTTTTGCCGTGCCTTGTCTGACGACATTTTTAAGCAAATCGGTCGTAAGAAAACTGCTTGCTTTGGAAAATACTTCGGTGTTTTCGTTCTTGTGACTGTAAATCACTGTGTCGGCGTTTCTGATACATTTTATGAATGACAGATTGCTTTTCAGTCCTTGACGTGCCAGTGTGCTGTACCCCTGTATCACTTCGATGGGCATTGTTCCGCCCGTGACGTTTCCCAGTGCAAGAGAAAGGTTTTGCTCCTCGTCGACGGACATTCCCAATTTATGCAGATATTTTTCCGCAGTCTGTATGCCTATGCTGTTTAAAATCTTTACCGCCGGCACGTTCAGACTTTTTACAACGCTTTGCTGTACGTTGGTTGTTCCGTAATATTTGTCGTTGAAATTTTTCGGCGTATATCCTCCAAAATTGGTTTTTTCATCCACAACGGGAGTCGCTACGGTAATTTTGCGTTCATTAAGCGCAGGAGCATACACCGCAAGAGGTTTTAATGCCGAGCCTGCCTGACGTTTTGTAAAATAAATGTCTTTTCCCGTACCGTAAAAAGCAACAATTCCCGAGTGATCGTTTTCGCTGATAAGCGCTGACACGTTGTCGTTGCCCGTGTATCCGTCCACAGCCTTTTTGACGCTTTGCTGTATTTCAGGCTTGTAATAGGTTTCTATTGTCAGTCGGCTGTTAAGCAGTTGTACGGGCGTCATGTTCAGGAGTTTTGTCGCCTGCTCGACAACCCCGTACATATACGTTTGCTGAAGCCTGTAATTTGAAGTCGTTTCTATTTCTTCGTTTAAGGCTTCGTTGTATTGCTGTTCGTCAATTGTTCCGTATTCTTTCATAAGCGACAGTACGACGTCGCGACGTTGTCTGCATTTTTCTGCATTTTTGTCTGGTGCGTAGTTGTTTGGCGCTTTGATCATTCCGGCAAGTATCGCGCTTTCGGAAACCGTAAGTTCCGATGCGCTTTTGTCGAAATAAACGTTGCTTGCGCTTTCTATACCGTAAGCGTTTCTTCCGAAGTAAATGGTGTTCAGATACATTTCCAGTATTTTGTCTTTGGTAAAACGGCTTTCCAGTTCGCCTGTAAGCAGTATCTCGTTTATTTTTCGCCTTAAAGTTTTCTTGTTGTCCAGATGAGTATTTTTTATAAGTTGCTGACTTATTGTGGACGCGCCTTCTTTGAAACTGTGCGAAGTCAGATTGTTCAGTACCGCCTTGCCTATGCGCATGTAATCGAGACCGTCATGCGAATAAAAACGTTTGTCTTCGGTATTTACAAACGCCATTACGGTATAGTCGTGAAGACTGTTTAAAGACACTTGTTTATAATTGTCTATATACACAGCCTGGTCGACGGAATTACCGTAGTAATCGGTTACGTTCAGCGTATAGTTGATGGCGTTTAATCTCGCCATATCGAAATTCACATATTGAGGATCGCTTTTTACTGCGGCTATTGCAACGGTGATGCTCAATACTGCCAATACCGAAAGGGACAACAATGTAATTAAAATGATCTTCAATGCCTTTTTCATACTGAAATTAGTATCTATTGTTTTGACATTTATATTTATTTACTTGAAAAAAATGCCGAAAAAAGATATAATGAATTATTGAGTTAAAGAAGGTTGACGCGGGAGGACGAATTTTTGAATTATTACATCAATACATACGGCTGTCAGATGAACATTCACGAATCGGAAAAAATAGCAGGTATGTTGGAAGATATGGGATACATTCCCTGTGCCGAAGAAAAAGATGCTGACATAATAGTGTTTAACACCTGTTGTATAAGAGAAACCGCCGAGCAGAAGATATACGGTCATATGGGCACGACAAAAAAACTTAAACAAAACAACAAAGACCTTATAATCGCAATGTGCGGTTGTATGACTCAGCAGGAAGGCATTCAGTCGACAATAAAAAGCAAGTACCCGTACATCGATATAGTGTTGGGCACGGGAAATATATCGATGTTACCGCAGGCGGTCAACCGTGTCAGAGCAAATCGCAAAGACAAAGTATTTGACGAAAACTATTTAAAAGGTACCGAAGACTCAATGCCTTTGGCGCGCACAAGCGCTCCGAACGCCTGGGTAAACATTATTTACGGTTGTAACAACTTTTGCAGTTACTGTATCGTTCCGCACGTAAGAGGCCGAGAGCACAGTCGTAAAATGTCCGATGTCGTCAGCGAAGTCAAAAGTCTTATTGCACAGGGGTACAAGGAAATAACGTTGCTGGGACAAAACGTAAATTCCTACGGACACGACCTCAACGACGGTACTACTTTCGCGGGATTACTCAACGAAATCGGAGCAATCCCCGGTAAATTCCGTATAAGGTTCATGTCATCGCACCCTAAGGATCTTACCGACGACGTGATTGCGGCAATAGCAAACAATAAAAACATCTGCAACAACATACATCTGCCCGTACAAAGCGGCAGCGACGATGTATTACGCCGTATGAACAGACGGTATACACGCCAACGGTATCTCGAACAGATAAAAAAAATCAGAAGCATGCTGCCTGACGTCGGTATCACTACCGATATAATGGTGGGCTTCCCCGGCGAAACCGAACAGGATTTTCAGGACACGCTTGACCTTGTACGGCAGGCTGAATACAGTTCGGCATTTTGTTTCATTTATTCAAGACGCAAAGGCACGCCTGCCTATTCGATGGAAGGACAGGTGCCTTATCCCGAAAAACAACGCCGTATCCAATTGCTGTTGAAGACACAGAACGAAGTGACAAAGCGTCTCAGCGCGGAAATGGTAGGCAAGGTCTACGAGGTTCTTGCCGAGGACGCTAATCCGAAGTATCCCGATACTTACTGCGGACGTACGGAAAACGGACGACTTGTAAATTTCCGCTGTGACTTCAATCCAGTGGGGCAGTTTGTTGACGTTCTTATCGAACAGGCACGCTCGGCAACGCTGTGGGGCAGGGCTGTCAAGGAGGACTAAATGGGCTATTCACCAATGATGATGCATTATCTGAAAACAAAAGAACAATACCCGGACTGTATTCTGTTGTACCGTCTGGGCGACTTCTACGAAATGTTTTTCGAAGATGCACAAAAAGCAAGCGAAATACTTGATCTCGTACTGACCAAAAGAGATTGCGGAGACAATCAGCGCGCACCCATGTGCGGTGTGCCTTATCATGCCGTCGACAACTACATTGCCCGTCTTGTGGAGGCGGGACAAAAGGTTGCAGTGTGCGAACAATTGTCCGAGCCTAACGGCAAGACGATGGTGGAAAGGGGCGTTTTGCGCGTCATTACGCCGGGCACGGTAATGGAAGGTTCTGCACTGATTGACAAAAAGAACAATTTCATTTGTGCCATTGCAGTTAAAGACGACGTTATAGGCTGTGCGATATGCGATATTACCACGGGTGAATTTGTGGCACAGCAGTCTGAAGGTATTACCGCTGTAAAGGAAATACAGGAATTGCTGGTCGCATACAAGCCCAGCGAAATCATAGCGAATTCCGACGCAATGCCTTTAAACGGTTCTATGGAATGTATCAGGGCAGGATATGTTCCGACGATGACGCTTTACAACGACAGTGCATTCGAATTGGCGACGGCGCAGAAAACCGTTGCCAATCAGTACGACGTGCTTACGTTGGACGGATTCGGTATCAAAGGCAAAAAGTCGGCTATATCCGCCTGCGGCGCTTTGCTGTCTTACATAAACGAAACGCAAAAACGCAAACTTACTCATTTAAAGGCAATCAGAGTGCTTGCGGAAAAAAACTATATGTCGATAGACGTCAAGACAAGACGTAATCTCGAACTGACGGTATCCAACAACGACAACAAGCGCAAAGGCAGTCTTTTGTGGTTGTTGGACAAAACGTCCACGAGCATGGGAGCAAGAATGCTCAGCAACTGGATAGACAGACCTTTGCAAAGCCCTAAGGACATCAATCGAAGACTTGAAGGCGTTGCCGAACTCTATTCCGACTTTATACTGCGTGATTCAATGATAAAATTGCTGTCCACGGTAAAAGATATAGAGCGCATCGCGGGTAAAATTTCCTACAACAATCTTACCCCCAGAGACTGCAACGTGTTGCAGGCGTCGTTACAGAATATACCCGAAATCAAAAATACCGTCTCTGCACGTAAGTGCAAAGTTTTGCAGTCAGTCGTCGCACAGATAGACGATTTTTCCGATCTGTACAACTACCTCGACAAAGCGATTGTACCCAACGCACCGCAGTTGGTAAAAGACGGCGGATATATCAAAAAGGGTTTTAATGCCGAACTCGATCATCTGATAGATCTTTCCCAGAACGGCAAAAAGATGATAAACGAACTGGAAGAGTACGAACGCAACCGCACCGGCATAAAAACGCTTAAACTGGGTTACAACCGCGTATTCGGGTACTATTTCGAAATTTCCAATTCCTTTAAAGATCAGGCGCCTGCCGATTTTATCCGCAAGCAGACGCTGACCAACGGCGAAAGGTACGTAAGTCCGCGTTTGAAAGAACTGGAAGAAGAAATACTGACCGCGGAAGAAAGACGCGACAAACTGGAAAAGAGTCTGTTCGAAAGCGTCAGAAACAATCTGTTGCAATACATTCCGTCATTACAAAAAGCGTCCATTGCCATTGCGGGCATAGACTGTCTGTGTTCTCTTGCAAGAGTGGCGGTGCAGAATAATTACGTCAAACCCGTAATCAACACAAAAGACACAAGACTTGTCATAAGCGAAGGCAGACATCCCGTAGTAGAAAGTTTTCTTAAAGGCGACACGTTTATTACCAACGACACTTTGCTGGACACCGAAGAAAACAGGACAATGGTCATAACAGGACCCAACATGGCAGGCAAAAGCACTTATATGAGACAAGTGGCTTTGATTACGCTTATGGCACATATAGGCAGTTTTGTGCCCGCCAAAAGCGCGCTTATTCCTATTGTGGACAGAATCTTTACACGCGTGGGTGCGTCTGACGACCTTTCGTTCAATCAAAGTACCTTTATGGTGGAAATGGTGGAAGTGGCAAATATTGTCAACAACGCCACGAAAAACAGTCTGATAATTCTCGACGAAGTGGGACGCGGAACATCTACCTTTGACGGTCTGTCCATTGCCTGGGCGATAATGGAATATGTTTCGGAAAAGATATGCGCAAAGACTTTGTTCGCCACTCACTATCACGAACTGACGGAACTCGAAGGTCGTGTGCCCGGCGTGAAAAACTACAAGATAAACGTCAAGGAATACAATGGCTCGGTAATATTTCTCCACACCATCTCACGCGGCGGAGCCAACAAAAGTTTCGGTATAGAGGTTGCCGCCCTTGCCGGAGTGCCTGTCGCAATATGCGACCGTGCAAAGCAGATTGTAAAGATGTTGGAAAACAGCGACATCAATTTCCGTCTTGACGACGTGGAGCAGTCGCAATATAAAAAGGAAAATGACCGTGCTCAGCGCGAAGTCGTTTCAATTTTAAAAGACATCGATATAAACAGATGTTCGCCCATCGAAGCGTTTGACATCTTAAATGATTTGGTTAAAAGGGTAAAAAATGGCTAAAATAAATGTACTTACAAGTGATGTTTACAACAAAATAGCGGCAGGAGAGGTGGTGGAGCGTCCGTGCTCGGTCGTCAAGGAACTGGTGGAGAACAGCATTGACGCCGGTGCGTCGCGTATAGAAATAGCCGTCGACGATCGCGGTGCAGGCAGTATTACGGTCAGTGACAACGGCTGCGGCATAGATGAAGAAGATCTGTCCCTTGCCTTTTTAAAACACGCTACCAGTAAACTGTCCAATGCGGAACAGTTGGACGGCATTGAAACTCTGGGGTTCAGAGGTGAGGCGTTATCGAGTATTTCTTCGGTAGCCAAGGTTCAGCTGACTACTAAAACTCCTTTTGCCGATACAGCCGTAACCGTTGAGGTGGAAGAGGGCAGGATTGTTTCCAAAAATTACTGCTCTGCCAATACGGGAACAAGCATTACAGTGTCCGACTTGTTTTACAACACTCCTGCACGCAAGAAGTTTTTAAAATCGCCCTCACGCGAAAGCAGCGAGATCACACAGTATATAGCAAGACTTATTTTGGCAAACGATTTGCTGGAAATTACGTATATTCTCAACGGCAAAGATGTTTACAGGTTCAAGGGCGGCGGTGCGGAAGAGGCAATTTACTGCGTGTACGGTGCCGACTGTCTTAAAAATTGTCTGCAAATTTGCTCCGAATACAATTCGGTGGTGGTAAAAGGATATGTCGGAAGCCCCGAATACACGAAGGCGAACAGTACGTATCAGACAATGTCCGTCAACGGCAGATATGTTCGCGACGTTACAATACAGTCTGCCGTAAAGCAGGCGTTTTCCTCCTATCTGATGACAAGAAGTTACCCGTTTTTCGTGTTGCACATCCAACTGCCTTTTGATCAGGTGGACGTAAACGTGCATCCCAGCAAAATGGAAGTGCGTTTCGCGGACAAACACAAGGTATTTACCGCCGTGCATTATCCGATAAAACAGGCTCTTAAAAAATTTACCGAACAGAAGGTGGACAGTATTCTTGCGGCAGACAGTCAGTCGGAGCAGGCAACGCCTTTGGAATATGCAAAACCCTCTGTCGTTCAGGCGGATTTTTTTAAAGATCTTGACGGTTTCAACGGCGAGACAATGTCGCCCGGTCAACGTGATGCAGTGGATAAGATAGAACAGTCGGACCAAGCGGAGGAACGCGGCAAGGCATTTGACAAATTCGTACAGCGTATGAGCAATATTTCCGTGGAAGAAATATTGCGTCAACAGACTGCTCATGTAAGCCACAACACGCCCGGTCTTTTGGTTCGTGACGATTCCTCCGAAACGACGCGGAAAAACGTTGCTCCTGAGCCTAAGACGGTTTACGTCGATATGGAAGAAGACTTTGTCGCTGAAAAAGAAGAGAAGGAAGCGGAAGAAGATCTCACATACCGCGGGGTAAGAATACTCGGCATAGCCTTCAATACTTATCTGCTGCTTGAAGTGGGCGAAAATCTGGTAATAATAGATCAGCACGCCGCACACGAAAGAGTGTTGTTCGACAAATACATGGCAAACATCGGCAAACTTCCGATGCAGGATCTGATGTTTCCGTATGTATTTACCGTCACCGAACAGGAGGCGGAGCATATAGAAGAAAATCTTCCGTTGCTGAAAGAGGCGGGATTCGACGTAAAACCTTTCGGCACGAATACATTCCGTATAAGCAGCGTTGCCTCGATGTTCGTGGACATGAAGTTGGACAAGTTTGTCAGTTTCCTTGTGAGTTCTTTGGGCGAAAAAATCGAAAGCAAACAATTGCTCAAAGAAGCAATAGCCAAAAGAGCATGCCGACAGGCAATAAAGGCAGGTTACACTCTCAACAATACGGAAATCAGGTACATTGTAAAAGCAATAGTGGATAACAAGGCGTTGCAGTGTCCGCACGGTCGTCCAATCACGGTTGTGTTCAGTAAGACGCAACTGGAAAAGATGTTCAAAAGGCTGGTGTAACGTCGTGAAAATACTCGGAATTTTGGGCGCAACCGGCGTAGGCAAAAGTGCCGTAGCAGTACAAGTGGCAAAAAAACTCAAATGCGACGTACTGTCAGCCGATTCGATGCAGGTGTACAAAGACATGAACATCGGCACGGCAAAAATAACAGCCGCCGAAATGCAGGGAGTGACGCACCATATGCTCGACGTAGTTACCCCTGATGTAAATTTTTCAGCGCAAGACTACTGTGACGGAGCGTTGCGCAGTACAGACGGTTGTGGCACCATAGTTATGGCGGGAGGTACGGGCTTTTATTTTGACTGTCTGCTTTATCCGCTGGACTTTCAGCAGGCAGACACAAAAGCACTGCGTGAAAAACTTAACGGCATTTACGCGCGTGAAGGAAAAGAAAAACTGTGGGAAATGCTGAAGGAACAGGATTTGCAAACCTACAATACAATTGACCTCAACAATATCAAACGCGTGGTAAGAGCGCTCGAACTGGCTTTGAGCGGTCACAGGAAATCGGAAGGGCAAGGTGGTATACGCAAATGCGCCTTTGAACACAAACTGTACGTGCTGAATGCTGACAGGCAGTATCTGTATGACAACGCTGACAAACGCATCGACGGGATGATACAAGAAGGTCTTGTGCAAGAAGTAAGAGATTTGCTTGCAAAATACAATTGCCGACGCAGCACATCGATGCAGGCCATCGGCTACAAAGAAATATTGAATTACATTGACGGCAACTGTACTCTCAACGAAGCGGTGCAGCAACTCAAACTGAACACAAGGCATTACATCAAGCGTCAACTTACGTATTTTAAAAGAATGAACGCCATTTGGCTGGATGTTTTGCAGTACGGCACCCCCGAAACAATAGCGCAAGTGATAACGCAAGATTTCCTTGCTTCCTTCTGACAGATTGTCTGAAATGATGTTTGTTTTAATAAACCGATTAATTGTATGATACTATTACAGTAATAGTATAGGTATGGAAATGAACGAATTGATAAAAACACATATAGAAAAGTGTAGCGCACGCTTTGCCGAAATAGACGCGGCAGCGTTGCACAATCAGAAAAAGGTACTGGACGCATTCCGCAAAAACAGAGTGGCGTTGAGACACTTTAACGGTACGAGCGGTTACGGCTACGATGATGAAGGCAGAGACAATCTGGCAAGAGTATTTGCCGATGTTTTTCATACGGAAAAAGCGATAGTAAGTCCTTTGCTCACATCGGGAACTCACGCTATAACCGTTGCTTTGTTCGGTCTGGTAAAAAGCGGCGACGTGATACTCAGTATTACGGGAAACCCCTACGATACTTTGCACGGCGTGATCAACGGAACAAACGGAAGTCTTGCCGACTACGGGGTAAAATTTTACAGTGTACCGTTGTCTGACGGCAAGATAGATTGCGACAAAGTAACAGAAGCAATAAAAAAGTATTGCCCGTCCGTAATTTATATTCAGCGTTCCCGCGGTTACGAATGGCGTGACGCGTTTTCAACGGAGGACATATTTAAAGCGGTGCAATGTGTGCGCTCTGTAACGGATGCATGTATTGCAGTGGACAATTGCTACGGAGAATTTGTCGAAACGTCGGAACCTACCGATGCGGGTGCGGATGTCGTGATAGGCTCTCTGATAAAAAATCCCGGAGGTTCTATTGCACCCACGGGCGGTTATATTGCGGGCAAAGCGAAATACATTGACAAGATTGCCGGCAGGCTTACCGCTCCTACGGTGGGAACAGAAGTCGGTTCTTACGCTGCAGGTTACCGTACGTTTTACCAGGGATTGTTTCTTTCTCCTCATGTGGTTGCTCAAAGTCTTAAAACAGCGGTGTTGTTCAGTTCCGTTCTCGGCTCTTTGGGCTACGACGTCAAACCTTTGCCCGATGAAAAGTTCTATGACATAGTCTGTTCAATCCGATTCGGGGAAAAACAAAAACTCATCGACTTTGTGCAGGCAATTCAATATGTTTCTCCTGTAGACAGTTATGTCACGCCCGAACCTTGGGCTATGCCCGGTTACGACGACGAAGTAATAATGGCAGCCGGATGTTTTGTACAAGGCGCGTCCATCGAACTTAGTTGTGACGGTCCTGTTCGCCCTCCTTATATTGCCTACCTGCAAGGCGGTATAACATTCGAACACGGAATAATAGCATTGGAAAAAGTTTTGGAAAATTTGAATAAGTAATTTAAGAGCGTCCGCAATATTGCGGACGCTCTTAAATTCTATTTTGTTGCGGCAACGTATATCCAAGCGATGCGGCGTGCGCGGCCGAGAGAGAATAGGGTTAATGCTTTATTTAAGAAACGCTCAAAGTAAGTACTTTAATCAATAGACAAAAGCAGTCAATTAAAGCAAGAAAAAACGGCATCACGAGATGCCGTTAAATTTTTAAAACTTTTTCAGACAGCCTACGACTTTGCCGACAATAGCGGGGGCGTCTTCCTCATCAATGACGATGTCGTCCATTGCATCGTTTTCCGGATGAAGTACAAACGGATCGAGACAGCGCAGTCTCTTGACCGTTGCCTGATCCTGCCAGAGAGCAACGACTATTTCGCCGATGTCGGCATTTTGCTGCCTGTTGACTACAACAAGATCGCCGTCATCTATACCTGCGTTGGTCATGCTGTCTCCCTGTACGCGCAGCAAAAACAGATCTTTGCCTGAATACAAGTCTTTTGGCAAGGGGTAGTAGTCCTCGATGTTTTCCAAAGCAAGATTACCTGTACCTGCACTGATTCTGCCCACAAGAGGGAGAACGTTGGATTGCGCCGACCTGGAAGTCTGTGTAATGCCTATTGCGCGGTTCTTATTGCTACCTTGAGTAATCAGTCCTTCATCCCGCAGTTTTTCCAGATAGTAGTAGACGGTAGCGGTGGACTTGATGCCGATGTGCTGACCTATTTCTCTGACAGTGGGAGGGTAGTTGTTCTCTTCGGTAAACTCTTTTATGAAGTCATAGACTTCGTTTATTTTCTGCTGTGATTTTTTCATGCTTAAATTATATCACCACACCAATCAAAAATCAATAGTTTTAGACAATTTTTCAAACAATTGTTCGAATTTTATAGCGCAAGACTGAATCGCATTCGCTTATTTTTAATAAATAGAGCATACTATTTTAAACATAGTATGTCAAAAAGCATTCAAACTATTGTAATATAAGCTGAAACGGCAGAAATAAATCTGCGGTCAATGACAGCGTCAATTGATGCGCCCGTATCGGTGTAGCGAGCAACAGTATCTGCATTGTATTTATTGAGCGTTGCGAGCACCGTTCCGAGATCGGACATCGGTACATTCAGATGAACTTTCGCGTACCGTTGCATCAGGTATTTTTCTATCAGTTGCCACAGAACATCGATGTTTTTACCCGTCAGTGCGGAAATAAACACGGTATCTTCCTGTAATTCGGGTTTTACGCCGTTGTAGTTGTCTATTTTGTTGTACACCGTAATCACGGGAGCCGTTACTCCCAATTGGGCAAGCAACTGTCTTGTTACATTGTTGTGCAAGACAACGTTTTCGTTTGTTATGTCCGCGACATTGAGTATCACGTCCGCCAACAGTGTTTCGGCAAGAGTGGAGCGAAATGCCTTTACAAGTTGATGGGGAAGATCTTTTATAAAACCTACCGTATCGGTTATCACTATGTCGATTCCGTTACATTTGACTTTGCGAGTGGTGGTGTCCAGCGTAGCAAAAAGCAGATTGTCCGCATAAACGTTGTTTCCGGTAAGCGTATTAAACAGGGTGGATTTGCCTGCATTGGTATAGCCCACAAGGGCGACAGTAAAAATCTCATTGCGCGTACGGCTTTTTCGAACGGTCTGACGCTGTTTTTCCAACTGTTCGAGTTCGGCATTGAGTTGGTATATTTTGCGACGAATGTTTCTTTTGTCCGTTTCCAACTGCGTTTCACCGGGACCGCGAGTTCCTATTCCTCCGCCTTGTCTCGTGTACTCTTTATCCTGTCTGTTGGCAAGCCTGTACGAGAGTTGCGCCAGTTCCACCTGCTTCTTGCCTTCGGCGCTCTTGGCATGCAAAGCAAAAATGTCCAGTATCAGATCGGTTTTGTCGATGATATTGCAATCAAGTTTCTCGGCGATGTTTCTACGCTGTATGGCGTTCAGATTGTCGCAAAAAAGTACGGTGTCTACTTCGTTGGTAGCGCAGTAACCGGCTATTTCCTGTAATTTGCCGCTACCTACAAGCGTCGCCTTGTCGGGCAACTGTTTTTTCTGCACGAATGAGATCTCTATTTTTCCGTTTGCAGTGCGCACGAGTTCGGAAAGTTCAGCCATTTCGTACTGCAAGTCGCTGTTGTCCTTTTCAAGATAAACGGCAACAACTTTTTCTATTTTTGTTTTAGAATCTTTAATCAATTTTTTTCTCCGTATCTTCAGTGCCGATGTTTGACGTATCCGGCTCACGCAATGAAATTTTTTGCGATGCGCTGCGTCTTATGTCATCGCTTATTGCGGCGTAGTGCTTTTTAGTTGTATTGACATCCTTGTGTCCGAGAACATCCGCAACCACGTAAATGTCTCCCGTGTTTCGGTACAGTTGTGTGCCGAAAGTGCTTCTGAGTTTGTGAGGCGTTATATTTTTCAAAGGAACGGCAATTTTGCTGTATTTTTTGACGACGTTTTCCACGGCGCGTGTACTTATGCGCTTGTTTTGCAATGACAGAAACAGTGCGGTTTCTTTGGGACAAGCGGTGTAATTTTTTCGCCAGTAGTAGTAGTCGTATATCATTCCGGCAACTTCTTCGGAAAAATAAAGTATCACACGCGCGCCACCTTTTCGTGTTACGACAAAACTCAGGTTGTCAAAATCGACGTCATCCACATCTATGCCCACAAGTTCGCTGACACGTATGCCTGTGCCCAGCAACAGTCCCACAATGGCATAGTCCCGCAATTTGGTGTTTTCGGCGTATTTGGACTGTCTGTCGGTAAGTCCTTCTCCGCTGTCAACGACTTCAAGCATCTGGGTGATCTCGTCTTTTTCCAATCTGACAATATCTTTGGATCGTATTTTGGGATTGTCCACAGAAACAGCGGGGTTGCGCTCTATTATTCCTTTTTTTAAAAAGTAGCGTATAAGTGAGCGCACGGAAGACAATTTGCGACTTTTCCCCTGTTCGGAATTGCTTACCGAATTTCCCTGTTCGTCCTTATAAAAGGAAAGGTATTGCAGATAATATTCGATATCGAAAGGGGAAAGATTTTCTACATCTTCCAACGTAATTTCAGACATTGACTTATTTTTGCATGAGGATACACGGGTGACCATGTAATTGAAAAACACCCTGAGATCATAAGCATAATTGAGACGTGTAAGCGGAGTTGTACGCTGAGAAATACCTACAAAATATTCTTTGCAAAACTCGGGCAGTTCATTTAATATGCCGTTAAGTTTTTCGGTATTGTCAGCGTCGCGCTGATTTGTGTATTTGCTCATAGGCTTATTATAATACTTTTTCGCAGTTGTTGCAAGCGGTAAAATTAAGTTACATACGGTGCAGATTAATGCAAACGCAAACGCAAATGCAAAATGCACATTAAAAACTTAGCGGTTTAAAATACGTATGGAAAGGGATCAAAGAAAATATTTTTGATTGTTTATCTTCCGTTATCAACAGTCCGCATGCGAAAGTTGCAAAAAGTCCGTGCGTTTTACCCATTGGTTATCAACAAAACTGCTGTAAAAAATACTTGAAAATGTGTCGTTTTTGCGTGATGTATGGCGTGTTGACAGTTATATATCTATTCGCAAAAGACAGGTTTTGCGAATAGATAAGGGGTAAAAAGGGCTATTTTAAGCGATTTCAGGCATTTTTGTCTGTTTAATTTACGATTCCGGCGGATACCTTAATACAAATATTTTGCTGATTTCTTATAATTGAAAAGTTTTTAACAGAACGCAGTTCCTTTTATAGGACAGACTAATTTATAACAACAGCTAAAATTTAATTTAAAATATCAACAACATTATTCACTTAAACAAAATTAAGACCGTCTGTGGACTTGTGGCCTTGCACAGACTGTAAACAAGTCTTTAAGTTTTGCTCAAAGACAATTAAAGGTATCTTTTGTACAGTCTCCGCTAAAGTTTCAGAGTTTTAAATTACTCGTCGTTATTTCTGAACGCCCAAAAACGGGTGGCTGAAATAGCCTTTGAGACAGAATCTCATTGCAATGTTTCTCCTTGTTTCCGAAAAAAAGCATCCGGAAATTCAAATTTTGCATATGAGATTACTTAAAATCGGCGAATACCAGGCGGCAGACCAGTCAATTATTTTATTTCGAAAACGTTTCTGTGCCGACTGAGTCAATTAGAGTTATTTGCCGTTTTACCGTAAATTACAAAAGGCAAAATTTCTGTGCAGTCTTTAAAAGCATTTGATATTTTAATTACAGATTGTATTTTGGTCTATATTTCCTTTATATAGGAAAAGTTCGCCAAGTCGTTTAAACATTTCGTGTAATCGCTTGTATACTGCCGGACGATCTGCCAGAAACGGTAATTATGAACAGACTCGTAAAAATGTGCGAAACTGTGTACAATAATATACCTGCGCAAATGAGATGGCAACTGTATTGCCCGATAATCTATACAAACAGTCGGATTTGTATTGTTTCCACACAACAGCCATTGGTCTTGTTTCAATGCTTTGATGACGATTTTTGACGGACACAAAGCCATCCGAGTCCCGACGGAAGAAATTTCTTTTGACAGAAATTCACGCGCCAGACGCAATATAAACCTTTTAATTTCGGCAATTCGTTCTGTTTTATCGGCAAATTTTTTTTCATTTATATACAGTACATTGTCTAACAAAGCCGATTTTTTGTCGCTATACGGCAAGACGTCAAGCAATTCACCGCAAATAAAAGTTTTTTTGCCGGAAAAAAACTGTGCCAGTCTGCTGTCGCATTCCAGTGCTTCTGTCGGCTTGCTCTCGTGAATTCTGTCGGTAAACCATTTCAGATTGTCCTTTATACATTTTTTTACGTCCTGAACATCGACGCCGTCATCGACGTCTGCGTAAACCGTATTGTCATTGATATTAAATTTTATGTTGCCTTCAGGCGTTCTGCGACGACGTATTACCAATTTCATAAACATAATTTTAAAACAACGCTACTTTTGATTTTGCTATAATAATGTCGTTTTTTGACACGTTTTAATTTATTTTAGACTGCTGCACCGCTGTTTTTATGTGAAAATCAGCAAAATTTTGCTTTGTATGTCTGTAATAGTAGTCTAAGATATTGACGAAATCGTTATTCTGACTTATAATTTTAGTACAATTACAAAGGAGAACCTCATCGTATGAGTGGCGACTTTACATTTCTTAAAGGAAACATAGAAACCATTATACTGTGTTCGTTGTACAACGGCGACAAGTACGGGTACGAAATTGCCAAAGAAATCAAGGAACGTACCGAAAATCAGTATGAAATAAAGCAGCCAACCCTCTACTCTTATTTAAAAAGGCTTGAGGCTCAGGAACTTATTTATTCTTACTGGGGCGCAGAATCAAACGGAGGCAGACGCCGTTACTACAAACTGACGGAAGACGGTCGTTTTAACTGTGAAAAGTTTATGGCAGAATGGAAATATCATCAGACTGTCATGAGCAATCTTGTTGACGACACAAACGTGGAAATGGCTTCGCAGGACGAAGTCACACCGCTGTTCGGTTCTAAGCAAAAGAAAACACGTCGAAACAGAATTCTGGACAAATTGACAGAGCAGGATCTCATTGCCGAGAGGCTTAACGCCCTTACCAACAAAGATTCTTCTGACATCAAGCAAACCGAATCGACTGCCGACAAAGAAAGGCAAGAAACGCAAACCGCCGCTACGGTTGTTTCCGAGCCTGCCGTTGTCGAGGTGGCTCAACCTGCTGTGGAAACTGTCGACACTGCTTCCTTGCAACAAAAGGAAGACGAGGAAAGACAGCAACGTCTTAAACAGTTCGAGGTCAGACAGGATAATGCAGACGAATTCATGCAAAGGTTTGACCTTAAAGCGCAGGAATTGTCCATGCGCGAACCGGATGCGGGTGCAAACGGCGAAAATTATCAGCATGTGTTGATGAACGTATTGGGCGATCAGTTGGACGGAATGCGTGATTTTAATCAACAACAGACTGAAAAGCAAAACATCCAGTTTGCAAACGATCATCCGCTGGCTCTCGAAGATATTGCCGATTCTCTTGCAAAGCAAGGAATCAGGATGAGAATTTACAACCGTGCCGCATCAAATTTTCGTTCGCTGGAACTCATTCCTTTAAAAAAAATAACTTTCCTTACCTCATGGATAAGTTTCGCATTTTTGTTTGTAGCTCTCGGTGCGATGTGCATTTCTACTTTGTCTACGAACACGTGGGGATTTTACGCAATATGGATAGCAATCGGTCTTATTTGTCCTGTGGTAACTTCATTTATGTATATCGCAGGTCCCGCAAGAGAACCTCGTCCCAAATTTAATTTCGGCAGGACAATGGCTTACATTTCAGGACTTGCCGTTATACTTCTGACTGTACTTCTGGCGATTGTATTCGGGCTTGACCTGATTAAACTGAACAATATGCCCGTTGTGCTCGCAGGAATAATCGCTCCTACAATTTTACTGGCGATGTTTCCCATTGCCGTTGTTATTTTCAATCAACTGTTTAAGCGATACAGTAATTAAATAAACAAAAGGCAAAGAAGATTTCTTTGCCTTTTTATTTACCTATAATATCGTTCACTACAGACGTATTGTCCAAAGCAACATATCCGTAGATTTCCGCAAACTGTTTTTATGTTTTGTTTCGACGGAAATCACACGTTCACAAGTCTTTTATAAATTTACGCAGCACTATTGTCGGACAATTTCACGCGTACATCGGTCAGTCGCATGACATTGACATTTTTAGGAACTACGGCAGTCTTGTAATCGAAAATACAAATTATGGCATAGAGGACATTGACAACCCCTGATGAACAATACCGAGAATACTTACCGATTTTACTTTGTGCAACGTAATTGGGCGCATACCTCAAAATCAGTATCAAACAGGATTCAAAGTTATGCATCCGACAACGCATAACAAGGTTTGCGTCATACATTTCAGCAAGACTCGGTTCTTAAAATGAAATCGCAATCGATGTTGTATATCATTAAATCGGGATAATTTCTCTGTAAGACTTTTACGTTAAAGTTGGGAGATAAATATTTCGCGTCTTACAAACCTACGCACATTGGATTTTTCTTTTAATTTATTCGGTTGTTTTGACGCTGTCTGTTTCGCCCGAACTGTCTTTCAGAATTTCAAGATATCTGTCCACTTCTCCGCGCGCGAGTTTGTCACAACGGTTGTTGTATTCGTTGTCGGCATGCCCTTTTACTTTTACGAAGGATACACTGTGTTTATTTATTTCGTACAATAACGCTTTCCACAAATCGGTGTTTTTAACTGCGGACTTACCCGCCGTCTTCCAGTTGTTTTCCTGCCACGATTTAAGCCAGCCTTGATTGAATGCGTCCGCGACATATTGTGAATCGGTGTATATGACGCACTGACAACTTTCTTTTAGACAACGCAATGCCTGAATAACTGCAAACACTTCCATTCGGTTGTTTGTGGTGCTTTTGTCGTAACCGCTTATTTCCTTTTCTACACCTTTGTAGCTGAGTATTGCCGCCCATCCGCCGACACCCGGATTTCCCGAGCACGCACCGTCTGTGTAAATTGTTATTTTTTTCATATTTTAATAAAAAAATCCTGTATTTATTTGACTTATTTCAACCTATTTATTATAATAGTAAAGCAGTTTGTTTGCAAACAATTTTGTGTTATTTTTAAAATTTATTTAGGGGAGTGGCTCAACGGTAGAGTAGCGGTCTCCAAAACCGTAGGTTGCGTGTTCGAATCGCGTCTCCCCTGCCAAAATGCTCGGATTTAGCATCCGGGCTTTTTTGTTTTTTGGCGATTCTCACACGCAACCGAGGTTGCTTTGTGACGCTCGGAAAATTTTCAACCGATATAAGTTTAATTTCTGTCTGTTACACCACGATGTCATTTCGCCTCGCTATGCCGTCGCTTGCGCTCCTTACGAATCGCGTCTCCCCTGCCAAAATGCTCGGATTTAGTATCCGGGCTTTTTTGTTTTTTGGCGATTCTCACACGCAACCGAGGTTGCTTTGTGACGCTCGGAAAATTTTCAACCGATATAAGTTTAATTTCTGTCTGTTACACCACGATGTCATTTCGCCTCGCTATGCCGTCGCTTGCGCTCCTTACGAATCGCGTCTCCCCTGCCAAAATGCTCGGATTTAGCATCCGGGCTTTTTTGTTTTTTGGCGATTGCACACGCAACATGAAAAAGTCTTATACGCAATAAAATTAAAAATATAAGTTGATTTTTAAATAATTATAGTTGCATAGGCTCAGAAATACCGACTAACGTCGGCTTTGTGACGCTTGGAAAATTTTCAACCGATATAAATTTAATTCCTGTCTGTTACACCACGATGTCATTTCACCTCGCTATGCCGTCGCTTGCGCTCCTTACGAATCGCGTCTCCCCTGCCAAAATGCTCGGATTTAGCATCCGGGCTT
>CALVWF010000004.1 GCA_944364615.1 uncultured Clostridia bacterium
ATTTGACCATTTTCGCAACTGTTTTGCCTTCGGATAAGAACCAAATCTCCTGGATCTATACCTACGTTTATCATTGAATCCCCTTCTGCGACCAACGCAAAATATTCTCCGGTGCCGAAGTATTCCATATTGATTGGAAGATATCCTTGAATATCCTGCATAGCCGATTGAGGTTTTCCACAAGCAACAAGACCGAGAATAGGAGCGTAACCCATCGCCCAACTATTAACGGATGAAACAATATGCCTTCGTCCGGCAATGTCTATCAGACCTTCATCTTGCAGCCTTACCATAAATTTGTAAGCTGTTGAAACAGCGCAATTAACACCGTTTGCTATCTCACGAACCGTAGGGCTGACTCGGTTCGATTTAATATATTCGTTGATAAACTCATACACGCGGTTTTTTGTTTCCTCGTTCTTTGGGCGCATTGTTGTAATTCTCCGTAACACGAAATTATGTTCGTGATAAGAGTATAGCATAATCTGACTCTAAGAGCAATATCGATATGTCCCGAATAAGAGACAATAGTAAAATATTTTATACACAAAAAAACAGTCCCCGAAGAGACTGTTTCTGCAATTAATAGTTATCCATGATCTGCTCTATAAAGGAATTAAATTCCTTTTTTACGTTGCTCGGTTCAATTATCTTTGCTTTACCCAATGTACCGACTATCCACACGAAAAACGTCTTACTGACTTGAATATCCAACATCGTTCTTAACATTCCGTCCGCTGATTTCTGAATTTTCAAGTCCATGCCGAATTTATCGTAAACATCACTCAATAGCTCCGGAGTAAAACGTATTGTGACTTTTTCCTGAGTGCCGCCAAACATAGAAACAAGCTGTTTCCTATATACGTCGGGATCAAAATCCTTAAATTCTTCTTTATGGGTTCGTGGAGTATCTTCCACTATTACGTCTTCCATTTTATCTATTCTGTATCTGGAAATGCCGTCATGCGTATCGTCATAGCAAATTAAGTAATAGTTGTCTTTATTCCATATCATAGAGAGCGGATTAAAAACATATCTCTTCTTATCGCAATGATAAACCTTTTCTTTATTTTCATTCAAATGATAATAGAGAAACGAAACCTTTTTATCTTGCTTAATCGCCGTTTCGATCGCATCGATATTATATATGATACTTGGATTACCGGTCCTCTTTTGCTTGTCCAAGAAAATAATATTCTCAGAATTATGGTACTGATTTACTCCTATCGTAGAGTAAAGTTTGTTTATGATCGACTCTTTCCTTGATTCCGTGAGTTTGGAGGCTTTAACTACGTCTACAAGCATTGTTATTTCCGCCGTATCAAAAAGTTGATGAACGGCATAATAATACCTCGCCTTTTTTATGTAGGAACAAATCTCATATCCGTATTTATTCAGCAAAGCAATGTCCGAAGGCAAGACTTTCCTTGAAACGGCAATCCCTCGCTTTGACAACTCCGCTATGATTTCATTCGTTGAAAGTGCGTGCTCTTCATCCGTCATTTTAGACAGAATATCATATAAAACAAGAAGTTTAATAGCAGTATCTGTATTCTTTGACATAATCCAATGTGTCCTATTTAAGAGATACATTGATTATATCATAAAATTAAAAATAATTCAATATAAAGGCGAGGATACATAATAACACATAAACAACTTTCTTTTTTGGGTTGGCATTGGAAGGTCTTTCTCCTTTTTGTGGTATCAGAAAAAGCCTTGCTGTCAAGTCAAAAAAATATGGCTTAAAACTAAAAAGAAAAGAACCATAACGGCAATATTTTTTTACCGAAAGACTTTATAATATATACCGCTTGACCGCTGACGCCTTTTTCTGATTTTCGATTGTTGTCGAAAGACAAGAGAAACAAAAAAAAGGATTTTTTTTCAAAGTGGCAAAAAACTTGCCAGTTTGATTATTAGAATGCTTTCAAAAAGGAGGTATCCAATGAAAACAGCGGTCATATATGCAAGGTACAGCAGCGATAGGCAAACAGAACAATCTATTGAGGGTCAGGTCCGAGTTTGTAACGATTATGCGGAGCGAAACGACATTCTTATCGTAAATTCTTATATCGACAGAGCCACAACCGGCACAAACGATAATCGTACAGAATTTCAAAGAATGTTGCGAGACAGCAATAATCATTCTTGGGACTACGTTCTGGTGTACAAATTAGATCGATTCAGCCGTAACAAGTATGAAATGGCGATGCACAAAAAGACTTTAAAAGATAATGGAGTAAAACTCATATCCTGCATGGAGAACATCCCGGATACACCCGAAGGAATTATTCTTGAAAGCCTCTTGGAAGGCATGGCGGAATACTACAGTGCGGAATTGTCGCAAAAAGTTAAGCGCGGAATGAACGAAAGCAGACAGAAAGGCACCTTTACAGGTGGTTTTATCATATTCGGTTATCGTGTGGAAAACAAGAAAATCATTATCCACGAAGATGAAGCGGAAGTTGTCAGATGGATGTTTAACGAATGCGCGTCGGGAAAACTTGTAAAAACGATCATTGAAGAATTGCATGAAAAAGGTATTCTGTATCGTGGAAAACCTTTTGCGAGAAACACTGTGTATCACCTGCTCGCCAATGAAAAATACAGCGGAATATACAGGCACGGGGAAGAAGTATTCACTAATATGTACCCACGTATTGTACCTCAAGATCTTTTCGACGCAGTAAAAAGCAAAATTGACAGCAACAAATACGGCAAGCATAAACCCAATGTCGTTTATTTGCTTAAAAACAAAGTGAAGTGCGGCTATTGCGGTAAACCAGTTAATTCAGATGCAGGCACTTCTAAAAACGGAAGTATAATGCGATACTACAAATGTTCCGGCAAAAGAATCAGCAAACAGTGTCCCTTAAGACCTATACGAAAAGAAACACTTGAAAGATTAATTCTCGAATCAGTGTTGGAAGCGTTTGCGACTCCTCAAAACCTATTGAAATTTGCGGACGATATTTTACTTCTTCTAAAAAAGCAATACCACGACCGCTCTGTTTTGAACTTGTTGCGGAATGATCTGGCAAAAGTTGAAAAATCTATTTCAAACCTGCTTGATTGTATGGAACAAGGCATTTCCACTGCTTCTACCAAAAACCGGTTAGAAGAGTTGGAAGAAAAGCGTTCCCTATTGACCGAGAAAATTCTTATGGAACAATATAAGGAACGGCAACTTCTGACAAAAGACGAAATCGTCAAACATATCAGTACTGCCTTACGAAAAAATCCCAAACAGCTCATTGATCTATTGGTCAAAGAAATCCGACTGTACAACGATAAAATAGAAATTGACTTACATTTCACAGACAAGAAAAGTCCCGATGATGAAAATCATTGGGACTTTTGCTTTTATCAGTGTGAAAAGAGTTATATCGTTGATACTCACGTTTTCAAATCGAAACCGAAAGAATATCGCGTTAAAATCAAGTTAAAAGTATAAAAAAGCACCCAACTTAACCTTTTTACGGGTTCAGTTGGGTACCGCTTGGCGGAGACGGAGGGATTCGAACCCTCGAGCCCCGTAAGGGGCTACTTGATTTCGAGTCAAGCCCGTTGTGACCACTTCGATACGTCTCCACGCCGTAATTTCACTGCCTATACATATTACATCATTGACCGCATTTCGTCAATCACTTTGCAAAAAATACACAGACAATTTGCCACGACGCACACTGTTTACCGCAATTCGACAAGTCTGCCCTTGACAAAACAGCAACATTTGATTTTTTCAGGCAACTGCGACACAACCTCGTCCAATCCAAGTCCCACCGTGTCGGCGCTGTGACTGTCGGTGTTGACGGTGACATACTTTCCCCCTATATCGCAATAATACTTTACCATTTCAACGGACGGCATCGTTTCGCGGTTGGGACCTTTAAAAAGCGAAGAAACGTTTACTTCCGGAACGATGTTGTTCTTAACGCATTTTTCAAGACACTTTTTAACCGCTGCGTCATCGGCAACAAAGTCTTCGTGGTAGCGTTTCATCAGGTCGACGTGTCCCATTACGTCTATACCTCCTGCACACACCATGTCATACACAAACTGCAGATACAGTTTTTCGTACTCGCGGTTACTCCACCTGCCTTCGTGCGCAACGTATTCATGGGGATAATGCACTGATCCTATAATCATGTCCGGTTCGAATGAACGCAGAATCTGTAATTCACGGGGATGAAGATGCGGTTCGCTCATTTCAAAACCCAGAAGCAACGTGAGATCGTCCTTGTAGCGTTGTTTTACCTTGTAAAACTGTTCCGCACGCGCTTCAAACGGAAACCCGTCAAAGGTGTTTCTGCGTTTTCCACATTCTATATGGTCGGTAAAACATAATACAGAAATTCCCCTTTCCATTGCCTTGACGCAATACTGCTCGAACGTGGCAACGGAATCAAAACTGTAATCGGTGTGCAAGTGCAAATCTGCTTTTAATGCTGAAGACATTTAAAACTCCTTTCATAGGCTGTAAAATATAATACAGCGATAAAAAAAGTTTGTCAACAAACAACTCGTTTAATACGTCAAACGCCACTGAACGCACTGCCCATTGTTTCAAATTGGTCGATACGAAGGCAATTTGCAAACGTTTCGTCAACCGCAAAAAAAACCACATGCAAAAACGCGCACCGATTCTTATTTGCGGTGCGCGTTTTTGTTTGAAGTTAAATCAGCCCTGTTCGATGTGCCGTATAAACTCCGCCATACAACTGCGAATAGTCTGTTCCGCAACTTCCCTGTTGTCAAGACTGTTTACTGCGGTAGCCTTGCCTTCCAGTTGTTTGTAGACCGTAAAGAAATGTTCCATTTCCTCAAAAATGTGGGAAGGCAACTGCTCGATCGAATTGTACATGTTGTAGTTGGGATCGTCGACGGCAACCGCTATAACCTTTTCGTCGCGACTGCCGTTGTCTATCATTGTCAGCATACCTATAGGTCTGCAACGCACCAGCGACAAAGGAGCAAGCGGTTCGCTGCACAGTATCAATACGTCCAACGGATCGTTGTCTTCTGCATAAGTCAACGGAATAAAACCGTAATTGGCAGGGTAATGCGTGGACGTATACAGTATTCTGTCCAAAATGAGCATACCCGTTTCCTTGTCCATTTCGTACTTCTTCTTACTGCCTTTGGAAATTTCCACAACGGCTACAAACTGTTCGGGCGACACCCTTTTTCTGTTGATATCTTTCCAGATATTCATTGTTACAAAATTCCTCCCTTTTATTACAGTTGCGTTGCCTGACTGCAACACAAATCAAATTGCCTGCAACCCTCGCAGGCTCATATATTTACAGTTTAACACAACTATTTTAAATTTCAATGGGGAAAGGGCTTAAACGCACAAAAATTTGCCTAATCTTTACATTTGCGCCATATTTTTCTTAAAATACAAGTCAAAAAGTTACATGTCTGAACTTGCGGTATACTTCGGGCACGCTATTTTCGCGAAAATCAGCGAGGTCCGTCAATAAAAAGTAAGACGCGATACGTCTAAACACAGACGCAACTTTCTGTTAAAACATATTTCGTCACTGTCGGTCAAAAAGGAACAGTAACCGTCCACACCGTCCACTATACAGTACACCAGTTTCTTGTCGCCCAGTATGTCTTCGTCCAGCACTTCTCTGACTTTGACGGTACCTTTTTGTTTTTTGTCGGCAAGCCGCAAGGCAAAAGGAGAAAGCCTTGCCCTATGCTTCAAGTAAAGATCCTGATCCGTGACATACTTTCTACCCAGTATTTTTACTACGCCTTTTACGTCCGACACACGAACGGGCACGCTTGCGCCGTCAATGGGATAATGCGCGGTAATTCTGTCTCCGTCATACAACTGCAATTCTTTCAACGGAGCGTACATATATATCTGTTCGCCCTCTTTAAGATTGGTACGGCGTAACATATAAAATACGTTGTTTCCCCACTTGACGCCCAGCGTATTTCCGTCGTTATAAATAACGTCGAGTAACATTCTGAAATGCCCCGGCAAACCGACCTTGCTGAGTTTGTCGACGCGCAAACAAGCGGTAACATTGCCTTGTTTTTTAAGTAACGTGGATAAAAATTGTTTGTCCAACTCGATTTTCTGCACATCGGAAATCAGAATAGACCCTTCCAAACGTGCGGGAAAGAGAAGCTCGTTTACCGCTCCGCCCACCGCCCTGCCGTCGGTGTCGAAAAGATAGTAATTGTTGTTGTCCATAGGATTGGAAACGGCAATCAGCGGTTGCCCCTCCACAGCACGGCAAGTCTTTAAAATACGGGGAGAAACGGTAATGCCTTCCGCATTAAATGCTCCATTCCACACTCCGTTGACAGTCTTTGTGTTTCCGCAAAAAACTTCCAGAGCGTCTTTATTAGAAAAATTGTACAGAAAATTTTTTCTGTCGCAACAATATTCCACCCTTCCGTCTTTCATTACGGCGATGCGGTCGGCAAGCGTAAGCGCTTCCGACGCGTTGTGCGTAACGTAAACAAATGTAGTCGATTTCAGTTGTTGTTTCAGTTGAAGCAACAACCTGCAGTATTCCAGACGTTGCTGAGCGGAAACATTGCTCAACGGTTCGTCCAACAGTATAAGCGAAGATTTCTTTACCATGGCTTTGGCAAGAGCGACACGTTGCTGTTGTCCTCCGCTGAGCGTTTTGGGACGCTGATTCATCGCTGACGTCAACCCCAACTTGTCCAGCACGGGCATTACTCTGTCGTACGTTTCCATTGCGTCGCACTTGTTACGCAAGGATATCGCCACATTTTCATACACCGTCATGTTGGGATAGAGTACGTATTCCTGAAAAACAAGCGAAATGTCTCTGTCTTTCAAAGGAATACCGTCTGCGATTACTCCGTCCAGATACAGTTCGCCCGAAGTAGGTTTTTCCACTCCCGCAAGTATTTTAAGCAAAGTGGTCTTGCCGCAACCGGAATGCCCCATTATCACGAGAAACTCACCCGACTTTACTTCGAGAGAGCAATCTTTAAGCGCGTATTCGTTTTTGTAAAGTTTTGTAATATATTTAGCGTTTATCGTCGTCATCTTCGTAAGCGTTACGCACGGGTTTTTCGAAGTCCTGCTCCGTTTCGTCACTGTCATTGACGACTTCGGAGGAAACTTCAACAGCAGGCTTGTTTTCCGTCACCTTGCCGTAGCGCAGTCCTTTTTTGTAAAAATCGGGATAATTTTTCGCATTGATATACTTGTCGAAAGCGGAATGGCACACAAGCGTTGCAAGCAACATGAACCAGCCCACCTGTACGACAAAAATCATACAAACAGCAATGAGTTGCGTCAATACCAGCGGAATTGCGCACAGTACGAGGGGAAGCGCGATTGAGCACAGCAGTACTGCCGATGAACGCAGAAACGTACTGAAATACAACTTGAAACTATTTAAATACAGCCTTGCAAAAGAGACGTTGTACAGACTTGACATACTGACGGCAAACATAGTTATACCGCCCGCAACCACGCTGACTACCACAAGGCAACCTGTGCCCGTAGCCGTCAGAAAATCGGCTCCGTAAGCCAATGAGTAAAGAGTCAGCCAACGTGTCGCAAAAGCGACCAACATCCACACAACACCCGTTACAAGCCCTGTAAAAGCAAATTGTCTGCCGCTTTGTTTCAACGCCTGTTTGAAATGCACCGACAAAACTACCGGTTCGCCCCAGCACAATTTGCGTGTCACGAACATTCCGCCCGACAAACCGTAGAAAGCAAGCATCCAGAAAGGCAACGCAGTGCCGTACACTACCGCCGTATAATAGGGCAAACGGGTAAGTTGTTCCAGCGGAGTACCTGACGAAAATGTCAGTTCCGCATACCCCATTGTCAGTACCCACCAGGCAAGCAGAGGAATAAAGAACAATGCCGTCAGCAAATGATTGCAATACAGTTGGCGTAATCTGTTTCTGAGCAAAAATCCCATCAACTGCCAACGGTTGGCAGGCAGATCGTTTGCCGTAAAATCCTTGTCGGAAGGATTTCCTATAACAACCTTTTCAACTAAACCTTTTTTTCGCATCACTCAACCTCTTGTTGCGAATCCGCTAAAAACTTTGCCACATCCAGCAAAAACGCTTCGTCCTTGGTACTGCGGTAATTGATAAGCACGTATATGTCGTCCTTTAAATGCAATCCTATTGTTTTGTCGGTATACTTATAGCCATCCGTATTTTCCAAAGGAAGAAACAGAGCAGTAGGAGCGTACCGTTCGACCTGTTCTTCGGGGAGAATAAAAATGTCGGATGAATAGTATCCGCTGAGACTGAAAGCCGCATCGTAATACTGATCGTCGGGATTGCGAAGAATAAAATTGCAGGTCGTAATACCGTTTGCCTGCGCTGTCTGTCTGACTGTATCCAATGTGTCGCCGTCAAAAGTCACGTAGGAAGTTGCAATCCATACAGTCAGTTTTTCCGACGGAGAGGGAAGAGATATCAGATAATGGGCAAACCAGCAAGCCATTGCTATAAGTGCCGCAATTAGTATCAGCAATCCCGGTTTGAGCACTTTTTTTGCACGGTCAACGGTAATTTTATTGTCAAAAATCATAACTTCTTATATGCGATAAGCATATCCCCCGCACAAGTAAAAAGATACTTCGCGCCATTAACAAACGGCGTTTCTACCGAATGTTCCACCAGTACAAGCAGTTGTCCGCCGTTCATATCCGTAACGTCAAAACGCTTGAAAGTCAAACCGTAGCGTTGAACGCAGTCGCTCTCACCGTTAAAGGTAACGGCAATGTCGCGACGATCGCCTGTTTCGGCATTGTCCAGAAAGCGGTAGTATTTTCTGAGTCTTCCGTACGTGATATTCCAGAACAGCAACGACGCTACTGCAAAACACATTGTCAATATTCCTGCCAGCATTACGCCCAACCAAAGCATGTGCGCAAGCGCAACCACCGCCACCGTACATAAAAAAGGCCAGCACACTGTGGCAAGACAGTAAATTGCCGTCATTGCCGAAAGAGTGCGTCTGAGCCTTGTTTTAATAGTGAAATCGTAAACCTGCATTTATTTATTTATACCTTTCCACACGCAACACACCGTTTTCCGCAAATAATTTACAGATACGTGCCGTGCGGTTGTCCTGCGGTGACGGAGTGATTCCGTCACGTCCATGATACACTACATACAGTTGTCCGTCAACATCTATAATGCTGTTGTGACCTGTACCGAATTCATACTCGTTGCTTCTGATAAGCGGAGCATAGGTGTTGTCGTCGGGATACTTGCCGAATTTCAATTTGTTGAGGTGCATGTCGTTGCTGTGAGCGACGCTGTATCCTATGTAATAAGTGTCCTTTTCGTAGCAGTTGCCGCTGAAAAGACAGTAATGGTAACCGTCGCGGTAAAAATAACTTGCTCCTTCTATAGTGTGCCAATGCTGTCCCTTGACAAACCTGTCTTTTTGAAAGATTTCCTCGTCCAAAGTGGGCAGTACTGCTTCTTCGGATTCTCCCGCCATTGTAAACGGATCGGTCATTCTGTCCACTCGTATATAGGTGCCCACTCTGTCTCCTTCGTAGCGGTTGACCGAATAGAACATATAAAGTCCCGTTTCGTTCATATGCACGTCGGCGTCGATGGAAAATGGCGGCAACATGTCCTTCACGTAACGGAAAGGTCCTTCGGGACTGTCGGAAACGGCAACTTTTATAGCCTGAGTGTGCACGTCGTCGCTTTGCTCGGGCATGGAGGAATAATACATATAGAATCTGCCGTCTGCCTTTATCACGCAAGGCGCCCAGTATTCTTTCTGCCCCTTTTGACACATTACCTTGCCTATGTAATCGAAATTGTCAAGAGTATTTGAACGGTAACAGTATACGCCGTCCCCTCCAGTGCAGTAAATGTAAAATCTGCCGTCGTCGCAAATGATAAACGGATCCGGCTGACTGCCTTTTTTGTCTGTAATTTCATTGATTATTTTCATAAATGTCCGCCTTTTAAATACGTCCCCTGAATTTTACAATTTTATTCATATAGGGCAAAGCGTTTTGCCTTGCCCTATAAGTTTTAATGTCAGTTTGCTCCCAGTTTTTCTATTTGCGCCGAAACGTTTTCCTGACCGTTGATGACGTTGTAATTGCGCACTCTGATACCCATGTTGAACACAAGGCATCCGCCCACAACTTCGTTGTTGAGTCCTCTGAGGTTGCTTGCCTCAGCAATAAGAGTGTCGTTTGCAAAGAAGTAGTACGTCGTACCCATACGGGCAATTGCAAGTTTTGCATAGTTGCCTTTGGTGTATTTAAGACCGGGGACCTGTATAACTTTTTCGGTGTTTGTCCAGTCGTAATCGCTGTTGTCGGACTTACGTTGAGTATAACCCACCGCTTCGTTGGTGAAATCACCGTTGTAAGCAGAGTCTATATAGAAGAACGTACTGCCCGTATTGCTTCTGAGAACAAGTCCGAACTTGGGATAATTTTCCGCCGATCCGTTCCACATACGGTAGGGTTTGTCTTCCGTGATGGTAAGTTCCGCTTCGAAGTAGAAGTAGTCGCCTGTGGCGTTTTTGAAATAAGCGAACTGATCGCCGGGGGCGGTATTTTCGATATAAGCGTTTTCAGTACCGTCATCGGTGGAAAGATCGCCGTAACCCCATGTCGTATTGAATCCGCCCACGCTGCCTACGCTCACGCCGTCGGCATATTTGATGTAATCGCCGATCTGAGGATTTTCATAAGAATAGGAATCGGCAAAAGCCGTTACGGGCTGAGGATCGTCGACGTGTTTGCCCATCACGTAAATTTCTCCGATGGATACCGAAGGCACACCGCTGCTCAGTTTTATTCCGATTTCGATTTCGTTGACGGGAAGTTCGTCAAATTCCACGATGGAAGTGCCGCCGGGAAGCATTGTGGCGCGACTGTCGGAATGCCATGTGTAATCGAAGGGAACGTCGTCCACCTGAACCCATGCTTCACCTGAAGCGGACAGATACTTCATCTTGACATATTCCAACTGTACGAAAGACTGATTGTATTCCATACTGTTGTACACCAAAACGGAGCGCGCGTTTACCCAATCGTCGAATTTAAGGTTGATTGTGGCAATCTGTGTTGAAGTTGCCTCGGAAGTCTTGTATTCCTTTGCCAGATCGTAATCGTGAATCTTTATAATACCGTCGTTGAGGTACTTGACGTCACTGTCTGCTGCGGTATTGCTTGCAGTGATAGTTGCATCGAGCGCAACGTTTTCGTAACCGCTTATTTCAGCGGGCAAAGGCTGATAGGAATAGGTAGGTCCGTTGGAATGCATCAGTACCTGTCCGTTTTCGTCTTCTACAAACGTTACTCTGTCCACTGCCAGGGCACGACCGCCTTCGATAGTTCTGCGGTCAAGGAATGTGTGATAGGCAATCATCAGTTCGTCACCGCACTTGATGAAGCAATGGTGACCGGAACTTGCAATATTTCCCCATTCGGTGCTTGTTGCCAACACCGTACCGCCTTCGTCGGGCTGTATCTTTGTAAAGTCGCCCAGAGGACTGTCGGATATTGCCTGACGTACCTGATACAGTTCGCTTGTGTAAGCGTATACCGAGAAGGTAAGGAAATATGTTCCGTCCTTATAGTAAAGGAAAGGTCCTTCGTTTACAGTTGCGTAACCGTTACCGCCTTCGTCGATGTCGCCGAAGTGAGTGTTACCGCTGTCCATTTCCTGACGGAAATCATCTACCGTCGTGTTGTAAATAGAAGTCAACTGTTTTAACGTGCCGTAATCGGGCGTAAACCAGTCCTTCATCTTAACGCCGTAAATTTCCTGATAAGAGCGCTTTCCCCAATCCTGGTAAGCGGAGAAGTACATATACTTGTCGCCAGTAACGGGGTCGACAAATGCGTGGTTGTCCAGTATCTGATTTTCTAATCCTTCGCGGTTGGGAAGAATTGACGAAAAATCGTAAACGGGTTCGGATACGGTCAGCAATTTGCCGTTGGCGTTTTCCATACCGTCGGGACATTCGAACGGTCCGTAAGGATTTTCCGAATAAGCAACGCTGATGCACAGTCTGTTGTTTACGCGGTAGTCCATTGCGGAATAGAACATATAATAAAGTTGGTCTTCTTCGTCGTACAGCACTTCCGGCGCCCAGTAGTTGTTGTGCGCCCAGGTTTCGGAAAAGTCAGGTTCGAATGCTACGCCCATGTATTCCCAGTTGGTGAGATCCTTTGAACGCCATGTCTGAATTCCGTGGCACTGAATAAGGTCGCTTGTGCCGTAGGCATAGAAGTAGCCTTCTTCTTCTCCCTCCGTGATGTAAATTACGGAAGGGTCGGCGATTTGAAATTTAAGTTCGTTGATATAGTAAAGGTTTTTGTTATATTCGTCCTTATTGACCGTTTCGTAGTCAATGTGTTGAAATTCGCCGGTGGTTTCCTGCTGAGCAGGATTGCACGCCGTAACGCCCGACACCAATGACAGCATCATTACCAATACGAGAACAAGCGAAAAACTTTTCTTAATCATGATCGTCTCCTGTTAATTATTTTAGATTACAGTTTCATACCGCTTGTTGCAATACCTTCGACAAAGTATTTCTGCGCAACAAGGTAAAGAGTTATTGTAGGCACAATACTTATGATAGTTGCCGCCATCATTGCGGGTACGTTGCTCAGTGAGAACTTATCCTTTAACAGATTGAGAGCAATCTGCAATGTGTACATTTCAGGCGATTGAAGATAAATCAACGGTCCGAGATAGTCGTTGTAACCGCCGATAAATCCCAACAGTCCCTGCGCCAGCAAAGCAGGCACCGACAACGGAACCATTATTTTCCAGAACATCGTAAAGTAATCCATGCCGTCCAGTTTGGCCGCTTCCAGCAGTTCGGTGGGAATACCCATATAGAACTGTCTCATAAAGAACACGCATGTCGCCGCACCGAACATACCGGGAATCATCAAAGGCAACGGCGTGTCCACCCAACCGATCTGGTTGAAAATTATGTAACTGGGCGTCAACAGAATCGTTCCCGGAATCATCATCGTGAGGAGCAACAGCGAAAACAGCCAGTTTTTGCCCTTGAAACGCAGTTTTGCGAAAGCGTACGCACTGAGCGACGAACAGAACAAACCTAATATGGTGGGAGGCAGAATGATCCACAACGTGTTGAAAAATCCCATTATAAGCAGAGGAACTCCCTCTATTGCCGAACCGGTAGTATATTCGAATACAGCCTGATAGCCCTGCAAAGTGAATCCTTCTTCCGGCCACCACTTGAAGTTAAGGCTGTTGGCTTCCGAAGCGGTCTTCAGCGAAGTCACCAATACAAGCGAAAAAGGAATAAATATCCACAGCGCAAACAGCACCAGAACGACATAGATCAGTGTTTTGGCTAAGGTTTTTTTCACCATTTCGGATGTGTCTTTTCTTATTTTAATTTTCTTAATCATAACTCACCCACTTCTTCGATACGGCAAAGTTGATGACGGTCAATACAAGTATCATCAGAGCCAGTAAAAATGCCGTGGCGGCTGCTATACCCATTGTGTTGTCGTAACTGAATGCGTTGCGGTACAGATAGAACACGATGGTCAGTCCGTCGTTGTTGGGACCGGTGCCGTTTCCGCCGCCGATAATCTGAGGTCTAACAAATTCCTGCAATGCGCCAATCAGTCCCGTAGTTACAAGGAAAAACGTTGTGGGCGATATAGCAGGTAAAGTAATGTGAATGAAACTTTGGAAAGAATTTGCTCCGTCCACCTTTGCCGCTTCGTACAACGTGCTGTTGACGTTGGTCAAAGCCGCGCCGTACAAAACTATTCCGTACGCGGTACCCGACCAGACTCCGATGAGAATCATTACACCAAGGTAGTAGTCGGAACTGGTGAGCCACGGAATCGCCGTTTCGCGGGTAAGTCCCAACAATGAGTTGAGTATACCGTGATTCTGGTTGAATATCAATTCCCACATCAGAGCGACTGCCACCGCACAGCATACGTAAGGTATAAAGTAAATGGATCTGAACACTTTTTTGCCCTTGATGTTTTTGGTAAGAAGATAGGCTATTATCAGAGCGATAATTATACAAATGGGCAACGACAATGCCATTACAAAGGTGTTTCCTATCGATTTCCAGAACATCTTGTCGCTTAAAACTTCCACAAAGTTGTTGATGCTGTTAAATGTTCCGTTGGCGATGTCCCCTCTGCCGGGGATTCTCATAAACGCTATTACGATAGCCATTACCAACGGAATTAATCCGAACAGCGCAAAACCGACAACGGGTATCAACGCCATCAGCAATCCGCTGATGTTTTCCGTTCTGCCGCTTTTTTTGCGTTTATTGTAGATGTTGCTTAGATACATTGTGTTTCTCCTCTCTCCCTACGGAGAGGGGCTTGCGTCAAGCCCCGAATACTTGCGTATAACTGAGTAACTTTTCAAAAGTGCTCTCATATTCGTAAGAATTGAAAAATTCGGTCATTGTCTTTTCGCCGTTTCTTACGTCACCGTTAAGCACGCCCGCCCAGTCGTCTATCCACTTCTTGTCGGACAGATACCACCAGTCGCCTGCCTGCTGTATTTCGGCGGCACGGACAAATACTATGGAGTTTTTGGGATCTTTGTCGGATTGAAGGAATACTTCGCTGTTAGCAAGGTCTTTCTGCAGAGGAATTGCAAATCCCGCCTCTGCCTGCAATGTCTGACCTTCCGTTCCGCCTATATATTCGATGAATTTCCACGCAGCGGTAGGAACTTGCGAATTCTTGTTGATGCACAGTCCGACCGAACCGCTGTGTCCCGCTTCTACGCCGTGAACGGTGATGTTGCCTTCGGCGTCATATTCTTTGTACATGGGCAGCGGAGCCACATCCCATTCGTCCGTCATCTGTTCGCGGAAGTTGGTAACGTTCCATCTTCCGTCTACAAGCATCGAGATGTTACCGTAAACGAATTCGTTTGTCTTGCCTGCGTCCGTACCGATGGAAGAAGGGCTGGGAGTGATTCCGTAACCTTTGTACTGAACGCCGTCGAATTCGTCCACCAATTGTCCTTCCTTGGAACCGAGACATACAAATTCGGTAAACGCTTCACGCTGACTGGGCAGTTCGTTGAGTTTGTCCTGTTCTTTGAGTTGAAGCACTTCGGCGGAAATTTCCTTGCTGTAATCCGCTCCTGCCGTAGGAACCGATGTCAGACCGAGTTTATCCTTGTATTCGATGATCTCGCCGGCATTGTACTTAACGCCGTTGACGGTAACGCCCTCTGTAACGTCATCTGCAACGATGTAGTTCTTTGTGCCGTCCATAAGCGTAAAGTCGTAGTAACCGCCGTTATAGTTCGGATCTGTCGTGGGAATGTATTCAATACAGTCTCCGCCTACCGTCCAACCGTAGTTGAACCACCATTCGGTAAAGTAACCGTAAGCAACGTCGTTTGTTTTACGCTGTTCTGTCTGCACGATCTTGGCAAGTTCGTTTGTCTCTTCCCAACTCATAGGAACCTGATTGTTGAAGAACATCTTGCCGTTGTCGTAGAAAAATCCCTTTTCCTTTACAGTGCCGGTAATGCCCAGTTGAGCCTTTGTGTTGCCCCTTGCGTCCGCTGCGCCTGCATTGAATTTGTCAAGATCTTCGGCTGCAACGCTGAGCACTGTAACGCCCGCTTGTTTGAAGTGCGTTTCGTTGTAGAAAATAACCGTCGGTCCGATATCCTTGGGAACGCCATAATATCTGCCCGTTTCGGTGTTGGACAACTTGGTGTTTACGTCGTACTTGTAACGTGTAACAACCGTGTCCCACATTGTGTTAACGTCGTAAACTTTACTTGTCGCCATGTAATCGGTAATATCCAGCAACAAGCCTGCTTCCGCATATGACTTGTAACCGCTGTCCCCTACGTAGAATACGTCCAGTTTGCTGCCACTTAAAGCCTGACGTACAGCGTCTTCGTAGTTGTTCGATGACTTTGTTATGAGAGATACCTTGATTACTCCCTCGTTCGCCTTATTGAACGAGTCTACGAGGGATTGGAAAACTTCTTCTTCGACGGTGTCGCCGTAGAACCAGAATTCCACGTTGGAAACTTTGTCGCTGGGACGAATGTTTCCCTCATCGTCAATTTCTATGTCTTCTTTCGGTGCCGGTTTGCATGCCGCGAATACTCCGACTACCAGAATCAGACAAATTGCGATGCTTAAAAATCTGATAAGTTTCTTCATAATATTCCTCCAAAAAATTTTTGTATGTTGACACGCACTTTGCCGAAACAAAATACGTTTTTAACAAATCGGATCAGACGAGATAAACGTCTTCTACATGTACGGTGACGTCGCCGATATTACTGCAACGGATACGTTTGAGCAACAATTCCACCGCTTTTTCGGAAAAAGCCTGCTTGTCGTAGCCAACAGTGTCCACTTTGCTGTGAAAACGCAGTTCCTTGCGTATTTCGTCGAATCCCGCAATTGTCTTTCCCGTTATTCCGAGTTCGGCAAGTTTGTCCATCACTATGTACGCGCCGAAATCGTTGAAACAGAAAATTGCATCGAAAGGCTCGCCGCTTTGCACAAGCAATTCCACCGCCCGTTCGTAAGACCCCACTTCGTAGGCAAAATACACGTTGGGCGTCAGTCCGTTGTCTTCAAGTGCCTTTTCGTAACCTGCGCATCTGTCTAAAGAACAGTCTATGGTGCGGTTTTCGCCTATGTACACAATATTTTTAGCACCTTTGTCCACAAGTCGCTGAGTAATGATATAACCGCCCTTGTAATTGTCCAGTACTACGTAGTCGAAGCCTTCCGCTTTTCTTCCCAGAATGACTGTGGGAATGTTGAGTTTTTTGAGCATTGCCGCAGCGTCGTCGTCGGGAGCAAACATACTTATAAGCCCGTCAACGTCCGACGACATCACCTGTTTGACATCGTCTGTGCTGAAAAGTTGATTGTGTGAATACAAAGTCACAAACGTGTAGCCGTGCTCAAGCAACATAAACTGCATGTAATTTATCGTTACCGAGTAGTAAGGATTGAGCAGACTGTCGCAAAGGATCCCTATACGGTTGCTGTTTCCTTTGCGCAATATAGATGCCGAGCGATTAGGCACATACCCCATTTCTTCCGCTATGTGACGTATGCGCTGTTTGGTATTTACCGATATGTCATCGGCGTCCATCAGCGCGCGGGACACGCAGTTTGCCGAATAACCGCTGGCCTTGGCAATGTCTTTTAATGTTACTCTCTTCATTTTCCCTCGCCTTTTTAAAGAAACACTGCCAGCGCAACGCAAAACTTTGCGCTGTACGGTATTCCTTTCCCGACGCAGGTTTCCCTGCGTCGGAAGAAATACTCGTTACAAACCGTATATCGAACGGTAATTCAAATTGTCAGCCAACGTTTACGACGCCCGTGTCGTTTACGCGGTAGGTTGTGGATTCCCACGTTCCGAATACCAGTCCCCAACTGTCAACTGTAACAACTGCCATTGCTATGTTGACGTCTCCGGAGATGTCCGTTCCGTGAATGGAACCGTAAGGAACGTACATTTCGAATGTAGTCGTATACGGTCCTTCGCCCGTTGTGGTTACTCTCGTCGCACAGAACTGAGTATAGTTGTTTTTAACGGAAGCGCAGATCTGTGTGTTTCTGTTGTTACCCATACGGAATTCCACGTTGAGGTATCTCCACCATTCTTCGCCGCCACCCGCCTGCAATTTATCTCCGACAGGTTTTACGTGGTTGATCGTTGCGTAAAGCACTATACCTTTTGCAAGTTTCTTGCCTGTAAGAGTAACCGCGTCACCCTTCCATTCGCCGCTTACCGATTGCAAACCTGCAAACGCTTCATCCGCAACGCCGTCAAGCGTTACTCCGTCCGCCGTCGCCAGTTCGTTGGCAAACGCCACACCGTCGGCAGTTACGTAAGCGTAGTTGTTGTCCCATACAAGCGACTGCCATCCGCCGAATCCGTTGCCGTTGCAACCCATCAGAATGTTTGTCGCTCCGGTAGGATTGCTCATTGCAATGAACAGTTCCAATTCCGTCTTGACCGTATAGCCGTCCTGATCGATTGTTGTTCTGACCATTCCGTAATCGGTAACGGATCCCATTGCCGCAATGAAGTTGTCGTACAAGGTGAAACCGCACAAAACACCGTTAACCTTGAATTCGATATTGTCGGTCAAATGCCATTCGGGAGTAGGTGCCGCTGTCTGCTTTTGCAGTATCGTAAACGCCATATACAAACCGTCTGCGGCAGTATAACCGCTGACCGTAAACTTGGCATTTTCGTTACCTACCGTAATACTTGTCTTTTCCGCATATTCGGTAAGCACGCCGTCGATTGTTGCGTTTTGAGCAACGGGCAACTTGCTTACAAGACCTTCTTCCGTTATAAACAGATTTGCGGGACGTCCGTTTCCTTGTCCGTATGCGCCCACGATGTTACCGTCGGAACCTCCGATGTAGCTGTTCCACCAGTCGCCTCTGTTCCACTGATTGTTGCTCATTCCTTCCCAACGCGCCGTTTCGTTAGGTGCCTTGAAAGCGTAGTTCAACTGAATTTCTTCGTCAAACTGAGCAATGAGAGATTTGTGCACGAATATTTCGGCGGTATATCTGTACTTACCGTTGAAATCTCCGCTGTCCTGCAATGCGCTTGTCCACATCGACTTGGTGACGCCTGCACTTTCGTTGCGGCTGTTGACGTAGCACTGTGCGCCGTTGTCGATATAGAATTCGAAGTTGTGATTCATGTACCACACTGTGTCATTGTCATTGATAAGTGTATTTGTGTATGCTTCCACAAAGAAGTAAATACCGTACTGACCCTTCACTGCGTAGACAGTAACTTTGCGGTTGTCTTCCACCCAGAAACCTACGGGTGTTCCGTAATTTTCTTCGGGAGCAAGCACTCCGTCGATTGTCATTTCCGGTGCATAGTCGAATTTAGCAACGATTGCAACTCCGGTGTCGCCTTCCTGAACGGTATAACTGTAAATGCCTTCGACAGCCTCAACGGGAGTACCGTTGACCGTTACCGAAGTGAGCACTACCTCAGCGGTATGATGTACCGTAAATGTAACGGTTTCGCCTATGGTTGCGGTTGCTTTGTCAGCCGTTATCGTCGCGTCTTCCGTGCCTGCAGGCATCTGAACCTGACTGGACACCGAAATTCCCTTTAACGACGCTTCTACCGTTACGTTTTCATCGGGCATCACGAATGAGTAAACTCCTTCGACCGCCTGTATGAGTTCTCCGTTGACCTTGATGGATTCAAGTTCCTGTCCGTCGGCAACCACTACGTTCAGGGTTACGACGTCGCCCTTTCTTGCCGTATCCGAGGAAGGAGTTACCGTAAGAGCGGCATTGTTACCCAAAACGGATATAGTGCGTTCAAAACGCAGACCGTGTTCGGATACAGTATAAGCGGGATAGTTGCCTACATTCATAGCATTTGTCCAGCCTGTGTCGCCGTAAACCCAGCCCCATGCCTTAACTGCAATTTCTTCCGATGCCGCGTCATAACCTGCAAAGGATGAGAAGGGAGCAAAGAATTCTACCACAACCTTGTACAGGCCTGCATATTCGCCGTCTTCCATCAACACGCCGCCGTCGGACGCAGCCTGTGTGATACCTGTTGAGGTAGCAACGGAAGCAAATCCGGGAGCGCTGAAATAAACGTATTGTTGAGTGCCGTCATCGTTGCCGAAACGCAATTCGATGTTAGCGTATTCATACCACGCGGAACCGTTTCTGGTGTTTTCGGGAGCGTAGATCGTTGCAATGAAGTAAACGCCGTCCGTTCCCTTTACGGCAGCAAGTTCGAAGTGAGTCTTGCCGTCTGCATGGAATGCAAACTGATTTACATTACCGAGAACTTCAGCAGTATAAATTGCGTCGTCCGCCTTACCGTCGATTACCGCGTCCTGAGCCTTGGGACCTTCTACCTTTTCGGTGATCTCTTCGACGTCTGTCGTTACATACAGACCTTCAACCGTCATTTCGAGGTTGAATCCTATAAAGCCGACGCTCACTTTGTCGGTTGCGTCAATGTAAGAAGCGTTTGTTCTGGATGTGAGAGTGTCGTTCACCCACAAAGCGATGGTATTGCCCAACTTGGCAATTGCAATCTTTACATATGTGCCGTTGGTATATTCGCCTATCATTGCGCTGCCGCCTGCCTGACCACCGATCCACTGCCAATCGCCTGCGTGGGTTACGCCGTTGCCTTCGGTAACGTTGGGACGGTAAACAATGTTCGTTCCCTTTCCGCCCGTACCCGTAGCAAGTCCTGCAGCGTCAACGTAACCGAATATAGACACATCGTCGTTACGCAATATTGCTCCGAACTTGGGATAGGTATCATTACCGTAAACCTGACCTATAGTTGCGCTGAATTCAGCATAAATGTCAGTACCCGTAGCGTTCTGCATCCATACTGCCTGCTCGCCGCTGCCTGTGTTGTAAGCCTTGTTGCCGTCCTCGATGAATGTCCAGCCGTCGGAATAAGCGTAGTTTGTCGCGTCGCCCAGTTCTGTTCCCTGTGCATGCGTGTATCCCAAAGCCTCCATTATGAGTTTAGCCCACAGCGGATAACCGTACTCTCTGTTGAAGTGCAATCCGTCGTAGAACATATTCGTTCTCGCCGAACCGTCTTCAGCGGTAAATGCCGTTGCAACGTCGATGTAGGTTACAAATGTGTTGTTTTCCGCCCACTGTTTTACGGCATTGTTTACTTCAACGTAAACGGGGCACTTGTCGAGGAACATTGTGTTGGGAACAAGCGATACCCAGTACAGTTGTGCCTCGGGGAATTGTTCGTGATAAGCATTGAACAGAGCGGTCAGTCTTTCCATCGTCTGTTCTGCTGTAAGACCTTCGTCGTCGATATCGTTGACGCCTATGTGCATTACGATGTTTTCGGCAAGGTAACGCGCGCCCATATCTCCGACTTTTGTAAGCCAATCCGTAGTCTTTGTTCCGCCTATACCTTCGTTAGCGTAAGAAGGCAACTGCGCAACGTGACCGGACTGTCCGCTGTTTTTCCAGAAATCCATATAAGAATCGCCGATAAACAGCGTATCTACCGTTTGTTGTGCGATAACTTCCACTTTGTCGCTCCAACCGTCTGCTTCGGGATCGGTGGACGAGAAGTAATTCGTCACTTCCAAGCCGAATCCGAATGATTTGATACCGAAACGCATGTCTTCGTTATATGCGCCGTAATACAGGCTGTGAACCTTTTCGCCGTTTGCATACAGATATACGTAACCGTTCTGGTAAACCATTCCCAGCGTAATGGTCTTTGTTTCGAGGTCAAACTTGTTGTTGGCAACCGCTACCCACGAATTCCACTGACCTTTGGGCGAATTGTTTATACCGAGGTCTGTTCCGGAAATGTTTTCCAGTTTGATTTCGGGGCCTTCGCCTATCAAAGCGTCGACGTAATACATAAGACCCGTTGTGCTTGCTCCGTCAAACAGCATCATACCGAATTTGCCATAGCGTTCGGCTGTATTGGTGATGGACGTCAGTTTGAATGTAGCCTCCGCGTACATCACTTCCGCATTTGTACGGTAGAACACCAGGTTGTTGTCGGCGTTGTCGTGTCCGCTGAGCACTACTTTGCGGTTTGCGTATTCGGGATTGGAAGGATAGTAATCCTGCGATACGTCCCAATATTCGCCCTGAGCGATATTGCCGTAACCGCCCAACTGATAAGAGGGCATCGAGTAAGTATTGTCTCTGTAAGAGTTGTCGTCCGTAATGACCACAAACGTGTTGGCTTTCATTTCGTCAACGTTGTCGTTGAAGTAAGCCTTGGAGGGAGCAATCGAGGAATTTGCGTTGTACAATACAGGACAGAAGGTAATTTTGTCTTTGGCATTTTCCTTGGTCAGTCCCAGTTGTGTGTAATCGACCGTTATTACCACTTTGTAGCCCGCAACGTTTTCGCCGTCTTCCGACCACAGTTTGTACGTGCCCGTTGCACCTTCCTGCAAATCCGTAAGTTGACCTTCGGAGTCGGTGGTTTGTTTTGTCACGTTACCGTCTGCGGTAACTGTCACTGCAACCGTCTTGCCGTCGGGAATAAGTCCGTTGAACATCTCCTGTTCGGAAGCGAACAAAACTCCGAAGCCGTCGTTGTCTTTTAACGTAGCGTCCTGTACGTAAGCCGTAACGGTAAGCGCTGTTTCACCGAACTGTGTGAAAATGTAAGCGGTTGCCGTCTTGCTCAACTGAGTGGCAGTCAGTTTCTTGCCGTCCTTAGTGATGGTTTCAATACCTACGTCGGACATGTCTTTGACAAATTCGGCAGTAACCGTTACATCCTCGGCAGGCATTTTAAACGTCGTGCCCGTAATCGCGGTGTCGTTGAATTTGAGCGAACCGCTTTTAAGGATATAATCTGCGTCGGGAGTGACAGTCAGAGTAACCGTCTCGCCTTCGGCGGCAGTCTGCTTGTCTGCCGTAATCGTACCATTTGTTGTTTCGGCAACTGTTATCTTGTATGTAGCAGGTTGATGCGGCTGACAAGCGACCGCGCCAAACATGCAAAGAACAAGACACAATGCCAATAACGCTAATGTTACTTTTCTTTTCATTATTTTTCCTCCTGTCAATGTTTTCTTATTTGTAACGGACTACCAACCGTCCGTCGTTTGTGAACTGAGCGGGAGCAAGACAGGCACGTCTGTCTCCGCTTGGTCTGTCATAGTGAGTGTGAATGTGAAACGCACACCACAACTGACCGTCATTGTCGGTGAAATAGGCGTTGTGTCCCGGTCCCGAAATAGTGTCGGTATATCTCAGCAACTGCCTGTCCGCTTTTACAAATCCCTTTACGGGACTGTCCGAAACAGCCACGCCCACCGAATAGTATCTGCTGTCAAATACGTTGTAGGAATAATTGAGATAATATTTGCCGTCGTGTTTTAAAACAAACGGTCCTTCGTTCCACTGCCACAATGGATTGAGAGTGGTTTCCTCCTCTCCTGACGGCGAAAGAACCTTGATGTGTTCGCCGCACACCGACGTCAGCGAGTCGTCTAATCCGACAACGTATATTTCGCTTTTGTGAATACCGTTTACGATGTTTTCGGCGACGTCTCTGACATAATAAAGATAATGTCTGCCGTCATCATCGGTGAAACAATGTGCGTCGATGGTACAGTAGCCGAGATCGAACATCGGTCTACCTTCCTGTACGTCTCTGAAAGGTCCCGTCGGACATTCAGCAATCGCCACGCCTATCCGCAACCCGTCGGACGCTCTGTCCTTGGCGGAAAAGTGCATCACGTATTTGCCGTCATTGCGCCTTGCGACCTCGGGCGCCCAGAAATCCATGTACGCGAAACTGTCTTTTTTGAAGTAGCACAGTCCGCAGTCGCTCCAATCCGTTAAGTTCAGCGACTTCCACACCTTGAAACCGTCGGCAGAGGAAGTTGCGTACATATAGTAAACGCCATTGTCGTTCAAAACGAACGGATCGCCTATATTTGTAATGTCAGTCAGAATAAGTCCCTTCATCTGCCGTGCTTTCCCAGAATGTCTTTAATTTGTTTTTTGTCAAACTTGCTGACGTGGCTGAAATCCAACAGACCGTTTACTTCGTGCTGAACGTCAGTCACCTGCGTGTAGCAGTAACCGCAACTGTGAGGCAGACTGTCAATTGCCTTGATCAGTCCGTCAAAACGGCTGAGGAACTCAGCGTTGTCGGTGACTCCCTGACCGTAACCCCAGTTGTTGCCTACGGTGTCTTTGACAAACGCCGTGCCGCCGAATTCGGAAATCAGTATCGGCTGACCGTTGTAGCGGTAGCCGTTGGCAAAGGCGCCCTTGTGATGACTTTGCCATAAATGAGCGCAACACTTTTCCACACTGTCGAAATAACCGTGAAGTTTTTCGCCGTCCTGCTCGTAATGGTGGATGGTCAGAACGTCGGATATCGTGTGTTCCCATCCGTCATTTGTAATTACAGGTCTTGTTCCGTCCGTCTTTTTGGTTTCGTAATACACTTCGTTGACGAAATCCTGCACCGTTTTGTCGAAAAGAATGTCTTCTATTCCCCAACTTTCGTTAAAGGGCACCCATACCAGTACGCAGGGATGATTGCGCTGCTGAGCAACAGCCAATTTCCATTCACGCATGAACACCTTGCGACTGTTTTCGGTGTTTTTGTACATTGAAGGCATTTCCGCCCACACGATGTACCCGTACATATCGGCGTAATAAAGAAAACGTTCGTCCTCCACCTTCTGATGCTTGCGCGCTCCGTTGAAACCCATTGCCATCATATCGGTGATGTCCTTTTCCAACGCTTTTTCCGACGGCGGAGTGAGGTCGCTGCCCTTCCAGTATCCCTGATCGAGCACCAACTTCTGATACAGCGGTCTGTCATTGAGCAAAAACCGTCCGTTGCCGGTAACTATCTTGCGCAGTCCGAAATAGGTATAAAGAGTGTCCAACGTCTGTTGGTCGGAAATAAGTTGCAGACTCACTTCGTACACGTTGCCCTGTCCTACTTCCCAAAGATGTATATCTTCGCCCAGCCAGATGTTCATTCCGCTGTGAGCAGAGGTAACGGGACAGGTAATTTCCGCAACGGCTTGTCCGTTAAAGGAAACCGTCGCTTTTACGCCGTAACTTTCGTTTACGAAGTCGCAATTGAGTACATCGTAACTTACAGCCACCGAATGTGCGTCGCAATTGCCTTCCGTAACTACATTTGCCAGTCTTTTGTGCGAAACAAACTCCATCCACACCGTCTTGTAAATGCCGGTGGTGTCGGTATACCAACAACCGAAATTTTCATCCTTCCAACGTTGCTTGCCACGGGGCTTTTCCACGCTGTAATCGTCTGTTACCATGACGGTTATTACGTTGTCGCCTGCATTTACCGTTCCCGTTACGTCAAAAGTCAATCTGTGGTAACCGCCGCTGTCTCTTCCTATATACTTGCCGTTTACCCAAACGGAAGTTTCGTAGTCGCTTCCCTCAAAGTGAATAAGAACGTCGCCCGCGCACTGCTCTTCCGTCAGCGTGACCTTGCGCGAGTACCACACGCAGTCAACCCTCTTTTCCTTGCCGATGCCCGACTTTTCCGTCTGATAGGCAAAAGGTACGTTTATTTTAAGTTTATCTTCGAATCCTTTCGTGTAGCCGTCGGCACAACCTGTTCCCTGTTCGTCGAAAGCGAAATTCCACTTGCCATTGAGCAACATATAGTTGTCCCTCACCAACTGAGGTCTCGGATATTCCTTTTTATAGAAACTTACGTGATGCATTTTTAAATTTACCCCCATACTCGGTTACTTCTTTTAAATTGCCGTTCGCGCTGTTTTTATGTTACTTGAACGTTCAAGTAATAAAAATTTTAAGGGCGAACGCCCATATTACTTCACGATATAAGTTTACCATACCCCGAAAGTTTGTCAATACCATTTTTTAATAATGAAAAAAGTTTTTTTTAGTATCGCCTTAAAATTAGTATGAATTTTTCCTATTTTTGCCCCTTGCGGTAAAGCGCAGTACAAAAAATTACCTGCACCGACGCATTCCGAACAGAAAAAAAACCGTGCCGAAAACTTTCGGCACGGTAAGCAGACCGTTTGGAAATATCATTGCCTGTCGGAAAGGTTTTTCTCGCTGCGTTTATGACGCACGAAATTGCGGATGACCTCAAACACGTTGATTATGATACCTATTACAATGTAGATGTAGTATATGAGGAAACGCCATACAAATACCACCCAGAAAAGCACCGATCCCGCAATTTGCGAAAAGGCCATTGAGAAGGTGGTTTCCACCGCGCCGCTGTTACCGGGAGTAGGTATTATTGCAACGGAATACATTGCAAATATATGCAAAGCCATTATATCTATTGCCGACGCCACGCCCGACGCCACTGCGCTGCCCGCAAACGCCTTTATTATAAAGTAAGGGAAAACAAGCGTCACGACAGGTTCGAAAAAGCATGTCAGCAACAACAACATACATCTGAGCGGACGTTGCACCATTATTTTAAAACAGTTTTTATAATCGTACACGACGTTCAGAACACGGTTTTCCGTTTTTTCCCTGTCTTTTACCAGCCTCAGTTTACTGCCTATAAACACAAAAAAGTTTAGTATCTTTGCGGAAATCTTAGGCAAAACGGCAAACATCACGATTGCAACGGGAAGTATAGCATTTGATACCCATCCTACCCATGCGCCTATCTGCAGCGTCTTGGCAATGCCGTCGTTGTGTATCAACGACAAAGCATCCGAACGAAATGCAAGTAAAATAAAACTGACGGTGAGCCACGCAATCATTTGCACAAAGTACTTAATCAGCACTATTGCCCCGGAATTACCTCCCGAATACCCCTTTTTGTGAAGGTAGTATATCTGCATCGGCTGACCTCCGGTGGAAAAAGGAGTAATGTTGTCGTAATACTTGCCCAGAAGAGAAACCTTTGCGCTGGTTCGGAAACTTGCCCTGCCGTCGGTAACTCTGGTAATGATGGAAAATTTAAGAGCATCCAGCAACATAATGAGCAACAGGACGCCAAGCGCGATAAGCGCGTAGTTCCAGTCCGTTTCCGCCAGCAATTGACCGAAAGGCTTTATTTCGCCGTCATTGAAGGTCAACGCCAACTGTATCATTATAAAGATACTGACAGCGCAAATAATTACCAGAAACAGTGTGTTGAGCCACATTTTTTTCTTTCCTGTGGCTTTTTGCGTCTTTTTCTCCGACTTTTCGATGATTTCCTCTTCGAAACTCTGACGTTGTTGTATCACAGGATGTTCGTACCGCTTTTTGCTGCGCGTGGTTTTTTCGGTATTTTCAAGACCGTTCTCACTCTCCTGTACGGAAGCAATATCGACGTTGCCGCCGTTTACCTGCTTGACGGCAGAGTCGACACAACCGTCGTTCAACGGCTGTCCGTTTTTTTGATTGTCGTTAGGCTGAATTTTTTTTGTCATATACACCCGCTGTAGTTATAAAGTATGCTCCGTTAAAGTCGCAAATAACTTTTGCCACAAGTAGTTTTTAATTTTACCACAAATTGCCGCCTTTGACAATAATATGCGATGTAAATTCTTTAAAGTGTATAAAAAATATTGGCAATCCGACACTTTCGGGCGGTTTTAAAACTTTACGCACTTCTTGTTTAGTATCTGCACAATTTAATCAAAGTTGTACGCAAATTACCCGTTTGTTTAAATATGCGAAAATAATTTTTAAATCGGTATCGACCGTAAACATCTTATGTTAAACAAACATTGCACAAAAAAAACAGCGGACACTCGTTCACAGTCCGCTGTTTTTATTTTTTAATAACGTAGTACAAAATTCAGTTTGTTTTGTCCTTTCTTGTCATTCAGATGCCGTCTTGAAATCCGAATCAGCCGTTTAAGGATTTCAGTACCGTCTGCACTTCTCGCATGTCGCACTTTCCTGCGTAATTGTTCTTGAAGTGCTTCATCACATAGGGTACGGATTTGTCAGGCAAAGTTTCAATCACCTGTCTGATCTCGTCGGCAGACATCATTTTGGGCAGATACGTCTCGACGAACGCTATCTGTCCGTCAAGGCTTTTTACCATTTCGTCACGTCCTGCCCGAACAAACGCCTCTTTTTCTTCGTTGAGTTCTTTAAGACTCTTCTGCAATATAGTCACGACGTCGGCTTCCGTAAGTTCCCCGCCCGAAGTGCGTTTTTCTATTTCGGCAAGTTTGATTTTGTTGAGTAAAACCGACAAAACCGCCCTTTTGTTGGAATCGCGTTGTTTGAGCGCTTCTATATTGGCTTTTTTAAGTTCATCGTACAACATTTTTGTTCTCCTTATATTTATCGATTGTCAATCTTTGCGGATGCGCTTGAATTCGATAACGCAATCCTTGTATTCGAAATGTCTTGCTATTACAACCGCCTTGTCCTCCAACTGCAATCTGTCGTCGAACAACAGCCATCCTTCTTTATTGCCCGACGTGCGTGTGGCAAGTTTGAGACTGACGTACACGCAGTTTCGGTGCAGTTGAGGAAGGTCGCCGTAATTTACGGTGTTGTCGTCCAATTTGATTTGCAACATTCCGTCGTTGCTTTCCAGTATATATCTTGTGGACGTAAGACGGCGCAACAGACGCTGTGCCGAACGCAGCAACGCGGAAATTTTGTCGTGTACAAGCAATCCCACTATTTCCGTATTGCGCAATGCTCCTTCCAGTTGTTTCATCGTCTGCGCCTGTGTAGCCGCTACCGCCAGTCTCAGATTGGCGTTTTTCTGCGACAGGTAACTGTCCATACTTTGTTTGACCTGTTGTTGCAACTGCTGTTTTTGAGCGGTCAACCGTGCTTTTTCCTCTTCGAGATCGGCAAGTCGTACTTTGTCGTTCGATACAGGATGCGCCTTTAAAACGGTATAGTAATTTTCAATTCTTTCCGCAAGCGACGTACGCAGAGCATCGTAATCGGAAATCAGTTTTCTGACTTTTTCGGTATCGTCTGACAATGTCAGTTTGCCTGCGTCTTCCAGATTTATTCCCTTTAAATTAAATTCGAATTGCAGTTTGTCGTGCAGTTCGGCATATTCGTTCGTCTTGCTTTCGTACAACCACTGCAATTTTTCCAGTTCTATACGTTTGCGGAAAACTTCCTTTTCGATGGACTGTTTGCTTTCCGCAAGCATCTGACGCTCGCTTTCAACGTCTGCTATTTCGTAACGGAAATTTGCTACCGCCTGTTCGAGATCGTCGCTTCCGGCAAGCGCGCGTGCCTTTTCCGTGCAGGAGGCAATCTGCTTTTCGTTGACCTTGACGGTCTTGACGGTTTCCACTATCGTTTCCTGGACGCGTGCGATTTTTTCGTCGAGTTGTTCTATCTTTGAGGAAAGCGCGCGGTACTGTTCGTAGTTGGACGACATACGCTGACCGATGTCGGTCAGTTCTTCTTTCAGTTGATCGTTACCCGCTACTATTGCGTCCACACTGCTGTTGGTTTCGTCCAGTTGACGCTGTGTTTCACGCAGATACTTGCTTCGTGACTGCAAAGCGGATATTTTTCCGCGCAGAACTTCCGCAGAACGTTTGAGTTCCTGCAACTCCGCTTCGCTGCGCACCGCTTCCTGCTGTACGTCCAACAGATATTTTGTTCCGTTGTCCGATTCCAACGCTTTAAGGTAGTTGAACACCGCTTCGCTGCGGTTTTGAGAAATTATCTCGTTGTAGCGGTTAATGATGTTGGTCTTTTCCTTGCGCATCGTTTCCATCTCGGCGTTGTTTATTTCCGCCTGACGTTTGATCTCTTCGATCTTGCCTTCCAATGCGCTGGCTTTTTCCATCAATACGTCTCTGTCGATGTTTCTGCGTTCTATTTCCAGTTTGAGCGTTTCCGTTTCTTCGTCGTTCAGATTTGACTTGACCGCAAATACCGCTGTCGGATCGTCTGTATATATCTTCTGACTGTTAAGAAAAACTTCCCTTTTAAATTCTTCCTGTTTGCGGAACTGCACCTTTTCCAGTTCGGCAACAAGACAGGAACGGCTTTGCTCCAGTTGCAAAAGTCTGTGTCTGTAATCTTCCAGAGCACGTTCAAGATTTTTGGTCTTTTCCTGCAATGAGGTGTTTATAACTTCCAACTTGGCGTTTTTGGCATCCAGCACCTGCAAAATCGTTTCCTTTGCCTTGACGGGCGCAACGGTAACGTCCAGTTCGGCAACCGATTTGAAGCGCTTGACCTGCACAACAAGATTGCTTTCCTTTTCGGCAATCTGGCTTTCTTTGACGGCAAGTTCGCTTTTGAGTTTTTCCAGTTGCGAATTTACTTCGTCCAGTTTTACGCCCACCCTGACGGTTTCAAGCAATTCTCCCACCGATTTGTCGGACACCTGGAAGTTTTCGATACTGTTTTTAATTTCTTCTATTGCTTTTTCCGTTTCGTCGAGACGGTTTTTGTAAGCGATTTTTTCGGCGTTTAATTTTTCCGCCTGTTCGTTGAGTTGCACCGCCAACTGATTGAGCGTCTTGTTGCGTTCGTACAGTTCGGCAATGGTCTGCAATTCGCCGTTGACCACTTCCATTTTACTGCGTCTGTCCGCGACGATTGCGCTCTGTTTCTGTTTTTCTTCCAATTGCGCGTTAACGCCCTGCAACTCGTTTTCCTGCCATTCGAGATCGGCAGTAAGGGAAAATCTCTTTTCTTCGTATTCTTTCTTCTGTTGCTCTATAGCCTGCAAATTTTTTAACTGCGGTACGAGCGCGCCCAGTTCGTCGCGCAATTTGAGTTGCGCGCGTTTGCCGTCCATTTCGTCTTTCTTGTCCAGCAAAAGCCTGTACTGCTCCTGAGCGGTGTTAAGTTCGTCCGTAAGGCTTTGTATGACTTCCGACGACTGTTCCTTTAACTTCTGTGTGGCGATTCGGGCGTCCACTACCGCCAACCGCTCTTCCGTATCGGCAAGACTTACATTGAGCGCCTCTATATCCTTGGATGTGATTTTGCTTTTGTTTTCCGCAAGTAACATACGGGCATTGTCGTCCGCACGCCTGCTTTCGTCGCGCAACTGTTTCGTTTCACGGTCGACGCTTGCCGCAACATCGGTAAAAATACGTATTTCGGGAAAACACATCAGGTTTCCGTCAAATTCTTCCGTTTCACGCAGTGTAATGTATATGCCTTCGGCACTGTTGCCGTTTTCGTCCTTGCACAGATCCTGCAAAACTTCCCCCGCACGTCCGCCTCGGTTGATCGTGACGAATTTACCCTCTTCGTCGCGCTGTTTCAATGTCATCTTGACGGTGCCGTCCTCTGAATGATACTTTCTAACGCTGTAAACCTCGTTGCCCGCGTCAAACGTCACAGTCACGTCTTTGTCGCATGTTACGCCGTCGGCAAAACAAAACTGCAAGTAACGGTTTACTCCCCCGTTTCTTGCCGTGATTACCTTTTGCGTATCCTTGCCTCTGCCGAAAGCGAAGTACTGCTTTTCACCCGTTTGCAAGTTGACTGCTTCAACACTGTGTATCCTCATGCCGGCCCCCTGTAAATAATTTAGGTATTTTTGCGGTTTTTGTTGTAATACTGCCCGCAATGTGTTAAAATGAATTAATTGACAGACCGTATTGACATTGAATGTCAAGCAAAATACGACCTATACTCAATTATATATTATTATCTTAAAATAATCAAGACTTTATTTATTACTGAGGTAAAAATGCCATTTTGTCTGCTGGAAAAACAGGCGGTCACCGAAGCGTTTACCGCTGTGGACAACCGTCTCATATTCAACTATTTTCCCGATGCGCCCCGTCAGACCGTTTCGGTGTATCTGATGGGACTGGCTCTTGCCGACCGCGACGAGGAAAACACCGTATCAACGATGGCTCGACGTCTTAATATGTCCGAACAGGATGTAATGGACGCTTTTTTATACTGGGAAGAACTGGGACTCGTTCACATCTACAACGGTGAAAATCCTACCGTCACTTACCTTTCGGTAAAAGAAGGACAAAATCTTTTGCGCAAAATACCCAAAAACAAATACGACAGATTTGCCAAGGAGATTCAGCGCATAATCGAAGGCCGAATGATTTCCGTAAACGAGTACAACGAGTACTACACTTTTTTGGAAAACAATCTGTTTGCTCCCGACGCCTTGCTGGCGGTCGCTCAGTACTGCGTCGACCTCAAAGGAAACGACATAAATTACAAATATATACTTACCGTTGCACGCAATCAGTTGTCAAAAGGGGCTATAACCGCCGATGCGGTGGCAAACAACCTCAACAGTCAGCAGAAATACGACGACGATTTGAAACTTGTGTTCAAAGCATTGAAGACCAACCGCAAATTTGACTACAACGACCGTGAAATGTACGAAAAATGGACAAGAGACATGGGATTTACCGCAGACACTGTCATAGCGGTAGCCAAAACGGTACGATCGGGCGGTATGAACAAACTGGACGTCATGCTGGAAGAATATTTCCGCAAAGGCGCGCTGTCCATAAAAGAAATAGACCACTACCGTACTGAAAAAGATCAGATGTACGAACTTGCCCGCACGGTCAACCGTTCGCTGGGCGTATACTACCAGTCTCTGGATCCCGTCGTGGACGAATATATTTCCAGATGGTTACAAAAGGGTTTCGATCCGGATACGATAGTCACCGTCGCCAAATACTGTTTCCGAACATCAGTCCGTTCGCTTGCAGGTCTTTCAACCGTCCTCGACAAATTTTACAAGTTGGGATTGCTTACGACGGAAAGCATAAACAAGTACATCGATTCTATGGTGTCAAACGACAAAAAAATACAGGACGTACTTGCAAAAACGGGCATAGAAAGAAACGTAACACCCACAGACAGACGGCTGTTCAGAACGTGGACGGAAGACTGGGGACTTTCCGAACAACTTATCATGCATTGCGCGGAAAAGAGCGTAGGAACTTCCAATCCCGTTTACTACATGACAAGACTGCTGTCCGACTGTAAAGCGCAATCCGTCACGACTGTCGAGCAACTGGAAAAACTGTCTTCACCCGCAAACGCAAAGACTTCGTCGCGCAAATCGCGTTCCGTGCAGGAAATCGAAAAGCACGACTACACCGACAGTCAACTGAACGCACTGTTTACCGATCTTGATCAGTTGGAGATTTAATATGAACAAATCAACTATTGCCACGGCATTGTCAGTTATAGAAGCGCGCAGGCGAAAAGCGGAAGCCGTTGCCGAAGCCAATGCCCAACTGTTGCAGAAAGACGACAGATGGCAGGCAAACGACAAGGCGATACGTCTGTGCAATATAGACATAGCAAAAGACAAATTGAACGAGCGTGACGCCTCTGAAAACAAACGCCGTCTGGCAAAACTGCTTGTCGAACGCAACGACCTGCTTAAAAAGCACAATATGACCTCGAAGGATCTTGTCGCACGGTACAGTTGCCCGCTTTGCAACGATACCGGTTACGTCAAAGGAAACAAATGTCAGTGCCTTCGTCGCGAGGTGACAAAACTGCTGTCCGGAAACTGCGGTTACGTCGACGATTCCTGCACATTTGAAAACTCGACGGAAACAAACCCTGACAACATAAAAACAATGGAAATATGCCGAACGTTCAGCAAAAAACTTAACGACACACGCTTTCGCATAGTTGTGCTTTTGGGTAAAACGGGTACGGGCAAAACCTACCTGTGTAACGCAATGGCAAACGAAGCGTTGAAAAATTTAAACAGCGTGTTTGTAATTACGGCGTACCGGCTCAGCGAACTATTTTTGCAGTGTCATCTTTCGTCACAGGAGGAAAAACTTACTGTATTGGAAGACCTGATGGACACTGATCTGTTGGTTATTGACGACCTCGGAGTGGAAAACACTTTTTCAAACGTCACGTCGGAATACCTGTTCGCACTGATAAACGAGCGTATTCAGAGGGGAAACAAAACTGTAATTAGTTCCAACCTTACGGTTGCGCAGATACGAGACCGTTACGACGAACGGATTTTCAGCCGTATAGCGGACAGAAAACTTTCAATCGTCGCCAAACTTACAGGCAACGACAAACGGATTTCGGAGCCAACGAAGAAATAATCGCTGATATGTCCGTGACGTAAAGTTTTAAAGGATATATAAAAACTTATTGATGCGTCCTATCAACTTTTCAAATAAATGTCTGTATACAATTGACAACAAATCAAAAGCAATATATAATATTTAGGCGTGGTCGGAAGATCACGCCGTCTAACCGAAATTGCTGATGTGGCTCAGTCGGTAGAGCACATCCTTGGTAAGGATGAGGTCGGCGGTTCAAGTCCGCTCATCAGCTCCACATAAAAATGCACAAATCGCTGTGATTTGTGCTTTTTTTTCTATGGTTTTATGCGTTTTTCAGAATATTTATGCAGGCAGAAAAAAGTCCTGAAATCAAATGATAGTAAAAATTTTCAAAATAGTGGTAAATTTACAGACGAATTTTTCGTCTATTCCGTGAAAAAATTTTCTTTCCGAAAAAACTGCCCGAATCGCCCGAAAACTGCCTGTTTCTGCCCCAATGGTAGTAAAATGGTAGTATAAAATTTAAGATGCGGATTCAAGCCTGAAATCTATTTTTATCTGCTCTTTTTTCAGCATTCGCAAGTAAAGGATCATCGTCGGAATAAAATCAAGCGCCATACCGATACCGAACATCAGGCAAATACCCAAAAGAGTCGGGACAAACACTCCCGTAAGATACAATATAAATAAGATACCGTAATACAGCCCGTCGATACAGATCGATTGAAACAGCATATATTTTGTTTTTCCCACGCCGTAAAACGTGCTGTCGAAAATACAACTGTTAAACAGGAACGTGATATAAAATCCTGTTTCAATCAGTGTGATTTTGAATACGGTTTCGTAGTCGGCAACATTCATAACATATTTGAGAAACGATTTCCACAAGGGAATGCTTACAAGCCATACAATCGCGAATATTGAAACAAGAACAAGATAGCCGAACGTCTTGGTTCTGATATTATCTTTACTTTCGCCGATTTCCTTTTTTACCAAGTCTGCAAGGGCAAGGCCGGGCAGCAACAGCCATTGCCAGATAAAGTTGTTCGCAAGCCAATAATTGCCCTGTTCCGCTACAATATTTACCATTCTGACAACCATCAACAGAAAGGCAAGATTGCGCAGAAGAGATTCCAGTCCTGAAAATTTACCGACTTTGAACCATTCTTTAAGCCACGCAAAACTCCGTTTTTCCTTGGAGAACAAACGGATATTTTCTCTCCGTAAAAGCAAAACCGCACAGACAAAAAGTAATGCGTTTACGATAATGTTTGTAATCGCAATTCCGTTAACGCCGAGTTTTGCCGATACCGATAAGTTGCTGACAAGAAAGGTATCAAACAGAACGGACAGCGCCATTTGAACGCCGAGAACGAGATACAGATATCGGTCCTTTTTCAGCGTTATAAGCACGGTCATCATAAACCGCCAAAGCGTAGTGAAAAGTGCGGCAACCGTTTCCAGCCGAATATATGTAACGGTAGCATCAATGAGCGTACCATCCTGCGCCATAAAAATAACTAGCGGTCGGGCGCAGGATATAATGACAATTGAAACAACCGCATAGATAACCGCCGTAGCGGTCAATCCTGTTTTTACTTTATTGGCAAATTCTTTTTCATCGCCGAGAGATTTTCCGAGCAGAAAGAACAGAGGAAGAATGAGCGCTTCCTGCACCACTTCATAAAATAAATTTACCCATTGCAGTTGACTTGCGATATTGATTCCGCTATCCGACGGCAAATCGCCGAGGAAGTAAATTCTGACTGTCTGATAGACGGTCGGGAGCAGCATCGTTGCGAGAATCGCAAACCATAAACGATAATTGACCGTTTTCAATGCCTTGATGATGCGCATTATCCGATTTCCTCCGTGATTCTCCCGCGGTTTTGTTCAATCCAAATTTTCGAGAAATTCACCCAATCTTTTGTGCGTTCATATTGATAGTTATCGGGCGACATATCCGCGACGACTTTGTTCAGCCGCTCCGTTTCGTGATAAATTACTTCTTTCCCTTCAGATAAAGCGTATTCTATTTCTTTTTCAACTTGTGAACCTATATATCCGCCTATATTAACGACGTAAATACTGTCTGAAATGTCAATTTTTTTGAAATGTGCGGCGTTTAATTTATCCGTTTGTTCCTTTGATATAGCATTATTTTCAACGTTATAAACACATTGAATCACCGAATAGCCTTTCGTTGTTTCCAGTTCCCAAGCAATTTTTTGCATTTCTTTTTCAAAACGCATACTACCACAGATAGTTACAACTTTCATTTAGTCATTACCTCCTTTAAAAGTATAACATAAAATCTTACGAGTTGCTGACATTTATCTGAATTTACAGTTAAATTTACACTTTTTGCCTTTAACACACGATTTATTTTTGATTTCATCAAAAGTTTTCCTTTCAATTCAAAAAAGTTTCCGATAAGTCAGCCGTTTGTTGTTTTCGGCAAACTTATTTTGAAAATATCCAAAAATTATACATTTCGGATTATCACTTTTATAAAATTTTAATTTTTCTATGATTTTTATTTTATCATTTGCAATTTAATCTAAGCGACATACCGTGTAATTTTAATTGTCGTTAACCATTTTGACTCAAAGTGCTTAAAACCACTATTCAGTATTTGTCTAAATTTTTCCGCACCCCGATTTAATGTTTAATATGTCTGCATATAAATTCAAATTGTATCCGCTGTTTTGTCAGGTCGGCATGAGCGAATTGCGCATTGACAAGTGCCTGTCTGCAAAACAGTTTTAAGGCAAATATCGAAAAATCCGCATTACCATTTTTTAAGTCTTAAACTTTACCTGCCTGCATTTTCCACGTCACGGATCAATTTTTAGTACTAATAAATATTGTAAATATTATTATTTTTTCATTTATTTGAAAATAAAGATATATTTGTTTTTAAAATTATATGTTTTGTGATATTATGTTTGCATATGGAGGTTCAATATGAGAAAAGAGATTAAAACTACAGAAGCAATTTTTCCTATGCCTGTACTTATGATTGCAACTTATAACGACGATGGCTCCGTAAATGTCATGAACGCCGCATGGGGCACCATGCTGGAACGGAATCAGGTTATACTAAACTTGACTGAATCTCACAAAACAGTTAAAAACATCAAAAAAAGAAAAGCCTTTACCGTCAGCATTGCCGACTGCGACCACGTCGTACAAGCGGATTATTTCGGAGTCGTATCGGGAAACAACGTAAAAGACAAGTTTGCCAAAAGCGGACTGACCGCAACAAAATCGCAATGCGTAGACGCCCCGATAATAAATGAGTTCCCTATTTGTATGGAATGTGAGTTTTTAACCTATCAAGGCGGAGAATACGGATGCGGAGTTATAGGCAAAGTGGTCAAAGTCACTGCCGATGAAAAAGTATTTAAAAATGACAAAATAGACATTTCACTTGTTAATGCAATCGCATTTGACCCTTACACGCACGGATATTATAAAGTAACGGAAAGAGTGGGTGAAGCATTCGGCGACGGTTTAAAATTAAAGCAATAAATTAAAAAGGTTTTCTGTTTCACGCAGAAAACCTTTTTTACAAATTATTTAGCAATTTTTAAATCGAACATATTAGTTAACTGAATATTTTACTTATAAATTCTACATAAACTTTACTGTTTCTTCGAGCGGTTTTCTTTTAGTGTGCAAAGGATTGCCCTGATAACTTTCATCGGCATATCCAAGCGAAATCAGACAAACGGGCTGAATGTTTTCCGGCAATCCGAATACTTTTTTAACGTTCGCGGCGTTGAATTTTCTGACCCAAATACTGTCGACGCCAAGGTTTGTGGCTTCCAATATCATGTGCGTCGCAACTATACACGCGTCCGTTTCGTAAGAAGAATATCCGTCGTCGCTCCACGCAATATTCTTGTCCGAACACACCAGCAATACCGACGGCGCGTTATATCTGCACGGAGTAATTTCATCGGTTTTATTCAATGCTTCGGCAGATTGCAACACATAAATTTGTTGCGGTTGCAAATTTTTTGCGGTGGGCGCAAGACTTCCGATTTTTAAAATTTGTTCCAACGTTTTTTCGTCAACTTTTCTGTTCTGAATTTTCTTGTCGCTGTTCTTTTCTTGACAACTTCTTCAAATTCCATATTATTCTCCTTTATATTCGCTAAATCTGTAAACTTTCATTTTCAGTTTATACTTGGTTCTGAGCGTTGCGATTTCTTGCATTAAAGGGGATTTGTGATGTAAATCCAAGGCTTCCTGACTGTCCCAACAATCAATCAGCAACACCGTTTCCTCATCGTCTAACGGATAAAAGTATTCGTATTTCGTGTTGCCTTTTTCCTGTCTTACTCTATTTACTATACCTGAAGAAATCATCTCCTCGGCAAATTTTCTTGCGTTTCCGTTTTGCCCCGTGTAATAAATATTTATCGTTAAACTCATACTTGCTCCTTTATATCGTTAAATTCGAACGGTTGAACACAGTTCCGTTGCCAATACCTTTTACAACGTACAGGCATTTAAAATCCGTAGGTGACAAACTTTCCTACGCAACAAAAACTTTTCTCAACGCTTGCGTAGCCCTGTTAAAATCATCGCACTATCACCCGATAATCGGACAAAGCGTCTTTCCGACAATCGGTCTGCACTTAATACCGCCGATAAAAACTCTTTTAAATGTTTTGCTTGCTCGCTCTGTTAACTATTATAATACGAATCGGGATTTTAAGTCAAACGATTTTTGATTCAGTACGGCAACGACGCCGTTGTCCGTCGGTAAATTAAAATGCAACTCTGTTAAAAAATACTTTAAAAACGTATATTTTTCCGTAAGATAATGATGTTTTACCGCAATCGGGATTTTACTTAATCAATCGCGCAGGCGTATTTTAAGCGTTTTAGTCCGTAAAAAGATAAAGAGATAAAAGACAAATCGATTTATAAGACGTACGTTTTAAAAACATAATTCAAGTTGATTGTAAGACATTAAAATGTCGGTGAAAGTACGGTACCGTTTTTTAATTTAAAAAAGCAACATCAGACAAAAACAAAGAACGCGACGTCGCGTTCTTTGTCAATTTATCTGTTTTTTTGTGAAATTTATACTGTATGTAACTATTGCGGTCATTGTTCAGTCCTTTCAAAGCCGTTGTTTTCCATGAGTTTTTGTAATTTACCAACGACGTTAAGCGTGCGGAAAAAGTAGACGGCACGACCGACCAGCCAAACAAACAACAGTATTTCGGACAAAATACAACAAACGATTTTCCACAATAAAGGCATACGTCTCCACAGAGATTTTTCGCGCACAATATCCCCCGATACGGAGTCTTCACTCATGGTCGCCCTGTACACCATCGAACCGTAAACGGTACTTCTGACAAGCAGTATTTCCATAAAACTTTCCATGTCTGAATCAGACTTTTCGCATTTGCCATTCGACGCTTTGAAAACATTGTGTTCTTTTCCGTAAATGCTGACGTAGGGAAGCACGACAATATAAAGGGAACACAGCGTTATAAACACACCCACCGCAGTACCGGTCAGAGCATTGGGCAATTCCGTGCCGTAGGTGCCTGTAAAATCAAGTATTACGATTTGTGTTGTCATAATGGCAATAAACGCTGCGCAAAGATTTATTACTTTAATCATCAGAAAACAATTTCCCCTGACCCTATTGCCTGCAAGTCCCGTCAAGGCTAAAATAAGTTCGGCAAAAGCAATAAAAGCAGTCAGTGAAACATTTGCTATGTTGTTGTCGGAAGTTTTTCTGCCCGTAAGAAATATTGCCCATGTAAACAACAAATAGAGTACACTTGCAAAAAACAGAAACAGAAATACGCGGTTTTTACTTTTACCTATCCCACTGCCTTTCTTTATTTCCGTAATACATGTAAACTTTGCCAACAGCAACGCCGCTGAATAAGCGGATATACCCAATAAAAAGACATCGTAAAACAGTCCGACAATGAATTTGACTGTTATCAGCAGGGCAGAAACACGTACGGCAAAGGAAGAATTAAAAAGCATCCTTTCTTGCTCTGACATATCCTGATATTTTTTTACAAATCTGATCATTGTCGGACCGCCTTTAATGATATTTCAACACGTCTTTTAAAATTCAGATGACTGCCGTTTTGAGCAAGTCGTTACCCTCTTCTAAAATATTGGCAAGTTTTTCCTCGCTGTCATCTATTACGGGAAGAACCGTCTTAGACTTCTGCGCAACCATTTTTCTGTATATCGGGTAATTGACGGAACACAGAAAAATTCCCAAAACCCCAAGCACTACGCCTCCGATCAGTGCGGGAATGCTGTTTTCATACAACATTACAAGACACATTGCACCGCCAAATACAAGCGTTGCAATTATTCCGAACGTATAAGAGAAAATACTTGCAAATCTTGTCTTGGAACTTTCAAGATTGTCTATTGTGTGCAAAACGTTTTCCGCCTGTCTTTCCAGTCTGGAAAGTTCCGATTTGTGCGGAATTTTTCTGTTGCGTTTCAACGACAGTGTTACACCGTCCAGCGATGTAGATACAGCGGTTACTTCCCATCCAAAGGCTTCATACATATCCGCGGTCTTAAATTGTTCTTTTGCTTTAACGCTTACCGTCTTATATTCATAAGACACAAAATCTTTTTCCTGCATTTTTAATACACTCCTTAAATTTATTTACGGACAGTCCCCGAAGGCCTTCTCGGTTGACTTTTCCGTGAGACAAGTGTATCATATATTAAAAAATTGCAATCCGCAAACGATTAAATGACCGATTAGACAGTTTTGCCAAAATGTAAAAGCAAATGAGACAAAAGGAGAATTGTGTATCATGGAATACTTCAGAGACGATTATACTAAACACTATATAGTTCAGGCGCTGTTCAGATTGATGGCTGATTACAGTTACGAAAAAATATCGATCATAGATATTGTCAAAAAAGCGGGTGTCGGACGGGCGACTTTTTACCGTTACTTTAAAAGCAAAGAAGACGTAATAAAGTTTTACTTCGAACACAACAGAATTCAGTTTGTATTTAACCAACACTATTTTCCCAGATGCAAAAAGGATTACGAAACCATTGCCGCACAGGCGCTTACGATGTTTCAGGACAACAAACAGTTGCTCAAATTGCTTAAAAACGCCAACCTCGAATACCTGTATCTTGAATATATGAACGCAAATTTCAGTGAAACATTTTCCAAGGAATATTCTGACCGCAGTCCATATGAACCTTATATTTATGCCGGCATGCTTTTCAACGTTTCCATGAAATGGCTCGAGGATGACTGCAAAGAACCGGTTGAATCATTGAGCAAAACGATAGTCAACGCCATTTATTTCGAACAGAACTGACCTGTACTTGTCAGTCGGCACTTTTATTAAAAATCACCTTTCACCGACATTCGTTGCCGAATTCCGAAAAGGTGACACAAAAGCGCACAAAACTGCAAAGTCAAACCCGTTTGACGCCCAAAGTTACCTTTCCCCACTAATGAGTAGATGCAAAGCGGAAATAAACGGCGAACAATTTGTCGGAACGTCGGTAAAGAAATCGGGCAACGTTCCTGAAAGGGAACTCTTTGTTGCATACGTCTGCACTTCTGTGGCAATATGCTTGCGGAATCAGATAATTTACTGCATTGCACTGCTTTGAAAACAACATTCAGAAAATTCGACACAGAAAAGGCAATCGGCTACTCAAACGCACTTCCGACGCGTATGCGCACCGATAGTATTTAAACAAAAAGTACGGATTTGTCTGCCGATTGTTTGTACACGCAAAAAATCACAGTCAATTGCCGTGCGCCATTAAAGCGATGTACTTTAATGGCGCTTGTTTTATATACCGAAAAAGCCGTCAAAAAGTTTGCCGTGAATTAATACCGTTCGTTTCACCTATACAATCGATAAACGTTTTTAGCAAACCTCAGCGTGACGAACACATTATAATCGGCAAGCAAAAACAGGCATATTTTTGCGGTCAGCCGCAGACACAAACCATTGCAAAAAATTTCGGCAAAACACGGATACGTAAAAAAGACAACGACTTTAAACGACACTGTTTTCCTTCGAATAAACGATTTTTGCGTAAAATTTGTAAAAAACAGGCGCGAAAGCATAATTTTTGTTGCAAATACACGCCGATTAATGTATCATATTACACAAATAAATTAAAAGGGGTGTTAATTATGTTGTCGAAAAAACTTATCAGCAATGTACTCAACACTGCGCTTACCACAGGAGGAGACTTCGCGGAGTTGTACGAGGAAAAAACCGTCTACAACAACATGACTCTTGACAACGGCAAGATAACGGAAGTTTCGTCAAGCATAGTAAGCGGAGCGGGATTGCGTATACTTAAACAATTGCAAAGCGTTTACGGGTACACCAACAATCTTACGGCAAAGGCGTTGAATCAACTTGCCGAAAGTCTTGCGAGTTCCTTTAAAGGAAGTAAGACCGTAAACGTGGAAAACATCAAAAGACACGTGCAGGGTAAACATCACCGCCCGAAAATCAAGTGGGAAGACGTCACGAAGCAACAGAAAGCGGAATTGCTTAAAAAGGCGTATCTTGCCTGCAAGCAAGTGGACGAGCGCATAGTACGTGTAGTAGTAACGCTTGCCGACAATACAATGAATGTGCAAATCACAAATTCCGACTGTCATCAGTACACCGATACGCGTAGCCGCGGAAGACTGTCCGTCGTTGCTTACGCCGCCGAAGGTGACAAACTGGAAACTTTTCACGAAGGTCCTGGGGCGCAATGCGGTATTGAGTATTTCGACGAAGTGGACGTAGAAGAAACCGCGCGTCAGGCGGGCAAAAAAGCGATTGAAATGCTGAAAGCGGAAGAATGTCCGTCAGGCAAAATGGACGTCGTAATAGGCAACGCTTTCGGCGGAGTAATTTTTCACGAGGCTTGCGGACACTCTCTCGAAGCCACTTCGGTGTCTAAAAACATGTCGGTATTTGCAGGCAAACTCGGTCAGCAGATAGCTTCGAAGGTGGTTACCGCTGTGGACGACGGTACAATCGAAAATGCATGGGGTTCGGGAAATATAGACGACGAGGGCAACAAAACACAAAAAACAGTGCTCATTAAAAACGGCATCCTGCAAAACTATCTTGTGGACAAGTTCAACGGCAGAAGAATGAACACTCCCGCTAACGGAGCATGTCGCAGACAGTCCTACAAATTCGAGCCTACTTCCCGTATGTCAAACACTTTTATATGCAACGGCAAGAGCACGCCTGAAGAAATAATCGCAAAGACAAAATTCGGTCTTTACGCCAAATCAATGGGAGGCGGTTCGGTAAATCCCGTAACAGGAGACTTCAACTTTGCCGTAAACGAAGGTTACCTCATCGAAGACGGCAAGATTACCAAGCCCGTAAAAGGCGCAACTCTTATTGGAACGGGGGCGGAAGTACTGCTCAACATCGACATGGTAGGAAACGACCTCAAACGTGCACAGGGTATGTGCGGTTCGGTGTCGGGTACTATTCCTGCCGATGTGGGTCAGCCGACCATCAGGGTACGTAACATTACAGTAGGAGGAAGAGGAGGCGCGATAAAATGATTAATTCGAAAAAAATATTTCAACTTGCGCAGCAACAAGGTATTCAGTCACTTGAACTCTTTACCAAACGTACCGCCCGACTGTCGGTAATTTCCTACCGTAACGAAGTGGAAAACATGACAAGCGCAGACACCACTTCTTTGTACGCAAGAGGACTGTACAACGGCAAGATGGGTTACGCCAACACAGAACTGCTGGACGCAACAACCGGACAGTTTGTAATTGAACAGATTAAGGAAAACGCGGAAATAACGGACAGCGAAGAACAACAGCAAATCTTTAAGGGATCGCCTAAATACAAAAAAGTCAAGACCTACAACCCGTTGCTCGAACAATGGACGGCACAGGACAAAGTTATTTTCGCAAAGCAACTGGAAAACAAAATCCGCTATCTTGACAGCAGAGTGGACGACGCTCGCGTGGAAGTAGAATACTGCGTAACCGAAACAATGCTGGAAAACTCCTTCGGGCTTAAACTCAAGAGCAGACGCAATTATTTCGTAATTTACGCCGACGTGGTAGTAAAAGACGGCGATGTAAAAAAGAACGGGTACTCCATTACCGTTGACAACGACATGCAGAAACTGGACGTTGACGCAATAGCAAAAGAAGGAGTGGACAACGCTATAGCCAAACTGGGCGCACAGCCATGCGATTCGGGCAGATACAGCGTTATTTTCAATCCCGAAGTCACTGCCAATCTGGTAAACTTCTTTGTCAAAAACGCTATTGCCGAAGAAGTCCAGAAACACTCATCCGTTTTCGAAGGAAAACTCAACGAAGAAGTAGCGTCAAGATGCGTAACCGTAACCGAAATGCCCATTCGAAACGACTATACGGGCGCTGCGTTTGACGATGAAGGCGTGGCAACCTACAACAAGCCTATAATCAGCAAAGGTATACTTAAAACATATGCCTACAACCTCACCACTGCCGAAAAAGACGGAGTACAGTCCACCGGAAACGCACAGCGCACGGGCGCAGGCAAGATAGGCACCGGATTTAATACACTTTGTCTCAAACCGGGCAATATACGCGAAGAACATCTCATAGGATCCGTTGCTCGCGGACTGTACATTACTTCAGTGCAGGGACTTCACGCAGGAATGAATCCTCATTCGGGCAACTTCTCACTGCAAGCGGAAGGCTTCGAAATAGAGGACGGAGTCAAGGGACGTCCAGTTGCGCTCATAACCATTGCCGGAAACCTGTTTGACATGTTCAAAGACGTCAAGGCGGTAGCCTCCAACAGCAAACTTTCCTATCTCGGCGTCGAATGTCCCAGCATCAAGGTGGGCAGCATAGCCGTTTCAGGCAAATAAGCAAGTTGACACTGCTACACTGTTTGCAAATTTGACACACGTACACTGTTTTTCAATACAAATAACAATTGCGCCGTCGCACACTGCGACGGCGTTTTTTATTCTGTCGTGGCATTATTTCTGTTTCTATGTTTACGCAATTTCCCATAGATAACAGTAAATGCACTGTCGGCATAGTATATAAAAGACTTCCCCATTGCCGACAGAAATAACGGAAAGTTACATAGCACAAACTGATCAGGAGGACTGCAAATGGGTGTTACAAGTTCAAACAAATTGACAAACGTTTCGGAAACGGGCTGTAAAGGCAACTTTAAAGTTACGCTTGCCCTCAGCGCGTCACCGGACATAATAAACTCACCTACCGACATCGTGCTTATTCTTGACAAATCGGGAAGTATGGCCGGCGTTCCGTTTGAAAGTCTTAAAGAAGGAGCACGCACATTTATAGATATAATAGAAAAGTCCACCGACGGACAGCAGGACGGGCAAATAGGCGCAGGAAGTCGTATAGGAATCGTCGGATTTTCTTCGACTGCGACAATAGAATCGCCCCTCACCACGTCCGTGGCAGATTTGAAAAACTCTCTTGACCTGATGGTGGCTGGAGGGGCTACAAATCATCAGGCGGCTTTTCAGACGGCTTTCGACATGATGGATCTGAACAACGGTAAAGCCAAGGTAATGGTAATGTTTACCGACGGTAAAACCACCGAAGGTCCGCCTGCCGAACCTACAACCGCAATGATCCGCAGTAAGGGCATACTGATATACTGTATAGGACTGAGCGGCACGGGCGGGATAGAAATAACTATGCTTGAATCCTGGGCGTCGCAACCGTCGGCATCTTATGTCAGCATTGCGCCCGACCCTGCCGACCTTGAACTGATATTTGCCGAACTGGCGGCAAATATTTCCCGTCCCGGGGCTACCGGCATAGTGATAAAAGAACTTCTGGAAGATGATTTCGAATTGACAGGCACGTACATTCCCTCAAAGGGCACTGCCGAAATAACGGGAAAAAGATCGCTTGAATGGAAAATAGACAAACTCGGCACCGACTCCAACGAAAGCGCAACCCTGCAATTCGGCGTGCGCCATACAGGAAAGACGGGCGGTACAAAATTTTTCAACAAATCCGTCAACTATTCAGACAACGAGGGAAATGCGGTAATTTTTCCCAATCCCACAATCGACGTAAAATGCGATGTGGTAACGGTTGCGGAAAAATGTCCGAAAAAACGCGCCGTAACGTTGTCTTCCTGCGAAGACTTCGTCACGGTGGATGCGGGAAAAGTGCGGTTGCAATCGCAGGGAAGAATACTTCAACTGGATCTTACTCTGACAAACGTCTGTCCATTTAAAGAAGTTGTAATGGCTGTCGTCATAACGGAAAAGCCCGACAACATCAAAAGGGGAATGAAGGTATTCACAATACCTCCTCACACAAATTCGAAATGTTCGGATGTCAAGGTGAAAAATGTCGTATTCATACTTCCCGACGACTGTACAGACATGTGCCGTACAAGAAAATTCGACGTGCAGGTGCTCGCCCACTACGCATCCACCGATTACGGCTGCTACCTCGACGATGAAGAAGACGGTCAGTCGCAATTACAGTGACACAATAAATTAACAAACGGCAAAGAGGGGGAAAATTTTCCCCCTTTTTGCCGTATAAAGAGGAAAAAAAAGAAATTTTATACCCTTAAAACGAATTTTAAGTGCTGAAAAATCATTTTTTTGTAATTTTTGTGGCTAAAAACAATTGACAAATGCTCAACAGGGATAGTATAGTATCACCATACTACTTGAAAAGGTGTGTACAATGAAACAATTCAACTTCAGCGCTAACTACTATTACTTTTACTTTTACTACTTCTACAACGAAGTAGCGTTTGTCGACGGGCAAAAAAAGTAATTGTAAATTGAAGTTGATTTAATTACGATACTTAACCCCCTCGGTAAACGCCGAGGGGGTTATTTTATATTTTAAAAAAAACGGAGGAAGTTAAAATGAAAAAGGTATTGTCTGTATTGCTTATTGTAACACTTATATTTGCGACGGTTGCTCTTACGGCATGTCAATCCGCCGACTACACCATCGGTGTAATGCAGTTTGCCAACCACGACGCCCTCAACAAGGCTACCGAAGGTTTCAAACAGCGTATGAATCAATGGGCGGAGGAAAACGGCAAGACCATACGTTGGGACGAAAACAACGCAAGCGGCGTTCAGTCAAATGCTTCCACTATAGCATCCACGCTTGTTGCCAAAAACGTTGACCTTATATTTGCCAACGCAACGCCCTGCGCGATAGCGGCGGCAAACGCGACCGAAAGTATTCCGGTGCTGTACACTTCCGTCACAAATCCCGAAGGCGAAGGCCTTACGACCAAAGACAATGTTGCGGGAACAAGCGACCTCAATCCCGTTGCGGCGCAAATCCAACTTATGAAAGACATGGTACCCGATCTGGACAACATCGCACTGCTCTACTGCAGTAATGAAACCAATTCCAAGGTGCAGGCGGATCTTGCCAAGGAAAAATGCGAAGAACTGGGAATAACTGCTACGGAAATCACCGTTGCCGAATCCAACCTCATTCAATCCACCTTGCAGACACGGCTTACCGCCGACATTGACGCAGTGTACATCCCCACAGACAACATGATGGCGGAAAACATGGGGCTGATTGTCAACGTTACTAACGAAATGCAGATACCCACCATCGTAGGCGAATCGGGAATGGTATCTTCCGGCGGAACAGCCACGCTTTCCATTGACTACTTTCAACTGGGAGTACAGACTGCGGAAATAGCGATCGCCGTTCTTGAAGGCAATGAGGTGGAAAAACATCAGTTCTACAACCGCGAATCGCAGTTCACCATCAACGAAGAGGGCGCGCTGGCTTGCGGTATGACGCAAAGTCAGATAGACGCCGTAAAGGAAAAATACGCTCAACAATAAACAGTCTAAGGAGTAAACAATGATCTCTCTTATAGCCAACATCTTTACCGGATTTGTAAACTCACTGCCCACAACTCTGATGGAAGGTTTTGTGTGGGGAATACTTGCAATGGGAGTGTACATTTCCTACCGCATACTGGATGTCCCCGACATGACCGTCGACGGCAGTCTTGCACTCGGAGGTATAGTTTCGGCAATGCTTACAGTCAAAGGCTGGAATGTGTTTCTGACCATTCCGATAGCAGTCATAGCAGGCGCACTTGCCGGTATAGTTACAGCACTTCTTCACACAAAACTTAAAATTCCCGCAATTTTGTCCGGTATACTGACTATGTTTGCCCTGTATTCAATCAATATGCGCATACTCGGCAACCGTTCCAGTCAGTCGCTCGTAGGATTGCCGTCAATAAAAGATACGTTGGCACAACTGTTGAACATTCCGTTTATTTACACCAACCTGATATTCTCATTTCTGATAATGGCGGGACTTGTAGCACTGTTGTACTGGTTTTTCGGCACACAACTGGGAAGCAGCATACGAGCGACGGGATGTAATCCCGACATGGCGCGCGCACAGGGAATAAACACAGACAATATGAAAATAGCAGGTCTTGCACTGTCCAACGGTATCGCCGCTCTTGCAGGTTGTCTGTTTACTCAACTGCAAGGCAGTGCAGACGTCAATATGGCAAGCGGAACCATTGTAATAGGTCTTGCAAGCGTTGTAATAGGTGAAATTATCTTTAACAACAAACTCAGTTTCTGGATTAAACTGTCAGGAGCGGTAGCAGGCGCAACGATATATCGCACAATTATAGTAATTGCTCTGTTGCTCGGTATGCCCACTTCCGATCTCAAACTGGTGACCGCGGTACTTGTAGCACTTGCGCTGTCATTGCCTCTAATTAAAAAGCATACATCACCACGCAAAAAAGGAGGACAGGAAAATGCTTGACATAGTAAACATCAGCGTTGTATTTCATCCGTCTACGCCCAACGAAAAACATGCACTCAATTCGGTAAGTCTGCATCTGGACGAAGGGGATTTCGTCACCGTTATAGGAGGCAACGGCGCAGGAAAATCCACACTTCTCAACACCGTTGCAGGCACGGTCAGAGCAACGGAAGGCAAAATCGCTATTGACGGAAGCGACGTAACCCGTAAACCCGACTTCAAAAGAGCGGGAGACGTGTCAAGAGTATTTCAGGACCCGATGAAAGGTACGGCAGGAGATATGAATATCGAAGAAAATCTTGCGCTTGCAATGTCAAGAGGTAAACGCCGTACGTTGAGATGGAATGTAACCTCAAAAGAAGCGCAACAGTTTAAAGAAATGCTGTCCGAACTGCATCTGGGGCTGGAAGACAGATTGAACTGCAAGGTCGGTCTTTTGTCCGGCGGACAGCGACAGGCACTGACACTGCTTATGGCAACCATGAACAAACCCAAATTGTTGCTGCTTGACGAGCACACCGCCGCTCTGGATCCCAAAACCGCTGACAAAGTTCTCAAAATGACGGAAGACATAACTTCACGCAACAACCAGACTACCCTGATGGTAACGCACAACATGCGTGACGCACTGAGATACGGCAACCGTCTCATAATGATGAATGACGGAAAAATAATTTTTCACGCGTCAGGCGAAGAAAAGAAAAAACTTACCGTTCAGGATCTGCTTAACAAATTTACCTCTATAGGTCAGGAAAATGACCGCATATTGCTTGCTTAAATTTAAAAATCTTCTCTTTCTTTTTCTCCGAAACCTCACGGGGGCTGACGCATTGCGACAGTCCCCGTGAGCGTTTCATACAAATTTTTCAACGTCATCGCGGACAGTATCGTCAAAACAGACAAAACAACCCGTTCGTTTGTCGGTAACGATGTTTGCGGTAAATACAAATGCGCGGAGTAATTCCGCGCATTTGTCGATTTGCCTAACGTTTTTTGATTTTATATTTTTCAGAACGGCACTGCGACTCAATCTCACACTTCGTACATATTATCCTGCATAGCAAAACAGGCAAATATATACATTGCGACCGCTGTATTTAAGGAGACCTCGTCGCTGAAACTGCATTTGTCGACGCCCAGCGGATCTATGCTGACGGTACCTACGCTGTGTCCGTCGTGCATTGCCGTATATTTGCCGTGAATACTGTTCAAACTGTAATTTCCCGCCTGCGTGCTGACATTTATGCTGTCGATACGGGGAGGAAACATTTCTCCGTCGCTGATGTAATGCAACGTTGCCGTAGCGATTTCACCTGTACCGTTACTCAAAACATAACCGTTTCCTTCCCGTTTGGCAGTAAGGCTGTTGCCCTCTTCCTCTGCTGTCCACGGGCAATTCAATCGTACATGACCTTTTACAACGGCGACCTTGTTGTGCCGCTCGTCATACATTTCCAGATTGTGAAGATGATGTCTGATTTTTAAATTCATAAATGCCTCCTTACAGCAACAGGTAAAATACCGCGCCCAACGCGCCCGCTCCCGACATGACTGCAATGGGATTCAACTTGTATTTTCTCAACAAAAACAGCGACAAAGCAAATATCATCACGGACACGATATTGAGTGCGCTTGTATCGGTGGTAAAACCTTCCGTTCCCCAGAAAGCAAGAATAATTATTCCCAGTCCGGCAGAAGCAATTAGAGCAACTATAGCAGGTCTCAACACGGTGAGGATGTCTTTTACTATATCCAGCGAACGGAACTTGAAGTAAAGAAACGCCAACAGCGACACTATTATTGCCGAAGGAATGATACATCCTATCGTAGCGACCACCGCACCGCCTATTCCTGCCACCTGCATTCCCACAAAGGTTGCGGAATTTATGGCAATGGGTCCGGGCGTCATTTCCGCAATCGTGATAAGATCCGTAAAATCACTCAAAGTCAGCCACGCGTACTGCTCAACCACCCTGCTCTGTATTATGGGAATAGCGGCATAGCCTCCGCCTATGGACAATGCTCCCACCTGCATGAACACCAGTAACAACTCAATGTAAATATTCATTTGTGTATCCTCCAATGTCTGCGATGAGTGACGTTCACGTCTGTGACGTCGTTTCCCTTCTGTTGCTTTTCAAGTTGCTTTTTGTGTACGTGCTGTACTACAAACCAGACAATGCCTATTCCTATACATCCTAAAATGATGTACACCACGTTGACATCTAAGAAATAGGTCAGAACAAACACAACAGGCATCACCACTGCCGACAACCACTTGTTTTGTTTTACGTTGGTCGTAGCCATTGTGATGACTACATCGCATATAACCGCCGCAACTCCCGCCTGCATTCCCGAAAGAACTGCGTTTACAACCACGTTTGTGCGGAATGCGTTGTAGAAAAAGGATATTACGGAAATTATGACCATGGGCGGAATTATCGTGCCGAGAATGGCGACTAACGCACCCAATATTCCCATTATCTTGTAACCGAGCAATATTGCCGCATTGACGGCAATAGCGCCGGGCGCTGACTGCGCAATAGCGGCAAGATCCAGCATTTCCTGTTCTTCCAGCCAATGAAGATCTTCCACAAACTTCTTGCGCATAAGAGGGATTATTACAAATCCTCCGCCGAAGGTGAACGCGCTGATATAAAGACTTGTGGTAAACAACTTTAACAATCTGCCTTTTTTCTTCATGTCTACTCCTCATAAATATTTTCACAAATATTATATTCTGCGTGTTTACATTTGTAAAATACTATAATATAATATAGTTAATAATAAAATTATTATAAGGAGTACGCCATGACGCTCAGACATCTGAACATTTTTGTGACTGTTTGCAGGTTTAACAGTATAACTAAGGCGGCACAACACCTCTACATCGCACAACCGTCGGTCAGCGTTGCCATTGCCGAAATGGAAAAGCATTACAATGTAGTGCTGTTCGAACGTATCAACAAACGTCTGATCATCACGGACACCGGCAAACAACTGTATATACAGGCGTGTCAGGTACTCGACGGTTTCAAGACGTTGGAAGAAACGGCGTTGAAACTCAACAAATCGGGCAAAATACGCATCGGTACGTCAATTACGATAGGTAAATACATGATACCGTTTGCTGTTGCTTGGATACGGGACAAATTTCCCGACGCGGACGTTTCCGTCAAAATAAATCAGACAAAGGAAATAGAACTGATGATATTGTCGGGACAACTTGACATCGGTTTCGTGGAAGGACAAATATACTCCGACAATCTTGACGTACGCCCCTTTGCACGTGACAGACTGATTGCCGTGTGCGGAATGCAGTTTAAAGCGCCCGACAAATTGAAGGCGGAGGATTTCAAGACGTATCCGCTGATACTGCGCGAAAAGGGAAGCGGTTCAAGAGATCTACTGGATAGTACACTGGAAAGCAGACACATTTCGGCACGGCCTTTTATAGAATCGACAAGCACGCAATCGATAATACAATGCGCGATAAACAATCTCGGTATCACCGTATTGCCATACAGTCTTGTAAAGAGTCACCTCGAAGCAAATCATCTGCGCCAACTGCAGACGGAAGGAATGAAACTGGACAGAACGTATCACGTTGTCATGCACAAAGACAAACTGCTTAGCCCGATGCAACAGCAGATACTCGATATGTGTTGCAGTTTTAAAAATTTCTGATTTTTTAAACTTCCGATGTTAAAGGCAAGCAGTAAACGCTGTTAAACACATTTAACCTTAAAAACAAAAATGCACTTTCTTCCCGAAAGTGCATTTTTGTTTTACCTGTATTTTTACTTTTTTATATGACGTGGAAATATTTTCTCGCCATTTGTACGAAGCCGTCATTGCACGCATCGGCAACTACGTCAAGTGCCGCAGCCTTTACTTCATCGGGAGCATTGCCCATGGCGACGCCCGCTCCGGCGCAGCGAATCATTGACAGGTCATTGAAACTGTCTCCTATGGCAACCGTTTCGGCGGAAGTAATACCCAGTTTTTCCGCGACAAGACTGACCGCTCTTCCCTTGGAAGCCTTTTCGTCCACAAATTCCAGAAAAAGGGGATGAGACGGGTGACAGTTAACTCCTTCCGTTTCTCGCATAACGGCGAAAAACCGCTTTATTTCCTCTTCGGAATTGTTCCAGAGTATTTTCGATGCGCCTTCGAGAACGGTAAGATCTTGCACGAAATTGCATTGCACGGGAGTTCTTGCCTGATAGGCAAGCGTTTGCTCGTTACGTTGTTCTGCGTAAAGCATTCCGTTTGCCCACACCACCTGTGACGCATTGAGTTTTCTGCCTTGACGTACTATAAATTCCAATTTTTTGCGGGACAGCATAGCGCTGTAAAGTAAACGTTCGTTAAAATACACTTCCGCACCGTTAAAGGTGACGATATAACCCTCCGCCAATCCCAAAGTCCTTGCCACAGGCAAAGCGGTACAAAGAGGTCTGCCCGTTGCCACCACGATTTTTACTTGCTTGTTTTTCAGTTGCCCTATGGCGTCAGCAACCGCCTTGTTTAAATTCAATCCGTCAAGCGCCGTTCCGTCCAGATCCGTTGCCAACAATCTGTACTTCATTTTACCTCCGCAAAGCGCCTACGCATTTTGTCAATACGTCGCCGCCACGTCAATTTCAGCCCTCCTGCATAATGCTGATTATTTCGTCATCTGTCTGCTTCATACCTTTGCTTGCCAGTCTGCCTATATTGCGTATAGTGTTTTCCACGCCTTTGGTAACTATACCGTCGCCTCCTACAAACTGATTGCCCGAATAGTACATATTCAGCCCCAGCAGTCCGCTTTCCACCGCTGCGGCAATTTTTCCGGCGCAACTTGCCTTGGCTCCGTCACAGATTATTCCCGAATCTATTGCAAGAGTGTTGACGATGGTGTGTGCTATTTCCACAAACCCGCCGCCGTTGAGGTAGGCTATTCCTGCTCCCGCTCCCGCTCCCGCAGATACGGCGCCGCAATAAGCGGAAAGAGTGCCTATACCTGTTTTAAGATGTACGGTGACAAGGTTAGAAATGCACAGCGCACGGTACAGTCTGTCTTTGTCGCATTGTTTGTTGCGGGCGTATACGATGACGGGAACGGACGCCGTGATTCCCTGATTACCGCTTCCCGAATTGATTACCACGGGCATTTCACAACCGTTCATTCTTGCGTCGGACGCCGCAGAAGCGTACGCCTTGCACCGAGTATTGACGTCGTCGGACATCTGTAAAAGCACCTTGCCTATATTTGCGCCGTAATTGTGCGCCAACCCTTCTTCGGCTATTGCCATATTGTAACGTATCTGTCTGTTAAGCACTTCCGATACGTCGTTTAAGTCCGCATTGTCAGCAAATCGCACAATATCTTCCACATTCATCCAACTTCTGTCTTCCGAACGCTCGACATTTCCGCCTCTGAAGATACACTTGCCGTTGCGAAATATCTCGGTGATATTGGTGTGCGAATTGACGATGTGCACTTCAGCACTGTCATTACCCTTTCTGGCCACCACTTTCAGGTCGAAAGCATTGTCGCAACGCATATGCCTTACTGTAACGTCAGTCATTTTAAGATACCGTTCCATTCGCGCGATATCCTCTTTTGAAACATCGGACAGCACTTCCAGAGCGTTGTCTTCTCTGCCCATGCACACACCTGCTACAACCGCATTTGCAATTCCGCACAGCCCGCCCGTATGAGGCACAATTACGCTTTTTACATTCTTTATTATATTACCGCTGGCGTAAACCTCGATTTTGTCAGGCAATGCGCCCAACACCGATCTTGCCTTGGCTCCTGCATAGGCAATGGATATAGGTTCGGTACAGCCCATAGCAGTAACAAGTTCTTTTTTCAGCACTTCAACATATTTTTCGTAAATTTGTCTGTCAAGCATATCTGCCTTTCTTCCAATGTAATGATATTTGTAAAATTTTAACATTGCACGCCGACTTTGTCAATTCCAAAGACATTGTACCGTTATATTTAAAAGTCCACGTCGTACAAGGTTGACAAAAACCGTGCCTGTTGATAGGATATAAGACGAACATCACATTTGGTTTTACAGAGGTTTCAATGCAAATGCCGACATCGGTCAAAGATGTAAAAAAAACATATTTCAAGTATCTCGGAGCGTGTATAGGCAGCGCAATGATTGCGTCCGTGTACGCTTTTGTCGACTGTATAATGGTAGGACAGTACGAAGGTCCCGACGGCACTGCCGTTCTTGCAGTCATCATGCCCATATGGACGCTTATTTACGCGATAGGCTGGCTGTTCGGCATAGGCGGAGCGGTACTGATGTCACATGCGAGAGGAAACGGCGACAAACACCGCGGAGACGTAATATTTACGGTGTCCAACATTGCAGGAATTTCCGTTGCGCTCTTGACATGGCTTATATTGGCCGTCTGGTCAGAAGATTTTCTGGTAATGTTCGGCGCAGACGAAAAACTGCTTCCCCTTGCAATGAAATATATGAAGTGGATAAACATCGTAATGCCCTTGTTTACGGTAGGACAGATCTGGTCCTGTTTCATCCGCAACGACGGCAGTCCGCAAAAAGCAATGATCGCCGTACTGTGCGGAGGCGTGTTCAACATGATCGGCGACTACGTGCTGGTATTTGTGGTCGACATGGGTATTGAGGGAGCGGGTCTTGCCACTGCATTGGGACAGGTACTTGCCGTCCTGGTAATGTCCACACACTTCTTTTCACGCAAAAACAATCTGCGTCTGGTACGCCCCGTAAAATTTCTGTATTTCACAAGACGGATATTAACTACGGGATTTGCCACTTTCGTTACAGACGTCGCAATAGGTATTCTCGCAATACTGTTTAACAATCAGATAATGCGCTACGCCGGAAGCGACGCCCTTGCCGTGTACGGAGTGATTATAAACTTTACCGCTTTTGTTCAGAGCGTGGCGTACGGCGTAGGTCAGTCTGCCCAGCCTCTGATGGCGTCCAACTACGGAGCAAAAAATATAGATGAAGTCAGATACGCAAGCCGTCTCGGATGGATCAGCGCGGCAGTCATCGGACTGTTTGTACTGGTGCTGGTACAGTCTGTTCCTCTTTACATCACACGGCTGTTCATGTCCACAACTCCGAAAGTGGAAGTAATTGCGCCATCAATAATAAGACTGTACGGATTGTCCTACCTTTTGCTTCCGGTAAACGTATTTGCAACTTACTACTGTCAATCCATACTTAAACCGCGTGCGTCACTGACGATTTCGCTGTTCAGAGGTTTAATTTTCAGCGGAGCGATGATATATATACTTCCCGCTCTGTTCGGCTCGACAATGCTGTGGTGGACAATGACCGTAACCGAATGTGCAACGTTGCTGCTAGTTATTTTCTTCGTAAGAAAATACGACAGGCAGTTGCTGCTAATGAAAACAGACATCAACCACAACGAAATTCAAAACAAGGGCAAATAATGTGATTGAGTTACTGATATTTTGTAAATAATGGTATATAATAGCAGTACAATAAGGTCAAGGAGGACGTGACTATGTCAGTTTTAACTATAACGAAAGAAAACTTTTCCAAGGAAGTATTGAATTCCGACAAAAAAGTATTGATAGATTTCTGGGCAAGTTGGTGCGGACCTTGCAGAATGCTTTCTCCCATCGTCGATTCGCTTGCAGAAGAAACACCTTCCGTCAAGGTGTGCAAAGTGAACGTAGACGAACAACCCGAACTTGCAATGCAATTCGGAGTGCAGAGCATTCCGATGCTCGTGGTAATGGAAAAAGGAGCAATCGTAAACAAGACGGTTGGCGTTCAGCCCAAAGAAAATATCAAGCGTTTGCTCGGTATTTGACAAATTTAAACTTCTCTGGCATATTGAGAAAACTCCCCCGATGTTTTCATGCCGCAACAGCAAGCGATGCAGTGCAACCTGTCTGCGGCAATGTGCTTAAAGAATTTAAAAACCGTATCCGGTACGCAATGCGTGACGGGTACGGTTTTTATTTTGTGTTTAATACAGCAATGCACTTTTATAATGTTGACCTGTAATAAATATAATGTTAAAATAATTGCATATACAGAAACATCCCGTTGTCTGTATCGAAACAAACTTGCATAACACAGAGGAGAAATCAATGAAGGACAAGGTCTTTATTATCTGGTCGGGAGACATAAGCGTTGCGCTCAAAGTAAAAGCCACACTCGAAAACAAGTACAACTACATCTGCTACGTAGGCGGTAACTCGCAAAACGATTCGCAAATGCTCAGTGTGGGCGACACGGTTGTACGTCAGATGAAGTCCTGCAATCAGGCAATCGTAATTTTTAAAAACAAGGCCGACGGAGCAGTCAGCAACAATTTGTTCTTCGAACTGGGATTTGTTTCGGCAAGTTACGGTATGAAGAAGGTTCACTGTGTAAAAAGAAAATCCGACAACATCACTCTGCCTTCCGATTTCGACAATTCTTTTATAGAGGCGCTGGAAGCAGACAACGACGACGACTACGCCGAAAGCATTGTGAATTACTTCATGGGACGACAGAAACTTTCTGTCGACACCAACAAAATGTATCTTATAAACAACCGCTACATGATTCACGAAATGATCCAGGCGCACTACTCCGAAACAGGGTCCAAATGTTCCGATTACGAACTGGCTCAGTACATTCTGTTCTATATGCAGGCAAGCGTAATGTATCAGGACGAACCGAAGATACTTGAAGAACTGACCCAGTTCAAACGTTACCACAACAATGAGTTTTCCGCCGAACTGCACAACGCAGTAAACCTGTCGATTGCTTTCCTTGAAGTACAAAGCAATCTTCGCAACGACCAAGAGGCCGTTTATATAGAGGACTCCGTTTTCCGCGAATATTACAACACCTGCAAAGATATGCTTGAGGAAATTCAAAACGATGACAGCGGCACATTCGACGAATGGGCAAAGATGATACTTGCGGAAAATCTTGCTTACGTATGTGCCGTATATGCGAAAAATCCTCACCTTTCAAAAGATTTCAGCAATATGCTGTTCGGCAAAACGCTGGAATACGGCAAACAGTTTGAAAAGCACGTCACGGCGTTGGAAAACTCCGCTCCGTGCATAGAAAACAATGACCACGTAGGTCTGATATCGATGTTTAAAGGGTATATCTACAGACATATGTTCAATGCCTGCCTTGCACTGCAAAACGACGAAGCGCTTCACTGGATTACCGAATCGATGAGGGAAAGGCAATCACTGTTGCGCATATTCGACAAAAATTCGGTAGACACCAAAATATATGCAAATTTCCAGATGGAATACTACCTCAACCTTATAGAATATCTCGACTTCGTGCACAAAGAAGGTATAAATCAGTTTGATTACATGATGTATTTGAACGACATCGACAGTTTTCTGCAACAGTGCAATTCCGCTAATGACATGCACTCATACATACAGAAAATCGCCTACTATCGTAACCACGTGATAAACTGAAATAACAATAAAACAGGGCTGTTTCGGCAATTGCCGAAACAGCCCTTTAAAATACGATCACATCAACGAGCGCAGTTTCTTCTTGTCCACTACCGTTATTTCGCGGCGAGAAAGAGTAACTATTCCTTCCGTAGCAAAATATTTAAGCATTCGACTTACCACTTCGCGCGCAGTCCCCATATACTTGGCGATCTGTTCGTGCGACAACTGTATCACGTTACTGCCCGTCTTGGCAATTTCGTCGTTTAAAAAGATGGCAAGACGTTTGTCCGCTCCCATAAACAGCACCTGTTCCACCGACCACATTACATCGGCAAAGTGCTGAACGGTAAGTTCGTAAGTATATGCCTTGACGTACACGTTTTCCTGCATCAGTTGTCTGTACGCCAACGCGCTCAGCACAACCGCCTGACAGATTTCTTCTGCCGAAACAAGCACCTCAAACGACACCGCATCCATTACGCAACTTGCCGACAGTGTGCATATATCGCCGCCGTAAAGCCTGTACAGCGTAACCTCTCTGCCGTCTTCCGACGATATGTAAATGCGCAGTTGTCCGCTTTTCAACAGTATGATGCCGAGGCATTTGTCCAGACTGTTGTGTATCAGGCTGTACTGCGTAAAAGTACGCTCCGTTGCATTGTCGACAAGCATATTTTTCTGCTGTTCGGTAAGATTTTGCCAGAAACTGAGTCTTTCCGACAAAAACTGCTTCAATTCCGTCTTGTTCATCCGATTTACCTCTTTACATATTTTACCACAAAATTCCCTTCGTGCCAATAGTTTGACGAAAATACGCGCGCCAAACGACGCCTTGTACCCACTCAAATTTAACCGCTTGTTTAAAAATTAAATTCAGGTGCTGAAATTTCGCATATGATATCCGCAAAATACCACAAAACTGTTATTTTGACTAAAAAACTACGTATTTGCCATTAATTATTGACCACAGTTGTTGCAATTTGATTTGTAATGGTATATAATATTAGCATAGTTGAGGCATATGACTCAATAAAAGGAAGGTGAACAACATGAACAAACAATTGAATGTACCACAAGAAGAATTGTACCGTTTGCAGGAAGAAATTTCAGTAGAAAAGTGGTTGGCAAGCGAACGTGCCGGTTACGACCTGTGCGGCACACGCGAATATTGTGCTTGTTGTGACAAAAGAGAGCAATACCCTTGCGCAAAGGCAAATATTCGTTATCAGATGAGTAAGCAGGCACTTGAAGACACACATTCCGTAAAGACCGCTTTGCGTCGCTCATTCAAATCGAAACTCATTCAGAACGAAAATGCGCAACAGTATTATAACGAAATCAAGAACAGCCTGCTGTCCTACGCAGATGTGACGTCGCGTATCAGTCAGCAGTTCGAAACGTTCCGTCACGGAAAACAGTGCGTTGCAAGAATAAACATAGCGGGAAAAACTCTCGTGCTGTATCTTGCACTGACAACGGCGCAATTTGCCGACGGCAAGTACCGTGTGGAAGACGTTTCCGACAAAAAGAGTTACGCAGACACGCCCCTTAAAGTACGCATTACAAGCAACAGACAACTTAAATACGCGCTGGAACTCATTGAACTGAATGCCGCACAACTGCAACTGCAATGCGCCCAAAGCAAAAATGTCGATTACTCAATGCCCTACCGTACGGACGAACAACTGATAGCCGAAGGACTTATAAAGACCTACACGGTAAAAACACGTAAAAAGTAACAGGTACATACATATCAAAACGGCTCCCATATTTCGGGAGCCGTTTTTTTCGGGCAAAAACCGTTCTTTTCAAACATAATGTCCGATCCGACAATGTCAGGAAATCTGTTTTTACACAATTATTCGAGGACTGACTGCTGATTACTTTTCCTGACGGTCACGGCAATGGCAATTGTCACAATAACTGCAATCGCAGCAACCGGTTTTTTTGCCCTTAATTCTGTTTATGATTGTCGTTGCTATTACTCCGCCTACAACGGCGACGCAGGCAACGATCACCGCAATTTCAATAAATGTCATTTTAAATACTCCTTACGGGATGTTTTTTGTTGTATACGACTATACCCCACACCGCCGCTGCGGCAACAGCCGCAACTATAAATACAGTCCACCACCACGACAGAACAAGGTAAACAACCGTTGCCGCGGTATAGGATGTCACCAGCCAGAACAGCAATGTGCGATGGAATGTGCCTTTGCGCAATTCGCCTTTTGCCGATGCCACTGCTGCAAAACAGGGAATTGTCGTCATGTTAAACACGATAAACGCCACTAAACCTGCAACCGTCGCTCCCGTGAAAGTTATCATCTGTTCGACATACTGAACGCCGGAAGGATCTTCGCCGATGACGGCGCCCAGACAGGCGGCAAGTGTACCGAATGTCGAAATTACGTTTTCTTTGGCAATAAGTCCCGATACTGCCGCTACCGCAAATACCCAGCCGTATTCGCCCAACTGAGAGCCAAATCCCATAGGTGTGAACAAAGGTTGCGTCAGTTGTCCCAATCCCGCCAAAATGCTCTGATTGATCTGTTCGTCCGTCAGATACTGCCAATCGAAACTGAAATGCATCGCCGCCCACACCACAATGGTGGATGCGAGTATAATTGTAAAGGCTTTCTTTATAAAGTGTTTTAACTTGTCCCACAGATGTATCATCAGGCTTTTAAATTGCGGAAGATGATAAGCGGGCAGTTCCATTATAAAAGGAGGAGTTTCGCCGCGCATCGAGGTATTGCGCATCAGAATTACCGTCAATATAGCGGTAACTATACCTATAAGGTACATTGCAAACGTTATTACATCCGCATTGCTCACTCCGAAGGAAGAAACTATTGCTCCCGCAACCGCGGTAAGTATAGGCAACTTGGCTCCGCAACTGAAAAAGGGAATTACTCTGATCGTTGCGGTGCGTTCTTTTTCGTCGGCAAGCGTACGGGTGTTTATCATTGCGGGAATGGAGCAGCCGAATCCCATGATCATCGGCATAAACGCACGTCCCGACAAACCGAATTTGCGGAATATCCTGTCAAGAATAAACGCTACACGCGCCATATAGCCACTGTCTTCCAATATGGAAAAGAACATAAACAGCAACAGTATCTGAGGCACAAACGACAGCACCGATCCGATACCTGCCATTATACCGTCGCAAATAAGACCGCTCACCCATTGAGGAGAAGTTGACAGCCAACCTCTCACCGTATCCGTCAGCCAATCGGTAAATACTCCCGTCAGCGATTGCAATATTACCCCGGGAGAGTTTACGGCACCAGCCCCGAACACTCCCGAAAACGCAGTACCGGAAAGCGACTCCCAATCTTCAGGTATAAATGCCTTTAAAAACAGAAAGTTTTCGGAAAATGTGATGTGAAACACGGCAAACATTATAGCAAGAAAAATGGGTATGCCCAGCCAGCGGTTGGTAAATACTCTGTCGATTTTGTCCGAACGGGTAAGTCCTGTCTGTTTTCCGGAAGTCTTGAGCGCCCGAGCAAAATTTTCGGCAATATAACTGTATCTTGCGTTGGCAATAAACGCCTCGAAATCGTTGCCGAAGGTGTCGTCTTCGAATGTCGCTTTAAACTTTTCCACCATAGGTACAAGTTGCGGATGCAACGAAGTTTCCAGTTCGTCCAGTTCGGTCAGTTTGATTGCATGAAACAAAGTATTGTCCACACTAAGAGATTCCAATGCTATCCGAATGTCGCCTATAAGATGTTTCAAATTGCCGTCCTTCAAAACGGTTGTTCCCTTTCGAGGATGTTGCGCCTGAGATACAGCGCATTGTATGAGTTTATCTATTCCTTCCCCTTTCAAAGCGGAAATAGCCACGACGGGTACGCCCGTTTTTTGGGCAAGTGCGTCGGCGTCGATAGATTCGCCGCGTCTTTTTACCTCATCCATCATGTTCAGCGCCACCACCAACGGCACGTCGATTTCCATCAACTGCGTGGTAAGATACAGATTGCGTTCGAGGTTGGTTGCGTCGACTATGTTTATTACGCAATCGGGTTTTTCTTCCAATATGTAATTACGAGTAATCACCTCTTCGGGCGTGTATGGAGAAAGAGAATAAATTCCCGGAAGATCCGTTATTACCGCACTTACATCTTTTTTGCGGTAGGTGCCTTCCCTTTTGTCCACGGTAACACCGGGCCAGTTGCCTACGTGTGCCGTGCTGCCCGTCAGTATATTGAACAATGTCGTTTTACCGCTGTTTGGATTGCCGGCCAATGCTATTCTGATCATATCTGCACCTCTACGGTCACACATGCCGCTTCACTCTTGCGCAGAGTCAGTTCGTATCCGCGCAGCGTTATTTCAATCGGATCGCCCAAAGGCGCCGCCTTGCGCATATACACTTCCGCACCGTTGGTCACTCCCATGTCAAACAATCTGCGACGTATTCTGCCTTCGCCTGACACTTCTTTTACTATTCCCTTTTCCCCTACGGTAAATTCGTCGAGTTTTTTTAACATATTTCCTCCTTAGCCTCCGTCACAAGTATTCTTGTGGCAATATTTCTGTCCAATGCCAACCTGCCCTGCTTTACAAGACAAATAACACTGCCTCCGGATCGGGAAACAACTTCAATACTGCCGTTGACTGTTATTCCCAGATTTTCCATATGCTTTTTAGTCCTGTCATCCAGTACAAGTTTTGTTATTTTCAACAAAACATTGACAGGAGCAATTACGATGGGCATAAATACCTCCTTAAAGCCGATAACAATAAATGTGTTTGTCAAGTTCGCCTAAGCGAACTTGCGTATAAAATTTAAAGGCAACCGAGCCTTTGACATTGCTTGCGGCTGATTGCTGCAACCTGATCAGCCGATTGTGTTACGAATGCAAATGAGGCGAAGACAGACAAGTTCACATAAGCGAACACTGACGTTTAAAGAAAATCAACCTCAGTTGACTACCACAATAGTAGCACTGTAAAAGAGGTCTGTCAAGCAAATTAGCATATGCTAACTAAAAAATCTAATTTTTTTTCGTAAAACTTATAAATATCTTCTGCCATACCGCAGTCTGACGGAAATACGTTCGCCGTAACAGGAAATTTGCGAACTTTTTATCGAAGTCGCCGCACTTCTGCTTTGTCCCCAATGTACCGTATGTATCCGATTGGTCATAGTAACGCATACTGTATATAACTTGACTGTAAGGTTACAATTAATTGAGAGTTGACACTGCAAGTCAATGTTGATATAATTAAAAAAAGCGCGCAATGCGCGCCGTTTATCAGGAGGTAAAAAAAATGAAACAGACAATTTCCGCTATTTTCGATATAATCGGTGAAATTCTGGCAGTTTTGCTTGTAGTGGTTTACGCACTGCTCATAATAAACGCAAAGTACCCGTTTATACCCGAAGGCGTGGTAATGAATATATTCCTTGTACTTAAGACCTACGGTTCGCTTGCGCTTGTGGGAATTGTAGGAATGGAAGCGATGTCAAAACGCAACATAATTTTCCAGATAATTTTTCTTGCGATGATCGCTTTGATAGTTGTGTTCCTGTTCTTCCCCGAAACCTATACCAATTTTATGGGATTGTTCTGATACTTCGGTACAAACAGCAACAGCGTGTGACGCCGCCCGTTTTATTCGGGCGGCGTTTTAAGTCGGCAAATAGCAACGCTTAAAGAAAAGTTTATATAAAAAGGCGGTACGGGCTTATTGTCCGTACCGCCTTGAATTTTGATAAAAATCGTTACTTTGCAAATCCTCTGAATACCACTCCGACGTATTCGGAACCTATTTTAAGATACACGATCAGGTCGGAAGAAGTTTCCTGAGACATATCGCCCGCTACTGCAGTAAATCCCGTACCGTTAAAATACATCCAGGTATTTCCGCAGTTTACGACGGGTGCGCCTGCCTGCATTACGAGAGGCTTTATCGTGGAAACAAACGTCGGATCTGTCATCGAGAACAACTTACCTGCCAAGGTAAAGTCAACGTCGACGGGATTGAGGTTTGTGGCAAGTTCCGCCGTGTTGGGAATAAGCGCAGCAACGGCGTTGAATGCTATTCCGTCGCCCTTGTTTACCGTAAAGGTGTAATTCTTGTTGGAAATAAGGGACATAAGAGACTGCAACTCTGCTCCGTATCCTGCCGCGTTGTTGATTACAAACCATGTTTCCTGACCGGACAGTTCTCCCGTCAGTACCGTCAGTTCGTCCACGCTCCACTTTGAGTTGACGTATCCTGCGGAAGGATTGGTGTTGGCGTCTTCGAGAACGAACAAAGGTCCGCCTGCATTTTCCATAATACAGTTAGTGATTGTGCCTCCTGCCGTCTGCCAATCGAATACCATGTTGCTGTATGAATCGTACCACTTGCAGTTTGATATAGTGTTATATCCTACAAGATCGGGATTTGTTCCGTCAAGATCCGCAATGAGATTCGTAAAGAAGTTACGCGAAACGATGTTGTCTATTGTGACGTTTTTAGCATTGGAGTGAATGAGCAAAAGTCCCTGAGGTCCGTTTACTTCTTCACGGGGAGCATTGCCCAGAACAGACAGGTCGTAAATTGCCGAATCGGTTGTGACGACACCCTGACTGCGCTGTATACTTTCGAAACCGAACAGCGAATAGTGAGGTTCGGTGGAAAAACTTCCGTCGGTCGGTTTCATTCCGGAGTCTACCACTACTTTAATGTCGTCCGCAACGGTTATCTGGTGATAGTTTCCGTACAAAGTTACGGTGCCTGTGTGACCGTACAAAGCACGCTGCGTCAGATTGCCGTGATCCGATGCGTACTTACCTTCGCGCAAAGATCCTTCGAGATAGTCCCCGAGTGTTTTGGGATCGTCCGCACTGTACTTCGCGTTGCTGTACGAACTCTTTACCGAATCGAAATCCGTATCGGTGCTGTTAAAGAAGTAGCCTTGTGGCAGATTTTCTCTTGCAACGTCAATGTTTGCGTGAATGAACACTGCTTTCAATGTAGCGGCATAGTCTCCTATAGACTGCGTATCCCAGGGCATTGTCTGTGCGTGAAGGGGTTCCATTGCATTGGTGTGCACGTTGTCGAATACCGACAGACTGAGTGCGTCGTACACATTGTAACCTTCTTCCACCGCCACTTCGATGTCAAAGGACGAAGATCCGCCCAGCAATGTTGAATCGTAAATGCTTGACAGCGCAATTGTAATCTTGTAAGTGTTGCCTGCGGCGTCATCGGTAAACTGATATCTGTTATCCTTTATCGACACATGCGCAGACAATTCTTCATCCTGCAATTTAACGTAGGAATTTTCATTCCACAGATAAACGGTTGCTACAGTCTGAATGTTTTCGATGTTCTGCTGTTTGTCGTCCGTTGCGGAAGGTATAAACACAAAAGGATTGTCTGTTCCGACACGGTAAGGTCTGTCTGTTACAAAGAAACTGTTGACGCCTTCGGTGTTTTTACCGTCCAGATACTGCTGATATCCCAACGAATAGGTAAACTTAGTTACCTTTGCAAGAGCGTTTACGGTAATTGTCGTTTCAACCTTCTTGGTGTTGAGTATCTGACCCGACACCGTCAATGTATAGGTAAGAGTATAAGTGCTTGTTCCGGGAGTGTTCATTTCCGGCAGATCGTAAGTCATTCCTGTACTGTTGTAGGCAACTTCTTCCGTCGAACCGTCTGTGTAATGCAATATTACGGTACAAGCAGGCTGGAATGTTTCGCCGACGTTGTAAACAGTCTTCAATGTATCTTCCTTTACCGTAATTTCTGAAACTCCTATTACCTTCAACTGTATCGGGTCGGAATCCACTGAACCTACTTTAACGGAAAAATCTTTATCTCCTACCACTTTGGTATCGATGGGAGTAAATGTAACGCGACTGTCCGTTGCATCCACGGTTACGGGTTCCGCCACGTTTTCATAGGTGATAACTACCGTAAACCTGCTGTAATCGACAGCCTGTCCCTGCTTATAGGTCAACGAACCTTGCGCCGACAACTGTACTCCCGTTACCTTTGCGGTATCCGTGTTGACTGTAAACGTTACGGAAGTCTCCTTGCCTTGGTAGGTGATTTTAAGCGTATATTCGCCCGCAAACGTGATTTCGGGTTTGTCAAGCGTAATTACGGAAAGATTTTCCCCTACCGTCAGTTCCTTTGTCTCGTTGTTGTCGTATTTTACTATAAGCACTATAGCGTTGTAATTTATTTCGGCGGCAGTTTCGTATTCTTCGTCGAAAGTGCCTTCCTTGACTGTAATCGACGCGACCTTGGGAAGTTCTTTGACCGTAACGCTTACGGTTACGCTTTTACCTGCGTATTGCAATGTCAACTGTTTGATTCCCGCAGAAGAAGTGTCGATTGCACTGTGCGTGATCTGTCCTTCTGTATTTGTAACCGTTGTCTTGTTTCCGTCGGAATACACGACTTCTATTTCGATTGTTGAGTAATCGGGAGTGTCTCCTACATTGTAAGTGAGTTCGAAAGACCCGTCCACCAATTTAATCTCGGTAACGGTAGCCTGTGCGGTCACCACTACCGGAATCAACTTGGAAAATCCGAGATACTCTATACGGATATTCTTGTTTCCTTGCGTGTCTGTGCTTATTCCGCTGAAAGAAACGCCTTTTTGTTCAAATTCGCTGTAATTTATGGTTTCGGAAGTGCCGTTGTCGTATTTGACGGTAATGGACAAACCGCTGTAATCCACGACGTCTCCCACAATATACTGAGTCTTGAAACCGTCAACGTTGAACTGTACGTCCGTAACTGCCGGCTGGCAGGCGGCAAGTACAAACACATTGGCACTTACAAGCACAACGGCAAGTATTATTGCCACTAATTTCCTCTTCATTTTTAACTCCTGTTGTTTGTTTGGTTTGATTGATCTATGTTAACACAGCAAAAATGCTGGATTTTTAAACAGCGTCGGCTGCAAAAACAATTGTATTGTGCCGTTACCGTGCTCTGTAACATTCCGCACTCGGTAATTGTTACCGAAACGACCTGTCATTTGACGCCCCAAAGCGAGGCGTTTGTAAAAGTTATCATTTGCTGATCGGGCATTTGCGCATAAACGTCGCATCTTACCGTAACGTTTCTGCCGTCTGTGGAATAGATACGCACACTGACCATACCGGGTTTGTAAAACAGAATGTTTCCGCTGATAAATTCTGCCACATCGGTATCCGATTGGTAGTAAATTTCCACCTTGACAGCATTTCTCTCAGTGGCGTTTTCCGGCAAAGCCTCGAATGTCAGCGGGACTGTCAGTCCTTCGGTGTAATCGAACAACATATACAACGTATTGTCCGGACGTGTAACGAGTTCGGTGTTGGTGATGTTTATCTGCGTTATATATACAACGGGATTATAGGAAGAAATTTCCAGTCCGAAAAATCCCACAACCGCAATGGAAACAAAGTAGATGACTGCTATTACGATAACTGTTGATTTTTTCATGCAATCGTCCTCCCTTACTTTTCCATATAATACAATCTGACTCTTATAAAGAACAGATAAAGTCTCGCGCCCAAAAATACTGCGGCTACAAGCAGTATTTTGACAAATGCCAGCGTCTGACCTTCCTTCAGCAGGAAATATACCGCAAACGCAAACAGCGCCGACAGAAGAAAGGAAAGCACGGTGGCTTTTCTTTCGTTGGGATTGTCAAAGGACACGCCTACAGTGGAATACTGACGGCTTTGAGGATTCATTATGTCCAACTCGGCGCTCCAGAAAATGTATGCCACGTTGACGAATATTCCTATAAAGCACAGTAATGCCGAGTCCACCGCACTTGCACCCGTTACGCTCTTGTACGCTATTACGGAAAGAGCAACCGACAGCGAGGTTGCCGCAAGGCTGACTGCAAGTTTTGCCACAACGCTGTTGGCGTAACTTACGGGACGCGTCTTGATAATATATCTTGCGTTTCCTTCACGGCTGTATACTGAGGCAAGCACGGAATTCTGCGACGTGGAAATAAGCAACAGAATCAGCACGTTGAATGCAACCGCCATATGCTGTCCGGCAAGTCTGGTGTTCATTGCCACGAAAGTTTTGTTGAGAAAAAGTATCGCAACGGGCAATATCATCACTTGCGAAAAAAGATGCACAATGTAGGTAAGACTGCGGAAATTGACAGTCAGTTCCTGTGACAACGCGCTGAATGCAACTGAATGTACCCTGTTGGGTTTTTGTCTGACGTGGTCATTTTTTTCGAACTCAAACTGTTTGCTTGCCATGTACAGAAACAACGGACGGGCAAGCAGATACGCCACGCCCAACAACAAGGCAAGACTTGCGACAAGAATACCTAAAATTATAAATGTGTTTGCGGAAAACAGTCTGAATACATATCCCACAGTCTGTCCCACCACCATAACGGTCATATAATTTATAAGTGCAAACTTGTCGCACACAAATTGCAGCGCATCCTGAATAGCGTAGTAAATCTGTCCCCACTGTCCGACAAGGTTGATGTTTTCCGGAATAAGATTGATCAGTTTTACTATCAGATAAGTGATGCCTGCCAGTGCGAGCACGCTGAGAACTGCACGCAGAACGCCGTTGCGTATAATGCGCATGGCAAACATTGCGGGAATACTGATAACCGCGCCCACCGCCACGGGAACAAGTGCGACAAGAAACACACAAGGTATCAGCCACAGGTAGTAGTACCAGACGTAACCGTTTACCATACCGAAAGCAATAAACAACGGCAAAGTGAACAGTATACTTTTTTTCAATTCGTAAATGTAGTAAAGCACCAACTTGGACATAAATACCATGTTGGAACTTACAGGCATTGTGAGCAGCACCTTGTTGTCTGCGGCAAAATACAGTGCTTTCGTAAGTCCTACGGTGCAACTAAGCATCGACAGCAACTGCATGGCGATAAATATGACAGACAGCACATTGATGGGCAGGCTTTCCCAGAAAGAAAATATTCTGAGCATTACCGCAATACTGAACAGCAGGTAAATAATGGCAGTTACAACGGCAACGGACAAAAACGCAAGCACCGTTTTAAGAATAAGTTGACGTCTGTTTTTCACAAACGACAAGTTCAACTTGTCCTTCAACTGCATTAAAACAAGCGTTTTAAGGTATTTCATTTTGCCACCTCGGCGTCCTTGGGATGAACGGCAACGGGAAGTACTTCGCTGCCTTCCACCACGTCCATATAAAACTGTTCAAGCGTCATGCCAGAATTTTCTATTTCCTGCACACTCCTGACGCATTGTATCTGTCCCTTACGGATGATGGCTATTCTGTCGCAGATGCGTTCTACCACATCGATTATATGACTGCTGAAAAATACGATGTTGCCTTCCTGCGCATGCTGTTTCATACATTCCTTGACCTGATAAATACTGTTGGGATCAAGGCCTGTCAGCGGTTCGTCAAGAATCCACACTTTGGGATTGTGAATAAGCGCCGCCATTATTGTGACTTTTTGTTTCATTCCGTGGGAATAGGTCTTTATCTGATTGTCTATTGCCGAACGGAATTCGAAAAGTTCTATAAATCTGTTGAGCCGTTCGTCGCGAGTCTTTTTGTCCACGTCGTAAAGATCCGCGACGTAGTTGATATATTCGCGCGCCGTAAGTTTTTCGTACAAGGCGTAATGGTCGGGAACAAACCCTATCTGACGCTTTGCCTGAACAGGCTGACGTTTTACGTCATATCCGCACACCTCTATCGTTCCGTCGGTGATTGTCTGTATTCCGACTATACTCTTTATTATAGTCGATTTACCTGCTCCGTTTGGTCCCAAAAAACCGAATATCTCACCGCCGTTGACCTCTAAATTGGCGTCTTTTACGGCATAAACGTCACTTCTTCCGTATCTTTTTGTGAGATTTTTCAGTATCAACTTGTCAGAATTGTTCATGTTAAGCGGCTCCTCTATATTTCTTCCGTTAAGTGCGCTTTGCAACGCTATACGATCGGCGCGGTAGATTTTGTTTCTGTTGCGTATGTCCGCCCAACTGACGACGACATCGTAACCCAATTCGTAAACAAACCATACTCCCAAAGCCAGAAATACGTACACTATAAAAAACAGTAACTGATATACAGGGTAAAATGTGAGAGTAAGTTGCCGACCGTTGACGTTCCAGTCAAACGACCACACTACGTTGCGCAGATTTTCCGCCCATTCGCCCAGTTTGTCCGCGATATAATTGCTGTTCAGAAAGAAATAGTCCACACCGGGATCGAAGTTGGTAAACAAGGCGTTTATAAACAGTATAAACACGAAATACACCGCAAAACCGATCATCGAGTATTTGAACTCTTTCAGTCTCGGTCTGGGGAAAATGCCCAATCCGACTACCAGCAACGGCATGAAGAACGCCTGATAATGGTTCACCCAGAACAATACGACGCTTGCGCTTGTTACAACGGATTCGCCGTAGTTTGGTACGAGCAACGCTATAAATGCGCCCAGAACGTTTATAAAATAGGTGAAGTAAAACACCTTTCTGCCGTTGAACATCAGACACAGAGGAGTGATGTACATCGCCGTGTGGCACAGGTGCAAAGGAAGGTTGGACAACCGTTGCATATCCGCCAGACGAAAATCGTTGGAAAAGATTATAAGACTTGCAAGCGCGTAATACAACAGCACAAGTCTGCGGTTTTCGATACTTGTTCTTTTTAGTACAAGGTAAAGCACAAGAGGAATTATAAATGCAAAGTACAGTGCGATACGATGTGCAAGAGAAAAGTCTTTAAGATACCATGTAATGTTTTCCGTTCCGATTACGGCGTTCATTGCGTAATTGGGAATGTTGACGAGAATCATTGCAACGACCGCAACCGCTATCCACCATGCGCCCACCGTCTTTTCCCAACGGCAATGCAACAGACGTGCCATACTGTATCCCAGACCGTAGCCTGTTCCGAGAGCGATCATCACCGCTCTGACGGACAAAGTTTCGGTTGCAGCAACACCTTCTATTGCCGTTATATATTGCGGAAGCGCAAAAAAAATCAGCGTGAACACCGCTGTGCCGAACACCGCAACGATCTTTTCCAGCGAACGAGATCTGAAATACGGATCAAGCACAATTGCAAGAAATCCCGCAAAATACAATGTGACAAGCACCAATGCGAATATAATACTTGCTTTATCGGGGAAATCGGCGGAAACCTGCATCGAGACTACCGCCGAGATTTTGTCTTCGCCCAGCATATGGCGGACAAACAATGCCACGCCTGCCACCGCGGCGAATATCTTAATCAACAGTCCGTTTCCCTTGTTTTTGCGCAATAAAGCGGAAGTAACAGCAAATATGACAATCAGCGTGACCGCAGATATAATATAGTAGTATACCGTTGCTTTCAATTTTTCTCCTTGTGTGTAGTGTGTGCAGTTGATGTATTCTTTATCTTAATTCACTGAAAATGAATTTAAATCGTTTGACGTCATAACGTCCGATTAGTTATATATTATATCAATTACAGCGGATACCGTCAACACTTAACAAGCCTATACGGCGTACAGCGCGCCTTTTAAAGCACAAAATTCCATTATATTTGACTATTTTAAACCTTAAAGATTGACTTTTTATTGAAAAATATGCCATAACTTTATTGCAAATACAATCTTAACAAATATTTACAACGGTTAAAGTTTATTGCAAAAATAAAAACAATCAGGTATTCACCGCCTAAATACAGGCACGTTTGACGGTGAACCACTGTTTTCGTAACGACTTAAAACGTTTTACGCCTTGAACGCCCTGTCACTCTTTTGCGTTCTTTCGCTACTGCTAAAAAAACAGCAAACCGTAGTTTGCTGCAAAATGACGGATCAGTGTTTGTTGTCCACATATGTCTGATCGGCAAATTTTATGTAATTGTCGTAATCGCTGTTCATCAGAGCGGTAAAAAGTATATCTATCAAATTGAGTATCGCTATACGACTGCACATTCCGCCCAATCTGTTCCACGATTCGGTTGCGTCCACCACAAGCGAGTATCTGCACATTTTGGACAGCGCGTTTTCGTTGATGGAAGTAATTGCAACCGTCGGCACCTTCTTCATCACGAGTTGATGAGCGACTTCCAATATTTCCGTCGTTTCACCCGTGTAAGATACGAGAAAAGCCATTGTATCCTGACAACTGCATGCCTTTGCATTGACCATCATCTGCATACGGTTGTTGTAGGATGACGTTTCGATGCCCAATCGCATACACTTAATGGCGGCGTCAACGGCTACCACGTTGGAAGGACCTACACCGTACCAATCGATACGGCGACAACTTTTCATCAGCTTGACGATTGTTTCCACCAGTTCAGAGTCGTTGATGTTGGTGGATTCCAATACGGATTTGGCATTCTGATTGGACACTTTTTTAATAATGTCAGCCACCGAATCGTATCGCCTGACAGGTTCCTTGGCGCCCTTTATGATGGAATTTTTGATATAATTGGACAATTCCATCGACAGTTCGAGACGAAAATCGATGTAACTGTTTATGCCCAGTTTCTGGCACAGACGCTTGACCGTTGTAGTGGAAGTATTGGTCTTTTTAGACAAATCCACAATGCCGATGTTGATTACCTCTGGCAGATTGTCAAAAATATAATCCACTATGTGCCTTTCAGAGGGAGATAAATCTTTTATCTGTCTCATCTTGATTAAAAGACTCATGATTACACCTCTTTTTATTGATCTGATTTAAACTAATTTTACTATTCTTGCTGTACGCTGTCAATACCGCAATTTAACGAAAATGCCCGATTTATCGGCAATTCGGGTGTTTTTGCGTGGTAAATGCGTTGCAAATATCAGTTGTCGGAACAACGTCTTGCAACGGTATTAAATTACTTTTTGCGCCGTGCGTTTCACAATCAGTCTTTTTACGTAACGGCTAAATCCCGCCCGCCACTCTTAAATACCGTCCATGCGTCGGGCACGTCGGAATGCGGGCAACAGTTAATACGCAAGCGCGATATTGCCGCACGCGTCACTGTCTGAGTTTTCTATATTTTGCAAAGGTATAGGATAATACAAAAATTTACCTGTGTTACAGATGTTCCGAAACGAATATGTTTTTAATAGTGTCGGCAATTTCCTGTTCCTGTCCGCCCTCTACCGCAACGGTAATTGTTTCTCCCTGCTTTACCTGCAAAGCCATCACGGCAAACATTCGTTTGGCGTCAGCCTGCTTGTCCTTGTAAAAAACGGTTATTTTGCTGTCTTTATAGGGAGCAACCGCTTTTACCACAAGTCCGACAGGTCTTGCGTGCAACCCCATCGAGTCATTTATAAGGTAATCGAATTTTACCATTGTACATCCTCCGATATTTTAGTCTTTATTGCTCTGCCAACACGCTGCTGTCCTTTAACGCGCTTTCCACAATCTGCTGATACGAAGTACCCTTCAGATTTTTAGCGGCGCGTTGGAGATAGCGCGTCACCAGTTGTTCGTCCTGTTTGAAATAGGCAAGTTTGGCAATACGGTACTGTGTTATGCCACGCACTACGGGGTGTGCGGTTTTTGCTGCTTTTGCGATAAGCGACGGAATAAAATTGACGTCTTTTTCCACGTACACCTTTATTATCACATCCGCCTCTTCCAAAATTTCCCTGTACTTGTCCGTTTTGTCAGCCTTGACTTTTTTTAAAAAATTTACCAGACTATCCCTGCCGGCTAACGCTTCCTCGCGGTTGTTTCGTGTAGCGAAAAAACTGATACGTGTCTGTAAAAACTCCACCTTTTCCTGCGGTTCAAGTCGCATTGAATCCAACGCACGAATGCATTGCAACGCCTTGTCGTCATCGCCCTTGACGATATAACCTTTGAGCAGCATAAACTGAATTATGCTTTTTCTGAACACCCACTTCAAACGCTTGTTGGAAGTAAGCCTTTCGAGATACACGTCGACATTTGTGACGAGCAATCTGTCAAGCGTCTGCGCCGCGTCAGTTCGAGCCTTTGACAGCATGCCGAGAGTAACGCCCGACAACACCGCCACCACGACAAACACCGCTATAAACGGCCAGTAAACTGCGAGTATATCCGTAAATGTCGCAAACAACGTCATTGTAATTACTCCTCGGGCGGATAAATAAGCACCGACTGCGTAGCAACGTCAAAGGCAAGTTTCGCCAGTTCCTTTGCCGACAGTTCGGTATTGAATGTCATCTCGGTATAGGCGGACGTATTTATACCCGCCACCACTGCAAACCGAGGATTTTCCGCACACAGCATTGCCGTTTCACGGAAGGGCGAACCGCCCGCAAGATCGCAGGCAAACAGTATCTGTTCATTGCGTCCTATTTCGTCCACAACGTCCTTCAACTTGGTTTTGAGCGTTTCGAGATCGTCTGTTTCGTTGAAATCCACAAAATAAAATTCTTCGGGAACGCCCACAAGCATTGCCATGTTTCTTTTCACGGCGGATCCGTAGCCGCCGTGTCCTACAACTACTACCTTAGTCATAAACACCTCTGGCTGAAAAACAGGGTCGGGGAAGTATTTGCCCGACCCTGCAAATCAAAACTTACATATTTTTGTTGCCTTTCACAAGTTGTGTGTAATCGGCGTAAACCTCGTTCATGTACTCTTTGGGTACTTCGGTAACGTTGGGAGATACAAAAATGTACATTTTGTGTCCCATCTTCTGCAACAGCAAAGCCGTCTCGGAAGCGAGAGCCTGCGAAATGGTGATTACGGCAACCGTAGAACTTGCGCCCACTTTCTGATAGTAACCGGGAATGGGGACAAGAGAATCTTCCAAAGGACAGCAGTTGTCAATCACGATGTCGGCTATATCGCCCAGTTTTTTGCCGGAGGAGTGAGTAGCCTTGGCTTTTTTGTAATTTTCGCCACTTGTCACGGCAATAACTTTAAGACCTCTTGCCTTAGCATACATTGCGGCTTCGATAGGAGCAGCATTAAGTCCGCCGTGCGAATAAACTATCATTACTTCGCCTTCCTGGAAATTGTAACTTTGAAGGAAGTTTGCGATGTATCCTTCCTGTCTTTCAATCCACAGCAACTCTCTTGCTCCGCCCGGACCGATGACATTGTTCCACATAAGTCTCGGATCCATGCACGGATGCCAGCCCACGACGCCGCCGTAACGGGGAAACACATCCTGAACGGGAAGCACGCTGTGTCCGCTGCCGAACAGGTGAACCAGTTTGCCGGAGTTGATTGTTTCGGCGCACATCTGTGCCGCCTTTTTGATGTTGTCAGATTGTTCTTTGTCGATTTTTTCCAGAACCTTACCGATTCTTTCAATGTACTCTAAGTGTGCCATTTGCATATGCCTCTCTTAAAAAATTATTTTACGCAAAAGCCCCTACGTTGGGGATATATCCGATAGCCGTCAGCGCTGCCGCAAGTACCAGAATCAATCCCATTATAGCAATAGGTGACCAATGCTTTTTAGCGTACAGTCTGTAAACCACAAGCGTAAGTCCCAGCGGAACTATCTTGGGGAATACCGAATTGAGCAGGTTGTCAAGGTTGAAGACGGATACCAGTTGTTGAACATATTCGCCCGTTTCGGAGTTGAATACCTGTTGCATTGCCTTTATGTCGATGTTGAGCGTACATGTAACGAAACTTGCCGTAAGACCGCCCACTACAATAAGACCGAGTATTGTTGCGGTGTTCATCAGTTTGTCCAGTTTGCCCGACGCCATAAATCTGCTTATACCTTCAAGACCTGCCTTATAGCCCAGTTTGAACAGGTACCATGACAGGAAGTACGTTCCGATGGGATAAACCAGCATGTACACGACTGCGCCCACCCACGGAGCGGATGTGAGACTGGATGCTATTGCGATACATACCGTCAGCAACAGCGGAATTATCGTGGCAACCCACAGCGAATCGCCTATTGCCGACGTAGGTCCGATAAGTGCGACCTTCGTTTCGGAGATCATTTCCGCACTGCCCGTACCGTTGGCAAGTTGTTCTTCCATACCGATACATATACCGTTGACGATAGAACCGACCTGAGATTCGGTATTGAACAGAGTAATGTGGCGTTGCAAAGCCGCAGCCCTGTCCTCCTTTGTTTCGTACAATTCTTCGATAACGGGAGCCATTGCCTGACCGAACGCCATACCAAGCATCGATTCGGCCTGTTGGGAACATCCGTTCCAGAAGAACCAGTTATTAAACGATTTTCTTAACGTTTTTTTGCTAACTTGTTTTTCTGCCATGTTATGCTACCTCCCCGTCGGATTCCTTCTTAGTCATTACGGTGTAGACGATTGCCGCAACAATGATTGCGACAACGGCAATTGCCATTGCTGACAGTCCGAAATACGTAGCCAGCACGAAACCGCCCATGAATATCGCCCAGTGAACCTTCTTCTTCACAAGGAAGGACAGTATTATACCCATACCAAGTGCTGCCATCATGCTTCCGAATGCGGTAAGTCCTGTCGTCAGCCATGCGGGTATGGAAATTCCTCCCGTTGCCGAACCTGCGGCATTGATTCCCAACAAAACTATAAGTGCGGGAACGAAACGGCACAGAAATCCTATTGCCTGACCTCCCAGTACGTTGGGCATCCACATTTTCTTGGTGTCACCTTCCTGCGCTATCTTGCCTGCCCAACGGTTGAGCACGACGTCAAGCGCATAGTGAACGTTCCACATTGTTCCGCCGATAACGCCACCGATACCTGCACCTGCAAAGGCAAGTCCTATAAGAGCCTCCGTAGATGTGACCGTACCCTTTAACGCAATAGCCGTAAATGTTCCTACATATGTAGCGTAAGACAGATCCCATGCAACGGCGCCGCCCGGCGTTACGTTTGCAAGGTACGCTATTTGCAGAGGAACGCCTACCGCCATTGCCGTTGTTACGTCGCCCATTATGAGACCGGTAACAAATGATGCGATCAACGGTCTGCCCAGACAGTACCAACCGATTGTATTACCTACAATTGAACCGATTGCGCCCAGGTAAATAAACAGCGATACCAATACTGCTTGAAGTACCATCATAAAAATTTACCCTCCAATTTTATTGAGTTTTATTTGTACGGAATCAGCCTTCTTCCGTAAAAATCACAGTTAACTGATGCTTTCACGCATTTCCGACCACGTCTTCTTTGGCGAAGTAGGAACGGTCTGGTAAATCAAATTTACTCCGTCCCTTTCCACCTCATCCAACAATTCTACGTCCTCTCGGCTGGCAAAAAATACCGAGCCTCCTCCCTTTGTCAGATTGTAGTCGTCGGCATTCTTCTTGCTTGCATTGCCTATTATACAGATTTCACACTTTTTCAACTGCTCGCGGTAATTTGCCAGATCCTGAGTAAATCTCGTTACAAACAGTCTGTTTCCGTCCGACGGCGTGTCAAGAAGTTTTTTCGCCTGTTCGCTCGTAACCACATGCGCCTTGTAATTTTTGGGGATACCCATAAGCATTATTGTCTGCAACATAGGATTAGACGCCAGTTTGTCGTCAATAGCGACAATCTCGTTTATTTTCAAAAAACTGCACCAGGCAGTCACTATCTGACCGTGAATAAGTCGGTCGTCAATCCTGAAATAATCTTTGCCCATCGAAATATCCTCCTTTACGAAGTTATCTTCACCCCAATTGTAACAATCGGTTGTAATAAAAATCAAGTTTTTGCCCTTTTACGTCAATTTTTGACGGGAAAAATTGAAGTTTCCCGTTGTAATGCGCCGATTTTTGTGATATAGTTCTTAAAAAAGTCAAATTTTTGACGTCCGGAGGACTGTTATGAAAACAATTGCTTTGTCAGACCGTACATCAAAAGTCTACGCCACAGGCATCAATGTGCTCATTTTAGCAATAGTTGCAACGGTAATACTGCTCAATCTTAAAGTTACCGCGGTAATTGTCGTCGCTTCTGTGCTGGGGGCAATCTCACTGTTCGTGGCAGTGTTCTATCTTATTGTTATCTTTACGGCGAAAGTTACCGTTGGAGACGGCAAACTGACGGAACGCTTCGTAAACAAAACCTACACTGCGGACATTTCAAAAGCCACTACGGTGATGACGGTACAGCGTACCGTAGGGCACACCGTCACAAGAGTTATTGTTTTGCTGGATGCCGACAACAACGAAGTTTACACACTCAGTTGTTTTTACGGCGGTATAAAGGGATACCGCGCCGAAATTCCCGCAAAAGCCATTGCCGACGCGTGCGGACTGAAATTCGTACCTACCGTAGACCCTTCGCTGTTTGACAGGAAAAGGAAAAAATCAACGGTAGGTACTGTGCCCGACAATGCCGTAACCCCCGAAGAGCAAACCGCCGAAGTAAACTACGACGAGGCAGACGACGACAAATGACGATATTGCACTAATCTAAAATATGCGCTTTATACGCAAGTATGAACAATCTTATACCTCCGATGGCACTTTGCAACGCAAAATCCGTCCTATCTTATTGTTTTAAATTTTTTGACTTTTACAGGATATCTTCCGACAACACATAAAAATTTTATAGGAAATTTATTGAAACAGGCTTATTTTTCAGTTTCCGTATTTATCCTTGCCGTATAGGAATAAAATTCAGTATATAATCATTGAACGCAAAAGCGTCGATCGTTTTAAAACAAAAAAAACTTCGGAACGTCGTTTTTACGTTCCGAAGTAATGGATATAAATTTGCAAATTTTCGGTAATGCACAACTCTCAAATGTCAAAATTTGCCGTAACGTGCAATAAAAACACGACATTACATTGCAAGCAATCTGTCTATCAGGTCGGAGACTGCACCCGTGTTGTTGTCACAGGTTACAATACCGCACAACTGTCTTATCTGCTCGCATGCGTTTGACGGACAGGCAGGTATGTCAGCGTTTTTTATCATTGCGTAGTCGTTCATGTAATCACCGATACACACAAGCGTTCGGTCCGTCATGCCGGCGTATTTCATCGCCCGGCGTATGCCCTCCGCCTTGGACACCGTTTTGTTTACTATTTCGCAATATATAGGAGAGGAAAGCATCTGCACCACTTCGTGCGCGGAAGGAAGTTTGTCTATATCTTTGCGCAATGCTTCCATCTGACTTGCGTCCGCCGCAACGTAAACCGTCTTTACCATATCGCCATTGATATACTCGTCTACCGTTTTGGTCTTTCTGATAAGGTAATCGACAATGGACGAATCTCTTCCGGGATCGCCCGTCATTATCTGATATATACTGTACTGATCGGCAGCCACCATCCACACGTTGTCGTGCGTAAGCAGATAATGTGCACTTTCCGTCTTGTAATTTTTGCTCAGAGTATCCGCAAAGAAAACTTTGTCCGCTTGGCAATCGTACAGGTTGGATCCGTTTCCGCACACCAACGGAGCGTTGAACTCAATGTCGGGAAAGTATCTCAGAATATCGGAATATTCCCTGCCCGAAGCGACGGAAAAAGCACCGCCCTCCGAAATAAACCGCTTTATCGCCTGCAAATTGCGTTGCGGAACATAAGGACCTCTGTCCCGGTCGGTAAGCATTGTTCCGTCCATGTCCGAATAAATAATAAGATTCTGTGCTTTCATAACGCTGACATTTTACCACTAAATGCGTAATGTTGCCTAAATATTTATAATTTTTGTCAATTTTTTACAAAGTTTGAAAAAAAGTTAATTGTATGATACAATATCTTTACAAAGCGACAGGAGGATGTTCAATGAAACAAGACAATCGCGATGTGACGGAAATAGGCAAATCAAAAAAAGACAAAGGCAATAAACCTAAAGGCGGAACACTGAGCGTATTTCGCGTCGTTTCCGTCGTGGTGGTATGTATTGCCATAGTTGCAATATGCGTCGTGCTGTCTGTCGGCAGTTTCAACTCCGGCGACGTCACGCAGGGAGTATTTTACATCGTACTGTCGGTGCTTGCCGTTGCAGCAACGGTAGCCATACTGGTACTGAACGGTAAAAACAGCAAAAATCAATAAAATTCAGTTAAATACAACAATCGATTAACCCTACTACCAAGGAGGCACACTAATGGGAACAGTATTCAAAAACGCTAACGTACTTACCGAAACGGGATTCAGACGTTGTGATATTCTGGTCAAGAACGGGATTATTTTAGATATGGGCAACCTTCAGCAGGAAGGCGTCGATCTTAAAGGCAAAACGGTCGTCCCGGGACTGTGGGATATTCACACCCACGGGGCAAACGGCTACGACTTCAACGAAGCAACCGCCGAACAAATGGAAGAAATACTCGACTTCTACGCACGAAACGGAGTGACATCCGTAATGGCAACCGTAATGACCGACAAAGACGAAATAATCAAGCGCCAACTTGCCACCGTGGCGGAAGTCGCAAAGAAATTTCCTATAATCAAGGGAATACATCTCGAAGGTCCTTTTTTGTCGGCTGAATACAAGGGAGCAATGCCCTTGTCGCTGTTGCAGATACCTTCGGCGGAAAAATTTGACGAATATCAGAAATGCGCGGGCGGACTCATCAAACTGATAACAATCGCGCCCGAACTTCCGCATGCCGCCGAAGTAATCAAGCACATTGCAAAAACGGGCGTTGCCGTGTCATTGGGACACAGCGGAGCATCGTTTACGGAAACAATGACCGCAATAAAATGCGGTGCAAAAAGTTTCACGCACCTGTTCAACGCAATGCGTCCCATACACCACCACACTCCGTCTATAATAGTTGCCGGACTGTATTCAGACAATTACTGCGAAACCATTGTAGACGGCAAACATCTCAACTGCGACATTGTAAGAACAATTGCCAAAATAAAGGGTGACAAAATGATAGCCATAACCGACAGTCTGATGTGCGCCGGACTTCCCAACGGCGAATACCGTCTGGCAGGCACTCCCATAGAAGTTGTGGACGGCGATTGCTGGATCAAAGGAACGAATACCCGTGCCGGAAGCACTCTTACGGCAATACAGGGCTTGCGCAATGTTATGAAATTCTGCAACTACACTTTGCAACAATCAATAAATTTCTTTACCGCCAACCCTGCGCGTATGTTGTCAATGTACGACAAGGCGGGCAGTCTCGAAAAAGGCAAACTTGCCGATTTTATTGTTCTGGACGACAACAACAAATTGCTTGAAACCTATATCGCAGGCAAAAAAGTCTGCTGATACGGTCTTCGGCAAAGGAGGCTGAAATGAAGTTCAAGGGAACGGGAGCGTCTGAAGGCGTTGCAATAGGAAATATTTATTTTTTAAGTCAACCCGATCTGAGTGTAACCAAACAAAACGGCTGCAACCCGCAAAAGGAAAAAGAGCGCATAGATCACGCCGTAAAGCAGGCTAAAAAGGAATTGCGCCAACTGTACGAAAAAGCATTGACGTCAGACAAAAAAACTGCCGAAGTATTCGAAGTCCACAGTATGATGCTGGATGATCCCGACTTTATCGAAGGTATTCAGCAACAGTTGGAAATGACTTTTAACGCCGAATACGCCGTACGCTGTACCGGAGACGCATTGAAGTCGATGTTTGAAAGTCTTGAAGACGGTTATATGAAAGCGCGTGCGGCGGACATTGCCGATGTCACGGACAGAGTCGTAAGAATATTAAAAGGTTTAAATGAGACTCAGCCTCAGCCCGACGGCGATGTAATAGTTCTCGCCGAAGATCTTTACCCCAGTCAGACAATGAAACTGGACAAAAACAGCGTAAAAGGATTCGTCACGGCAAGAGGCTCCACCGCCTCGCACTCCGTGATACTTGCCCGCACGATGGGAATTCCCTGCATAGTAGGTGTGGAAAACTTCGACGCTTTGCCTCACAAAGGTAAAATCGCGATAAACGGTAAAAGCGGAGAAATCACCGTCAACCCCGACAAAAAACTTGCCCAACAGATACATTCGCTGATAAAAAGTCAGCAAGAAGAAAAACTGCAACTGCAAAAGTACGGCGGTAAAGCAATTACTCGTTCAGGCACGGAAATTCTCGTTTGCGCCAACATAGGCAACCCCGAAGACGCACAGTTTGCGTTGCAAAACCATGCCGACGGCGTTGGATTGTTCCGCAGCGAATTTATTTATCTCAACAGCAACGGTTTTCCCGACGAAGAGATACAGTTCATAGCCTACAAAACGGTACTGGAAAAACTTGCCCCGATGCCTGTCGTCATCAGAACACTGGATCTCGGAAGCGACAAACAGGCTTCTTACTTCAATATAGGCAAAGAAGACAACCCCGCTCTCGGTTACAGAGCAATTCGCATTTGTCTGAAACAGCAAGACATATTCGTAACTCAACTAAGAGCATTGTTGCGTGCGTCCGTGTACGGCAAACTGAATATTATGTTCCCGATGATCAGTCACCTTGAGCAGGTAAAACAAATAAAGGAAATCGTGCAACGGGTAAAAGACAGTCTGACGCAGCAGCACATACCCTTTGCAGACGACATTCAGTTGGGAGTAATGATAGAAACGCCTGCCGCCGTAATGATAAGCGATCTGCTTGCCAAAGAAGTCGATTTCTTTTCCATAGGTACCAACGATCTGACTCAATATACTCTTGCGGTAGACCGCACCAACGAAAAAACGGTAGACCTGTTTGACAGTTCAAACATTGCCGTTCTGCGAATGATAAGTCAGACGGCGCAAAACGCACACGCCAACGGAATCTGGGTGGGCATCTGCGGAGAATCGGCAGCGGACACCTCGCTTACGCAATTTTACGCCGACACGGGAATAGACGAACTGTCCGTTTCACCCTCCTCAGTACTTAAAGTCAAAAAAGCAGTCTGCAACTGTAAATGACGGTAAAACTAAAAACAGCCCTTTCACGGGCTGTTTTTTTTGTTGCGAAAATCGACGTACGTCCTGATGTTTTAAAGTGTACAAACCGTTTAAGTCCGTTCTTTGTCCGAACGGTTTTTAAAGAAAATCACTTTGCCGTATATAGGCTGTGGTAAAAATCAAGATAAAAATTTTCCGACTGACCGAACTTTTCTGCAATATACGCAATAAACGGGTATTCTGCCGTGTTTATTTTACGGATGGTAGTATATTGTCTTCAATATCCTTTAAATCAAGCCGACGCGTCCGTCTAAACGCTTTTTTTTGTTAAATTTCCATTTAAACAGACATCCGTAACGGCACGATGTTACCTTGCAGTGTATAGACAAGTGTCTGCAAATGTGTTAAAATATATTAAATACGAATTGAATAAACTTTTCGTCGAGGAGTAAATATGAGCGCTACAAAAACATCAGTCGAACTGGAACTGTCTCTGCGTAAAGCAGTGGGGTATTCCTATTACAAAAGCAACGTTTCGCTGATACAAAGACTGTATATTAAAGCAAACAGTCCCGAACCGTTGCAAAACATAGAAGTAAAGATAGAAAGTCAGCCGGAATTTTTACTGCCATTCAGCAAGACAATACCTCAGTTGCCGTCGGACAGCACGGTCGAAGTGGACACTTCCGACCAGCTGATACTGTCCCCCTATTTCCTGTGTAACGTTACCGAACCTTTAAAAGCAACGGTAAAAGTCACTGTTACCGGTGAAAAGAAATACTGTAGCAAGGAAAGTCAGGTGACTCTTCTGCCCTACGACGTCTGGAGACCCGAGGGGGAATTCGTGGATCTGCTGGCGGGTTTTGTCAAACCCCGACATCCAGAAATCACACGACTGCGCAACAGCGTAACGGAAATACTGTCGCAGTGGAAACTTTCCACCGAAATCAGCGGCTACGTACAGACGGACAAAACTGCCGTAAGACAACTGTCCGCCGCCATTTACACAGCGTTGCAATCGCAACAGTTCGAGTGTCTGGAAGAAACTAAGGACATACGGATACGCAATTACGCCGACATCTTCCGTTCGGGCAAAGCCACCATGACGGAACTTGCCGTACTGTACAGCGCCTGTGCGGAAAGTTGCGGATTGCATCCCGTGATACTGTTCGGCAACAATCAGACTCATGCAGGCGTGTGGCTTTACGACAACTGCATGATAGACAGTTACGTAAACGACAAGGAACTGCTTCGCAAACTGATTGCGGAGGGAGTAAACGACCTGTCGGTATTCGACATATCTTCAATATACCGTTCCAGCATACTCAATTACACCGGAGCGGAAAAATCCTACGCCTCAAAACTCGCAAAAGAAGACACTTTCAGTTACTGTGTGGACATCAAACGTTGCCGTGCGGGCGGAGTACGTCCCCTGCCCGAACGAATAATAGGCGAAGACGGCGCTCAACTGCTCAGCGAATCGGATACTGACATACAGGCCGCGCCCAAAGATATACGTACCGGCAAGGTATACGACCTTAAAAACACCGTTTCAAGACAGAAACAGTGGGAAAGACGTCTGCTTGACCTGTCATTGCGCAATATGCTGTTGCACTTCCGCCCTTCAGTCAGTTCGTTGCACATTCTTTCCACGGACATTTCCGAAACGATAAATTACTTGAACGACAAACGTACGTTTACCGTCAGCGAAATGCCTCCCGATATAGGGGGAGTACTTGCAAAGTCACGCAATTTCGACACGGCGGGCAACCTTAAAAGTTTTGCCGAACTCAACACCATAGAACTTAAAAACAAACGGTTGCGCACGTTTGTAGACCGTACAAAACTCAAAACTACGCTGTCCACTCTTTACAGACGCGAACGCACAGCCCTTGAAGAAATGGGAGCGGACCCCCTTTATCTCGCCACGGGATTTTTGAAGTGGTTTGACAAGGAAGACAGTTTGTTCCCGAAATACGCGCCGTTGGTGCTGTTTCCCGTTACGCTTATAAAAAGAGAAGGCGGCAAAGGCTTTACACTGCAACTCAGAGAGGAAGGGTTCCAGATCAACACCACCTTGCTTGAATTTCTGAAACAGGAATTCAACATCGACCTGAGGGGTCTGGACGTAATAACCGCCGAAGACTTCAACATCAACAACATCATTGCTTCCGTTCGCAGCAAAGTTGTCAATATGCACGGCTGGGACGTTGTGGACGACGTTCACCTGGCAATATTCTCTTTTACACGTTACCTGATGTGGAGCGACATACGCAATCACATCGACGAGTTTTCCAAAAACGACATAGTGTCTTCGTTGATGGACAACAAGTTACACGGCAAATCGGAATTCCGTCTTCCGTCCTCCGACATAGACCACGATTACCGTCCGCAGGACATAATGCTGCCTATTGTAGCCGACGCATCACAGTTCGAGGCTGTTGCGGCGTCGCACAACGGCAACAGTTTCGTGTTGCACGGACCTCCGGGAACGGGTAAATCTCAGACAATCACCAACATAATAGCCGACGCCGTTGCCAACGGCAAACGTGTGCTGTTTGTTGCGGAAAAAATGGCGGCACTGTCGGTAGTTAAACAACGTCTCGACAGCATCGGAATTGGAGATTTCTGTCTGGAACTGCATTCCAACAAAGCGGACAAAACGGAAGTTTGCGAAAAACTTATAAACAATCTTGACAAAAAAGGCAAGATTGTCTGCGACTTCGAAGAAACAGCAAACAAATACAGCCAGATACGTTCCAAACTGACGGACACAATGGATGCACTGCACCGCAACCACACTCTCGGAAGCGTTTACAACGCCTGTCTGCAATATCTTGAAAATGCCGACGCTCCGGATGTAATGGAAATCGACAGCAGTTTTTCCGACGATCTTACAGCCGACAAACTGGGCAGATACGAAGCGTTGCTGTCCGAACTGGCGGTATATGCGCGCGAATGTGGCGAAGTACACCATTCTCCCTTCAACGATCTGGAAATAGAAAAATACCAACCGGGAATGAGCAACAGTCTTAAAGTGTGCTGTACGATAATGATCGAAGAGACCAAAACGCTTAAAGCCTATACCGCTCACCTCGCCGATTTGTTCGGTATGCGTATCAGAGTGCTTACCAAAAACAAACTGGACTGTCTTTACAAGATGTGTCAACTGCTGTCGGAGGACAATTCGCCCTACCGCACTCTGTTCGGAAAGGGAAACACACAACTTGCGGAAATGCTGGAAAATTACGGCAAGCAACTGTCTTACCTCAACAGCACTACCAAACAGTATCTGTCACGCAGTAAGGTAATTCCCGAACCTACCGCAAAGACGGAAATACTTCGTCAGGAATTTGACCAGCACGGCATAAACGGTAACGGTAAGTTGAAAAACTTCGTAAAGCGTATTCAGAAATACGCCAACGGAGTTACCGATGCCAAAACACTGGAAAAAATGTGTGACCTCGCACTGTGCATCTGGGAAACTCAGCAACGTTGTGACGACATGGCAACTCAACTGGCGAAAATGCTCCATCTCAACAGACGTCAGTCAAACGTTCTGGACAGTTTTGTCCAACAATTACAACTGCTGTACGGACTGGCAGACGACGTTTTTGCCGAATTCGATTCGGCACAGTTTGTAAAGGCATGCGCGGAGGTTTATCTCAACGACAACATTTTGCTTGTGCGCAAATTTATACAGACGTGCGACAGTTTTAATGCCAATCAGAAAATGTTTGCCGACAAGTTCAACATAAATACCGACTACTCGGTATTGGACGAAAACTATCCCGACTATATCGAAAATAAGTGCCGTGCGTTACGTGAAAACATCGACCTGTTCGACAACTGGTGCAAATTCTACTCCACCTCTACCGAACTTGCCAAAATGGGATTGTCATTCACGGTTCAGCCGTTGCTGGACGGCACGCTGACAAGCGACAATCTGCTTGCCTGCTTCAAAAAGAAAATATACGGTCAGTATATAACCACCACGGTTGCCGAGGACGCCGTGCTAAAAGAATTCAGTTCCGCTCAACTGGAAGACAAAATAGAAAAATTCAAACAGATAAACGACAGTTTCCTTAACGCGACGCGCAAGGAAATACAAAGACGTCTGCTGGAAGCCGTGCCCGACGTGGACACCGAAGGCAAGTTGTCGCTGGAAATAGTGGCGTTGCAGAAGACCTCCAAGTCATCGGCGCACAGTTTCACACTGCGCAAACTGTTTGACGATATTCCCAATCTGTTGCCCAAACTCGCGCCATGCATGCTTATGAGTCCCATATCCGTGGCGCAGTACATCGCTCCGATAGCCAACAATTTCGACCTTGTGGTATTCGACGAGGCGTCGCAACTGCCCACCGCCGAAGCGGTAGGCGCAATAGCAAGAGGCAAATCGGTAATAGTTGTAGGCGACCCCAAACAGTTGCCTCCCACTTCTTTCTTCAACACCGACTACGTCGACGAAGAAAATCCCGATCTGGAAGACCTTGAAAGTATTCTCGACGACTGTATGGCTTTGGGACTTCCTCAGAAACACCTGCTGTGGCACTACCGTTCGAGACACGAAAGTCTGATTGCCTTCCCCAATCTGATGTACTACGGCAACAAACTGTACACCTTCCCCTCCCCCGACGCAATGGACAGCAAGGTAACACTGCGCTACCTGCCCGACGGCGTGTACGACAGAGGCGTGACAAAACAAAACAAAAAGGAAGCGGAAGCACTTACGGAAGAAGTAAAACGCCGTCTTACAGACAAAACTCTGCGCAAATTCTCAATAGGTATAGTAACTTTCAGTACCGCTCAGCAAATAGCCGTCGAATCGGCAATAAACGCGATGCTTGTGCGTAACAAACTGGAAAGCGAGGCATACGACAGGGAAGAACCGCTGTTTGTCAAAAATCTTGAAAACATTCAGGGAGACGAAAGAGACGTAATACTGTTTTCGGTAGGCTACGGTCCCGACAGCCGAGGTTATCTGTTGCTCAACTTCGGACCGCTCAATCAAAAAGCAGGTTGGCGCCGTCTTAACGTTGCCGTATCGCGCGCAAGAGAGGAAATGATCGTGTTCAGTTCAATGACCTCGGCAATGATAGATCTGTCGCGCACCAACAGCAAAGGCGTACAGGGTCTGAAACGGTTTTTGGAATTTGCTTCGGGAGGCAAATCGATGCTCGCCGTAAATTCCGATGACATCTCCGTCAGCAAGCACGGCATAGGCAGATATATTGCTCACGAACTGCGCAAACAGGGACTGGATTGCCGTTACGACCTGGGCGTATCCGACTTCAAAATCGACGTTGCCGTGGCAGATCCGCGCAACAAGAAAAAATTTATACTTGCCGTTCTGTGTGACGGCGCATACGACAACTCCGTAAAAGACAAGTTTATTTTGCAGACACAGACGCTCAAACGTCTCAACTGGAACGTGATGCGTGTGTGGACGCTCAATTACTACAACAATCCCAAACGTGAGATACGCCGTATAAAAGACTACATAGCACGGTTGCTGGAAGGCACGAAGAAACCTGCGTCCAAGACAGTCGACAAGTATCTGCATCCGTACACTACCGCCAATATACGTGCGGAAAACGTACAGTCCGATTACCTGTTCGATGTTGCAAACGAAAAGACCATTCTTCAACGAATGTCCGCAATTGTGGAAAAAGAATCGCCGCTTTCCACGAGTTTCCTCATCAAACGTACTCTCAATTCCTACGGTATAGTTCGTAGCGGAAGCAAAATCAACAAACGTATGTCGGAACTTGTGGCAAAACTGAAATTCCCGTCGGAAGATTTCAACGGTACCGTTTTCCTGCGTGCAGACGACAGTTGCCTCGCATGCAACTTCTACCGTCCGCTGTCCACAATGAAACTGGACATCGACGACATTTCTCCTTACGAAGTGGTTGCTGCGTCGAGAAGCGTTCTGGAAGACCGGATCGCGCTTCCGCTTGAAGAGCTGATTACGGAAACGGTAATCAAACTCGGCTACGGTAAAAATAACAGCGCGCTGTCAGAACACGTCAGACAGTGCCTGCAATACGGAATAAACCGTGCCATACTGATAGCAACTGCCAACGGCAAAGTTACCCGAGCATGACCTCGGCGTCACCACAGTTTAAAAGCCCCGCACTTAACACCGTGCGGGGCTTTAATATTTTATTTGCGTTAATTTACTTTACCGTACATTACTTCTACGCCTGTTTATTCAAAAATCTACGCTTGCCGTCAGGCAGAAAAACGCGCCGAAAAACAGAAAAAAGTCACACAGTCATTGCCACAATACTGTTGACAATGGTGTAAATGTTTATCGCTATAATAAACAGCAACGTGCCGTTGTAAACCCACAGTATCTTTTTGCCGTCAATTTTCAGATTGATGTAGGTACCCAACAGACCTCCTATCACCGCGCCTATCGCCATACAGGCAACAATTCCCCAAGGCATATTTATCACGGCAAAAGTTCCGGCTACGGCAGTCTTCAATATCTTTGCCGACTGACTGAAAATGATAAGCACCAGTGAATTTATGGTGGCACTCTTTATATCCATTCCGAAAAACAGGCACAACACCGCTATGTTTATAGGTCCTCCTCCAATACCTATAAACGTGGAAATAATACCGAGAGTCATTCCTATAAGTATCGTAAGCGCGAAATTAGTCACGTGCAATGAAGACTGACTTTTTTTGCGTATCACGTTCATGTAAATCAGTACGAAACACAAAAGTAATATCAATGCGGAACACTGCGCCAGTTTGACGACCGAGTCATCGCCCGCACTTTTTATAAGTCCGAACAGGAAATCTCCCGCGATACCGCCCAGCACCGCACCTATGCCCAGAAACACAGTCGCCTTTCCGTCAAAAGGCGTGCGTTTGACGGCGTGCCTGATTACCGACGTAACAGACATTGTAAGTACCGAAAATGCCGAAATCAGCCCTATTACCGTTGAATCAAATGTGCTGAAAGCGTCCAGCAACGGTTTTATAATCACTCCTCCGCCTATACCGGAAATAGCGCCTATTACCGAAGCAGTCGTGCCCACAAGAAAAAATATCACATAAATCATGTTGTACCTCTGTTTTAATTTTAAAATATACCGCACTCAAAGGAAATAACTGTTAATTCAAACGATTGCATACGCCCGTATGGACAACCCCACAGTTGATTTATTACAATAAATACACAGAGTTCAAGTCGTAAAGTGCAGTTGTGCACAAACTGCGACGACAAAACCGTTCGAGGGGGTAACAATGAAAAACATCATAATTGCGCACGGAGGTGCGCCGACAGCAGTTATCAACGCTTCTCTTGCAGGCGCAATAGAATGTGCAAGAACACTGGGATTCGACGGTAAAATCCTTGCTCCGAAATTCGGAAGTAAAGGCATACTCAACGAACAGTTCATCGACCTGACGGACATTTCCGATTTTCAGTTACAACTGCTCAAACATACGCCGGGATCGGCAATAGGCACGTCCCGTCATCCTCTCGAAGAGGCGGATTATCGCCGTATGGTGGAGATACTTGACAAAAACAACGTCGGGTACGTATTGTTTACCGGCGGAAACGGTTCCATGGACACGTTGGGAAACATTTACAAGTACAGCGACGGACGTTTTTTGTGCGGAGGTATTCCCAAAACGATAGACAACGACATTGCGGTGACCGACCATGCGCCCGGATTTGCAAGTTGCGCAAGATACATGGCGCAGACGGTACGAGACTGTGCACAGGACGTAATGGGACTGCCCATTCACGTTTCCGTAATAGAAGCAATGGGAAGAAATGCCGGATGGCTGACGGCATCCGCCTGTCTTGCAAGACAGAACCGCGATGACGCGCCTCACCTGCTGTATATGCCGGAAGTAGCCTTTGACGAAGACAAATTTTTGGACGAAGTTTTACAGATGCACAGAAAATACGGCGGAGTAATAGTAGTTGCCAGCGAAGGGCTTAAATATAAGGACGGAACTCCCATTGTAAAGCCCACGTTGACGGTAGGACGGGCAGTATACTACGGAGATGTAAGCGTGCACCTTGCCAATCTTATACTCTCCAGACTGAATATAAAGTCGCGCAGCGAGAAACCCGGACTTATATGCCGTTGCAGCAGCGCATTGGTCAGTGAAACGGACAGAAATGAGGCTGTTCTTATGGGAGCGACCGCAATGCAGGCGGTACTGCAGAACAAAACGGGAGTAATGGCAGGAATAGAGCGCATTTCGTCGCAGCCTTACAGCATACGTCCGATACTTATTCCCATAGAACAGGTGATGATGACGGAAAGTATGATGCCCAAACACTTTATAAACGACAGCGGAAACGGAGTTACCGACGCATTTGTAAAGTGGCTGACGCCTTTAGTAGGAGAACTGTCAACGCCCATCACTTTTCTGAAATGACAGCGTTTGACTTATAGACGAAAACAATATTTGCAAACAAGGCGTGACACGCGGTCACGCCTTTATTTTGTCGTTTTTGATATAAAGCAATCACAACTGACTGCACTTTGACAACAGTTTTTCCGCATACAGTGCTTCAGCGAATGTTGCGCACTCGGAGGGTTTGCCGTTGACTGCGTCAATAAACGCAGATGCCTGCCTGTCAAATACCTGTTGTCTGTCCTGCGTCACTTCAAAGGTCTGCCATGTCGAGGTATATCCTTTGCCACATTGTTTAAAAAGATACCGAAAGTTACAATGCAAAGAATCGTCAAACCTGATTATACCGCCGTCGCCGGAAATTTCGACGTGCAATCCGTCCAATCCTACCCTGCTCGTAACAAGACTCAGCAAAGTATCACCCGAGGCTACGGCTACCGAACAGTCGTCGTTTTCCACAAGGCGATTTTGCCCGTCGGAATCGGTTCTGTGAGTAATGTACGTCTTTGAAAAACACGCCATCCGGTCAAAACGCGCATTGCAAAGATAGCCGACAAGATCAATCACATGACTGCCGAAATCGCAGACAGAGCCTTTGCCCGACAGTTTTTTGTCCATACGCCATTCAAACCCAACAGACGCATTTGCCAGGCGAAGACCGCCGTGCGATACGTCTACCGAATAAATACGCTTGAAATTGCTTTCTATCAACTTTTTGGCTTGTACGACTGCGGGCAAAAATCTGTTGCAATATCCCACTGCCGCAACCGTTTGCGACGTCACAAGATTACACAGCATTTCGCTTTGCGCTATGTCAACACCCATAGGTTTTTCAAGCAACACGTGTTTACGCGCCTTTAACGCTTCCGAAGCGTACTGAAAATGCCAACTGTTGGGTGTGCATATCACCACTGCGTCGCAGTTGTCAAGCAATTGTCCGAAACTTTCGGCTGCTAAGGCATCGGGACACAACTTTTCCGCAACGATTTTTACCGAATTTATGTTGCGTGAATACAGTGCGGACACACGACTGCCCTTTACATTCTGAAATGCCCTTATATGATTGTGCGCTATTGCGACGGTTGCGCCAACGCCTACTATACCTACGCGAATCATTTTACTTTTTAGTAAATTTTTCCAACAGGTCGTACATGTTCTTTTTGTAATTTTCCACGCCGTCCTGATTGAACGGATTTACGCCTATATAGTTTGCAGACATATAAACAGCAAACAGGAAGAAATAGAACAGTTCGCCGAACAACTTTTCATCGGGGTTGTCGGGACAAATAAATTCCAGACAGGGAACGCCGTCATCGTAATGCGCTTTAAGACTTCCGTTGTAAACGGCACGGTTGACGCTGTCATACGGTTTTCCTTCGAGATAACCGAATCCGTCCTCTACATCGCTTGAGGGAACCTTCTTGTCGGGATGCGTCTTGAAGCAACGCAGATAGGTTTCGGTAATAAATCTTCTGCCCTGCTGCACATACTGACCTATTGAGTGAAGGTCTTCGGAATTTACGTAATAATCGGGATAAATACATTCCTGTATTTTTCCTTCCGTTTCGCCGAATTCCTGCAACCACCACCGTGCAAAAAATTCCAAGTCGGGCTCGTTGACTACCATGCTTTCAACATAAAATCCTTTTTTCATCAACAGATTTCTTGCCACTGCGTACCTTACCGCAGGATTGTTGACCGCGTCCGCCGTTTTAAGATACTTTTCCGTGTCGCGTGCGGACTGCACAAGGACGTCGATGTCTATACCGGCAACTGCGCAGGGAAGCAATCCAACGGGAGTGAGAATACAGTACCTTCCGCCCACTTCTTCGGGGAAAGGCAAAAAACCGAAACCGTACTTCTGTGAAAGTTCCGACAGATTACCCTTGCCCTCGCTGCCGCACACCGTCACTCTTTCTTTGTATTCGTCGCCGTATCTCTGTTTTAGGTACTGTCTGAACACGCGGAACGCCAGTCCGGGTTCCACCGTATTGAAGTCTTTGGCTATAACGTAAACGGATACCGAACGGTTACCTATTCTGTCCATTACTCTTTCTATTGCCGTTGCGCTGACGTTGTTGCCCGCCCAGATTATTTCGGGACTGTCGGGATGAGCGTATTTAAGACATTCGACTGCCGCCATTGAACCGCGGTTAGAACCGCCTATTCCTATTACGACAAGCACTTCGGACTGACTGCGTATTTTGTCGGCAACCTTGTGAATACGCTTAAGCATATTTTCATCCGCATTGTTGTCCACTTTGAACCAGCCTTTTCTGTCGTCAGGACCTATTTTACAGGCGTATCCGTCGTCAAACAACTGCTTGTGTTTAATGATTTCCGCCGTTATCTCATCCGAACCGATATATTTGTCAATATATTTTTCGTTAAATTTCAATGATAATGCCATTTTTGCTTTCACCTCTTCAATTCGTTCGTTTATTGTCTTTTTCCAGCAATTGAACTATACGCCAGTATGCTCTTGTCATATGATACGGACATTTGACGGTCGAACCTTTAAAATCTTCTATAACATTGTTGTTGTGGTCAAGAGCATGAAACCAGTCGCCGTACTGTCTGTCGATAAAAAATTCGTTGGTAAACGAGTAAATCTTTTCAAATCTGTCAAGATACTCACGTTGCCCCGTGGTTTCGTAAAGTAGCAGCCAAAGATACATCGCCTCGGCATACGCCCAACTTACTTTATCGTCAGGACGGAAATCTATTTCGTATTTCCAAGTGGAAAACTCCGTTTTTAAACCGCGCGCGCCGTAACTGAACAGCATTCCGTCATCCGTCTGAGTAAGATCAAACATTCTGTCGGCTACACGGCGTGCTTTTTCGAACAATCTGACGTCATTTGTCTTCAATGCCGTTTCCATTACAAACCACATACATTCGTAAACATGCCCTACGTTGACAAAGTCATCGCCTTCCACCATTGAGCCGTCGAGGTGTTTTTTTTCAAGCACCACGCCGCTTACGTCGTCATACATCACGTTGAATATCTTGTCCAGACAGTAATTGCGCAACGGCGATACATCGCAAACGTTTGCCTGCTCCACCTCATACGCCACATTTACGCCTATCATCATGAGAGAGTGATGACAAACGTCACGGTCGTATTTCTGCGGAGCGATATCGGCAAAATGAATGTCGGTAATATTTTTCACAAAAGTCTCATACAGTTGCGCCAAAGTCTCCTTATAACGTCTGTCTCCGGACACGGCAGTATATTTGGCAATACCGGCTATAATAAACGCATCCGAAAAGACGGAAATCGCTCCTACCTTCTGCTGTCCCTGTCTGTCGACAAGATAACTGAATCTGCCGTTGTCGCAGAACATTTTGTTCAACACGAAATCTATTCCGCACTTTGAGTATTCGAGGTATTTATAGTTGCCGTATATCTCGTAAGCGTAGGCGTAGTTGTAAATGCTTCGTCCTTGTCCCCAGCCTCCCTTATCCGACGAACGCAATCTGAACGTTCTGTCGAAGTCGGTCAGGTAACCGCCGTATTCATTGTCGGGGGAAATTTTCTCCCAGATGTCTAAAATGGACTCCTTTGCATATCTTTTGATTGATTGCGCCAATTGTTTTCTGTCCATAAATCCTCCGTATATATTTAAGGAGACGACTTACATCGTCCCCTCAAATATTTTACAGTGCCCGTGCTAATCAGGCCTTTTTGAAGTGTTCAATAGCTTTAAGCAGGTAAGTGTCGTTGAAGGATTCTTCAAAAGACTTAACCGTGTTTCCTGCAGGAACATTACCCTTGCTTGTATTGTACAGATATTCCATATAGGAGTAACCCTGTCCGGATTCGTTTGCAAATCCTTCTTCGTACTGAGCCTGAGACCAGAAAATAGTAGCGTCAAGGTTGTAGGAACCTGCTGTAACACCGCACAGATTTTCAGCGGCTGTGATAGCTTCCTGACCGTGTTCTCTGCTTGCACCGCGATAGATTGCAACTTCATACAAAGCGTTGATGAGGTTTTGAGCAACTTCGGGGTTTTCTTCCAACCATTTTGTGGAAGCAACGTATGTACCTACGGAAGCCTGTCCTGTAAGAACGGACCAGTCGGCAATCTTTTCAATGTCACTGTTTGTAGTATAAATGGTCTTTGTAGCGGGAGAATAAGCAACCGCAACGTCGATCTTTTCGCTTGCAGATGTAGCCATTGCAGCGGGTATCTTGTCGTTTTCCATGTTGACAACCGTTACTTTGTTTGCTTCCGTTGAGTTGGGAGCGGTGTAATCGGCAAGGTAATCGGATGCTTCCGTGAAGATCCAGATCTGATCTGTAGCGTCAACGCCTTCATTCAGCCAGTTTACAAGACTCTTGAAGTAGTTACCGGGGGTTGCGCCTGTCTGCAAATAAACAGTCTTGCCTTTAAGTCCGGCAAAAACTTCTTCCTTTTCGAAAGTGCCGTTGCTGTTGGTGTCGGTAAACAATCCTTTACGAGCCATAAGGTGTTCGGAGTTACCGAGGTTTTCAAAGAATACGAACTGTGCGCCGTTTCCGTTGCCGTCTATAGCGTTCCATGCAACGCCTGCTCCGATGTAACCGATATCGAGTGTTCTTTTGTCTGCACGGAGAGCGGTCATTTCGGCAACACCGTTTTCAACTTGTGTAACCTCGAGATTGATTCCCCATTTTTCAAAAATACCCTTTTCCAGACCGAGAGCAACGTTAGACGCTCCTTCGTTTCTGTGAATTGCAATTCTTACCGTCGTAAGATCGCTTGCAGGCGTACAAGCAACCATAGTTACGGCGAGTGCAATTACCACAACAAATGCAAGTAACATTGACAATACTTTTTTCATAATTTTTCTCCTTTTAATTTTTTTTAATTTTAACAGAGTCCGCTCTGCTTGAAATTCGTTGTTTATTTTCTTACTTCCAGATACATTCTGTATACCGTGTCCCAGATTTTGTTTTTAAGTTCGAGGAAATGTGGCTCCATTTTTGTTGCCTGATTACGGGGATAAGGCAAATCGATGTCCACGATTTCGTGTACTTTGCCGGGACGTGCGCTCATTATTACTACACGAGTAGCAAGCAATACCGCTTCTTCCACGTCGTGAGTAATGAAGAAACAGGTTTTTCTTTCCGTTTCCCACGTTTTGAGCAGATCTTCCTGCAACTGCGCTCTTGTCTGAGCGTCCAATGCTCCGAACGGTTCGTCCAGCAACAGTACTTCGGGAGCAACGGCGTATCCTCTTGCAATTGCAACACGTTGTTTCATACCGCCCGACAATTCTTTTGGAAAACTGTTTTCAAAGCCTTCAAGATTTACCATCTTTATGTACTTGTCTGCCAAGGCATGTTTTTCCGCCGGAGTCATGTGCTCGTAACGTCTTTCCATGTGGGTTTCACCGGTTTTCTTGTCCACCACCATCACATCGTGCCACACCTTTTTGAACTTCATACCGAATTCGATATTCTTTCTGACAGTCATCCAGGGGAACAAGGCGTATTGCTGGAATATTACTCCTCTGTCCGGTCCGGGGCCTATTACAGGATGTTCGTCAATGGTGACTTCACCCGTATCGTGCGGTTCGAGACCGGCGATTATATTAAGCAACGTAGTCTTACCGCAACCGGAAGGACCTACCACGCATATAAATTCGTTGGGGTAAATATCGAGACTTACGTCGTTCAATGCAATTACGTCGTTTCCACCGACAACCTTGTATGTTTTGTTGACGTTCTTGACTCTTATAAGAGGTTTTGACTGCGTAACAGTCTTATCTTTTTCTTTTTCCATAAGTGATTACCTCCTTAATTACTTCCACTTGGTAAGTTTCTTTTCGACAAACAAAAGCACTCTGTCCAGTATGAAACCTATTATACCGATTGTGATTATGCCGAGAAGAACCACCGAGACATTCATGAATTGCTGAGCGGAAGTGATTCTTGCGCCAAGTCCGTAAGTTGCGCCCGTCATTTCAGAAGCGATAAGCGTTGTCAGAGCCGTAGCAATACCCAGTCTTGCCGCCACCAGTATGAAGGGGAAGGCAGCAGGTATCATCACGCTTAAAAAGATGTTGATATCTCTTGCGCCGAAAGTATATGCCGCTTTTACAAGCGTCTTGTCCACTTCTCTTATTCCCTGATAAATCGTTACGACAGATACAAGGAAAACTGCAATAAAGATGATGGTATACTTGGCCATTTCGCTGAGTCCCATTGCAAGAATTACCAAAGGAATCAAAGCGATCGGGGGAATTGTGCGGAAAAACTGTATCCACGGATCGATCAGTGCACGAACCTTGGGATACCATCCCATCAGGAACGACACAGGTATTGCACAGGCCAAAGCCACAATAAAGCCTACCAATACACGTTGCAATGACGCCCATATGTCTTTAAAATATCTTCCTGCCTGTACTTCCTGTCCCAAAGCACTTATTACCTGTTGGGGACTGGCAAGGAAAGTGTTTATAGACGGAATGAGCGTTATAAGAAACCACACCAGAACGCCTACGAAAATCGATGAAACGTTAAGTATATTTCTGGTAGTCGGGTTACCGTCTGAGAAGTCTTTTAACTTTCTCATTTTTATTTCGCCGGTTAAGGCTTTTTCTTGTTCATCCATAGCACTGCACCTCATGTAAAATATTTATTTTTCAGCCACTTCCCGGCTGATACCTATCAAAGCGTCTTTGTGCTTCTGCAACAGAGAAGCGGGGAATGTGATTGAGGGGGTACCCAACACTGCACGGCGTACTACCGAGCGGTGCCACGGGCGGAAACAAAACAGACGGATCTTTTTTGCTCCGAGTATCTGTCTGAGCCCTACAGTCACACAATATTCAGGCATTACGTAGTAAGCGCCGTCAAACTCGTTCAATGCGTTTACCACACGCGTCTCCCTTGAAATTCGTTGCACTCTTACGGTAGAATTGACGAATTGCGCTTCCGTTACCAGTTCGTCCGGTTCGGGAGGTTCGTTAAACGCCATATGTCCGTTGATACCTATACCTCCGAAACATACATCCGCGCTTCCGCCGTGACGTGCAATGACGTCCTCGATGAACGCCGCATTGTCCTGCGAAGGGAATATACGCTGACTCTCTGGCATTATAAGATCCTTGTCTATAAGACCGTAGCAACCTTCCGCCATAAATTTGCGGAAACTGAGGTTATCTTCGGGAGATATCAGAGTTTTGCTGTCCTGCATGTACTCGTCCATATTGATAAAAGTTACGTCTTTTAAAGAAATACGCTCTTTATTGACTCTTTCGGCAAAATACTTGTACTGACCTACAGGACCTACGGGCACGATAAACAGCGTTTTTTTGCCCTTTTCGTTGTTGGACACTATTTCTTCTGCCATCATGTCAGCCATTGCCTTAAACGCCGCTTCGGCGTCGGCATATACTTTAACGGGAATTTTACCCTTCATTAACGTATCGCTGTCTGCAAATACGATATCCTTGATGTTCATATCGGCCTCCTTATTTTTCCACCGTATAACTTACTGTATAGGTAGCGTCAGACGATGTCTTCAAGATGTTGACGAGCGGTTTTTCCGACAGTTCGTACGGAGAATCGGCAACCTCGCAAATGCCCCACCACGGTTCGATGCACACGAAATCTCCCGATTGAGCATTGCTCCATATAGCAACCGTTGAAGGATTTGCGCGTACCGTAATATTGATTCCGTCACCGCGTTTTAAAGTAATTTTGTCACCGTACGGTTCAGGAATAACTACCGTAGCGTGTTTTTTGAACAACTGTTTGTCCACTTTCACAGTCGTATCGGCAAGCACTTGTTTTTCTCCCGCTATTCTTCCCTTTTCGTCCAGCGGAAAATTGTAGAGCGTTTGCGGAGCAAACTCTATGACGTCGTTGCCTGTAACGGCAAATCCGGGATGTGCTCCCAAATAGTAAGGCATATCCTTCTGACCGCAATTGGCCACTTTGTATTGCACCGTCCAGCCGTTTTCCAATAACGAATAGGTGACATCCAGTGCAAATTCAAACGGATACTGACGCAGGGTATCGCTGTCTGAAGTCACGCTGAGCGTAATGCTGTCTTGCCCGTAAGAAACGGCAAATTGTTTGTTACGCACTACTCCGTGCCCCATATCGGTAGTGTATTTCACTCCGTCAACCGTAAAGAAGTCCCAGCGTCCTATTACGGGAAACATCACCACGTCACGGTATTTCCAGGATCGTTCGTCTCCGTTCCACAGCAATTGCGTCGAAGCGGGAAGATATTCCGCTCTGTGTAAGGACGCGCCCGTACAGTCCACCTCTAATTTAATGTTTTTGTTTGCCAACGTTACAGTACTCATAGACCCTTGCCGTATCTTTCAGCCATTTCTTTCAACGTAACGACGGGAATATCGTCGGCGTCCCCCGCTCCGCCGAAAAGAACCGTTGCAGTAGTGACGATCTCCTTTACGCCGTCGGTGATGGGTTTAAGATACTTCTGCGACAAATGGTCATGGCGGTCTTCCACCAACTGTTTAGTGAGAGGAGCAAGATAATATCTGTAATCGAACTGCTGCGGTTTTTCACACATCAGTTTCCACACCTGATCGTCTTCTCGCAACGTTTCGTCGGACATGTACATTTTGCGTACGTTGCGGGTGATAGCCAGTCTGATGTCCGTGTCAACGTTGATTTTACTTATTCCCGCCGGAATAACTTCGTTGAGTTGCGATACGGGCACGCCCTTGCCGCTTACCTGTCCTCCGAGCATATTTATCTGTCTGACGATATACTGCGGAACAAGGCTGGATCCGTGAGAAACAAGCGCGCCGTTTATCTTCTCGTGGTGCATATTTTCCATTGTGGCAATGACAATTTCCTTGCGCAGTTTCACGTTGTCGCCTTTGACGGCACCGTGTTTTGTTCCGTAAGAAATGGCAAGACTGTCACAACCCGTGCGCTTGAAAAAGTCTACGGCGGTAATGGGATTTGTGTAACTGCTGTTTTCCGCAAACACATCGTCCTCGGTACCTGCAAGTACGCCCAGTTCTCCTTCTACGGAGACACCTCTTTTGTGTGCGTAATCTACTACTTTTTTGGTAAGAGCAACGTTTTCTTCGTAAGGCAACGACGAACCGTCCACCATTACGGAGGAAAATCCTGCATCGATGGCAATTTTTACGCTTTCGAAAGAACGACCGTGATCGAGATGTAAAACAACGGGAATCGTTGCTTTTTCAGCCAACTGTCTGACGTAATTTGCAATTCTTTCGGCACCGAGTCTTTTTTCTTCAAGCGTACCGTTGAGGAAATCCGCGTTTCCTCCGAGATATGCCAACCCCGGTTCCGCAACCTGTATAATCGCACCGCTGCGAATGGTTTCGTGAGCCTCTATAATCGCCTTGGCCTGACAGGGCATGTTGACATTGTAAGCGCCGTGCGCTATTCCGTGTGCTGTTGCATATTCCAAAAGCGGTCTCATCGGAATGTAAGGCATATCCGTTCTCCTTTATATCGATTTTAAATATTTTATTTATTCGTCTTTCATGCAAAGGTGTACTGCAGCCGTCTTGAATGCCTTGGGCATAGCAAGAATGTTGGGCTTGTAACCTACATACTTTGTGGCGTCCTGCAACGCTTCTTCCACCGTTGCACGCGTCTTCATTCCCATTGCTCTGGCAATACCCGGTTGTTTTGCTCCGACTATATATATTGCCGAGCAGTTTTTCTCCGCAATGTGCGCACAACTTATCATTGAAAATCCGTGGTAAGGATGATAGCCGTATTCTTCACGGTACTTGCGGATATATTCCTTGTCTTTGGCAAGACGTTCGGAATATTTGGCAACTTCCGGCAAAATGTTTCCCTCCTGTTGGAAAAGGTTGAAGATTTCACGGTAAGAGGGGAACTCCTCATCGTGGAACCAACCGTCGCACACCGAACACGCTATTATCACCGCATTGTCGCTGAGCACTCTCTTGTGACGTATGACCTGAGCGGAAATTGCCTGCATCATCAACAAAGGATTTGTTCCCATACCGTTTCCGTAATGGAACATTACAGGAAGCCCTACCACCATCACGTCGTACTTCTTTTCCGCCCATTTGACGTAAGTACGTTTGTCGGCTATTGCCCAACTTAAAGGCTGAATATCGTGAGCGTATCCCGTAAACACCGCTATCTGTCTCTGATAGGTATCGAGCACGGCGTCACAGGTAAAGAATTTCTTGCCCATGCACTTTTCCATGTGCATTCCAATGGCATCGAACTTGCGCCGCATAAGAGAATGTGTTGAAACGGGAACAAAGTCCTGTCTGTGCATTACTTCGGGAGTGTGGTGAGCGGAAATACACTGCCAGTTTGTAATACCTGTAGCGCAGTGCTTATAACCTCCGCTGTACCCGCCGTAAGGATTGCCGAGGGTATGTCCTATAAGAACCGCAAGGTCGGCGTCGTACACTTCTTTGTTCATCACCACGTGAGAATTGAATTGTTCTTCGTATCCCAGATCCACAAGATTGTCCCAGTTTTCGCTGTCGTGGTTTTCTATCTGTCCCAACGGGTAAAACTCGTCGAATATCTTGTCGCCGAGCAAACCTCTGATTTCTTCGGGAGTGTTCTTGCGGTGAAGCCCGTTGCTGCACAGCAGTTTGATGTCCTTGTGCTCGACTCCTGCTTTGAGACATTCCTCGATGATGATGGGAATGCTCGTCTTGCGATGGCTGTCGGCCTGAGTACCGCCTTTAACTCTGTCGGGGAATATGATTACTACTTTACTGCCTTTTTTGACCTGTTTGGAAATAGGTTCTACTCCGATGGGATTGAGAATGGATCTTTTTGTTTCTTCGTAAATGTTCTCCAGCACGGGAGGATCGGGCACTGTTTCGCCGGGTATAAACACATCGGTGTTTTCATCGGGCAAAGTGACGTCCATCATCTCGTTTCCGTATTCGAATTGCAGTTTCATTTCAAACCCCCTTGATAAGTTTCTACTATTTTGTTGAAATCTTCTATATAAAATCCGAAATCGCTTCCGAATCTGGTAAGAGCAATCAGCCCTCCGTCCAGTTTCTCTATACCGGCAAGCATTTCGGCATTCTGTTCTTTCAGACCTCCTCCGTAAACAACTGGCAGATTGTAAACCGATTTGACGTGTTCCACAATTTCTTCTATATACTGTCTGTCGGGAGGTATCTTGCCCACTCCGATAGCCCAAACGGGTTCATAGGCTATGGCAACGTTGGTAAGATCCACGTCTTTAAGTCCCGTTTCCAACTGATGCGTCAATACATCAAACCTGTACTGTTGTTCTTCGCTCTTTTCACCTATACAGTACAGCACGTTCATTCCGGCATTGACTGCGCACCTGATTTCACGGTTCAATATTTCGTTGACATCTCCCTGACCGCCGCCTGCGCTCAGAATACCGTTTAAGTACGCGCGCTCTTCGCAGTGACCTATTATCACGCTGTCAACGCCGAGAGCCTTCATCGACTTAGCGGTACGGAATGTTGTCATACCGCCGAAATTGCCGCCCTTTTCAACGTCCTTTTCGTAAACGCCCTGACAGCCTATATGAGTTCGCTTGGCAACGTCTGTGGCAGGCAACACGTACGCTTCCTGAAAAAACACCGTGAACATAAAATCCTGCGAAAGTTTTTCAATGTCGGAAACTATCTTTCGGGCGTACTGCTCACGCATCCCCGTATCGTTGATGCCGCCCATTTCGCGCGGTATGTCGAAACGCTTCAAATTCAAATAAATTCTTTTCATACCTCTGATCTGCCTGTAAATTTTTCAGACAAGTACGTCTGTTCAATTTCACTATACTTTGATGTAAAGAATTTGAAAAGACACTATTTGTGCAAACGATTGCGGAATAAGACTTGAATTCTCTTTACTTATAGTTTACAATATATACAAACGATTGCATCCGAAACCGTTGCATCAAAGGAGGAGGGACAATGACATTAAAGGAACTGTCCAAAATACTCGGCGTTTCCCCGTCGACGATATCGCGTGTATTGAACGACAAAACTTACAGCGCGTCGGAAGCCAACAAACGCCGAATACTCGAAGCGGTCAGCACATACGGTTATACGCCGGACATCGGAGCGAAAAACCTGCGCAAACAAACACCCAAGACTCAGCCGAAATTTACGGTTTCCTGTATATTTGCCCGTTCCACACAAAGGGAAAACAACGTATTTTTCGAAGCGCTTGCACAGCAGGTAAAAATAGGGATACTCAATGCGGGAATGAAACTCGGCTCCTCTATTTACGCAGACGAAATCAGCGCCTACCGTGAAGAATTCGGCGAACTGACAAAGGGGCACGGGGTAATCGTATTGGGATTGTTCCGCAACGAACAGCCCGAACTGATGAAAATGTACAAGAAAAACGTTGTGTGCATTACGCTCAACCAATGGAAAATGGATTACGATCAGGTAGTATGCGACGGCGGAGCGGCGGCATATACGGCATTGGATTATCTGCACAGTCTCGGTCACAGCAGAATTGCATACGTTGGCGAATGCTACAAAGAAATACGGTATACTAAGTATATTGAATTTATAGGCAACAGAGCGTTACACTCCGACGCCTCGCTGACATACAATTGCCGACTTACGGAAGAGGACGGTTACAACACCGGAATGAAAATTGCTTCCACAGTCACCAAAAAAGCCACTGCCATCCTGTGCGGCAACGATATCACGGCAATAGGTCTGCTGAGGGCATTTAAGGAAAGAGGAGTAAGAGTACCGGAAGACATTTCAGTAATAGCAATAGACGACATTCCTCTGTCGCAGGACGCGACGCCCCCTCTGACCACAGTACATATGCCTATGCATCATATGTGCCGTTTCGCGGTAGACCTTTTAAAATCGCGTATGATGCGCAGACACACTCTTCCCGTGCAGATAAACATTCCCGGTACCCTCACGGTCAGGGAGTCAACGAGAAAACTGAACTGAACAAAATTTTATGTCGTCGATAAAGCCGCACCGTGCAGGTGCTGCGGCTTTTATTTTACGCTTTAAGAATTTACAGGTCGCAACGATAAAAATAAAAGCATCCCGTTGAAAATAATAATTTCATCAACTGAAATGCCTGCCCGTAAAAAGGTTGCAATGCGCGGTAAATCAATATTATAATTGACATATAACCATTTACAAAAAGAGGGGAAAATGAAAAAAGTTCTTGCGATAACGTCAGCGATACTGATTGCCGCACTACTGAATATAGGAATGTGGGCGCTGGGCTTTTATACAGCACAGCCCGACAACCCCGCATACAGTATTTCGGCATCGATATTGTTAGTCATTCTGCTTGCAATAATCGTAATAAACATCGTAATTCTGATAGTACGAAAAAAACATTACGACAAAATGTCTTTCAATGACATTTACGAGTTGGGCAAAAAGATGAAAAGCAAAATTGAACAGGACTACTTGAAAGCGCAGAAAAAGGTAGACCGACTAATCACGGCAGGATACATCTATATCGTAGTCCTGTTGGCAATGTTTACTGCATTGATGTACCTTACAGGCAAGTGCGGAGCCGAGTGGACGTCGTCGATAGCGGGACTGTGCGTAGTAACAAGCGGTTTAATGCTATACTGTCTGTTTGTTCCTTACCGTGAAGAAGTCCCCGACGAACAGTGTTTGTCCAAAAGCAAATTTCCGCAATTGTATTCGCTTGCGCAAAAAGCCTGCGACAAACTGGGATGCAAAGGAAAACCGTACCTTTACGTCGGCGACGATATCAGCGTTACCGCTTCCGAAAGCAGAATAAACGTGTTTCTGCATCCCGAAACAGTCAGCATCCTGACGTCTGACGAACTGTACAACGTGTTTCTTCACGAATTTGCGCACGTGGCAAACGTGGACACAAAGAGACTTGCCCGCTATGCAAAAGTGCAGACGATGTACAACAACGATTGGATGTCCATTCCTTCTCTATTCAATTCATTTATATCGTCGCCAACGAAAATGGCGATAGAGTATTACAGAACGTTTGCCTCACGTTACCACGAAATCCGTGCAGACGCTCTCGTAAACAAATACGGAGACGCACAAGTCTACACAAATGCCAACGCCAAAAGCGAAATGTACAAACTGTACACGCAAAGTCCCAACAAGACAATGTTCTACACGCTTTTTCAAAGTGAAAAACCCACTGACAGATGGTGTGAGCAAAATCTCGAAACATTTTACCTGATAAAAGCCGAGAAACAGTCCCTTTGGGAAAAACAAATGGCCGCTGAACTTCCTTCCTTTGCCGACTCTCACCCCACCTTCAAAATGAGAATGGAAAACGCCGGATGTACGACGTACGACACCGAAACCACCGAATCGGATCCCGCTTACATCGCAGAATGTTCACGTTTGCTGGAAATGGGCAGCAAAAAAAATTTCAAGGAACTGAATACGGATTACAAATTTTGGCGCAACGAGTTTTACGTAAAAAGAAACGAGGCGTTTGACGTGTACAACGATTTTAAGGAAGGCAAAGAAATACGGGACGGTCAACTGATAAACAGTATGCAAAATCTTTTGTTTATCGACAACAACGCAGTGCGGGAAATGGCAGATTTTCTGATTGACAAAAGCGATTCGCCCTTCGGACACTTCTATCTGGGACTGGTACTTGCCGACAATCTGGATGACAGATGCGTAGAACATTTCCGCAAGGCAATGGAAAAATCCCGTCAACTTGCTCCCGATTGTATTCAAAACATAGGACAATTTGCCATTCGCACAGGCAACAGCGCTTTGCTGGAAGAATACCGCGCTTCCGTAGCGGATACGTTACAGCAAACCCATGACAGTTACAAAAACTCTCAATGGACAAAAAAGCGTCCTCTTTACCCCACCACCCTCGACGAATCCTGTCGCAACGAAATAGTCAGCGCAATGACGTCAAAATTCTTTAAGGAAACAAACGCTATTTACTTTGCCTCGTACAAGGCAAACGGCAAAGAAATGCACATGGTAGTGCTTGAACTTGCCCCCGGTCCGCAAACGGAAAAAAAGTTCGAATGTATAGGTTACTTTCATGAGACGGTAAATTTGTCGGGGCGCGACGATATGGTTTCCTATACCTCTCACTTTAAAGCGCCATACAAAGCGATAAAGAAAGTCAAAGGAGCAAAAGTTTACGACAAGTCCTTACAATGAACACCGACTTTTAAAATTAAAAGGCTGAATTTGTCCATACAAATTCAGCCTTTTCCATTGTTCGGAATTATGCAGCCTAAAATACGGCGTTGTCAGATTTAATACGCTTGCACGCATCAAATTTCATTTCGGATGTTGTCCCATTTCCGTTTACTTCTGCAACTTTTGTCCGCAATTTTTGCAAAATCTGCTGTCGGAATCTGTCTCGTTGCCGCACTTCGGGCAAAACAACTTGGGCGCATCGCACTTTTCTTCTACGGAAAATACCGTATTTTCATCACTTTCTTTTAAATTGTCACGGTCATTTCTGTTGTACAATACCACACTGCGCCTGAAACTAAGTCGGAACAATATGCTTCCGGTTGCCGCAAGAACAAATCCAATCATAAACACGGCTATCCAAATACCCCACAATCTGTTGCGGTACATTCCGTACAAAAGGAGCACTCCTCCCGATATAAACAACAAAATACCCGACACTAACAGCACTAAAGACACAGTGCGCAATGTATTTTTGGACTTTTCTTCAGACATTTTTCGCCCTCCTTGATTTTACAGTTTAATTATATGCTACGGTGTTTTCTCTGTCAACGGTAAATTTGGCGCGTCGCATGTTTCTGTACTCTGCCCTACGATAAGCAGGTAAAACTTTGCAACATTAAGCGAACGGCGTTTTTTATTATAAAATCGATATTGAAATTCTTTGACGGGAATGTCCTTTCAATATAAACTCCAATTACCCAAGCAACTCAAAAGGAGCAACCAATGAAAAAATTCAACACTTTAAACGTAGTTACTACCGCGATGCTGACGGCTGTCGCCGTAATTGCGGCAAGAATGTTTCATCACTTGGGAGGAGGAACTCTTTCCACGCTGTTCAGTCCTATGCACTTTCCGATACTGATTGCGGGATTGCTGTGCGGACCTTATCTCGGACTGATTGGCGGACTTCTTACCCCCGTGCTGTCATTTCTTATCAGCGGATTGCCACCATTCCCCAACGGACTTGTGCCGATGATATTCGAACTGGGCGCCTACGGATTTTTTGCGGGGCTTTTCCGTTCGTTGCTGATAAAAAACAACCGCGTTTCCCGTTTCTCGTCCGTAATAGCAATAGCAGTTTCGATGATAATAGGACGCGCGCTCAACGCTGTCGCAGGCGCAATACTCATTTCGGCAACGGCGGGAACTCCGTTTTTCGTAAACCTGTGGACAAAATTTTTGGGAAACTTCACTTCGACATGGCTGGGAATAATACTGCAACTTGTTCTTATTCCCGCACTTTTGCTGGCTTTGAAAAAGGGAGGAATACTGGTCAAGTATACCGACGATAAGCCCGAGCAGACCGTTCAACAGACATCCGAAGTATACTGAAAGGAACTGATTTTACATTAAAAAACATCGCTCTCCAAAACGGGAGCGATGTTTTTTAAAAGGATTATATTGTATCCTATACAGCACTTAAACGTGCGTTATAAGCAATTTTAACTTGTCACTGCTTTTCGGGCAAGAATGCGTCTCCTCCCGTAAGCACTATCATCTTTACGGCTGCGGCGGAATAGTCGTCAGCGTGAACGTTGAGTTTTTTGTCCAGCGTTCCCCTTGCAAGCACCTTGTAGTAACCGATGTTTTTGGCCACAAGTCCTTTGGCTTTCAATGCTTCCAGCGTCACGTCTTCGCCTTCGTTGAAATTTGCGCTGATGGTGTCAATGTTGACAATGCCTTTCTTGTCGCCGTACGAGCGTTCAAAACCTTTGCGTTCCAGCATTGCTCCCACCAGTTCGTCGGGAACGATGGCGTCCGCTTCGGCGACGGTGATCTTGGAACGTATAAGTTCGGCAATGTCTGCCTTGACGATACGGGCATTTTCCGTACTGCCGTCCGCTTTAAGTTTGACAAGTCCCATGTCAACAAGTTTTGCTGTAGTCTCGTAGGGCAACTTGTAATCGGTGTACGACGCTCCCGACGGTTGAATACCGTCAAACAGCATTTCGATAAGTTCCGACGCGTAGCGACTGCGCAACGGATTCTTAACTGCGTAGCGTGTGGGAACTTCACTGTATTTTTTGCTGTCCGAAGCGTCTTCGGCCTTGAATTTGGTGTCGGCAAGAGACGCAGGATCCATTGCAAGATACAAATTCAATGTCTTGCCCTTGACGACAAGCATTGCATACAGTTTTCTGCCGATACGAAAACTTTCGGCGCCCCAACTGAAACGGCTTTTTACTCCCTTGTAAGAAAGCAACTTGTTCTTTAAAATATCGTAAAATTCTTTCAACTGATCGTCAGCCTGCATGATACGCGCCTTGAAACTGCGGTCATACACGACATGAACAAGACGTTCCTTGACGTGCACTGCCTTCTTTTCCGTCATGACGGGTTGTTGCTGCCGATCGCCCTCTGGGGTTGCGTCCCCTTGTTGCTCGGAGCCGTTTGTCTGAGCAATGTCGCAAACATTCTGTGTCAATGTCTGCCCCGATGTCTGTTGATTGTCTTCCACAACAGGTTCTTCTTCCACATTTATGCTGTCGGCAACAACCGCAACGGTTGCGGCAGGTTGTTTGTTACTGCGACTGCGACGTACGCCTCTGACTATTGCCGAAACGATTACGACAACAAGAATTACTCCTACAACAGCCATAAGTCCGTAAATTATCAGGTCGTCAGTTTGTAGAGCGTTTAACAGATTTGCCATACTTCCTCCTTCCGTGAAACAGATACCGTCTGAATTTAATATCTGCAACTGTATTTGTTTTTATAAAGACATTATGCCTAATTGTACAAATTTTGTCAATACGTTAGTCAAAAAATAAGCACAAAGTTCAATGTGTTTACTTTTTAAAACAATGCGATTCAGATACTGAGAGTCCAGTTTATACCTGCTTTTTCCAACTTTTCCTTATCTTTTACGATACTGTTCAACAGCCGTCTGGGCACGTCTTCGTTGCGTTTCAGAATATCTTCGAACTGAGTGTATGGATAGGGATGTCCGAACGCATCGTTTCCCACTTCTACGGTAAAAGAGGGTATCTTCAACATACTTACGCACCAGTCTTTATATCCCCCGACGCTTCCGCGGCTGTCTGCGAGATTGTAGCCCGTAACTCGAGAAATTGCGTCGGCGTACCTTTTGTCTCTCCACAGACGGTGAGCCGCCTGCCGAAACTTCCAATAAATCAACTCTCCCTTGCAGTGATAGGACAACGTCACCAACGGCTTGACCGCCAATGTAAATCTTGTAAGAGCCTGCGTTTCTCTTTCGCTTTCGGGACATTTGCCAACGTAATTTTCTGAGGCAGGCTCAAACACGTTTGTAATTCCCTTGCCCCATTCGGCATCGAAGTTGACGTTGAGGTCTACGGCGTTGGCGTTGGCTTTCCACAAACTGAAATCTGTTCCGTTGTTGACGGACTGTAAAAACCGCACCTTGTCCTTGTCCTCTATAAAATCGGCGCCCTCCTGACACAACCTCACACCGTCGGGATTTACCATGGGAATAAAATATATTCCTCCCAGATTTAGCAGACCGCTGTTTTTTACAAGATACTTGGCCTGACACAGACACAGCAGAGCGGTAATATGTTCACGGGCATGGATTGCGCCCTGCACTATCATATAATTGCCGTTTTTGTTACCTACAAAAATATAGGGAATACGCTGCGAAAGGGTACTTTCCCCTATGCTTCCAACCTCCACGCCGTGACGGTTGAACATTTCCAGTTCGTGCAACAAATCTTTATAACCAAACACACATTGCTCCTCTGTGCTTAATATATGACAATCGGCTACACAAATTGACAAAAAGTACCATCACAATTGCCCTAAAGACACTGCGACGTTCATTTATTTGCCCGCACGTCAAAGCCCCGGCCGATATACTCTGTCGGGGCTTTGATACGCTACCTGTTTAATTTAAAGGCAACAAGACTTTACTGTTGCAGTTTCGCCGCAGCGAGTGTGTCGCACACCAGCACGGCATTTGCGTGACGTTGCAATATGCTGGCGGGGCAATCTTCCGTCACATTGCCCTTTACCATGTTGTACACAGCCTGCGCTTTGTTAGAGCCGTTTGCCACCACAACAATCTTTTTGGCGTTCATAATATTGGAAATGCCCATCGTGACGGCCTTGACGGGAACATCTTCTATACTTGCGAACAACCTTGAATTGTCGCGTATGGTACTTTCGGTAAGATCCACCACATGCGTAACGCTGTCAAAGGAAGTTCCGGGTTCGTTGAATCCGATGTGACCGTTGCTTCCTATTCCCAGTACTTGCATGTCCTGTCTGAGAGTAGCAAGCAGACTGTTGTAACGCCTGCACTGTTCGTCAAGATCGGCGGCACAGCCGTCGGGTATGTGAGTGTTGCCGATATCGATGTCTACGTGATCGAACAGATTGAATCGCATGAAGTAAGCGTAACTCTGATCGTGCGAGACAGGCAAACCTACATATTCGTCAAGATTTACGGTGCTGATATGTTTAAAGGACAATCTTCCTTCTTCGTACATCGCAATCAGATTGCGGTACAGGCCTATCGGACTGCTGCCCGTAGCCAACCCAAGTACCGCGTCAGGTTTCTCACGAATAACCTGACTTACTATATCGGCGGCTACACGGCTCATTTCCTCGTAATCTTTTGTCACAATTACCTTCATAAAAAAATCCCCCGCTTGTAGTATTTAAATTGTATAACCTCTTTTAATTTATGTCAATATTGTTTGTCTCAAATGTAAACTATTTACTTAAAAAGGCAAAAATTCCTTTTTGAGACAAAAAAAACGTTCCCGAAAAAGGAACGTAGTTTTAAATATCAATTTGCACACCTTACCGTTACTTATAGGCTTCCTCTGCAAGAACGCATATATCGCGCAATGTACGGTATTTTTCGTCGAAATCCAGTCCGTATCCCACTACAAATTCGTCGGGAATTTCAAAACCGATGTATTTTACGTCAACTTCCACACGGCGACGCGACGGTTTACTGAGAAGAGTCGTTATCTCAACGCTTTTTGCGTTGCGCTCTTTCAGCAAGGTTTTGAGCCGTGCGAGAGTAAGACCGCTGTCCACAATGTCTTCCACTATGAGAACATCCCTGCCCGTGACGTCTACCGTAAGGTCCTTTACGATAGTAATTGTTCCGCTTGTGGAAGTTCCGCTTCCGTAACTGGACACTGACATAAAATCAACCTCTACGTCAACATCCACCTCGCGCAGAAGATCGGCAAGATATACCCATGCACCTTTCAATATACCAATTACTAGCGGACGTTTTCCCTTGTAATCGGCGGTGATCTGTTTGCCCAGTTGCGCTACTCGTTGTCTGATCTCCTGTTCGGAAACAAGCGTTGCCTTGATAAGATTGGTGTGCTCCATTTTTAATTCTTCCCCTTTGTAAAATTGATGTAATATATTTCTGACTTGTCGTCAGTTTTTACCGAATCCGCTATTTCCACTCCGCAAACGACTAAAATACGGTTGTCTGAGGCTATAAGAGGTATGGCGTCACGCATACGCGCGGGAATTTTTTTGTCGATTAAAAACTTTTTCAACGGTTTTGTACCGCCGCCGAACTTGGTAAACACGTCGCCTTCGCTTCTTGTGCGTATCACCGCATCGGGAGGTATTTTTTTGGCGTCCACACGCAGACAAAAGCCTTCGACGGGACGTTTGCCTACATACAGCGTACCTGACGGAAGTTGAATATATCCCTCTTTAAAAGGCAGAGAGTAATCCGAATGTGTTGCAAAAGATTTGCAAATCGTCACTCCGTTATAGTCGTTGTAGGCGGTAAGCCCGTGAGGCAGATCTACCCTGCTTCCGGACTGCTTGTCTTTAAGCGCGATAACCGACAGGTAATGAGTGCGGTTAAAATCGTTTACGACACCCATTGCTGCCAACGTCTTGTCCACAACTCTGTAGGCGACGGCGGGATGCTGACGTAACAGACTGTCGGGTATAAATGCCTTGCCCTCCCCTGTCACCACTTCGTCGGTTACGGCGCAATCTGTCAGATACTGTTGATCTAAGGCTACGTTTTCCGCAAACTGCACAATGTTGTCGATGACGTTGCCGTTGATCTGTTTTAACAATGGGATGACCTTGTGACGCAGAAAGTTTCTCGTGTAGTTGCAGTCGGAATTGGTGCTGTCGGTGACAAAAGGAACCGCGTTGTCCTGGCAGTATTGCAATACTTCCTTTTTGGTCATTTCCAACAAAGGTCTGAAATATTTACCGCTGAAAGTCTGCATGCCCGTTGCTCCCTTCAGGCCGCTGCCTCGGATGATGTGCATAAGCACGCTTTCGGCGTTGTCGTCCTTGTTGTGAGCAAGGCAAATATAATCGCATTGCCGTCCGTTAAGAGCCTCGTACCGCAGAATACGCGCCCCCGTTTCCACAGATACACCCTTTTCCCTGCAATAGGAATTGACGTCCACTTTAACGATGTCGCACTTTACCCCGTGCTGTGCACACCACTGTTGCACAAACAGGCAGTCGCTGCCGCTTTCCTTTCGCAACGAATGGTCAACGGTCACTACCGAAAAATGCAACTTGGGCTCGTGTCGGACAAACATATCCAACATCGCCATTGAATCCGCTCCTCCGCTTACGGCAAGCAAATACTTTTTTTTTGCGGTCACGTCCTTTAAATTCATAGAATGATTATACATTACCACACACTTTCAGTCAACTTTTAACGGGGCAGTAAGGTTTTAAATGTTTGCTCAACAATACAAACTGTCCGACAGAAAGCGCTTCTCCCCTGATGTCGGGTCGGAAATCGCATTTTCTGAGTATTTCGGCACATGTTTGCCTGTCCAATCCGAAAGCGGCGCACAGATTGTTGTACAGCGTTTTTCGGCGCATTGCAAACGCCGCCCTGACCGTTTTTCTGAAACATTCATCATCTGCCACGCCGTATTTGTCGTTGACGGTCAGCCGCACTACTGCGCTGTCCACTTCGGGAGGCGGGAAAAAGGATGTCCTGTCGATGATACGCGTCACCTTGACATCCGACACAGCCTGAACGGCAACCGTTATCGCTCCGTATTCCTTGGTGTTTTCTTTGGCTACAAGTCGAAGAGCGACTTCCTTTTGCATTGTAAGACACATGCCGATGAGGTCTGTCGGGTCTTCTAAAAACTTCATTATAATGGGAGTTGTGATGTAATAGGGAATATTTGCCACTACACGGTAGGGTTTGTTGTCCATCAACTGCCTGATTTCCGACGTTGACATCTTCATTACATCTTTTATCAGGTAACTTGCATTGGGACAGTCCGACAGAGTGACATCGAGCACTTCCCGTAAATTGCGGTCTATTTCCAACGCAACCACCTTGTTGGCGTGACGGGCAATGTGTCTTGTAAGAGTGCCTGCTCCCGCCCCTATTTCCAGTACATTGTCGGCAGGAGAAACATCCCCGTCTTCCACTATCGCATTGAGCAACGTATTGTCGGTGATGAAATTCTGTCCGAATTGCTTGTTGAATCGGAAAGACCTGTCTGTCAAAATTTTTTTAATATCCATATTTGCTCCCGTAAAGAATTTGTCAGACGTTGTCTTTGTCCTGACCGTTGCAATGGGTTTCTGCGTCGCATTTGCCACGACCGTGCGCCGTGACGTCGAAATCGTAATCGCTTTTTCTTATTTTTCTGACCGTCCTTTTCAGATTGACGTAAATGAACGCGGACACAAACGCGCACACAAGTACAACGGTCCACAATGTCAGCGAAATGCCGACTACCGCTCCCTTGTTACCGATAAGCACAAGTTGTAGTCCCAACGTCACTACGATAAATCCCACAAAGGCAAATGTCGCCAGTATCATTACCGAAATGAGCGTTCCGAACAACGCCACCCTTGCCGTTATATACTTCAACTGACTGTCGGTGTACCTGTCTGACGGCAGGACAAAAGGATACAACGACGGTGCTTTTTTAGTACGTTTTTTCATTGGTAACACTCCTTGCGGGTATTATAACATCGGGTCACAGCCTTGTCAATTATTCTGTATTACAACTGAAACGAAGGGTATTCCGACCGTTTTTTCAACACGAAATTTATAAGCGTTTTCGCTTTAAAAGTTTTACCTCTTGACAAACACGCCGTCTGCGTAATGACGGCGTTTTCCCGCTATAACAGCCTGTATTCAACGTAAAAATATCTGTCTGAATGAGTAAATAAAAAGAAAAACTTTTACTTGTTGCCACTGTTTTTCCTGCCACCGAAATACCTTTACGCAAGACAGAAACAGGCGTCAAAGGCTCCCGTTTCAATCGCTTTTACGTAAATTCTTATAACAATGAAAACAAGATTTTTACATCCGTCAAAAGCATTGACGCTTATACTTTACACGGGTGACGGAATGACCGGCGTCGATATTTAATCATTACGGTAAAAAGCCTTCTTCCCGACAGACGTAACGCTGCCTCCAGCGGGTATTGCGCATAAAGTCACGGACAAAAGGGTTTTGGTCGCAGATTCTATCAGACAGTTGCTACTGTGGTAAGTTGTAATGCCCTCTCTCACAATAATACTGTCCGCTTTAAAATTTGCAAAAAGCACTTTCATTTGTCTTAAAATTAGTTTTGTGCGTACAAATTCCATTAAACAGCAACTACCGAAAAATGCGCAATCCCCGATTGCTGTGATGGTGTACGGTATGATGACGTAAATTAAAGTATAGTCGCCGTAAAACGCTTTGTTCTCTACCGCTTTTACTTCCGCTGTTGTATCGGAAGGCATAGAAACATCCGTGTAAATGCCGTTGTATTCGGTGAGCATGTACAACTTGCGTAACCGCTCAACTTGTACAACAGCCTTCCGTCCTCTATTCTACCCGCTTGGTATTAAGAGTCAAACCTCCGCCGTCACAACTCCCTGTGCTTTGACGACGCAATACTTTCTTTTGTTGCAAAGTTCTGAAAAAGTATAACCGTCCATTAATAACGGCGTTGGTTGTAAGTAACCGCAGAGTCTGTACTGCTTGTCGGTAATTGCAACGCAAACTTACACCACAAAGCGTTTTGGCAAAATGTACGTCAAAGCGCAAATTTCAATTTACGGCGCAATGCCCGCAATTAGACGGACAGACTCAATTCAATCGGTAAAAACGTCTTTACTGATTGTTCGGCTTAAACGGAAATTTAACCGACGCACCGTTAAAATCGCAACAAAAAAAACGACCGTCCTTTCGGTCGGTCGCTGTTTGACATTTTAGCCTTTTTAGTCTGCTACGTAGGGAAGCAAAGCCATCTGTCTTGCGCGCTTGATAGCAACGGCAAGTTCTCTCTGGTGTCTTGCACATACGCCTGTCATTCTTCTGGGCAAAATCTTGCCCTTTTCGGTGATGTACTTGCGCAACTTGGCAACGTCCTTGTAATCGATGCTTGCGGCCTTTTCCAGACAGAAGTTGCACACCTTGCGGCGAGCAGGCTTTCTCATAGGCTTCTTGAATTCTTTATTTTCCATTTTAATTCACTCCTTGATCAGAAAGGCATTCCGTCGTCCAGGTCGTCTTCCACTTCCTGCAAAGTGTTTACGTTTTCCTTGACTGCGGAGCCGGTATTTGCTGTTGCCCCGTTGTTGGGACGGGTAAGAAATTCTACTTGTTCGGCACGGATATCCACCGTCTGTCTCTTGATGCCGTCTTTTTCGTAACTGCCGGTCTGAATACTTCCCACTACCGCTACTTTACTGCCCTTCAACAGATACTTGGCACAGTTCTGCGCCAGTCCGTCCCATGTGACAATGTTGATAAAGTCGGTGCGGTTGTCTTCGCTGCGTGTAAATCTGCTTACCGCAATGGTAAATCTGCACGCCGTGTGACCGCTGTCGAATGCCGATACCTGAGGATCGGCGGTAAGATTGCCGATAAGAAATACTTTGTTCATTGTGCTTCTCCCATTACTTCGCAATTACAAGGAAACGCATTAAACCGTCTGTAATTCTCATAACACGTTCCAGTTCGAGAGGAAGAGTTGCAGGTGCAGTAAAGTTGATCAGAACGTAGTAACCTTCCGTCTTGAAATCGATGGGATAAGCAAGTTTCTTTACTCCCCACTTTTCACAAGAATCAACCGTACCGCCATTGTCTGAAATCACGGCATTGAACTTGGCGATGAGACTTTCTTTTGTTTCGTCTGCCAGTCCGTTGTCCATGATGTACAACGCTTCGTAAGTGTTCATTTAGATGTACCTCCTTTTGGTCTGTTGTGGCTACGGATGGTAACCGTAGCAAGGTGCTTGTTTTCAAGCCTTGATAGTATAGCAAAAACACCGAAAAAAAGCAAGTGAATTTGACACATTTAATGAAAATGTCCGTAATACGGCTGTTTTATATTTTTCCCGTTGCGTGGCAATACGCCCGCAAGACAATACGGGCGTATTGCAAAAAGAAACTCATCACAACCTTTCAAGGAAGAAATTTCTATTCTTTTACTGCTCCTGCCGCCAGTCCGTTGACCATATATTTTGTAAGGCAGAAATACAGTATTACTATTGGAACCGCAATAAATACCGCACCTGCCGCGTAACGGGCAAATTCCGTTTCCGGCATTGACATCAGTCCTATTGCAACCGTCCACAGTTCACGGTCTTTAAGTAACAGTTTGGGCAGAATGTAGTCGCTCCACGGCCACGCAAACTGCGTCAGCAGCGTGTACACCAAAATAGGTTTGGACAGCGGCAATGTAACCGAACAGAAAATTCTGAGATTACTTGCGCCGTCTATTCGCGCGGCGTCGTAAATTGTCTTGGGAATAGTGTCGAAAAATCCTTTCTGCACCAGATAGCCCATCGGAGCACCGCAGGCGTATATAAGAGCAAGACCTATACGACTGTTGATAAAGTTAAACTGCGTCATCAACAGATAAACAGCCGTCATTCCCATAAAGGAGGGAAACATTCCCAGAGCCAACGCACCCTTCATCAACGCTTTTCTGCCGGAAAATTCGAAAGACGAAATGGTAAATGCCGTGATTATTACCAAAAGCGTACCCAACAGACTGCTGATAACGGCAATAATCAATGTGTTGGCAAACCAGTTGAGATAGGTGTAGTAAGAGTCGGTAAACAGCGAAATGAAACTTGCCAACGAATAGGACGTCGGAAAAAATCCGTTGAAACTGTAAATACTTCCCGTTGCGGAAAAACAACTGAGTACCAACCACAGACAGGGGAACAGGAAGATTATGGACACGATCAACAGCAATGCGTAGGTAAGAAACACATCCGCAACCTGACGCGGACGAACTCTGAGTTTTCTCATCTGAACGTATCCTCCTTCTTATAAGACGCCGATCTGACGTACACTATGAGGCTCAGCGCGGAAGTTATAAGGAAAATTATAAGACTTATCGCTGCGCCTATGCTGTAATAGTTTTTCTCGATAGACATTCGGTACAGCCAGTTTATCAACAGGTCGGTGTCGCTTGCAAGGAAATAGCCGTCGCTCAGAACGTCGCTTCGCAAAAAGAAGAACACGCCGAAGTTGTTAAAGTTGCCTATAAACTGATTGATGAGTACCGGAGTTGTGGAAAACAGTACAAAGGGCAACGTGATGCTCTTGAACTGCACCCAACCGGAAGCGCCGTCTATGCGCGCCGCTTCGTAAAGGTCGTTGTTGATGTTGGACAAAATTCCCGTAGCCAACAGCATTATCGACGGAATGGACAGCCATGCGTTGACAAACAGTCCTATACCTCTTGCCATCCACTTGGAATTTATGCCGAAAAAGTCAATGATTTTTCCGCCGTTGTCCACTATCATGTTGTTTATCGGACCGCCGTTACTGAACATAAATTTAAACGCCAGCAAAGTTATAAATCCCGGTATTGCATAGGCAAGCACGGGGAACGCGCGCCATATAGCCTTACCCTTGACGCATTTCTTGTTAAACAGAATGGCAAGTCCCAGTCCTACAAAATAATTGAACATTGTGGAGGCAAAAGCCCACAGCAGGTTCCATCCCAGTATTCTTATAAAAGACTGCGAAAGTTCGCTGCCAGTCACAAGTTTGCCGAAACTGTCCAGACTCCAATCCACCAACTCGGGAGGAACAATCGTGCCGCCGTAGTTGGTAAAAGCGATTAGAATCATAAACACGATGGGCAATACGTTGAAAATCAGCACGCCCACCAAAGGCAAAAACAAAGCCAACTTGTAAAATTTGGAATTGATAAGTGCCGACAGGTCGTCACGGAATGAGGGAAGATGTTCCTTGAATATCTTCATATCGGCATACTTTTTGGCGTCTTTAATGTTGTGTATGTAAAGATATACCAGCACCCCTAAGGCAAACCAGGCAAAAATACCCATCAGCAACATTATTACGGAGTTGTCGCCCTCGATGCCCAACCAGGCATCCGCCTTGACTGTACCGAGGGTGAAAAATCCGATTATGTCGCTTATGCCCCGTAACGCAAAGTAGGCAATAAGTCCGCCTTCCGCCAGCATGTACAAAAGTCCTTTTATATACTGACCGTTGATCATCTGCCCTACGCCCATAAAGCACATGGACGCATATGTTTCCCGTCCGCTTTCTTTAAAAAATTCCTTTACGGCAGAGGGCAGATTTCTGATCTTTTGCCACAGTTGTCTGAAAGCATTTTTCATAAAATCACCCGTTACTAACTGAATGTGTGTATAGCCTTGTAAATGTTGTCGTCAATAGTCTTCAATACGTTTTCTATGTCGTCAATAGTAAAAATGCGGTCGCCGCAACCGTCGGTGGCTATTTGCTTGAATCCCGACGCGATGGGCATCCATATCTGTCCTACCGCTGATATCGAAGGCATTACCACTATCGTGCCGTCGTCCAGATTGTCGTAGGTTATCTGCGCAACGGTGTCATGCATTTCCGCAAGGGCGTCCGCTCTTGCCGGAACGACACCGAGCATTTCGGCGCGTTTAAGCACCATTTCCTTGCTTGTCGCAAATTCGACGAATTTCAACGCCCAGTCTCTGTGTTTGGTGTAACTGGAAATTCCGTAGCCGTTGACGCCGCCCATCGTCTTGTGAGCAACCCACAGACTGTCGTCCGTAACGTCTTTTCTGACAGTTATATCGCCGTCGGCGGGAAGTTTCGGCAATCCCGTAATCACAAGATTTTCATCCACTTTCTGCAACGCCTCTTGCTCTGAAAGACCTTCGCTCTGATATACGGCGGACAGTTCTTTTATAAAACTGCTGGTCATGTCTGGAGTGCATATAGTAGCGAATATCGTGCCGTTGGCAAGCATGGATTCTCTGCCTACGGTGAAACTGTCGTCAAGGCATTTCTGATCCATTATTCCCGCAAGCTCCCAGATTATTTTGCCGCCCAGTTTGGCATTGCCCGCGGACAATCCTATGTCCGTATCGTCGGTGTTGTTGTTGCCGAACACATATCCGCCGTAAGTAAACAGGAAACCGCTGTTGAAATACTCGTTGTTGAGTTGCAAAGCAAACCCGAACTTGCTGTTGTCGGACTCTCTTATACTCTTGCTGTAAAGGTACATTTCGTTCCAATATTCCACCATGTCGGGAATATCGTTGTCGTTTTTGTCCCATTCCGTCTGCCAGTTTTCAGGCAACGTATCTTTACGGTAAAACAGCAACGGTTGCTGTACGTTGACGGGTATTCCGCAGTAAATGACTTCGCCGTTGTTGTCCGCCTTGTAAGCATCCCATGCGTTTTGCGGTACCTGTTCGTAAACTTCCATGCTTTGTATGTCAATGGGCATTATGTGATGTCCTTCGACATACTTCATAAGCACGTCGTTTGCCTGATACAACACGTCGGGACCGTAACCGTATGGACCGTCCTGTTCGAGATTGGAATACTCGTCCATGTTGGCGTCCACAGCCACCACGTTGTCGTCTTTATACTTTTCGTTAAAAGCCTCTAAAATATAATCGAGGTAACCTTCTTTCTTGGCAGTGTCGTTTTCCAGCACACGCAACGTGATCTGTGACGAAGGTTTGTCGCAGGCGACAAGCAACACCGTCATTCCCACAACCATCACGACTGCCATTACCAATGCAAGTATACGTTTCATTTCAACCTCCCTTGTATCAAAAAGTATTTGTTTGATTTTTCCTCGGCAACGCCGTTGCCGTGTCCTTCCTCGATGTAAACCCCTTTTTCTCTGCTGACTGTCAACAGTATCGTCTGTACGTCGCAACTGCGTTTTATTACAAATACTCCCTTTTCTCCGCTTATCTTCACGTCTCCCCGTTGCAACGCAGGTTGTTGTTTCAATGCAAGCAATGAGGTCAGTTGCTGTACAAATTGTTTTACTTCGCCGTCGTTTAATCTGTTCCAGTCGAACGTTCTTCTGTTGTCGGGATCGTACCCGCCTTCCGTCATTATTTCGTCACCGTAGTAAATATTGCAACTGCCTGGCATAAACACCGACATTGCCAGCGCGCACAGATATTTGTATTTGTCACGCTTTACCAAAGAATAGAATCTGTCGGTGTCGTGACAGTCCAGCAGATTGAACATCATGTTGTTTGTCGTATCCGTGTAACGCATCAGCAATCCGTTGAGTTGCAGGGCAAGTTGCACTTCGTCGATTTTTTCATGTACGAAGTAATCGATCATCTGCTTGGTGAAAGCGTAATTCATTATACTGTCAAACTGATCGCCGTTTAGATAACTTTCGCTGTTGTGCCAGTTTTCCCCTATTAAAACCGCATCGGATTTCACCTTGCGCACAGCCTTGCGCATCATCCGCCAGAAGTCGTGCGACACTTCGTCGGATACGTCCAGTCTCCACCCGTCAATGTCGTATTTTTTGATCCAATACGTTGCCACGTCTATAAAATATTGTTGCACTTCCCTGACAGACGTGTCCAGTTTGGGCATATACGGACAACTGGCAAACTGACAGTAATTGTCACGCTGTTCGTTGATTTTGTCCCCTTCTATTACAAACCAATTGAAATACGGTGACTGCTTGCCGCGTTTCAGAACGTCCTGAAACTGTGCCGACCTGTCGCTGATGTGATTGAAAACCGCATCCAGCACCACTCTTATGCCCCGTTTGTGGCATCCTTCCACCAACCGTTTCAACGCTTGGTTACCGCCGAACATAGGGTCAACGTTGTAGTAGTCGTAGATGTCGTATTTGTGATTGGATATACCGCAAAAAACCGGAGTAAGATACAGCGCATTTACGTTGAGACTTTTTATGTAATCCAGTTTGCTTGTGATACCGTCGAGATCTCCTCCGTAAAAAGACTTCGGATCGGGCAACTGTCCCCACCTCGAATTGATATACCCTTCGTCCTTTTGCGACGCCTTGTAAAACCTGTCGGGAAAAACCTGGTAAAAGACGGCGTTGTTAAGCCACGGGACGTTTTGCGTAATGTCGTTTGCATTTATGTAAGCGTACTGAAAACTGTTCAGATACGCCACGTTAAAGTCGTATTGTTCCGTAATACCGTATTCGCAGAAATACTGCACCTTGTTGTCATGACATATTTCAAATACGTAGGCAAGTCTCGAATCTTTCAGATGAAGTACGGTCGAGTAGTAACTGTACCAACTGTCGTCGCAGAGATGATGCAACTGCTGTCTGTACTGGTGTCGGGCAATATCGTACTTGTTGTTGTAAAGCACGCTTACCCTGTCCGGCACATCCTCCTTGGAAAATCTGATACGCAAAACCACGGTTTTGCCGTCCAATGCGAAGCAGTAATTGCTTTCCGCTCTGTGATATATTGCAGGAATGTTCATTGTTTACCTCTTTTTACCTTCTTGACAAATAAAATACCCGATACTATAATTGTTATATCATGAAAAACAAAGTTACACTGCGTGACATCGCTCGGGAAGCAAATGTGTCCGTTGCAACGGTAAGTTACGTACTTAACAACCGCAACGACCAGAGCATAAGCGAAGCAACACGCAAAAAAATTTTACAGATAGTCAACCTGTACAACTACAAGTTGAATTTTTCCGCCAAAAGCATTGCCAGCGGCAAGACAAACATTATAGCAATGTGCCTCGGCAAACACGATTTCGCTCTTCACAAGGCGGAACACATGCTTGCGGTGGAACGTTTGTCGCGCTACCTGTCCAAACGGGGCTACAATCTCAGCATTGTGTACGGAGAGGAAGTTGCTCGTCTTGACTGGTGCGACGCAATAATATGTTGCGACACCGATTCGACCTTCTTCGCAAATTTGGCGGAAGCGAATTACTGCCCGCTGTTGGCGTTCAACACTCGTTCGGAAAACCAGGATCTCTTTTACCAGATCAACACCGACTACGAAAACGTCAGGCGCATCGCCGACGAAATATATAAAGACAAGCCGTACACCGTGGTAAGTTTTCCCGCAAACAGCGCACTGCTAAGAGATCTGCTTACCGCAACGTTTCCCGATGTGGTATTTGCCGACAGTTACCGCTCTCTTGACAAATTAGCCAACAAAAATATTGTTGTCCTTGGCGAAACGCTTGGCGAATATTGCAAACGTTTTGCGAAAGACATCCTTGTAATAGATACGTGCAGTAAAGACAAAATCGGCAAACTGTTCGAATGTTTTACCTTTGCAGTGGAACGCAAGGAGGGAGCCCCTCACGACATACGTATCTGATATATTTAAATTTAAAAAGCACTTTCCCCTACCCGCTCCGCCACGATTGTGGCGGAGTTTTTTCAGGTAAGGGTAAATCAATTGTTATGCAGCCGTAATAGTAAGTACGGGTGTCTCGCCGCTCATGTCAAGCACAAGAGTATATGTACCCGTTACTGTGCAGGCAATGTTGCTTTGAGAAAGGTCAAATCCCTCGGGCGTTCCCGAAACATTGGACGAGCCTACCCAACCGCGTTGGTTGCCGGAATCGTTGCCCACGCAGATTCTGAGACCGAACTGATCGCCTTCGGTAAATTCCTTGGTGATGGTATAAGTCAGCGCGTCGGCGTCGTAAGTCATCTTCCATTCGGCGTCGACTGCCCAACCCGCGCCGGTCATTGTGCCGTAAACATACACGTCGTCCGGAATATTGAGGTCTTCAACCGAAATCATCTTGGAAATACTGTTGAAAGTTATCTTGTAATCGCTTGTCTTTAAAATCTTGATGTTGTTGTTGGATGCGCTTACCGCACTGAAATTGTCACCGCCGTTCAACAGATTAAAGTAATTGTAACTACCCAGACCATTGTACGTATCCGTTCCCCATTCGCCTCTTTCCGTAGAGCCTTCCTTGAACGCCTGAATTATAAATTCCTTGTCTGCCGTCAGGTGGATACTGTCAATCGTGTAGATGTGCGGATTGGTTTCGTCCTGAACGAATTTGTACTGTTCATTGAAACAGTAGCCTTCCCAGTCCTTTACTCCGTCGGCAAATGTACCGTCGATATAGTAATCGGTGGGTTCGGGTACATATTCGGTATCTACAGTTACGTTAAGTTTCGCCGTTTCTTCGGTGTAAGTGAATGTGTACATTCCCGCTTGCTTCGTGATCATGTTGCCACCGCTGTCTTCAAGCAGTTCCTTTGACGCGTCGTCAAGGTTTACGTACTTGATGTACGTCTTGCCCGCTGTCGTAACGCCATCTTCGGTAACTACCGTCGCAAACATAAAGGAATCTCCCTCCAACATGTACATCGACAGTGTGTAAATACCTTCTTCACCCTCTTTGAGAGTTGTTCCCGAGTATATAAAGTCTTTCCAGTCGGTGACTTTTTCGCCCTTTATATAAAAGGTGGTAACCGCTCCTTGCGGTTCTTCCTCGCCGCCGCCCACTACATCGCCGTTGCGCACAACGGTTACAGAGTTATTGGCGTTGACGGGATCGGTAGTAATGGTAAACGTATAATTGCCCGCCATTGAACAAATTGCATTCTTGGGAGCATCGCCGAGACCGCCTCCTGCCTCTATATACTCACCGGGATTTGCAATCGCGTCAAATCCGACGTTTGCACCGTCGGCATTGTTGTAATCGAGCACTCCGTCGGAATTCAGGACGGTAAACTTGAATTCGTCCCCCAGATTGACGTCGATGGTAACTTCAAATACATTGCCTTCGCCGCTTTTCTTGGTAAGTCTCACTGCGTCTTCAGCCGTCCAGCCTATTCCCGAACCTACCATTACCCAAATTCTGGTATCTTCGTAGCCGGCAGATTTCCAACGTGCGTAAGCCGCCGCATCTTCCGTAAGAACCTTGCTGAAATCGTACTTCGTCGCATTTGTAGGAGTTACAAACCAGTCCACAAATTCGAAGTTTGCCTTTTCCGGATCGGCAGGACGCTCGGGAGCCTTGCCTTCCTCTACCGTGATGGTATCAAGCACCGTCGTGGCGTCGTCATCGTACAATGTCAATGTATATGTAACGGGTGTGCATGCCACAAGTGCAAGCGACGCAACTATACACATCACAAGTGTTACTGCCAGTAATATACGCTTCATATGTTCCTCCTTAAATTTTTTACGGTTTACTTAACCGTTAAGTAATTTCAGTTTAGTATCCGAAAGCGTCAAAGTCAATACACTACGGCAATAATTAAAAAATAGCACAGACGTTCATTTTTATACTATTTACATTTCAATTTTACGATATTTAAAAGTAAACTTCAGCCTGTTTGCGACAAATTTTAAAAATTTCAATACGTCGGTTGATTTTGCGCGCAAATACTTTCTATTACAGAGTAACGTAAAAGAAAATGCAGCACTGTCATAGCATTTTTACCGTCTTTTTGGCGTAAACGGAACAAAGCAACAGCCGATTGCTTTCGTTGAGCGACGCGCGATAAAGATGGTTTAACGTAAAATTGGGTATTGAATTGACGTTTACAGTGTGATACAATATTTTTCAATATATATAAAGAAGGAGAGGTTGGATTGAATACACCTAAGATAATAGCGGACAAATATCTTGACGTCGCAGAAAGCAAAATGAATACTCCCTGGTATAAAACTCTGATGCTCGCGGTAATGGCGGGAATGTTTATTGCGGTGGGTTCGGTTGCTGCAACTATCGCTTCCCGTTCCTTCGAAGGCGCTACCGCGAATATAGTAAAGGGAGCAATCTTCCCCGTGGGACTGGCGATGGTAATCGTAGCAGGTAGCGAATTGTTTACAGGTAACTGTCTGCTGATAATGCCGTTGCTGCAAAAACGAATAAGTTTCGGCGGAATGGCAAAAAATCTTGCAATAGTATACGCCGGAAATTTCATCGGCGCAATAGTAATTGCCCTTATGGCTACTTACAGTCATGCATTCCAGATCACCGACCTTGCCCCGCAAATAGTAAACATAGCCGCGCAAAAAGCCTCTCTCGATTTCGGTCAGGCGTTGCTGCTGGGCATAATGTGTAACATTTTCGTAAGTATCGCCGTGTGGATGTCCATGGCTTCCAACAGCGCGTCGGGTAAAATCGTGGCGTTGTACCTTCCTATAATGGCGTTTATAATCTGCGGATTCGAACACAGCGTGGCGAATATGTATTACCTTACAAGCGGTCTGCTGACAAGCGCGGTATTCGGAATACCCGCTCAGGGGCTGACTGTCGCCAACTGCATTTTCAATAATCTTATTCCCGTAACGCTGGGCAACATGATTGGCGGAATGGTATGCGTAGGACTGCCCTACTGGTTTATTTACCTGCATCAGGAAAGACGGCACGAGACGGAAAATCAATAAAAATTCAATAAATTTAAAAAAATCAGTTGACAAACGTCGCAATGTCTGTTTTAATTGTTACATCATTTTAAAGGAAGGAACACAAATGTATTTTAATATTCGACGTCGCAACAATAATGAAGTTCAAAATTAGGAAACGATTTTCCCGATTCATTTTTGTTGTGTAGAAATATAAATACATTGACTCTAATGCACCGAGAATTTCGTCGGTGCTTTTTTATTGTTATACGCGTAACCCGCATTATGAGGCAATATCCGCACCGACGGATGTTGCCTTTTTTGTGGGCAAAAACATCGCAAGATGACAAGATATACAAACGATGAGCAGAGCGAATCGACTGTAACCACTGGCAAAAACATCGCAAGATGACAAGATATACAAACATCAAAATATAAAAGGAGATTTACCATGAAAAAAATTGTAATGCTTACCATTGTAGCTATACTGTGTCTCACAAGCGTATTTGCTTTTACAGCTTGCGCACCCAAGGGAAACGTTTTGTACGTTGCAACCAATGCGGAATTCGCACCATTCGAATACGTTGACAAAGACGGAGAACTCATCGGCATTGACATTGAACTTGCCTACGCAATCGGTGAAATCATGGGTTACGAAGTAGTAATAAGCGACATGCCCTTCACATCGGTACTTACCGCACTTGAAACAGGGGCTGCCAACATTGCAATGGCAGGACTTACAATCAGCGAAGATCGTCTTGAAAAGGTAGACTTCTGCACCCCCTACTTCACTGCAAACCAGGTTGTAATTGCTAAAAACGGTTCAGAAATCGCCAACGCTACCACTACCGAAGAACTGTTGACATTACTTAAAAACAAGAAGATAGGTTTCCAGAACGGAACAGTTGCCGAATATTTCGTAGAAGGTGACGAAGGTTGGGGATTTGAAGGTATCGCAGGAGCGGAAGCATTGGGATACAACAGCGGATCTCTTGCAGTACAAGCATTGTTGTCGGGTGGACTTGATTGCGTCATCATCGACTTGATTCCTGCACAAAGATTGGTAGAAGGTCACTCCGAGCTGACAGTATTGAGCGAAATGCCCTTGACTGAAGAAGAATACGCATTCGCAATTCAAAAGGGTGACACAGCATTGCAGACTGCCGTAAACAACGCTTTGCAACAACTGATGGACGACGGCACATTCGACGAAATCGTAGATAAGTACTACGGTGAATAATCAAGATAACTGATTTTAAAGGGTGAAGAAATGAATTTTTGGCAAGAAATTTCCGCAGTGTTAGAATACCACACCTTGATTTTCAAGGGATTGGGTGCTACACTGCTCATTACGGTGGGAGCGTTTCTCATCGGTCAGGTACTTGGTGTGGTTACTGCCACAATCAAGGTGGCACGCAACAACAACAGCAATGTGTTTCTAAAGATACTCAACGCATTGGCGTCCGTTTACGTTACGGTAATACGCGGCACTCCCGTAGTAGTACAGTTGTTGTTGATGTACTTTGTAATACTGGGCGCAAGTCCGTTCCTCAATCCGCTCATTGTGGCAATCGCCGTATTTGGTATCAACAGCGGAGCGTATGTAGCGGAAACAATGAGAGGCGGTATTCTTTCGGTAGACAAGGGACAAATGGAAGCTGGCAGATCGCTGGGACTCAGTTTTCCCAAGACAATGGTAAAGGTTGTTGTTCCGCAAGCGACCAAGAACTCACTGCCTGCACTGTTCAACGAATTGATTGCACTGTTGAAAGAAACTTCCGTTGCAGGATACATCACGGTAGTTGACCTGACACGTGCTTTTGAAAAAATCAGCAACAACGAAACAAGCGCAATTGTACCCTACATCATGCTTGCAGTAATCTACCTTGTAATTGTAGGAATACTGACACTCATCATACGTCAGATAGAAAAGAGGTTACAAAATGATAGAAATTAAAAATCTTACCAAACACTACGGTGAACTTCATGCAGTAAACGACGTTTCGGCAAACATCGACGACGGGGAAATAATTGCGGTAATCGGTCCTTCGGGAAGCGGTAAATCCACCTTCATACGTTGCATCAACATGCTTGAAAACTACGACGGCGGACAAATACTGTACAAGGGAACGGACATCAAACAACTTGACATCAACAAATACCGTCAGGAAGTAGGAATGGTTTTTCAACACTTCAATCTGTTCAACAATCTGACGATACTTGACAACATCACGCTTGCCCCCATCGACAAACGCAAGCAAAAAGTCAAGGAACTGACAAAGCAACTGAAAGCACAAAAGAAACAAGGCATTGACATTTCCGAACAGCTGAAAAATCTTCCAACAAAGAAGCAAATTGTCCAAGAAGAACAGGAAAACGCACTTCAACTGCTCACCCGTATAGGACTTGCCGACAAAGCAAACAGCTACCCTTCGCAACTGTCAGGTGGACAGAAACAGCGTGTTGCAATCGTCAGAGCGTTGGCAATGAAGCCTGAAATACTGCTTTTCGACGAACCGACAAGCGCACTTGACATCGAAATGGTACAGGAAGTACTGTCTTTAATCAAGCAACTTGCTGAAACAAAGATGACAATGGTAATTGTCACGCACGAACTTAAATTTGCCAAAAACGTGGCGACACGTGTACTGTTCATGGACGGCGGAAAGGTGGTTGAAGACAACACCCCCGATCAACTGTTCAACAATCCGCAACACCCAAGACTTAAAGAATTTTTAGCAAAAACAAGCGATCTCATGTAAATAAATTTTTAAAAATACATACGCACGGCGACGAGAAAACGTCGCCGTTTTTTTTGCTTTTTTTTACAACTTCAACGCAACAAAAATAAGAAAATGAACTGCGTTCCAATACAAAATTTAGGGGACGTATAAGCAAAATTTAAATAGGTGGTGAGAACTGGATACATATTGTTCAGTGTGGTAAAGAATAGGTAAAATTTATGTAAAGTTTATTGCTTTTACAAGATATATATGCTATGGTCCAATTAAACAATATGTAGGAGGTTCCTGACATGAAAAAAAACAAATTATGGCAAGTGGCAATATGTTTCGTACTAATATTGTCAATGTGCTTTCCGCTTTTTGCGGGATGCAGTCCCACTCAGTCGTCAAGTTTCCATGTAGGCACTACTGCTCCTGCAGACGATGTTGGTCAAGCAGGGGATTTCTACTTCAACAAAACAACAATTGAGTTGTTCTACAAGACTGATGCCTGGGAGAAGGTAGCTGACCTCAAGGGGCAGCAAGGACAACCCGGACAACCCGGTGAACAAGGAGTAGGCGTTACCGACGTTGCACTGGTTGACGGTGAAATCATTGTAACACTCAGCAACGGTGAAAAAATCAATGTAGGTCCTTTGCCGACTGACGAACCGCAACAACCCGAATTCAGCGAAACGGATGCAAAAAATGCTTTCTACGCTAAAATGAAGGAAAAGGCAGCCAGCTTCGGAATCGACACCGACAGACTGACATTCAACAGTGCAATCAGCGAAAGTTCCGGCTCTATAACTTCTCGTGACATGGCGAAAATGGGTGTTATGGCAATGGGCTACGACGAGCTTGTAAAAATTTGGAACCAACACAAATACACCTTCACTACTTCCGAAGTGGTCAAGACAATTACGGTAGAATCCACATTCATGGAAGGTGACTACGGACACTATCTTTCCGATCACTATTACGTACTGGGAGGAAAAACAGGTAGTCTTGCCGAAACCAGCGCAGGCACTCCTGTTACTTGCATTGTAGTGGCGGTCAAGGGACCGAACGACGCTACGTTTGTGGGATTTATTTCAGGCAAGTTCCGTGATACGGACAGTCAGAACAGATTCCGCCTTGCAAAAACAGCTTTTGACATAGCCAGTCAAAAATATCTTGACAAAAATGCCGACACTTCGGCATTGGAAGAAACATTGCCCAGTGACTGCATGATAACAATACTGTCTCTGCCCCAAACAGGAAATCTGCTTTCGTATAACTACTACGACTGGTATGCAGAGGACAGTCCGTATCTGGTATACGATAAAAACGGAACAATGCCCTACTACACGGCAAGTTCGTGGAAAATACTCACTTGCATGACTGCCCTTGATTACATTGCCGATCTGGACGAAACATTGACCATTACCGAAAGCTGTATAAAATCCGGATCCGGTCCGGTGTTTGACGGAGGAGAAGTTATTACCTACCGTGACGCATTGCATCTTATATTGCTTCCCTCTTCCAATACCACCTGCGTTGCAATAGCTGCGGCTGTCGGTCAAAAAATATTGCAACACGAATCTTCCGTCAGCGGAGGTCCTGTATACAGCCCTGTAGGAGAAGGGGACTTCGATTTTGACACAGCACCCGTAGTATCAGTTGCCGAGGCAAAATCCAATCCCGGTACAGGAATGCCGGTCAAAGTACGTGGCGTCGTGATCGGTGCTACCAACACTTACGACAACAGCACCAGCACGGTAATGCTCATAAAGGACGAGCAGTCCAACGAAATCTGCGGCGTGGCGAAAGCATTGACTACCAAAAGTGCTTTTGAAACCAATCTTCCCTTCGAGATAGGCGATATAGTAGAAATACCTGTCATCTGCGAAGTGGTTCCCGGAAATTTCAGCTACGGCGGCGAACACAACAAACTGACATTCACATGGTTCGGTGATCGTTTCGACTCGACAGACCCCACACCGTTTGTAACCAAGTACAGGGTCGGCCACACCGACAACTTCGCAATTGACAAAGAACAGGTAACAACCGTCATCGACTCACAGGAAGACCTTGAAGCATTCTGCAACAGAGAATCAGGTCTGCACTGGGAAATCGTAATTCTCAGAGGTACAACAGAACAACCGCTCAAAGCCGTTACAGGCGCAGCTACTACCAGCGGTAAAGAAGACAAGGACATGAAGCGTGAATACATCAGAATCTTCTTCGACAATCCGACAAGTATTGACGAGCAAAAAGTAGGAAAAACGTCTCCAAGTCTCAGTAACTTCGGAAACCTTCACAATCTGCCTGACCTACTGAGCACAATGATGTTCAATCAGACTGAATACGCACAGGAAGATTTTACACAACCTTACACATTTGTAGGAGATGTGTACTGTCTGGTGATAGGCGGTTCTACTGCATATTACCACTTTGTCGTACCCGATGCTTCCTGCATTGTTCCGGCTTGATAAGTTTTCTCCATAAAAAACACAGGGGACGCAGATTGCGTCCCCTGTATTTTTAATATAAAATTTAATTTACTTTACGGTAACAATGCTTTCCTGCGGCATTCTTACATCCTTCTCACTCATGTTGAGATACTCTACAATGTCACGAATGAGTCGGGGGCTGTTGTTGGTCAGAAACAATGCGTGTCCTACATCATCGTACAACTTCAACTTGTGGTAGGTAAAGAAATCGCACACGAAGTCTGCAGATGCCCTTGGCACAAGTTCGTCAAGTTTGCCCCACACTATCATTGCAGGAACGTCTATACTCTGCCTTTGTTCCAATGCTTCGTTACTGCGTTTCATCAGTTCGCGAAAGACGCCGTAAGTGTGCGGATTGATGTTTGGCAAAATACGCCTGATTCCTATACGCAAGGACAGCGCGCTGTTTTCACGGTAAGGTTTCAAATAGTCGTTTGCGTCGCGCATACGTTTGGCTATATCGCCTTTGGCGTTCTGATACTTGTCACTGTAAGTCCTGTAATAGAATGCCAGCATGGCAAACAAGGATCGGAAGTTGAGATACTTGTTGGAAGGAGCGCACAACACCGCCCTGTGTACGTCGCGGATGGAACACAGATAAGATGTCAACGCTCCGCCCATTGAAAACCCTATCACATCCACTTGGTCGTACTTTTCACGCAAAGTGTCGTAATCCGTGCGTACTGTGGCAAGAGTGTCGTCCACGTTGAATTCGTTGAAGTTTACCTTGCCGTTGTGCCCGGGTATCTTGCATTTATAGACGCAATCGTAATCGGTAAGACTGTCGTAAAGATCTCCGAAATCGGCAACGTCAGTCAAAAAACCGTGTATTGTCATTACTGCTTTGGTCACGTCATACCTCCTTTACTACCAGCGTATCTCCCTGTCCTGCAACGCAAGAAACGCATTTGCCTTACTGAAATGTCGGCAACCGAAAAAGCCGTGATAAGCGGACAGCGGACTGGGGTGAGCGCTGGTAAGCACGAGATGCTGTCTGCCCGTAATAAGATATTTTTTATTGCAGGCGTTGCTTCCCCACAACATAAACACCATACCCCTTTCACGCTTGTCGAGATAGCGTATAACCGCGTCGGTAAATGTTTCCCAGCCCTTGCCCTTGTGCGAATTGGACAGTCCTGCCTGAACGGTAAGCACCGTGTTCATAAGCAGTACGCCCTGTTCCGCCCACGGAGTGAGGTTGCCTCCCTTTATACAACTGTCGTACCCCAAATCGTCCTTTATTTCCTTAAAAATGTTTACAAGACTTTGCGGAGGACGCACTCCGTCAGGCACGGAAAAAGACAACCCCATTGCCTGTCCAGGATTTATATAGGGGTCTTGTCCTAAAATGACCACATTGACATCGTCCGGAGACGTGGTGTCGAATGCGTTTAAAATAAGTTGTTTGGGAGGATAAACGGTTTTGGTCGCGTATTGCTCCACAAGGAATTTTTTCAATTGCACAAAATACGGCTTGGCAAATTCCTCTTTGAACAAAGGTTCCCATCCGTTATAGTATCTGTCTTTCATCCGACTGTCAGACTCTTTTTATCATTATCGACGTGGAAACACCGCAAATGGTGTCGCCTGCGGCAAGATACACCGTGTCGCCGCTGTGAAACTCTTTAACCAATCCGTTGAAACGCACGTTGAAATCAGGTTCGCTGTCTATTGTATTTTCCAACAGATATTTACCTGCCGCAATTTGTCCTTCAACGCCTACGCTGTAAATGACATTGCGTGCCAGCACCATAAATTCGCCGCGCATTTCCATTTCTTCGAGATATTCGCTGGCTGTCTGCACCTTGTCTTCCTTGCTGACGGCAACCTTGCCCTTGTTACCCTTGACAATACGAACGGCAAGAATAACGGCTACTATCAACGCCAATGCGCAAACTGTGCCCAACACTATTACGAACGTTTTTAAATCGGATTCGGACATTTCCCAAAATGCAATCATAGATTTCAACATTTTCCACCTCCGTATTTTACGTGGATTTTCTATATTGTATCACAACGCACGTTAAATTGCAATAACTGACTGTTCCGTTACCTGCAAACAATTAATATTTACTGAAATATTGCAATCGGGACATTGAACGTATTGCTCATTTCGGCATTTTGCCGTCTGCGTATTCCGATACGCTCTTTATTCCGTAAAACTCACAACGTAAAGCTCTTACGCTGCGCAATTACGGCACACGGATTGCGACACCGTCGTAACGCGAAAAGTCCGTACACGTTAAATAAAAAAGGAGCAAAACAAAACGCCTGAAGATTCAGGCGTATTGTTTTATTCGTAATCCACTACGTTTATCCACTTCAACAGAAATTCGCGTTCTTCCTTGTTTCCCTTTACCAACTGTGTCGCAGCCACAATGGGTATACATTTCTGGACATAGCGTTTGTCGGTGTTTGTCTTGGAACAGAACAAGTCGAGATACTTTTCCGCAAGACCCTGCTTGTTGTCGAGATAAAACAGCAGATAGGTGCGTGCGACGTCCATAGAGGCATTGCCTTGCGTAGCGTGCGACCAGTCTATAATATAAGGCGTTCCGTCGTTGTCTATTATCACGTTGCTGGGGTTGAAATCGCCGTGACACACCTTTCTGTGACGAGGCAATGCCTCTAAACGCGTGTGCAGTTCGTATTTGGTAGCGGAATCGAGATCCGTCAGGTCGATTTTTCTGCTCATCTTGTCTTTTTGCTTTGTCAGCAACGGACTGGACTGTTTGTGTATCCACAGTTGAATGTCCACAAACTGATTGAGGTATTTGTCCGTTTGTTCGGGATTTTCATCCATTAGTTGAGCAAGAGTCTTTCCTTTGACGTAGGAAAGCGTTATTGCCCACTTGCCCTCTCTTTTGCTTACTTCCAGCAATGACGGCACGTTGAGTTCCGTTTCCTCGATACGCGCGTGATTCAGCGCTTCGTTCAACACCATTGCCGTGTTGTATTCGTAATCGAACACCTTGACGACCTTGTCGTCACACAGATAAATTTGCTTGTCCTTACGTGTACAGATAAGTTTTTCGTTTTTCATATTACTCCTCCTTGCCGTAGTAAGCGTCAAGATACATTTGTTTTATTTCGCCAATCAACGGATATCTCGGATTTGCTCCCGTGCATTGGTCGTCAAACGCCTGTTCTGCCATTTCGTCCAGTCTGTCAAGGAAATTCTTTTCGTCAATTCCGTAATCTCTGATTGCCTTCTTAATGCCCACCTTTTCCTTCAACTGTTCGATTGCATTTATAAGATTTTCCAGTTTTTCACTGTCGTTTCTGCCCTTTATTGACAGGGCGTCGGCTACCTCCGCATAACGTGCAAGAGTGTGCGGATAGGCGTACTGCGGGAAAGTGCCCATTTTGACGGGTTGTTCGGACGCGTTGAATCGCATCACATGAGTAATGAGCAAAGCATTTGCAACGCCGTGAGGAAGATGATGGAATGCGCCCAACTTGTGCGCCATCGAATGGCATACGCCCAAAAAAGCATTGGCAAAAGCCATACCAGCCATAGTTGCGGCATTTGCCATCTTTTCACGGGCAAGAACGTTTGAACCGTCCTCGTAGGCTGTGGGAAGGTAACGGAAAATCATATCCATGGATCTCAACGCGAGTCCGTCGGTAAAGTCGGTTGCCATCATTGAGGCGTACGCTTCGAGGTCGTGTGTAAGAGCGTCTATACCTGACGCACTGGTAAGTCCCTTGGGAGCGGTCATCATAAGATCGCAGTCCACTATAGCCATGTCGGGCAACAGTTCGTAGTCGGCAAGCGGATACTTGGTACCGGTGTTTTCATCGGTGATGACGGCAAACGGTGTAACTTCGGAACCCGTTCCTGCAGATGTGGGAACAGCCACGAAGTAAGCCTTTTCCCCCATTTTCGGGAAGGTGTAGACACGTTTTCTGATATCGCAAAAACGCATTGCCATATCCATGAAATCTGCTTCGGGATGTTCGTACAGCACCCACATTATCTTGGCGGCGTCCATTGCCGAACCTCCGCCCAAAGCAATTATACAGTCGGGACGGAAGGCGCGCATCTGTTCTGCGCCTGCCTTGGCACTTTTCAAAGTGGGATCGGGCTCAACGTCGAAGAAAGTCGCGTGTTCCACTCCCTTTTCGTTGAGTTTGTCGGTGATGCACTTCGTATAGCCGTTGCTGAACAGGAAATTGTCTGTAACTATAAATACCTTTTTCTTGCCTGACGCCGCTATTTCGTCGAGCGCTACGGGCAGACAGCCTTTCTTTATATAAATTTTTTCAGGCGCTTTGAACCACAACATATTTTCTCTCCTTTCCGCAACGGTCTTAATGTTTAACAGATGCTTTACCCCGACATTTTCCGACACGGAGTTTCCGCCCCATGAACCGCAACCGAGCGTAAGCGACGGAGTAAGACGGAAGTTGTACAAATCGCCTATACCGCCCTGAGAGGAAGGAGTGTTGACAAGAATACGGCAAGCCTTCATGGCATTGCAGAACCTGTTGACCTTGTCAGGCTGCGTGTACTGATTTATATGCAACGACGCGGTGTGTCCCAGTCCGCCGTCTTCTACAAGTCGCTGAGCCTTTTTAAGAGCGTCGTCGAAACTTTCCGCTTTATACATCGCCAAAACGGGCGACAGTTTTTCGTGAGCGAATTCTTCCGAAAGATCCACGCTTTCCACTTCACCTATCAAAATCTTGGTGTCTTCAGGAACCTCAACGCCTGCAAGTTGCGCGATACGGTAAGCGGACTGTCCGACAATTTTGGCATTGAGCGAACCGTTGATTATTATTGTCTTTCTTACCTTGTCCTTTTCTTCGTCATTGAGGAAATAGCAACCTCTGTCGGCAAACTCTTTCTTTACCTTGCCGTAAATATCCTTTAAAACGATTACCGACTGTTCGGAGGCGCAGATCATACCGTTGTCGAATGTCTTGCTGTGAATAACGGAATTGACTGCTACCCGAATGTCCGCGCTGCTGTCAAAAACGGCAGGAGTATTACCTGCGCCCACACCCACTGCTGGTTTGCCGGAAGAATAAGCGGCACGCACCATTCCCGGTCCGCCCGTTGCAAGAATGATGTCCGATTCCTTCATCAGCATGTTGGTGAGTTCCAACGACGGAACGTCCACCCAACTTATTATACCGTCGGGAGCGCCCGCCTTGACCGCCGCGTCAAGCAAAATTTTGGCGGCTTCAACGGTACTTGCTTTAGCGCGCGGATGCGGACTGATAATAATGGCGTTGCGTGTCTTCAACGCAAGCAATATCTTGAATATAGCCGTAGATGTGGGATTGGTGGTAGGTATTACCGCGGCAATCACCCCCACGGGTTCGGCAATTTTTTTGATGCCGTAGGCCTTGTCTTCTTCTATAACACCGCAAGTCTGCGTATTGCGGTAAGCATTGTAAATATATTCCGAAGCGTAGTGATTTTTTATTACCTTGTCTTCAACGATACCCATACCCGTTTCCTGTACGGCAAGTTTCGCAAGCGGAATACGGGCCTTGTTTCCCGCCGTTGCCGCAGCAAGAAAAATTGCGTCTACCTGCTGCTGAGTAAATGTCGCATACTCGCGCTGAGCCTTACGCACACGGTCGAGTTCCCGAGCCAAGGCTTCCACACTGTCTACAAATGTCTTCATAATTCCCCCTTTTGACATAAGGTGTCAATTTGAAATGTGTGTCTGAATCAAACATTACTTATTATATTGTTTTTACACAGACTGGCAACAAAATACGTGCCTTAAAATAATACCGATATTTTATCAATTTATAAATTTAATTTATCTTAATTCAATTTTACGATTTTATAATTATAACCGTGTGACAATCTTTCCACATTTGACAACGACTTATATTTAAAATATGACAGTTTTGTGCAAGAGTTTACAGCATATTACTAAAAAATGATTTAAATTGTTTTGACATTTCTTTTGACGAAAACATCACCGATGTACAACCGCACAACAGTAAGACGGCATTTAACACAACTTCCGAATTACGTCGATACTTTATTTTTTAGCATTAAAACGGACGGCTTTGCGGCGCCGTCCTTGCTTGTGATATTTGTACCCGAAAACAAAAAAGGCAGTCTTAAAACCGCCTTTTAAATCCCGTTTGTGTATTCGACGGGTGATGTCGGGGACGAATCTGAATTTCACACTTCTTGCCGTTTTGCCGTGTTAAATACAACACAGGTAAAATTGCACTGTGCGTTGTAAACTCCCTTTCAGAAATCTCCTTGTCCTGTATTGCCCGGTACTGTCGGTCGTCGGCAATATACTTACGCTAACTTACTGACGGACGGTTGTTTTTCCTTTTTTTTATACCGTTGCCGCTTAGACTTATCTGCGGAATTGCTGTTTTTGTTTTCGTAATAAGCAAAGGTATCGGGCCGATATATTTAAACGCCGACTTAAAGTTTTCGGAAAATTGCCGAACCGCATTGTATTACAGAGCGTCAGACAAGCAATCGCACTACTCCTGACAGTAAGCGAGATATTCGAGACTTTCTTCCGGAGTGGAAATGCGCTGTTCATTCCCCTTTACAAGTATCACCAAAGGCAATCCTACTAACGCTGGTTGACTGTACACGGGAACGTACACTTCATACCCTTTCCATTCCTTACCCTTTTCCGCCTTGTCTGCGGAAAGTTGATTCAGCAATTGTTTGATTTTTTTCATTGTGTTTTCCTCCCTTCGTTTTTGCGCATTGCATTTCCGCAGTAACTTCTTTTGTGAATTGACCGCGTTAAAATCAAATTGCATACGTACGGCATAAGTATATCACGGCAAGCAGTCAAAGACAATACCATTTTAAATTTTCATCGGGTTTTCCCTTCGGCTCGGCTTGCGTCACGTTAAAAGGCGTCCGCAACCTTAGTGAGTACAGTTACTACGGGAACAACGCTCTCTCAAACCAAAAGAAATGAGCCCGGTACAATACCGAACTCATTCCATACATTTTAATTAAATTTTTCTTCGTACTTCGGGAGCGCTTAACTTACAGCCTTCCCGTACTTTTGCAACAAAGTTTACTTGTAATAATTGAAATAGGTCTGCTCACTGACGTACCGGGTTGCCAGTCCGTACTGCGATTCAAGCAACTCCAGATGAGGAGCGACGGTACTTACGGTACACCAGTCGTCCAGAAGACTTACCGTTGCGTCCAACGACACCAGATTGTAATGGGCGTCGTGGGTGATGCCCACCGTCACAGGTCCCAGGTTGCTGTCCATAGGCGTGAGGTCAAGCGACAGCGCAAATCTGTTGTCGAGGTAATTGTAGCCCGTAAGCAGTTGCTCCGCCTGATAGGAACCATTACCGGTAGATGTTTTGTCGCGAATAAGGTTTTCAATCCAATGCTTGAAATTGACCATTTCCAGCAGATTGTCTATAAGCACCGTTCCCGTAAACTGTCGGGCAGGGTAAGTGGCGCTGTAATCCTTTTCCTTCATTGTATATCTGCCCCACGAACAATTCCACGAATTGCGTATCACCGTTATCGTGTCGAGACCGCCGTTGTAATAAAGATACGAGTAACCTCCGTAGTCGTTAAATGCCGCGCCTGAAAAATCGAATATTCCCAACTTTTCACGCTGAAGCAATACCGCTACGTTTACAAATCCCTGTTGGTCGATGTCTACGTATACCGCCACGAACAAATCCACCGTCACTACAAGTTTTGCAGTGATTTTGCCTTCGATGTGGAAGGAATTGCGGTCTGCCGTTACAGTGAACGCCGACAGCAGATGATACATACTGTCAAAGTTGATGTACTGCGAAATGTCGGGAGCGACAATTTCCGTTTGCTCCGCTTTTACCGAGCAACTGCCGTTCAAAGTCATTCCGTCGTAATGCAGGCTGTTGACTGTAAGCGTAAAATCGGGTTTTGCGGAAAGGCTCAGTGACACTTCGCCCAGACCCGACATAAACACTCCACCGTTTACAACCACGTCGAACACGCCGTCGATATAGCCGAGATTGAGCAAAACCGTTGAAATGTCAACAGGTTTGCTTGCCTGATTCTTAGCGCTGAGCAAGTCGTCCACCAACTGTTTCAACTGAGGTACTACTTCGAACAGTTTGTCTTTTAATGCAAGAGTATCTTTTACGGACTGCAAGGAAAAAGTGATCTTCAGACCGTTGAAATCGATGAAGAAACGTTCGTTGGCGTAGGTGAACGCTACGGTCTTGTAACTTTCGTAAACCGAGCTGTTAAACTTTTCTATAATCAGCGTGGCGTCAAATGCGTAATCCTGCGAAGCGTCAAACCGTGCAACCGTTCCCTCCGCAAGACGGTAACGGGAACCGTCGGCAAGCTGAAGTTCTCCTTCCAATGCAAATGTCCATGAGCGGGAGACAAACAGTTGTTCCAGTACGGGGAAAAAGTCGTCAAACACCAATCCGATGTCCACGTAAGGCATCGAGCCGTCGAAATTCAGGTACTGTTGTCCTTCGGACAGCGACACCGTCACGTCCTTGCCCGCAACCGATACCGTGGCTTTGTCGAAACAAGCGTTTTGCCCCGTCGTAAAGGTCAATGTGACGCCTATATTTCCCAACCGAACGCCTAACTCCATACCGCCGTCAGCCGTCTGTAATTGAACGGAACGCAGTATATCGGCAACGGACAGCGAAAACGCGTTGCCGACGGGGTCGCTGTAACCGAGCAAAGCGCCCAGTCGTTTTATTACATCTTCTATTTCGGAAATATCTCCTTGCGCATAGACGGTGTCGTAGTTTAATCGGAACAGCGATGCGCCCACGTCGTACTGTCCGTACAGCACGTTGTCGTTACCCATACGGAATCGTATCATACCGTTCAACAAATCCAACTGTACATAAAGACTGTTGACGCTGTCTATTTCCGCCACCAGATCCGTTACGTACGAATCGCCGTCGACAGAAACTTGTTTGGCACTTTCAGACACCGACGCATTTGCAGAAAGGGAAATCGTTCCTGCCGCAATGTCGGACAGTCGTACGTTAAGCGCGTCGTCGGAAGCGGAAATTCCGCACTCGAACACGCTAAGTCCCCATTGACTGCCGTCAGCAGTGACATACAGTACACCGTCCGCAAAGGCAACATTCTTAAACAACGACGCAAAGTCGATTTCAGAAGTTGCAAACTTTTCAATGACATCCAGTATTGCGTCCAAATCGTCGTTTATTCCGTAAAGCGAATCGGTCAGTTGCTTGAACGAAAGGTCGGAAGAGACGTCATTTAAATTCAACGCCGTTCTGATTCCGCCCACATCGACGTACAGTTTGCCGCCAAGCAGTTTGACATTTCCTTCAATAAGACATCTTCCGTCAGCGTCGGACAATGCTACATTCACCTGTAAACCGTTGCTGTACAGTACGTCAAACCGTGCAACGTACGTTGCTCCCTTTACCGACACCGTCAAATCCGCATTTAACAGATAACCGTCGGCATTTACAAGTTTTGCCAACATCGGGGCAAATTGTCTTGCCACATCGGCGATGTTCACCGCGCCGTCGAAATCGGTTTGCTTGTCACGCCAACCGGCAACCGTCGCACTAAAAGTTACGTCTGAAATGGACAGGCTTATTTCCTCCAACGTCCACACGTTTTCAATGTTTTTAAGGTGTATTTTTAACAAATCGGAAAGCGCAATCGTAAATCTTCCATCTGTGCCTTCGGTAAACGTTACGGAAGGTTCCGGTGACGGCAGTTCGGGCAGGTCTATCAGAGGCTGCAAAATTTCCGCTATTTCGGGCAGATCGTCAACCGCAAGTTGTGCTTTGACGTTTCCGTATTTTGCAAACACCGTGTTATTTTCATAAACGACATCCAGATCTTCCCATTCCATACGGGCGTAGCCCTTTAAAATGTCCACCGCAACGTACGCCTGCACAGGACTTGTAAGCGCAAACGCCAACTTGCCTTCGCGCAACGCGTCCGCCACTTTTATTTGCGGAAAATCTCCATAAAAACTCGGAACTTCCCACTTTCCGCACTCTGTTGCGCAAACTTCTATACCTTTGTAAACAAGTCGCGCCTGTTTGATGTTTCCGTCGTCGGTCACGCTGACCGCAGCCACGAAATCGCCCGAAGACAACTCTATCAGCAGTGCGCCCTCCGCGTAACGGCAGGAAATGTTTATTTCTCCGTTAAACGCGTTTTCTGTCGCTTCCGTAAGAGAGAAAAGCGATGACAGTTCTTCCGCACTGACGCTTGCTCTGAAATTTCCCGTCTGTATTTTAAGACCGTCACGCCACATTACTGACAGATCATCGTTGGCAAACACCGCAGAAAATGCGCCGTCGCCGTAGCGTACATTGAGCCGTCCCTGTATTTGCAAAGACCGCGCACTGACAGACAGCAGTAAATCCGCGCTGTCGGAAGAAAGGTATTTTTTTACCAGTCTAAGCAAAGGCATTGCGTCTGCAAATTCGCCGTCAGTTTCCGTTTCCGTCCACGGGCGTACGGGACTGACTGTTATTTCTCCTGCGGGGGTATATACGTTTATGCTTTTAATGTTCCAGCCGTTGTCCTTTACTTCCAGTCGGAGTATTGCGGTTATGTCGCCTATACCTACGGACAGCGACTGTTCGCCGAAGGACACATTAAGCCCGCCCAACAACCGTTCAATGGAAAAATCAGCATCCGACACGCCGAAAATCCGCGTAAATATATCCGCTGCCTCGGCATACCGATCGGGTGTCAGTTGTAAAGACAGATCCTTGTACCTGACTTTCAGACCGTCGTCGTCCAATACCGCTGTTGCTCCCAAAGCCTTGACTTCCACACGTTTTTTAACTATGTCCGCCATGAGCCCCACTTCAGTTTCTCCCACTTGCGCGGAAAAAGCGACTTTGCCCTGTTCAAACATATCAGCAACGGCAGTTATGTCGGGATAATCGCCGTCAAACTCAGGTACTTGCCAACTGTCGGGACGTAAGGTTATATTGACCTCTCCCAAATTTACGGTAGCGCTGTCAAAAAGGTAACCGTCCCCCGACAAAATACCCGTAACGGCGATGTCTGCCGTCAGGTCGCCTATATTCAACGGCAAGGACAATGTCGCTTTGTCCTCCTCCGTTACGACGGAAATGTTGCCCGCCAACTGTTCGAGAGACGACATATCGGGCAATGAAATGTCCGCGTCGGGGATAAGCGTCGAAATCAAGCGAGCAATTCCGTCTACCGTCGCGCTTGCCTTGAAATCGTCCTTTTGCACGAGCAACGTTTTGTCGCAATACATCAGGTCAAAACCGCCCAACGACGCAACAACCGTAATGTTTTCCAAGTCATCCGCATTTATCAACGCTCTTGCGTTGCCCTTCAGCGAAATGTCTTTACCTGAAATGTCCACGGCAACGTCAAGCGGTTTGTTTTCGGTAAGATAGGGAGAAAACATTTCCGAAAGAAGCGAAAACGCATCGGGTTGCAAATCGGGCTCGACCGTTTCCGCATCGAAATACTGTTGGAAAAAGTCGTAATAGGGAAGTTGCTTCACGCTGCCGATATCGTAAAACGTTTCCGTCAGACTCTCCTTACATTCCAATCCGCCAAGCATGGCAACCTTGTACCTACAGTCGGTAGTGACAGTCTTTACCTGCCAGTTGTCGTCCATGGTCACAATGAGGTTTGCCTCCAGAAATGTCGGAAAGCCTTTTGTTCCGGCGGAAGTGCGCATTTCATACAATACAAAGTACGGCGCTACCGTAGTGTCGAGCGTATAGCGGAAAGTATACAGGCCGTCCTCTTCGGACACCTCTTGCGCGTCCAAAATCGTATTGTCGTTTAAAACGTATCCCGTAAGGCCTGTGGGTATGTAACCGAACATATCTTTAAAAGACTGCTCGGTAATTTTAGAAGCGGTGTTCTGCCATTCGATATTGTCCAAGGAGGAAATAGACGAGTGGTTGCGTAACAGATAGTTTCCGTCGCTTACAAATCGCTGCTGTCCGAACTTGACAAGAGAAGAAAAACTGGCGCTTTGTTTGAATACGCTGTCGCCTACAACCGTCCTCAAAGCGGATACTTTCTGTTCGATGCCCATCGATGTTGTAGCGCCTGTGGCGCATGCGGAAAACGATCCGCTTCTTTGCAGTTCGCCGGCAGATATATATAGATTTTGTCTTGCGTCGAAATCGGCAGGTGTTCCGCTGTCGGGACGTTGTGCAAGCGTGCTTATAAGTTCCGAATCGGGAGGAACGACGAGCACGTCGGGAGTGTCGTCGTAGTTTACGACGTACACCATACAGCACGAACTCATTACAAGCGCAAGCAATGCGCAGATTACCTTAAATCTCATTTGAACTCCATGTAAATTTATCAGTGTAGATTACCAATAGGGTTGTCGTGTTAAAAGGTATTTTACACCTTTATTCGATTTCAGTCAACATTTTGCCCCGATTATGTCGATTATCTCCACAAAATAGATTCAAATTGTTGTTTTTCCGCACAAAATTCGCATATTTGTTTATACACTGCACTGCTAACAAACAAAAGTAACGGCACGCCTGTTGGGCGTGCCGTTACTTACGACCGTTAAAGTTAAATTGATTTTGCCGTCAGACGGCAGGCTGAGAACCGTTCCTGCTGTCCGTGTTGTCCTTGAGATACTTCTTCGCCTTGTTTTCCTTTACGGTAAGGTAACTTCTTCCTATTGAAAAAGCACCTGCAGGCAAATTGCTGTCTACGGTAGTTCCGCACGCAACATAACAACTGTCGCCTATTTCCAACGGGGCAACGAGATTGGTGTTGCATCCTATAAAGCAATTGTCACCTACGGTACAGCGATGCTTGCGTTTGCCGTCGTAATTGACAAATATCACTCCGCAACCTATATTGCAGTTTTTACCAACGGTTGCGTCCCCTATGTACGCCAGGTGGCTTGCCTTGCTCTCCTGACCGAGGGTACTGTTTTTCAGTTCCACGAAATTGCCCACACGGCAGTTGTCGCACACAACGCTGTTGAGCCTTATGTGTGCGTTGGGACCTACTGTACAGTTGTTTCCCACTTTGCTGTCGGTAATGCGGCTGGACCGTACCTGTGTGTTTTTGCCTATATAGGAATTGTCGATATAACTGAAACTTTCCACTACGCACCCGTCGTCAAGCACAGTGTTTCCCTTGACTACGGCAAAGGGCTGAATAATGACGTTTTTGCCTACTTTTACGGTTGGTTCTATGTAATATTGCATCTATCACCTCTCTTGGTAAAAATATATGCAACTTAAACTATTCTTGCCACTACTACCGTCATATCGTCCTTGGGAATATTGTTGCACTTTGCAAGTGCCTCTTCCATTAATTCGTCTGCGATTATCTGCGGATTGGTAAGTACTGTCTGATTGAGATAATCGGATATACTTTCGCTGCCAAGACAGTCGGTTATTCCGTCGCTGCACAATACTATCAGGTCGCCGTTTCCCAGAATACGGTAGCATGTGGACGGTTTCATTTCTTCCAACACGCCGAGGGGAAGACTGCTTCCGTTTACCACCGACGTTTCGCCCTGCTGACGTACAAAAGATTCGGGCGCGCCCAGTTTAACGAAGTCGCATCTTCCGTTGGAAAGATCGGCTACAACGATGTCCACTGCGCAGAACGTTTCGTTGTTGAAAGTTTGCATCAATCTGTTTACACAAGATAGTATAAGTTCGGAAGAAAATCCCGCACGGTAGAAATTTTCCACCAACGTTATAGCGGTTTCCGACATTTTTTCCGCTTTTTCGCCGCTTCCCATTCCGTCGCAGACGGCAAGCATAACCTTGCTGTTGTCTATTCCTACAAAACTGTGTGTATCCCCCGAAACGGTTTTGCCCTCCTTGGCCGCACTGCGTATCCCGTAGGAAAGTTCGTATCTGGGTTTTGGCAACATATACGCGGTAATATACTCCCCGTCAGCCATCGCCCGCTCTGTTCGCATGGGTACTCCGACGCTTTCGGACACTATTTTTTCCACGTTGTGCATGTCCGCGTCCTTTTTGTCCACCGTAAGTATGACCGACTTTTCGCCGTTGCTTTCCATAAGCGACGCTTCCGTAGCCCTAATATTGTGAAATGACAGATTTTCCAACAGGTCTCTTTCCTTGTCCGCCTGAAAGGTTACACGTCCTTTCAGCGATACTGCCATATTCTGCATTATCGCCGACACTCCCCCCAACTGTTCGCCTATGAGAAGTTTACTGCTGTCAGACTGCGCGGTACGGTTACAGTAGTCTTTAAAAGCCACGGCGCGTGCGTTTATTCGTGTAAGTATTCCGTTGAGACGTTCGCAGCGTGCCGTCAGATTGCTGTCTATGTCCAATATACTGACGCGTCCTCTTTGTAATGCAGTATAAACAAGATCCGTCAAAGACTTTTCCGCCAGTTTGCGGTTGTCCCGCCAGCACAAGGAACGGTGCGGACAATCGTTGCACACCTCTTCGGTAACGCAACGGACAATCTGTTCACGGGCGTCGTCCGCCGTAGTCGCTCCATCAGCCATGGATGTAAAGGTGTTTTTCATTGCGAAAAACACGTCGGACAGTCGGTAAAGCCTTGCCGACAGCCCCCAGCGCAATCTGTTGACGGCGTTACGCGCGCCGTCGTTTTTGCCGTCGCCGTATTTTTGCCGTAAATTTTTAATCCACCTGTCGGGAATGATCACAAATGAAATCACCGCAACGCCCACCGGCAGAAAAGACAAATTAAACAAGTACTGTTCCCCTTTCCACAGATATACCAGCAGTATGTATCCGACCGCGGTGAAAAACGCGGATGCATATCTGTTGACTCGGTTCAGCACGACTGCGCACAAAGCAAGTATGCACAGTATTGCGGTAGACTGAAACTGCGCGGTAGCAAGAGCGTTTCCCATAGAAAGCGTAACTGCCGCAGACAATGCGGGAAACTCTCCTTTGACGCTCATTATCGCCAGCACAACAAATACGGTCACTCCTTCGGCAATGTCGAATCCGACATTAAACAAAGACAAACAGTAACTCATTACGGTTGCAAATATTGCCACGGAAAGCATCTCGTCGAGAGCGGGACGGTAAGACAGTCCCTTGACAAACACTGCACGGAACGCGTATATACACACCAGCGCAAACGCGGTACCCACAGCCGTGCTGAGCAATCTGTCCATAAACAATGCCACGTCGCTCCATACACCGATGCAATACACCGCATTTGCCAGCACACAGTACAGTATATACAACAACCTGTTTGCCTTGCGTTTAAGCAATCTGTGCAACAATGCAAACAGTATAAGCACGGCAGCGCGCGTCAAAGCGAACAGTACCGTACCCTGCGTCGCACTGACGGCAAGGTATAGCAATGTAGATATCCACACATTGCAACAGTACATGGCGCACGCATACACGCCAAAGGAAATCATTCCGTCAAGAGGGTAGCCCAAGAGCATGGCCCCCGTCAGTACACAGTATATCAACAATTGTTTACCGTATTTCATTGTAACTCTCCGTTTGATCAGTTGGCTCAATACTAACACCTGAAAATACAAGTTATTTGCCGAGTTACAGTATAAAAGGGCGTATTTTGACGCCTTGGACGGCATAGCGAAAGGTTACCCGTCCAACGGCTGACGTAAAATTTTAAACAACAAAAAAGCGCACGGTTTACGTGCGCAGAAATGTGTTTAATTAAATTCTATTTGTTTTCGACGTAGACAAGATAAGCCGCTCCCGGTCCGATGTGTACCCCTACAATAGCGCTGAGCACCTGTAAATTGTCGTAATAATACTGACGCCGGTCCTGCTCCACGCATTTGTCGATAAGTTTCATCACTCTGTCGACAGAGGGACTGTATCCGAATATCAACGGGTAGTTTTTGTCGACGTCCGCTTCCTTGAGATACTGAGACAACGAATCAACTGCCTTGCGTACGCCCATGCACTTGCCTATTACCTTGATTTCTCCCTTGTCTATCGTAATTAGCGGTTTAATGTTGAGTACGGTACCTATTACCGCACTCGTGCGGCTGAGTCTTCCGCCCTTGAACAGGTATTCCAATGTGTCCACCAACGCTATAAGCGTCGTTCTGTCACGCAGGTCTTCGAGATGTTTGACCAACTGTTCGGCAGACATGTCGTCCTTTAACTTTAACGCCTCCAATACAAGCATACGCAATTTACCTACGGTTGACAAAGTGTCTACAATGTACACGTTGTCGTAATTGCCCTGCTTCTTCACCATTGTGGCGCACTGGTAACTGCCGCTCAACTTGCGTGAAATGGGCAGTACTATCAAAGTGTCTCCCTGTTCTCTTGCAAGACTGAACAGTTCCTCGTACTGCATGGGAGATGCCTGCGACGTTGTAGGAACAACCTTGCTTTCCTCCAACTTTTTGTAAAATTCCAACGCTGTGATGTCCACGCCGTCACGGTACTGATCCTTTCCGAAATTGATGGTCAGCGGAAGAACCGTAATGCCCTTTGCCGACGCTTCCTCGGCACTTATATCCGCCGAACTGTCTGTAACTATCCTTATCATTTTCTTACCCCTCAAATATATTGCCTCACGTTCTACCAAAACGTCATCGGCACCGTAACATATTACCAAATACCGTTGTAAAAAGCAATCAATATAGGGAGTGTATTCATTTTTTTTCTTCAATAAAAAACGCCGTTGCACTTTTTGCGCGCGACTTCTGAAAGTCTGAATGTGCAATCGCAATTGAGCAAGGCCATAAAATCCGACAAAACCGCCGTTGTGTTAATAAATAATATAAATTAAATGGTTACATAAGCAGGCAGGGCGGAGTCGGCAAAAATAAAACAAGTTAAAACATTTCTACATCCGCCCGTAAACTCTAATAAAATCTGATTGTTTTTCAGATAAAACGGCACAGAAGACAACTCAGAACGCAGCCTATAAACGTAGTTACGAGCGCAATAGCAATAGCTTTGCCTGTGTTTCTGATTTTTCCTCCGCCGAAATACAATGCAGACAGATAAAATACCGTTTCACTGCTTCCCATTATGACGGAGGCGCACCTTGCAATATAACTGTCCGCTCCGTATGTAGTATAAATGTCGTTGAGCAATGCAAGAGATCCGCTTGCGGTAAACGGTCGTATGAACACAAGTCGTACAAGTTCGGCAGGGATTCCCGTCCATTTAAGAAAGGGGGCAATGCTGTTTGTGATGATCTCGCCCAATCCGCTTTCTTCCAACATGTTTATAAGTATAAACATTGTGGCAAGATAAGGAAACAACGTAACGCACAGCGACAGTCCGCTTTTACTCCCTGCAATGAAACTGTTGTACACGTTGACACGTCTGAACGCCCCTATCAAGACGGTCACTATTAAAATTGCAGGTATCAGGTATCGCATCTGCCGTAAAACAAAAACACGCCCAACACGGCAATCAGCGAAGTTACTGCCGTACAGATTATGCTCGGTAAAATAATATCGGACGGATTAGCGCTCAATGCCGAAGTACGCAATCCCACCACCGTCGACGGAATAAGTTGCACGCCTGTTGCGTTTAACACAAACAGCATTGCTCCCGAACGAGTAAGTGCGGGTTTCCCCTTTGTCAGCGCAGTCATTGCATTGATGTTAAAGGGCGTGGCAACGTTTCCCGCTCCTATTATATTTGCCGACAATCCCATTGAAATGTCCTTGTCGGTTTCTTCCGAAAGATCACCGAACAGCGGTCTTGTCAATGCTTTCATTAACCTTGCCACGACGTACACAACACCGCTTTTTCCCAAAATGTCGGTTATGCTTAGCCACAGACAGTAAACTCCGCACATGGAAAAAGCCGTTGTAAGTGCCTGCTGTGCCGACTGGATGGCAACGTCCGACACTTTGTCGGGGCTCAGTACGGTCAAAATACACATCGCAACGATTACAATGGTTGTCCAAATTGTGTTCATAGTGTAGTATATTCTTTACAAAGAAATACATTCGTAGTATAATTTTTTACACAAACTCGGGACAGTCGTGACTGTCCGGCAGGAGAAATTAAAAATGACCAAGAAACCTTATTACATCACTACGGCAATAGCATACACATCGGGTAAACCCCACATCGGCAACACCTACGAAATAGTACTTGCCGACCTTTTGGCAAGATTCAAGAGAAAACAGGGTTACGATGTCGTGTTGCAGACGGGAACGGACGAACACGGCGAAAAAATACAGCAGAAAGCGCAACAAGCCAATGTCACGCCCAAAGAGTATGTCGATAAAGTTGCCGGCGAAATAAAGCGTATATGGGATATAATGAACACCACTTACGACAAGTTTGTAAGGACTACCGACAATTACCACGAACTGCAAGTACAGAAGATATTTGAAAAGTTGCTGGCGCAAGGAGACATCTACAAAGGCAACTACACCGGTTGGTATTGCACCCCCTGCGAATCTTTCTGGACGGAAAGTCAACTTGTTGACGGGAAATGCCCCGACTGCGGAAGAGAGGTTCAAACTGCAAAAGAAGAAGCATATTTCTTCCGTATGAGCAAATACGCAGACAAATTGATGCAATATTACGACGAACACCCCGATTTTATCGTTCCTCTTTCGCGCAAAAACGAAATGGTAAACAACTTTCTGAAACCCGGATTGCAGGATCTGTGCGTCAGCCGTACTTCGTTTGACTGGGGAATTCCCGTAAAATCCGACCCTAAACACGTGGTTTACGTCTGGTTGGACGCTCTGACAAACTACATCACGGGGCTGGGATACGACTGCGACGGAAACAGCGCCCCGCAGTTTGACAAGTACTGGCCTGCCGATCTGCATGTGATAGGCAAGGATATAGTGCGTTTCCACGTAATATACTGGCCGATTTTCCTAATGGCGCTCGGACTGCCTCTGCCCAAACAGATATACGGACATCCGTGGCTGTTGCAGGACGGAGGCAAAATGAGCAAATCCAAAGGAAACGTCATCTACGCGGACGATCTCGTAAACTTTTTCGGAGTGGATGCCGTAAGATACTATCTGCTGTCACAGATGCCCTACGACAATGACGGCGTCATAGGTTGGGAAATGATCTGCGACACGGTAAACAGCGAACTTGCCAATGTGTACGGCAATCTTGTAAAACGCACCATTGCAATGACCAACAAATATTTCAACGGAATTGTGTGCAACAAGGGAGTGTCCGAAGATCCGGACGACGAACTTAAACAGACCGTAACTTCCGCTTACGGAAAAGTCAGCGCAAAGATAGACGCGTTTAAGGTGTCCGACGCTTTAAGCGATATCATGGCTATTTTCCGCCGCGCAAACAAATATATCGACGAGACTGCTCCGTGGGTGCTTGCCAAAGATCCCTCAAATTCGGACAGATTGGCTACGGTGCTTTACAACCTTACCGAATCGATAGTTATAGGTTCATCAATGCTGGAATGCTTTATGCCCACTCTCGCGCACAAAGTAATTGAGCAATGCGGTACGGAAAGCAGAGATTTTAATCTCCTTGACAAATTCGGACTGTTGCCCGACGGCACTAAAGTTGACAGCAATCCCGAAACACTGTTCATGCGACTGGACAGCAAGGAAATTCTGGAAAAAGTAAACGCCATGTACAGTAACCGAAAGAATGAAGCGTCCGAAAACACCTCACTGCAAAACAACAGCACAACCGCAACGGACAAAACGCAGTCCGACAAGCCGAATGAACAGATCACGATAGAAGATTTTGCCAAAATCGATCTCAGAGTGGCGCTTGTCAAACAATGCACCAAAGCGGAAAAAAGCGACAAATTGTTGGTATTGCAATTGCAGGTGGGAAAGGACACCAAACAGGTAGTCAGCGGATTGGCTCAATACTATACTCCCGACCAACTTGTGGGCAAATATGTTGTACTGGTAAACAACCTCAAACCTGCAAAGTTGCGCGGAATACTTTCCGAAGGAATGATTCTGTGCGCTGACAACGGCAAAGATGTCGTATTTGTCACACCGGAAAAGCAAACGGACAGCGGAAGTAAAGTAAGATGATCGATACACACGTTCACCTCGACGATGAAAAACTGGTCAACGACGTTGACAACATCACACGGGATTTTACACGTTGCGGAATAAAACTGGTAATAAACAACAGTTGCGACCGTGAAAGTATGGAAAAGGGCTTCGAATTTGCCCGCAAATATGACGACGTTTACTGTACGGTAGGTATGCATCCGCACACGGCAAGATTTTTCGACCAGGCATTTGCCGACAGAATGGCTATGCTTGCGTCTCACCCGAAAGTTGTAGCCGTGGGTGAAATTGGACTCGATTACTACTATGACCTGTCCGACCGAAACGTACAAAGAGATGTATTTGCACTGCAACTGGAATACGCCGACAAACTGGGACTGCCTGTAACACTGCACGTCAGGGACGCTTACGGCGACGCTGCGGACATACTGAACGCTCAGAAAAAGTACCTCAATCGGCCCGTAGTGTGGCACTGCTATTCGGGAAGCGCCGAACTGGCAAGACAAATGGTAAAAAAAGGACACTACTTTTCTTTCGGCGGAGCGATAACATTTAAAAATGCCAACAAACAACCTGTAATAGACAACATTCCGTCCGACAGGATACTTAGCGAAACGGACTGTCCGTACATGACGCCCGTACCCTTCCGTGGCAAGACCAACATGCCTCAGTATGTCAGATACGTAGTGGAAAAACTTGCGGAAATGTACAACGTATCTTTCGAAGAAATGCAACGCATTACGGAAAAAAACTGCTTTGACGTATTCGGCAAAATAGACAGGAGTAAATATGAACAATAACTACGTCTACACCATAGGAAACAAAATTTACATCAATCTCACAAACAAGTGCAGTAACAATTGCGATTTCTGCATCCGTCATGGAAGACAGGGAATGAACGGCACCGATTTGTGGATTTCCCGACAACCTGACGGAGCGGACATTATAGAACAACTGCCTTTAAATCTGGACGATTACGACAGCGAAGTGGTATTTTGCGGATTCGGCGAACCCACCTACAATCTGGACGCACTGGAAGAAGTGGCGTCATACCTGCACTGTGTGGACAAAACCACGCGTATAAACACCAACGGTCAGGCTAACCTGATACACAAAAAGGACGTATCCGACGTCATAGCAGACTGTTGCGACGTCGTAAACGTTTCGCTCAACGCCCCCGACGCACAGAAATACCAACAGCACTGCCACAGCATATACGGAGAAAAGGCGTTTGACAGCATGATGGAATTTGCGTTTCTGTGCAAACAACGCGGAGCAAAGGTTGTGTTTTCCGTCGTGGACAGTATAGGCAAAGAAGACGTGGAAAAATGCCGTAAACTGGCAGAAAAATACAACATTCCTTTAAGAGTACGCGAAAAGGAGTGAACATCGATTACCGCAACGACAGTTGCGGTTTTTTTTAACGATTTTGCTTACACTAAATACCGGGTGCGTTTTTGACAATAAACCTTTTAATATCCTGTCGCGTCTTGCCAAACTTGCCGACAAGTGATATACTGTCAACATGAACAACATCAGCAACATCAACTACGACAAGGTGTTTTGCGACACCGTCAAAAATCTTTCGGCAACGCCTTCTCTTTTACTGCACGTGTGCTGCGCGCCCTGCGCAACCTACTGTCTCACTCAACTGTTGCCTTATTTCGACATCACGTTGTACTATTTAAACGACAATATTCAGCCGTTCGACGAATGGGAAAAACGTCTTGACGAACTGAAAAAACTTGCCGACATCGTCAACTCGGACAACTTTGTCGTGCGTCCTCGATGCCGACTCAAACTGACGGTAAAGAATTACGACGCGTCTTATTTCGACAGCACGGCAGGAACACTGGGCGCAATGCCCGAAGGAGGCGCACGGTGCAATGCCTGTATAGGTCAAAGACTTGTACTCAGCACGGACTACGCTAAAAGACATTCATTCGAATACGTAACGACGACTCTTACCGTTTCACCGTACAAAAATGCGCGATTTATAAACGAACTGGGCGCTCAACTTGCACAAGACAACTGGCTGTACAGCGACTTTAAAAAGCGCGACGGTTACAGACAGTCGGTACAACTGTCGCACAAATACAATATTTACAGACAACACTACTGCGGCTGCAACTACTCGTTGCAGGACAGTCTACAGGGAGCAAACAAATGACATCTTTAAAAAAAGCAAAAATATCTTCCGTGTTAATGGCACTGGTGTACACCGCTTTCGGAATTTTAATGATCTTTATGCCGGAAAAAAGCGTAAACGCATTGTGCATCGCATTGGGCGTTCTGACGGCGTTTAACGGATTACTGAAAATTTTTTACTATCTGCGCAACAGATTGGCGGTAGTTTCCCTTTATATAGGACTGATATATCTTCTGTTGGGTGTAACGGTAGCGGTAGTCGCCCCCATAATAATAGAATCCGCAGTATTTGTAATATTGCTTGGTATATTCTTCATCGTCAAGGGAATAGGCGACATAGGTTACAGCCTGGATTACCGTCGTGCAGGACTGAAATATTGGTGGATAGACCTTATCTCCGCGGCAACTCTTGTGGTAATGGGAGCGATATTTCTATTTAACCCCTTCCGCACAAACAAAATACTGCTGATATTTATAGGAGTGTGCATTGCGATAAACGGACTGCTTATGCTGATAAACACACTGTTTGTTTCCGCACGGGCGAAAGAAGTCAACAACGCATTCCGTGAGGCATACGACGAAGTGCAGTACGACATAAAAGACGACGACAGCGAAGACAAAAACGATTGAAAGTTGACACCCCTCTTTGGCGCAATATTTAAGCACTAAGCGAAAATAGCGAAACTACCCTAAAAATCGAAACAAAATGTTTTAGCCTAAAAAATCAATCAAACAATTTAACTTAAAACAAGAGCCGACTTTTTAAAAGAAGTCGGCTCTTTACTTTAATTTTTTGTTTTGCGTATACAGTACTACGCTTTAAAAAGTTTAACGTTGCAATTAAATGTGACTAACGCATGAATATATCTAATTTCCGGTAAAAGACAATCACTAAATATTGTTCGGCATATTACCAGCAGTACCCTTTACACTTCCCGCGCCGTCGCGTTGAATCCGTCTATATCGCAATAAAGCAGTTGTAAAGATATTTCCGACGTAATGCGCATTACACTGCCGTCGGATGAGTCTTTCTGGCGCATCTTGTAGGTGACTGCGGATTCCAAAATGTTTTCCGCAAGTTTTATTGCGTAATACCTGTAACCGTTTTCGTTTCCCGCGACAGGTTGTAACACAAAGGACTGTTGTTCGGCGCCCGTCCATGAAAACAAGGCAATTTCGTACACCGAAGATCCCGCCGTCCACACTCCTTCCGAATCGGTAATGTCCAGCACCGCTATATCGGAAACATTCCAATCCGACTGCCAATCGGTAACGGCAAAATATGGTCGCTCGGTGTCTACGGTAAGCAAGTCCGTACGGTAAAATTCACCCGTTCCGCTGATAAACACAACGGTTTTGCAACCGTAATCCGCCTGTACGCTGTACCAGTTGCCTTCGACGAGAGACATTTCCGCACCGTCATTTTGAGAAACGTTTTCGGCAACTTCGCACCCCAATACGGCGCGAGGCTCGCTCCATCTTGCAAAATTGTAAAAGTACAGTGTAACTGTCTGTTCTTCAACCGTCACGCTAATTTCACAACATACCGTAAGACCGTTTTCGGTATACGAAACAGTAACGTTCTTTTCGCCGGGAGTTGCGCTGTCAAATTCCCCTATTACAAAGTCAGACACCTCATTGTCGGATCCGTCACTGTAAAAGGCAGTAACTTTCACGTTTGCAATGTCTATTGCACCGCCCGCCGCTATCGGTTCGCCGATGTATTGCGCACTTAACGACTGCAATGTTTTTACGACGGTCAGTCCGCTGACAGTAGCGGAAAAGCCGTCGGCGGTCACTGTGACGCTTCCGCTGTCTTTACCTACCGTTTCGCTGTAAGTAAACAATGAAATTTCACTTTCATTTACTTGAGAGGTGCTTCCGTCGGAATAAGTGTACATTACGGTGTACCTGTCGGTGATTTCCGAAACATCAGTCAACTGCTCGTTGTGTTTAAGCACGACAGGAGAAACATTTTCCTTTAAAACTATTTCAATTCCCGTTTTGTCGACTCCTGCCGAAATTTTTATCGTTGCAACGATGCCTTCATAGGTGTATGTAATGGTGACGTCGTAACCTTCATCCGTTTTTTGTGTGTTTTCTATTACAAAGTCGTAAACCTGTTCTCTGCTTCCGTCACTGAAACGCGCATTTACCGTGTAACTCGAATTGTCCCAAACACTTCCGCCGTTGTACACCGCGCTGATGTCCGAAAGGGTCTTTGTCTGTTCGGGAGACTGCACCACAACCTTTACGGGAGAGTAATCGGTAACCGTAGTTCCCTCTTCTCCCTTTATTTCCAGCGGGTAACGCGAATAACCGGCAACGGAAGAATAATCGACACCGTTTACGGCATAACGTGAGTCTCCGGACGTTGACATTACAAAATACCCAGCGTAACCGACTTCATCCGCCATGAGGTTGTAAAAGTACAGACAAAATCCTTCTTCCTGCAATCTGTCGAGGTCAAACGCCTTGGCACCGTCGCGTATTGCCACCAACAACTGCGATGAAAATTCATTTCCCGTTTTTGTAATTTCAAACCCGTCAAGAACAATTCCTTCAAGACTGTCTTGCGTCACAGGCACAAGAGTGTCAGACTCGTTGGCACGTCCTGCAAAATGCAACTGTCCGTTAAGATAAACATAGAAGTAGCCGTTGTGACTGAACGCACAACCGCTCAAGTCTTCATTGTCCGAATCACCCTGTCCCAACGTAATCGAAATGTATTCCTCAAGTGCGTTTCTGCATTCCGACAGAGCGACACTTTGACGTGCGGAATCCACAACATTGCTGAAAACGGGTATAAGTACTGCTGCAAGCACTGCTATTACTGCGATAACGACTACAAGTTCCACGACTGTAAACGCTTTGCTCTTGCTCTTTAACATAGTTGACTCTCCTTCAATGAAATTGCGGTAAGGCAAAAACAGTAACTCGCACAAAAAAATACGTTTTCGATTTCAAGTGCTATGACGTAAATATTTCATTAAATTTAACTGCCCGATTCAGATTAAACGCAATAAAACAGTACTTGATCACAATACAATAACGCCGTATAAATTACATACGGATGCGGTCTGTTAAATTCTTCCGCAACTGTTTTTTAAATTATACTTTTGTATAAATAAACTGTCAATACTAACGCCCTACAAAATTCGGCAAAAACGACAATTCAGGTTTTAAAACAAAGTACAACAGGATGTAAATCTCTGTTTCAGAAAGGATGAACTTTTTACAAATCCGTACCCTAACCGTAAATCATTGATATTTCCGTGCGGAAATTAAATAAACAATTACCCGTGTTTGACAATTCGGTTTTTGCGGGAACAATAGTGAAATCGTATTTTAATGTCAACGGTAACTCCGTCAAAATCGTACGTTCTTGCGAATTTGCATTGTGACTATACGACATAACAGTCTGCGCCCCTTTTCGACGTTACGGCGTTCTGCGAGGTTTCCGCATTTACGCAACCTACAACGTAAACGCTACGGCAATCTGCCTGTACTGAAGATATTTTTGACGTGGTGTCCCAAAGGTACTATTTTACCGATTGCAAAGCGGTACTAATTGAAAATTTGTATCAGTTTACTTGCGACAAAAATTAAATCACGTACACAAACTTTAAACAAAAAAGCAAAATAACTTTTTGCCGATGTTTAAGTCGGACTGCGATAAAATCAGGACGTAATGCAAATATTGATATTGACATATATTGTAAACTATATTAAAATAAATTTGCACACAGAGGAGGAAACGGAATGCTTAGTGCAACAGATTTGAGAAAATGCGCGCGGGCGAGCCTGCGCTCAAATTGGGGAACGGTAATTTTAGCTTTTATCTTAGTCATACTTATATCGAGTCTTACCGGAGCAATCGCGGTAGGCTGGATATTGATTGGTCCCCTTATTTTAGGGTGGGAAGGAATGTTCCTGAAGTTGGCAAAATCCAACCGAGTGGACCTTAACGATGTATTTGACGGATTCAAATACTTTTTAAACGCATTTTTGCTGAATTTATTGCAAGCGCTGTTTTTGTTTTTGTGGATGCTGTTGCTTGTATTTCCTGCAATTATAAAATCTTACGCCTACTCGATGAGTTACTTTATAATGGCGGACAATCCCGGCATAACCGCAACACAGGCAATTACGCAGTCAAGACAAATGATGGACGGCAACAAGTGGCGATTGTTCTGTCTGGACCTGAGTTTTATAGGTTGGTATCTGCTGTCCGTACTCACTTTGGGTATTCTGCTTTTATGGGTAACCCCCTACCATCATGCGGCAAAAGCGCAATTTTACCTTGATCTGTTGCCCGATAACGGGGATAGGTAAACATCTTTTTTGAAACGGTACGTTAAATACCGACAAGCGGCGATGGGGAAAATATTTATTTTAAAAGTATTTTAAAAGCGGGACAAATCTTTTAAATGTTTTGTTTAAACTATATAACGGAAAAACAGGAGAAACTGACTTGAAACGTACACTGTATTCTTTGATTTTGTCGGCACTACTGTTGTTGCTTGTGCTTCCTCAATGGGCGTTTGCCAATATGGCTGCTCCGGAAATACCCGACGTAGGCTCTGCCGTAACATTTGAAAAGAACGATACAATTGCCGTGCTGTCGGAAACGCTTAATATAACGGTTCGTGGATCAAGTGCGCATATTGAAGCAACGTACACGATGAAAAACACTTCCGACGCCGAAATTACAACGCCGTCAATGTTTCTGTCTCCCAATATCGAAAGCGCAGGAACTTCAGTAACGGTCAACGGCAAAACAACCGCCTACACACACGAAAGTTACGCTCTTTACTACGATTGCCAAGTGGAAACCGACGATTGGCAGTACATTGTTGCGGACAGCGAAGCGGCGTACAGCCCCGAAAACCGCACCGTGGACGCAATAACATTCGAAATGACCTTTGCTCCTTTACAGCAATACGACGTTACCGTAAGTTACACCTACGTGCTGGGCGGACGTCCCAATTTAAATTCCGACCAAAAATACGGCGAAATAGAGTATTTGCTCACGCCTGCCGCAATGTGGAAAGATTTCGGCCAACTGACTATAAACGTCTGCCTTGACGACGAATTGCCTGTACTGAAAGAAAGCAACCTCACTTTCCGACAAACAGACAAACGCACCTACGTTTACACTTCCAATTCTTTGCCTGACGAAAATCTTTACATCAGAATCGATCAGAACAATTGGCAGGAATTTACGGGATTGTTTCACAATCCGTATTTTATAGCAACGGCTGTCGCCGTACTCGTAGTTTTGCTTGCCGTAGCCGTAGTTCTTATTGTGATTATAATGTCGGTAATTGTGATTATAATGTCGGTAAGGAAATTTGCCCGCAGGAAAAAACAGTGACAAACAAATAAAACCGATGTAAAAAAACACCCGTTTTTGAGGTGAACCCCAAAAGTTGGACAAAGAATTAATTAAATTGTATTTGAGTGAGTTCTGTATTGTACAGGACTCA
>CALVWF010000005.1 GCA_944364615.1 uncultured Clostridia bacterium
TCGGTGATTGCCTTACGTGTGGAATCGCTGTACACCAGTTCCACCACCATTCCCGCAGCGTCAAAGGTTTCCCCTTCAATATACGCCGTCTTAGTGGGCTGTGTAGTGACTTCTATTCCCGTTTCCACAACGGCGGGACTTACGGTAATGGTCACTTCGGCGGTAAACTCGCCGTAACTGACTGTGACCTTGTTGTCCGAAAGAGTAAGCGGTCCTGTCTTGTCCACGGTGTAATCGGTGATTGCCTTACGTGTGGAATCGCTGTACACCAGTTCCACCACCATTCCCGCAGCGTCAAAGGTTTCCCCTTCGACATACGCTGTCTTGGCGGGTTGAGTGGTAATCTCCAATCCGGTGATGGACGGAGCGCAACCGGCAAACGCCAACGACACTGCGATTGCGAAAACAAAGAGCAAAAATGCGACACTCCTTTTTCTCATATAGTTCCTCCTTTAAATTATTTAAAATCCTTTGAAATCGGATAAAAATTCAATGTCCCTGATACCATTATAAAGTAGCGACGGACAATTTAAATAGTTTTTACAAATCTTTTACAGGATATTTACAATGGACAATTAATTTTATTAAATATAAAACTAAATAATATAATATTTATATTAAAAGTAAATTTTAACGGAAAATATCAGGTGTTCCGTTGATGAAACTGCTTGCATTGCCGATTGACAGAATCGGCAGAACGAATGATCGTATAAATGAGCCCGAAAACATTCGGGGCGAACGGAAATTTTTAAACATCTGACTTGTATTGAAAATTGCAATACAACATAACTGAAAACAATGGGAAAGAGGAATCAGAACGCCTGCGAACGCTCGGACAAGAAGGTGCAATGCCGATGTTTTCCCTACACGAAAGCACAGTGACAACGACATTGTAAAACAAATTCCGACAAAAAAAACATAAACTGAATACGCCGATTATAACTTATAACAAAAGGAACAGTCAAAATGAAAAACAGTACAAAATGTATATTGACGGCACTGTCGGTAATAGCCGTAGCCGTTACGGGAAGTATATTTACCTATATCGGACAGCAATAGTACGGAACGCTCGACAAACCCTCTCAATGGCCGCCGAACTATCTTTTTCCCATTGTGTGGAGCGTTATATATCTTCTGACGTTTGTTACGCTGTGCAACGTAGCCAACAAAAACGAAGGGCAAAAGCGGTTTTCGTTACGGCGGCAGTAAACGGAGTGCTTAACGTTGTGTGGTGCCTGACGTTTTTTACTTTGCGTCAGATATTTCCGGCATTGGCAGTGATACTTGTAAATCTGACTGCGTCCGTACTGCTTGTACTGCAAGTAAGACGTAACGGCAAACTGTGGTTCTACGTCATGCTTATTTACCCCGTCTGGATAACTCTTGCGACCGCTCTTAACGGCGCAATCTGGATTCTCAACTGAATTACGGTTCAGCCAAACATTTTACAAAACCGCATTTGCTCAGTTTACGACAAATGCGCATATGTTCACTCGTTTTAATTAAATTTGCTCACAAATCCCGTAAAATCCCGCTATAAAATAGTAAAAAATATTGAAAATGTGTGCAAAATGTAGTAAAATTATTGTGTATGCGGACAAATTTCCGCACATCTGATTAAAGGAGGCTCTTCAAAATGCCGAATTGGCTTAAAAATGCCGTTTTTTACGAAATTTATCCGCAAAGTTTCTACGATTCCAACGGTGACGGTATTGGCGACATCAACGGTATAACGGAAAAACTTTCCTATATAAAAGACCTCGGCTTCAATGCGCTGTGGCTTAATCCTTGTTACCTGTCCCCATTTATGGATGCGGGCTACGACGTACAGGACTACGAAACGGTCGCCCCGAGATACGGAACAAACGCCGATCTGTACCGTTTGTTCGACAGTGCGCACAAAATGGGCATGCACGTAATACTGGATCTTGTACCCGGTCACACATCCGACAAGCATCCGTGGTTCGAAGAAAGCAAGAAACCGCAACGCAACAAGTACAGCGACTTTTACATCTGGTCGGACAGCGCGTGGAGCAGACCGGAAGGTTACTCATGGGTGGCAGGAATGGCAGATCGTGACGGATGCTATATGCTCAATTTCTTCAACAGTCAGCCTGCGCTCAACTACGGATTCAACCATGTGACTCAACCGTCCTGGCAGATGCACTACACCGACGAACGAGTGGCAGGCACATTTGACGCCATACTGGATGTAATGAGATTCTGGCTGGACAGAGGATGCGACGGATTCAGAGTGGACATGGCGGACAGTCTGGTAAAAAACGACGACGAAAAGACCGCAACGGCGTCATTGTGGCGCAAAGCAAGGAAAATGCTTGATGAGCAATACCCCGAAGCAATGCTGGTGTCCGAATGGTGCAACGCTCCCCGCGCAATAAATATGGCGGGATTCCACTGCGACTTTATACTTAATCACTACGGCAAACTGACTTACTACGCATTCCGTCACAAAGACGAAAACGGTCAAAACAAAAGTTATTTTTGCAAAACTGCACACGTTTCCGCTCATAACATGCTCAGACAGTATCTTGACGAACTGAACGAAACGTGCGGAAAGGGATATATCAGTTTGATTTCCGGCAATCACGATACCGAACGTATTTCCTACATGCTGGATGAAAGCGAACTTGCGCTTGCTTACACTATGTTGCTAACGCTTCCCGGAGTACCCTTCTTCTACTACGGCGACGAAATCGCGATGAGATATATTCCGCAGCAGTCAAAGGAAGGAGGATTTCAACGCACTGGTTCGCGCACGCCGATGCAATGGGACGCCGATGAGAAAAACCTCGGATTTTCTTCGGCAGACAGGGCGCGGTTATATCTCGATGTGGATCGCGGCGATGACGCTCCATGCGTACGCCAACAACTGGAAAAACCCGATTCGCTGATAAACACCCTTCGCAAACTTATCAAACTGCGTCAGACCTATCCTCAACTACAGGCGGACGGCAAACCGGAAATACTCGTGTGCAACGACGACGGCGTGCTTTGTTACAAACGCGATGACATTGCCGTGGCGTTCAACCCGACGGACAGACAGGCTGTTCTGCCAATGAGAACGGACAGACAGATTTTTGTTACAGGCAATGCAACTAACGACGGCGACAACACACTGCTCGCCCCGCAGACGGCAGTAATATTTGCCCTCAACTGAACACTTTATAAGGACGGATGACAAATGGACAAAACGATAGTAGCAATAATTTACGACTTCGACAACACCCTTTCCACCAAAGACATGCAGGAATTTACGTTTATTCCGTCATTGGGACTTACCGCAAAAGAGTTCTGGGAAAAATGCGATGTGGTTTCGCGTCAATACAATATGGATCACATCCTCGCCTACATGTACCTCATGGCAACGATGTCCAAACAGTGCGGGTTGTCGCTGACTGCCGAAAAACTGCGCGAAATGGGTAAAGGCGTACAGTTCTTCGACGGCGTAAAGCAATGGTTTTCGCGCATAAACGCCTACGGCGCAAGTCTCGGACTGGAAGTAAGACACTACATCATCTCCTGCGGTCTGAAACCGATGATCGAAGGCTGTGACATTGCTCACGAATTTTACAACATATTTGCCTGCGACTACGCCTACGACGAAAACGGCGAACCCGTGTGGTCGTCCGTTGCAATAAATTACACGAGCAAAACACAGTTTCTGTACCGCATAAACAAAGGCGTCGAAGATGTGTGCGAACACAAAATGTTGAATATGTATATGCCGAAAGATCAGCGTGTTGTTTCCTTCGACAACATGATATACGTAGGTGACGGACTGACGGATATTCCCAGTATGAAACTGGCACGTCAGCGCGGAGGATACGCGATAGGCGTTTACCGCAATCCCGACGACGCGACCTACCTTGTAGACGAAAACCGTGTGGATTTTTACGTCAAAAGCGACTACACCGAAAACAGCGAAATGGATCTGGCAATGAAAGCCATTCTGGAAAAAATACGCGCGCAGAACAACTTTACAGAACTGTCTCAGAAATCCACTTCGAGAGGCAATAAGCAACAGATGTCCCGTTGAAAAGCGGTACCGTGCAGCAATTTACCCGAAAATACAATTTAATTAAAAAAACAGGCGATATCGCCTGTTTTTTTAATTGTACGAAACTATCACTTACGCCTTACGGCTGCAATGCACAATGTGTATGTCTTTGCCGTCCTCAAGCCCCTTGTCGCGCGCCATTTCGATACAATGATAGGTGCCGCCCAGATTTACGGGATTGCCTTTTTCGTCCGTCAGAGGCGTTTTTTCGCCGTCCCACAATGCAATTACCTTGTCGCACCGCGATACGATATACTCAGAGGCTTTCAGATAGGTGTAACGGCTGTCCTCAACAGTCTTGCACACAACTGCCTGCGCCAGAAGGTGACGCATTTCAATTTCGTCCTGTTCGGTAAATGTACCGTGTAACTTTGAATCAAGCCGAACGGAGTCTATATACTCTTCGTAAGGCAACGGCAGCACCGCTTTGGTCGCGAGTCCCAATTCATTGGCGCACCGCACTATCAACTGATCCGCTCCGGTAGCGTAACCGGAATATACCACCACGCGGAAATCTTCGCTGTACTTTAACAGAATTTCTTTAACGGCCTGTTTTAACTGTTTTTCATCCCCGTTTAAATGTCTGTGCCCTATACCCGCAATGTTGAGGTCGGGTTTTCTGCCGTAACGGTATCTGTAAATACGTATGTTGTGACCCTGTTCATACAGCAAAGGTACCATATTTCTGACCATAAGCATGTCTTTTTGCTTTTCGCTTTCCGGTAACAGATCGTAAGGCACAAGACTGACGTGTTCTTTAAGGCTGTCGCGCTTTGCCCTGTCTTCTTTGCCAGTTTCCGCATCGATGTAGGATTTACCGTAATGCCAGCCGTCTGCAAGTTTTTCTCTTACCCATCTCAAATGTTCCTCTCTTGCAAGAAATCCCAGGTCGTCTTCGTTGCCGTCACTTCCGTCGGTAAAATCCGTCACCACGGGGTAATCCAATTCCTTATCGCTGAAAAAGCAGTTGACAAGTTCCAGTTTGTACATATACGACTGCGCTTGTCTTATATTGGACATTTTTGTTTCGAGGGGCAGTTCGTCAAAATCCGCACCGCCGTAAATACTTTGATAACTCTTGTGAATCGCTACGGCAAAATCGCACAGATTTACAAATTTTTCCTCAGACGCATATTGCTGACGGCGTCTTGTTTTCGCACTAATTCCTGCGGTTGCGGAAATTTCCGTGTGAGGCACTACAACTTTGTAAATATTGCCTATAAATTTGCTTTTACCGTTGTCGCATTGCAACGCAAGCACGTTTCTGTTGGGATACCCGCTGTTTCTTCCGGGGACCTCCACTTCGAAACTGTCGAAAATATAATTCACAGCAATTTTGTTGTCCGTAATATCGAATTCCGCTTTCCATGCAAGGGGATCTTTCTTGCTGACGTACCCGAACGCCTCGCGATCCCAGTTCTGTAACTCGTCGCACAGCATAAGTAAATACGCCAGAGGATGTTCCGTTGCCGTAACCGCATGCGAACATTCTATATTGTACCTGTTTAAACTGTTGTGCAGCAGTATGGCCGTCAACACGTCCAGCGTCTGTTGAGTCACAACGTTGTCGGTCATTAGTTTGTTTGCCAGCACAGCCGCACTGTAATAGCCGTGATCCATAAAAGAGTCGGGAGCGGGACTTGTACGCTTGTCAAGAATATCCTGCACATACCCTCTGTCATAGCCCATACGCGTGCTTACTCCGTATGCGAGAAGACTGTTTATATCGGTAAATTTTTCATCCGTTTCCAGTTGCGTTCGGTCGCAGTCGGTTTTCAGCACGCTGTCAAAGTTGACGATAGCAACGCCCGGTACAGCCGGTAATTGCCACAACTCGGAAACGTAAGACTTGATCTGTTCGTGAGCAAGTTGGAAGGGATAGCCTATGTCGTGAAAAAGCGCGGTAAGTCCCCAGTTTTTTAAAAAATTCATATCGCCGTCTTTACAACGGTAAAAGTCATTGTAGATTTTTCTGTAAGGTTTGTTGTTGGCATATATCGCCACTCCTATCGCAAACACATACACCGAGTGGACGTAATGATCGCGGTGTTTTGTGAGCAAACCTCCCGAATGGTATTCGTGATCGGCAAGCAATTCCAGCAATTTCTGAGTTGCCTTATATCCGTTGCCGAACAAGCGGAACATTTCGCAAAAGCAGAAGTACACCGAAAAAGCGTCGCTCTTGGTACCGCTGTTGCAAAAGTCGTTTAACACCCTTTTGAAACATTGAAGATCCTTTTTACCGACGCTGTCCGATGTCGCGTCGAAGGGGAAGTTGTCGCACATTTCCGCAAGCGTATACATATGAATACCTCACATTAACAAATTTATAAAATAATTATAAAGAATGTCTGTCGCGTTGTCAATCGTAAACGGGCACTCGGATTTTACTGAAAAACAGTTTCCCACTTGCAATTTCAAAGCCGTTGACGTGACTACTCTATTGTGTTATAATAAACTCTAAAACTTTTCAGAGAGGTATAAAATGTTCCGAGAGGCTCTTGAACTTATAAAAAAGTTTGACACCGTAATTATTCACAGACACACCAATCCTGACGGCGACGCAATAGGCAGTCAGGTAGGTCTGAAACATCTGATACAGACAAATTACCCCGACAAAAAAGTTTATGCCGTCGGGGACGAAGCAAAAAGATATTCCTTCATGCAAGACAGCGTAATGGACACCGTGGAAAGCGAAACTTTTGCAAACGCACTGTCAATCGTACTCGATACGTCTGCGAAATTTCTGATTTCCGACACACGCTACACCGATGCCGCCGCAACTCTCCGATTCGATCACCACTTGTTTGTGGAAAAAATCTGCGACGTGGAAGTAATAGACACTTCGAGAGAAAGTTGCTGCGGTCTTATAACGGCATTTGCGTTGCAAAGCGGTTGGAAGTTTTCGCCTGTTGCGGCACAATCACTGTTTACGGGAATGGTCACCGACAGCGGACGTTTCCGTTACGACGCAACTACGCCCGAGACATTCCGACTTGCCGCAATGTTGCTGGAACAGGGATTTGACATAAACGACGTCTATTCCCCTCTTTACGCCGACGATTTCGACATGATAAAACTGCGTGCGCAGTTTGTGCTGGAAATAAAATTCACTGCCAACAACGTTGCATACATCTACACCGACAAACAACGCGTAGAGCAACTCGGCGTTGATACTTTTACCATTTCAAGAGGAATGGTAGGGGTTATGTCGGATATACGCGGCGTGGACAACTGGGTAAACTTTACCGAAACGGATCAGGGAGTGCTGTGCGAACTGCGTTCCAAGAAATACAACATAAATCCGATTGCCGTAAAATACGGCGGCGGAGGACACCAGAAAGCAAGCGGAGCAACCGTTCCCGACAGAGAAACGGCAATGAAAATGCTTGCCGATCTTGACGCAATGTGCGCGTCGCAAAACAATTGATCGCGAGGTATAAAATGACAGAACAATTAATCAAAATGCAACAGGTATTGGACAAAATAGAACAATACGACAAAATAATCATCTCAAGACACAAACGTCCCGACGGCGACGCAATAGGCTCCACAAAAGGACTGCGGGGTATTCTCAAACTGACCTATCCCGACAAAGACATAAGATTGGTCAACAGCGACGGTTCAGACTATCTTGCATTTCTTGGAGGAGAAGACAGCGCTCCCGACGATTCTTTTTACAAGGACGCACTGTGCATAATCATCGATACCGCAACGGAAGACAGAATTTCCAATCCCAAATACTCTCTTGCCAAAGAAATACTTAAAATCGACCACCACATAGATTTAAAACCCTACGGCAATCTGTGCTGGATAGAAACATGGCGTTCATCTTCCTGCGAAATGATTGCGTTTTTCTACCACACCTTTAAAGACAAACTCAAAATGGACAGGGAAACGGCAACTTATATCTACTGCGGTATGGTGACGGACAGCGGTCGTTTCCGCTACGAAACGGTAACCGGCGACACATTGAGACTGGCAGGAGAACTGCTCGATTTCGGAATAAATACGGACAATCTTTTTGCAAATCTCTATCTTGAAGATTTTGAAATGCTCAAATTCAAGTCCTACGTCTATAAAAAAATGCAGGTCACTCCCAACGGAGTCGCGCACATCTACGTCGACAAGGCAATGCAACGCCGTTTTGGCCTTACAACCGAACAGGCGTGCGAAGTCGTTTCCTTCCTGTCGGGAATTAAAGGCTGTATCGCATGGATAGCGTTTATCGAAATGCCCGACAAGACAATAAGAGTAAGATTGCGCAGTCGGTTTATGCAAATACATCAACTTGCCGAAAAGTACAACGGCGGAGGCCACGAATATACCTGCGGAGCAACACTGTACAAACGTGAAGAATCGGAACTGATGATTGCGGACGCAGACCGTATGGTAGGCGAATACAAAGCAAACAATTCCGATTGGCTGTAACATTACACAAAACAATATTTTAAATCATCCCACCGCAACGCTATTGGTTTCGGTGGTTGATTTTGTCATTTTAATGATTTTTACAGAGGTACATATGAAAATTCTGGTAACAAACGACGACGGCATAAACAGCGAAGGACTTGCCATACTGACGCGCTGGGCAACTAAATTGGGGGAAGTGTGGGTGTCCGCACCCGCTCAGCAGCAAAGCGGCAAAAGTCACGCGATTTCAATACACCACGCCTTCAAAATAAACGAAGTGTCCTTAGGTCTTGGAGAAAAACACGCCTACGAAGTCGATTCCACTCCTGTGGACTGCGTGCGATTCGCAACGCTCGGTCTGAATGAAAATTTTGACCTGGTACTTTCCGGAATAAACAAAGGCTACAATCTCGGTGAAGATATTCTGTACAGCGGAACGGTGGGAGCACTGTTTGAAACTTCGTTGCGCAGTACTAAAGGCATCGCCTTTTCCACCGAATACACTACTTTTGCCGCAGCGGAACAAAGTCTCGACGGCATCTACGAATTTTTTACGAAATACAAACTGCTCGAACACAACGTGATCTACAACGTAAATATTCCGTTGCAACCTAAAGGCATATTGCTTACCAAACAGGGAGGTGCGTATTTTTCCGACTGCTTCCAGCATCTCGGAGAAGGCATGTGGCAGCAAAACGGCTATTGCGTGCACGAGAACAATCATGACCTAACGCTGGACACCGACGCTACGATAGACGGATATATCACCGTAACTCCCATGACAACGCAACGCAGCAATGTACTGCTGTGGAAAAAACTTAAATCGCACATTAAATAAAACTGTCCCGCTTACTGCACTTTAAGCACACTTTTACGCAAAATTGCCAACAGGTAAAACCGTAAAATTTACACAACAGACTAAGCCCATATACAACTTTATCGCACAGATCACTTAAAACCGAACGCACAAAACAAAAAAAATGTCCTTGCTTTTTGCAAGGACATTTTTAATAGAGGAAGGTAATCAATCAATTACGATCTTGTGTGTGTTGTTGGCCTTTTGCTTAGGAACGTTGAGCGTAAGAACGCCGTTTTCGTAACGCGCCTTGATGTTGGTAGCGTCAACGTCGCCAAGATAGTAACTACGAGAATAACTTTCAACACGTTCTCTGTGCAGATACTTGGGCTGAGCGTTTTCTTCCTTTTCTTCGTTAGCCTGTTCTTTCTTGGCTTCTACTGTAAGATATCCGTTTTCGAAATCTACAGTGATATCCTGTTTTTCAAAACCGGGGATTTCCACTTCCATCATATACTGATTTTCATCTTCCTTGATGTCGGTGCGCATGAGCGACTTCGAACTTACTCCCGAAGGGAAAAAGTCATTCCACATATTGTCAAACAAATCGTTGTTTCTTCTTACAATGTAATTTTTCATAATGTAAAACCTCCTTGGGTTAACTCTAATATTTAGCAACTGTTTATTGAGTGTGTTAGCACTCTCAACCTTTGACTGCTAATATAATACCACATTTACAGAATTTGTCAAGAGTTTTTTGCAATTTTTTTTTTGAAAAATTTTTAAAAATTTTTTGTCTGCAATCAAGTCGGCGTTAAACTTGTCCTGACAAACGCTTTATGCGTCCCAATCGGTAATTTACCGTTGCTTATCCGCCTACGTGTATTCCATTTCTGACAGCGCAACTTTGTCTGGCGCTTGCACATTGCCTACAAAAAAAACGCTTTCGGCTGTAGCCGAAAGCGTCAGATATTCAATTTTGCCATATTTTCCTGTATTTTGCGGGAGTAAGACCTACGCTCTTTTTAAAAGTTTTTATAAAGTGATTGTAATCGCCGAACCCTGATTCCGACGCTATCGATTCCACCGACTTACCTTTGGCACGCAGCAGTTCCTTTGCCCTCTCCACGCGCAGCGTGCACAGATATTCCGAAAAGGTAGTATGCATTTCCTTTCTGAACAGATGACTGAGATAGTAACTGTTGATGTAAACTTTTTCCGCAACATCGGACAGCGACAACCCTTCTTCCGTAAAGTGTTCGTTGATGTACTGAATTGCCTTTCCGAGATGTATGGAAACATTCTTCTGCGGTTGCAACGCATAGATTTTGTCTATACAGTAATTCAGTATAGACACAATTGTCTGGCAAATATCGGTAAATCCGGCATTTTTGTTAAGTATGGAAGAGGCGTTTCCTATAACCTCCATCATCTCGGTAAGCGGCACTCCCGCCTCTACCGTCGCACGGGAAATAAACGCGCTCAGTTCGTACAACTTTACTTTAATCACATCCAGATTACCGTCGGCAAACAGCAGTATTTCTCCGAAAAATCTGTTAATAATTTCCACCGCTTTATTGCGATTGCCCAGCAGAATGTAGGTAATAAGCTCTTTTTCCGACTTGACGGGATAGGCACTGCAACGGGCTTCCTCTAACTGTCTTGCCGACCTCAACGCATCTTCTTTTTCCGCAATCGCCTTGTTGATCTGTTTACTGGTGCGATCCATACGCCGTCTGAACTCGGAACGCTCTTCCGCCTGATGAGTAACGTAATCGGACAGCACTTTTAAAATACTCACTGCACTGCGAAGTTTTTCGCACGTAGTCTGTACGACTTCTGCCGGCTTGTCGAATTTCTGAGTGTTTCGTTCCCTTTCTTCGGGTGTTATGTCTTCCAGATCCCACAATATAACGGGTCCGCTGATGATAGAGCCTATCAGTCTGCCGCCATAAACCACCGCAATTGCGCAAGCGACAAATCCGCAAGAGGTAAAAAAAATGTAAGGTTCGCCCAGTTCAAACGCTTTGTTTGCTCCGTAACATATCCCGCTTACGCATTCGTCACGGTTTTTAACGCACAGGCACAGTGCGTTACTGCCCGATGACAGTTGTTCATTGCCCTCGAGATCGTACAACGCCACATCGTAACCTGTTGTAACTGCGTAATTTACAAACAACTTTTTTAGTTGATCGTAATCGAATATGTTCCTGAGTTCAAGACCTTTCATCAATTTCTCCTGTATTAAAACAACAGAGCGGAAAAATACGTCACCGTGTCCGTTCCGTTGATATAATTAATCTGACATTTACGTGCCAATTCGGCGACGTCTATTCCGCATGCTTCCAATGAAGGCGTAGCCTGATCGGGAAACCTGCACGGCTCGTCGGGGTAAGTACAAACTGAACATTTCTTACATCCGTGCGCCAACAGCAATACGGTCTCAAAAGGCAAATCATTAAAAAGCACACGCATGAGTCGGTTGTGCTGCTTGCCTGCATTTATCATTCCTTCGTAGTCGAAACTGTCTTGAAGATTGTGACAGGTAGTCATTACAAGAATATGACCGTAGCATTGCCGGTACTCCTTGAGCCGTTTTTGACCGTCTACGGCGGGAGGACAAGTCCAATATTTGCCGTACCTTCCGCATCGGTTTGCCTTGCACATATCCACTACTTGCCGACTGAACTGCAAATTGCTCGTTTCTATTATACCATACTGAAACACTTTATTGCATATAATTTGTTCGAGTGTACTCTTTTTTTGTTGATAATCCATATTTTAAAAACTCAGATTTTCTATATACGTCTCCGCGAAATCCGCATCGTCAGACAATTCAACCACGTTACATTTCGAAGTCTTTTCCTTAAGCACGTCCAGCAACGATCTGTCGTCAAGTATTCTGATCGCTCCTTGCAGGCTGCTGTTGCCCACCGCAATAGCCTTGTCTTTGAGTTGACGCGGAATTACGCCGGCAATACTTGCGTTGGAAATATCAGTGTAATATCCGAGACCGCCCGCTATGTACAGTCTGTCAACATCGTCCAACGACGCGCCCGCCTTTTTAAGCAGTACTGTTACTCCCGAACACAATGCGCTTTTAGCCAACTGGAATTGTCTTATATCCTTTTGTGAAACATAAACATCGCAAGTTATATACGCTCTGTCATTAAAGTCTGATTTTTCCAAAAAAGGTCTCTTGCCGTTACAGAATGCACCGCTCTCGTCTATTCCTCCGTTTTCGATAAGCAATGCGATTGCATCCGTCAGACCGCTTCCGCACAAGCCCTTGGCGGCAGTTCCGTTTATCGTTTGGATATTTAGCCGTCCGTCAAAACCTATTCGGCTAATCGCCCCGTCAACACCTCCCATTCCGCAGGAACACGCTCCTTCGAAAGCGGGACCAGCCGCAGTGGAAGCACACCACAAAACGCCGTTGTTGTTCACAACAACTTCGCCGTTTGTTCCTATGTCCATCAACACTTTCACTCCGCTGTCGCCCAGCATATCCGTTGCCACCAATCCCGCAGCGACGTCGGCACCGACATATGCCGAAATTCCGCACACAAGAGTTGCTTTTTTTATAAGTAAATTGCTGTCTGTAACAATTTTTGCGTCAAGAAAAGTCGGTTTAAAAGGTGCAACGCCCATTGAAACGGGACTGACTCCGCACAAAATGTGCAACATTGTAGTGTTTGCCGCGATTACACCGTTTTCCACCGCGCTGTCACAGCCTGTAAGGCTTCGTATCAAACCGTTTATGTCATTTGTCACCGCGTCGCGCATCTTTTCGAGATTGCGTACGTCGGAGCAGGCGCGTATTCTTGAAATCACATCACTTCCGAACACGCTTTGCGAATTCAGACAACTGGCATATCGGATGTTTTTGCCGTCACAGTAAGCCGCAGCAATCGTAGTTGTTCCTACGTCAACGGCTATGCCTGTTTTGTCCGTGGAAATACCGCTGAAAAACTTTTCAATTCCTTTACCTTCTGCTTCATCCAGATCCACCGTAATGTCTTCCTTGACAATACTTCGGCACGCTCGCACTTTGCCACTGCCTGTAACCGCACATTCGCCGCTGGTTACGTTTACCACGCACTTGCCACACTTGCCGTTGCCACCGCAAGGCGCAACGACAAGGTGACCCGTACGTTGCAAAAAGGTTAAAAGATCGATGTTTTTCTCGCAGTCATAACAGGTTGTCCGCCCATGTTGCTTTACCGTAACAGTACAGAAATCACGCACAGTATGCCTTGGCGACCTCGGCGGCGGTAGCAGCATCGGGAGTATAAGCATCTGCTCCTATCTCGTCTGCGAATTGCTGCGTAACAGGCGCCCCTCCTATCATTATTTTAACTTTGTCACGCAATCCCGCCTGATCGATTGACTCTATAATGTCTTTCATATTTACCATTGTAGTAGTGAGCAACGATGACAAACCTACTATATCGGCGTTATACCGGCGTATGGCATCGATTATCTTGTCCGCACCGCAATCCACGCCAAGATCAACAACGTTAAAACCTACCCCTTCCATCATTATCTTGACCAGATTTTTACCTATATCGTGAAGATCTCCTTTTACGGTACAAAGCACTACCGTTCCTATTGACTGCACTCCTTCATTTACAAGCGCAGGTTTCAAAACTTTTAAAGCCATGTTCATTGCACGAGCGGCTATAAGCACTTCAGGAACAAAAACCTCGTTGTTTTTAAACTTTTCGCCTATTATCGACATCCCCTTGATAAGGCCTTCTGTCAATATGTCTTTGGGAGATACTCCGGCAGCAAGTTGCTGTTCGACCAACGCAGTAAGATCCTTTGCTTTACCGCGCTCAAGAAGTTGCGCCATTTCGTCAAATGTATTCATACTTACCTCCTATTGTAATGTAAAGCCTTCGCTGTACTATTTGCCGTTGTAGTAGTCGGAAACGGCATTGAAGAAACTTTGTATATTCTTCCAGTCTGCATGGTAGGGAATATCACACCCCGATGAAATGACAAAGTTGGGGTATTTGTCGCACAGCCTTTCCATGAGTTGCTTTGTGCAACGGTAAACGGACTCCTCGCTTCCGTTGCAAAACTGTCCGGCAGGATCTATATTTCCCATAGCAATTACATCTGACGGCATTCCCGCCAGCACATCGCCCATGTCCACAGCATTGCCGAAATGGTAACAACTGCAACCCGTACGCAGAATAGAGGGCAACATTTTTACCGTTTCGTTTCCGCAGTTGTGGTAAATGACTATAAAATTGTCCTCCTGTAACTGCGCAAGTCTGCGAACAAAAGGTTCGGAAAACCTTTCGGCAAATTCAGGCGACAGCAATCCTGCAAGCGGTTCGGCAACCACTACTCCGTCTGCACCCGCCCGCTTGTATTCGTTGATGTAATTTTCCAGAAACCGTGTAGTTTTGTCAAGCAAACGTTCTAACGCCTCAGGCTCATCGTAACAGTAAAACATAGCCTCATTTACGTCAAGCAGTCTGCCTGCAAGAGAAAACGGACCTATCACGCCCGCAAACACCGGACGGTCGGTAATATTGTTTTTGGCAATACGCACTGCTTCCACATAAACAGGCGCCCTGCAACTCGACACGGCAGGAACTTCAAGGCTGTCTATTTCTTCGGGAGAAGTTACCACAGAATGAGTTACGGTTGGCACTTCGTCATCGGAAAACACCAACTGCGCTCCGAAACATTCCGCTTCGACAGACAAATCCATAAAACTTACGGATGCTGCCGAATTTGTCCTTTCCGCTACAGCCTTCATTGCCATTGCCTGCAATTTGCTGTCTTTTACAAGTTGCCCTATACTTGTGCCTATCAGTTGTCCGCCCGGATAAGACAAAATCGGCAAAACCTTGCCGGCGTCCTTTCTTTCCAGCAAAGACTTTACCCATTCGATCCTGTTAAACATTTAGAACCTCCGAAACAGTATTCGCTTTTATTGTACCTATTGTGACACAAAAATAAACATTTTGCAAGTTGCCGAATTGTTAAAAAATCGTCTTTTTTTGCTGTTGACGGTATTACAGCGCTAAATTGCAAATGCTGTTTTTGGTGTACTTCGTCACAGAGGTTTTCCTTCGCCACTAACGCAGTATAACCTGTGCCTTCAAATTTGTAACGGTAGACACGTCAAAAGATATACGGTTAAAACATGTGTTGTCAGAGCGTATTAACACAGTGCAATTTAAACCGTTTAACATTCAGGTTAACTGCGGTTGACCACAACGTAACTTTACAATGACGCTAAATTTGTAAAAAAAAAACGGCACGTCTGTGCCGTTTTTTACTGCTGTTCCGTTACAACAGATGAAGATTTTAGTTTCTTTAAAAGCAAAGCAAATTGTACAGCCCAACAAACAGTACCCGTACCCACAGCAATTGCCACAGGCAGAAAGGACATATAGGTGCTTGAGGCAAGCGCGACGACATAAACAGTCAATGCTACCAGCATAACGCAGGCGATTGTGTTTAAAACAGTAAGTTTCTTTGCTTTTTCAGACAAGATTCCCTTTACCTCATATTTTTTAAACGTGCGCGCGACAACAAGCATATAAATGTCAAATGCCAGCCCCAGAACCGCGCTTAACGCTAAAAGCACACCTACCACGACAACTGCTATCGCAGAAGCAAGCGCAACTCCGAACGCACCCGTTACACTTCCTGTGCCGTTAGCGGCGTTGTTGTTGATTTGCGCAATTGCAGTAGCAGGAAAAATCTTTAATGCATAAATCATAAAATACACCATCGCAACTGCAATTAAAATTACGCACACTAACTGTAATGCGTATATTGCCGATTTCTTTGTCATATCGTGCACCCCCTTCCGTAGCGGTATGACCGCTTTAACAGGACAGATTTAGACTGTCACACATCAAACAATTGTTTTAAGTAATTATATCACATACTGAAAGTATGTCAATACGCAAAATCTCGACATATGCATATAGATTTTGTCATGTAGTGTTTTTTTGCCTCAACACAGCATAAAGCACTTCACCGACAAGAATTTTAAATCGGCCACGTTTTATCCAAACTAATTAAGATTGAATACGAATACTTCCGCTCAAAACATAATGACCACCGAATTTACTCTTACATAATAAAAAAGCAAGGCACGGCCTTTAACCGTGCCTTACCTTATTTACTTATTTCTAAGCATATTGTTAGAATGCCTATGTGTTTTTACACCGCAACATAAGTAATTGTAATTGAAGTGATGTTGGGCTTGTCAGAAGTTGCAACGAAAGACACGGATGTACCGTTAACTGTAAATGCAACTCCGCTTGCAAGTTTAGTTTCGTTGTTTTCCAAAGCAGTGTTTGAATCATTATATTCAATTGCGATTGTAGCAATCTGGTAACCTTCAGCGGCAGTGAAAGTTATTGATCCTGATTCACTTGAATATAATCTAAGACTTTGGTTAGAGCTATAGTATTTGCCTGTATTTGATCCGCCGTTATAGCTTACGGTAATCACTTCATCCAAAGTAAACGGATTGGTAACTTGTTTACTGTTTGTCCAACTGTTGGCTGTAGCAAGTTCGGCAATTGTCTTAGTAACTGTTGTAAGTGAAACTCCTTCTTCAGCGGTTTCCAAAGTAATTGTGGTGTTGCCCTTGATAGTACCTGTGTAAGTACCTTCAACTGCTTCGACAGTTTCGCCGTTGACTTTTACAGAAACGATTTGGAATCCTTCGGAAACCTGGACGGTAAACGTAAACGTAGTACCGTTCAAGCCTTCGGTTCTGCTGAGATTTTCAACCGTAGCGTGAGCGTCATTCGTAAATGTTACAGTGGATTCACCGGCTGTACGTGAAGTGAATTCGGCGTAATCACCCTGATAGCTGGAAACTTCCAAAGTTCCGTAGTAATTAGTAAGATATCCGGAAATGACTACCGTATCGTTGGGATACACTTCTGTTATCGTGTCAGAGTAATTGACGCTGTAAACCAGAAGTTCCTTGCCTTCGGCATCCGTAAGGTAAACATTTCTCAGATAAGAACCGTAAGAACCGATGCTCTTTACAGTGCCCGTAATGTAAACTTTTTCGGAATAATCACCTTCCGCCAAAGCTCCTGCCACAATCAAAGCGTCAGCAACTGTGTAAGGATCTTCAACCGTGCCTGCGTGTTCGGGAGTAACAACGGGGTCTTCGCCACCTTCGCCACCGTCAACGAACACGCCGTTTGCACCGCTGCTGAATCGAACTGTACCCTTGTAGTTTTCCAACGAACCTGTAACTACAAGTTCATCTCCGACCTTGGCTGTAGCGGCAGCGTCACCTTTCATACGGTAGCACTGAATATCGGTATCACCGACGGTGATGGTAAGGGTGACATTCTTGTACTGATCACTGTATGCTTCGTCAATGCTCTTGACTGTACCGGTCAATGAGAAAGTACCGTTAAGTTTATCTCCCTCCTGCATCAGTTTGACAGCATCCAACACATCTACTACTGCAAAGAGAACAAATTGTTTCGTATCCGTTGCCTCACCGCATGTGAGAGTAGCCGTAACAACTATTCTTGCACTTGCCGCCGGCATCGTCAACGCAAAGTTTGCCCCATCTATAACAACCGAAGCATTGTCAGCCGTCCAAGCGATTGTAACATCTCCATAGGTTTCTCCGACAAGAGGCAATGTCGCTGTGCCGTCTTCGGTGTATGTTGTGTTTTCCCAAGCTAATGCGTTTTTCTCAACAGACACTTTGTCTGCATCTGCAGGTTTTTTAAATGTTACGAATCTTGCAACAAATTGAGATTTACCTATAACGCTTGCGTCTTCTATGTAAGAAACTTTGCTTGCGCTAATAGTATTGTAATTTCCGTATGTGCCGAGGAAGTAAGTTGTGTCGCCGAGCGTTGCCGTAATTATGTTTCTTTCAGCTTCCCACGTCCATTCGTACGGAGTGTCGCCAATCAAAACGTTGATGTGCGAACCGTCGTCAGCAATAGAAAGATACTTGGTCACGCCCTCTTTGTTGACAAAGGAAAGAGTATAGGTATTTTCAGCGGTACCGGCTGTAACAACGATATCCACACCGTTAATTGCATCTTCGCTTGTTGCATAGTAGTAACCGTTCATTTCGCCCGTGAAGTACAGATTCTTGCCCAGATTTGCCTGTTCCATAAACAATTTATATGTACCGGCAGCAGGTGTTTCTATAACTTCGGGAACATAGCCTGCATAAGGATCTGCTATTACTGTTACATAGTAGTCACGGCTCTTGCTTTCGCCGTTCAAGGTAACGGTTGCGGTCAGAACTACTGTCTGATCTTTGTCTGTGCGTGTTACTTTTGCAACACCGTCGACGATTTCAATACCTGTACCTGTCTTTACTGTCCAGGTTGCGTTTTCATCCAGTTTGTAATCTTCGCGCAATTCCATCGGAGGCACTTCAATTTCATCAATCATTGTGTCGAGCGTAGGAACAAGCGATTCGATGTCGAAGAACTGCGCTGTCGTATAAACAACGGTTTCGCCGTCCTTTACAGTGTAAGTTACTTTAACTGTCGAGAGTTCGTGTTTGCCGGGTGTAACCGTAAACTTGCCTTCTTCGATAACTACAGACTTGCTGTCACGGCAAAGTTCGTAAGCAATTTCAACACCGTTGGATGTTGTGGGCAATGTAAATTCGGTTGCCTTGGTGATACGAGCGTCAACTTTGTTGTCCGTCAAAGTCTTGTTGACTTCTTCAATAGCCTTAGCGGCTGTCTGTCCGGGGTAAACGGTATCCGCAGGATCGGCTGTTCCGCCCGTCTTTACGTCTTCGGCACTGAAAGGCATAATCTGCGCGCCGTTGTAGTTGCCCAGCAAACCTGTAACGCTTACTACGTCGCCAACCTTAATGGTTCCCTGCAATGCGCAAAGAGCTTCCCATGTAGCGTCACCTTCCGCTGTATCGTAAACGCCCTTGAGATACTTGGATACAACTACAGGTACTTCAACTCCGCCCTTTTCCAATGTAAACAGAGTGTCTGTGGAACCTGCTTCGGGAGCGGTTGTTGCAACGCTCTTCACCGTCCAGTTGGTCAACGAAACAAGTCTGGATTGATGATAGATTGCTCCGGGAACGTTGCCCAGTATATCCTGATCGATTGCGTAAACGTAGTCGGTAACATCGATCTTGTCTTTGGTAGTATCAACAACGAGGTTTCCGCCTGCATTTGTTTCAACGAGTCCGTTGTAATTTGTATTTGTTGTTCCTGTGATTGTTACGTAAGCACCCGGTTCGATAAGCGCGCCGTTTTCAGCGTCCGTCTTTACACGGTAAGCATAGTAACCGCCTACGAATTCTTCATCAAGTACGTACAGAGATACGTTACCGTACTGTTCGGAATAAGGATCTGCAACAGCTACAACGTAACCTTTGATTTCCACCGATACGTCAGTGTTGTAGTACCAGTAGTTGATTTCTTCGAGAGCGCTTCTTTGCAGACCGACGGTCAACTTGTAACTTACGGTTGTCGTTTCGTCGCCGTAAGTGAATGTAGCCTTGATTCTTACCTGAGGATTAAGACTCGTGGGGAACACTACACAGGTGTTTCCGTCTTCGCTGATAGTCAGGTAATCGGAATAGGAGTCATCGACAGTCCAACTGATGTTGGCGGTTTTACCTGCGAAGGTAAACGTTCTGTCCAATGTAAAGTCTTCATATACCGTTGCGTTTTCTTTGGTGAAAACATACTGATCAGCAAGGTAGTAGACGTCAAGCGCGGCAACTCTTACGGTAAATGTCTTGCTTGCATTTCCCAAAGTAACGGTGAGTTTTACTGCTGTAACTTCATCACCCAGATTTACCTTGGCAAGGTAATCGTCCGTTCTCTTTTCGATCTGAACAGCATCGTTGTCGGATGCCCATGTAACTGCCTGATCCTGAATTTTAGCAGGCAACACAAAGTCCTTGTCCACCAATTGTTCATCTTGATCCAAGAGGTAAGCGTCCAAGATCTTCTGAGCGTTGTTGTTGCATGCGGCAAGGCCGATACAACTTACAACCAGAAGTAACGCCAACAATACAAGTGTAATCTTTTTCATGGTTTTCTCCTTAAAAATTTTTTATTTCAGTACTATATCTGAAAAACGAAGAACTGTGATTATTCCGGAATTTTCCTCTAACTGCAATCCCGAAACGCTGAACGTGTCGCCTGCTTTTATCGTATCGGAATAATTTTCGGCAACAGTTACTTTGAAAGTGAATGTTTCAGCCTCTTTCCAACCGTCTTTAGTACGCTTCTGCGCCGTACCTACAATTGTCAGTTCCGTTCCCTCCAACGTTGCGGAAGTTACGGTAACGTCACTGTAAAGCGTTGCGCTGTAATGTGTGCTGTAACTCATGGACGAATTGAATGTAAGGTAGTAGTTGTATTGTGTTACATAAGTGAATTCGGGCATCTGGAACAGTGTTTCGTAAATTACACCGGAAATCTGGAATTTGCCGTTGTATTTCTGCACGTTGCCTACTATTCTGTACAGATGTCCAATAGGCATCTGAGACGCTGCGGCGGATACATATCCGGCGTACACGCTTATAGAATAGGTGTTGCCCGTTTCCGCATCGTATTCCGTTGCCGTAAAGGTGTAGGTACCGGAATTTGAAACGCGCAGATCGGTAAGGTAAGCGTAAAATTCCACCTTGGATCCTACGTCCGCTTCCTCGTTGTAATACGCTTCGTTGTTTTCAAGGAAATCCTTGATAGTCATAGGTACGGGGTCTGTGGAATACAGAGGATCCTCCAACTCGGAATACAGTCTCAACTTAATGGATCTTGCAAAATCGTTGGCTTTTTTGAAATAGTCGTAATAAGGATAATCCGATGTATTTATACCCTTGTTATCACTGAAACCGTTTTCCACAAGTTCGAGATTGAGATTTTTAAAATCGGTATCTTCGGCAGTCTTGTACCACACGTAACCGATATAACGTCCGTAAGTTTCGGTTGACGCCGGCACCGTCGTTGCTTCCAGAACAATTTCGGTAGCCGCGCTCAACTTTTCCTTGACAAAGTTGGAAGCCGCCTTGCCCCACTTTTCCACACCGCCTGTGCTTTCGGGTGTGTCTACACTGTAATAACGCATATTGATGCTGTCACCCTGTTCAAGCGTGAAACGGGTTGTATCGCCGTCCGTCAGAAGTTCAAGAGTGGCACGACCTATACCGTCGCTCAGATAAGACTTTCCCTCAAATTGTTTGGTGAGTTTTAATGTCTTTGTAATGGCGTCGTAATACTCTGTATTGTCAGCTATCTGCGGCCCGCACGCAGCAAGCACACAGCAACTGACGACCAGGAGAGCAACGATCACCACGCTTAAGATTTTTTTCATCGTTGTTCCTTTTAATTAAGTTTTTATAATCTGATAAAATTATTTACCACCGCAGTTTTTATATGCGTCAGCCAATGCCTTTTCGGCAGTTTTTCTTCCCGTCAACGCGTAAAGCAGGGCGTTACCAACCTGCAAACGTGCAGTAGAAGAACCTACGAAGGCGGGAGATACGAAGAATCTGTCGGACAGTTCTACGGCAACACTTGCCGCAACAGCCGTGATTCCGTCGCCAGCCATATGTGTTTTATAAGCTTCGATGTCGTAAACGGATTCACGTGAAGGATTGTAACCGGATTCGATAGCGAATGATGCCTGGAATGTAGGATCAAGCAATTCCTTGATGAACATAAATGTCATCTTTTCCTTTTCTTCAACGTTAGTTACATTGTGACCGCCGGAAAGCATTACCAGCGAGGGACCCTGAGAAATAACGCTGTAATTTACGGGACCGTCTGTCTGTGTCGAACCGGGAATAGGAGCCACGCCCCATTCGAAGTTTTCCGTTGCCTGATAGGATGCACCGCCGGATGAACCTATGCAGTATACCAGACCGCCGTCATCAACGCCCTTGGTGAACAGCGCGGATGTGTAAGCACCGTAGTCTTCCTGAGTGGTGATGTATCCCTTGTCGTAGTATTCGGCAAGTTTTTCAAGCCATGCTTTTGTGTCGTTGTTGTTGAACAGATAATGATTGTTAGCATCGGCACTGGTGTATCCCCAGCCGTTCTGTTCGCACATTGTGATGAACCAGTTTGCTTCACTGTCGTAGCCGAGAGGCGTGCACTTGGGATATCTTGCCTTCAACGTTGCGCACTGTGCCCACAGTTCGTCCCATGTCGTTGCGGGCTTGAGACCTACCGACTTCAACGCATCGTTGTTGTAGTACAGCAGTTCCGTCGACTTAACGAAAGGAAGAGTAAGCAGAGCGTTTTCGGAGTAACCGTATTCGGCGTAACCGGTGTAGTTTGTAGCGTAACCTTCCTGGTAGTAACCGGGTACGAAATCGTCGATTTCCTCTTGCGTGTAACCTATAGTGTACTCTTTGGTGACATTGCCGTCTTCATCTTTGATCTGAATCTTTTCGTCGGAAGTCATGTACTTGTTGAGGTCAACCACCTTGGAAGTCTGAAGATATTGAGCAACGTGGTCAGGATAGCAGTAAGCCAGGTCGGGCTGAAGTCCTGCCGTAAGATCCGACACCACTTTTGATTTTACTTCATCGTAACCGCCTACGGGGATATGTTCAACTTTCCAACCGGGATACTTTGCTTCAAAAGATGCAATGGCAATCGATGTCTTCTGTTGCAATTTGTCTCCTTGTGAAGAATAGAAAACAATTGTCTTTTCGTAGTCAGTCGCAGGCGTACAACTGGAAAATACTATAGTAGCAGCCGGCAACATCAACGCCAATACAAGAATTGCGATGATAACTTTTTTCATGATTATCTCCTTAAATTTATTTATACTCTTGCGCCATTTATCGCAAGTTGTATACACTTTAAACTTTTGTAAAGAGCATCAGCCTTTTGTTCCGCTCTTGGATACGCCGTGCATGATGTACTTACGGCAGAAAATGAACAACAGGAACAGAGGCAACGAAACCATACAAACAGCCGCCATCTTCAGCGTGTTGAGCGCTTCGGACGTACTGCCTCCCAATATTCCCGCGGAATCGGTAAAGCCGCTTGTTACCCAGTTGGAGATCATACGCCAATCGGGTATATTGACCAGTCTCGGCCAGATGTAGGAGTTCCATGTGCCTATAAATTTGAGCAACGAAATAGATACCAGAGTAGGAGCGGTAAGAGGTATCATTACCTTAATGAGATAGCCCATGTCGGACAATCCGTCCACCTTCGCTGCCTGATAAAGCGAGTTTGGTATCTGCATGAAGTTGTTGCGCAACAGGTAAATGTAATACACGCTGACAAGGAAGGGGACGATAAGTATCGTAAAAGTATCGTTCCACTGCCACTTTGACACCGTAATATAGTTGGTAATCGTGTACATTTCACCGGGAATCATCATTGTGGCAAGCATCAGAGCAAACAGGAAATTTTTACCTTTGAAATTGATTCTTGCCAATGCGTAAGCGGTAATTATAATGACAATCAGTCCGAGCGTCGTGGACAGAAGCCCTACTACAAGAGTATTGAGCAATATCCTTCCGAATGATGCTCCCGCTCCCGTCTGCGACAATACAACGCTGTAGTTTTTCCACTGGAAGGTTCTCGGGAAAAATGTCGGTATCGATTCGCGGTATTCGGCTTCCGTCTTAAAGGACGAAATAATCATCCAGTAGAAGGGCAGAAATGCCGCAATTGCACACAAGGTCAAAAAGGTGTAAACAAAGATATTTTTGACGATTGTGGCTGTACGCTGTTTCTTGGTTTCCGCTTCGACGTTGAACTGAGTTATTTCTCTGTTAAAAAGAGCGGCGTCGGAACTCAATGCGGACACGGTCTGATCGAGCGTCTTTCCTTCTTCTGTCTTGACGACAGTTTCACTGTTGGAAGTTTCTTTTATTTTCTTTGTCATGTTGAACCTCAGTATGTCACTCTTTTCTTACTGATTCTGTTGCTTATCGCGGTAATCACCATGATTATAGCAAACAACATCAGCGAACCGGCAAACGCGTAGCCGGTGTAGCCGTCTTCGATGTAACGGTAGATGTATCCTACCATTGTGCCCATGTCGTAGTCGATACCCATTTGTTCGCCAAACAAACCTACTATCGCAGAATACTGCTTCATACCGCCCATAATACCCGTAATCAAAAGGTAGGATATCATCGGGGAAATCATGGGAGCGGTAATTTTCCACAAAATCGTGGACCTGGACGCACCGTCTATCTTTGCTGCGTCGTAATACTGTTTGTTGACGCTTTGCAATGCGCTGAACAAAATCAGTATTTTAAAGGGCAATCCTGACCACACCTCGTACACTATTACCACAATGTACTTCGCCCAAGGTATTGAAATGGCACCCAATTCCCACGTGGGAGAACCTATACCCATCCAGTCGATGGGAGCAATGCCGAACGCCTGCAACGCCAGGTTGACAAGACCGGGTGTTTCGGGATTGCTCTTTGTTCCTATAATGGTAAAGAACGTTGCGAAAACCGCGCCCATTGCCAGCGAGTTGGTAAGGTAAGGCAAAAACAGTACCGTCTGGTAAGCCTTCTGCAAAGGCTTGATTGAGTTCAACGCAACGGAGATAAGCAATGCTATCAATGTGGACAAAGGTACCGAAACCAATGTGAACACCAATGTGTTGACAAGGCATTGCAGGAATGTCGCGCCGCCCGTTCCGGTGTCGCCCTTTAAAACGCGCACGAAGTTTTCAAATCCGAAACCGTCGAAACGTCCGGTCGTCGCCTGATAATTTTGCTTGAAACTGCCCACAAATGCGTTGATGATGGGATAGAAAGTAAATATGCACATCAGCAATACGGCAGGCAGAACGAACAGCCAGCCTGACTGCGAGTGTAAAAACCGTGAAAACTTTTCTTTTCGGGAAAGTTGCGGACCCGCCAACATTTCTGCCGTTATCACGGTGTTGCCTGCGTCTCTGATCAAAGCAACCTGATCTTTTACAAAGACGCCCTTTATCTTTTTGCCGAGATCGGCAAACGCTTGTTTGGTTTTTTGCGCCAAAGACGGTTTGACGGCTTGAGGCTGCTGAGGAGCGTCGTTGGAAACGTTTTCTTCAACGCCTGCCACGTCGTTTACGTCATTTTGCGGTAATGTGTCTTTCTTATCGGGCATTACAGAATCCTCTCTTCGCTTTCGGCATTGAACAAGAACACCTTGTTGGGTTTAAGGTTGAATTTAAGTTCATCCTTGGACGGAAGTTTTACGTCCGAATCCAGAATACTTCTTACGGTAGGCTTGGTGGAAGAAGGATGCACGGAAACGACTGACTTGTCACGTCCCATTACTTCCAGATGATCTACTTTGAGGGTAAGCACTCCCTTTTCGTCGTAAATAAATCCTTCGGGACGTATACCCACGAAAACTTCCTGATCGGGGATTTTCGTCTTCATTATCGCTTCGTCGCCGATATACACTTTGCCGCCCTCTATCCTGCCTTTGAAAATGTTGATGGGAGGCGTTCCGAGGAAGTTTGCGACGAACAGGTTACAGGGATTGTCGTAAATCGACTGAGGTTCGCCTATCTGCTGTACGATACCCAGTTTCATTACTACCATTATATCGCAGATGGACATTGCTTCTTCCTGGTCGTGAGTTACGAACACGGTTGTGATGCCCGTTTCACGCTGAATACGCTTTATTTCTTCACGCGTCTGCAAACGCAAACGTGCGTCAAGGTTACTCAACGGTTCGTCCAGCAACAGAACGTTCGGCATCTTGACCAACGCACGGGCAATGGCAACACGCTGTTGCTGACCGCCGGAAAGTTCGTTGGGCTTGCGTGCCATAAGGTCTTCTATCTGAACGAGACGCGCCGCGTCCAATGCCTTTTCTTTGGCTTCTTCGGCGGGAATACGCATGTTTGTAAGCGGGAACATTATGTTTTGCTGAACCGTCATGTGAGGATACAAAGCGTAGTTCTGAAAAACAAGCCCTATACCTCTTCTTTCGGGAGCGAGAGTTGTTACGTCCTGTTCGTCAAAAAGAATACGTCCGACGGTAGGATTTTCCAGTCCCGACAGCATAAACAACGTAGTGGATTTACCGCAACCGGAAGGTCCGAGCAATCCTACAAGTTTACCTGAGGGAATTTCGATATTCATATCGTTGACGGCTATTACGGGCTGTCCTTTCTTGTTTCTGCTGGGAAATGCTTTAGTAAGATGCTGAATGGTTATTTTCATAAAATTTTAAACCTCTTGCCTTGTAAGATTTATTTTAAATGCCTTCCTGTACCCCTCTGCTACCAGTACGGACGGAAGATTTGCAATCGTATATTTGCCGTCAAGATCCACATGCAAATTCATGTATTTGCCTGCTTTGACACGCTGAGTGTCGGTATAGCCGTTTTCCTTCATCAAGAGGAAGTTTGCCTCGTTTTCGCCGTTGGAGTAATGTATCTGAACGCTTTGTGCGAAATCCGCAACCGCAGACGTATCCAACACCATCGTTACCTGACAGTAATAGTCGTTGCCGAATATTTCCTGTCTGTCCGGTTCCTTCTTTTCGGGAAACTTGACCTTGAACACCTTGACAAGCAACCATTTGAAAAACTTTAATATATAACGTTTACCCAATATAAAATCGGACACCACGTAAACTGCCACAAAATACAACACCACCGCTACGGCAGCCTTTCTGTCAGCGGCGCTTTTGGCGACCACTCCGTAGGAGCTCTTGGCGTAATCGGTACTCTTTGCCAGAAATTCCTCGTCCAGTTGATTGCAACGCTCCGCCTGCTGTTTCTTCTCTTCATCCGTGGTCACGTCTCTGTTGTATTCCGTTACGAACTCGTCAACGTCGGCGAAAAACCGTTCGTCAAAATTAAGATTGAGAGAATTTTCGGAAGGGACGGTAGCAAAGACTTCACCTTTGCTGTCTATAAGAGTGATTGAAGAAATAGAAGGTATAACGTCCTGAGCCAGATCTATGTAAAAGAATCCGTTGGTGTCTACGGTTGAAATGCTGTCGTTTACGCTGTCGCCGTCGCTGTCGGTGTTGAGAATCTGCACTTCGTGTTCGACGCCAGCAGTGTCGGTTACAATCATCAGCACACCGTTGTCGGAGTTGCCTGAAACGGAGTAACTGTCTTTTATACCGTACACAAATCCAGCATATGCCTTGTGCATTTTGGTGATCTGTTCCGTCTGACCGTCCGACTGCTGTTCTTCCGTAACGACAAGAGTCGTAGCCTCAAACAACACTATACCCCCGCCGTCGGGAAACTCTTCCACAAATGCCGGTTGTCTGTTGTAATAACCGCCTACCAGCGACATTGCGTCGCTGTAATTGCCGCTTTCCAACGCCTCCTGCATGTTGTTGAGCGACTCGCTGCTGTAAAGGTAGTAAAAAGGCAAAAAAAGCGCAAGCAGTATTCCTATCGAAAAGGTAAAAATATAATAAATGACGGCAGTAAAGATTTTTCCACTTCTCATAAATCAGTTCTTGACATCGGACTGTTGTTCCGTTTTTTTACCTTCCTCTGAGTCTACCGCAAGGCTTTCTTCGGATTTTTGTCTATTTAAATTACGTTTAAAAGATTCTTCGCGCAACTTGAGATTGTCGCGCTGTTCCTGATATTGTTTCTTATGAATGACCGGAATTAGAAAATAGTAACCGACTCCCAATGCAACGAGAACCGCACAAACAATAAAAAATATAACGTCTACGAGTTTCATAAAATCTCCTTCGTACACGCCCGATAGTACAGGCATTTTATTTTCATAGTGTCGACAAACACCAAGCGTGTTAAACAAAACGATTGCACACAAAAACAATCAGACCGTCCTGTGACGGTAAAGCGATTAAAGAACGTACCCGTCAGGAAATCCTATAATAGATATATTAATTTACAAATAAAATAATAAACGTCAACCACAAGATTTCCTTTAAAGATTATACCATTTGCAATGTAAAAAATCAACACTTTACTTATATTTCATCAATCAAAAATTTTAATGGCGTCATTGCAACGAGCCGACGTGAAAAAACGGTAAACGCTTTGCCCTTCTTAAAATAACGTCGGATGTAACGTATTATGCCGTACACGCACATACGAAATACTGCCCGAAAAGTACGGATAACACGCAAAAAACACCCTACGTGGCATAAAAAAGCGAAAAATGTTTTTGTTGAAAAATTTTCGGAATAAAACGCCGAAAACGTCGCCGAAACCATTGTCGCAAGAGTTTTTCGCTTCACAAACGGCAATTGTGGCAAAAACCCGCTCACACCGTAATTTACGCGAAGAACGGTTCACATCGTTTTTTTTCATAATGTCAACGTACTGTTATAAATGTTTTTTATACTTTGTTATTGTTGCCGTCAATAAAAAACCGCGGGCGTTGTTTTTCGTACACACGGTTTAAATTACGACAAACCGATTTACAGTGACCTGATGGATTCGACCGGCCTCTTTCTTGCATTGGCGTAAACGGGAAAGAATGTGGAAATAACCGCTGTAAACACCGAAATGGCCCATATCAGCGCAACGGAAACGAATCCGAAGGTAAACATCGTAAAGGGGAATCCCAGTCTTGTGGAAATGTTGCCGTTGATTACCAGTGCGATAACCCCTGTAAGTATGGTTGCGACAATACTGCAAATGACGACCACTATTGCGGATTCGGAAAAGAAGATTCTGAAAACATCCGCTCCGCGGGCACCAACTGCGCGCAATATACCTATTTCCTTTTTCTTCGCATTGACGGACACGGTGATGAAATTGAACAGCAACAGCATTGAGAACACCGCCATTGTAACGCCCGTCCACAGGAACACATCGGAAAGCATTGTCACAAGGCTGTCAATACTCCAAACGCTGTCTCTTACGAAATTGTTTACCGAATATTTAGTATCGTCTTCGCGTACAACGTTGCTTCCGTCGATTATCGTACTTACGTTTTCGAAAGAATCCGACGGCGCAAACACACAGAAATAGCGTGCGTTTTTCAACGAGTCGGTATCGAAGGACGTCTTGTACTCCGAGTAAGCGCCGCTCAGTTTGCTCATTGCGGTATATCTGTCCCTGACGTCGTCAGTTACCGCACAATTTCCGAAATCGAAGGTGAAATACAGATTGCCGTCACCCAAAGTTTCTATATTGCACAATGCCGTCACCTTGTTGAACTTTTGCCACAAGTCGGGAAGATTGTCCTTTACGAACTGCGTAAGATATCTGTAATCTTTTAAGTAATTTTCCTTGTCGTTGTTCCAGTAACTGTTGCTGAGATTTTCCGACAACTGAAAATAATACACCTCGTTGTAGGCTATGGAATTGTATTTTTCCGAAAGTACCAAGTCTTCTTCCGCGGCTTTTTCTATGTCTTTGCAAAGAGCGGTAACCGACATATTGATAAGGCGGAAGGGAAGCACCAAAGCGTCGGAGGTCAGCGTAACGGCAGTACCGTCGGCGTCGTAACAGACAGAGTCGCTTTTAAGACTTTCCAACGTATATTCGCTTACTTTGTCGAATCCTTTGCCCATGACATTTATACTTGCTCCGGCTACAGACGACGTCATGAGATTAAAGTAATTACCGCGCGTTCCGAGTTGACTCACGAAATCGCCGTAACTGTCAGGACTTATTGCCACATAGGATATAAACAGGTCGCTGAGGCATTGTTCGATTGTGTTCCTCTGCAACATTAACATTGTGGAGTCATAACTTTCCCACGGTTTCCATATATCGTCCGAGCGGAATACACCGCTGACTTTTACGCTTTTATAAGCCCCCGAGTCCGACTGCAGTTGCAACACAATATCCTCGTAGGAAGTTACATTTACGGTTTTAAAAGTATCGGGATCGGAAAGACGTCCGGTCTTAATACACTGGTAAAGATAATCGGAAATAGCCACACTGTCCCCTTCGGGAGATTTGCCGTAAATATACTCTAACTCGCCGTTGTCTTCGACAATGCCCTGTATCTGATTGGTATACGCTTCCGACGAAAAAGAGGAAAGATTGCCGATTCTGTTTGCATTGATATTGGTTACGTAAAGATTGCCATTTCCGAACAGTTGAGCAGTATATCCCGTGTCCTCGGGCAACATCGGAATTGCAATATTCATCACGTCTGAAAATCCGCCGCCCTCCATATAGTAATCGACATATACAAGATACTGTTTGCTCAGTTTTATGTAATCCATGTCGTATTGCGCAAGGCTGTTTTTCATTACGGTGTCGGAATCGTAGAACATCAGACAGGAAAACAGTCCGAACATAACAAAAGAAATAATTGACAGCAACAACGTAAAGGCAAAACGTACGGGTTTGACCTTTATTCCGCTTGCGCCTATTCTTACGGCGTGTTTCAAAGGCAACGACGAACGAATAAACTTCCTTTCGGCGTCTGTGTACTGACGCTGTTTCGGCTGTTCCGCCGTGGCGACAAAACTCTGCGTGCCATTAGTATTTGTAATACCGTGACTTTGTCTGTATTCGTCCACTCCGCACACATCCGCCGTAATAAGCACATCGGTGTCTGCTTTTTCCACTACGTTTCTTATTTTTTCGATGTCTTCGTCGGTAAGTCTGATGCCTTTACGCACAATGAGCGTTGCAGGTTTCACCTCGCTGACATTGTCGGAAAGACCTTTGCCCTCGATGACACGCTTTGTCACGTCGCTTATTACTTTGCCGTCTTTGAGTTCTATAATTCTGTCGGCGTACTTTTCGGCAAACTCCCTGTCGTGAGAAACCACTATAACCAACTTCGACTGCGACAACTTCTTCAACGTGTCCAGTACCTGTTTGCCCGTTGCGGAATCCAATGCGCCTGTAGGTTCATCCGCCATAATTATTTCGGGGTTTTTGACCAACGCTCTCGCAATGGCGACACGCTGTTTCTGTCCGCCCGACAGGGTATTGGGTCTGCGTTTTCCCAACCCTTCGAGATCAACCTGCCTTAAAATCTCGTCGACTGTTCCGGCGTCACGGGATCTGCCCTGCAAGTCCAGCGCGAGCATGACGTTTTCTTCAACGGTGAATTCATCCAGTATGTTGTATTCCTGAAAGACAAATCCTATGTAAGTATTGCGGTAACTGTCGAAATCGCCGTTGGTAAAGTCCTTGCTGCTTCGGTTGCGTACTATTATTTCACCGCTGTCGGGGTAATCGAGACCTCCGCAGACGTTGAGCAACGTAGATTTGCCGCTGCCGGATTTTCCCAGTATAAAACACATGCCCGTTTCGGCAAAAGATATACTGACATCGTCCAGCGCACGCACTTCCACGCCCTTGGAATTGTAGATTTTGGTAAGATTTTTTGTCTCTAACATATCCTGCTCCTCTAAAATATATTAACATACATACTTTTTGTTTGCAATAGCAAAACGATATAAATAAACGCCATTCGCAAAAAAATGACATTAAATACCCGATTATTCCCGCAATCAACGCCAAATGTACGTAATTGTGCTAAACTTTTCAAACGGAAAATGCGTAACTTCTTTTTTACCGTTAAGAGGAAGCAATAAAAAACGACATTTTTTTTATATTCTTATTGACAGCGCGGACAGGTGATTATATAATTAAAAAATGTTTTGCCGACTAACGGCAACAAATCATGCCGTCCGTTGGTTTTACGGGCGGTTTTCCCCTTTTTTAGAGGGAATTCCACGAAAGAGGAGGATTCATATGACAAAATACATTTTCGTAACGGGCGGAGTCGTTTCAGGATTGGGCAAAGGAATCACGGCCGCTTCTCTGGGCAGGCTGTTAAAGGCACGCGGACTTAAAGTGATCGCTCAGAAACTGGATCCGTACATTAACGTCGACCCGGGCACAATGAGCCCGTACCAGCACGGCGAAGTTTTTGTGACGGAAGACGGAGCGGAAACGGACCTCGATCTCGGACATTACGAAAGATTTATAGACGAAAATCTCAACAAATACAGCAATCTTACAACGGGCAAAGTTTACTGGAACGTGCTCAACAAAGAGCGCAAAGGAGAATATCTCGGACAAACCGTTCAGGTGATACCTCACATCACCAACGAAATAAAGAACTTTGTTTACAACGTAGGCAAAAAAGACAATGCCGATGTCGTAATAACGGAAATAGGCGGAACTACCGGTGATATAGAAAGTCAGCCGTTTATCGAAGCGATCAGACAGATAGGACTGGAACAGGGCAATCACAACGTAATGTACATTCACGTGACGCTGGTGCCTTTCATGAGCGGTTCGGACGAATACAAGACAAAGCCCACGCAACATTCAGTAAAGGAATTGCAGGGAATGGGAATTGCTCCCGACATGATTGTTCTGAGATGCGACGGAAAACTTCCCGATTCGATATTTGAAAAAATAGCGATGTTCTGTAACGTAAAACCCGACTGCGTGATTGAAAACACAACGCTCGGCTCGCTGTACGAAGCCCCTCTGATGCTGGAAGAACAGCACATGTCGGACATCGTGTTGCGTCATCTGCACATGCAGTGTCCTCCTCCCGACCTGAAAGAATGGACGGATATGCTTACAAACATCAAAAACGCATCGCAAAGAGTCACCGTTGCGATAGTAGGCAAATACGTCGCTCTGCACGACGCCTACCTGTCCGTTGCGGAAGCATTGCGCCACGCAGGATACAGATACGGAACAAAAGTACACATCAAATGGATTGACAGCGAAACGGTAACCGCGCAAAACGTCGGTTCGTTACTGTCCGATTGCAACGGCGTTGTAGTACCCGGAGGCTTTGGAGTACGCGGAACGGAAGGTAAAATAGAAACAGCGCATTTCTGCCGTGTAAACAACGTGCCGTTTTTGGGAATATGTCTCGGCATGCAGGTGGCTGTTATAGAATTTGCACGCAACGTGTGTGCGATGACCGATGCGAATTCCGGCGAATTCGACGAAAACTCGAAGCACAAAGTAATAGACATTCTTCCCGACAAAAACGGACAGATAAACATGGGCGGAACACTGCGTCTGGGAGCATACCCCTGCGCCATACAACCGGACAGCAAGATGTTTAAATGGTACGGCGGCGACTTTGCGGAAGAAAGACACCGTCACCGCTACGAATTCAACAACGAATACCGCAAACTGTTCGCTGAAAAAGGACTGACTTTTGCGGGACTGTCTCCCGACGGCAGAATAGTCGAAGCCGTCGAAATATCCGACAACGACTTTTACATCGCGGTTCAGTTCCATCCCGAGTTCAAAAGCCGTCCCACCAAACCGCACCCGCTTTTCGACAAACTGATCTATTTCAGTATTAAACGTCATAAATAAAATGCGTGTGTCGGGCATTAACCGACGCCGTTTGTAGCAAACTTCAATACATGCGCATCTGAGCATAACAGCATACGTTTGTTACTTACAACAAATATTACCGTACAAAAAAGCAGCATCGACTCGGTCGATGCTGCTTTGATTTTTTTATTTATTCCGTACGTTTGTCGTCCGATTTTTGTTCTTCTTCCTTGTCGGTTGGCGCCGTTACCTTTACCAGTGCGGATATCACTCTGTGCGCGTCCGTTTCGGTAACGGTTATATCGAGATTTTCAAACAGAAAATTGTCGTCTTTTTCCGGCACCTTGTCCAGTTTTTCCGCTATCCAACCGTTTAAAGTGCTGCTGTCGCTGTCCGTCTTGACATCGAAAAAGTTGCAGAAGTCATCCATGCTCATATCACAATTTACAAGGTACTCGCCTTCGCCCACTTGTTTGAAGTCTTCCAGAACGTCATCGTGCTCGTCCCAGATTTCCCCTACCAGTTCTTCGAGGATGTCTTCCATTGTCACTATGCCCAACGTTCCGCCGAATTCGTCAAGCACTACCGCAATGTGAGATTTTTCCGTCTGCAATCTTTTGAGCAACGAACTTGCCTTTTCCGTCTTGTGAATGAATATGGGAGTGGTCATTATTTCTTCCACCGACTTGTCGGTAATACCGTCTTTGGTATAAAAGTCCTTTATGTGCAGCACGCCCACTATATTGTCAATGTCGTCCTTGTAGACCAGCAGTCTGGAAAACTTGGAGGTTGCGAACATGTCCGCTATTTCTTCTTTGGAACTGTCCACCGACAGTGATTCGATATCCACGCGGTGAGTGAGAATTTCTTCCGCGCGCAAATCGGAAAATTCTATCGCGTTGCGCAGCAGGTTGCCCTCGCTGTCGTCTATGCTTCCTTCCTCCTGCACTTCGTCCACCAGCATCAGCAGTTCTTCCTGCGACATCTTGTCGTCGCCCTTGTCCTTGAAAAACAACGACAGAAATTTCTTCCACATGGTAAACAGAAAATTGACAGGCAGTAAAATCCATATCAGAAATCTGATTATAGGTGCGGAAAACATCGCAAACTTTTCGGGAAAATCCTTGGCAATGCTCTTGGGAGAAATTTCTCCGAATATAAGTACCACGACTGTTATTACCACGGTGGAAATAGTCGCGCCTATATCGCCGTAGATCTTGACAAACATCACTGTGCCCAACGACGCCGCCGCAATGTTTACGATGTTGTTGCCTATCAGTATGGTAGACAGCAATTTGTCGTAGTTTTCCGACAGTTTAAGCACGAGCGAAGCCCGTTTGCTGCCCTTTTCCGCAAGGGTTTTTATTCTTGTTCTGTTATAAGATGAAAACGCCGTTTCCGTCGCCGAGAAAAATGCCGAGCATATCACGCACGCCACCATTGCAATAATATAAAATATGTATTGATCCATTTCAGCACTCCTGTGTATCTAAAAAATCCGTTTTAAAACGCGTATAGCAATTGTTTAAAACATATCTTGTAAATATCCGTTGTGCCGTGTTTACATAAAATGTGCTTCGCCCGTGACACCGGCCGCACCCGTCTCCGTCCATACAGACCTCCTTAAAAATTACTGATTTTCATAATACCAAAAAATCTACTGCCCGTCAAGAATATCATGTCATTTTTATATATTCACTGTCATTTTACGCTTGTTGCCAGAGGTAAAATGTACGCTTCGCTAAAATTTTACCTCTTACACTATTGCAATTACCGTAATTTTACCTTTACCAGCATTGCAGTTGACCGATATCGATTGCCCTGACTGTAACAACCGAAAAACTTGCCGCATACATTACATTACACGGAATATATAAATCCGCTTATTCAACAAAAACTCGCCGTCAGCATATAATGTGCAATGAGGAGGTTAAAATTGACTTACAACTTTGTAATAGGCGGTAACGACGAACACGGACTCAATCCCCCTACCGCAGGCAAACGAACCCCTGTGATGCCCTACCTGAATGTGCAGATATACGAAAATCAGTTCAATGTGGAAGCAAAAAGATTTTTCTTTCAGGCATGTCTGCGCAACGGACTTAAAATTTACGATGTAAAGCCGGAAACACAGGACGTTTCTCTGACAACAAGAGTAAACCGTGTAAACTCGCAGGATCTTACCTGCCTTGTGACATTTGCTTACAACGCATTCGGAACAGGCGAAACATTCAACAGCGCAAACGGATTTGAAACTTTTTACTCAAATCTTAATCCGAGAGCATTTCAGAGCAAGCAACTGTCGGAAGAAATATTCGAGCAATTGTCCAAAGACAATCTGCAACGCCCGAGACGTGTGGACAATCTGAACATTGCCATTCTCTCGCGGGTAAACTGTCCTTCTACCCTTGTGGAAGCGGGATTTATGACAAACCTTACCGAAGCGGGATATATGCTTGACCCCGATTTTCAGGTGAGAGTGGCAGAATGCTCCTGTCAGGGAGTGTGCTTGTGGCTGGGTATTCCCTATGTGGTACGCGACAATCTGCAAAATTACCCGACCTTGCGTCTCGGCTCTACCGGAAACTTTGTCACACTGTTACAGTACATATTGGTTTTGAACGGATTTAACATCGACGTGGACGGAATAATGGGACCTCGTACGGTCGCCGCATTGCGCAACTTCCAGTCATTCAACAAACTTGCTGTGGATGGAATAGCAGGACCGATGACATGGAAAACAATGCTGTTTTTACCGCCCTATCCCACATTGCGTCAAGGTTCAACGGGCGTATATGTACAGTACTTGCAGTACAAACTGCAAAGCAAACTGTATCCTACCGGACGTGCGGACGGAATCTTCGGTCCCAACACGCTTTCGGCGGTTCGCCTGTTCCAGGCAGACAACAACCTTGCCGTAGACGGTATAGTAGGTCCGCGTACCTGGGAAAAACTGTCTCCCATCGCAGGCGGACAGCGTCCGGTTGAATAACAAAAAATACGGTTTCGCAGGAAACCGTATTTTTTTTCGCCTGTATATGTACATATGAACATACAAACAATTTATTTACGCTTTGTCAACAGCGCAAAACAGTAGACGTCAGTTTTCTTTACCTATTTCGGCGCCGAAAAACTCCGTCAGACAATCAGTCATGTATCTGACGTCTTTAAGTCCCGCCGTCTCTACGGCGGAATGCATTGCCAACTGAGCGATTCCTATGTCACAGGACTTCATCTGCAATGCGCAGGAGGCAAACAAACCCAGAGTGCTTCCGCAACGCATATCGGAACGGTTGTAGTAATCCTGGTAAGGAACTTTGCCCTTCAACAGATATTTGAGCAGTGCGGAAGTCTGTCCGTCCGTACTGTAATTGACGTGGTGTTTTATCACCACACCGCCGTTCAGTACCGTCTTGTAAGCGGAGTCGTACTTTTCCGCATAGGACGGATGCGTCGCGTGTCCGTTGTCTACAGACAATATCATCCCGTTTTGCTGAGCGTACAGCAGTTGTTGTTCTTTACCGCCCGACGCCTCGATTATTTTTCTCAACACAGAGGGCAAAAATTCCGATTTCGCTCCCTGTTTGGTTCCGCTTCCTATTTCTTCATTGTCGAACAGCGCAACGACTGCGGTGCCCTTTACCTTGCATTGCGCAATTGCCTTGACACTGCTGTAAACGCTTGTAAGGTTGTCGATACGGGGAGAGCACAGAAACTCGCTGTCGCTGCCCGCAATAAAAGGCTTGACGTCGGGAACAACGTACAAATCGGCGTCCAGCACTTCTCCGTCGCACAGAGTAGCCATTATATCTTTCTGACCAGTTGCAATCAGAGGCAACATTTCCTTCTGTACGTTTACGGAAAAACTTTTGTTGGCGTCGGGATTGTGATGTATCGCAAGACTTGGTATAACCGTATTGTACGAAGAAGTTACCACACGACATTCAACGCCTTTTTCAGTCGCTACGAAAACTCTGCCCGCTATTCTGAGCGGAATGTCCAGCATCGAATAAAGCAACGCTCCTCCGTACATTTCGCAATTTGCCCGAGTGTAACTGCACAATGCAGGCTTGTCCCCTTTTATTTTAAGACAGGGACTGTCGGTGTGACATGCGCAAATATTGAACACCGTGTCTTTTGCTCCGTCGGTGGTAAACGCTATAAGCGCACTGCCGTTTTTGGTTACAAAATATTTACCGTTGGGTTGCAGTTTCCATTTATCAGTGATGGAAAGTTCGGTAAATCCCTGTTCTTCAAGAAAATTTATACATTTGTTTACGACGTGGTAAGGAGTGTATCCCGTACCCAAAAATTTTAACAGTTCCATATTTTCCCCTTTAGTGCCGTCCGCCCGCACCGTAATTGAGTTTGTTCAAGATGTGATTGACGTAACAATCGGCGATGTCCACTTCGGTAACGCGTTCCGCCTCGCCTATCATTGCATTGCTGTTTGCTTCGCACAGCAACGGTCCGTCTTTGCCGAAAAGAATGTCCGCTCCGCAAAAATCCAGTTGCAATATCTCCGCGCTTTTTTCCGCAATGCGTCGGAAACTGTCGGGCAGATCGCAGACATACCCTTTGCCTCCCGCTTCCACGTTGGAACGGAAATCGATTTCCGACCGTCTTGTCATCCATGCGACAGCCTTGCCGCCCACCACGATCACGCGCATATCCTTGCCGTGACTTTCCTTTACGTATCTCTGAAACAGAGTAGCGCTGTTTTTTAAACGTGATGCAATTTCCTTTAACGTTGAGTAATTTTCCGCAAGATGCACCTGCTGACCGTAACTGCCGTAGCAACTCTTTACCACCAAAGGCAATCCCAGAGTGTCGGCAATGTATTTGAGATATTCTTCCTTCAACTGCGATTCGCCGCTGTAACACAACGCTCCGCCCAGCGTCATAGGCATGTCTATGCCGTGGTTGACAAGCGCAATGTGCGTCATCATCTTGTCGTCGCACAACTCGGTGCTTCTTGCGCTGTTGAATACGGCAATACCCGCTTTTTCCAGAAGGTACTGCACGTACTTGTCCTTGTCGAGATAAACGGCAAAGTCCGCGTCGGTATTCAATCCGACCTTACCGCCCTCGCCCACAACGGCAAGAAATCTGTCGTTGGGCACAATCTTCGTCTGCACTCCCCGACGGGAGAAACTGTCCGACATGCGATTGGCCTTATACATTACGTTTTTACCGCAATCGAATGCGTTGACTACAATGATTCCTTTCATATCACACCTGTAACTGACATTTTACCACAGCAATTTCTCCCCGTCAATCGTACGGACGGTTTACAGTTTAGCCGTGTCAGACAGAGCACAAAACAGTCGGAACGCTTTAAAGCATTCCGACTGTACCTGGCCTCATGCAACGGGTAAAATTAAAATTAGATTTAAACGTCATTCAACGACAAGCGTTCTTATTGCTGTTTGCAAGTCACGTTGATTGAAACTTCGCTTAAAGGCAACGCGTCACCCTCTTTCAGATTGTCACGTTTTTTGACCAGTCCCGTAATGTCCACGCCCAACTGCGACTGCGCTTCAAAAAACGCCGCTATATCTTCTTCGATCTGCGAACGGGCATCCTGCAACTGACTGTCCGTAACGGTCTGAGGTTTGCGCATGAACAGGCTGTTTCTCGGATCGCCGTCGCCGGTACGCAGAACGTCCAGAGAAAAATCCGCATCGGCAATTGCAGTTTTGTCAAATTTCAGTTGAACGTTTTTGTTGCTTACATACAGACTGAAGGGACGGTCGTTTTTTACAACGTTGTAAAGTTGCCCGGTATAACCTTCAAGAATGAGTGAAAATCCCTTTGTCTGTTGGCTGTCCAGTACGCCCACATAGTCAAAATCTTTAAACACCGCTATATTCTGACAGTTCAGAGAGCCTTCTTTGCCCGACTGTTCCTGTTGTTCTTCCACTTTTTCCTCTTCGAAACTGACAAATGTCATATAACCGCATTTGCCGTAGCCCGCCTGACTTCTTACAAAACCGCTGACGCTCTGAGAGATAACTCCCGCTTTCTTGGAACTTCCCAGCAACTCTGTCAGGGAAAAGGAAAAACTTTTTCCCACAGGCAACTTGTTCTGCATTATATCCATTGCCTTGCCCTTCACGCAACACACCAGCGAACTGTCCTTGAAACTGTTGAGGTAGGAAAAGAAGGTAACGGCGGAATCGACGGGGATATTTTCGTACAGATCCTGTCCCAGCAATACAATAAGACACTGTCCCAGCGACGGAATTCGCCCCAGGCGCGTAAATATGTCGTAAACCGCTTCTTCGGGCGTGGGTCCGCTTCCCTCTATAAGTTTGCTGAACTGTACGTTCGATGTTTCGTTGTTTTCGTGAGGACTGACGACTTCGGCGGTGATGTTGTAAATCTCACTGTCGGTATCGTAATCCAGACCGATTCCCAACACGATGGAGCGTGAGGAAATGTCCTTTCCCCCGAAAAGAGAGGACAAGAGTATCAGCGCGACGCCTACCGCCAGTATTATTGCCGTACGTTTAAGCGTATTCATGAGTTACGCCCTCCTTCAGGGTACGTCTGTGCGCCAAGGTGACAAGCAAAGGCATTGTCATCGGCAAGATGTACTGCACAACGGCAAAAGGATATTTCAACACTTTCAGCGCCTTCAATAGATACTCTTCAACCGGGAACAGCAACGGAGTCAATCCCGCCAACGCAATCACCGACACTATCCACCAATTTAAAGCGGGCGATGCGGTACGGAAAATGCTGCACATACATCTGTAAGCGCAAAAGGCAAATACGCACAGTTTTATAAAGATGGACATCATCCACACTGACAGGAACAACCAGTCGAGACGTCCGTTGACAGACGCAAATACGGCAAACTGACTGACTTTGCTCATTGCAGGATTGTAAAACTGCGCGGTGTTTCCGTAAAGTGCGCAAAACACCGTGTTCATAAACACAGCAAACAAACTTCCCGTTATAAAACAGATCAGTGTAACGGGAGCAACGTTCTTCTGCGATTTAATGTCCGACAGCAAAAAGTAAATAAACACGTAATCGCTGAACCAAAAGGAGTAGTCCTCCATTGTTTCTTTAAGTTTACCGATGTCCGTAGCAACAGGATACAGTTCTTCCCAGTTGGCATTCGTCGCAGGGTAGACAAGCATACATATTAGGCAGATGATTATTATGGTAAACAACGCTTCGTTTACTCTTGCTATCGCATTGAATCCTCTTGACAATGAAAACGTCATCAGCAAAAAGACAGGTATGAAAAACCCCAGCCAGTTGGTGTTTACCGCAAAGGAAGCGGAAAACACGTCGTAAGCAGACGTCATCAACGTCACCATTCTTATAAGCACAAACGCTAAAAAAATTACAAAAACGATTTTGGCAACAGGACGTCCGACAGTCATGTTGAGAATGTCTTTCAACTCGTATCTGTGATTGAGACCGACAGCCCACAGCAAAAAGCACAGACATATCAGATCTATTAAAAGCATTGTCGCTATAACTATCCAACTGTCGGTACCCGTTTGTCGGGCGAGCATTGCCGGTAACGTAAGATATTTGCCACCGGGAATAATTACCAACAATATGAGCGCGAGTTGTCGCATGTTAACATTGTTGTTCATGAGCACCTCATTTTTTTCTTGTCTTGTTTACGTTGGGAACAGAATCGGGACGCTGCAACGTGTCGTTGATGGACTTAGCAAACACTGCGTCCTGTCTGTCCTTTTGTACCGAAGGAGCATAGGGTGCAAGATACGGAGTTCCGAAACTGTCTACACTGCTCATATACAGCAACAATACAAGCAGTCCCAACAACACGCCCAGCAATCCCATAATGCCCCCTATATACGTAAATGCCATTCTCAGCATACTGAGCACAAGAGTGTTTTCCGGCATTGTGTACAGACCTATTCCGCTGAGTGCTCCGACCATTACCGCCGGTGCGCTGAGCAATCCTGCCTTGACTGCGGCGTCTCCCAACACGATTGCCCCTACCAACGACAGCGACATGCCTACCGCCGTGGGCATTCGGAGATTTGCTTCACGCAAAATATCGAAAATGATGATGACCATCAGCATTTCGGACAGCGGAGAGAAGGGTATAGACTGTGTGGAATTGAGTATGGTTATCAGAAACTTTAACGGTATTATCTGGTAATTGTACTTCTGCAGACAGACATATACCGCCGGAAGCAACACAGACGCCAACACACTTATAAAACGCAACAGTCTGCTGACGGATGTTACCAGTCCGCTTTCATGGTAATCGCCGGGACTTTGCAAATCTTCTATAAACAAATAGGGTAGCGTCAGCACCATCGGAGAACCGTCCACCACGACGGACACCCTCCCTTCCAACATTTTTGCCACCGCCACGTCGGGTTTTTCCGTTACGCCTACACGGTAAAACAAAGCCGTTTTCCGGGGGTCGAGATATCTTGACAGATAACTGCTGTCCATAACTCCGTCAATGTCTATGTCGGAAATTCTTTGCACGATTTTTTCCACCACCTGAATGTCCGCTATACCCTCGATATAGCAGACGTAAACCGCTGTGTCGGTGTATCTTCCCACATTCAGTTGCACCGTCTTGAAGTCGGGAGTTTTGAGTCTCTTGCGCAGTAAAGTAATGTTTACCTTGACGTCTTCCACAAATCCTTCACGCGGTCCTCGCATCACAAGAGATGTCGGCGGTTCGGTAACGGAACGTCCCGTCTCCACGCGGGTGTCTACACATACGCAACCGTCCTCTCCGTCCACAAACACCAAAGTGTAACCGTTGGTAAAGTCGGACAGCGCCTGTTCGAAAGACACCGCTTCTCTGACGGTTATTCCGCAGGATATACTGTTTAAAATTTCTTTCAGTCCGTGTGCCTTTACGCAAATAAGCGGTTCGATGACGAATTCGCGTATTTTGCTTACGCTGCACATCGTGTCAAGACTTACGACGTTTATGTCGCAACCGTTGGTTATAGTCCTTACTCGGAAGTCGTCGCAGCCTCTGTACAACTGACTGAGTTTTGTAAAATACTTGCTGTTCATGCCTTTAATGTGTGTAACACAACGGATTATATACCACCAAAGCATTGTCCGAACACCCGATTTCTCCTTCTATATTTTTAAAAACTATAAAAGTAACCTGTAAGATGTCACCGTGCACACAGTAATTTAAAACATCCGAAACATCTTTTTAAAGTAACGTGCATAAAAAAAAGACGTGCATTTCTGCACGTCTGTAGGTTCAGTTCAGTCTATTACCACTCCGAAAACACGGGAATAACTTACGTCCCCCACTTCGGTATTGCGTGAATCCTTGCTGTTGTTGCGGTTGTCTCCCATTGCGAAAAAATAACCTTCCGGCACGGTATAGGCGTTTTCTTCCCCTATACAGTCTTTAAGCCTTTCGAGATAAGTGCGACCTATATTGGGAATTTCCACTTCGTTTCCTTTCCAAATGTACTTTTCCTCAGCCGTTTCGCCCGTGTCGTTACAGCGCACCATCACTTTGAAAGTATCTTCCGTCACGTTTTCCACCCAGATGCTGTCCCCCGCTACCGCAACGACTCTTTTTATCAACTTTTTGTTGCTGTCGTCGAAAGACTGCCACCAGTTGGTGTCCTCCACGAAAAACACTACCACGTCGCCTCGTTGTATCTTGGCGGTCTTACTTACCCAGACTACGTCGCCGTCCTTTAAAGTGGGAAACATCGACGTCTGACTGACTTTAACGCTGGTAAAGAAAAAAACCTTGACTATAAGCAAAACAGTGAGTACGACGCAACCCGTAATAAGTAAAATATTTATTATATCGTATTTGTTTTTTTTCGGCGTCGTTTCACCGTTGTTCATCGTTTTTTACCGCCTTGTGAAATTGTTGTGAATCAAGCATTACCACGCGTTTGCAATTGTTGCATTGCAATTTATAGTCCGCGCCCACTCGCAGTACAGTCCAACTGCTGCTTCCGCAAGCGTGCGGTTTCCTTGTAGTAATAGTTTGTCCAACGGTATAGTTTATACTCATATCAATACAATATTGTTTACAATTATCTTGTTGTCGCACAAAAACGCCATTGACAACGGACGCTGTTCGGCAGGCATGGGTTCGCCGTGTTCGTTGTAAAAGGCACTGTACTCCGCAGTGACTTTCTGCCACTTTCCGTCCCCTGCAAGGTCTGCCTCGAATGTGTACCTGTTGCCGTCTTCCGCAGTTGCTACCAACGTGAGTTTTCCTGCAATTTCCGTGCAGACATCCAGACTGATGCTGTCGCAGTTTCTGTATGTGACAAAATCGTCATGAACGGCGAAAGTGAGCATCCGTTTGCCTTCCACTCCCGTTATGCCGAGATAACCTTCCGCACGCACAAGTCTGTTTTCGTTGCTGTGCCAATGTTTGCCGTTGCCTATCGCTATCAGTTTGCCCGACATCATAGAACCGTCGAAAACAAGTCTTGTGGCTGTCTTCAGACGATACTTGTCGCTAACCTTTATTCTTAGCAGAGGACTTGTGATATCTATCGTTTCGTGATTGTACATATACGCCAACGCAAGCACTTCCTTGCCCGTTGAGTAAACGTCCAATTGAGCCGTTATCGTTCCGTCCTCCGATACGCTGACGGGGGCTTTTACCCAGTTTTTACCTTTCAAAGACGCGTCACGACAATACCACACTCTGATGTCTTCCGCCGGGAAGGAGGTATTTACCCTGACTGTAAGCACGTCGCTATCGGTAAGCGAAAGTTCCAGATCGTCATCCACCGTCTTGTCTTCAAACCATCTGACTATATTGAGTGCGCAGGTTTCCGTCATATAATCCATTACTTTGGGCACTATAAGCAGACGACTGCTGTCGTTTGCTCTAAAATACGTTGTAGACAACTTGACTACGTCTACCGTACCGCTGTTGCCTCCGCTTACCACGTACAAAGGCACTTTTATCAACGGAACATAACTTTGCGGACTGAGTCCTATTTCCCAGATTTTGTGCAAAGTGTCTTCGTGCAGAACTTCTTCCATTTCCTCTTTGCTGTCCGACTCGGCAACGACTTCCATTACCTTTTCGTCGTCAGAGTACCTGCCCTGCAGATATTCTTCGTACAGATTGCCGAACACTACCGAACCTTTCTTGATTCTGCCGTCCATTGCAAGCACGATAAGTCCGGTACGACTGCCCTGTCCCACCGTCAGTACGGAAACGTCTTTTATAAAGGACAAACTTTTCAGATAAGTAATAGCCCTCATGCTGTTTATTGCGTATTCGTACCACTTGGTGTTTCTGACGTCGTTTGCCACGTAGTAATCATCGGTTTGCGCAGATGCGTTGGCGTATTCGATGACGTCGGGGTAAAGAGTAAATCTGCCCTTTTCCGCATAACCCCTGTAATCTATAGCCATTGCGCAAAATCCGTAACTTGCCCAGTAAACAAGGTCTTCGTGGTCAATTTCTTTGCGACTGTCGTTTATTACCAGAATTGCAGACTTCGCCGACGAATTGTCGGGATAACACAATTCCGCATATACACGACTTTTTTTCTCGCCGAAATTCCGTCCTGTAAAATACACGCACTCGGTAACGACTCCGTCCGTCACGGTGCGTTTTACCACGGATTCTTCCAGCGGCTGATTTGCGTCAAAGTCACCGAATATTTCGGCTGCTGTAAGTAAGTTTTGCATAATTCTCCTGAAAAACGTAATGCAACAATTGTAGCACAACGAAAATATTTGTCAATAACGCTTTTAAAACAACTACTTGTGGTATCCCACATTGTTGTTTATGGCAAGTATTCTGTATATCTGTTCGGCAGTTACCACTCTTGCCAACTGATGCGGAAGAGTTACCGCTCCAAGGGACCAACGAACGTCGGCGCGCTGTCTGACTTCTTCTGACAAGCCGTAACTGCCGCCTATTAAAAAAGTGAACGTCGAATGCGTCTGCATTGCACGTTTTACCGTTTCCGCCATTTCGGTACTTGACAGCATCTTGCCGGCTGTGTCCATTGCTACGACAAAACCTTCGGCGTTTTCCAACAGCAAACGTCCTTCCTGTTTCAATATCGTTTCCGTTTCGGCACTGTTGGGCACGCCTTTAAACAGCGTTTCAGGCACTTCTCTGACTTCGGTGCGGGCAAATCTCGAACAGCGTTTCAGATATTCTTCTATTGCCTGCAAAAAAAATTTTTCCTTTACCTTTCCTACCGCCACTATTTTTATCTTCATGAAAATAACACCAACACCCACATCGCCGCGCAGAAAATTACCGCAAGAATAAAACCTGCATTGATTACCGCAACGTATCCGTCAGGCTTTTGCCCGCCTTCGTTGTTTTTCTTGAACGGAAATACTTTTACATACACCGCGCACAGCACGAGAAGCAGTATAAGCGATACAAAAAATATTTCCAGCGGATGGTCGCTGTAAAATCCTGTAGGCTCTAACGTCAGCGACAGCACAACCGCAAGTATATTGTTGAACATATGAAGCGCAACGCAGGTAAAGAAACCGCCCCTGCGTACCGCAATTGTCAATGCACACCCCAACACAAACTGATGCACTGTCTGCGCAGGGTTCATGTGGAACAGCGAAAACAGCAGACCGCTCAACGCAATTCCTTTAATACCGCTTTCGGCAAGAGTGTTGCCTATCATTCCGCGGAAAACAAATTCTTCGGTGAATGCGGCTACGACGCACGCAACGATTATTACGGCAGGCAACGTTTCGGGACTTATCACTATCCCCACCGACGGCCGTTTCAGTCCCGCCGCTTCTATAAGATCTCCCAACCATTCGTTTACGGGAGTCATTACGTTTACCAGCAACAGCACAAAAGCCAGTCCGAAAAGCAAATGCCTGTAATCGAATTTTCTGATGTTGGCAACCGTCACTATATCGGCTTTTACGGTCCTCGCATAAACATAAGCAGTCAGCGCAAGCGCAACGGAATAGACGCCGTTTGCCCATATTACAGTTACGTCGTTGCCGTTCATTATCACCAAAGACAATGCCAACTGCAATATAAGCGACGCAGCCACGACTACCGCAAAGCAGTTGTACGCAGACCTCTTGCCGTATGTGTTGAATGTTGTCTGATTACTCAATGGTCTTGCTCCTGTTGTACTGATAGGCAAGGTGCAGCCGCACCTGTCTGCCCTCCTCTATATGCCTGTTTCTGAATACTTTCATTGCTTCGGCAAAGGCAAGTTCGTGAGTGTTGTTGTTTTCGGAAATGTGCGCAAGCACAATGTCTCTGACGTTACCGTTTAAAAGTTTGTCTATAAGAACCGACGCCTGTCTGTTTGACAGGTGTCCGTTGTCGGACAGTATCCTGCGTTTCAACTGATAGGGATAATTGCCTCTGACCAGCATATCTTCGTCGTGATTGCTTTCTATCTGTACTATACTGCACGGCAACAGAAATTCTTCCAGTTGTTCCGTTACCGTGCCCGTGTCGGTGACGCTGGCAACGTAGTTGTAACCGTCGTAAAAGCGGTAACCGCAACAGTAAGACGCATCGTGACTGCATTTTACAAAATCCACACTGACGTCGCCCACACGAAACCCGTCGTCAAATCTTTGTACACCCGTTATTCCGCACTTGCTCTCCACCGACGGAGCGCACAGTCTGTGCGCGAAAACGGGAGTGTCGTTGTGTTGTGCCCAGCCCGACAACGCGCCTATGTGGTCTCCGTGTTCGTGAGTAATCAGAATCGCGGTAATGTCGGAAGGGGTAAGCCCCACTTCGTTGAGGTATCTTTTTAAAGTATTGTAAGTAAATCCGGCGTCTACAAGTATATTGCTTTCAGCCGATTGTATCAAAGTGCAGTTGCCGTGACTGCCACTGTAAAGAGAGGTTAATTTTACCATAAAAAGTATTATACCACATACCTGCGATTTTTTCAACAATTAACAGTCGATGCACTTCACGCCGTACAAAAAACACGGCACAACGTTGTGCCGTGCGTATTTTGTTAAAGTTGATTCAAGAGTTCCTGCCTCTTGCTTTCGTAATCGGGGTCACTGTCTTTGCTTTCGATAAGGTTTACTATCTTAGTCTGCATGTCTTTGTCCAACTTATACTTAAAAGCAATTATGATTCCTACAATACAAATTGCAATGGGCAACAAGGTCAGGGTAAACCGTATTGCCTGCTGCGCGCTTTCCACCTGTATTACGGGAGTCAACTGGTAAGTTTCCCCTACAAGCGTCGCCTTGAAATTTTCCAGCGCCATTCCCAACTGCTGCAATGCCGACTGAGGATCGCTAAGATAACTGTTGTACTGTTCTACCGAAATATACTGTGTTTCAACGTAGCCTGCCATACCTATAAACAGCGGAGGAATGGACAATCCTATTGCCTGGGCGGTAGTATTCAAAAAGTTGGTAAGCCCTGAAAACGCCCCCTCGGTGCGTTCGCCGAAGTACAACTGTCCTACGTCACACACGTCGCCGAATGCCGAATGAGGAATAAACATCGTGCCTCCGATGCCCAGTCCTATCGCTACGCCCATGACAAGCACAAACCAATCGGGTACTCCCGCAGTGGTAACAATACTGTTGTTTACTACGGATATTGCGCCTTCCGCCGGCAAAAACATCAGAATCACCGACAAAACTATCCACAAAGACGCACCGAAAATATAGGCGAAGCGTTTGCTTTTCTTTCTGATTATGTACAGATACAACGGCAAAGCGATAATCTGCGCAAAGAACATCAGCCCTGCGGTAACCGTAGCAATCGGGAAACGGGAAGCACCGCTTTCCATCGTTTCGAGATAGGTATATCTGCGCAAATAAAAATCGCAGTATGTAAAGAAGAAACTGCTCATTACCGCCATTCCCATACTTGTGCACATCTGCATACCGAGATACTGACGGTAAGTCTTTACTTTCAGAGGACGGAAAAACTGTCTGAAAGAAATCTTTTTTCTGACGGGAGGAGTGACTATCTGTTCTTTACTGAACAATGCGGTTATTATAATGGACAGCGCAAATATAACTCCGAAAACAGAGGACATCAGAATATAACTTACACCGCTGTCCCCCTTGGTCGGGCTTGCAATCATTCCCGGTACCACGACGCAAACAATGCTGGACGTCAGCGAAAAAGCAATGCGTACTGCGTTCACCTTGTTGCGTTCGGTAAAATCGTCCGTCATTTCGCTGGCGTGCGAATAGTAGGGAATAAGCACGAAAGACTGTGCCGTGGCGTACAGTATGTACATGAAAATGACCAGCACAATCTTCAACGCCACACTGTTGGTCACAAGATTCCACGGGAAAAACAACAGTATCAACGCCACAAGCACGACAGGCGCAAATATCAGCATAAAATATCTGCGTTTGCCCAGTCTGCCGGGCTTCTTGCCGTCGGTTACTGTTCCTATAAACGGATCTATAAGTCCGTCCCAGAACTTGCTGAACAACAGTATCACAGACACCCAATACATGGGAATGCCCACTACCAGAGTCAGAAAAGGAACGAATAAAAAGTTGATTATATTAAACGATCCGCCACCGAATATATCTCCGGAAGCAAATGCCAACTTGTTGCCCAGCGAAACTTTGCCCGCAGGCGCGCTCTTTACGGTACCTTTGCTCAAAACTACCTCCTATACGTTGAAACGGAACAACACCACGTCGCCGTCCTTGATGACGTAGTCTTTGCCTTCGCTTCTGACCTTGCCGTGTTCTTTAGCCTGATTGTATCCGCCCAGTTCGATCATTGTTTCGTAAGGTACTATTTCGGCACGGATAAATCCTTTTTCAAAATCGCTGTGTATCTTTCCGGCAGCCTGAGGCGCTTTTGTCCCCTCCTGAACCGTCCATGCACGGGTTTCCTTTTCGCCTGCCGTAAGGTAACTGATAAGTCCCAACAGTTTGTAGCACTTGCTGACAAGTCTTTCCAGTCCGCTGTGCTCTATTCCGTAACTTTCCAGAAACATCTGCTTTTCTTCTTCGTCCATGGATGCAAGTTCTTCTTCCACCTTGGCGCAAATTACCAACGTTTCGGCATTTTCCTTGGCTGCACGCTGTTTTACCGCCTTGACAAAATCGCCGTCGGGCTTGCCCAGTTGGTCTTCGGAAATGTTTGCCGCGTAAATAACGGGTTTGGCTGTAAGCAACAACATCTCGTCCACTACCGGTTTTTCTTCCTCGTCCAGTTGCATTGTCCTGACAGGCTGTTCGCTTTCAAGATGTTTTAAAACACGTTCCTGTATTTCACATTCCGTACGGTACTTCTTGTCACCCGACTTCATCATGTTGCGCGTCTTTGCAAGCCTGTTGTTTACCGTTTCGATGTCGGCAAAAATCAGTTCGAGGTTGATGGTGTCAATGTCCGCAACGGGGTCTATCTTGTCGGAAACGTGCGTAATGTTACTGTCTTCGAAACATCTGACAACGTGTACGATTGCGTCCACTTCTCTTATGTGCGACAAAAACTTGTTGCCCAGTCCTTCACCGCGACTTGCTCCCTTTACCAGCCCCGCAATGTCAACGAATTTTAAAAAAGTGGGAGTTATTTTCTTGCTGTTGTACAACTGCGCAAGTTTGTTGAGCCGTTCGTCGGGAACTGCCACCACTCCAACATTCGGTTCTATAGTACAGAAAGGATAATTTGCCGATTCCGCTCCCGCCTGTGTAATTGCATTGAATAATGTGCTTTTGCCCACGTTGGGCAAACCTACTACTCCGAGTTTCATAAATATTTCTCCGTTTTGTCTAAAAAACGCCCTGTCGGCGTAAAATATCATTAGTAAAAATATTGTACTACAAATTTATTAAAATGTAAATAAAAAGGTAAAGTAAAATGACCGTACTTGAAAGTGTATTTTTAGGTTTGTTGCAGGGACTTACGGAATTTTTGCCCGTTTCCAGCAGCGGACATCTCATACTTGCGGAAAGGCTGTTTGCCATTGAAGCAAATCTTTTCTTCGACATCATACTGCATTTCGGCACATTGCTGGCAGTAATCGTTGTTTACAGACAGACATTGTGGCAAGCAATAAGACATCCATTAAAGGACAAAACCGCTTTGTACGTAATTATCGCGAGTATACCTACATTCATTATTGCGTTTGTTGTGGAATTTTTTATCCCCGAACAACTTCTTTACAACCTTTTACCGCTGGGATTTGCACTGACTGCTGTTTTGCTGGTGCTTTCAGACGTGCTGTACCGCCCGTCGTCTACTCTGCAATCGACAAAAATAATGTCCGTCGTGACAACGGGTATAGTACAGGGACTTGCGGTATTTCCAGGACTAAGTCGCAGCGGCAGCACCGTCTCCACGATGAAACTTTTCGGTGTGAAACAATCCGACTGCGCAACATTTTCCTTTTTGCTGTCCATTCCCGTGATACTTGCCGCCTGCGCGGTAAAAACCTACCGATATGTCAAATCCCCTTCGAACATCGACGTCATATGTGTTTTAGTTGGGGTGGTCACAGCGTTTTTAAGCGGTTGGGTTGCACTGAAAACCGTGCAACGTGTATTAAAAAAAGGCAAATGGTCTATGTTTGCCGTTTATCTTGCAATACCGTTTTTACTTTCCTTGCTCACCATGTGACGGCGGACGACAAACCGTTTAAATGCACAACTTGCCTGACTGTATTGTCGGTTAACGGCATAAGTCTATTTGAAGTAACGGCAGGAAATAAGCGCAATGCGGCCAAAATACCACCGCTTGTGCCTGAAATTTTACAAAACGTCTCAGAGCATATAATAAATATAAACTCGGTCAAACTGATAAGAAACGATGTAATACCTGCACTTTAAAATACAGTTTTTTAAATCAAGAAGACGGCACAAAGATACATCGGTATCTTCATGCCGTCTTTACTGTCCTCGCCTTCGGGAACTTTTCCTTACCGTTATTCTTTATGTTAATACTGCAAAAAAGGATATTAAAGGAAAATTCTTTTTCTGCTTATTTCAATGCCAATATCTGTTTTCGCATTTTGTCGCTAAAAACTACGTACGGAACTAATGCCCTGTGATTCTTCGCCAACTTCTTTATGTATGGAATTCCTTCACGAATGATGGGGATTACATCCTTTTTTACAAGCAGATCCAGTTCTTGCAGAAACTTCTCTTTCGTCCACAAAGCATACTCTACCCCAAATCCCTTCTTATTGTTATATACCAAGCTTCCGCCCAAAGTATCCCAGACTTCGTCGTTTAGCATTGACTTTATTTCGGGGTGCAGTGCCTTGATCCTGAAATAGTAGTAGAAAGTATACAAGTCGGAAAAATGTGAATGATCCATCATGACTTGCAACGTTAATTCTTCATTGTCGTAGAAAAACCGTGTCTTCTTCAGAACCTGAAAACCAATACTCTTAAAATACTCTCTTGTTGCGTCCTGAATTTCCTTTTTATCCATATTGGCCCTTCTAGTACAATACGAGTACTAATTTAAAGCCACCGCTAATGCTTCGATATATCTCTTTAATTGTTTTATTCCTCTTGCAATCGAAGAAGGATTGTTTGGCTTTAGCTCATAAATTATTTTCTTTGCTTCGTCATAAAAATCGAATCTGCCTATTCCTTTATAAAGATACTCCTTCCCATCATTTATAAATTCGGTTTTATACCCCTTGTGAATGAACTGCCCGTCAACCAATGTGGATCTTGTACTGCCATCTGCGTTTTTGGGCAAACTATTTATTCTATCCCGCGCTTATTGTGTAAAATCCTCTCTTTTTACCCGTTGTATTTTAATCTTGCTTATGTAAGCATACTTTATTGCAGAAATTCATGAAGAGACAGATGCAAATACGCAAGCAATGAATATAGCGTCAGCAACAGAATAGCCTTCGGGACAAGTGAATTGTAGCATACTGTTACATTTAAGTCAATATAGGTTGGTAAGTGCTAAGTTACGCAACGGATAACGCTGTGGCATTCTCCGCCTGAAATTTCTGTTTGTGACAGCGGTAGTTTACGCCGATGTAGATTTATTTTTCTTGTAAATATCTTTTCAGTAATAGTATTAAACGTCGTTGAACTGTTGACATCATACTTTTCACGTAATAAAATGAGCAAAAGCATAAACGGACATAGAAAAAGGACGCTTTAAAGCGTCCTCTGTAAATTTCTGTCATTGTCCCATTTGTACAAGGCGTTGCTTTATTACTTCCACGATGTAATCACCGAAAAAGTTGTTGCTGTACAATGTGGGGAAAATCTTGCTTTGAGTAAACTGATCACCGATAAGTTTTTTTATCAGGGGCAAGAATTCAGCGGAAGTATTTGTCATCATTGCTTCAAGTACGGCAAACGCAAGATATACCATTCCTACCGATATCACAAGTCCGAGCAATCTGTCGGCAAGACGTATACCCGTTGTCTTGTGCAAAAGTTTTACTATAAGTCCGGTAATAAGTCCGTACACCAACGACAACGCAATAAACGTCACAACTACCGACACTATCGTAAGCAAGGAACCGTCTGTTATAAGACCGGACAGCCATTGTGCGGGATACACCGAAAGATAGGCTGTGCCTATCGGCACGACAATAAATGCCAAAAATCCGAAAAGCAGTTTAAAAAAGCCTTTCAGAAGTCCCACAATAATTCCGATTGCGCACAGCGCAATAAATATATAATCAATTACAGCCACTTTTAAATCTCCTGTATTTTACTGACATATTTACACTATTACTTTACATCACCGTAAAAACATTGTCAACAGATTTTTAATTTTTAACGGTTCGTGACAAAATGCCGTTACACATCGGCAATAAGGTAAACTGACAGAATATCTGCTACTATTATTACACATTTTACTCAAAAAACAGCGTTTGTGTGCCAAATTAAACTTAAAGTTGGAAAAATTTCAACTTTTAAGTTGAACGATTCGCCTTTTAAGTGCTTGTAAAATGACACCGACGATAGTAAAATGAAGACACAATCAAATCACGGAGGTACAACATGAACACATTGGGATCACGCCTGACGGCTTTACGTAAAGAAAAAAGGATTGACGCAAGAGCAACTTGCGGAAAAACTGGGGGTTACCAATCAATCCGTATCGAAATGGGAAAACGACATCAACGCTCCCGACATCTCTATTCTTATAATGCTTGCCGACCTTTACGATACTACCGTAGACAGTCTGCTGGGAAGAGAAAAACAGCCTATAGTAAGCACAACTACAAAGAATATAGACAATCTAATACTTAAAATTAAAATTTTGTCCAACGACAACGATAAAGTGAATATCAACTTGCCATTCAGTCTTGTAAAAGTATTTGTAAAGGACGGCAACCTGTCCGTGCTGAAGGACAAGAACATTGACATTGACTTTAACCAACTGATAAAACTTGTAGAAGAAGGGGTTGTCGGCGAACTGGTAGACATTCAATCCGGCGACGGCGATACCGTAAAGATATTTATAGAATAATGAAAATACGTATAGAAAGCAAAAACGAGAAAAACATTTCACTGACGTTGCCTAATTTTATGGCAAAGTCTATATTGGCGAAACTTATTAAAAAATATACCGGAATAACAGCGAGCAGACAACAGTTAAAGCAAATCTTTTCCGCAGTTAAACGATACAAACGCACAAACGGAGAATTTGCCTTGATGGAAATCGAATCGGAAGAGGAAAAAGTCAAAATTCTGCTGTAATATTAGCCACACACGGTTGCGCATATCGCAACCGTGTGTGGCTACAAAAGGATAAATATAATTGTAAAATTTCACATTTTAATAGTTATCCTTGTTTACTATATCTTTACTTCTTATAAACTGCATTCAATACAACTCCTTAAACGTTACCCCACGCTTTCAAACATAAACGCCAATTTATCGTGATAGACATTTGCTGTATATCGACGCGTCACACTACGTATAATGTTTCGTGTTAATTCGTCATACAAGCATTGACTTTACTGCCAATACCGTTTTTCAATAAAAACAGACCATATAACTTACACGCTTTGCCGCAATACGACAAAGCGCTCGCATTATGTATCCAAATGCAATTGTTACAAAACATCTGCACGCTTTTTTATTCAATCATTAATTCAGTCTGCGGTTTAGCTTAAATTGAAGTCAAACGTACAGTTTAGTTAACTGTAATTTTTATATTTTGAACAAATTTATTTGATAAATATACCAGCGACCTAACCATATATATTTAATTTATCCGAATCTTTTAAATCTCATATAAGCAACCTGAAAATTTAAATTGAGACTGACTGTTTCATAAATTGTTCACCGTTTGGACCAATTACAATTACGTGTGCCGTTAAATTTTTTACCGTTATTTAACACCTTCTTCAAAAGATGTAATTTACTTTATCTGAAGTTAATTTGACTTTTTTGTTGTACTTGATTGACTTTGTTTATTTTTATGATATTATATTTATATAAAAATTATATGTAAATAAGAGTTAAAATGTTATCTAAGGAGGGAGTTATGAATAAAAAGATATTTATTACGATTTTACTTCTAATAGCGCTGGTTGTTACCCTTGCGCTGACGGGGTGTGATTTGTTGGAAAAGTTGCCGGACACGCCCGAATTATCTGACGAAGAAATAGAACAACAGCTGTTGGCAAAATTTTCCGAATTTATCGAAGACATCGAAACGGAAACAAAATACCGCCTTGTAGTTGAAATCGGAGAAGATGCAGAAAAACATATTACGGAAATTTCTGTTGAAGAAGACAAACTTCATATAAACCAGTCGGAAAATTCCGATATTTACGCCATAACAAACGGCAAATATATATTTTCAAATGACAAATTGGTTTACACCGGAAAAGAGTTGGAAGGTATACAAAACATCGTTGGATATTTATTTCCCGATATTGCCGACTACATCCCCGATATTTTTGATGCAATTTCAAAAGCCGTTTTAAACGATACCGAATTTGAATTCGAAAGCGATACTGTCAAGAACGGAAAAATACACTTAAACGCATCGGAATCCGAGATTACTTTTCAATTGCAGACAGACAAACCGGTGCAAGTAAAACTGACATTGAGTGAAATGGGTACAAATTTACAGACTGTTCCCGACGAAATATTAATGAGTTTTGAAGCATTAGACGAATACGAATACATCTATCGCCAGATGGAATACGTCCTCTACTCTTCAAATGCCACTGTGGATATTTTGTTTAACGACAATGACAATAACACGATGTTTACAACGAATGTGATACTGAGTAATGGAGAAATGGAGTTAAGCACCGGAAGCTATAGAAAATCGGCAGTTCTTAAACATGAAGATTATTGGATTTCAATTACAGACTACGCAACAATCAGCGTCGATAGAGGTCCTGAAAACGGAGCAGACGTCTCTTATGTTTTAACAACCAATGTAAACTTTCTGACGTATGTAAAAGGTGATTTTATATATGATCCTGAAACTAAATCCGCTACGGCAACTGCTCAAGCGATTGCTGAGAGGTATAATATGTGTGAAAATATCGAAATAGATTTTTCACAGGAAGGACATTATATAATCAATCTGACTGTGCTGGACCAATATACCTATGAAATGATGGGAGCGAAAAAACTGATCATCGACATATATGATGTTGACCGTCAAAAGCAATTGTCCGTCAACGAAAAATACGCAGACGTAACCGAAAAAATTAAAGACGATATTTATTATAAGATTTTATCGCAAAATACACTGATCGTAAACACCTACTTAGGCAACGAAGTCGACGTTGTAATACCCGAAAGCGTCACTATCTACGGAAAAGAATATGCTGTAGAAGTTGTGGACAGTTACGCTTTCTCACATGCACGACTTTCATCTTTGACATTGCCAAAGTCCATTAAAACCATATACGCCTACTACGCTTATAAAGGCATAGATAATCTGATTTACCAAGGAACTCTTGCCGATTGGTGTGGAATCACTCACTCGTCATACCGGACGCCTATATTAGACAACGTAAATAATTTATATATAGACGGACAGTTGATTAGCACAGAACTTGTCATACCTGACGGCGTGACACAAATAAACAATGTCTTTGCCGGTTACAAATCCATTGTGTCCGTTGTCATTCCGAAAAGCGTGCAATCCATCAATGAAGATGCATTCTACGGATGTCCTATAACAACAATTATGTACGAAGGCGCGCAAGAAGAATGGAATAATTCGGCTCTAGCGGACAATAATTTCGCGGCAAACGCTACCGTCTACTTTTACAGTGAAACACAGCCTGAATCCGAAGGTTACTTCTGGCATTATGTAGACGGTAAAGTGACAGTATGGTAAGAGTTTATATTATTAAAAATATACAGAAATTGATATGCACCCCAAAAGTTGAATATTTTTGGGGTGCATATTTTTATGTCAATTTTATTGTGAGTTATTCAATTTATATTTACGTTACGCCATACAATCACAAATAAAGGCGATTAATCAGGCATAGCAGTAATAAATTCATCAATAACACAAATGCACTTTCAGGATCGGAATACACCGACGAAACCAATGACGTTCACATCTGTTCGGGCGCCTCGATGCCCAACAAAGCAAGGCCTTTGCGAAGCACCAGTTGTACGCACTCCACCAACGAAAGACGGGCGTTCTGTACAGACAAATCTTCGCCCAGAACGCGATGTCCGATATAGAAACGGTTGAATGCTTGTGCAAGGTCTATAAGATACTTGGACAATATACTGGGTTCGTACTTATAGGCACTGTCGGATACTATAACGGGGAAGTTGCGCAGCAATTTGACAAGGCGCAATGTTTCCACGTCATCCAGACCGCTGTAATTGCGGGCAATACGGGTGAGGTAACTCATTCCCGCTTTCTTTAAAAGCGAATTGCAACGGGCGTGTGTGTATTGAAGATAAGGAGCCGTTTCGCCGTCAAAGTTCAACACTCTGTCAAAGGTAAAAGTAATGTCCTTGATACGGGCGTTTTCCAACGCGGAGAAAATTACCGCCCCTACGCCTACCTGTTCGGCGACCTTTTCCTTGTCGGGAAGATCGGGGTTCTTAGTGCAGATTATATCCAGGCTTTTACTTACCGCTCTGTCCAGCACGTCCTTTAAAAACACGGTGTTGCCCTTTCTGGTAGACATACTTCCTTCTTCCAGCGAAACCATTCCGTAGGCAACGTGCACCAAATCTTTAGCCCAGTCCAGCCCTGCCAGTTCAAGCACTTTGAATATCTGTCTGAAGTGCAGATTTTGCTGATAGGCAACTACGTACAGACACTTGTCGAAGTTGTAATGTTCCTTGCGATAGAATGCCGCCGCAATGTCTCTCGTTGCGTACAGCGACGATCCGTCGCTCTTTACCAGCAGACAGGGAGGCATTCCGTAGTCGGACAAATCCACCACCTTCGCACCGTCGCTCACGGTGACAAGACCTTTGTCTTCCAGAAACTTCAACGGCTTGTCCATCTTGTCGTTGTAGAAACTTTCGCCGTTCCAACTGTCAAACGTGACGTTGAGTCTGTCGTACACCTGTCTGACGTCGTCCAAAGTAATTTTCTTGAAATATTCAAACAGTTTTACCGCTTCGGGGTCCCCCTTTTCTATACGGGCAAACCAGTGACGCGCCTGTTCGGTAAGTTCGGGATGTTCCTCCTCTTCGCGGTGAAAACGCACATAAAGATCCTGCAAAGCCCTGACGCCTTCTTTCGCGATGACTTCGTCGTTGCCCCACAGTTTGTAAGCGACGATCATCTTGCCGAACTGAGTACCGTAATCGCCGAGGTGATTGATACCTATAACTTTGTATCCCAATGCGGCAAACAGTTTGTACAGACTTCCGCCTATAGCCGTTGTGCCGAGATGCCCTATATGCAAGGATTTGGCAATGTTGACGGAACTGTAATCGATGCAAATGGTCTTTCCGTTGCCTTCGTTGCTGTTTCCGTAATTTTCACCCTGTTCGAGAACGCCGTAAACGGTGTCTGTGAGCATTGCCGAGCGATTTACAAAAAAGTTGAGATAGCCGTTTACCGCCTTTACTTCGCCGATGTACTCGTCGGTGAGGTAATTTTCGGCAAGTTGCTGTGCAATGGCCACAGGCGACTTGCGCAACTGTGCCGCAAATTTGAAACAGGGCAGACTGTAATCGCCCATATTGTCGTCGGCGGTATTTACTATCGAAGAATACAACATCTCTTTGTCAATATCCGCAGAAATGTTGTCTGCAATGTGTTTTTTAAAATCGAACATCTGATATTTCCTCTTGATATATGTGGTGACAGTATAACAAATCACCGGATATTTGTAAACAGATTACGCTGATGTGGCGCAAAACAGTCAAATAAGGGCGAAACGTACGACGTTCCGTCCTTATCTGTAATTGTAAAAGTCGTTACTCTTCCGAGCCTTCTTCCAGTTCGTCGGCACTTGCGGGAGTTGCCGAAACGCTTACTACCTTGCCGCCGTCCTTGAATTTCATTATGCGTACGCCCAAAGTGTCACGTCCGATTTTGCTGATTTCCTTTGCACGTATACGTATAACTATACCGGTATCGGCAATAAGCATTATGTCGTTTTCGGGATCGACAAGTTTGAGATTGACAAGTTTGCCTGTCTTTTCGTTGAACACGCCCGCCTTGATTCCCTTGCCTGCACGACTTTGCAGACGGTAATCGACCACACTGCTGCGCTTGCCGAATCCGTATTCGGACACGGTGATCACTTCGCAGCCGTTACGTATGACAGCCATGTCCACAACGTAATCGCCTTCATCCAGACGCATACTGATGACGCCCTGCGCTTCACGTCCCATAGGACGTACTTCTTCTTCCGAAAATCTGATACACTTGCCTTCGTGACTTGCAACTATTATTTCGTCGTAACCGGTCGTCATTTCAACGCTTATAAGTTCGTCCCCTTCCACAAGAGAAATGGCTATCTTGCCTCCCTTACGAATGGACTCGAATTCTTTAAGATCGGTCTTCTTGACAAGTCCGTTTTTAGTAGCCATAAACAGGTTACCAGTACTGTCTTCCTTGCGCGGAATAACGGTTGTGACCTTTTCGCCGCCGGAAAGTTGCAAAATGTTGACAATGGCTCTTCCTCTTGCGGTCTTTTCCGCTTCGGGAATCTCGTACGCCTTGATGCAGTACACCTTGCCGAAATTGGTAAAGAACAGCAAATCGTCGTGAGTGTTGGAAATAAACATGGTTTCCACAAAGTCTTCTTCACGCGGTTTGTGCGCCGTAACGCCTCTGCCACCTCTGCGCTGAGTACGGTACTCGGTGACGGGCAGACGCTTAACATATCCGCAGTGAGTCATGCTGATTACCACGTCTTCTTTTTCAATCAGATCGCCTATGTCTATATCCGAGTAATCGGTGGAGATTTCAGTGCGTCTCGGGGAACCGTATTTCGTCTTTATTTCGGTAAGTTCCGTCTTGATTATTTCCCCTACGCGTTCGGGTTTTGCAAGAATGTCGCGGTAATCTTCTATCTGCTTTTTCAGATTTTCCATATCTTCATGCAGGCTGCTTACTTCCAGCGTGGTCAGGCGGTACAACTTCATTTCGAGGATTGCATTTGCCTGACGTTCGGACAAGGCAAAGCGTTCCATAAGTTTTTCCATTGCGTCCTGCTTGTCCTTGGTACTCTTGATGATGGCGACCACGTCGTCGATGTTGTCAAGAGCAATGACCATACCTGCCAGAATGTGGTATCTGTCTTCCGCTTTTTCCAGATCGTAGCGTGTACGGCGAGTCACCACGTCGCGTTGGTGAGCGATGTAGTAAGCGAGAATTTCTTTCAGGTTGAGTATCTTGGGTTCGCCGTCGGCAAGAGCAAGCAACGTTATACCCGTAGACACCTGCAGTTGCGTGTGCTTGTACAGCATATTGAGCACCACCTGAGCATTGGCGTCGCGTTTGAGTTCTATTACCACACGCATACCCTGACGGTCGCTTTCTTCGCGTATATCGGCAATGCCGTCCAGACGTTTGTCCTTGACCATTGCGGCAATGCTTTCCACAAGTTTAGCTTTGTTGACCTGATAAGGCAATTCGGTGACGATTATACGCTGTCTGCCGTTACTGTGTTCTTCTATTTCCGTGCGGGCGCGCACTACCACGCCGCCTCGTCCCGTGCGGTAGGCGTTGCGCACGTTTGCGCCGCCCATAAGTATACCGCCTGTGGGATAATCGGGAGCGGGTATTATACGCAACAGTTCATCCACCGTGATGTCGGGATTTTCCAACTGAGCGATGACGCCGTCTATAACTTCGTTGAGGTTGTGAGGAGGTATATTTGTTGCCATACCCACAGCAATACCGTCCGCCCCGTTAACCAACAGGTTGGGAAATCTGCTGGGAAGCACGACGGGCTGCATGAGAGTGTCATCGAAGTTGGGATAGAAATCAACGGTATTTTTGTCGATGTCTCTCAGCATTTCCGACGATATCTTTGAAAGCCTTGCTTCGGTATATCTCTGCGCCGCGGCAGGGTCGCCGTCCACGCTTCCGAAGTTGCCCTGTCCGTCTACCAACGGACAACGTATGGAAAAGTCCTGCGCAAGACGCACCAACGCGTCGTACACCGCGCTGTCGCCGTGCGGATGGTATTTACCCAACACGTCACCGACAATACGCGCGCACTTACGGTAAGGTTTGTCGGCAAACAGATTGAGTTCGCCCATCGCGTAAAGTATACGTCTGTGAACGGGTTTCAAGCCGTCTCTTACGTCGGGTATGGCACGCGACACGTTGACCGCCATTGCATATGCAATGAAGGACTTGCGCATTTCGTCTTCCACCTTGACTTTCTTTATATTGCTGCTTTTCAGCGCCTCTATATATTCGATTTTGGTATTCTGATCGTTTTTAGCCATTGTAACCCTCCATTACACGTCCAATTCGGTGACAAGCGATGCGTTGTCCACAATAAACTGACGTCTGAGTTCCGGTTGTTCGCCCATCAGGATTGTAAACAGTTCATCCGCTTCGTAAGCGTCTTCCATTGTCACCTGCAACATCGTACGAGTTTCGGGATTCATTGTGGTAGCCCACAACTGCTCGGCGTTCATTTCGCCCAGTCCCTTGTAACGGGAAACTTCGCAGCCTTTACGTCCCAGTTCTTCCAGTTTGCGGTCTCTTTCGTCGTCGCTGAAAGCATAGTATTCCTGCTTGTTCTTGGTAATGCGGTACAACGGCGGCTGAGCAATGAAAATGTGTCCTTTTTCAATCAACGGGCGCATGAAACGGAAAAAGAACGTCAGCATAAGTATTCTGATGTGACTTCCGTCCACATCGGCATCGGTCATACAGATGATACGGTTGTAACGCAACTTGCTTTCGTCAAAGTCGTCGGAAATTCCGCAACCGAAAGCAGTAATCATTGCCTTTATTTCTTCGTTTTCCAGAACCTTGCCCAGTCTTGCCTTTTCAACGTTCAATATCTTGCCCCTCAACGGCAATATTGCCTGAAAACGTCTGTCACGACCGCTTTTAGCCGTTCCGCCTGCGCTGTCGCCCTCTACAAGGTATATTTCGCAGTTCAGCGGATCTTTGTCCTGACAGTCGGCAAGTTTGCCCGGCAAAGCGGCGGATTCCATTACGCTCTTACGGGTAAGTTCTCTCGCCTTACGCGCCGCGTCTCTGGCTCTCTGCGCCGTGACCGATTTAAGCACCAGTTCTTTGGCTTCCTTGGGATTTTCCTCCAAAAAAGTGGACAGTTCTTCCGTCACCACTCTGTTGACGGCGGTACGCATTTCGCTGTTGCCCAACTTGGTCTTGGTCTGTCCTTCAAACTGAGGGGTTTCCAACTTGACCGAAATGATTGCCACAATTCCTTCACGCACGTCTTCGCCCGACAGTTTTTCAGATTCTTTCAATACGTTGGTCTTGTGACCGTAGTCGTTTATTACCTTGGTGATGGCGTTTTTAAATCCTTCGAGATGCGCGCCCCCCTCTTCGGTGTTGATGTTGTTTGCGTAAGAATGTATAATTTCGTTGTAACTGTCGTTAAACTGCATGGCTATTTCTATTTCGCCTTCTTTTACCGACTTGTCGATGTAAAGCGGTTCGGCAAAAATGGTGTTTTTCGAACGGTTGTAATTGTCTACAAACTCCGCAAGTCCCCCTTCGTAGCAGAACGTTTCCTTGCGTTGACGGCTGTCACGGTTGTCCGTCAGAGTGATGTTTATTCCCTTGTTCAGGTAAGCGACTTCACGCAGACGGTTTTTAAGACGGTCGTACTCCCATTCCACAGTTTCGAATATCTCGTCGTCGGGCATAAAGGTGACCCTGGTTCCAGTACGGTCGGCGGGTCCCGTTACTTTAAGTCTGTCCATCGGAACGCCCCTGTTGTAACGCTGTTCGTGCGTCTTGCCGTCCTGCCACACAACTACGTCCAGCCATTCGGACAATGCGTTTACGCATGACAATCCCACTCCGTGCAGTCCTCCGCTGATCTTGTATCCGCCGCCGCCGAACTTACCGCCCGCATGCAGTTTGGTAAGGCACAGTTCCACCGCAGAAATACCTTCCTTTTTGTGGATACCGCAGGGGATTCCTCTGCCGTCGTCCTCTACGGTAAGCGAACCGTCGGAATTGATCGTCACCGATACATTGTGACAGTAGCCTGCCAACGCCTCGTCAATGGAGTTGTCTACAATTTCCACCGCAAGGTGATGCAATCCCTTTACGTCCGTAGAGCCGATGTACATTCCGGGTCTTTTGCGGACAGGTTCGAGTCCTTCAAGCACCTGGATCTGCTCTTCCGAATAACCAACGTTTTTAACAGTCATCTTTACCACTCCTTAAAATTTTCTTTATTCAATTATACCACACCTGAAAAAATATGTACACAATTCAAAAGGAAAATATCGGATAATTTTTCGCATATGTCATTTTGAGGGCGAAAAACGCTCACAGAACGGAATTGCCCTTTTGTCAATGGCGTTTATTTACTGAAAGATTTTCCCAACAAAAGCCGTTTTATAGGCTTTTAGCGATTTTGCGAAAATCTTTATTCAAACGTAAAAACACTTTTCGGAAATGACGGAAACGACATAATGTCTTAAAAAAAATCAATTTGTATTGTGAAAATACAAGTTGTGTGATATACTTAAATTATGAAAGTAACGACCGTAAAGGTAAAGCATTACCGCAATCTGTTGCCCCAGACAGTAACGCTGTCCGACGGGCTGAATATACTGCGCGGAGATAACGCTCAGGGAAAGACTAACTTCCTTGAAAGCGTCTATTTGTGTTGCATAGGCAAAAGTCCACGAACCGATAAAGACCGCGAACTGATAGCATGGCAACAGAACAATGCACTTGTAAGCACTTCCTACACCTGCCGATACGGCGAAGGTCAGATAGAAATACTGCTGACAGCAGGCAAAAAAAAGCAAATCAAAATAAACAGCGTTGCGGTAAACAAAACCGCAGATCTGATGGGATACCTCAACTGCGTGTACTTTTCGCCGTCGGAAATAAAGATCGTCAGCGAATCCCCGTCGGAAAGGCGCAAATTCATGGACATCGACCTGTGTCAGACGGACAAGAATTACTTTTACAGTCTGACGCGTTTTAACCGTTCGCTGCAACAGCGCAACAATCTTTTAAAGCAATGGCAGGAGCAACAGGACACAATAAGCGCATGGGACGAACAAATTGCGTCGGAAGGCGCGCGTATAGTGATGAAAAGACGCGCCTTCTGCAATAAACTGTCGCAATTCGCAAAGCAATGCCACGACACACTGACGGAAAACGCCGAGCAACTGGAAGTACAGTACGTCACACAACTGGAAGGCGAAACCTACAGCGAAATCAAAAACAACTACCTGAAATTGCTGAACGCCAATTGCGCCAAAGACGCCAAGGCGGGTTTTACTACCTCGGGGTGTCAGAGAGACGATGTGTCTCTCAGAATCAACGGCGTGGACGTAAGAAGTTACGGAAGTCAGGGACAGCGGCGCACCTGCGCACTGTCGCTCAAACTTGCGGAAACGGAGATTATACGCAGTATTACGGGAGAATATCCCATACTTTTACTCGACGACGTACTGTCCGAACTGGACGAAAAAAGGCAACGCAAATTGTTGCAGTATTCGCAACACACGCAGATACTGCTTACCGTGGCGGTAGGCGTGGACGACAGATTGCCTGCCGATATGAAATACAGCCTGTTTAACGTAAAGCAAGGATTACTTACCAAAATGTGAATACGACATCAGTCTTTCCGTAAACTCAGACAAAAAATTTTTTAAATACCCAACAAAATCGCATTTACGATTGTATAATATACGAGATATAAAAGGGGGAAGTATCATGTACAAAAATTATATTTTCGACCTTTACGGAACGCTGATAGACATCGAGACAAACGAATACGACATGGACGCATGGAACAAACTGGCGGTGTCCTTGTCCTTTTACAACGTTACATATACGCCCGACCAATTGAAAGAGGCGTATTTCGCCTGTTGCGAACTGCAAATGCGCAACGGCAAAAAAGCTCACCCTTTCCCCGAAATAGATGTGGTGGATATATTTGTGATGTTGTTCAAAAACAAGGGTAAGACGGCAACGCGCGCTCTTGCCACTCACCTTGCTCAGGAATTGCGTGCCTTTACCACACAGAAACTGAAACTTCGCGACGGCGCGATAAAATTTCTTGCCGAACTGAGACGCAAGAAGAAAAAGGTTTATCTGCTGTCCAATGCGCAGAAATGTTACGCACTGCCCGAAATGCGCAGGCTGGGAATACTGAAATACTTCAACGGCATTGTAATTTCTTCCGAGTGTCAATGCACGAAACCGGGAAAAGAAATATTCGACGTGCTGTTCAGTCAGTATATAACCGATGACAAACGCACCTGTATAATGATAGGCAACGACCTCGATTCGGACATTGCCGGAGCAACCGCTTACCACATAGACGCACTGTATCTCGATGTCGAAAATAAGGGTACGGGCAATGTAAAATGCAAATATAAAGTTTCCGACGGAAATCTGGACGAGGCAAGAAAATTGCTTATCAGATGACAAAAAAACAATATACGCGACAGACGGGAAGTTCTGTCGCGTTTTTTTTAACAACTGAGCAAAGGCACATATATTTAAACGCACATATGTATGTAGTATTATGCTTCTCCGCAGTGAATATGCGTCCGTACGCAAGCGACAGACAAATATTCCGACTGCAATTCAACTGTCGGACACCGCATGTGTCTTTCCCTCGCCCCGCACATGCGGCATAGAAACGCATATCCGAAAAAAAACAGAATAAAAGACTTTAAAAGTGCGTCGGCATTTATTGCCGACGCACTTTTGTATTTTCGTTAAGAATTTGTTTTACCGCACTGTTTATTCAAAAGCCGCTGCCGTCCGTTCCGACGCATCGGTAAAAGGCGTTTTAATAACCGAGGTACTCAACTCCTATAAGCAAAATGTCGTTTATTTTGGAATTGGCTATACGGTAATACAACACCTTGCCCTTGCGTTCATATGTCACTGCGTCCATATCGCGCAATATCTTCAACTGATGCGAAACAGTGGTCTGATTCATATCCAATATACTGGACAAATCGGAAACGCACAACGGAGCAATGGCAAGCGCAGACAGCAATCTTACCCTTGAATTGTCGGAAAACAACGAAAAAAACCTGGCTATCTTGTTGGTGGACGCTTTGTCAGGCATATAGAAATTGACGTCTTCTAATGTTTCGACGGGTGCAAACATATTTTTCTCCGTTAAATAATATAATTGTACTGCCACATAACACTGTCACAATGCAAAAATATTGTAATACGCACAAAAAAGCAATACCTGTCGCATATTGTATTAAAAATACAACTTTTGTAAAAACAAGGAGGGAATTCATGACACTAACGCAAAACCTGCTGTATCTGTTACTGCTGTACGCAGTGCTGGATCACAACAACAATCTGTCGTTGACTACCGGACTTGTGATAGCCTTTGCCATAATGCTTTTCAACTGCTACTACGGCAAAGGCTGTTGCAACAATCAGGTATCGCAGAACAGCAACAGTTTCAGTTTTCTCAACGGAACGCTGTAACTGTCCGTCGGCAATGCTGTCATTGACAAACAGCGCAAAAGCCGCAGGAACTTTTAAAGTTTCTGCGGCTTTTTGCATTTCAAAAAAAATGCGCAACCGCTCAATCGAGCGGTTGCGCTTTCATAAATCGTTTTAAACCGTAAACACGTGTAATCGTACTCATATGACAAAAAATTCATATGTGTTCAGTTGTTGCGTAACGAGAATTTATAAGAAGTACGGCTGACAAACTTCTCCCCCGCTTTCAATACGGGAGACGGGAATCCCGCCTGATTGACGGCATTGGGATAACACTGCGTTTCCAGACAAAAACCGCTGTTGCGTTTGTAACAGGATTTTCCCACGTTTCCGCTGAGGAAGTTGCCCGAATAGAACTGTATTCCGGGACGGTCGGTATAGACGTCCATCACAATGCCCGTCTTGACGGAATAGGCTGTGCCCGCGTGTCTGCTGTTGAGACAGAAATTGTGATCGTAACCGCCTGCTATCTTCAACTGTTCGTTGTCGGCGCCGATGTCCTGTCCTATTGCCTTGAACACCGTAAAGTCGAAAGGCGTTCCCTCCACCGACGCAATTTCTCCGGTGGGAATGAGGTTGGGTTTGTCGGGAGTGTAACTGTCTGCGTTGAGCATAAGCATATTGTCAAGTATGCTTCCGTCTTCCTGTCCGTTGAGGTTGAAATACAGATGGTTTGTCACGTTGAACAAAGTGTCCTGATCGCTCACAGCACGGTACTCTATATTGAGTGCTCCGTCCTCGACGCTGTACGTAACGCAAAAGTCTACGTTTCCGCAGTAGCCCTGATCGCCGTCTTTGCTGTAATAACGCAGCATCAGTTTGCCTTCTTCGGTGCTGTCCTGATATATCTGCTTGTCGAAGCCTTTAAACCCGCCGTGCAGATGATTGGTTCCGTTGTTGACGTCCAGCGTGTACTGTTTGCCGTTGAGTGTGAATCGGCCGTCTTCTATACGGTTGGCGCATCTTCCTGCCACCGCTCCCATATAGTCGCCTTTTTTTATCTGATCTTCCACGCTTTCAAATCCGAGTGCGACGTCTACCCATTTCTTTCCGGTGTTTACGCGAAGAGCCGTTACCGTCGCTCCGAATGTGATAATGTCCGCCTGTAATCTGTTGTCGCTTAAAGTGTATTTGTATATTTCCTGTCCGTTGTAGTTGTCGAAAATACTCTTGTTGATCATCTCGCGCCTCTTTTATTTACCGAAACCGTCGGGATTTTTTGTCTGCCAATTCCACAGGCTGCTGCACATGTCGTCAATGTCGTACTGTGCTTTCCAGCCCAGTTCCCTGTTGGCTTTTTCGGTAGACGCGTAACAAATTGCTATGTCGCCGGGACGTCTGGGTTCGAACTTATAGGGCAACTTGTGTCCGCAAGCCTTTTCAAATGCGTGAAGTACTTCCAGCACCGAGTATCCCTTGCCCGTTCCGAGATTGTAGATGTGTACTCCCGGCGTGGATTTTTCGATTGCCTTGATATGTCCTACAGCAAGATCGACTACGTGAATGTAGTCTCTTACGCCTGTGCCGTCGGGGGTGTTGTAGTCGTTGCCGAACACCTTGAGATAGGGCAATTTGCCACAGGCAACCTGCGCGATATAAGGAGTAAGGTTGTTGGGAATACCTACGGGATCTTCCCCGATAAGTCCGGAACTGTGCGCTCCCACGGGGTTGAAGTACCTGAGCAGAGTTATTGCCCAACTGTTGTCGCTGACGTACATATCTTTAAGTATCTGTTCTATCATCAACTTTGTCGTGCCGTAAGGATTTGTCGTGTGCAAAGAACACTCTTCGTCAATGGGCAAACGTTCGGGATCGCCGTAAACCGTAGCACTGGAAGAAAACACAATGCTTTTAACGTTGTGTTTACGCATTACGTTGAGCAACACAAACGTTCCGCCGACATTGTTTTCGTAGTATTCAAGGGGTTTTGCCACACTTTCGCCCACTGCCTTGAGTCCGGCGAAATGTATTACGCTGTCAATGTGATGTTTGTCAAATACTTCCGACAGACCTTTTTCGTCCCTGATATCCACGTTGTAGCAAGTTACTTTCTTGCCGGTAATCTGCTCTACTCTTTGGATACATTTCGGACTGCTGTTTACATAGTTGTCCACCACGACGACTTCGTAACCGCGATCCAACAGTTCAACCGTTGTGTGACTGCCGATATAACCGGCTCCACCCGTTACCAAAATACACTTAGACATAGTTTATACCTCTCTTTATATGTATGCGTTACCGCACTGTTTACTGCTGAACTTTTACGCTACTCGGAGTAGTCGTAATCGAAAATTTCCCCTTTGTTTTTGACGGGTAGTTTTTTAAGGTGTTTTTTCAGTTTGATTGCACCGCGAATTACCTTGCCGTTTAAAATCATCACTATACCGTCCAGAACGTTGTCCGTTATCTGCGGCATGTACGACGCTACACGCAACGGAGAACTGTCCAACATTCTCAGCATATTCATCCCCTCGGGAGAATTTTCGGAATTGTTGCCCAGCCACTGTTTTTTGACGTAATTGTATATCAGCCGTCCCGCCAATCTGTCCTTTATTTCGGCAAATGTGGAATTCTTCGTATGAGGCTGATGTTTCTTGCGCGTGTAATCGGGAATTTGTCCGTACAACTTTTCAAACTGACTGTCCGTCACGTCCAGTCCGTTTGACAGATCGTAGTAACAGGGCAACTTGTCGGCCAAACTAATTGTGACACCGTCCCCCTTAATTGTCAAGGGAATTTGCGCCTCCTGACAAGAAACATTGCGTCCGACGTAAACCGTATATTCACCGCCGTTTACCACCCATTTGCCGGTCCCGACATCATAGGTTTTAAATGCTTCGTTGGGCAGATTTACGGAAACCTGTTTAGTCTGTCCCGCCTTGACAAATACCTTCTCGAATGCTTTCAACTGTTTTAACGGATGTATGGACAAATCGGTTTTGTTGCCTACGTATATCTGTACCGTTTCTTTGCCGTCAAACCGTCCTTTATTGGTAAGTTTAAGACGAACGGTCACTTCGCCGTCCTTGTCGATACTTTTAGCCGACAGTTTAATGTCGGAATATTCAAACTCGGAATAGCCGAGACCGAATCCGAAAGGTATACGAACGGGGATGTCCGCAGTGTCGTAATAACGGTAGCCTACAAATACGCTTTCTTTGTACAACACCTTTTTGTCTGTTGCAAAATCCATGTACGTGGGCTGATTTTCCAAAGCAATGGGCCATGTTTCGGCAACTCTGCCGGACGGGTTGACCTTGCCCCTCAAGACGTCGAGCAATGCGCTGCCCTGCGCTTCTCCGCCGAGATAATCCAGCAATACAGCCTTTACGGAATATATCCAGTCGAGAGCGACGGGTGCGCCGCTCTGCACTACAGCAATCACATTGGAATTGGCGTTTGTAACGGCGTCTATAACCTTCAACTGACTGTCCGTCAACTGCATGGTAACTCTGTCGTAGCCTTCACACTCTTCATCTTTCAGCGTTCCGACTACCAGTATTACCTTGTCGGCGTCGTTTGCCACACGACGCGCTTCCGCCAACATATGCTCGTCGGTATATCTGCCGTCGTATCCCATTGCGTATTCGAAAGGAATGCCTTCGTCCTTTAAAGCCGACACAAGACTTTCCGTGCGGTAACTGTTTACTTCCGAACTGCCTCCCCCTTCGTAATGCGGATTTTCCGCAAGTTGCCCTATCACAGCAACGGAGTCTTCCGCCGTAAGAGGCAATATACCGCAGGAATTTTTTACAAGCACCGTACTTTCCGCACTTGCCCTGCGTGCAAGCAGATGCTGTTTTTCCCAATCCGCCTTTTTGTCCTTGGGGAAAGAACTGCATTTCAATGCAAGACGTATTATTCTTAAAAGACTTTCGTCCAACTGTTCTTCGGAGAGAGTCTTGTCTTCCAGTGCCTTTTTAACGCTGTCGGTCACGCCGTAAGGCATCTGCAGATCGAGTCCCGCCTTGATGCTTTCGGGACGGTCGCTCACGGCGCACCAGTCGGAAACGACCAGACCTTCAAACCCCCAATCTTTACGCAGAATGTCGGTAAGCAGTTTCTTGTTCTGCGAACACAACTGCCCGTTAAGTTTATTGTAAGCGCACATTACCGTCCACACATCGCTGTTGGTTACGGTACGGCGAAAGGCTTCGAGATAAATTTCGTGCAACGCCTTTTCGTCAATGCAACTGTCGGAAATCATGCGCTGATATTCCTGAGAGTTGCCGGCAAAGTGCTTTAAGGAAACGCCCACTCCCCTTGACGTCACGCCCCGAACGTACTGCGTTGCCAATTCTCCCGCAAGATAAGGATCCTCGGAAAAATACTCGAAATTTCTTCCGCATCTGACATCTCTCTTGATGTTGACGCCCGGTCCGAGCAGAATGTCTACCTGTCCCTCCACACACTGATCGCCCAGCGCCTGCCCTACTTCGGACATCAGTTTTCTGTCAAAACTGCACGCCAGCTTGCTTGCCGTGGGAAAACAGACAGCCTTTGCGGTGCTGCCGTCTTTCAAAACTTTTCTCAAACCGTGAGGTCCGTCAGACATTCTTATTGACGGCAATCCCACTCTGTCCGACCTGAGGGTGGACCACTGGTCAACTCCCGTCTGCAATGCGATCTTTTCTTCCGATGTCAACCCGTTTAATATTTCCTGAGCCTTGTCCATTACCATTTCTCCTCCCTTCATCATTTAAAACGTCCGTTCGGGTTATTTCTTCGCGTTTTCCTTACTGAGCGATGTGTAACTCTGCGCCGCCGACTCTATTACGCATTGCAAAAAATGCGCCATGTTGTCAATGCTGGTCTTCATTCCGCTTGTGATCCAGCGTTGCAATACCGAAAGACATCCGCCCGACACAAAGTCGTAAAAACGCTCGCCTTCAAAGTTGTTACCCATCTGCTTGCCGACTGTATTCAGAAAGATGACTTTACCGTAATCGAGCAACTTCTGCACAAAATTTCTGTCGCTGTTTTTTCCCAACAGCATAATGCACATTTCGTAATTCTGCTTGAATACTTCTAGCAATGCGTGATAGAAGGACTCCGAACTGTGTACGCTGTTGGTGTAGTAGTTGGCAAATATCTCCTGCAACTGCATGTACATTTCCTGTTCGATCTGCTCCAACAATTCGTAGATGTCCTGATAATGCGAATAAAACGTGCCTCGGTTAACTCCCGCTTCGGCACACAGTTCCCGTACCGTAATTTCCTGTATGGGCTTTACCGTAAGTAATTGCAGAAACGCCGTCTTGAACATCTTTTGCGTAAGCATCACTCTGTAATCTTTTCTTGACATTTCAGCCTCCCCAACACTTTCCATAGCAAATGACCGTTTATGTGTAATTTGCAATTTTGTGATCAATAATATACCAAAAGCAAGATACTCTGTACGAATTCCTGCAATTCGGGTACAATTGACTGTTGTATTTTTTCTTTACAAGTATTATACTACAAGTAGTATAGAAAATCAACACTCTGTTGTTTATTTTATACAGTGATCAGCAAAAAGGGATTGCTGACCGCACGGGAGGGGTTACAGAATAAAAGGAGGACTTGTAATGAAAACCTTATATTGTGTAACGGGTGCGACAGGTCACCTCGGAAACAACCTGATAAAAACGCTTGTCTCTCAGGGCAAGCAGGTGCGTGCACTTATACTCAAAGGACAACCTGAATTTATGCTGGACGACTGCGTGGAAAAGGTTTACGGCGACACTACCGATATACAATCGCTCGAACCGTTTTTCCGTCATTCGGAAGATGAGCAACTGATAGTCATACACGCCGCCGCAATCATCAGCATTACGGAAAAATACGACAAGAAAGTTTACGATGTCAACGTAGGCGGAACAAAAAACATTGTTGACATGTGCATAAAATACAACGTGAAAAAATTGGTGCATATAGGCTCCGTCCATGCGATAGACACTCAGCCCAACGTCCTTATTGCCGACTGCACCGTATTCGACGAAAGCAAACTGGTAGGCAATTACGCCAAAAGTAAGGCGTTGGCAATCAACTACGTTCTCGGAAAGGCAAAAGAAGGAAAACTCGACGCCACGGTGCTGTTACCGAGCGGTATTTTAGGGGTAAACGATTACAGTCACAACCACATCATGGAAATGATAAAAAACTACATCAAAGGCAAGTTGCCCGTTGCCGTAAAAGGGCAATACGACTTCGTGGATGTAAAAGACGTTGTGCAGGCAATCGTTTCGGCAACGGAAAACGGCAAATCGGGCGAGTGTTACCTCATCACCAACAAAAACTACACAATCAGACAATTGCTTGACTACGTAAGCGAATCGCTCAACCTTAAAAAGATCCGCACGTATCTGCCCATTTCATTCGTGAAATTGTTTGCGCCGCTGTGCGAACTGCACTACCGCAGAAAAAATACGACGCCGCTGTTTACGAAGTACTCTCTTACGGTATTACAAAGCAACGACACGTTTTCTCACGAAAAAGCCACGCAACAACTCAACTACAATCCGCGTGAAATCAAACTTACAATCAAAGATATCACTCAATGGCTGATGAACTGCGGACTGAAAATAGGCAAAAATATGTTGTCCAGAAAGGCACGCAGATTAAAACAGGCGAAACAGAATTAAACAGAAGTAATTTTCTGTATTTAATGTCGCGCACCTTAAACATTAAAAAAGCAACCGTTTAAAACGGTTGCTTTTTTTTAGTCTTTATTGTTGTTGCACAGGTTGCGTGCCATCATGACTCCCATTACTGACGACATCATGAGGCCTCTCGTCCAGCCTGAGGAATCGCCGAGGCAGTACAGGTTTTTCTTGGAGGTGGCAAAATCTTTGCCGAGTTTTACACGATTGCTGTAAAACTTGATTTCCGGCGAATAAAGCAATGTTTCGTCTCCGGCAAATCCGGGAACGACGACATCCATCGCCTTTATAAACTCTATAATGCTGACCATGGTGCGGTAAGGCATTGCGGATGTTATATCGCCTGCCACCGCGTCGGGCAATGTAGGAACGATGTTACTGCGTTGCAGTTCGTCCTGCCATGTGCGCTTGCCCTGCAGGATGTCGCCGAAACGCTGCACCATTATATGACCGTCACCCAGCATGTTGGTAAGTTCGCCCACCTTCCGAGCGTATTCTATAGGCTGATTAAACGGATGGGTAAACTTGTGGGAACACAGTATGGCAAGGTTTGTGTTGTCCGATTTGATGTTTTTGAATGAGTGTCCGTTGACCACCGCGAGGTTGTTGTCGTAGTTTTCCTGCGCCACAAAACCGCCGGGATTCTGACAGAAAGTTCTTACCTTGTTGCAGAAAGGCAAAGGATATCCTATAAGTTTGCTTTCATACAGCACGTTGTTGACTTTTTCCATTATTTCGTTGCGCACTTCCACACGCACGCCTATGTCAACGACTCCCGCTTCGTGATCAATTCCGTGGGCGCGGCACTGCTCGTCCAACCAGTCGGCGCCCTTACGACCTGTGGCTACCACCACTTTGTCTGCATTGAGAGTAAACTTTTCCCCTCCGACGGACGGAACGAACAATCCGCCCGTGCACACATCTCCGTCAAACGTCAGATCGACGCATGTGGTGTTGAACAGTATCGTTACTCCGTTTTCCAAAAGATATTTTTGTATCTTGTAGTATAATTTGTGCGCGTTTTCAGTGCCAAGGTGTCTGATGGGACAATCAACCAGTTTAAGTCCCGCTTTTATGGCGTTGCGACGTATTTCCTTTACAGCCTCGTCGTTATTGAGTCCTTCCACATGCGGATCGGCGCCGAATGACAGATACATCTTGTCGGTGTAACCGATCAATTCGCGCACCGTCTGATAGCCGGCCAGTTCGGGAAGATCGCCGCCCACTTCTTCCGACAACGACAATTTGCCGTCGGAAAAAGCACCCGCTCCGGAAAATCCCGTTGTAATGTGACAGTAAGGTTTGCAATTCATGCACTTGCCGGTCTTAGCCTTGGGACACGCACGCCTGTCAATGGCGTTGCCCTGTTCCACGATTGTGATCTCGGCATCGCTTTTCTGAGCAATAAGTTCCAACGCCGTAAATATACCGGCGGGGCCTGCTCCTACGATAAGTACCTTCATACTAAACTCCTTTGTTCAGATTGCATAAAAAAAGGTCGTCAAGCGACCATGTAAACTTCTTATGGAGGGAAATTCTTATAGTCAACTATTTGGCAGTTGGTAGAAACGTCCGAGCCGTCTCATCGGACTTATATAAGAACATTACGCATTATAACACATTGTCGGAAATTGTCAACGGTTTTCGAAGGAATTTTAAAATATGTTTTTTCGCTTTTGCCCGTGGCAATTGCGCTTTCGTCAAATGTGTGGTATAATCGCAATCGAGGTGAACCATATGAAAAAGTTTTTCAGCGAATTTAAAAAGTTTATTACCAGAGGCAATGTCGTAGACCTTGCCGTAGCGGTTGTAGTCGGCGGAGCGTTCGGTAAAATAACCACAAGTCTTGTCAACGACATCCTGATGCCCCTTGTTTCGCTTGCCGTAGGCGGCGTGGGAATAGGAGATTGGAAATGGGTAATTACTCCTGCGGTATATGACTCCAACGGCACACTTATCACAGCGGAAAGCGCACTGTATTACGGCAACTTCATTCAGACCGTAATCAACTTTATTATAATTTCTTTTGTGGTCTTTGTGATAGTAAAACTGTTCAATAAAGCCAACGGCGGACTTAACGAAATGGCAGATATAGCAAAGGCCCTTACTTTGTCCGAACGGCGCCGTTTGCGTAAAGAAGGAAAAAGCAACAAGGAAATTCGCCTTATTGCCCAGCAACGTATAAAAGAAGCAAGAGAAAAGGAAGAAGAACTGAAAAAGGCAAACGCAAAGCCCACTACCGAACAGTTGCTTACCGAAATACGCGACCTTCTTAAAGAAAACAAATGATGTCGCAACGCTGTACGGAAGTAAATCCGCACCGCTCCTTTAACATAATGGCAAAACGCAACACGCCCCCGATATCCTTTCGGGGGCGTGTTTATTTTGGTAGGTGAATTATACTATTAAGTGCAACAGTTGAGGAAAAAAGGAGTTCATACAAATCTGTGGTAAAATAGAGTTGCAAAACCAAAATTTACACAAAGGAGATCTGTATGAACTACCACCATTTTACCATAGAAGAGCGCTGTTGTCTACGAGAATACTATGTCAAAGGAAAAAGTTATCGGGAAATCGCAAGGCTTTTGGGCAGGAACGTCAGTTCGGTATCGAGAGAGTTAAGACGGAACTGTACCTTTTTCAGGGATATACCCAGATACTACCCGTATACGGCGCAAAGAAAAAGCGACTTGAGAAACAGTTACCGCCACCGCGGAATGTTCTGGAAACAGGAGGTGTTGGAGTACATAGACGAGAAGCTGTCGCAAACATGGTCGCCCGAACAGATATCCAATACCCCGTGCGGGATGAAAATGCCGTCGTTCAAGACAATCTACCGCTGGATAGACGAAAGATATTTGCGTTCCACCCTGAAAAATCTGCGCAGGAAAGGAAAAACCCGTAACCGTTTGGGCAACGGAGGAAGATTTACAACGGGAAAAAGTATAAGGAAACGAGATAAGAGCGTGTACAGCCGCAAGGAATTCGGGCATTGGGAAGCGGATACTGTGGTATCTGGACAAGGAAAAAGCAAGACATGTTTTGCGACGCTTGCGGAAAGAAAGACGAGATATTACATTGCTGTGAAGATACCGGACAGAAAGGGAGAAACTATGGCGAAAGCGATCATTTCTGCACTTTCGGAATTCCCAAAAGAAGCGGTAAAGACGATCACATGTGACAGAGGGAGTGAGTTTTCCTGCTGGAGAGATATAGAAAAAGCCTTAAACTGCGATATGTACTTCGCTGATCCGTATTGTGCATGGCAGAAAGGAACGAATGAGAATCTGAACGGACTGCTCCGGGAATTTTATCCGAAAGGAAGAAACCTATCGAGAGTGAGTCCCGCAACCCTGAAAAAGAACCTGGCGTTAATTAACGCCAGGCCTAAGAAAGTTTTGCACTACCAAATTCCACAAGATTTGTTCATTGAAAATCTCTCTTTGTGTTGCACTTGATTTGACAATTCATCTGGTAAAATCAGCGTCGGCACTCGACTATTATCAAAGGCAACAGCATTTCCTTTTCCGTAAGAGCGGCGTGATGTCCCTTAAACAACATATGTTCGGGACTGAATACAAACTGCTTTTCGTTGTCTTTCATTACCAGTATGTAATCGCCAAGCATTTTCAGGCGGTCTGTATACGGACCGAAAAAATTTTCTTTTACCATGTCGGAGACGGCAAACAGCATTGCGTCCTCTTCGTATTTCTTTACTGCGTCTAAAAATTTGTCTTTGTCTTTTACTCTGAATGCTGCCGCCCGCAATTCAAGATAAAAGGGCGTAAGCACAGAATCCTGCAACTGCTTGTCTTCGTACAATCTGATATATCCGCTAATATCTGTCTGACCGTGGTCAGGCGTAATGATCAGTACCGTATCGGTCAGACTGTCTGCAAGTTGCTCAACCTTGTTGTTTATTGTGTTGATGATTTTTCGCGCTTCTGCGCTCGTCACTCCGTAATCGTGCATTACGGAATCGGGCAATCCGCAGTAACAGAAAACAAAGTTTTTGCCCGCTCTGCATGTTGCTTGCTCAACGCCAACGAACAACCCGTCGATGTCGTTGTAAACAATGTTTCCCGACTGCCTTTTTACGTAAGGCGGATTTACGGTAGTTACATTATATCCTTTGCCCTTGTCGTAAAAACAATTAAACGACACGTATTTTTCCGCGTCGGGCGAACAAATCCGCCCTCCCGTGTAGGAATCTTTAAACGAATACAGATCCAAACACCGTCCTACACTGTCGAAGTACAGACTCCATCCGAACATTCCGTGCTGAGACGGATACGTCGCACTGTGCAATGTCGTTGTCGCGTTTGTCGTGGTAGAGGGAAATACGGATGTGATTTTACCGACAATGTGCCGTCTTAAAAAACTGTCTTCGGGAAGATTTTGTTCAAGCGGATAAATACCCATTCCGTCAAAACAGATGTACACGACGTTTCGGTAACCCTTGTCGAGCACTTCTTGCAACGAACGTATCTTGGGAATATCGTTTTCGTTACCTAAAAAGCCGCTTAAAGTCGCGCTTACATTCAGTATTGAATTGTTCCAGTCAGGTTTTATCATTTTACCACCTCTTCGAAAAGTTTTTAAAGCGCTCGACGTTTGCCGACATTGACAACCTGACGCTTGTCAACGTATAACGTCTGAACTGTACGATATTCAGAAAAACAACCAGAACGATCCGTACAGCAACAGCAATGCGGCAAAAATAACGCCTGCAATTATATTATTTTTATAGGGACGTTGTTTATTTTTAAGTACAATTCCCAGCACAATCGACGCAACGGGAACAGGCAATGTAAAATATAACACCCAAGTGTAATCGACAAACTCAAAGCCACTGACTTGGACAAATGCAAGCACCGCAGACATTATTCCCATTCCGATAAACAGCGACAGCAACGTAGCAATGAACAGCACTGTGCCGGCAACGCCCAAGCCGTCAGTCATACGTCTGTGCGAAACCTTGATATTCGGTCGGTTGAGCAACGATAAAAACGGACAGCCCAACGGCAAACTGTTTCTGTTTACCATAAATGTCAGACCTTGCGATTGTACCAGATATACGTTGTCGATACAATAAATGCGGATAATGTCGTTGTAGCGGACTGCCTTGAACAAATCGGGTTTATTGTTGTGGTAAACTTTGAGGTGCAAACGGTCGTCAAGAAATTCGATCTTGTACGCCACTTCATTGCATCTGGATTTCATTTTGTCAAAAGTCTTCTTTATATTTAACGTATAAAACAACATGAATAAAAAAGCCGTTACTGCCATGCCGAAGATGGCACCTGCCGAGTTGTCGGCATTTGTCGATATAGAAACCAATGCCATCAGTGCGAACAAACCTAACGCCGCAGTCACTAATGACATAGGAGCAACAGACGCGCATTTTACTTTTTGTATTTCACGACTGTCGAAAGAGTATATGATTTCGCTGTTTTTTTCTTCGATATTTCCGTCGGACATCAACTCGTCGGTTGAAACGGAAAAAATGGCGGCAAGTCTTTTGATGTTGTCTACCGTCGGAACAGTGATATCTTTTTCCCACATGCTGACCGATTGCCTGCTTACCGACAGTTGATTGCCCAGTTCCTCCTGAGAAATATTGCTCTTTTTTCTGTAATACTGTATTTTTTCGCCAAGAGTCATAATTTATCCCCCTTTCCGATACTAAAAATATAACACAAACCGAATAAAATTAAAAGCATATTTTACTTGATTGTGTCAAGCAGTACTTGCTTTGTGCTTAAAGTCGTAAAAAGCGACTGTTTGCAACGATAAATGCAAATAGAGACATATCAATTTAAATACATATGCGCCATATCCGTTGCGGAAAACAAAAACACATGTTTTTAAGTAATACCAAAATACATAAACGCTTTAAAAACTTATAAAAAAACGTTGGTGAAACAAACGGAAGTCAATGCCCACGTATATAGTTAAAAAAGCGTCACTTTCAGCTTAGAGTTTTAAAACAGAAAATGTCCTTCTGTTTTTTACGGTGCGTTACGGCAGTTCACTTGTTGAAACCGCACATGCTGAAATTACCTCTGATTAAAATGGAATTGTCCTGTTCGTACTTTAATTAAACCGTATTATGACTTCGCACCACACTAAAAGCAAAAAAAACTCCCGTTTACATAAACGGGAGTTACAGGTTGCGGGGATGGGATTTGTAAGGAACGCAGTGACGGCATAGCGTCTTGCATACAGACCAATGACGTCTGCCCTGTACTCTTGTCAAGCGCGTCACCTCATGACGCTTTTCTTTAAACAACTTCTTTCTTTCTGCACTGTTGCACGTAAGGACAATGTCTTACCGAAATACATCCTGCAATACTACAACGTCAAATCCTCTGTCAACGCAAAAAAAAGACAAGTCCTTCGACTTGTCTTATTGGTTGCGGGGATGGGATTTGAACCTCATGACCTTCGGGTTATGAGCCCGATGAGCTACCTGGCTGCTCTACCCCGCGATATCAAGCACCGCTTTCCGCCGATGCTCATATATAATACCACTTTAAAATTTATTTGTCAAGTGTTTTGTCATTTTTAATCGACAAATCAGGTATATGTTTATTTTAAACACTTCAAGACTTGCCACCGTTACCAAAAATTACTTCCATACCTTTTTTACCGCGTATGCGGCAACGGACAAACATCCCGTCATTACCTTGTCGTACAGCGGAATGACTGCATTTACTATCAAAGCAACTACCAATATCAGATAGTTTGAAGTAAGTTTCTCAAATACGGCGGGAGTAAACAGGTAACACGCTCCGAAAGTCAACGCAAGACAGACTTCGCAAAGAGCGTAGTATATCACCCACCTCCACACCTTGGGAATACGGTATTTTACAACACAGTCCGTCACGGTTCTGTATTCGCCGTAAACCTTGACAAGAGCAAACGGCATTGCAAAAACTGCGATAGGCAACACGTATAATATGTTCCCCACTCCTAAAAATACTCCGAGCACTGCGCTTGCAACGTAACACAGCAGACTGTACAATCCGTTTTTCGCGTCTACAAGCAAAGGTACGCTGACGGCGCACGCGGAAATAACGCCCAACATAAACGACAACCACGTTACGTAGTTGGCAAGAAATATCGAAAGTAGTGACACGGCGCTGCAAATTCCGCTCAGTGCCACAAGTCTTGCTCTTGACATATCAGCAACCGCTCATACAACTCATGCAGTTGCAACAGGCGTTACACAGCAGACAGTCCATACAGGCATTGCCAGTGCACGTTCCGTTTCCTGCGCCGGCAGGCATGCCCTGATCCATAGGACGCTCGGTTGTGCGCAACTGATCGGGGTTGACCTTGTCTGACGCCAACAGTTTGGTGAGTTTTTCCATGCTGTCGGTATAGCGTTTGTTGTGAGGTTCCATCTGAACGGCGTATTCAAGTTGTTTCTTACTTTCCAAAAACCAATTGCGTTTGTAAAATACAATCGATTGCTGGTAATGCCATTCGGCATCGCGGTTGGAAATCTTGTCCAACAAAGACTGCGCTTCGTCAAGACGATTTTCCTTGGTGCATTGCTGGATGTATTCGTAGGTTACCGCAGTATCGCCGGAATTACTTCCGTCGGCGAATTGCTGACAGATATCACGGTACGCCATTTCCAGTTGCTGAAGTTTTTCCGCCGCTTCTTCCCCTTCGTCGCCTTCCTTGTACCTGTCGTTGACGTATTTGGAACGCAACTCATTGTAGCGTTGGTCAACTTCTTCCTTGGTGGCAGTCGATGGCAATCCCAGTATTTCAAAAGCGTTGTATCCCATTTGGTTACTCCTTGTATTTATCTAAAACTTCTTTTGTCTTTTGTCGAATAAAGCCGTAAATCACGTTGTTTAACAGACATCTGTACTTAGTCAGGTTGAGATCGTTGTAGCACGACGCTATTTTATTCAGGACTGCGTACATAATGAATGTGATTTCTTCGAGATTTTCTTTTATTACATCGGTACTGTTGCCGTTGTAGTATTGCAAAAAGGCATTGTAGTTGTGACTTCCGATGTCTTTAGCGACATCGTCCAGTGCGTCGATAAGGTATATCCACTTACCTATATTGTAACAAAGATCGTACAAAAATTCGTTGCACTTTTCCCCCATCACCATCTTGGCAAGTTGTGCGGACAGATTGGCAAAGTGATGACACACTGCGTCAAGGTTGTCCGTCGAACGCTGTTCCGCTTCACGCAAGCGGTTGTAATTGTCGTTTAACATCCGAGCAACTTCTTTCCACTTGTTTTCGGCAATACGGTAACTGCGTCTGAAAAATTTCAATGCCGTTTTCTTTTTTAAAGAACCGCCGTCCTGAACGTCGTCGAGAATGTTTAAGTACACCAACATTATATTGGCAACGGCAAGTTTGTCGGTAATGTCCGTCATTTTTAAAATAGTACGTTTGCGAAATGGATGAGCCACGCAACGCTGACGCAGTATTTCGACGTCTTCTTCAGCAACGCTGTGAAACAGCACGTTGAAAAAGTTGATGTCGTAATTTACCGTCATGCGTGCTATGTCGGGAAAAAACTTCTTGGTGGACATACACAGACCGCACATAAAAGTCTGATAAAGTCCCCTTTCGCCCTCCGTCAGTTTGTCCTTTTGTATGTTGACGTAACCGAACATCTGTTATCCTCTGGGCAAGAACCCTATCTTACGATACACCTTGGCAACGGTTTTAGACGCAATACTTTCGGCGCGTTCTGCCCCCTGTCTGAGAATGTCGGTAAGATACTGTTTGTCTTCAAGCAACTCTGCCTGACGTTGTCTTATCGGTGCAAGAGCGGAAATAACCGCATCGGCAACGGCGTCCTTGAAAACACCGTAACCCAGACCGTCAAACTGCTTTTCGGCGTCGGCAACGGAAACGCCGCTGCACAACGAGTAAATTGTCAGAAGATTGCTTATTGCAGGTTTGTCTTCGGCAAAACGCACTTCCATTCCTGAATCGGTTACTGCGCGACGCAACTTACGGCGAATGGTTTCGTCATCGTCCAGCATGGAAATAAATCCGTTGACATTTTCATCCGACTTGCTCATTTTCGCAAGAGGATTTTGCAGGCTCATTATTTTGGCGCCCAACTTTGGTATAAATCCTTCCGGCACAACGAATGTCGGAGAATATCTGTTGTTGAATCTTTCCGCGAGATTTCTGGCAAGTTCGAGATGTTGAGTCTGATCCTTGCCGATAGGAACAAGATCCGTTCCGTACAGCAGAATGTCCGCTGCCATAAGTACCGGATAATTCATCAGTCCCATGTTGAGGTTGTCCGCATGCTTGGCACTTTTATCCTTGAACTGCGTCATACGGTTGAGTTCGCCTATATAACACATTGTGTCGAGAACCCATGCAAGTTCGGCGTGAGCGGGGACGTGAGATTGTACGAACACCGTGCTTTTTTCGGGAGATATACCGCTGGCAAGATACAATGCCAACAGACTCATTGCGTTTTTGCGCAGTTGTGCAGGCTCCTGCCTGATAGTAATAGAATGAAGATCCACAATGCAGTAAATACAATCGTATTCGTCCTGCAACGGAATCCAGTTGCGCAACGCCCCGAGATAATTGCCCAAAGTAATTGTACCCGTGGGCTGTATTCCGCTAAACACCGTTTTCTTGACCTTTTCCATAATATTATACCTTCAAATCAATTGATATTTTACAGCAGTTTGTTTAAAACAACTTGAATAATATTTTAACACGACGTTAAACAAGTGTCAAACATTAGCAGTATTTGAAAAAAAACAGGGAACACATACAGCGTTCCCTGTCCACAACAAGATTTATGTTACTTGATAAACTTCTTTACGAACGGAGGCAACTTTTCCAGTGCGCAACTTGCCGTAATTACGAAATCGACATTGTACTTTTCGGAAATTTCTTCGATACCGCTGTACACCTTTTCCATTTGGTCGATGGGTACGCCGACAATCTTCGCCATACCGTCGATCAGTATCTTTTCGATATCGAAATTAGTGGCAAGCATTCCCTTTATAAACGCAATGAGGCAATCCTGCGTTTCTATTCCGTAAGACTTGGCATCTACCAGTCTGATGGGTCTGTCAAGGTCGTGCATACGGTTGGTGTCTTTGTCGATGTACACCACTATACCCTTAGCCGTTTTAGCCGATTCGTTGGCATTGTCAACAATCTGCTTGGTTTTTCCTGCGCCTTTTTCGCCGTAAATAATCTTTATCAATTGAGTAATCCCCCTTTTGATGGTTTTATTTAATTACCTTTATTTTATACGAATTGCAATAAATTTTCAATAGTTTTGTATAATTTTATAAAATATTTTTATCAGTTACGACTTCGCTCGCATTGACTTCACTCCGCCTGCAACTTGGCTGTCTGGTCGGCAAGTCTCAACGCTTCCACCATCTGTTCTATGTCACCGTTCATAAAATTTTCAATGTTGTACAGCGTAAGCCCTATACGGTGGTCTGTAACTCTTCCCTGAGGAAAATTGTAGGTGCGTATGCGTTCGCTTCGGTCGCCCGTTCCTACCTGATTTTTTCGTTGCTGAGCGTATTCCTTGTCCTGCTGTGTGCGGAAGTGGTCGTACAACTTGCTTTTAAGAATGTTCATTGCCTTTTCGCGATTTTTAATCTGACTGCGTTCGTCCTGGCAGTTGACTACTATGCCTGTGGGCAAATGCGTGATGCGAATGGCACTTTCCGTTTTGTTGACGTGCTGTCCGCCCGCTCCCGACGAACGGTAGGTGTCTATCTTGAGATCTTTTTCGTCAATGGTTATGTCCACGTCCTTTACTTCCGGCAACACCGCAACGGTAATGGTACTGGTGTGTATTCGTCCCTGCGATTCCGTATCGGGCACACGCTGTACACGGTGAACACCGCTTTCGAACTTGAACTTACTGTAAGCGCCTTTGCCCACTACCATGAACACTGCTTCTTTAAGTCCGCCCAATTCGCTTTCGTTTATGTCCGTTTCCTCTATTTTCCAATGATTTTTCTCCGCAAACATATAGTACATACGTCGGATTTCATTGGCAAAAAGAGCCGCTTCTTCTCCACCCGCTCCCGCGCGTATTTCTATTATTACGTTTTTGTCGTCGTTGGGATCTTTGGGCAACAGAAGCAACTTCAACTTTTCTTCCAGTTGTTCTTTTTCCTTCTTGCAGCGGGAAATTTCCGAATGTATCATTTCCAGCATTTCTCTGTCCGTTTCCGTTTCAGCCATTGAAAGATTTTCTTCCAGATCGGAATTCACCTTTTTGTACGCAAGATAACAGTCGCGTATTTCCTGCAGACCGCTGTGTTCCTTGACCAGTTTCTGCCACTGCTGATTGTCTGCAATGATTTCGGGACGGGAGATCTGTTCCGTCAGATATTCGTATCTTTCCACTATGTTCTGCAATTTGTCAAACATATTTTACTTTACCTTTTTTAACCTTGCTATTACTATACGGTCGTTTCCGCCGTAATCCTTGATGACCTGAGTATCGTATCTTTCGCCCAGTAACTCCGGTACAGTCTGTCCCTGATTGTAACCTATTTCCAGCACCATTACACCGTTGTCAGTAAGATGCTCGTGTGCCTGTAATGCCAGAATACGGTAAAACCGCAGTCCGTCCTTGCCTCCGTCAAGCGCAAGATGAGGTTCGTATTTTTTGACGGAATCGTCAAGCGTTTCAATCACGTCGGATTCCACATAGGGCGGATTGCAAATGATGACGTCAAACTTCCCCTTTATTCGCCTGAACATGTCGCTGCGCACAAACTTCACCCTTGCCTTGTTGTCATGTGCGTTTTTGCGTGCCACGTCCAATGCTTTTTCGCTGACGTCTGCAAGAGTTACCTTTGCTTTTTTCTGCAAAGCCACGGTTATTCCCAACACTCCGCTTCCACAGCACAGGTCAAGAACTTTCTGTCCGTCGCGGATTTGTTTCAACGCCTGTTCGCAAACCAGTTCCGTTTCCTGTCGCGGAATAAGCACATTGTCCGTCAGTTTAAAATTTCTGCCGTAAAACTCGGTGTTTCCCACAACGTACTGCACCGGTTCGCCCTCTTTGCACCGACGGAACGCATTGCGCAGTCTTGTCTGCCAGCCGAACGGTATTTTTAAATCATCGTTAAGTTTATCCAACGAAACATTGAGGCAACGGCTCATCATCCAGTCCACGTCCCTGTCTGCAATTCCGTCGAAACAACCTTCCTGCCGCATTTGTGCCTTTACCTGTCCGAAAGACAGAGGCACGGGGAAATGTTTTTCTTCCACAGTTTCGTCGGCGTCCATATGCAACACCGTTCTGAATGCGGTGATTGCCACTTCGCACATACCGTCATCGGGCTCACGCGTGGTGAGACGTTGCATCTGTTTGCCCAACCATTTGAAGGGACGGAAAAGTATAAAATTGCTCCTTGCCAGCAACATCAGAAATTCGTAACTGATGCCGGCAGTCAACGGCAACAACGCCAGTTTTATAAGAAACCGTGCCCAGACGATATCCATTACAAAACCTGCGCCACAGGCGTAAAATATCGCTTCCACTCCGTACATCACAACAATGGATATCAGCAATACGAACACAATAAAACTTGTACCGCATCTGTCGTGATATCTGCTGCACTTCTGTACGTTTTCCACCGTCAGTGGAAGTTCGTTTTCGTAACAGGAAATGGTCTTGTGCTCGGCGCCGTGATACATAAACAATCTTCGGATATCTTTTAAAGTGGTTATTATACTCATATATCCGACAAGCACCAGCATTTTGAACACGCCTTCAAGCAGAGATTTTAGCCAATGGGCGTCGCTGCTGAACAGCATCATTATAAGTGCGGTCAGTTGCGTGGGCACAAACACAAACAGGAATATAGCCAACGCAACGCCCAGCAAAATGGAAAAGGTCATCATAGCGCCCATGCCCTTGCCGTCGGAAGTGTCTATTTCGTCTTCCACGATTACCTCAGCCGATTTGCCGATTATCTTCATTCCCTCTACCATCGACAGCACAAGATTTACCACTCCGCGCAAAAAGGGTACCTTGCGGTACCAAGGCTTCTTTTTACTTAATCTTTTACTGTCTATACGGATATCGCCGTTTTCGTCGCGCACTGCCAGAGCAATACTGCTTTCGCCACGCATCATAACGCCTTCGAGTACGGCTTGTCCACCGATTTTTGTCTTCATTTTTCTCCTTGTGTGACAATTTCACATTTAATTAATTATAGCAAACTTTTGCAGATTTAACAACTGTTTAGCAGTATCGCACGCTTATTGCGCTCCTTTAAGTAACTCAATCACATTGCGAAAAACATACGGTCAACTACTGTTGCGCAGCCACGCTACCGACAGTAAAAGAAAACAACCTGTTTAAGTACTTTGTCGGTCTTTACCGCGACGATAACTTTAAATGCAAAACCTTAAAAGAAGGCCCGAACGAATTTATTTCGAACGGGCTAATAGAATTTTAAACGATTTATATCTATGTTTCGGACAAATATGTTCAATATCAGAGCAATTACTGCGCTGTCGCAAACAGTAATGAAAATATTAAACTTGCTTAACGTAAAAAGGTCAAAGGTAATACTATATCAATTTACGAAAAATCCGTCAAGCACTCTGAACGACGCCCCTTTTGTCCGTAACCTCGGGCGGTATTTCCTGACTGTCCGTCAGAGCCTCGGCAATGTTGAGCATATGGTCGCCTATACGTTCGTAGTCGGCAAGCAGTTCGGAACAGATGACAATGCGCTCGGCTCCGTCTTCCAACTTACTTTCCACGTTTATCTGCCGTTTACGCTCTGCTCGTACAGTACTGTCATTGAGTTCCTCGTAACGGCGTATCTTTTCCAGCAATTTTACATCCTTGAAGTTTTCCAACTGCAACAACGCATGTTTGCACTGGTCCCGCATTTCGGTAAGAGCCTGACAGGTTTCCTTGCTTAACCGCAAACCTTGTCTGGAAAGCATCACGGCATAATCGCCGAAATTTACCGAGTGATCACTGATTCGTTCTATATCGCTGATGGTGGAAAACAATCGGTTGATCTCCTTTATGTCCACGGGAGACTGTTCGACGGTAAGCAATTTGGCGATTTTTTGCGATATTTCGAAATTGAATCTGTCCACCTTCTCTTCGTTGCGATTGATTTTTTCCACGTCGTCTGTGTTTCCGGTAATCACGGCGTCAAACCCCATTGTGACGTTTTCCACCGTAAGATACAGCATCTTTAGCACGTCGTCTCTCAAAGACTGTAACGCCACTGCCGATGAACCGAGAATGTGACGGGAATTTGTCGTAACGTCTTCGAACCATTTGTCGGCAACCGTGCGACGTGACGATTTTTTGTCGGGAAGAATCTTTTCCGACAGACGGGCAAGATGCTTGCCGAACGGCAGCAGCAACAACGTCGTTGTTACGTTGAACAAAGTGTGTACTCCCGCTATCTGAGCGACGGGATCGGGAATGATGCTCTCGACAAACCGAGTAAAGGGAAACAGTACGCATATAACGGTAAATACCGTCGTGCCGATAATGTTGAACAGCAGATGAATGACCGTTGCGCGTTTGGCATTTCTGTTGGCACCGATAGATGCTATAACCGCCGTTATACAAGTGCCGATGTTCTGACCGAAAAGAACGTAAACCGCGCTGTCAAGTCCTATCACTCCCGTCGCGGCAAGCGTCTGCAAAATGCCCACAGATGCAGATGACGACTGTATCAATGCGGTAAACAAAGCACCCGCAAGTATACCGAGTAACGGGTTGGAAAAACTGGTCATTATGTTTATAAAACCCTGATTGTCACGTAAAGGCTCCATAGCCTCGCTCATGATGCCCATTCCTATAAACAGTATACCCAGTCCGGCAATTATACTTCCGATGTTCTTTACCGTCTTGTTTTTCAAAAAAGTCAGCATTACAATACCGACAAATGCAATCAACGGCGCGATCGTGCCGATGTTCAACGAAATCAACAACCCCGTAACGGTGGTACCTATATTGGCACCCATTATAATCCACACTGCCTGTTGCAATGTCATCAGTTGCGAATTTATAAAGCCCACTACCATAACCGTAGTTGCGGAGGAAGACTGTATTGCCGCCGTAATGCCTGCGCCTACGGCAACGCCCAGAAATCTGTTGGACGTCAGTTTTTCTATCAGCCGTTTCATCTTGCTTCCCGCAACGGCTTCAAGATTGCTGCTCATCATCTGCATACCGAACAAAAACAAACCCAGTCCGCCAAGCAGCGGCAGTACCATACTTACTAACATATTTTTCTCCCTTATTCGTACATACAAGTACCGTCAGAACATCGGAAACCAACGAAAATATTTTCCGATATTGTTATTATAAATTGTAAAAATTTTGCCGTCAAATAATAACAACGTCCTCAAATTAATTTAATATACCGTAATTTTATACCCCCAAAAGTTTTTCTAATACCTATAATCGTTGTTGAAACAGCGATATAACAGAGTGTTTTTGCCCTTTTATAGCAACAAAAACGGTCTTCCGTGTTGCTTATTGAAAACGAAAGACCGTGCGTATAATAAAATATTATGTAGATATAAGTTCACATCGGCTTGACGGAAAAACCTCTCTGCAAAAGCCAAGAAGTAAGCAGATCCGTCCAGACGCTTGCGTCAGGCTGATTCCACTTGCCCGATTCGAAGTCCTCCGTCTGTCTGCTCGCAATGCTCAGACCGTGACCGCCTTTTTCGAAAATATGCAGTTCGAAGGGCACTTTATTTTCGGCATATGCCTGTGCCATAAGAATGCTGTTGGAAACGGGAACGGCGTTGTCTTCACAAGTGTGCCATATAAATGCAGGAGAACTGTCTTTGCGGACAGCCTTTTCGAGAGAAAGTTTTCTGCGCAGTTCGTCATCTTCGCCGCACAGCACATCGAAGGACCCCTTGTGCTGTATGCTGTCGTCCGACGATATTACGGGATAGCACAGTGCGACGGCATCGGGTATGCATTGAGTCACCCCTTGTTCTTCCGCGTAGCCGAACAGAGTACCTGTCATTCCAGCAAGATGTCCCCCTGCCGAAAATCCCGCTACGCATATATTGTCGGCAGAAATGTTGAGCATGTCGGCGTTACTGCGCACATAGGATACCGCCATTGCCCCTTCTATCAACGGAACGGGAAACTCGGTATCCACCGAATAGCGCAAAACAAACGCGTTAAAGCCCTCCTTCAGAAATCTAAGAGCAACCGGTTCCGCCTCGCGCTGAGAGATAAACCGATACCCGCCTCCCGGGAAAATCACCATCGCGGGGTGTCTTTTGGGAGCCAATTCCGTAATAGGCTCGGCGATGTAGCAGGTAAGCACACCTCCGTTGCCCTCTCTTTTACGTCCGAAATGTTGATAAAGATCTACTTCCGTTATTTTCATAAGCACCTCTTTAAACTATACAGATGATAATATACAGTAAAATATTGGCAAAAAGGAAAATCACATTGACCGCAGTAAAGATAAATAGGTAACGTCCCTTGCTTATTTCGGCGTCGTTAATCGCATTGAAGGAAATAATGCTTGCCATAGACGCTATCAGCGTACCGAGCCCGCCGAGATTGACCGCTGTAACCAAAGCGGCGGCGTCGGACGTAAAACCAGACAGCAACACTGCGGACGGAACATTGGAAAACACCTGACTTGCCAGTATTCCCACCAGAATCTCGTTGCCCTGCACCACCGACTTCAAGTAATTGCTTATAACGTCGATGTGTCCGAGATTTCCTATAAACACAAACAGACACACAAAGGTTAAAAGCAGCGAGTAATCTATCTTGGTAAGAGTGTGTCTGTCCGTCAGAGCGGTAACGATCAGTGCCGCCGCAAAAGCCCACACGACGTTGAGCACTCTTGCCACACTAAGCAGCACCACTACGAACAACACGACGTAAATAACTACCTTTACCTTGTTTCCCTGCGGCATTTCCATTGCCGGCAATCGCATTTGCATCGGATGAACAAACAGCACGGAAGCCACAAGCAAAACCAACGACAGTGCGGCATAAGGCAAAACCGCCTGAAGAAACTCCGGCAACCGCATATCGTAAAAATTGTACAGATACAGGTTCTGAGGATTGCCTATTGGCGTTGCCATACTGCCGAGGTTGGCGGAAACCGTTTCCAGCACTACCACCGTCAGAATGTTACCGCCACAATTGCACAGTCGGAACGTCAATATTGTAAAGGGAACAAAAGTTATAAGCGCAACATCGTTGGTGATAAACATCGATGTGAAAAAGCACAAAAGAATGAGCGTCAATGACACGCTGCGCGTTCCGCCTGTTTTTCTGACAAGAAGAGAAGCAAGGCGGTGAAAGACACCCTGCCCGTTAAGCCCTGCCACTACGCACATCAGACAAAACAGCAAAGCCAGCGTGCGGAAATCTATATAGTCGATATATGCCTGCGAAGGAGCGACAAAAAACATGGAAACAACCGCCAATACAAAGGATACCGCAAGCACAATATTACGTTTTAAAAATTTTACTACTGACATAACAAGTCTTCTACCGTTTTTCAAGCAGATAAATAATAGCACAACATTAAAAAATATACAAACGCTGGCAGCATATTTGTCAACTTAATGCCGTCAATTCACCTGAATTTTTACGTGTTTTTCACCTGTTGACAAAAATCACAATCTGTTTCATAATATAGTTGCACACGCAACTAATTGTTACGGGGGAGAATAAAAATGGCTACGATGATGAAAAACATCGCTCAGATATGGCGTTGCGCAAATCTTTACCGCGCAGAAGCCTACGGCGAAGAGGGAATAGGAAGTTTCAGAGACGGTTACCTTATAAACATCTGCCGTAATCCCGGCATAACTCAGGATAAACTGGCGTCGTTGCTGTACGTTCACAAAAGCAATGTGGCCCGCCAACTGTGCTGGTTGGAAAGCAACGGATTTGTAACACGCAAAGCGGACGACAAAGACAAGAGAAACACTCTTGTTTTTCCCACTCAAAAAGCCTACGATTATCTTCCGTCTATAAGGGAGGTTCACTCCAGATGGGAACAGCAACTGTGCAAAGGATTTGACGCCGAACAACTGCTTCTGTTGCAATCTTTTCTGGAACGCATGGCGGAAAACGCACGCAATTTGGTTACAAAGGAGAACGCTGATGACGAAAAGTCTTAAAACTTACCTTGCAAAACACAAAAAACGTCTTGCGTGGGGACTTTCCGTCAAGGTGTTGTCCACTATTGCCGAACTTCTGCTTCCGCTTGTAATGGCTCATCTTATAGACAACATCGCCCCGTTAAAGGACTACGTGCTTGTTTTGCTGTGGGGATCGGTAATGCTGTTGTTTGCGGTTATAGCCTGGATAGGAAATGTAGTGGCAAACCGTTCCGCATCCAAAGTAGCCCGTGACGTAACGGAAAACCTGAGAAACGATTTGTTTGAAAGCACATTGAAACTTTCCGCTTCACAGCAGGACAGGGTAACTGTTCCTTCGCTTGTTTCAAGACTGTCTTCAGACACCTACAACGTGCACAACATGATAGGAATGATGCAAAGACTGGGCGTTCGTGCACCGCTTTTGCTCATTGGCGGTGTTGCGCTGACCTTTACGGTAGAGCCTGTGCTGGCATGCGTTTTGCTTGCCGTCGTTCCATTGCTTACACTGATAGTCATTTTCATTTCGTCACGCGGAGTAAGGCTGTACACCGCTTTGCAGAAAAGCACCGACGGTATGGTCAGAAAGGTAAGAGACGATTACACTCTCATAAGAGTAATAAAAGCACTGTCGCGAACGGAACACGAAAACCGTCAGTTCGACATTATAAACAAAGACGTTGTGAAACACGAACAGCGTGCAGGCATGGTAATGGGAGCAAGCAATCCGCTGCTGTCAATGTTTCTTTACCTCGGAATGACGGCGACTGTACTGATAGGAGCGTACCGTGTAAACGCAGGGCATGCTCTTCCCGGAGCGATAATAGCCTTTACTTCCTATTTTACGGTAATACTAAACGCCGTTATTTCGGTAAGCCGAATTTTTGTAAATCTCACAAAGGGAACTGCTTCGGCTAAACGTATTTGCGAAATTTTAAACAGCGCCAGCCCCCTTACGGTACTGCCCGCGCAGGAGGCAGAGCAAAATTGTCTGTGCAGATTTGACAACGTCACATTTTCTTACAACGGAAATCCGGCGATAAAAAATCTGTCTTTTACTCTGGAAAGAGGACAGTCTCTCGGTATCATAGGAGCGACGGGAAGCGGCAAAAGTACGGTGGTAGCACTGTTGCTCAGGCTGTACGATCCCGACAGCGGTAACATTTACATAGACGGCAAAGACATACGCAGTTACACGCCCAAACAGTTGCGCAGCAGAATAGGCGTAGTATTGCAAAACGACTTTCTTGCCACGGTAAGCGTTGCGGACAACATACGTTTCAAACGCGACATATCCGACGACGAAATAGTACAGTCGGCGAAATACGCAGGCGCTCACGATTTCATAACGGCAAAAGAACAGGGTTACGACACCATGCTTACCTCAAAAGGCGCAAATTTCAGCGGAGGACAGAAACAGCGCATCCTGATAGCGCGTGCGCTGGCAGGAGATCCCGAAATGCTGATATTGGACGATTCGTCCAGCGCGCTGGATTACCGCACCGACGCACAGTTGCGCCGTACGCTGCTTGACAACTTTCCCGACACCGCAATTGTAATGGTGGCGCAACGTATCAGTTCCATTCGGTTTGCCGACAAAATACTTGTAATGAAAGAAGGCAGATCCGTAGGTTTCGGAACGGACAGTCAACTTATGCAGCAATGTCCCGAATACCGAGAAATATATCTTTCTCAGACAGAGTCGGGAGGTGAACAATGAAAACTGCCGATAAATCACGTCGTAAAGCAGTATTCATACGACTGCTGAAATATTTTCTTCGGTACAAATTTCTGGTACTGCTGGCTCTTCTGCTGATGCTTGCAAGCAACGTTTTCGCTCTTTTAGGACCTTATCTTACCGGTGAGGCAATAAACGCCATAGCGGCCGAAAACGGAGTCGATTTCCCGAAAGTTTTTATGTACTGCTCTCTTATGGCGATATTCTACGTTGCTTCTTCCGCATTGTCATACCTGTTGTCGGTAATCATGATACGTCTCAGTCAGCGTATCATTTACAACATGCGCAAAGACGTGTTCAACAAAATACTTACGTTGCCCGTAGGCTATCTCGATAAAGTTCAGGCGGGAGATCTGATAAACCGCATATCCTACGACATCGACACGATAAACGCATCGCTGTCCAACGATATTTTGCAGGCACTGACGGGAATAGTCACCATTACAGGCGCGTTTATAGGAATGGTAATGATTTCTCCTCCGCTGTTGCTGGTGTTTATAGTTACCGTACCCCTTTCGGTAATAATCACCGTCAAACGCAGCAAATCCGTTCGTCCGCTGTTTCGCAACCGCTCGGCAAAACTTGCCGAACTGAACGGTTTTTCGGAAGAAATGCTGTCGGGACTAAAAACAATCACCGCTTACAACAGAGAAAATGAAATCTGCCGCGAGTTCAGCCTGAAAAACACCGAGGCTGTGGATTCTTATTATAAAGCCGACTACTACGGCAGTCTGATAGGTCCTTCGGTAAACTTCGTCAACAACCTTGCAACCGTTCTTATAAGTACTGCGGGAGCAATAATGTATCTGTTCGGAATGATACTTATCGGTGACATATCGTCGTTTTTGCTTTACGCGCGCAAGTTTTCGGGGCCTATAAACGAATACGCCAACATAATGGGAGAAATACAGTCCGCATTGGCAGCCGCTGAACGCGTGTTCCGTCTGTTGGACGCTCAACCCGAACCGCCCGACAAACCGGACGCGGTACAACTTACACAACCCAAAGGGGACATTTCTTTCAACCACGTCAGATTCGGTTACGACAAAGATGTTCCCGTAATTAAAGATCTGTCATTTTCCGTTAAAAGCGGTCAGACGGTGGCAATCGTAGGCCCTACGGGAGCAGGCAAAACCACTATTGTCAACCTGCTGATGCGTTTTTACGACATAGACGACGGTGAAATAACACTCGACGGCAAAGACATACGCGACTACACAAGACAAAGTCTGCGTGCGGCGTTCACAATGGTATTGCAGGATACGTGGCTGTTTGAAGGCACCATATTCGACAACATTGCCTACGGCAAACAGGACGCAACGGAAGAAGAAGTCAGAAATGCGGCACGTCGGGCGCACATCGACAGTTTCATCGAATCGCTGCCGCTGTCCTACCGCACACCCGTAACGGACGGCGGAGTAAACCTGTCCAAAGGACAAAAACAACTGATAACACTTGCGAGAGCAATGCTGTCCACCGCTCATCTGCTGATATTGGACGAGGCAACGTCAAATGTCGACACGCAGACGGAAAAGTACATACACGAAGCAATGACGGCGTTGATGCACGACAAAACCTGTTTCGTAATCGCTCACAGATTGTCCACGATACGCAATGCTGACATTATTCTGGTAATAAAAGACGGGGATATTGCGGAAAAGGGAACGCACGATTCACTGATGCAAAAGAACGGCGTTTATGCGGAAATTTACAGAGCACAGTTCGAGTAATGCAAACAGTAATGTCAGGTCTTTTACCTACGTTGGCAAAATAAAAACAGCGATACGTTACCGTAAACGGAAAACGTATCGCTGTTTTTTAATTATTCAATAAAATTTATCTCTGTAGGTATTTTCCTTACTTGGCAAACTGCTCCAACAACTCGTCTACCGTGTAAACACGTGCGCCGTAAACTTCTTTAAGGTACTTGATACCGCTCTTGTAGTCTTCCTCGGTAAATGCATCAGTTGCGTCACTTGCCACCACTACATTGTAGCCTAAGCAGTAAGCGTCGGCGGATGTGTGTCTTACGCACATGTGAGTGTGCAGTCCCGTCATTACAACCGTGTCCGCTCCCAGTTCGTGCAACAGCAAGTCGAGATCGGTGTGGAAAAATCCGCTGTACCTGCGCTTGGGCACAACGTAATCCTTGTCGCACAGTTCGAGTTCGGGAATTACTTCCGCCCCTTTGGTACCTGCAATCGCATGATCTCCCCACAGTTTAAGTTCGTGGTCTATTCCCTTTAAATGTGCGTCGTTGCAGAAAATAACGGGTACTCCCGCTTTTCTTGCGCCTTCAAGCAATTGCGCCGTCTTCGGAACGATTTTAAGTCCTCTGTCACATTTCAATGCACCCGTCACAAAATCGTTGAGCATATCAACGACCAGAATTGCCGTGTTGTTCTTAGCCATAATACATTACCTCCATTGTCGTCAATAAAAGTATACCACTAATCGGCAAAATGTCAAATTATTGCATAATATACAGTAACTTTTACGGCGTCACAGTATTAAAATCGACTGACTTACAAAACATTACAATATTTTTTAAATTTGGGGTTTACTTTTTTAATACAGTAGTGTAAAATTGTATTATTAAACAGGAGGTACAAACTTATGGCTAAAAAGAAAGGTTACTTAAACTTGGGACTGGGCTGGTTGCTCAACCTCATTCTCGCTATCATTCCCGTCACGAGTTGGTTGCTCGGCGGCATTACGCGTATACAGAGAGGACATTTGATTTCCGGTATTCTTCAATTGCTGTTGATAGGCGAAGTTATCTTCTATTTCGTCGACCTCGTTACCGTGATTATTTCCGGAGACCTCAGGTTTTTTGCTTGAAAATCACAACGAACGGCGCAGAACGGGTACACTGTTCTGCGCTTTTTTGCGCTCCGAACATTTGGACGGATTTTAGCCGTATGGCGTTTTGCAACGCTATTGCGCTTAATAGGCACAAACATTTTACCGCACAGCCGCATTGCAACGCACCGCGTATTTATTGACTACCGATGCAACGGTAAATTTCAACCGTTTTAAATGTTGAAGAAAATTCCGAGACGATTTTACGCTGTTCTATATTCGAGCGCATTACATCCCGGTCCTCTGTATCTTACACCGCTTGTCGTCGTTGACTGTTACGTCAGGAACATTCATTGCGTATTAAAATTTTAATATGCTCTGTTTTTTTTGAAAACGGGTGTTGACAAACGCAACGTTTGACTGTAAAATACATCTATACATACAAACCGTTGAAGCGGAAGTAAAGGCAACGATGACTTCACAGAGAGCCTGCGATGGTGAAAATCAGGCAAGAAACAAGTTGTCAAATGGGCCGCCGAGGGTGTAGTCAAATGCACTTGTGCAAAGTATTCTACAACGTGTTGACATACGTCAGTTGTCGGGAATATGTCTGTATTCCTCAAAGCGCACGGCGGCAGCCGTGAATCAGGGTGGCACCGCGGATAGTTTATTCGTCCTTGACAGAGTTTTTCTGTCGAGGACTTTTTTTGTTTTAAACAATATCGGAGGTAAAAATGACTTTACTTACAAGACGATGGCGCACGTTCGAGTAAACGCAACAACAAAAAACGCGACAAATTTTCAGATGAAAAGAAAAAAATTTAATTTTAAAACTTAAAGAGGTACAAAATGAAAGTCAACAACATAGATTTCGAAACTTATTTAAAAGATTACCCCGACGACAGGGGATACTTCGGCAAATACGGAGGCTGTTATATAGACGGAAAACTGCAAAAAGCAATGCAGGAAATAACCGACGCTTACTTTACAATCTGCAAGTCTCGCAAGTTCATAAACGAACTTCGGCGCATACGCAAGGAGTTTCAAGGAAGACCTACGCCCGTTTCCCATCTCGAAAGGCTGTCCAACAAACTGGGCAATGTACAGTTGTACGCCAAACGTGAAGATCTCAACCATACGGGAGCGCACAAACTCAATCACTGTATGGGCGAAGCGTTGCTTGCCAAGTATATGGGCAAAACAAAGTTGATTGCGGAAACGGGAGCGGGACAGCACGGAGTGGCTCTTGCCACCGCCGCCGCTTACTTCGGATTGCAATGCGACATATATATGGGAAGCGTAGACATAAAAAAGCAGGCTCCCAACGTAGCGAGAATGAAGATACTCGGAGCAAAAGTAATAGAAGTTACCGACGGAATGCAGACGCTGAAAGAGGCTGTGGACAGCGCGTTCGAAGCCTACGGCAGAGAATACGACCATGCCATTTACTGTATAGGCTCGGTTGTGGGACCTCATCCCTTCCCGATGATGGTAAGAGATTTTCAAAGCGTGGTAGGAATAGAAGCGCGCAGTCAGTTTACCGAAATGACGGGAGAACTGCCCGATGCCGTCGTAGCCTGCGTGGGAGGCGGTTCGAATTCGATGGGAATATTTGCCGGATTTTTAAACGACCACGTTAAATTGTACGGAGTAGAACCGTTGGGACGGGGAAAAAATACGGGTGACCACGCCGCAAGTCTCAACTACGGAACGGAAGGAATAATGCACGGTTTCAACAGTCTGATGCTGAAAGACGACAAGGGAAATCCCGCGCCCGTTTATTCGGTTGCCAGCGGACTGGATTACCCGTCGTCGGGGCCCGAACATGCGTTCTTACACGATGTTGGCAGAATAAAATACGACGTGATTTCCGACGACGAAACAATCGACGCCTTTTTCACGCTGTCCAGACTGGAGGGAATTATTCCTGCAATAGAAAGCGCGCATGCTGTTGCCTACGCAATGAAACTGGCCAAAACAATGAAGAAAGGATCGGTACTTATAAATCTGTCGGGCAGAGGAGACAAAGACATGGATTTTATAATTGAAAAATACGGTATACGTTTATGATTCGCTGTAACGAAACGGACGTTGCGCACCCCATAGCAACGGTTCGGTTTCTTTACATACCGCACGCCGACATTAAGTCGGCGTGTTTTTTGTTTGCACGTGTCAATACACAGATCTGACGAATTGGCACTATCATTTCAATTTCCGGAATTGTTTACAAGTCACGAAAAAATTTAAATCACTTTGCAGTAAAAAAGGGCGAAAAGGTCACACCTTTTCGCCCCTCTGTCTTGTTAAAAAACCGACGACGTCACCAATCGAACATCAGATGATGCGTATTCCTCGCAAGGTTTCCACTACTCCCAACCTGGGAAGATTGAGCGCGAGTTTTACGTTGTCGCCCTGCTTTACACCGCTGTTGCCGAGATACACATTGACTTGTGCTTCGCCTGCTTTTACAACGGCGATTTTTTCCGTTCCGTAGTCCAGTATTTTTTCCACAACGCCCTCTATACCGCTGTCGGCTGTCATCACGTCGTATATACCGAAGTCCACGGTCAGTTCCGTTTCAAACGCTTTGCGTCCCAAAGCGTTGAAAATCTTTGTCGCGATATAGTCTGTAAGGTAAATTTCTGCCCCGGCAACTTCAAGTGCGAAGTTGTATTTCTTTTTGCCCGTCTGCTCCTTTACGACGCGGGCGCTTAACGTGTTTGTAAGCGCAAATGCCTCAGTAACTTTTTCCTCGCCTGTAAAGGTCACTTTTTTCCAATCAACGGCAACGGAAAGCGTCTTCACGTTGTCCACGCCGTTGCCGATGGCAAACAGTTTGTTTTTGTTTACTTTCAGTCTCAGCAAACGCGTCTTGCCTATATCTTCCACCGACTCTATTTCGGCGTCGAAAGCCTTGTTAAACTGCAACTCGTATTGTTCGAACTGTTCGCAAGGGTAGGTTTTAACCAGATTTTTAAGTGCTTTGTTAGCGTATTTTTCCCCTACAGGCTCAACGGAACACAATTTGTGCGATTCTTCCACAGAGGTTAGTGGCGTTTCAAAGCCCTTGAATATAAACGCGTCGGATGGGATGTTGAGGATGTAGTCGCCGTCGGGCAAATCTATTGCAGACGGCAATGCGATGTCAGCGCCCAACAAATCGACCTTGCCGCTCTTTACCTTTGCTTTTACAAGATTGTATTGCGGAATTCGCGGCATAATGGTCATTTCCGTTTCGTTGTCAAACAGATGTATGCACTGCGGGTCTATCGCGACGGTGATGTCCTGATTTTTGTCTATTTCCGCCTTCGGATCGACTTTTAACGTAAGACGTGTGGACGAATCGCCTATAGCGTCGTTTTCCTCGTCCAGTTCACAGTAAACAATAGTTTCGCTTCCCAACGCTTCGATAAGACTTGTACGACAGGTAAACGCCGTTTCCTTGTGCTCCGATACAAATTTTTCATCCCAATGAACGTCCTCAGGTCTGACTCCCAGAGTCACCGTCGTGTTGCCGTCCAGATATTTACCGTCCGTCTTTGCCACGACATCTTCGTCCAGCAAAATTTTCCTGTTGTTTGCAAACGTGACTTCCACCTTTCCGCCCTCCGTCTTTTTCAACGTGGCGTCGAAGAAGTTCATTTGCGGAGTGCCTATAAACCCTGCCACAAATTTGTTTGCCGGATATTTGTAAAGATTTTTGGGAGTATCTATCTGCTGTACAACGCCCAGTTTCATTACCACTATTCTCGTACCCATTGTCATGGCTTCAACCTGGTCGTGAGTTACGTAAATGAATGTGGTCTGCAACTTGTTGTGAAGTTTACTTATTTCCGTTCTCATCTGAGCGCGCAGTTTAGCGTCAAGGTTACTGAGCGGTTCGTCCAACAGGAACACCTTGGGATCACGCACTATCGCTCTGCCCAGCGAAACTCTCTGACGCTGACCGCCCGACAACGCGCGGGGTTTTCTGTCAAGGAATTGTTCGATATCCAATATACGCGCCGCTTCGTTGACTCTGTCGTTGATTTCTTCCTTGGTAAACTTTTTGCTCAGTTCCAACGCGAAAGCCATATTTTCCCGAACCGTCATATGAGGATACAGAGCATAGTTCTGGAAAACCATTGCAATGTTTCTTTCCTTCGGTTCGACGTCGTTTACCACCTCGTCGCCTATCATAAGTTCGCCCGCCGTAATTTCTTCCAACCCCGCTATCATCCTCAGAGTTGTACTTTTACCGCAGCCGGAAGGTCCTACAAAGACAATAAACTCCTTGTCTTCTATTTCCATACAGAAATCGTTGACGGCTTTGACTCCGTTTGCGCCGTTGTCATACACTTTGTATATGTGTTTTAAACTTAAACTTGCCATAACACAATTACCTCTTAATCCTGAACAAGTATATATGTTGTGTAAGCAGGCACAACTACCGCGCCGTTACCAACAGTTACAGTACTGTCGAAATTGAACGTACCGTCCTTGCTGTTGCCAATCAGTCTCCAACTGTCGCTGAAAGTTATACTGCTGCTTGTGGTACCTGCATTGCAGATAACCATCACTTTACTGTATTGATCGGCAGCATTCATTCTTTCCGTACAGAATACGAGCGTCTGCGAATTTGCACCCGGCATTGCGTATCCGTCGGAGAAGTTGTAAATACCGTTGGTCATTATCGCGTCGCCGCGACAAATCGTAGTGAACCGCTGTGTACGCAGTTCTATAAGTCCCTTGTACCAATTGAACAGCGAAGCAAATTCTTCCTGTCTGTAATAGTCAAATGCGTTGATTTTGTCCTGAGCATTGTAACTGTTGTGGTTGCCGTATTTGGTACGAGCGATTTCCTCTCCTGCAAGTATGAAACTTGTGCCTTTGCCCATAAGCGTGATGGAAGCAGCCATCATGTTTCGGCGAAGAACAAGGCTGTTGCCCTCCGAGTACACGGTGGGAGTCACCGTACCTACCGTCGTTGCCACCAACTGATCCCACAACGTGTAGTTGTCGTGTGACGTTGTATAAATTACTGACTTGTCAGAGGTAAGTTGTCCCCAGTGAGATCCTCCCTGCATACCTACCAGCAACCTGTTGTAAATGTCCGAGGATGTATTGCCGTTGACAAATCCGGAAGACAGCGAGTTGTTACCCTTTACGCCCTCTCTTACCGTATCGTTAAACACCTTTATTCCTTCGCTGAGCAGATGTACGTTGCTCATATTTGCGACGGACAAACCGTAGGCGGGATCCAGTCCTACCGTTGCGGCTGCCCAAGGTTCGCCGTACATGAGTATTCCGGAACCCCCTTCCACCTTGGTGTCGAGTGCCTGACGTATCATGTTCATTGTTTCGGTGTCGTGGCATCCCATCAGGTCAAAACGGAAACCGTCGATGTGGTATTCCTGTGCCCAGTACAGCAACGAATTTATCATGTAACTGCGGTACATTTCTCTTTCGCTTGCAGTTTCGTTACTGCAACCTGTGCCGTCGCTTAGGTTGTAAATTCCTAAAAGATTGGTTGTCCACGACTGCATACCGAATGTGCCCGCCTCGCCTGACAGTTCCTGACGGTAATAGTAACCGGGAACGGTCTGATCGAACCAACCGTTTGAAGTATACGTGTGATTGTACACAACGTCCATAATCACACCGATACCTGCCTGATGCAACGCCTGCACCATCTGCTTGAATTCGTTTATACGCACGGCGCCGTCTTCGGCATTTGTTGCGTAACTTCCCTCGGGGACATTGTAGTTTTTAGGATCGTATCCCCAGTTTTGCTTCGTAGCGTAATCGATATTGTTGTTATACTCCTCGTCCACCGTTGCGAAATCGTAGACGGGATTGAGATGTACATATGTAACGCCCAGTTCTTTAAGATAAGAAATACCGGTCTTTACGTTGTCGTTTCCTTTGGCTGTGGTGTCCTGTTCGGTAAAGGCAAGATACTTGCCCTTGTAAGTAATACCGCTGTCGGCGGAAATGGAAAAGTCACGCACGTGTATTTCCCATATAACGGGAACAAGCGAATTGTTTTGCCTTATTTCTTCGGCAAGTTTCAGATCCTCATCCCATCCGTCGGGATCGGTAGCATCCAGGTCGCACACCATTGCTCTGTTGCCGTTTATTCCTACCGCTGTAGCGTAAGGATCGCACACTTCGTTTACCGAACCCGCAACATAGTTGGTGTACGTATAATAAATTCCGTCCAGATCGCCTTTTACCGTTGCTTCCCATACTCCCTTGCCGGTCATGGTCATCGCTACGGCACTGTCATACAAAGTGTCATCCGTTTCGTCCCCGGAAACATACAGATTTATAAGGACGTTGGTAGAAACGGGAGCCCACAATCTGAATGTAGTTTCTGTGGGAGTATAAGTGCAACCCAATTCGATGTCTGTCAGCCCGTCGCCGTCGGCGTCGGCAGGAAGACAATCGCTTTTAAACTGTTCGGACAGGTAAAGTCTTGTCTTGTCTATGGCAGTCGGGAATGCGTACCCGTCCATCCACAACATATAATCGGCATTCCAGTCGAAGTTGTCGATGTCCACGGCAATTCTGCTGTTGAGACCTTCGCCCGTAAGCACTTCCGTCACGTTGCCTGACGCTACCTGTTCGCCCTGTTCGTCTGCAATCGTGTCCGTCACTTCGTAAATTCTGTAGCCTGTTTCGTTGGTTACCAAAGACGTGGTCTGAATATACACGTTGTTGAAATCGTCAAATCTTGCCGATTCGATTCGTTCAAATGCCGATTGCGCAGCGGCAAGCGAAGTGTAATTGTTCTTGTCACCTGCAATTATCCAAACCTCGTAAGTGTTGTTCTGGTCAAGAGTCACTTCGAGGAATCTGTCGCTGGACAGGTCTTTTCCCTTGTTACCGCACCAGTAAGGAGTATAGGTGTTTGTTTCGTCCACATACGCCCTTACCATTATCAGTCCGAGTTTCTTACCCGATTTGACCGCACTTGTTTCCATTGCGTTCAATGTAATCGTGTAGGTCTGTCCGATGTTGTCGTCCCTGTAAAAATCCGGATCCTTGCCGTCGGTGGGCACAATCTTACCGATGTCTATCCAGTAGTACGCTCCCCATGAGATGTCGTTTTTACCCTCCCACTGGTCGTATTCGTACTGCCCGTCACCGTTGTAAAAGTGTACGATCACCTTAGCCGAATCACTGTTTTCGGCGATTGCATTGCCTATTGTCTGAACAGGCAACAGATTAAACGCCATTACAAACAGCAAAACAATGCTCAAAATTCTGATTTTGTTTAATGTCTTCATAACATACCTCTCAGCCTTTAACGGCACCGCCCGTAATACCTTCCACAAAATATCTTTGCAGAAGCAGGAACAGAATCGTAATGGGGACAGCAACGCACACTGCGCCTGCCGCAAACAGATTGTACCACTGCGCAGGTATTTCCGCCATTGCTATCCACCTGTACAATCCCACCGCAACTGTATAGGCTCCGCTGTTTTCTTTAAGAATAAAACTTGCAAATATAAAGTCGCCCCAAGGCGCCGTAAAACTCATCAACGCCGTGTAAACTATGATAGGTTTGGACAACGGAAGCATTATTTTTCTGAACACCTGACTGTTTGTTGCGCCGTCGATACGTGCTGCCTCGTCCAGCGATTTGCTGACGGTGTCGAAAAATCCCTTTGAAACGTAGTAACCCAAAGCCGCACTTCCCGAGTAAACCATTATAAGAGCAAGAATTTGTTTCCAGTTTTCCACGTTTCCGGCAAGTCCGATGCCTTTGAATATGTAATAAATGGCAACCATACTCATAAAGCCCGGAAACATTCCCAGTATAAGTCCGATGTTCTGAATGGTCTTTCTCGACTTGAAACGGAAACGGCTCATAACATATGCCATGCTCAGCGTGAAAAACGTAGACAGTACCATGCACGCAAGAGATATGATCAATGTGTTGAGATACCATGTCGGAAATTCGGTTTCCGTAAACAATTTTACATACCAGTTGACGGTATAATGGGACGGAAGTATGTCCGGCGATCCGTAAGTGGACTGATAAGGAGCATCCGGTTCCATACCGAAGGATTGTAATATAAGCCATATCAAAGGCAATATCCAGCAAATACTCAAAATGGTGAGGATTGTGTAAATTGCCGATTTACTGATGGCTTTACGGCGTTTCATACCGCCGTTAGTCTTTTTAAAATCGTAATCCATTATTGGAAATCCTCCTCATTCTTAGTACTCGAAGAGCGTCTGTAAGTTATAAGCGACACAATGGAACAAATAATAAACGTCAGAATACCTATAGTGGAAGCCAGGTTGTAGTTTCCCGTGTCATTGGTAAGGCTGTACAGCCACGTTACCAGAAGCGAAGTCGAGCCTGCGCCCTGACTGAGTTCGCCGAAAGGACCTCCTCCTGTCAGAAGGTATATAACGTTAAAGTTGTTGATATTGCCTATAAACTGAGTTATAAGGTAAGGCCCCGTGACAAACAGTATGTAAGGCAACGTTATCTTGCGGAACATCTTGAATTTGCCTGCGCCGTCGATACGAGCCGATTCGTACAGATCTTGCGGAATGTTCATAAGAATACCCGACGTAATCAGCATCGAATAGGGAATACCGATCCACAAATTGACGGAAATGACAATAAGTCTTGCGCTGGAAGCCGTTTCGAACCAGTTGGTACGGGGGAATCCGAGTTGAACCAACAAATTCATTATAGGTCCGAATTCGCTCAACATACTGCGCATCAGCAACAGACTGACAAACTGCGGAATGGCAATTGTCAATACAAAACACAGTCGCCATATTTTCTTGCCTTTTATTCCTTTGCTGTTTATCAGAAGCGCAAGTCCCACACCTAAAAAGTAGTTTAAAAATGTTGCGCATATTGCCCACACTATCGTCCAGCCAAGTACGGGGAAAAACGTACTGGAAAGATCGTTGGACCCCAGAAGTTTAATAAAGTTTTCAAATCCTACCCATGTAAAACCGCTTGTTTCGGGGTGAGCCGAATCGTAGTTGGTAAAGGCAATCAGTATCATGAATATCAACGGAAGTATGGTAAATATTACAACTCCCGCAAACGCCACTACCAACAACAGTATGTAAAACTTTTTGTCAAACAGCGATTGCATGTCCTGTCTGAACGTAGAGGGTTTTACTCCTATTACGCTGTCTTTATAATTGGCAACCGCACTGCGTATATTTAAAAGGTACACCGCAATAAAAGCGAACACCACAATTACGGCAACTACGCCGTACAACAAAAACAGCATTGAGTTGTCGCCAGGGACATTTACTTCGATGCCGGTACCGAGATCTACGTCGTAGTAAGTGTAGGTAAAGTTTGTACCCAATGTTACCAGCCCGGCAAGAGAACCTACTCCGTTAAAAGCCATATAAAGTATAAACAGCAACTCAATGGCAAGATATCCCAGACCTTTGACGATCTGACCGTGTGCAAACGCACCGCTACCCATAATAAAGTAACTGCATCTGACGCCTGCGTCCCCCTCGGCAAAGTTTCTGCCGAAACGGACAAATCCGTCTGCTATTTTTCTACCGAATTTTTTGAGGTTTGTGGGGATTTTTCTGAAAAACCCCACAAACGATCTGCCGAAATTCCTAAACCAACCGGCAATTTTATTGCCGACGTTTGCAAAGAATCGCGACGCTTTATTAGAAGAACCTGTCATAAAAATGCTTTCTCCTTCCAGTCTAATTGACTTTTAAATCAATCGCGTTGACGTATCAGTTGCCCAGCAATCCTGCCTCGATGGTTTCAAGTTGTCCTTGCCATGCCGATGCAGCCTGAGTCTTTTTGAATACGCCTCCAAGGAACGTTCCCATAGGAGTCCAGTAACTTGACATCTGTGTGAACGCAGGTTTAAGACGTGTGTATTCCGCCTGAGTGATTACTACTTCTACTGCCTGAACACCGCTGTTTTCCGCTTCGGCATACAGCTCAAGGTTGGTAGGACAAAATTCTCTGTCTGTCAGTCTGATGTACTGATTGTCGTAGTTTGCAAGAAAGGCTGCAAGTTTAGCACATTCTTCGGGGTATTTCGTATTGCGGTTAACACCGTACAGTTTTACACCGCTGAAAGATACCATTTGCGTGTCTTTGCCGTCAAGTTTTATTGTAGGCAACTTGGCGACCGCGTATTTGGAACCCAAAGCCGTCTTGAATTGTTCTACCATGTGAGGTCCGCTTATAATTGCCGCTACGTTACCGTTTTTCAATGCAGTAGCCTGTTCTTCTTCCGCAATGCTGTTGAACTTTGCCTTGCTTCCCAAATCAGCGATGTACTGGCATCCTTTCAAAGCGTATTCGTTGGCAATGTCCACGTCAGTGACGTCCTGACCGTCGGCGCCGAACAGTTCCATTCCTGCCGTGAAGAGGAATATACTTGTGTAATAAGCGTCGTCCATATCCATACCGATGTTGTATTCGGCACCGGTATTTGCCGAAATGAGAGTTTCAAGACTCTTGACCTGATCGGCACTGAGCAGGTCTTTGTTGTAATACAAGAAACAGTTTTCGTATGTATAGGGATAAGCGTAATACTGATTGTTGTATTTTGCCGCAACTTCCGCAATGCTTATCTGTTCGTCGGCAATTGTGGAATAGTACTGTGTGGGAACAGCCATTATCGCGTTGTTGTTGACAAGTGCTCCCAACTGGTCGGACGCGAAACTGAACACGTCGGCTGCAGTGGTAGGTTCGGAAATTACTCTGGTTCCTGCAACGTCTTCACCAACCGTCTGAACGGTCCAGTTGTAAGTGTTGTCGGGATTTGCAAGTTCGTAATTGTACAGCATTTCCTCTACCATTGTCTGGTCCAGTTCGGCGCACCATACTTTTAAATTATATTCGCCCGATTCGCCGCCTTCTTCGGCAGGTGTACAGCCCGTCGCAGACAGGCACATTGTAAATGCGATGATCAACATCATTGTTACTGCAAATATTTTTTTCATTGTTTTTCTCCTTAAATATATATTGATCATTAATTTCATTCAAAATCCGACTGCCACTTACCGTCTTTGTAGTAAATGTTGTCGAAATCGATGGTCAGGTCAGCCGTCTTATCGTTGTCATCACCTGTTCCCGCGTTGAAAATGATTTTTTCCGCTTTACCGCGAATGGTGATACTGTACCAGCCGTCTTTACCTTCCACAGCCTGCATTTTGTTGCCCGGCCAAGCATTGGTGACTTCCGTTGACGTAATTTCTACGTTGGGTGTGCTTTCCGTTGTGCCTGTGCTGAAATACAATTCGTGAGTTCCCATCTTGAAATAGAAATCGTAGATGCCGTCTTTGGCTATCACTATGTTGCCCTCTTCGTCAACAGTGTACAACGACTCGTCTACCCACGATTCAACACCGTTGTAGTAATTGTGTTGCGTTTCGCCCAGTTGAACTATCTTGAACTTACTTCCGGCAGAAAGTCTCAGTCCTTTAAACATATACTGATTGCTGCCGTCGAAGGACAGTTTTACACTGCTTTCCGTCGTCCACGCTTCGCCAAGACCTATATCGCCCATTATGACGAAATCTCCCACTGAAGGAGTTACCGCCTGCTGAGACTCGCGCCAAGCGTAAGCGTAAACATTTTCCCAACCGTCAGCATTGTAGTAGTAAATCGTGGTATAGACAATACTTTCAATGTAAATATTCTTACCTTCGGAAGAGTAATCGAGATAGATGTCGTATTCGCCCTGAGGCAATAAGATATTGCCCTCCGAATCCTGCTTAGCGGAAACTTCCTCCGCGTTGCTCAGTTTGGCGTAACCGTAAACTTCCTCACCGTAAGTGATGTTGACCGCATGCGTTCCGTCAAGTATAACCGCTTTCCACAGCATACGGGTACCGCTAAGAGAAGTATAAGTCATTCCGTCGGAGAAATCCCCGTTGACGCCCATCAGTTTGTAGTTCTTTTGCTGAGGTTGATCGTCGGGATCCGCCGGATCGGTAACATCGTCCGCAAAGGATATAGTCACCGTTGCGGTTACCGTAACGTCATCTTCCGTATAGGTTACCGTAACAGTCTTGTCTCCCGCCGAGCCGTTGTGTTCGACTATGTCGGTGGTAAAATCGTAAACTTTTTTCTCGGCGTCGTTGTCGTAAAGTGCCGTAACGATCAGATACGCGTTGATGTCAGTCGTTCCTACCTGCAACTGCGGTCCCGTATAGAACGCCGTTATCGATACAAGTTTGCCCTGCGAAGGATCGGGATCGACAGGCAAACCGCCCGTGAGATCCGCCTCGGCGAAATTGCTCCAATCGCCGTCATCGTACCCTGTTACCTTTACTTTAACCGCCAACTCGTACACCTTGTTTTCAAGTGTGGCAAGAATTGCGGAAATATCGAGAGTAATGTTGCCCGTAATGGAATTGGGTTTTATTTCGTAATCGGCAAGACTTATTTCCGTTATTTCCGTTGCGCCCTTTTCACGTACTCCCAACACATATTCCGCATTGTTTTCCGTAACCTTACGCCATTTCAACGAATGGGTTTCTCCGTCGTAGGTCAGATTTGAAACGGTACTTGCCTGACGCGAATACACAAAGGTCACCGCCTGCGCCCATTCGGACAGATTGTAAGGTATCAATTTGTCCCCCTGTGTTTCCACTTTGACCGCACGAACGGTAACGCTGTTTTGTTCGCCGCTCTTTAACATCGAGGTGACTTCCGCGCCCGCAGTCTTGATATTGTAAGAAGTGTTCTGCGTCATAAACTGTGTTGACGCGTTTCCGTTAAACGCCAGCATATATCTGTCTGCGCCCTCAACCGCGTCCCAACTGATTACAAGACTGTTGCTTACAGTCAGGTTGGAAGGCGTTTCGCATCGGGTGTTGCTGCAGCCTGCAAGATTTGCAATACACAGCGCAAGCACGAGAATACCGCTTAATATGACAATGGATCTTCTTTTAAACATTTTTGTCTACCTCCACGATCGTCATTGCCAAGCAAACTTGGGAGCGCCGTCGCCCGACGTCCAGTTTTGCGACGAAGAAATTTTGTTAAGAGTTTCCACAAATTGCTGAGATGACAGTTGTTCCGAAGTAATCGTTACGTCACCCGCAGCGACCTCGTTGCCGTCGAGTATAATCTTGTTGGATTGTTTTGTGCCGTTGGCAAGCGAACTGTATTCGCTTGTGCCTTCGAGATAGAAACAATCGGTAAGCATCGTGCTGTAACCTGCCAGCGAGCCGCACACCGTACTGACTCCGTTGACCACTTCCGACGGCGCAACGCTCCACGAACCCGTTTCGAAACTGTCTGAAAGCCGATACATATTTCCGTTTATAGAAGTTATGTCGGGAGTCTGATTGTAAATCGTACCCGAATAGTTTGCACGGCTGAAAATAATACCGTCAAAGTGTTCCATCTGAATGTCTATATAGTAGTAATTTTTCGTACCTACAGTAAAGTGAGTCATCTGTTCGCCCGGCCATGTGGTAGAACCGCCCGTGCCCCAGTAGTAGCAGTAAACTACCGCATTGTCGGCGGTTATCCAGTAATTTGTGTCGCCTGCGTCCAGATAAATGCGTTTGTATGAGGCAAGTACATCTTCGTCGACTGAAACCTCAGCCATGTTGTAACATCCCACAACTCCTCTCGTAAGGCTTGTGGTAGCGTAGTTGTTGCCTGCTATGCCGCCCACGGCGGTAACGCCACGGACGTTTCCTTTGTTGTAGCAATAGAATACGCCTGCTCCCGCGACGGTAAGCGAACCCGTTTCGTCCGTGCCGTCGTTTCCGTTACTGCCCGCTATACCGCCCACGTCCGTCGAACCGGTAATTGCTCCGTGATTGGAACAATATCTGACCATGGGAGAAAAGTCGTAAATGCCGTCAAGCAAAACGTTGTAATTGTAGCCTACAATACCGCCTACGCTTTTCTTGGCGGTCACTGCGCCGTAGTTGTCGCACATTGCGACGGTACCGGCATTTCTGCCGACTATTCCGCCTGTACTGAGATTGCCTTCAACCGTTGCACGGTTGATACAGGAAGATACCGAACCTTCGTTGTATATTACCAAACCGCCCGTTTCCCTGTTTCCGCTGACGTAAACGTCGCTTTCGTTGACGCAACCTATGACATTGCCCCTGTTGATACTGACAAGACTTGCGGCGCCGTCGTTTACCGCAACTACGGAACTGTTTCTGACAGTAACGTTTTGTATAAGACCTCTGTTGGTGAAACAAAGTATTGCAACGTCGCCACCCTTTTCGTGCATTACTCCGTCATTGGTCTTGACAGTCCATGTACGCCAGTCGGCGTTGTCGATCACAAGGTTTTTGATCACCGCTTCTTCGTTGACGGAATCGAACAGAGAGGAATAGCCGTCACGGTAGTAAACGGTAAGATTCTTTACCGAGTGTCCCTTGCCATCCAGTACTCCGCTGAATGAGCCCAACTTGTAGGTGTTGGAACCGTATTCGTCCTCTTTCAACTCTATTTCTTCAAATTCGATGTCGTTGCCCAGTACGTAATGCATGCTGAGTCCTACGCCTTCGTAAAACTCGATGTATCTGAACTCGTCCGCCGTGGTGATTACAAACGGGTTTTCCGCGCTGCCGTCGCCGTTGCCTTCTTTGAAATACACCACATCCGTTTCGTCACTCGAAGTGTAGAATCCGTTGGTGTTTCCTGCGGAAACGCTCTTGGTGAGGTAGCCCGACGACATATCCACAACGTTTGTATTGACGGAAACAACCGAATTGTTGTAGTCACGCAGGTAGTAGGTATCCGCGCCCACCACTGCGTCAAACATCAGCACCTGACCTTCCATACGCACGTTGGTGGGAGCAGGCAACTGCATTGTTCCCGTTTGCGGATAGTATATTACCGTAACCGTACTGCTGTCCTGATAATATACGCCGTCTCCCTTGTAAGTGATGGAAACGGAAAGTTTGTCACCCGTTTCCACGGAAAGGTCGTAGGACGTGGCAGTTACGTCCACATCTCTTTCTTCACCGTTGACGGTAAAGACTATGTCCGTTGCGTCGGAGTTGGCAAACCAGTTTAAAACGCCGTCGGTAACGCCGTTTATTACAGGATAAAGCAATTTGCCGCCGCTTAAAGTAAAGGTAACTTCTTCCGACCAATTGCTTTGCGTGCCGTCTCGGGCGACCGCTCTTACCTTAATTACAAACTTACCGTCGGCAGGTCTGTCCTCGTAATCATACAAATTGTACGTGGTAAATTTGACAGGCACTACCGTTCCGTTGACGGACAGTTCGTAGGAAAAGGCACCCGACACACGGTCCCATGTAACCGATCCCGTTGCGTCGACGGAAACCTGTTCGGGCGGGTCGATCGATGTCTTGCCCTCGTCGTCCGGTTCCGAGTCGGGATTGCATGCCGTCAGAGACAGCATGCAAAGACTCAACGTCAGAATAATTGACAAAATCAAAATTAAAATCTTACTGTATTTTTTCATAGCAAATCGTTTAAATTATTTGTAAATTACCGATGAATAAGGAGCAAGCGAGAATTCGCCGGCACCGCTGTCCGCAAGTACCACCTGACTGCCTCCTACCTTGTAATTGTAAACTTCGTCACGGCTGAAATTGTGGTAGCAGTAATAAGTTACTCCGTTGTAGGTCAGCGTGTAGGCAAATATCTGCGCCTCCGATTGCAACGGCTGATATTTACCGTATTTGATGACATCGTCGGTATGTTTGAGTTCCGTCCATCTCATTGTATAGGACAGCATACTGTTGCTGTCTGCCAACTGTTCTTTTACACCGTCCAGACTGACATTGTAATCGTCCCACTTTACGTAGTAGGTGACGTCGCCGCTGATACTGTACGATGTAGTCTGTTCGGTGGCTGTCTTCTCCCACTTGAATGGCTGACGGTACTGTCTGTCGACGTGCGGACTTGTCTTTGTTTCGCCGTCGCCGAAGTTACTGCTCATTCCCAGTTCGTCGCCGTAGTAAATAAACGAAATACCCGGCAGACTCATCATTGTTGACATTACCACCTTCGCACGCTGAACAGCCAACGCACTGTTACTGCTGTCCACCTTTTTGCCGAACCAGTTGGAGGAGGTATCTCCGCCCACGACATTGTTGAGCAAACGCGGAATGTCATGATTTGACGTAAACAGCGTATCTATTGCCTGAACGTCTTCGCGGTACTTGCTGTAAGTACTGAGAGTACCCTGATAAGACCACGTGTCGGTAAACAACGACGAAGTGTTGGTGCCGTTGGGCTTGTCCGCGACGGTACCGGCGTTTATACCGCTGAACATCTGAGGACTGCCTGCCTTGAAGTCCAGTATCTGAGCAAAGTTGTAGTATGCGTAGAAGTTGAGCATACTGTCAAGACCTTGGTAATACGGAGCGACGTTATAGGCGTTTCCGTCAAAGTTTTCCCCTACTATGTACGCATTGGGGTACTGTTCCTTGACTCTTGCGTTAAACTCTTTAAAGAAGTGGATGTTTTTGGTAAGGTTGCTGCTGTAGTCCGTACTGGTCGCAGCATCGTAGTCTTTTATAATGATGTCGCCTGCGCCTTTGGCAATTTCGTCTTCCATATAAATGTGCTTTACCGCGTCGATACGGAATCCGTCCACACCCAGTCCGAGCCAGTAGGTCGCAACGTCCACTATTGCGTCACGCGTGGCCTGATAATCGTAGTTGAGTTCGGGCATACTGGTGGCAAACTTGCCGTAGTAGGAATAGTTCTTGTCGCTGAATTGATGCCACGAACTGCTTTCTTCGGGCACGCTGTTGTTGTTGCGCCACTGATAGAAACTGCGGTAAACGGGATCCAACTGCGACGATTTCTGGAACCAGACGTTGTTTACCGACGTGTGATTGAGTACAAGGTCCATGATGACCGTCATTCCGCGCTTTTCCGTTTCGGCAAGCAATTCCTTGTAGTCGTCAAGCGTACCGAATTTCGGGTCTACTTCTTTGTAATCGATTATGTCGTAACCGTGGTAACTGTCGGACAACTGAATGGGAGTCAGCCACAGTACGTCAACGTTTAACTGTTCGAGGTAATCGAGGTTGTTGGTGATACCCTTTATATCCCCGTAGCCGTCGCCGTCGCTGTCGGCAAAGGACGCTACCATGATCTGGTAACCTACACCCTTTACGGTGTCGAATTCAACGCTACCCCCTGCCGTTTCCGCAGTATCGTAGGGACTGGGAGCGGAACTGTTGACGTTGAACAGACTGACGTTTGTGCCGTCATCCCCTTCGTACGGGTTGGTCATTTCGCCGACATCCGCAATCGAATAGGCGTAATCGTACACGTGTTCCTGCGTTGCAAAAATGTGCACACTGCCGTTTTCGCGCAACTTGTCCACGAAAAAGTTACCCGTGTCGCTTGCCTTGGGAATAAACTGATTGCCGCCGTCGCTTACCCAGTGTCCGCCGTTTTCAAGCGCGCTTTGCTTGGAATCCTCGTCGACGATCAGAAATCCTATGTAATTGTCGGTGTAGTTGTCTTCCTTGAAAATGTCGCCCTTGACGTAATTGCCTGCCGACTTCAAAAAGGTTGTAGTGACATCCTTGTCGTTGCCTGCATTGTCGTAAACCTTGGTAAGGTCTACGTCGCACGTTGCGCCGCCCAGTTCGTCAACAACTATGTTGTTGTGCTCGTCGCGAACCCAGTCGAATTCCACACCGGTAAACGCCTTGGGCCATACCCACAGATTGTACTTTTCGTACTCTTCCGCCACGTTGTTGAAACGCTTGTAGTGAATGTACAGATGTCCTTCAACGCTGTTGGCGTTCAGTTGCTCTTCGTACTGCTGTTTTTCCTCATCGCTTACGGCGTCCCACTTGGCGTACAGAGTCAGATTGTACGCAGGCATCGAACTGAAATCGGTGTAGGGCTGTTCCCATGTACCGTAATCGGTAAACCAGCCGCCGAATTTGTAGCCCGGATATGTGGGATCGTCAGGCTGTGTGATGGGCTCTCCCGCCTTTGCCGTAATCGGTTTGATCTGCGAAGCCGCCGTGTCTGTCGACGCCGTGTAAAACAACATGGTATATACGGCATCCCCCTTTTGGTCGTCCCTCTGCGACGGCCGGCACGCTGTCAGTACGGGACTCAAAGCCCCGACAATGATCACCAGCGACAGCAACAGAGCAATTTTCTTTAAAAATTTAAGTTTCACCTTAGTCACTCCTGAAAATATGCTGATTTATAGAATTTCAAATTTAATACCGTAATTTTCCACCGCAGTACAGAACACTGTTCCGCACTGCGGGGAGATAATTAAAATTACACTTCGCTTTGCATACCCAAATTCCAGTTGTCTCCCGGTATGGTCACATACAAGCCCGACATCAATTCAAGATTGTTGGTCTGATTCCACTTATTGTTCCAGTTGTTTTCCGTAGAACTTCCGTTCATACGGCAAACTATCATAGTTGCGGGAACAAATTTTTCGCCGTTGTAATCTTTGACATTGGAAATATCCACGGCAAAGTACCTGTATTGCAATACGTCGTTGATATTCTGTCCGCCTACCGCCGTAAAGTCAAGCCAACATTCCTGCTTTTCTTCACCGTTCATTGTATAAAGGTTTACCGCAAATCTTGCTCCGTCACTTGTCCAGCCAGTATTTTGCGTCAAATCCAACACTACAATATTGCTGACATCTTGCTGAGCCGACCAACCTGTAATTGCGTAGTACGGCTTTGAAGTATCGCCAAGTGACAATGTGTTTGTCTGGTAAACTGTACCGTTTTTACTTCCGTTAAATATTATATTTTCTGCCGTCGCGTCCACAGTAATCGAATACCATTTGCCTTCCACGGCGGTCATTGCCGTTCCGGGCCATTCACCGAGATGTTTGACTTCCGTTTCTCCCGTTCCCGACCATGCATAGGCGCTGACACTTTCCCATCCTGCAAAGTTGTAGAAATAGTAGGTGTTTGCGGTTACTTCAACTACCGTAACGGTAAAAGTCGCCGTCTTCGGGTTGTCTTCGCCGTAAGTAACGGTAACGGTAACGGTTTTTTCGCCTGCGACAGAAGTGTCAACCGACGACAAAGTGTATCCTTCCGTAATCCGTTCGGTCGTTCCGTCGCTGAATATGGCGTAAACCAAAACCTTGCCGGCGTCGAGTTTGCCGTTTATTTCAATCTCACCGCCTTCGTAAACTGCCTTTATCGAGTCAAAAACTTTTTCAACCGTAAGATTGTCTATAGTAAGTTGGAACGCTCCGCATGTCAGCGTCACGCTACCCGTCTGACCGACAGTATCGCTGACTACATCCGTCACTTCCGCAGACTGTGCGGGTTGCGTCGTGTCTCCGAGATCGTACGCTATGTCATACACAGCATATACGTCGTCAATGTCGACGGTACCGTTGTGTTTGAGCACCAACGGCTGTTCCTCGTTCCTTAAGGTTGCCGTCAATCCCGAAGCAACGTAAACTTCCGTCTGGCACGTCAATGTAACTTCGCCGTCCGTATAGCCTAAAGTTACATTGTGTTTGCCTGCAGTTGACGAAATGTCGCTTGCGGTAAAGTTTTCCACTTCTTTAGAAGATCCGTCGCTGTAAGTTGCGGTGACCGTTACGTTGACAGAGGTCACCTCTTCCCCTGCCTTTACGGGGACACCTGTATACTGAGCGGTAACTTCGGTAAGCAGCGGTTGCTCGATTGTCGGCGTGTCGGTCGCAATTTTTATCGGACCACTTTCCGAATATTTGCTGTAACCTGCGACTAACGAATAATTTGCCCCTGAAATGACGTAGTCGTCACCGCCGTCAGCTGCGTTAATGACAAAAAATCCTGCGTACTTGCTGCCGTCTTCCGATTGGAAGTTGTACAGATACAAAGCACGTCCCGTATTTTTCAGTTCGTTTAAATCGACCGTGGTGCTTTTGCCGTTGACGGTAAACGTAACCGTCTGTATTGCGTCGGCACTGCGCGACGTCTGAATATCAAAACCTTCTAAAGCACCCGCGTCGACAGCCGTACTGTCACTTGCAATGTTTAAAATATTGTTCGATTTGCCTGCCTGTCCCAACTCAGCCAACTTCTGATCCATATAGACAAAATAGTAGCCGTCGTTGGAAAACACCATACCCGACACATCATTGTTGTCGGGATCATCGTCAAGCGTCACCATAGAGATATATTCGGCAACAGCCATACGACAGTTGGACATCGCCGCAGACTTATTGGCAGATTCGACTACATTACTGAAAGTCGGTATAAGCACTGCCGCCAATATCGCTATGACCGCAATTACTATTACCAGTTCGGTAATTGTAAAAGCCTTCCTTTTTGATCTGTACATATACGCTTCTCCTTTTCTTTATTTTACAGCATTTAAATAAATCGATATTTACGGAATACCGTCGTTAAACAGACCCGATTATTTGCAACGGACGGTATTTCCGTTTAAAACACGTCACACCGTCGCAGACAAATCGGCGTCTGCGACGGTGAATTTACACGTCATTTGTATAAAGAATGGTTTTTGTATCAACCGATCGTTGCTACCCATTCCGTACCGTTGTAGTAAGGCGTTTCGGCATTGAGATCGAGATTTGCCGTCTTGTTTCCGCTGTTGTCGTTGAAGATGATCTTTTGCGCTCTTTCGTCAACACTTATACTGTACCAGCCGTCCTGTCCTTCAACCGCCGTCATTGCCGTTCCCGGCCATGTTTCCGTCAGAGTAACGGACGTCACCTGCATGTTGGGTGTACTTTCCGTAGTGCCTGTTTCGAAATACAATTCGTGAGTTCCCATCTTGAAATAGAAATCGTAGATGCCGTCTTTGGAAATCACTATGTTACCGTCGGAGGAATAGGTGTACAACGACGCGTCTACATATTTTTCAAGTATGTTGTAATAAGTGTGTCCCGTTTCTCCCAGTTGCACTATCTTAAACTGCATTCCCGCCGAAAGTCTCAGCCCCTTGAATTCGTACTGGTTTGCGCTTTCGTTGTAGAACAGTTTTACACTGCTTTCCGTCGTCCACGCTTCGCCAAGACCTATATCGCCCATTATTACGAAATCTCCCGTTGCAGGAGTAACGGGTACCGCCTCTTCCATCCAGGCATAGGCATATACACTTGCCCAGCCATCGGCGTTGTAGAAGTAATAGGTAGTCTTGGGAAGTTCGTTGACTGTAACTTCAACAGTCGTTGTCTCGGTAATGCCGTTTTCGATATACGTTACGGTTACCGCCTGCAGGCCTGTCTTCGTGTTGACGAAGTCCGTCGTGTAATCCGTTACCGTTGCGCTTGCCGCTCCGTTGTAGTTTGCCGTTACCGTAAGTTCCAGCGTTCCTCCGTATTCTACGGTCGTTTCCGTTGCAACGGCGGTTATTCCCGTAAGTTCTCTTGTAAACGTAACTTCCACTTCGGCTATCTTGCCTTGGTAAGTCACTACGTATATTGCCGTTCCTTCAACTGCGTTTGTGCTGCCCGCTTTGAGCGCAACAGACACGTTTTCTGTGTCGGAAACGGGTTGCCTTTCATTGTTGCTCATCACCTTGGTAACTTCAAGGTCGCTTGCCGTAATTTCCGTATTTACAAACACGACGCCCTGTGTAGTAAAGGTTACTTCGATACTTTCCAGCACTACAGGCACTTCGGGTTGTTCCGCTCTGCACACCGTGCAGAATCCGTCAACGTAGGTGTGTTCTTCCTTGGCAGTTGCGTATCCGCATGCGCACTCGTTCCAGTGGTGTGTGCTGTTGTGTTGCATTGTAAATTCTTCATGGGGCTGTGTGCTGTCGGCCTTTACGCTCAGACAGATTTCACATTCTTTCCAGTGATTGGTTTCGTCGTACTTTACTTCGTACCGATGTTCGACCGCACGGACTTCGCCGCAAACGTTACAGTCAGCGTCGCAATCGTTGTCGTAAGTGTGTTCGGCAGTCGTTTCTCTTACTGCTCCACATTTATTACATGTTGCGTCACAGTCTCCGCTGTATTCGTGTATGCAGGGCATTGTCGGATACCACTTGTCTCCGTAAACGTAGTAATTGTTTACTCCGTCGATTTCGAGATTGTCTGTCTGATTAGTTCCGTCGTTGAAAATAACGTTTACCGCATTCTGATTGACGTCGATGTAATACCATCCGTTGTTTTCGGTATCCGCAGTCATTGCCGTTCCCGGCCACTCTCCGGTGTATTTTAAACTGCCCGTCCACGCATAGGCATTTACCGTTGCCCAACCGTCGGTATTATAGAAATACAATCTGTAAGTGGGTGCAACCGCAGGAGCCTGTACGGTAAAGTCTGCACCCCACTGTCCTGCGCCTGTCAGGTCGTTGTAGGCGTAGTAGTTGTTTTCGCCGTCGTAAGTCAGGTTACCCGTTTGGGCAGTGCCGTTGTTGAAAATCAACTTGTTGGGCGTCATACCCTCTTCGAAAGAGTAGGAAAACCAGCCGTCCTGACCGTCAACTGCAGTCATCGGTTCGCCGGGCCAGTCGCCTGTAAGTTCCGGTTCGTAAGTATATACGTTTACCGTCGTCCAACCGTCTTCACTTTTGAAATATATTGTGTCGCCGCCGGGTTGAGGAGCGGTACTGTCAACTACTTCAACAGAAAAAGTGCACGTCTTGGTAATGCCGTCTTCGGTGTAAGTAACAGTCAATGTCTTGACGCCTATTGTGGAAGAATCCAAAGTGCTCACTTCGAATTCGGAAACTTTTTTAGTGGTCTGATCGCTGTAAGTTGCGGTCACACTTACAAAAGAAGTATTGAGAGGCGCATTAAGTTCTACCGGTTTGCCCACGTAAACTGCCGTAACGGACACGAGTTCGGCTTTGGCTACTTTTTTCCTCCAGCCTGCGTAAAACGTTGTGTCGGCAGTTATCTTGTTGATGGGACTTTGCGTTACACCGCTGGAAAGGAAGGTTTCTTCTATAAGACATTCCTTGTCTACAAACCAGCCTTTAAAGGTGTAGTCGGGTCTGTCGGGATCGGCAGGTTTCGTGGCACGATCGCCTTCTTCTACCTTTACGGTGTACGGTGCGGGTGCTCCGTCATAATTGTAATCGAAAGTCACCGTATATGTAACAGGTTCAGTTGCTGCCGGTTTGCATGCGACAAGGCTGACCGCAAGCGTCGCGACCAGCAAAACCGACAAGAAAACTTTACAAAATCTCATTGTAAATCCTCCTGAAATTTAGAGATACTAAGATATAATAATTATAATCTTGAGTATATCGAATGTCAATACCGAACTTTGCCACAAAGCGGTACATTTTTGAAAAATCAATAGTTGAAATTTATATTTTTAACACCACGTACTGTAAAAAATATGTAAATAATTATTTTTGAGAAAATTTAAAATTTTTTTTAGTTTTTTTTGACGTACGTAGCAGAAAAAAAATGTTAAATACAAATGTAGTTTGTTTTTGTCCTAACATTTGCAATCGCATCTGTTTGAACCGAATTGCATGTAAAATACCGCAGTAATAAAGATGTTCCGAAACAGTTTGTCTTGCATCCGAAAAGCAACTTCGGAAATGCCGTATAACTACAAAAACAACCTTAATTCAGTAAAAAAACAAGCCGACAAAACACAGAGTTTGTCGGCAGAGCATCTTATAAAACAACGTTAATTCAATTTTACCGTACAACGATTTTCTGATCGGTAAACAATGGCAAAATTTCCAATGACGACTGATTTTTTCTGTTGTCGGTCAGCGAAACTTTTGTGATGCTGTTGTCAGAATAAGTCTTGTAGTAGTAATCCGCGTTTGTTGCGTCTATACAGCAGGAATATCTCGTAATGTCGTACAGCCTTCGGGAAGTTACCACCGATCCCCGTACCATTGCCACGCTGTCAAGAATGTGCATTACCTGCGAAACACAGGACAGTGTGTCGGTGTCGCAATCCGACATATATTTTAAAAATACCGTTCGGACAAATCTGGACGCTGAGGAAAAGTCTCCCGGCAGCCCTATTGCTCCCATGCCTTCACCGAAATAGGAGGCGGACAGCCTGTCGCCAAAGCCCCCCGTTGTGTTTTCGGCAGACAAATTGAGGTATTGCCTTATATTCTCGGTGTGAAACGGAAAGGGAGGATTGTTGGTAAGAACACCGTAGCCGTTGGCGTAAATTTTTCTTCCCTCATCGGTAAATTCCGCCACAATGCTTCTGTTTCTGTCGGAAACAATCCAGTGCAACGGAGCGACAGGAAGATTTTCAGTAAAAGCGACGTCTGCAACTTCCGTTTCCGACAACAGGCTTTCCGCCTGCGCAACGCTGTCGCACTGCCCGAGAACGTACGGTATAAGTTCGTATGGCGCTAATGCGTTTGCACTGTTTTTGACGGTTTGGGAATAATGAGCATTTTGCGGAAAATACAGACCTGCCATACACAGTCCTTTTTCGTTGACTGCTTCGGCATACAACGGATAACCGTCGGTTACGTTTGCCATTCCAATCATTGCGTATCTGACAGTAAACGAAGGTTGTAATTTCATGGGCAACAGAAAATTACGAGGAGTAATCACTACCTTTTCTCCGAATCCTTGCTCTATATCCATATTGCGTCCGAAATAAAAATTGCCGTTGACAAATGTAAATGCCGTACACATAAAATTTTCCTTTGACATCTTCCTTTAATTGATGATAAAGGTATTTTTGACAAAATTATTAGCATTGTTACGTCTCTGCATAAATTAAAAACGCAACGTCACCTGTGACAGTAGGACGCTGTTGTAAAAAGCGTTCATGTAGTTCGACTGCCAATATATCGTACGGATTTATTTTTTATTGCAACTGCAGATTGCCGTTTGCAGGCACTTTAAAATACAGTAAAGGCTGTTACATTGATACAAGGATTCGGAAGACTGAAACAAACAGATTTCAATATTTTAAACAAATGCAACAAGGCAAAAATCACCTTCCGACTAAAAACGCAAAAAGGTACAACTCTTTACGAAATATCCGTTTGAACAAACTTACACAGTTGCCCGACAAACGCAACGGCCGTGACCGACATTCAGTCGGTCACGGCCGTTTAATGTTTAAAAATTTCAATACGTCGGTTAAAATCCGATTGTAACGGCATTACCAATATCTGATGTTTCCGTCTTCGTAATACCAGAAATTACCTTCCGATTCGGGTGGCGTCTCACTGTACCAATAACGGTTGGATACTTTCTGCAAATAATAATTCGACGGAAAAACATCCACATTGTTCCACTGTTCCTCACTGCATTGGAAGTAAACCTCAGACAACGAATTACAACCTTCGAACGCTCCGTAATAAATGTATTCCAAGTCGCCTCCCAACACCAAAGTTTGTAACGATGTACAACTTTCGAACGCGTAGTCTTCAATCACTCTTACTTCAAACGGAAGACGTACTTCCGTGAGCATCGAACAACCGCTGAAAGCGTATTCGCCCACTTCCGTAAGACCGGAACCGAATTTAACCTGTTCCAATGCTACGCAATCTTCAAAGGCGTGATTGCCTACCGACAAAATTCCGTCGTAAAAGTCTATCGATTGAATGTTTTCGCATCCGTAAAATGCGTAATCCTCTATGATTGTAAGATTGTGAGGCAGGGAAACGTGCGAAACCAGCTTATTGCCTGTGAAGGTGACTCCTACGGAAACTATAGTGTGTCCGTCAAATTCGTCGGGCATGTAATACTTACCCTCGCCGCTTTCGGATTCCAACGCCGTCAGCAATGCCTTGTCGCCGTACAGAATGTAACTGTAGTAATTTGGGTTGACGACATTGCTACAACTCATATACGTTGCTTCGGCTCCTTCCGACCAATCTGTAGCCCATCCTTCGGGAACAGTCGACGATTCACAGTAAATTTCGGCTTCGGTGCCGTATACCAACCGACTTCCCGCACGTTCGACAGATTGCGAAAGGAACACGCCAAACAATGACGGACACTCGGCAAAAGCATTTTGCGCCAGATAGGTGACCGATTGAGGTACCGTCACCAGACTGACATCGGCAGAACCGTAGAAAATGTCGCCCAGTCTTGTTACCGACAATCCGTCCACCTGCTGAGGTATTACGACGTCCCTGTCAGTACCCTTGTATTTGGTGAGCACCGCACCGTCTCCGCGCACTACGTAATCGTACAGTTGATTGGAAGTAACGTTGTTGTAACCCCACACTACGTTTGCTCCGTTTCCCCACGAATTGTCCCATCCTGACGGCTTTGCCGCCGCTTCGCAGTAAACCGTCTTGCAAGCATGGTCGAAAGCCCAGTAGCCTACATATTCCGTTTCGGCATTTATGACGATTGTGAGCGCAAAGCAACCGCTGAAAGCGTAATCGCCTATTTTAGTAACCGTCGCGGGCAATGTAATGTCCGCAAGAGACGTACAGTTGGAAAATGCGCTGTTCCCTATTGCAGTGACATTGTCTGACATAGTTACCGACACGAGGTTGCTGCAATTTGACAACAACGCATCCGACACTTCGGTAATTCCGTCGGGCAATACTATTTCGGTCAGACCGCAATTGCCGAAAGCACCGCTGCCGATATATTCAATACCGTCTGGCAACGTGATTTCCGTCAAACGACTTGCGTTAAAGGCATTGTCGCCAATACTTACGGTACTGTCGGGTAACTGAATTTGCAAAAGCGCAGTGTTCGTAAAGGAATTTGCACCGATGTCTGTAACGCTGTCAGGCATTGTCAGTAGTTGCAACTCGTAACAGTAAGCAAACATACCTTCCGCAATGCTCTTCAGACCGTGAGGCAATGTGACTTCCTGCAGTTGCGTGCAGTAGTTGAAGGCATATTGACCTACGCTCAGAACGGAGTCGGGAATTGCAACGGAGGTTAAGTTCGAATTGGAAAAGGCGTATTCGCCTATATATTCGCAGGTACTGTTTTCTTGGAAAGTCAGTGACTTCAAAATGACGTTTTCGAACAACCTGTCGGGAATTGCGTTTACCTTGTCGCCTATCGTAACGTCTACGTTGCCGTTGGCAAGCAACGACAAAATTACCGATTGCGAAACATTCTGCAAATCCGTATTGATGTACAGTTTTTCCAGTTGGTAAACGGAAATGTAGGTTTCCGAAGGACTGAATGTCACACCTTCCATCAGATACAGGTTTTTCAGCGAGTACATATCCAGCGTGCTTATCTCTCCGTTAAAGACGTACAGATCCGTAAGACTTAAAGATTGAAATGTTTCCAATGCGGTTGCGGGAATCTGCGCCTTTGTTACGTTCCAGCACTGCGAAAAAGCGCCTGCGCCCAAAGTCTGTACCGATTGAGGCAGGTACAACTCTGTAATGTTGTAACAATAGGTAAAGGCATTGTCGCCCACAGACAGCAAATTGGACGGAAGCGTCAACGTGTAAAACTGCGAATTGGTAAACGCATTGCTTCCGATCGCGGTCACGCTGTCGGGTAATTGCAAACTTTCCGCCTGCAAAGAATTGAAGTTGTCGTTGCCGATATACGCACAACTGCCGTTTGCTTCAAACTGCAATGTTCTGACCGAAATATTCGCAAAAAATCCGTCGGCAATACGTTCCACTCTTTCGCCTATGACAACGTCTATAGGAGAAACCGACTCTTTCATAAACACCGCGTAGCCCGTACAGTTGACTGCGTTTAATTCAACCCGTTCAAGCGTTTCGATGTATTGGAATGCGCAATTGCCTATTTGCGTCACGCTTTCGGGAATGACTACGGAAGTCAGTCTTCCGTAGCGATAAAATGCGAAATCGCCTACCGACGTCACTCCGTCGGGAATGGTCAATTCGCCTTCCGCGAGAGTACCGTCTATATAAATGCTGTCCGCCATTGCGCTGTAAGGATATCCGTCGTTGCACGACATCGCAATACCGAACCACTGTTTTAAAGTACCTTGGTAATAAAGGTTGCCCGGTCGTTCGGTAGAGTATCCCGCAAGAGTAATCGTAGTTATACCGGAACCTATACGCAATGTTTTGTTCTCGCCTGTCCACCCCGTAAGGCTGTTGAAATCAAGGTGCGAAGTACCGTTGCCCACTACTATTTCCGCAAGTGAAGCCAAAGTACTTGCGTCCATGACGTCGGAAATGTGTCCGTTTGTTTGCGCGTCCTTTCCGATATAGGGCAATCTGACGTATTCAAGCGAAGTCATACCGCTAAGGCCGTATATTGCCGTCACTCCGTCTCCTATTTCCAGACGGGTGATATAACCGGCGGAAGCAAGCGCTGAACCGCTGATTGCGGAATTGCCCGTAACGGTAAGTTCGGTAAGAGTCTTTGGCAGATATTTTGAATTGTAACCGGTTGTCCAATCAGGCAGGCCTTCGGGAGCGAACAGACGTCCCAGAGCACTGACATTACCGAAAATATTTGACGACACCGTCATTTTGCCTACGGACGTACATCCGTAAAATGCCGATTCGCCTATTTCCGTTACACTGTCGGGAATGATTATTTCCTTTACGGCAACGGCATTTACAAAGGCAAATGCACCGACGGCAGTAAAGCCCTGCGGTATATCGATCACTGTCAGAGGCTGTCCTTCGAAAACGTAGTTTCCGCTGTTTGCAAAGGGATTGGACGTTCTCGACGCAAACCGAATGTTCAGCCAGTCGCCCACCGTTCCGTCGTAAACCACATTTCCGCCAAATTGCTCGAACGCCGTTTCGGCAATGTATCTGACGGAAACGGGCAATTCCAATTGCTCAATAGCGCAATACGCGAATGCGGAAAAACCTATACTTTCCACAGCAGACATATCGGCGTTTAATGTAGTAAGTTGCATACAACCGCTGAAAGCGCCATCCGCAATTGCGGTAAGAGGTTGACTGTAAGTAACTGTTTCCACATTGCTGTTGGCAAAACCGCCTGCAACGGATGAGTTTGTCACCACCACTTTTTTCAGGTTTTGCGGCAGCGTATCACCGAACAAATCGGTCAACATACCGCCCTCAGACGCACCCACAAAGGGAACGGTAAGTTCGGTGACGTCGGTACATTGAGCAAATGCGCCTCTTTCTATCGCAACGACGGGTTTGCCGTCGACAGTTTCGGGAACGACGATTTTTAGAGGATTGTAGTCTGTTAAAGTATATCCCGTTACTTTAACGCCGTCGCCGAAATCCTCGGTTCGGAATGTCTTAACGGTGTTATAAGAGGCGTAAAGATTTAAGTTGTCTCTTATAATGATGCTTTCCACAAACTGTCCGTTGATATCCTTCCAACCGACAAATTCGCTTGTACTGTTTTCGTCATCGCTTGCGGAAACGGCTTCGCCCGTAACCGCGTACAGTGTTCCTTCCAGCACAGACTCCGTGCGGACGATGCTTCCGTCATCATTGAGATATATCACTTCAAAGTAGTTTTCCGCCTGCTTCCACACCAGCGTAGCATTTTGCACGAAACTTCTTGTTTCTTCGATATACGACTCCCATTCGGTGGAATAGATGTCTTTTAAGTTCAACGTGGAAGCAATTTCCACATACATTACGTCAGGTCTGCCGTACACCGTCAACGAACCTATAGACAAATTCTCGTCTTCATAGTCATACAGGTATATTTCCGTGACGTTGGCAGGCAATGTGACGTTGTTGACGTGGGCGGTAATTCCCTCACCGCAACCGAGAGCAAATGTGATTTCGTTGTCGGAGGGAAGTATCTCTATTTTTTCCATTGTGTCGGCACACAGCAGATTGCCAAACGACGTGACCGTGGACGGTACCGTAAGAGAAGTAACTGCGGTGTAACGGAACGCGTTGTCTTCAATAGCAGTCAGGCCTTCGGGAAGTTGCAACGAAGCAAGCGACGTGCAACCGTAAAACGCAAACAATCCTATTTCCCTGATCTTGTCGGAAAATACCACCTGCTCAAGTGAAGTACAGCCGTAAAATGCCGAACCTGCCACCGTCGAAACGCCGTTAAGGTAAGCGGATTGCAATGCGGTACAACCTTCAAATGTGCTTGTCGACAACGTTGCGGAATCGCACAGCAACTTTACCGTTTGCAACAAACTGCATTCCTGAAATGCGTTCAGTCCCAAACTTACGTTGCCTTCAGTAAACTCTATTTCCGTCAGAGCGGTGTTGCGGAAAGCGAAATCGCCAACATAAGAAATTCCTTCGGGGAAATTGATTACGGCAAGCCGTTCGCAACCGTTAAAAGCACCGTTGCCTATTCTCGTTACCGTTGAGGGCAGTTGCAGGCTTTCAATTGAAGTAAAGGCAAATTGATTGTCGGGTATTTCCGTAATGCCTGCGGGCAAAACCACTTCACGAAGGGGAAGCAGATTACCTTCGGAACCGAGCCCGAGTTGAGGTAACGTTTCTCTGTTGCCGGTGTAAACTACTTTTTCTATGACGGAATAAGTGAAGTGATTGTACTTCACGCTGTCGGGAATAGTTACCGAAACCAGAGACGGACACTCACAAATTATATCTGTAATACCGTACGGCACAGTCAATTCGGCAATATTTTGTCCGTACAGTGTCAGTTTGCCCTCGAAATAGGGAATTTCCGGACAAACGGAACTTTCGGTGTCTATTGTAATCTCTTCCAACTCGGAGGGAATGTTGTAACTTACACCGTCGGGCAGTCTGTTGAACTCTACCGAACGCAGATTGTCCGGCAAAATTATTTCCTTCAACTTGTCACCGAACAATGCCCCGTCAATGTCAATTTTTTCAGTGTTGACGGAAGCAACAAAAGTCAACTTTTCAATGTTGGGAAATTTGGGCAAAGGAGTGGAACTGTCGTTGTACGTAGCGGTATCTATCACCACTTCTTTAACGGAAGGCAACGAGTCGCCTTCGTTTTCGGCATACGCTTGTTTGTGGTAGCCGGTGTAAATCATTATGTACCGAGGCGTAACCTGACTGTAATCAACGGTTTCCAGTTGACCGTTTATCAACAAAAACAAGTTGTTGCCATCTTTGTCTCTGACTATCGCGCCGTCGACATAAAAATTGTCGTTGTCTTCGATTATAACGTTTTCAAATCCGTATATGTTTGCCCAGCCGAGATTTTCTGACGTTCCGCGTATTTCCTGCAATCCCGAAGGTATTACCAGAGTTTTGCCGGAAATGTTACATTCTTCCGAAATTATAGTCACGTCATCGGGTATTGTCACAATGTCGGATTTGCCGAGGTACTCTTTAAGTACACCGTTTTCCACATAAAATTCTTCCACAACGGGCTGCAAATCGAAATTTTCGTAGAAGTTTTGTCTGTATTCGTCCACGTACTGCTTTACTTTTGAAAACTCTCCCGAGTCTTCCCAGACGCTGTATGCGTCGATATAGTTTTGCTTCATGTAATCTATATCTTGTGCAACGCCGTCGGCGGTTATATTAAGCAACTGTAACAGTTTGCGTGCGTTCTGCAAAACAACGCTTTTGCCGCTGTCGTAGTCGATTACAGGCAGTACAGAAGATTCGCCGTTTGCCTTGTCGGAGTAATATGGATCGAGAATTGCCTGGTAGGTTTCCATACTGTCAAGGAAACTTATTTCTATACGGCAATTTACAACCATATCGGACAAATCCGACATTACATCTCCCGTTTCGCCGCAATCCAGTCTGAAACTGAGATACTGTCCGTCGGCATATCCGGTAAACGTAAAGGAATTAATGCCGTTGCTGTCATTTAAATAAACTTCCACTTGCGTAAATGCGACATCCTGCGCCGTTGTACCGGAATAGGAACTGTATGTACATCGTACATAAGACGTCAGTGTGTCTTCGAGGTCGGTAGTCGTTGTAACCGAATAGCCGTCCTCTTCTTCCGTGATACTGTAACATGCGTCGTTACGTACGTTAAACGGGGTTGTGAGAAATTCGATTCCTGTGATACTGCCCAACTTTGCGTAACTTAACGGAGCAATCTGCATGTCAAGCACAGTGTTGGGAACAGTGTCTTTCCAGATACCTACCGTCTGAGAATATCTTGTAGGCGACATACCGAGTTTTTGCAATTGCGAAACGATGTCAGTCATTGCTTCGCCGCTGACAACTGACATGTTTTGCTTGTCTGTCGACGGAGCAGACTCCTCCTGCTCGACAGGTACGCTGTTGGCAATATCCGCTACCGCCTTTTGAAAAGACATGTTCGCTTTTTCAAATTTTAAAAAGCCGTTGTCTGCAATTTCCGTCGGGGTGCACGCCGCCAACATCAAAGCGACAATCATTACCGCAGCCAGTAACGTAATCAAATACTTTTTCATAACTTCTCCTTTCCGACTCCGTTGTCCGAAAATATATTGCACTACTTCGAAATCTTACTACCCGAAAACAATGATGTAACTTACAGCATCTGTCCGAATAATTATATTACATTAATATATATTTTGATTATATCACAACAGTATACGTTGTCAATAACTTTACTGTCTGCTGTATTAAACAAAATACACTTAATATATTAAAATTTTCAAACGTGTACTTTTAAAGTTAAATGAAAATTGCGTCTGTCACTGAATCCCGTTTGCAAAATGCCCGATGTCCTTCGAATCACTATCATTCATTGCAATTATCGATTGCAAATGAGTTGTGTTATCGCAAAAAAAATCAGACCGATAAAACCGAACAACGGTCATGACAACAAACAAACAGCGAAAATAAACTTTCGAACCTACGTTTTTAAAAGTTGTTTTGTCTGTTTTTCGAACAAGTTGTAATGACAAATATACCGTGTTATGTTCCGAATAAAAGGAAGGTACTCACATTAAAGGAAATAAAGCCCTGCGGTCGGCACAAAAACAACTGCACAAACAGGGGGCGTGACTTTCGGTAAATCCAGACAAAATATGCCCTGACATAAAAGACAGCAAATGGATTGGCAGAGACAGCGAGAAATCCGCAAGGATCAATTTCATTGCGACGGAATAATTTTTTCCTATCGTCACGTTATTTTGATTTCAAGACAGCGGAGCAGTGAAGAACAGGCGACGGGAGAACGGAAAAAGGAAGCACCATACTGTGCCCTTTCATTGTGAGACTGCCGTACAGGCTCTAAAAAAAAAACGATATACAATAAAAATACGGCAACCAAGTTTTACCATAGTTGCCGTGTGCTTACACTGGCGGAGCGAATAAACGCCCGACTAAACCTTTTTACGGGTTCAGTCGGGTACCGCTTGGCGGAGACGGAGGGATTCGCAAGGAGCGAAGCGACGGAATAGCGAAAGCGACTTGTCGCTTGAGCGTCACGTTATTTCGATGTCTTGACGGCAAAGCAATGTGTGTGGCGAAGCAATACGGAGTAATAAAAAGAAAAAGACACCCATTGGTGTCTTTCTTTTTGTTGCGACTACAGGCGAGCCACACGCTGGCGGAGCGTTAGTAACGTAAATCGAATATTCTGCCTTATAACCTCGATTATGCGATACTTTGCATAAACTCGTCCATTACAATATTGTAATTTGAGCCGAAAACGCCGTCAAAATTATAGTTAATACAACAGTTTAGGACGTTATTAAACCCATATTTTTCTATCAAATAATAGGTAAAGGCATAAGCCTCGGGATATGTTAAAACGTTTCCGCCTTTACTTGTACAAGAATATATTTTACATATCGCATTCGTTGCATACGGAAATGTAATTCGCGATTTATAACTGCTATCTTTTAAGGTGATTTCTCCGATACATTTTTCAATGAGTGCAAAATCAAATTCGGACAAAGTATCGAATTGACCGCCGTTATTCTGGTAACGTGTATTGACCGTGTTTACAAAATCGGCAATGCCACCTGTTAATGTTTTATCTGTAAATGATAGATAAAACCGATTATTTATATCAGAAATATGTTTAGAAACATACCGAGATAAATACTCCGCTACGCCTTCGCCTATCCACGCTTCGTCGGTGGGGTTACTTTTTAATGTAACGGCGTGGATTGTTTCGTGTACATATTCGCTTGGGTCAAGCAAGTATATTTTACGATTATTAACATCACAGCACGTTTTAATTTCTCTGTCGGAAACAAAGTATTCGAGATTGTCGGAATACCTTTGATTTACAAAATCGTAACTGTCGGGAGCGTTACTTTTTATATAATTCAATATTTTGGCACATTCTGCATTGCCTGCCGACAAATGATATAAAACTCTTTCTGGTGTATCAAAACTTGCGGTTTCGCGTTTGGAAGAAAACGCATCGAGATTGTAAATCCGATTTGCCGTACTGATTACAAGCGGATAAGACAAAAATTTCTGACTGTATATCGCTTCGTCAAGCCACGACAAATCAAAAGATATATTAAACTTGCGGTTTATACCTAAAAATGAAAGGTATTCGGTTCTGTAATCCGTTAAGTTTGCATTTATAAAGTTTTTGTGTCCGTATGTGTTTATAACGAAATCACTGAAAGAATACGCCGTTTTTATTGCATTATCCGTATTATCATTAAAATCGTCGATAAAGTAAGCCGAAAATAGTGTTAATTCTAAATCTTTACCGTTTGCGTAATGTTCTTTAATTTCTTCATTGCTGTATTCACAATTAAAGGCGTGGGCATATGCTCCGTATTGTTTCCAATACTCGGTTGATTGAATATAAGCCCCTGCAAAAGCCTTTCTGTAACTGCCACTTTTTACAGCACTTTCATTGCAAATTAAAACTTCGTTTTGATATACTGCTTTATCGTTTCCTAAAATATATTCATCGGCAATAATATAGCACTTAATTTGCGTGTCCAAATTGAATACACTTGTAAGTGTAGAATAATCGTCTTGCATTAAATTTATCAAATCGCTGATTTCGTCTTTTGAATTGCTTACACTGTTTTCAACGTGCAATTCTATGTTTTTATCTTTTAATATATTGCAAGTGGTGCTTTTATAATAGGGAATATACTCATATACTTTTGTTTGATAATTTTTGTCTTTGTTACACGCCGAAAAAACTATCAAGCAAGATAAAAGAGATAAACATATAATCAAAATAAGCCTTTTTCTCATAAAACGCCCTCACAATAACGGCTATATTGTTTTTCTATTATACACGATTTTGCTATTAAATTCAAGTAAAAAGCCATTGTAAACTTCAAATGGCACTTTGGCGGGTGCTTGACTATACGAGCGGCTCGGCTGCGCCTCGCCGTTCAAGCACCCGCCATATGAGCAGACGGAACAAAGCGAAACTCAAAAGCGCACGGGAACGGGCGGTCGTCGCTGAACCGCTTGGCGATCCGCCCTTATCTCCCGTGCGGCTGTATTTGAGTAGTGATGCCTTGCATGCCGTCTGTTCTTGCATATCGGCGTTTTGTAGACCTTCACATACGGCGCAGTATCCTTACTGTAACGGTTTTGATACGGAAAAGTATACTTTCACCTACTCACGCTTAAAGCGAAAAACAGTGTATAATTTTAAGTGCCGAAACGGAGAAAAAGCCAATGCACAAAAAAATTGTAAAATTTTCCGCTTAAACCCTTGCTTTTTGCCGTTTTCGAGCCTAAATAGTGAGGGGTATTTTTCTTCCTCTCAAAAATCAAGTGCGAGGAGGTGATAAACGTGCTAAAAACAGAACTCGAAATCGTTACTGTCGGGACGCCCGACATAACGGCATTGTCAGACGATGAAAGACGTGTTTTCTTTGAAACGATAATGGCAAGAGTTTTGAAATTGGCAAAAGAACGGAATGAATTGTAATGTAATGAAACGGAACTAATATAACGGAAATGGAATTGACAGAAAGGAATGTTCGGGGCGCAACGTACTACGCCGCCCCATTAGATAGATAACCGAATAGTGACCGAAACGGATTGAACCGAAAGTAATCAGCGGTAAATAAAACAACAGAGCCGATACGCAGGCGTTTAAGATTTCCGAAAAGTGACGGGAACGCGCCGTAAAGCAAAGGGCAAAGTATGAAACGATAACAGGATTGTTTTGTATTTTGTCCTTTTTCTTTTTCACTAAAAAATACACAAAAAGGAGTATAATTTTGTTGTAGAATAAACATAAAATAGACGGCATAAGCCGTCTATTTTGTATAGTTGCCGTGTTCATCTCTTTTCTGCGTCAAGTAGAAGTCAGACCATTGGGGGAACATAAACTTCGGTATCGATTATGATACCGGCAACCCCCTTAATACAAAAATAATAGAGCCGCGGGTTCAAACGCGACTCTGTTTGGCGGAGACGGAGGGATTCGCAAGGAGCGAAGCGACGGAATAGCGAAAGCGACTTGTCGCTTGAGCGTCACGTTATTTCGATGTCCTGACGGCAAAGCAATGTGTGTGGCGAAGCAATACGGAGTAATAAAAAGAAAAGACACCCATTGGTGTCTTTCTTTTTGTTGCGACTACAGGCGAGCCACACGCTGGCGGACTCGATGAGACCCCAACTGAACACCTTTTATTTAGCTATGAAAACATATCGTATAAGATTGTCCACGAAGAGGATGCTTAATTTGCATCCTATTTTTTAATGCCTTTCGTGGCGTCGTTGTACCACAGCAGTAAGCGGCAAGTCAACGGAAAAATTTATCGCTTAAAACTCAAAGAGAAGGAACAGTCATACTCGACTTAGAGTATGACTATTTTATTTTTACGATTTTTATCTAACAGGACAATCCAATGCAATACATTTTTCTTTTCGTTGACTTCCGGGAGACTGTATTAAGGCTTACAGATAAGAGCTTTCTTGATAGGTTTAAAATATTACAAATAATCAGGTAAGCCTAACGGATTACGTAAAGTTTCTATTTCTTCATTTGTTCTTGCAACAAAATATTCCTCATAATCCCACTGTGCTCTGTCATAATCCTCTTTGAAAACAAATTTACAGTGGTTTTTAAAAAACTCGGATACACCCTTAAGAATATTAATTATCAACTCGTTGTTAAAACTAATATACCAATACGCCATATCACCAGCTTCATATGCTGCACCACCTTTTAATTTTGCCAGCACTTCGGGATAATTTTCTTTTAGTTTTTTATATGTAGATAAACTATTATGTTTGATAAAATGCCATATTAAGTACATTTTATCGTATTCTTTAAATCCTTCAAGTCCCTTGATTTGTTTCGCTGTCTTGTTTTTAAAGTTATATAAATTATCACGCTTGAATTGTTTGCCACAAAAACCGTTTTTATATAAAATTTTAACTGTCATAGCTTCTATTTTAGACGTCATCTGATGAAAAAACTGAGCATATAAACTCATATATAGTTTAACCCTTTTGTCTTGTGCCTTCGCTTTGGCACGAATATTCCGCATCAAAGTATTAGTACAAGCTTCTTCATGGTCAACAATACCGCTCGTAAAAAGATCATCATCGCCAGGCGTGTATTCTTTCGCTTTTATAGCTTTGATTTCTTTTTCAATCAAAGGCATATAATCCTTTTCCCATTCATTTAATATGTCTTCTATTAATGGAATTATTAAATTACAGTTATAATCTTCCCTTTGCTTTTTAGAAGGGAAATAGTAATGCGTACGACGCGCTTTCATTATATCAAGCTGTTTTTCTGACAACCCTATTTTTTTGCCATATCTTTCTATATCTATTTTTACTCTTCTTTTATCTCCGGCTTTAGAAATAAAAACCCCATAGTATCTTGTGTCATCATAACGGTGTTCTTCTTCAAGTTGTGAATACAACTTAAGATTAGCATCTTTACACTTCACTTTATCCTTTTCCTCCATGATAGTAATTAAGGCATCCCAAAGGATGCCTTTGCCAAATTGATTATTCAGCATTACATATAAGTGCTAACCATCACTCCGACAATGTTGCCCATAGATGGAAATTTGGCATCAACCATATCCAAATTCTCTTATATATTTAAGTATAACATATACTAAACGAAAAATCAATCAAACATATTGCCATTTAGATTACTCTCCAAATTTTGCCGTTTCGTGGCGGCTATCGTAGCACAGATTTCGCAGAAGTCAATGCGAAACAATATCGCTTAAAAATCAAATATCTCTTAACTCCGAAGCCGGGAAGTAATTTCTTCTCGGCTTTTTCTTTGAAAATCTAATGACTTAAAAGCAATATTTTTTCGTTTGTCATTGACTTCTGTTTCCCACCACTTCTAATGTACAGACCTATACTCAATCAATGCTACTTCGCCTCTGCCGAAAGGCAAAATAAATTTGGAGGTAAATCCTATGGAAAACAAAGTTTCCCAAATTCCTGAATTCAAGAGGTATTATCTCTCAGAATTCGAACTCTATGACGGTGAAGAATTCATCACCTTCAACATCGTAGGAATCGATGCTGCTAAAAACGAAATCCAGATAGCCGTTACTAACAGAGGCAAAATAAGCGTTATCACTTACGACCTTCTGACAGATAAAAACGGCAGACTGTATTTCGAATACGGCGCTATGTTTGAACACGTCCATTTGAACAACTTCAAGGAGGTTGCATAATGAAACTGACCCTTGCTAATGTCAAAGAAATAAAACGAAACTCAAGCAGCCCTCTTACAAAACGGGTATGCAACTACGTTATCGATGAATGGAGCGACTATTCGGATAAGAAGAATATCTTTACCGACGTGCTTTATCACGGTTGCCAGTCTGGTATCGTAGGCGAACTGATCTACTACACAGATACTGTGCGTTTTTACAAACAGTACAGACAGGAAATTAACGACCTTTTGTACGACACGATGAACGGAACGGGGCTTTACTCCCCTTCCGAACTTTTCGGAGATAAGTGGGACAAGGAAGATCCGCTTGCACAGGATACATACAATCAAAACTTGCTGGCATGGTTCGGCTTTGAAGAAACACTTAGAAACATCGCTTACAACTTTGAACAATTAGAAAATTATATTTAAGGAGAAAAAGACTATGAAAACGACTATCACCAAGAAAGAAAAAGCAATCGAAATCATGAAGAAAATGGACATCTATAAACCGTACATCAAAGGATTCAAAGAAAACGACCAAGTTTGCTTCTTTGAACAATTCGGCGGTTTCTGGATCGACCAAGAGCCTGAACTTTACGCAAAGATGAAAGCAATCGAAAACGAACACAAATGCAAAGTCTATGCCGTTACGCACGAATACACGGAATTCGGAGAGCTTTACGACTTCCTTATCGTAACAGACTATCCTGAAGAATGGGAAACACTTGTGTACAGTCAAGGCAACCGTCATACGGCTTTTGCTTACGTCTGGAACAAAGACGATGACTGGTGTTCGGAATTCGGCAGTATTACCGTACAGAGCTTCGGTGGCGGCATCAAAAGAATTGCGTGAGGCGGAATATGAAAGTTTACTTAGTTGTATTTGAATGGTCTACCGAAGATGACTCGGACGTAGATATTGAAGCTTATGACAGCTATGAAAAAGCTGCTATGCGGTTTCATGAACGCATAAACGAGGAAAAGACGGATATGTCTTGGGTGCATGAAGCTTTCGATGAAAATGACGACATTCTTGACGGATATGATTTCGATGAATGCCAGCCAGACACGAGCTTGGAAACTTATGCATATTGGAACATCACAAATAAATATAACTGGCAGATGCACGATTACATCGCCCTCATACAGCTGGAGGTGAAATAAATGAAACACACAGATGAAGTTCAATCGATCCTGACGGCAATCTTTGCTATCAACAGAACAAACGAACACGAGGACAAAGATATTTCCCTTGTCCTCGATTACGCTTTCCGCAGATTTTACAGCTCAAATACCAACCTGCTTACTCTCGCTTGTATCGGTAAAACAAAAACTCAAATCATGCCGGAAGTGACGCAACTGTTAGAAACAACCACACAATATAAAAAGTATTTGGAGGAATATGAAAAATGAAACCGTACAAAACACAGGCTCATATCCATTCTCTCAACGGAAAGATGGATGATATCACCGTACTCGAAGATTTAGGAAACAACGATTATATCGTGGACTACAAGGGCGTGAAATGTCACGCCCTTTTTAATTGGTTCAACTGTACCTATTACGCAGACGATGTTTACACAATCATCAAGGAGGTTTAACACTATGGCTAAATTAGCAGAACTCAAAAAATATCTGGATTATGAATTCTCTTCGGGATGTTATACCGGGGACGACTATAAATCCTTTCAGACGAAGTACATAAATTACCTGAAAGCTATGTGCAAAGAGAATCACTGGCGGTTAGTGAACGTATGCAGAAACCACTACTGCTTTTCTGCCTTTATCCAAAGCAGTCAAAACAAATTTGTGTACATCTCTATTAGCGATGTCAGACATTTTTCAAACGAATGGTACGACCATGTTCTCATTCGCACGGCAAAAAACGAAGTCGATTACAGAGGGGGTTTTAACCACTACACCACTCTTGACAAACTGGACGTAAAAGCGGCTGAACTCTTGGACGACATGCCGTTTTAAGGAGATGCAATATGAAATCAATCATTGAAGAACTTTACTACGGAAATATCGATGCAAAAGAAGACATTGTACTTCCTGAAAAGAAACGCAAAAAAGAACTTGCGCTTTACGACAAACTGAAAGCCACTCTATCCAAAGAAAGCGATGAACTTTTTGAAAAATTTATCGAAATTACAGAAGATCATTACGATGAATTGATGCGCATGATTTTCAAACGTGGAGTTTCAACAGGAATTATGCTTGCTGCCGAAGCGTTTGTCGAAGGAGAAAAACTATGCGATTGAATCTTGAAGCCAAAACAAAAGAACAGGAACTCATAAAAGCGTACCTCGAAGAAAACGCAAGCGAAATAATTTCAGATAAAATCAACAACGGTACGCCTTTTGAAAAGGACCGAAAAACTTTTATCAACAAAAAGACGCTGGACGGATTTATGAAATACGCATCAGACGAGGCAAGAAAACTTGCCTCGAAAGGTGCAAATTCAGCGTGTGTAGAAGATAAAGTCGTTTATGGCTGGGCTGTCCACTATTTCGAAGAAGACAGTATCGAAGATACGCTCTTAAACGATGACGGTACCGAATATAAACCCGCTCCGAAATCGACGCCTGCAAAAGTCAAAAAAGTCGAACCAAAAAAACCAGAACAGCGTCAACCGACGCTCTTTGATTTTATGGAACCGCAGAAATCGGAACCCGAAGTCAAAGACGAAAACAATGATGACGAGGACGAACAGCCTTCGCAAGAAGAAATCGACGAAATCCTTGCCGAAATCGCCGAAGAAGAAAACAAAAAAGCAACTCAGAAAAAGCTGTCCCCTTTCTATGAAAAATATCTGGAAATAGAACACTCTTATCCTGATTACGTGGTTGCTTATCGGCTCGGTGACTTCTACGAAGTGTTCGGCGAAAAAGCCGTACAAATTTCCGAAGAATGTAATCTTACTTTAACAGGCCGTGACGTCGGACTTGAAACCCGAATCCCGATGGTCGGATTCCCCTACCACGCCGCTGAACTGTATTTTGACAAAATTCAGCGCAATCACCGCTTGGTCATTATCAATTCTGACGGCACATTGAAAGAACTTTCCAACCCGCAATCCGCTATCAATCTTGATACCGGCGAAATCTACGATGAAATGACCGAAGAAGAAATGCGGGAATTTGACGGAGATATCGAAGAACCGCAAGACATTGACGACGAACCCGAAGATTTGTTTGACGCAACAGCTTTTGATAAAACTGCCCTTTGCAAATTAGATGCAATCTTCGGAGATAAACTTACTTTGAGGTGAAATATGAGAGAAACAGACATCAAACCTATCCCGAAATACATACTAAACCAAATCCGAAAGGCGGATAATAAAAACTATCCTAACCCAGACGGACACGTTCGCTGTTATGCCTATCTTACCACTTGGAAAAACGAGCTTGTGAAAGTGACCGTTGCCGTGAAAAACCGCTACAAAAAATGGTACTGCAAGCAAGTTGCCGTTCACGGACTGAACTCGAAAAAATGCTTTGTGAAAGATATGGAATACTGCTATTGCGCAAGTATGGGTTTTCGTTTCGGCTGGTACGAAGAAGGCTTGCAAAAATGCGAAAACTGGTACGAACGCGGTTGGTGCTGGGCTGACGATAAATATTACGATCCGTATGCCGAACTCATCAACCCAAACTTTATAGACCGCTTACCGGAGTTCAAATACAGCGCATATAAACTGTTTCAGGGTTGCGATATTTTCAAATATTTACGGCTTTACAGACAGTATCCCCAGATTGAAATGCTGATGAAACTCGGCTTTACAAGCATTGCCATGAGCGCAACCATATTAAAGCGTTGCGGAACGGACAAAGCTTTCTGCAAATGGCTCATTTCCAACAAAGCATTGCTTCAAAGCAGACACTACTATATCGACGTCATTGTGCGAGCATATAAGACGAAAAAATCGCTTGAACAGTTGCAGTCATATAAGGAAGCAAAGCTCCGACTAATCCACGACAGCAGTCTTGCTCCAATCAAAGAACTGTTCAAAGGAAAAGACCTTGAACGGTTCTTTGACTATATGTTAAAACAACAGACCAACCAGAACACTTATCTTGACTATCTGAAAGCCTGCCAAAATCTCGGACTCGATATGACAGAAGACAAGAACCGTTTCCCCCACGATTTCAAACGCTGGCACGATATCCGCATCGACCAGTACGCCACAAAAAAAGCAATCGAAGATGAAGAAAAACACAAGGAACTGTATATTCAATTTGCCGCCGTTGCGGAAAAATATCTATCCTTGCAACACGCAAAACGAAGCGCGTTTGTATGCATTATCGCAAAAAGCCCGGCAGATCTAATTCGAGAAGGCGAAGCCTTGCATCACTGCGTAGGCAGAATGAATTATGAGCAACGTATGGTACGGGAAGAATCGCTCATCTTCTTTATCCGAAACAAACAGGAACCCAACACTCCGTTCGTTACAGTCGAATACTCAATATCGCAAAAGAAAGTCCTGCAATGTTACGGAGAACACGATCACAAACCGAACGAAGACGTACTGCATTATGTCAACAAAGTATGGCTCCCTTACGCTAACAGAACACTTAAACAAATTGCAGCATAGGAGGAATTAAACAATGGCAAACTATTTCAGAATTACAGCTTATCACCCGACCGAAAATCTCTCGGTCATTATGGACTCAAACGGACTGTTTGAAAAGCTCTGGCAATTCTCATCCTTTATGGTCTCCAAAGGCTTCAAAATCATCGAAGTCGGAGGTGAAGACAAATTCAACGAAGGCGATATGCCAAAAGCCGAACAAGATACCGTTCACGTTATCCTGCGTGCTTGTAAAAGCGGTGAACCGGAAATTACTGGCAACCGCATTACAGTAGAAGGAAAATCCTACACAACTATATGAAACGAAAAAGCCGCTTCATTGCGGCTTTTTTTATGCTTTATTCTATTTCCAAATCTTCTGACATAAATATCGAATCGTCCAAAAATTCAATCACTGTCATTTTGAACCCACGAGCTATCATCATAACGGTATTTAACTCTATACCCTTATTCCTTGCGCTCATTATGCCGTTCATCGTGCCGTGTTGAATTCCAGAATCTTGTTCTAACCGATACTGCGTCATCTTCCTTTCTATTAATAATTGATTTATGCGTTTCGCAACTGCTTGGCAAATAGTCAAAATAATACACCTCAAACTCTTTATAAATAGTTTATCAATATAAGGCGTTAAAAATACGGAGTTAGAACGCCGTATTGATTGCGTTGCAAACTTGAAAAGCGTATAATATAGGAAGTTATAACTTCATATTTTCAAGGAGTCCCCTTTGATTGCAACTTTTATAGGTCATCGCAAAATTCAAAACTGTGAAATATTAACTACAAGGCTAAAAGAAACTATCATCCGTCTAATTGACGATAAACAGGTTGATACTTTTTTGTTCGGCAGCCGAAGTGCTTTCGATGATTTATGCCTTGAAACAATCACTGAAATACAACAGATCCGTCCACACATAAAACGAATATACATCAGAGCCTCTTATCCATATATCAACAGCAACTATGAAACATACCTGCTCAAATTCTATGATGCTACCTATTTCCCAGACAAAATCGAGAAAGCAGGAAAAGCCTCTTATGTAGAACGCAACGAATATATGATTGACAAGGCGGACTTCTGTATTTTTTATTATAACGAAAACTATCAACTTCCACTTAAACCGGCAACCAGAAAACGTATCTTCTCTTTTCAACCGAAAAGCGGAACCAAAATCGCATACGATTATGCCGTGCAAAAGAAAAAGACAATTATAAACCTATTCAGTGAACCATAACATACCCTTCGAATACGGTAGTGGGATATTTGCGTGTGCTTGTTTTTACACATTTTTATGGATACATTTAGAGGGAAAGATCGGGGCATTAAAAAAGGTGCATGGAGTTGTTTTCCATACACCTTTTTTGTTATTTTTTGAGCTTATAACGCAGGACGGAGGCAATATCTACTTTGTAGATAATATCGATCACTCTGTCTTCGCCTTCGGTTTTAGGCGCACTGCCCACGACGATTCGGTCAATCAGTTCGTAGCACATTTCTCGAGTAAGTTCCGGCGCGTCAAAGTATTTCTTGATGCTTCGTATAAAATCGTCGGCACTCTGCATCATATTTGACGTTTCGGTCAGCTTTGCTTCCAGCTCGGCTATTTCCGTTTCAAGTTTCTTCTGTTCTTCCGAGTATTTTTGTATGAAGGATATACAAATGTCTTCGGGCATTTTCCCTTTCACTCTGTCCTCGTAGGCAACCTGTATAAGGCGGGATATTTCTTCCGTGCGCTTTCGCTTTGCCTGTAATTCCTTTTTGACGGACTTGACAGCGTTGTCCGCAAGTTCACTATTATGACGGATAAATTCCTCACGGATAGCTTTCTCATCGAGCGTTACTCTCCTTGCCATTTCCCGTATATCTTCAAGTACGATTTCATCCAAGATACTTGCCGCAATATAATGTGAAAAGCAATATGCCTTACCATATCGCACATGATAACCGCAATCAAAATGCAAGAATCGCTTTCCGTTACGATTACATGACGTACACAGCTTCATTTTATTGCCACAATCGGCGCAAAACAGAAATCCTGATAACGGATGCGTGTATCCTACTTTCGTTTTCCTGCCCTGAGCGACAGACTTTCGTCTTTGATGAACTTTATCCCAAAGCTCTTGTGAAATGATGGGCTCATGTGTATTGTAAACGACGGACCACTCTTCTTCACTTTTTCTGAATCGCTTGTGATTCTTGTAAGACAGTGAAGTCCAACGCAGTTGCGGCATATGTCCGATGTATATGATTTTGTCCAGCATTTCTCTTATCGTAATGGCAGACCATAAGCCGACCGCATTCGGCTTTGCCTTTTGTCCGAATTTCTCATAAGCATAAGTAGCGGGAGACGGCACTCCTTCTAAATTCAAAGTTTCGGCAATCTTTCTCGGACTTATTCCGGAAGCATACATTTCAAATATTCGTTTTACGACAGGCGCGGTTTCTTCATCGATGACGGGAGCTCGTTTTTTATCCGTACCCATTTTGTATCCGTAAGAGGCTTTTTTGGCGGTATAAATTCCTTCCCTTGCATTAGACCTTTTAACAGCCCTTATCTTCTTGCTTGTATTTGCGGCGTGCCATTCGTTGAACACGTTCATGATAGGCATCATTTCCATTGCACCGCTGTCACGGTTTGCCGTATCTACGTTGTCTTGTATGGCTATAAACCTAATTCCGAATGCAGGAAACACATAATCGACGTATTGTCCGACCTCGATGTAATTTCTGCCGAAGCGGGATAAGTCTTTTACGATTATCGTGTTTATAACTCCCGTTTTAGCGTCGTCTAAAAGTCTTTGTACTTCCGGACGATCAAAAGTAGTACCGGATATGCCGTCGTCTATGTATTCGCCGTGAATTTCAAAGCCGTGTTCTTCGGCATATTTGCGAAGCATGGTTCTTTGGTTTTCGATGGATACCGATTCGCCTTGTCTTTCATCCTCTTGGGAAAGTCTGAAATACAATCCTGCGATATAGTTTTTCTGTTTCATAACGTCACCTCTTATTTTCAAAAGTCTGTTGCGATGCAAGACTCTTCATGGTCTTTTCAAAGTCTTTATCGCCGTTGAAATACCTGCGGACGAAATACGTCTTTCCGCCGATGTTTTTACGCTTGCTGATCGAAGGAAAAAGCTGATAGCAATTTGCCTCGTAATCCTCAACGCTTGTGTAAGTTTGCTTATTTGCTGAGTTTGTTTTCATAACTTCAATTCTCCTTTTTAGATTTTTTTGTGTTTCTTTACCTTTCGGCGGAGCGAAAATAAACGGTTGGGCAAACGTCTTTCTTTTTCAAGTCTTTTCGTTCGTTTTTGCAAGGGTTGGTGAAACCAATACACTTTACCCTTGTAAAAAGGTGACCAACCGTTTACGCTCCAATGGCGAAAGGTAAGTTTAATTTACTTTCGGCATTTTCTCGATTACTTCCGGACTTACTCTGCCCATAATCTCGCCCTCCACCATACAGAGAAAATCGTCCGCTAATACTGCTTTTCTATCGTCTATCCCGTATGGGACAATAATGTCCTCGTCTAAAACGTCCGATTCAAAATAAGTAGGCAGCTTTCCGCCATAGACAAGTCTTTCACCGGTTTTCTCTATGTACTTCATAAGATACTTTAGAGATTCTCCGACTTCGTGCGGTAAGATTAACTTCTGAAAGTCGTTTCTGCCGTACCGTTCGAGAAAGTAGGTGTTTTGGCTTGCCGTCTGCCTTCGGTTGTCTTTTGTGCTGTAATCCTTTGTTTCGATGATCTCTCCGACCATGCCGTCGGATGGAATATAGAAGATACCGTGAAAATGCAGTCTGTTCGTTTCTCCACCTCGTTCCCATACGCCGATATGCTTCCAGCCTTTACGGTTGACAAGATGTTTGAGTGTGTTCCTGAGCGACTTGCGGAAAGATTCTTCCGTATGTTTCTCACTGTCATAAGTAAAAGTGCAAAAGAAATTCCAAGTCTGTAAGTTTGCCTTTTTAGATAAGCGTACTTTTCTTCGAATGGCGTTTATCTTCTTCCGTTCGCTGTTGCGTTCTACAAACTCTTGCCGTTGTTCCTCATCGGGTATCGTTTCTTTCAGTGCTTTCTTTACGTACTCTTTCCGGTCTTTGCGGGGCAACTGTTGACTTTCCCTGTAAGCCGTTTCAAATTGTTCCTTTCGTTCTGTCTCTTGTTCGGATGTTTGGTGAGAAGATCGTCGTCGCTTTTTCCCTTGCGGAAAGTTCTCTTTCGGTGTTGCGATGTAATGACTTCCGTCAAAGGAAATCTTTGCTGCTCTGAATCCCATTGTTTTTCTCCTCCTTGTTTGTTTTTTCTTTTATATCCCGCAAACTCGCAAGGTCTTTGCGACTTTGCAAAAGTTTCTAACATAATATTCATTAAATAGGAAGGTTTCTTTCCTATTTGTAAAAGTTCTTTCAACTTTTTCAGCCATAGCATAAAGGTCAAACAGGCAAGTTTTTTGCCACTTTGAAAAAAATGATTTCTATTTAATAGCCACGAAAATGTTGGAAATGGACCCCCATTGAATGGAGTTGCCTACTTATAAGGGAAGGAAAGCAGCAAAAATGGGGGCATTCCTGCAAAAAATTTTAGTCCTACATTTAGAAGCCACGACAAAGACAAAAATCAACCCCTAAAATTAAAATTCCTTGTAAGACAACAAAAAAATAAGGCAGTCGTAATCAAGCAACTGCCTTTAAGGTTTTATGTAGTTAAACGACATTTCAATATTGACCGTAGAGAGAATAATATCTTTTGCGGATGCTTGCTTTTCTATGATGGATAGTTCCTCTTCCAATACCGAGCTCAGAACATACTGCGGATTGTTGCATCCCGTTCATATAGCAGTTGAGGATAGCAAGTTCCAATGCCGTTAATTGCAATGCTTCTACAAGAGCGTCATACTTGGTGTAATCTGTCTGTTCCTGTTCAAAACAGTTTACCGGATCCATAGGCAATGCCTTGTAGTCGTCAAAGTCTATGTATTCTATTACTCCGTGTCTGTCAGCTCTGTTACGCAAGCCGTCAATAAATCTGTCTACTTCTCTGTAGCAGGCATGTTTTATTGTAATCTCTTTGCCACGCCTGTCTTTGCCGTAAATTTCGGATACTTTTCTCCCTGCAAATTGCCAAAGAAAACAACTTGCCGTTTGAGCAACGTCGTATCCGTCAGATACTGTATAGTCTATTTCACCCATGTGGTGTAAATCTTTAATGAGACCGATATACAGTCTGTCTGCCACTTTCATATCGAACTTTTTGACGGTACGAAGTGCTTGCAATGCAATCATCTCACCCATGAGTTTTACGTTGTCGGCAGAGATAGGTTCTGCAAACAACGCTCCTTCATTACGATACTTACCTTTTGAGAACTTAGTTACCAACATTTCCATTTTCTATTCCTCCGAACGTTTATTGCCTTTTTCGGGCAACGGGCGAAGGAGCATAGGACG
>CALVWF010000006.1 GCA_944364615.1 uncultured Clostridia bacterium
AGGTTGAAACACTACACGAATGTGCCTGAACTTACGAGGGAATTGTGCATGGAACTGATAGAATATATCACCATAGGTGCAAAGCCCGGCGATAAGACGTGTACGAGAGAAATCCACATCTACTACAAACTGTTAGGAAATCAAGCTTGACGCAAACAAACCTATTGTCCATTTGCGTAAGCAAGTAAAGTGAAGTGCGGTTATTGCGGTAAACCCGTTAATTCCGACGCAGGCACTTCTAAAAACGGAAGTATAATGCGATACTACAAATGTTCCGGCAAAAGAGTCAGTAAACAGTGTCAATTAAGACCTATACGAAAAGAAACACTTGAAACATTAATTCTCGAATCAGTGTTGGAAGCTTTTGAGACTCCTCAAAACCTATTAAAATTTGCAGACGATGTTATGCTACTTTTGAAAAAGCAATACCACGACCACTCTGTTTTGAACTTGTTGCGGAACGATCTGGCAAAAGTTGAAAAATCTATTTCAAACCTGCTTGATTGTATGGAACAAGGCATTTCCACTGCTTCTACAAAAAACCGGTTAGAAGAGTTAGAAGAAAAGCGTTCCCTATTGACCGAGAAAATTCTGATGGAACAATACAGGGAACGTCAACTTCTGACAAAAGACGAAATCGTCAAACATATCAGTACTGCCTTACGAAAAAATCCCAAACAGCTCATTGATCTATTGGTCAAAGAAATCCGACTGTACAACGATAAAATAGAAATTGACTTACATTTCACAGACAAGAAAAGTCCCGATGATGAAAATCATTGGGACTTTTGCTTTTATCAGTGTGAAAAGAGTTATATCGTTGATACTCACGTTTTCAAATCGAAACCGAAAGAATATCGCGTCAAAATCAAGTTAAAAGTATAAAAAAGCACCCAACTAAACCTTTTTACGGGTTCAGTTGGGTACCACTTGGCGGAGAGAACAGGATTTGAACCTGCGGAGGCTGTTAACCTCGCACGCTTTCCAAGCGTGTGCCTTAAACCGCTCGACCATCTCTCCATAGATTTGCTGCCCAAATATAATACCAAAATTACACAAAATAGTCAATTGTTTTCTTTATTTTAATACAATTTGTTTTTTGCAGCGTGCACCGCGAAACAATGGGCACTTTTGTTCGGTTAAATCAAGTGAGTGTAAATAAAATTTACTTGTTTTACGGACGTTCGGTCAATTCTTTACTTCTTGTCTGTACTGCCCAATCCGCCCTGTCTTGTCTGAGTGACGTTGTCGTCCTCGGTTGTTCCGTAAGTAACAAACACTCCCTGTGCAAACGCCTTGCCCTTTTCCACGCACATACTCTTTTTCCCTTCGTTGGTAATGCGTATGAAAATGTGCCCTTCGTTGTCGCTGTTACTGTAATCGGCGTCAATTACTCCTACGGTGTTGTCAAGGCGCAACCTGTACTTAAATCCCAATCCGCTGCGCGGAAAAATAAGCAAAACCCAACTGTCGGGCATCAGACATCTTATACCTGTGGGGACCGTAAGCGTTTGCCCCGATTCAAGAACAATGTCAAAGGGTGCAAAGAAGTCGTAGCCTGCCGAACATACGGTTGCGCGAACGGGAAGAGTTATTTGATTGTATTCGTCTATACAATTGTTAGTGTTACGGGCATTTTCGTACTGTTGTTGAGAAACTTTCAAAAACTTGGCCTTTTGCATAAATTCATCCTCGACACAAATCATATAAACAATGTTACCAACATCGGCGAAAAAAATCAAGGCTTTACGGGGAAAAAACGTATTTCAGCCTGCATTTACGCAAATTGACGGATTGATGTAGACGGACGCCCTGTAACCGTACACGCTTTTTACTATTTTATTTCCGTTGCGCAACACGGCCTGTATCATCAGCGGGCCGCTGCACTCAGTCATACGGTTGTCCAAGACAAATACGGTCTGCAACACGTTGCCTTTTTTGTAAGGTTTTAACCATCGTGACGCAAACACTTTGCCGTCGGAACGGCGAAAAAGCAATCTTACTTTGTCATCTGCAAAGGACACCGGCAATTTCAGTCGCACAAGCGAACTGAACGCCTCACCTTGATTTACCGCGACGTCCGAGGCTTCAAACGACAATTGTTTGTCCGATTGTAACACAGCATTCAAAACAGTCATAACGCACCTCCGCAATAATTATACACCTGCAAAGTTACTCCGCAAAACAACTGTGCCGTTTTAAACTTTTGTCAACTGAGCATAATAAAAAGTAATAAAAGGAGGAAAGCACAATGAACTGTCCCACCTGTCACAATCCCATACAGCAGGATAATTATTGTATATGTACTAAATGCCGTACTAAAATGTGTCCCAGATGTGCGGAAAAACAAGGCTACGTCTGCGATTGCGGAGGAGACATAGCATATTTGTCATAAAAAAAAGACGGGAGGCTGAACATTCAGTCTCCCGTACTTTTAAATATTATTATTTAATTTTTAAACTGCCGAAAGCAATACGGTTTGTGGTGTTCTTGTCAAACAAAATGATTTTGTTGCCGTTGAAATTTATATTCAACGGAGTGTTTACCGCATAGTCGACGCTTCCGAATACAACACCGGTAATTACGTCATCGTTAAGACGCAGTTTCACGGTTGTTTCCATGCCTGCAGGCAATGTCGAATAAACCGTTGTGGGAATGCCCTGTTCATCAATTGAACTGTTGCGACAATTGCTGAAATTGTTGCGCTTCTTTGGTACATCCCGAAGTAAGGCATTAAATTGATAAAAACAACTGTTTTTACTATAAACCGACGGTACCGATCCGTACAAAGAATGTCAGGAATATTTTCGTACGACTGCAAGCAAAAAAAGATTTTGTTATACCTTCATAAGTAATCTGAAAATTTTTTATTCGGTGCATGCAAAGTATTGAGACAGTCCAACCGTAGAAAGCAAGTTTAAAACACGCATCGCCACATGTCGGAGGAAATTTACTGTTTTACGCAAATAAACTGGTAACGCCTGAAACGTCACAAACGAGTAAATATCACAAAAAAAAGGCACGGCGTCTGTTGATACCGTGCCTGAACGTCACAATTGACACAAAACCTGCTCTGCGTGGCCGTCTGCCTTGACTTTTTCGTAGACGTTTGTAATATATCCGTTTTCGTCTATTACATAAGTAGTGCGCACCACTCCCATAAAAGGCTTGCCGTAAAGTTTCTTTTCCTGCCAAACTCCGTACATTTCGATGACGGTTTTGTCCGTGTCGGCAAGTAAAGTAAACTGCAACCGATATTTATCCGCAAAATTGCGGTGAGACTGTATGCTGTCTTTACTTATGCCCACTATCACAGCGTTTTTATCATTGAACTGTTGCGACAATTGCTGAAATTGTTGCGCTTCTTTGGTACATCCCGAAGTGTTGTCCTTGGGATAGAAATAAAGGACTACCTTTTTGCCCGCCTGGCTTGCCAACGAAAACTCTTTGCCGTCCTGGTCGGGCAATGTGAACAAAGGTGCTTTTTGTCCCGGTTGAAGCATAAAATTAACCTCCTTTATAATACAGCATTGCTGACATTTTAAATTTAACGGAACGTCCGTTATTACCGATGAAATAATTTAACACCATTGCAAAAAATACGTCAACCTTTAAACAGGTCTATTGTTACTGCGTCACAAAATCGGCTTTTGCTACTTGCCGATTTCTTCGAAAACCACCGTTCCGCACTCATAAGGGTGATCGCAATACAGCGTCTTTTTCTTGCTTTTAAACGCAAACAGCCTGAAAACAACGTAAAAGTCGCCTCCGCCGCCGAATATCAACGTCACAGCCGTAATCAGCAGCCACAGTCGTGAGGTGATGACGGCAAGCGCGGTAAGGCCTACGCCCAGCACCAATGTAGGCATTGCCGCACCCGCAATGTATTGCCACTTTTTTAAAGGTCGGGCGCAGGTGCAGTGGGAGTCAGCGTCCGAACGATAATGCCGAAGGAAATTGCTTTAAAGGATCTGCAACAAATTGCCCACACCAACCCGTGTATTCCCTCGTGCACAAATACACACGCTACGGTTACGGCAACAAACAACAGCAATTCTTTAAACGACCCGTTTAACCCTTGCGCTCCGTTAACCGCAAAATATAACGCAACCGCAATACCGACAAAAGGCAGCATAACCGCCAATGCTATAAAACTGACCTTTACTATATCAACCGTCAGGTCATAACGTTTATAGCCGTCGGCAACAAGTTGGGCGGACAGTTTGTCAAATTGCAATTTGCGCTTTTGTTCAGAGGCGGTAAGTTTTCTTTGTTCCCGTTCCATTTCACACCATTCTACCGTGTAGATCACTTAATATAATTTTCCGTTGCAGTTTAATGTTTGTACTGTCAAAAGCCTACCACAACGTTGCGGTAACTGTCAACTACCGTTTTAAAGCGGAAACAGACAAATGGAACACAAAAATATACGTCAATCGGACGGCACTTCGTAAAACTGCCGTCCGACAAGGAAATAAAATTGATTTTCACAACAGTGTTAAAAAAACACATCACGTACTACTTTTTTCTGTTCTTAAATACTACATACAACACGGCGACCGCAGTTAATACGCCAAGAGTAACCAGCCACGCAACCGCCCTTTCTTTGATAAGATCCGTTTCTTCTTCGCTTGGCGGCTGAGGCTCCGGATCGAGGGGCGGTTGTACGGACACGCCGTTCATTTCGTCGGTACTCCGTTCGACAATCAGTCTGACGGCGTCGGTATCGGAAGCCCCCTCCACCGCAGACACTCCTGCGCTGAATATTCCCGTCAGTTTTTCCCATTGATCGGGGTGGTACTGACTGCTGTCGTAATTTTTAAAAAGATTTTCCAGTTGCTCGACGGACTCTTTCTTGATGTTTGAAAGTTCCAGCCTTTCCGTAAGCAATTCGAGAAAGCGACCTTCCGCGTATTGCTTCTGCAAATTGGTAAACCCGTCAAAACGATCTGTCAGCGATACATACTGAGACTGTTTGTCGGACGTTACCTGACTTAAAGGCGTTTTTGAAAAAGGATAGGCGTCCGCAGTCCAGATCGCAACGGGAATGACCTCATTCAAAAGCGTCTCGGTATGTTGCAGCCGTTCTTTTGCAAGTCGTGCCACCTCGGAAAGACTTGCCTCATCGGTAAGGGAGGAATAATCTTTCAGTTTGTCGGTATTCAATTCTTCCGAAGCCCGATTCAACAAAGAAACGACGTTTACCGCATCTACTGCGTCAATGGGCTTGTAGTTCAGCTTTTCGAGGGCGGTTGCGTGTTTATTTTCCCACGACGTTACCGCCTCGTCTACTCGCATCCGGCGGGTAGGTACTTGCGAAAAGTCCGTTTCGGCGTTGGAGACAGCCTGTTTCATAAGCGTCTCCGATTTGCCAGCGTCAACAAGTTTCTGCGACCAGTAACCGAAACGGGAATCTATCGACTCTGCGTCTTCGGCAAAATAATTGCCTTTGTCTATTCTGTCGTACGTCTGCCGTAATTGCTGTTCGTACGGCTGACGCACCGACTGCGCGTCGCGTTCCCACACTGCGTACAAGGTAACGACATCCCCGTCGTTGTAACTTAAATCCGACACGGTCTGTCCGTCGCCATACACCGCATATCCGTCCGCAACTGTCGCCCAACCCGCAAAATCGTATCCGCTTTTTACAAACTTATTGCCTTCAAGCGCGATTGTCTGACCGTATTTAACCGTCATTTCGGGCATTTCGCCGTTGCCCCCTGCTCCGTCGAAAATTATTTTGTAGGTAACGGGTGACCACTGTGCGTAAAGCGTAACTTTTTCGCCGTTATATTTTTTCCCGCCGAGATTAGATACGCTTTCGGACGGCTGATACAGTAACGAGGCGCCTGTCTTCTCTTTCGCCCAACCTTTGAAAATATAGCCTCTTCGCACCGGTTCGTCCTGCGGTAAGGAAAAGTTTTCGTTATACACCGCGCTTACCGAAGAGGGTACGCCCAACGCTCCGTTGCCGTCGAATCTTACTGTATACGCATTGGGGATACGCTTGCCGTACAAGGTCTGCCCCTCGGCAAGTACGTCGGACGTTATTTCGACGTTAAAATCGGCGTCCGCATACCACTTTAACTGCTCGTAACCGTCGATGGGGTTTTGCTCGGCGAAATCGTCGTAATAAACGGTAAAGTCTTCGATAACGGGAAGTCTGAGTTCTCGGATGTCATTGTTTCGCACTACAAAACCGCCCCCCTTCAACGCCGTGTTGCGGGACATATCCAACGCTGTCAGTTTGTTGTGATCGATGTGCAGAAATTCCAGTTTGGAAAGCATCGAAACGTCTATTGTTTCCAGCAAATTGTCAAAAGTTTCTATAAAAACCAATTCCGTGTTGTCGCTTAGATCCAGATTGCTCAAAAGATTGTGTCTGCAATACAGCGTTTTTAAAGCCGAATCCCCCGACAGATCCAATTCCTTCAAATAGTTGTATTCACAGAACAACGTTTCAAGGTGGACAAGTCCGCTGACGTACAGATTCTGCAACCTGTTGTACATGCAATTTACATACTGCAACTTTGTGTTTTGCCTCAAGTCAAGGCTTACAAGTCCGTTGTCTTTGACCGCAAGTTTTTCGAGGTTGACGAAATATTCTATTCCGCCGAGATCCGTAATCGCATCTCCGTTGTTGCGGTCGATGTATATTTGAGTGACGCCCTGTATTTCGTCAGGCGTAAGTATTCCGTCGGCACCTGCACCGTTGAGGTTTTGCGGAGACAGCAACCAATTTCTGAAAACGATGTCGGGAAAGTTGTCGCTGTCGATATAAATGTCGCCCGAATACGCTTGCTTACGCACGTCCGCCGTGTCGTTACAGCAAGACAGAAGAACGGCGACCGTCACAAGCAGTACTGCCGTAAATATTACCGAAAGTCTGTTGCGCTTGAAATTTTTCATAACACCGCCTTTTTCTTTAAGTGATTTAAAGTTAGTATCTGCAACATACCTTTACTTATTCGGCAAATAAGAAACATTACGTCAAACTGCGGTTGACAACAAACGACACTCACTGATATAATATTACGGCAAATAACCCTGCTACGGGAACAATGTCAATAGGCATTTATAAGTGCAAAAACTATTTGCCAATGCATGCAGGGATGTCTTTTAAAGTTAAACGGAGTCGGAAATTAAAAATGTTCAAGACCTTTTCGCTGTTCGAAAAACTGCTGTTTGCACTGTCCACAGTAATAATAATCGCCGTGTTTGTCATATTTGACCGCAACAATTATCTTGCGCTTACGGCGTCTCTGATAGGAGTTTCCTCATTGATATTAAACGCAAAAGGAAACCCGCTCGGACAGGTACTGATGATAATTTTCAGTATCATTTACGGAATTATTTCCTTCGGCTACGCCTACTACGGCGAAATGATCACCTATCTCGGAATGACTGCACCGATGGCGGCGGTCGCGCTGATTGCATGGCTTAAACACCCTTACAAAGACAACAAACGAGAAGTTGCCGTAGCAAAAATAACTTCAAAAGATCTGTGGCTGATGTCCGTGCTCACCGTAGCGGTGACCGTAGCGTTTTACTTTATACTTTCCGCGTTCAACACCGCCAACTTGTTTTTCAGTACGCTTTCCGTGGCAACAAGTTTTGCCGCTGCCTACCTCACATACAAGCGCAGCCCGTACTTTGCCGCCGCCTACGCTCTGAACGACATCGTACTTATAGTTTTGTGGAGTATGGCAACGGCGGAAAATATTTCCTATCTGTCAGTACTTTGTTGCTTTGCCGTATTTCTGGCAAACGATATTTACGCGTTTTTCAACTGGCTGAGGATGCGCCGAAGACAGGAAGAGGGCACTGTAGGTTAAACTGTTGTAAACAGGCACCTGTCACGAAAACAAGCAACAAACGTCACAACCGTTTTCAGGCACGTATGCACCCGAAATTTAATGGTTTTCTTTTGCCGAATTAAAAAGCAAAACGCCCGCAATTTTGCGGGCGTTTTATTGTATTTACGCTGTACGACGACAATTACTGATGCAAGCATTATTTGCGTCGGTTCATTGCCTTTCAGTCGTGATCGTCATTTTCTTCCTTCGAAGATTTATATCCGCCTGCCAGTTCGACTATACCGGCAACGACTGCATAAAATACAGCCGCGACAGGCCACACAATCCAACTTTTACCCCAATTGCCGGAAATAAAACTGTAACCCAGATAAATTGTCAATATCAACGGCCAATATATGCCTGAAATTTTTTCCGCAAGACGGTTGGCTTTTTTCCCTTCGAAAGTATATTCTCCTTCGCTGAGCAGTTTTTGCAATGAATTCCAACGTGTTCCGCTGTAAACAGACAGCGACGACGCCACGCAAATAATTATTACAGTGGCCACGATTCCCCACATTACGTATTCTTCGAACGCCACAGACACCACAATCACCGGAATGACGGACAAAATAAACAGTACCACACTTATAATTACATTACGGGCAAATATCGGCAAGTAACTTTTTTTGCGTTCTTCCAATATTCCTTTAACTCCGTATTGCAGTTCGAAAACGGTATTATCCAGAAACTTGTAGTTCTCGTTTTTAAAACTGCTGTATATAAATGTGCCCACTCCGAGCGATATAACCGTAAACATCAGTATGATGCCTGCAAGAAGCGCGATTCCCTGTCCTATAACTTCCATTACCTGTTTGCTTAAACACGCCAGCAACGGCACTACCGAAAATATACACAAACCGGTTGCAATACCGTACCTCTTTGCCGTAGCCGCGGCATGTGCAAGATAACCGTTTGTTTCTTCGATGCTGACTTTCCTGCAATAGGATTTCGGTTCGGCAGACTGAGGATTTTCCTCGTCGAGTTGCAGTTCGTCTTTAAGTAAAACGTCGGTCGAAACGCCGAAAAGTTCACTCAGTTGCAATACTTTCTGCAAATCGGGTACGCTTTGTGCTCCTTCCCACTTGGATATAGATTGACGGGTGACATTGAGTTTGTCCGCAAGTTCTTCCTGCGACATATTGTGTCTTTTTCTTAAAATAATCAGTTTGTCCGCAAAAATCATCGGGCACCTCCTTAACTTGACGGAACAAGTATACCACAATTTGCGGTTGCACGCCACCAACCGCCGCCGTACAATTTGTCAACCGCCGGTTGCTTTTTGTCAAAAACGCGTAAATACCCTTGTTTTTTATCGCCCGACTGCGACTTTGTATTAAATTTTTCGGGAAAACAATGGGGTGTTTACCTTGCGTGTTAAATTAACCTACACAAACGCGACTAAGTCAGATTTACGCATTTGTTTGCGACGGCACTGCTGAAAGCACTGTCATGTTCTACGAAAATAATGGTAATGTCGCTTTGTACAAGTAACTGTTCTATCTGTAACCTCGAATACAGGTCGATGTAATTAAGCGGTTCGTCCCACAAGTACAGATTGGCTTTCTGGCACAGGCTTCTTGCCAGCATCACCTTCTTCTTTTGACCGAGCGAGTAGTCCTGCATTTTTTTGTCAAACTGCCCTCTGTCAAAATCCAATTTGCGCAGAACGGTAAGAAACAATGTTTTGTCCACCCCGTTGTCGGAAATAAACTCGTCCAGACTGCCTTTTAAAAAAGATGTGTCTTGAGGTACGTAAGATACCGTCAGGTCGGATGCAATATGCACCTTGCCCGTATATGAAATGTCTTTACCCGCAATAAGTTTAAGCAATGTGCTCTTACCGCTTCCGTTTCTGCCCTGTAACGCAATACGGTCGCCGTTGTTTACCTCAAAGGAAACGCCCGAGCACACTCGCCTTGTTCCGTAAAAAAGAGCAACGTCCTTAAATTCCGCCAGTCTGTTGTTACGGTACCGCAATCCGCTGATTTTCAGTTGTTCCGTTTCTTCGACATCTTTCAGCAATGCTGTTTTTTCCTCTATCGCACGCTGTCTTCGGCTTTCGGCCGCCTTGGCTCTTTTCGCCATTCGCGCCGCCATGTGTCCGACGTAACCTCTGTCGCACGCGCCGTTTCCTATTTTTGACGCCTCGATTTTGTCTGCCCATTGCTGTTTGCGCAAAAAATCTTGTTTCATTTTGTCAATTTCTTTTCCCAACTTCTCATTCATCGTCCGCTCGTTGGACTGTCTGTAATCGAAATTGCGCTTCCACGACGTGTAATTACCCTTTTGCACCTCGATTGTGTGTCTGTTGAGCGACAGTATATGATCGACGCAACTGTCCAAAAAATTTCTGTCATGCGACACTACAATGAATCCTTTTTTGCCCTTTAAATACCTTGCCACCGTTTCTCTCGAGGCACGGTCGAGATGATTTGTCGGTTCGTCGATGAGATGAAAATAGCCCTCTTTCAGGAAAAAGCCAACAAGCAAAACCTTTGTTTGTTCTCCTTCCGACAAACAACAAAAAGGACGCGTCAAAACGTCTCTGTCGACATTTAACAGCGACAATTCCTTTTCAAATTGCCAGTTTTCGGCATTGACCGCTATTTTTCTTAGAATTTCTGCCGTGCCGACCTGCTTGTCTCCGACGTCATAGGGAAAGTAATCGAACTTTACCGACGATATGATTTGTCCGTCATAAGCGTACTCGCCCTGCAGAAGTTTTAAAAAAGTGGTTTTGCCCTTGCCGTTTCTTCCGATAAATCCCAACTTCCAGTCAGTGTCCAGCACAAACGACGTTTTTTCGAAAATGTTGTCGTAGATGTAGGGGTAATGAAATGTAAGATTGTCTACTTTTATAATAGCCATATTGTCCTCCTGTTAATTGCCCCAAACAACAGAAAATGCCACAAGAACAACCTTGTGACAGCACGACAAAATCAGCACCGTAAAAGTACTATATTTATAAAAGAGCATAATAAGGGTTTTCCTGCAAAATTTACCGCTGCTTGATGGCAGAACGTTATTAAATTATCTGCAAGAAATTATGCTCATTGATTACCTCCTGTTTTGTTTTAATCATAATAACATACACCACGATGTTTTGTCAATACCCGACTTGCACACTCGGCACAAACATTTACGACGCCGATTATCACGGTAAAGTTTTATTTACAATAAAATTAACAAACGTTATTGCGTCACGCAACGCATTAGTTTGTTTATGTCAATTCGCCGTTGCTTTTTTGTATTTTTATTTGTATAATGAAAAAAAAGGAGCGGAATATGACAACCCAAGAATTAAAAGAAATATTGAAAAAAAGAAAAATCACTTATGCCGAATTATCGAAGATGTCGGGAGTGCCGATAAACACCATACAAAATTTTATGAGTAATCGAACAAGTAGTCCACGCATTGACACAATGCAAGCCATTGAAAACGCTCTCGGCTTTGTTTCGCCGACTGCCGTCACGCAATACACCGAAAAGGAAAACGACCTTGTGCGCCTTTACAGGGCGTTACCGAATGAACAGTTGAAAGCACGCGTTTTTGCATACGTCATCGGCTTACTCGAAGGTGCGGGCGTTGACACAAAACGGCTGATATAAAGCGGTATTGATTGTGACATAAAGCGGTTGTAAAATTGTTGTACCCGAAATTTACAAAAGAGAGGTTCAACAATGAAAAACAAACTTTTGCAACAGATAACTGAATACGTGGAAAACGTGGAAAAAACGCTTGAAGAACTGTCTTTAAAAACGCAATTTATTAAAGACTTTTTGACAGACTGCACCGATACAGGCGGAGTATCGGGGAAGGAAGTAACGGCATTGACTTTTACAAATAAGGAGTTAAAAGCAATGCCCAAAACATTTAAAAACGAATTTCGGGCGGACGGTTGCACCGCCCACATCACAAAACGGAAAAGCGGAAAAAACAATTATTGCTACGAAATACGCTACCGCCGAAACGGCTACAACATCAGCGCATCGTCCACAAACCTTACAACGGCAAAGGAGCGGTTTATTCAGTCACTGAACTGCGCACAGCCTCACCAACTGAACGCCGTTCCCGATACGTTCAACGCATTTGCGGAGTACTATTTTACAAACTTTTACACCGAAAAGGTCAAGGCGAACACTTACGCCAACGTTAAAAGGGTGTACAATCTGCACATTAAACCGCATTTCGGGGAAATAAAGATAAAAAAAATAATGCCTGCATTGTGCAAGGTATTAGTAGACAAATTCCGAGCAGACGGGCGCGGGAGAACCGCACAGGAAGTTTATTCGATTATGTCAATCATTTTCCGTTCGGCAGTTGCCCACGGACTAATAGACAGGTCACCGCTTGCCATTGTTTCTGCCCCTAAACATCAACGTGTAAACGGTACGGTGTTGACGGCGGACGAAGAACGGTTGTTGTTATCCGCGGACAGGGCGGACAAACGGCAATCTTTTGCCATTCTGCTGTACACCGGTCTACGTCCGAACGAACTCGCCACCGCCAAACTTGACGGTAAATTTATTATAGCACTTAACAGCAAGCAGAAAAACGGCGTCGTTGCTTATAAGAAGATACCAATCACGCCGATGCTCGCCCCGTACATCACGGGTGATAAACTGTTGCCGTGTTCCTACAAAATTTTGTACCCCCACATAAAACGTCTACTGCCCAACCACACGCTAAAAGACACACGGACAACTTTTGCCACTCGCTGTCAGCAGTGCGGAATACCTGCCGATGTCGTGCGTGTATATATGGGGCACTCCCTCGGCGGTGTGCTTGGTAAATCGTACACAAAATTTACCGATAGTTACTTATACGAACAGGGGCAAAAACTGTTGTATACCTGATTCTATTTTCACAAACGCCCCCCCGAATTGCGGTAAGTGTAAAAAATTTGCACTTGAAACGAAGCGTTTCCCCTAAAAATTGTACAAAAAAAACGGCGAATCCGTTTTTACAGACTTGCCACCTGTAATTTTGGGAGTACAGGTCTCGCAAGGAGCGTCACGTTATTTCCAATTACTGACGAGATACAAATAAGACGGCGAAGCAAACGGAGCAACAGTAAAGAAAAGAGAGTGCCTCTAAGCACTCTCTTTAATGTTGCTACTACTAAACGAGCCGTCTTCTTAGTGGGAAGTACCGGGCTCGTAAGGAGCAACTTCGTTGCGACGGAATAGCGAAAGCAACTTGTTGCTTGAGCGTCACATCATTTCGACTTCCTGCACTCCTAAAAGAACAAAAAACAGCGACATCAAAGGAGCAATGGTAAAAAAAACACGAACTAACGTCGTGTTCTTTACCGTTGCGACCAAATCGTCGCTGTTTTTGATTGGTGGGGAGTACAGGGCTCGTAAGGAGCAGTAGCGACGGAATAGCGAAAGCAACTTGTTGCTTGAGCGTCACGTCATTTCGACTTCATGTACTCTATAACGAAAAAAAAAGACAGTGGCTCAAAAGGAGCAATAGAAAAGAAAAAACGCACGACCATTGTCGTGCTTTCTTTTCTGTTGCGACACTAAATGCCACTGTCTTGATTTGGTGGGGAGTACAGGGCTCGAACCTGTGACCCCCTGCTTGTAAGGCAGATGCTCTCCCAACTGAGCTAACTCCCCGCTTGGTGACTCCTACGGGAATCGAACCCGTGTTACCGCCGTGAAAGGGCGATGTCTTGACCGCTTGACCAAGGAGCCGTATGTGGTAGCGGCGGTCGGACTCGAACCAACGACCTGCCGGGTATGAACCGGCCGCTATAACCAACTAAGCTACGCCGCCATATTCAAAAATTTGCGTAAACAAACGTCTTATATACCCGAAACATTTATTCAACAGCTTGATTATTATAGCAAACATATTTGCGGTTGTCAACAAAAAATCTGTAATTTTTGAAAGAAAATGTACCGCATTTCCCGCCGCCAACCGCACTTGTTCCGCGTCGAAATCAATCTTCGTACTGTTGCAAAACAATCACTTTTTGCCCTTCTTCCGACAAAACATTGTCTGTTTCGACAGTGTCCGAATCAAGGACAAAGACCTGTCCCGCGTCAAACAGCGATGTAAACTTGTCTACCCCGCCTATATCTATCGTGCCTTTTTCCACGGCGTAATGCATGGGAATCACAAGTTTCGCCTTTGTTGCGTCGGCGTATTTCTTTGCACCCGCGGCATCTATTGTGTAATTGCCGCCTACGGGTACCAGCAACACGTCGTAACCTTGAACTTTTTCCGCAATGCCGATGTCGAAAAATCCGATGTCGCCCAAATGCGCTATTTTTATTCCGTCGATCAAAAATGTAAACACCAGATTTTTGCCGCGTTTGGCTCCCTTGACGTCGTCGTGAAAGGTAGGATAGGATTTAATGCAAATGTCGTCTGCCGTACCTTCGCATTCGGTGTCCAAAACGGCAGGTTGTCCGCCCACCCCTTCAATATAGTCGTGGTCGTCGTGATGATGGCTGACCGTCACTATATCGCAATTTACAAACGGCATGTCGTATCCTGTAAGTTTGCCGCTGTACGGATCGGTCACGACGCTGTTTCCCATCTGACTGATAAGTCTGAATGACGAATGTCCGAGATACTGTATTTTCATTTTAACACGCTCCTTTGTAGCAACTGTTCGCTCGTTTACATAAGTATATAAGAGACGTCAAAATATGTCAATACAGTCAGCAAAGATTTGAATTTAGGTATAGATTTTAACCGTATATCGTGGTATAATATACGTAATCCCTATATTATTGACAAAACGCACAATTTGCTGTATATTTTAGCAATACACCGCTTAGCGGCGTCAACGCAGTTTTTTGCGATAAGGAGCGACAATGAAATACTGGAGACTGGAAGCGCCCGCCACCCTTGAATTACATACCGATGAGCCGACGCAACTGACACAGCAAAACAACGTCAAAGTAAAAATAGAGCAGATACTGTTCAGCACATCCGATTACGATACCTATATACACGGCAGCAGTACGGGCAAACCTATCGTTCCCGGCAAAAACGCCGTGGGCGTGGTGTCCGAAGTTCTGGACAAAGAACGTTCTATGCTTAAAAAAATGGACAGAGTGGCTATAGAACCGTTTGTTCCATGCGGTAAGTGCGACGAATGCCGTAACAAAAATTTCCGTCAATGCGAGCAAATGCAGGAATTGGGACTGACCGCAGACGGACTGTTGCAAAACTTCGTGGATCTTCCCTCAAGCACTCTGCACAAACTGCCCGACGTGCTGTCCAATGAAAAAGCGCTTTATATTTCCTACGTCGCGCTGGGACTCAACATTACGGACGCTCTTACGTTTGACAGAGGCGAACACGTAGCGGTATTTGCAAATACAAAAGCCGGTATTATACTGTGCCAGTTGCTCAGTTACTACAAGGCAGTACCCATATTCATCACGCAAAACAGCGCATTACTCAAAACCGCTTCCGAAACGGGAATATTTTACGCATTTGACGGAAACAACCTCATCGACCGCGTGCGTACCGTAACGGGCGGAAGAATGTGCAAACAGATAGTTTTCTTCAGCAACAGCAATTTCGACATCGAACAGGCCTACTCCATCGCTTCTTTCAATGCCGAAGTGTGCATCGCCGGCTATGGCGAAAAAGACACTTCGTTGTCCATCAAAAAAATAGCGCAAAAACACCTCAAAGTTTTCGGCGTGTTCAACGGATACGGCAATTTTCCCAGCGCCATAAATCTGCTTGTAACAAACACCGTCAACGTCGATTGCTTCATAGGCGAAAAAATGCAGTTTGACAACCTCAAACAGCAACTGGAAACGGTAACGGGCGAAGACCTTGCCGTCAAAGGTAAAATAATCGTTGTGGATTAAAAATGCAGCCACTTTTGTGGCTGTTTTTTGATACACGTAACAAGAAAAACACACTCGTAAACCCTACAACAACGTGTCGGCACGTCATCTCGCAGCAATAGCGACGCACACGTTTAACCGACAAGCACGCATGCTTGGTTAACTAAAAGGAGAAAATACTTTTGCGCAAAAAGACTGTAATTACTTCACTGCTTTTTTCAATATTCGGGCTGATATTTATTGCCGTTGCGGTGTTTTACACCGTTTATACTCTCACGGCGTTTGACAACGGAATAAAAACCGAGGCTACCATACTGCGCATAGACAAGACATATGACGCAGAGGGAGAACCGGGCCACAGAGTATACGTTTCCTATTGGGTGGACGGTCAACGGTACGAAGGATATCTCAACGCTTACCGAATGGGAATGAAAGAGGGGCAACAGATAGACATCTACTATTCCGCCGAAAATCCGTCGCAGTTTGTTTACGGAAATTTTATGTACATATTTCCCGTTGTTTTCGGACTGTTCGGCATTGCGACAACGGCATGCGGAATTTACATCGGCGCACACTTTATAAAAGAGAATAAAAAATACAGACGGCTGAAAGAACACGGCACAAAAGTCAAGGCAATAGTTACCGACGTTACCGTCAAATCGAACATAAAAATATTGGGAAAAAATCCCGTCGTAATCTGTTGCGCGGACGAAAGCGGAAGAACGTACAGGCAGAAAATACTTGCAACCCCCGATACGTTTTTTCGAAAAGGCGACCGGATTGACGTTTATACGGACAGCTGTTTTCCCGACGACTACGTAATAGACATCGATCGTTACTGCGCCACATGCGCTCCTCTTACCGAAGAGGAACGATTCCAACACCTGAACGACGACGCATCACACTGATCAGCACAGTAAAACGCGAATATATGAGGTCGCAAATTACATTTATTTAATAATATAATATTTTTACCTTTAAAACCGCATTGCAGTCAGACCTACAATGCAAATTTTAAAAGTCTGCCCGACAAATAGACAAACACTTAACACAAGCAAGAACAAAACAAGACCGCCCTAACAAATTTGTTAGGGCGGTCTTTATGTCGCTAAAAAATTCGTGAACGGTGTTCTCACTCGACAAAACCGCAAAAGTCAACGCTTGTCTTAACGATACAATGGATTTTACATTGCGGCGGTTTTACAAAAATAGTAATACGTATCGTCTTCTCCGCAAGGTTGCATTCCTACCGAACGCAATGTATAAGCGGAAATCGTGTTCGCTTTAAAGCATTTCGCTTCTATTTTTTCCAGATTCAATTTGGAAAAACCGTAATCCATCATGTATTTAAGCGCTTCTTTCGCGATACCCTTTCCCTGATATTCGGGCAGCACGCGCATTCCTATTTCCGCCTCCGCGCGGTAGCCGAAATTGTGCAACACCACCTCGCCCACGAGCAAGCCGTTGTAATAAATACCGAGAGGAAGTTCGTTTTTCTGTTTAAAATCGTTTCTGACGTCCTGCAAAAACCACGAATCTGCGGGCGAACCGTCGGGGGCATTTTGTTTCCAGTCGTATCCCCAGTATCTGTTCAACTGTTCGTCGCGGGCAAGACGTGCAAACTGTTGTACGTCCGAATCCTGTATTTCCTTCAATTGCAGACGGGCGGTATTGATAATGGGATAGGCGGAAAGCGAATCAATGCTTCTGTGCACGGCAATGTTGTATTTGTCCACAAGTTGCACGGGCAGATACTGCAATTTGGATTTACGCAGTCCCATATCCCCTGCGTCGTCTTCACGGTTGATATATCTGACATTGTCGGTGCAGAAATGTACGGCAAACATCTGCGCCATTGCAGGATATGCACCCGCAACTTCACGCAACGCTTTTTCTATGTGCACTATGAGCGTATCTCCGCAAATCTCACCTGCAGAAAAAGCGACCACTTTTCCTCCGGCACGCAACACGCCGCCAAACATATTGAGGCTGTCGAGATCGGGCAAAATGTCAAAAACGCCGTGAATTTCTTCATTTGCCATCACGGTGCCTTTTTGCAACTGCACTCCTTCCACCTCGTGTAAAAATGCCTCAACCTCACTTCTTTGTTCCGCCGTGTATACTTCGAAAGCAAAGTCGGGATTGTTCTTTTTGAACTTGTTGACGTGATTGCGCTGCCCGCTGTACCTTTTACCGGGATATTCTTTAAAATCGTCGGCATTGTACAGATAGTCACGCCATCTTCGTATATTGGAAACATGTGCGTCTGCGCCGTACATGAGCATCAGATCGTACAGCCGTTCCTTGGGAATGGCTGTAAAATGCAGTCTTATACAATTGCTGCGACAAAACCGTTCTATCTTATTTACAACTTGTTTTTCCGCTTCAGTATCGCCACTTTCCGACAACGGCCAATAGAAATATCTCGAACCGAAATATCTGTCGCACAACACCAGACAGTCATCCACTTCCGCAAAATGCGTGTCTAACTGTTTACTCCATATATACAACATGCCCGCGGAGTAATTGGACATATGCCTGTCCTGATTTTTAAAGTATTTGATTAATTTAGGGAGATGTTCCCTTTCCAACTTCTGTAATTGCATAATATCGTACCGTGTAATCATTATACCAACATACGCTGTTAAAGGCAACAAAAAAAGGCGTAAAGTATGACCGAGTCACAATTTGCCTTACTCGCCTATATGCGGGAGTTATCGCACATTTATTGCAAAAACCTATTGAAATTGCTCTTGCATTTGTATATAATTAAAAAAAAACTCCTCTTGCGAGGAGTTCTCCGCCAATGCGAAAAGTGATTAGAATAAATTTTTATTTGAACTCGTTTGTTATTCTGTAATAAGAATAAAACATTTAAATACAAAAGTCAATACTTACGGAGGAAAAACATGCAAAAATTTTTTATCGGATTGGACATCGGAACGGAATCGGTAGGAATCGTTGCCACAGACGAGAACTACAACATCCTGCGCTCTCACGGCAAAGACATGTGGGCGGTCAGATAGATCACATCGAAGGGGGCGCATGCTTCCATTCCGGGCAATGCCGTGCCTGTGGAGCAGGCTGCCGCTACTCGTAATGCAAGCGTTGTTTTTCCTTCGCCGGGATCGCCTTGGATAATCGTGATCTTCCCAAAGGGGATATACGGCTTCCAAAGCCATGCAGCCTCCTGAAGCTGCACATCCGACATTCGTCTGATTTTCATTTCTGTTGCCATTCTAAACTCCTTGTTTTGATTTTTGTTTTCTGTCTGTTGCTGATTTTCTTCTTCTGCAATCATCGGCATCACCACCTTTCAAGTTTTTATGTAGGGCGGCTTTTGCAAAACAAAAAGACCCGTATCTGTTTTTGCATACGAGTCACGAAACACCAAAAAGCGAACGGCACTTTGTTCGCTTAAAAATGATGCTCCGTGCCTTACATATGTAAAATTAGATACGAGTCTTTATCAAAACTCTTGTGGGGCTATCAAATACTCCAACCGAAATATGAATACTCGGCGGCTGATAGCATAGGCACACACTTACATCTATTCAATTTTCAATACCTCATCTTTGTGAGGGGCTTCGTTTTATCATACTCGGAAAAATTTGTCAAGGCCTTTTTGAATAATTTTTTCGCTTTTTGGAAATAATATTTAGTTTGGCACAATCGGTCTGAAACACCGTTATGTTGCTTCCCGAATTGTCACGGATTTTTGCCTTTCAAAAAAACAAGGTCACATAAGCAATCATACTTGTGTGACCTTGAACATTTAATTATTGTTTTTGAAAATGAATGTCGGTAAGAAGGATCGGGGTTTCCTGATCATCTTCCTCGCCTTTCCATGCTACGATGAAACGAACTTCCGAAGATGTAGGAACATAACCTTTGTTTTTAAGTTTTTCGAGCATCTCCACAAATGCTTTTGAGAATTTTGCCACGCGCACATCACGACCATGAAGCTCAGCACTAAGATAAACATCATCTATCTTTAATGCGGTGCCGCTTCTCAAATCGAATATAAGTTCCTTTTTGTTTTTGAAATAATCAAGAACAACATCTCTGTGCGATGTTTGCAATACGATTTCCGACGGCTCACTATAATCGTTGCTATCCGTAACATGAACTACATCGGGAAGAACATATTTTGCAAACAAATCGGTGTTGACATGAATGAACAGATTGCTCTTGGCTCTTGTCATTCCGACATATAGCTTTCTGCGTTCTTCATCATTCTTTCCGTGAGCATCCTTAAGCATCATGTATACGCTATCAAATTCGCGCCCTTTGGATTTATGTATAGTCGAAACATAGATTACCTCTGCTTCGCTATCAACATAAAAATCTTCATAGTTTGATTCACTTATGAACTCCTCCAAATCGGAAATGTATTTTACCGAATGAGTGGCTTCGAAATCAAGTACCAGCTTGCGAATGTTATCAATGCATGAGCTATTATAGTACTTGCTAAAGAGTTCCTTTTTCGCCTTATTCCATATCTCGTCGGGGATAACGGGCGAATGCAGATCCTTTTTAATAGCGTTAAGGAATACTCGTACCTCTACGAGATTGATTAACTTAAAGCCATCCAAGGATTGTATAAGCTTTGCGCGTTTTCCGTATTTCAAAAGCAATCCCATTATTCGAAGTGCTTCATCATTGGTGTTTGTAAGTACACAAGCTCTGCCACCGGTATATGTTGCAACGAGATTTTGAACGACTGCTTCTTCCATATCGGCAGAAGTGTGGCGTGTAATTTTAACAACACCTGTTTCCTCGGTAACAGGCTCTATGGGAGCAATCTTCATACGATTTGTGATCGTTTCCGCAAATGCATTCGCTAATGCAACCACATTAGCTTTGCTACGATAATTTTCAACCATTTCGTATTTGTTTGCACCGTATTGTTCGATCAGCGTTCTTAAATGAACAGAATTAGATCCACGGAACTCATAAATGTTTTGATCGTCATCGCCAACGGCTATAATTCGCATATCGTCATTTTGAGCCATCAAAGCACGAACGAGAGCGAATTCATGCTCGTCCATATCTTGTGCCTCATCAATAACGAGAACGGTCTTGGTAATTTTACCTTGCTCAACCTCTCCGTTGCGAATCATTTCGGCAGCATCTCTTACAATATTTTTCGATGCTTCAAGCGTTCCGATCTTGCCGAGCAAGTCAAAGCAGTAAGAGTGGAATGTTTTGATTTCGATGAAATTCGCCGCATTGCCAATAAGCGTATGTAAACGCTTTTTAAATTCGGTAGCCGCAGCTCGTGAGAATGTTAGCATAAGCATCTGCTCATGCTTCACATCCTCTAACTGATAAAGCGAAGCGAGCTTGTGAACAAGGACTCTTGTTTTTCCGCTTCCGGGACCGGCTGCAACAACTATATATTTGGATATATCGTTGATAATTTCCTCTTGTATATCGGAAAGATCGCCAAACAGCTGATTGTATCTGTCGGGGGTGATATTTCGCTCAATCTCTTTTGCACGCTCTCCCTTGAAATACTTCGCTATGAATTTTTTGAATTCCATATTGAAGTAGTCCTGAACAAACTGCAAGGCGGCATCATAATCGCGCACCATAAGATTTGCGTACTCACCTACGATGTGGATTTGACGGATTTTCTGCTTATAGAATTCGTCAAGCAATCTATAATCGTCAACCTTGTATTTAATTCGGTTATCTCTTACGATACGCTTGATTTCCATAGCATTATAAAGAACGAGAAAGCCACCTTCAAGCTTCAGCGCACCGATCTTGGACATATACAGAAGAGCGTCCTCGACATCGCTTAGTTCCACAGGAATTCCGCCTATGTTCATTTTAGGCGTGCTTTGATACTCTTTGTAAAGTCCCACCAGAGAAAAGACAACAGGCTTTAGATCCTCGCCCTCTGCTTCTTTTTCTTTCTGCTCAGCTTTTGCATACAGCTCGGCAAGTATGAATCTGCACAGTTCAATACGTCTCTCAAACTTGTCCATCAAGTTTTTAAGACCCAATGCCGGAACTACATCCACGGAAACACTATCTCGATTTTCTTCTTTGTGAATATAGTTCTTAATAGAAAGAAAATAGAGGATAGTTTTTATATTCTTTATTGTTGACGTGGTAATTCCTTCTGCTTGGGCAGACTCGTTTAATTCTTTAAATCCGAAATTAGCACCCCCGTCATCAATCTTTGAGAGAATGAAGCGTTCAAGCTTTGCAAATCTTTCGAGAATCAGCGACGACTTATGGTGGCTGTCCGAATCGTTAATGTATGCGGACATATCGCTGTAATCTTCCAACAGACCTTCCTGACGCATCAAATTGATTGCCTCAATAACAGCTTCTTTTGACAGTGCAAGATTGTCGGCAAGATAATCTATGCGTGATTCTGCTTCATCGTTGCCTGCCGTAGCGATACTACGGCTTGATATTAAGGATTTAATTATGCGCAGAGCTGCCGTGCGTTGTTCTTCGGAAAAGAGGGATGAACTTCGAATGCGATAAGAGGCTTCTGTCATATCCTTCGCACGTATGCTAGTAGCAAACACCTTCGGTACATTTCTGCCTCGCACAATATATCCTGCGGTTTCAAGTGCTGAAATGGCAGTTCTGACACGGGTTTCCATTTCAGATCCTGCCGAGTCATCCCATCCTGCCTGACGCGCGATTTCGAGAGCAGAACAGCATATATTGGGGCGATTTTGCGTGAGATCCTTGATAGCTTTCCATACTTGCTGAATTTGGCTGATGCTCAATTTCGTTTGATTCAGCAATATGAAATGCTTATCAAGATCGTTATCGTTAAAAAGAACATAGCATTCAGCTTGCAAGGATTGATCTCGTCCGGCTCTACCTGCTTCCTGAACATAATTTTCAAGGGAGTCCGATATATCATAGTGTATAACAAGCTTTACATCGCTCTTGTCAATACCCATACCAAAAGCCGAGGTTGCTACAATAATGGATACCTCGTTGTTCATGAATGCCTCTTGATTGATAATCTTATCGTTGGCATCCATCTTTCCGTTGTACGGAAGAGCTTTAAAACCATCGCTCGTTAGTTTGGCGGCAAGCTCAAATGTGCGTTTTGTTCGTGAAACATAAACAATCGTCGGACATTGCTTTTGAGCAATCAGCGTTCTTAATGCGCTGTATTTTTCTTCATCCGTTTCTTTGTGTAAGACGGTATAATGAAGGTTTTCTCTCGTGGCTTTGGAAGCGAAGATTTCCAATGTCAAATCGAGTTTTTTATAGAAATAATCGCATATATCAGAGATAACCTTTTGCTTTGCTGTTGCAGTAAAACAGGACACGGGGATGGGTTTACGCTCGGTTTTCTTATCCTTTTGAAGTTTGCGAATGAAATCACCGATATACAAATAATCTACTCTGAAGTCCTGCCCCCAAGCGGAGAAACAATGCGCTTCATCGATAACAAAACGCACGATATTGCGCGACATCAAGAGTCGCTCTATCGTTTTCGAGCGAAGCTGTTCGGGGGATATGTAAAGCAGAGATGCTTTGCCATTTTTAACTCTTTCTATAGCATCTGCGCGTTCAATGGGATTCATCATTCCATTGATGGTTACTGCACCTTCGATGCCTTTCTCCACAAGGTTGTCAACTTGGTCTTTCATTAACGATTGAAGAGGAGAAATTACAACAGTAAGACCATGTGTTGCTCTCCCTGCCATCAGCGCAGGCAATTGGAATGTAATTGACTTTCCACCACCTGTCGGGAATACGGCAAGAAGCGATTTTCCATCAACGGCTGCTTGTGCGGCGACTTCTTGCAACGAGATCTCATCACCGGCAAACTTACGGAAGCCGGGATAACCGAAGAAGGTTTTCAGCCACTTATGAATATCAAGAGCGTTGCGACAATATTCGCAATGTTCTTCACATGGCGTGTTACATAAAAATTTTATAACATTCTCAATTTTGGGATAGTTATAGAGAAGCCAAGGCGGTGTGGTAGAATAATGATCATCACAACCGACCAAAGCAAGCGCATACGCCAATTCTACGGGATAGTGCTTTATAAGAACATCTAAATCTGCGTTTGCACATATCCTTCTTGAAAATTCATCACTGATCAGTTGTGCTAAGTTATATTTATAGGGTTTGAAATCCACATAGTCAAAAAATCCTTGGAATTCCGGATGGCTATAAAGTAAACCGCAATATATCATTTTGCGATTCTTTGACAATTGATAAAACGCATTCACTTCGTCATAAAACAAGGTGGATGCTTTATGGCTGTCGTTGACGGGATTATTTAATTCTTCGACTTGAAGCTTATCATCCTTAAGCAGTTTGTGATAAGGACGCTTTGGGAACATCAGAGGAGAAAGATAGAGTGTATCTATCACCTTCTGATGAAGAGCATCCCCTATATGTGGTTTGATATGCTTCATATCGTGGTGAACTACATTGTGACCGCATAGAAACTCCACACCTGCCACGAAGGCACAAAACTCCGACACGGAAGGAGAATGAAAAACAGTTTTGTCACCTCTGACCGCGCCTATATCAAGTATTTTGTTTTCATGAACACTTATTTCTGTGTCGAAGAATACTATGCTTTTTGCCATATTGGCCTCCAGATTGTTCTTATCAAATGATTCTTACAATTGCGTGCAAGTTATCTATTATAAATTTTTGCGCTTTGATATTGTAAAGAGCAATGCTATACTCACCGTTGCTACCGCTTCTGCGCTCAACGCTAATACCCATTTCACTACCAATATCGCTTGGCAATTTATAGTTCTTTGCATCAAGCGAAACCACTTTCAGAATTCCAACGCTCAATAACCACTCTGTAATATCCGTCGCTTTTAATTTTGCTGCGCTCGTGTTTGTCTTTAACGCATTTATTCTGCCAGTAATCTGACTTATCATCAAAGGTGTTTCGGAGAATTCAAATTTTTCAAGCTCTGCTTGAGTGATTTCAAATGGCTCGGATGGCTTGCGTTTAACTGTTGTATTCGAATATGCTACAGAAGTTTTAGAGAATTCGATAATTTCCGAAAGATGCTCTCTTATGAAGCGTTGAGCGTTCACATTGCATCGAACATAGTATTTTGCTCGGCCGTTGTCCTTTATTACCTCATCCGTGGTAATACCGAGATTAACTCCTTTTTGTGTAGGGCGTTTGGTCATCTTATTATCGCTCGTTGCAATTCTCGTCAAATATCCTTCATGCAAAAGCCAATTGTTTATCTCGGTTGCGGTAAATTTACGAGTTGATCTTAACGCATCGTTTACTCGCTTTGCAAAAGTGCTTATGCCCACTCTCAACGCAGAGCATTCGATTCTTGTAAGAACATCGGGCGTGACGATCCACTCGTTAGTCTTATACATTTCTGTCAAGGCAGACGGATTTTCAATAATTTTAGATAAGATATCCGCTACATATAAAAAGCATTTGGATAGTCTTGGGTTAAGCGCAACCTCGCCGTCGGGGATAAGTGTGCCGTCAGTAGGATCAATACCGATGGCTAATTTATCAATAAATGATTTTGCGTAAGCAATCTTTTCTATTTCTGTCATAACAAACCTCTATTAATTCTCAATATCAGTGATTTCAACAATATCGCTGATATCGCATTTTAAAGCAGTACAAATACGAACAAGGGTTTCAGTTGAAACATTTTCATCTTTGTTGAGCTTAGTTAATGTTCCACGACTGATTCCGGCTTGTTCAAGCAAATCCTTCTTTTTCATTTTTCGATCTATTAAAAGCTTCCATAGTTTGTTGTAACAAATAGCCATGTTGCACCTCGAAATATAAATCTTTTATACCATTATACGTCATCGCATAAATAATTACAAGAGATTTGCTGTTTTGTTTTGAATTTTTGATTGATTTGTGGTCAAAAAGTCTATTTTCGTGTGAATAATTCCTAAACAATTGATATTTCAGTCCAGTATGAAAAAGATAATCCATCACAGACTCTTGTCCATGATGGATTTCCTTGCTTTCACTTAATTAAGGTTTCTATCGCTATCTGCATTCCTAATTTGAAGGCATACTCGAAGATGGCTGCTTCGGCGAGGCTCATGTACTCGCTCCAGCAATCGTGGAACTTTTCGAATGTTTCTTTCTGCTCGTCCGTGAAGCTCTTTTCTAAGTCTTCGTGATGCCTTGCCATGTAGCCGAGAAGTTCATTCATCTCCTTCGAGTTGGTTCGGCTGTCCTCTTGCGGAATGATGTTTCCGTGCCATAGTTCTTTTATTGGGTTGTCCATGTGTTGCACCTCCTGTTAGCACAACACACTACCACAGAAAGAGAGAAAAGTCCAGTTAACAAACTGTTAACTCTCACCGCATAGAAAAAAGTCATTACAGAATTCCTTCCGTAATGACTTTTTTCTTAAGCCCATCTGATCCGTATCGGTCTTTACCCAGTGTTCACTTTTTGTCCCTATGAGTAAAAACACTTCGTTTCGTTGCTATTTGTTTGAGAGTTTTGTTATTCAATAAGTAGTTAAAACTGAGGGCAAATAAATACCCCCGTCAGACAAGTTTGAGAGTTTTGTTATTCAATAAGTAGTTAAAACTCAAGCGGAAAGTAATCGATACCGCTTTTTGTTTGAGAGTTTTGTTATTCAATAAGTAGTTAAAACCTCATCATGTCGAAGTAACCAATGCTTGCGGTTTGAGAGTTTTGTTATTCAATAAGTAGTTAAAACTCTGCATACGAGCGTCGCCGTTGTCCACGTGTTTGAGAGTTTTGTTATTCAATAAGTAGTTAAAACATTTTTGCCTAAATCAGTGTTATAATTTGGAAAAACACCGAAAAAGGAGCGAATTATGAAAAAATATTTCACAAAACGCAACATTCTTATCGTGGCGACAATCTTATGCTTTTTGATTGCAATTTTGTTTGCTTTTGTGCCGTCTTGGTATTGGCAAGTTCTCACATATGATACACGCACACACGAATTTAAAATGTTGGGTTTTGGGTACCCGATAGCGTTAGCAAAATATGGTTGTATTGTTGTTTACAGGTTGGTTATTGTGTGCATATTTGCAATGTTGTTTCTCGTGTGTTCTATTATGCTTTCAATTGACATTTTCAAGCAATACCGACAAGAACACCCACGCAAGCCGACATACAAGCAACGCATTGCCGAACTTGAAAAGCAAATAGCCGAATTAAAGCAAAACACTAAGGACTGAAAAACAGTCCTTTTTTTATTGCTCTATGATGTTTTCCACTACTGCCCCTAACTGCGTGTTGAATTGCTGTTCGTCAAGGCTTTCGCCCACTACGTTTGTAAACTCGTCCACAATGTCGGGATACACGGTGTCGCTGTTGTCCACAAAGTCAAAGGTTATCACGCTGAACGTGTTGCCGTCCGCTGATATAGTCAGCCGTGGTATGCAGTCAATCACCGCCCCGATGTCGCAAAGACACTCCCACAAGGTTGTTTGCGTGTTCCACTCAAACTGTGGGGAAATTGTTTCGGTCAGCACTGCTACTACGTCCATGTCGGTGGTAACGGTGTAAAGTGGCGCACCGCCCGAGGCGGTCAAAGGCGTTACCGCTAAAAGCCGTTGCAACACCGCTAAAAGGCTCAAACGCTCGGCGGTATCTTCGGGCTGTGTCACCTTAAAACCGTCAATGTTTGAGAGTTTTGTTATTCAATAAGTAGTTAAAACTAAAAATCTGCGACTACTTTGATATAAGTGGTTTGAGAATTTTGTTATTGCGGAGCAACGTAAAAAATGCCTGCAACTGTACAGTTACAGGCATTTGTCAGTTGGTGTCGGACAAAATTTTCTTGTATTTTTCAAGATCTTCGGGAGGAATGGTCAATTTGCCGCTTTCCTTGTCGGCATAGCCTCTTTGACACATCATTTCGAATATACGCACAGCCTTGGAAAATCCTATAGACAAAGTGCGCTGCAATGTGCTTACGGTAGCCTTGTTGCAAGACGCCATCTTCACCATTGCGTCGGCAAAAACTTCTTCCGGAAGTAAGTCGACTGTTTTTAACGGCAGTTGTTCCTCTTCTAAAGATTCCTGCCGCGACGCGCTCCGTCGCAAAATCTCCTCGGGATTGTTTAACCGTTTAATCGTCTTTTCGATATACTTGTCGTCAGTCGAAAGCGCCTGCAACCGTACGGCAGGGGTAAAAGGCTGAACATACAGTGTATCGCAACCGTCAATCAGTTGCGTTGCTTCCGACGAATCGGTCAGCACGAAAGAATTTTTAGGGTCGCTGCATTTAAACGCTATCCTGCAGATGAAATTTGCTTTTACAAGACCTGAAATTTTAGAAACGTCCTCACCGCCCACAGCGACAAGCGTGTAAATGCCCGCGGCGCGACTTTTTGTCAGAATCTTGGAAAGCAGTTGATCGAGCGTTTTGTCGGGCACATAGCCGTTAATGACAAATACAATGTACGGCAATGCCTTCCGCGCCGTCTTGTTGTAATCGGCAAGACATCTGCAAATATTTCCCGAAGCGCTTGCCTCAAGCATCAGCGAATACCTCGACTCCATTTCTTTGGTAAGGTCGAGTATACTTGTCGCCAGATCGGACACTTTGTTTGCGTTTGCTATGTAGACGTTCGGAGCCTTGTCAAACACTTTCAAATCCCCCGTACCGTCAAACAGACGTATAGACACTTCGGAAGGTGAATAGTTGTCAATTACATATGTCACGGCGCTCTTGACAAATTCGGAAATGTCCCGTGCGCTGTCACCCCCGACAAGAATGTGAGGACAACTGTTCAACACCGCCTTTTCCACAACGTTGTCTGCCGTTACTCCCAGCGGAATACTCAGTTCCGCCGATTTGCCTTCGAATTTTTGCACATATTGCGTATACTCGGGAGCCAACGCATATTCTAACGGTGCCTGTACCACGAAGACGTTTGAACGTACCAGATAATGCACGGTAGCATTGCCTTGGCGCAATTGCGCAGCCAATTTGTTTGTAAGTAAGTTTACATTCACCACGTCCCGTTCCACTTTTCCGCAGGCATTCTTTACAGATGAAAAGTTTCTGTGATTCATCTGCCGGTCAAACAGAATATTAAATCCGTCTTCCGGTTCCACCGTGTATTCGGCAACGGACGGCGAACGCATATTACACTTTACGCCCTGAATTTTTATACCGTTTTCGAAAAAGAACGTAGTCAGAAACTTCATTGCCTCAACGGGATCGCCCATATTGATCTCTTGTGGCAACGACTGTCCCGCCACTCCTGCAAGTTCCGCAATTACCTTTAAAACCTTCTTCATTTGCGGAGAGTTCTCGTCAACCGAAGGGAGCGACACTATTTGCTGGTCGCACAAAAAAAACTGAAAGGTCGAATTTAACATTATGTCTTCCAGTTGCAGAGGAACAATCGTCTTGCGGTAATTGATTGCCCTTTCCACTTCCTTGGACACCCACGGAGATTGCTGGGCGTCTTTTGTAAGCAACAGCACCACACAGGCGCAGTTTTTCAAAGCGTCGGGAATTACCTCCGCATAAGACGAGCCCGCGGGAATATCGTAAGGAGCCATCCATGTATCGATTTTCCTGCGACTCAACAGTGAACGCGTTGCGTCCGCCGCCTTCTGGTTTTTAGTGCTGTAACTGATAAAAACGTAACCCATGAATATCCCCTCCCATCAAACTTTAAGACAAGACCTGTGTTTTTACAACTATATTTAAATACGACGCACGCAGCATAAATCTGCCCGCCACATTTATTTATATTACAACAAATGCATAAGTTTGTCAATTGCGCCCGTTGCGCGCACGGCAAATTTTTGCTACGACAAAAGCCCTTTCTCTGCAAAAGAAAGGGCTTTTTTTGTTTTATACATTCGGCAAAAGGACAAGGGAATTGCGATGTCGAAAAATACCTTTAAATCTGTCTGTCCAGCCAATTGACCGCACCCATTGCCGCCACGGCTCCGTCGCCCGCAGCAGTGGTAAGTTGGCGGATCGTCTTCGTACGGCAGTCTCCTGCCACAAAAACTCCAGGGGTTACCGTCGTACAATCTTCGCCCGACGCAAAGTAACCCTGAGCGTCCAGCGTTGCGACGTTGGCAAACCTCTTGTTGTCGGGAACCTGTCCTATTGCGATAAACAGAGCGTCTACCTCAAGAACTTCGGTTTTTCCTTCGTGTTCCAGCACCACCGCCCGCAACTCGCTTTCCCCCTGCATATCCACAAGGTTGACGTTTTTGTGCCATATTATCTTGTCGTTGGCAAATATCCTCTGTTGCAGATAAATATCGCCCATGAGTTTGTCTGTCAGAGTAAGCAGATGCACTTCCGGCGCAAGGTTGGACAAATACAAAGCGTATTGCAATGCGGAATTACCGTCACCCAGAACAGCCATTTTTTTGTCTTTATAAAATGCGCCGTCGCACACTGCGCAGTAGCACACGCCTTTTCCTTGCAGACGTCTTTCGGCAGGGATATTTAAATGACGGTGTTTTACACCCGTTGCAAGAATGACGGATTTGGCGATTGTTTCGCCGTATTCCGTTACCGCGGCAAAGGTTTTGTCGGGCAACCTGCGAATTTCCAGCACCTCGCCCATGTCCACGTCGGCGCCCTGAAACATCACCTGATCCAGCAATTTGTCGGAAAACGCACTGCCGCTTATTTCCTTAATGGTGGGAAAATTTTCCACGCGCGGAGAAAACGCTATTTGTCCTCCGAAGGCGTTACCTTCCAGTACGGCAACTTTTTTGCCTGCTCTCAAAGCGTACAGTGCGGCGGTAAGACCTGCCGTGCCTGCGCCTACTACAACTATGTCGTACATGTTCACCTCGTTACATCTTGGAGTGTTCCGCAAACTTCTTGACGTTGGAAGCGTTTTCGTAAACGTCGTAGGTGTTGTCGTGAGCGACAATGAGTGTAGGAGTAAGTGAAACGCCGTACTTTACGGCAAGATCCTTGTGTTCTTCCGCAACGATGGGGACGAAATCGATGTGTCCTTTGTTGAGTACAAATTCAGCCATCTTGCAATTGGGACATTCTTTGCCTATAAACAGCAGATTTTTACCGCTGTTGACGTCCTTTTCTTCCGAAACGACCGGTTGTTCTTCCTGCTTGAACAGGCACTTTTTCAACTTGCTTGTGCTGAGATCGTATTCCTTTCTTTCGTTCCATTCCTGAATCTTACCGTCGTTCCAGTTCTGTACGGGACGGTAGTATCCTGTGATACGGCTGTAAACTTCCGTATTGCTTCCGCATTTGGGACAAGTATAGTGTTCACCGGAAATATAACCGTGTTCGCGGCATACCGAGTAGGTGGGGCTCATTGTGTAATAAGGAAGACGGTAGTTTTCGGCAATTGTACGCACCAGTTTTTCGGCAGCCTTCCAGTCGGGAAGTCTTTCGCCTAAAAATGCGTGGAACACCGTTCCGGATGTGTACAGTGTCTGCAGATTGTCCTGAATGTCCAAAGCGTCGAAGATGTCCGACGTGTATCCTACGGGCAGGTGAGAACTGTTGGTATAGTAGGGAGTTTCGCCCTTCTTGCTTGCCGTTATTATGTCGGGATAGCGTTCTACGTCGTGCTTTGCAAGACGGTAAGTCGTGCTTTCGGCAGGAGTTGCTTCCAGATTGTACAGATCGCCGTATTTTTCCTGATAATCGCTCAGTCTGCTGAGCATGTGACGCAAAACTTCCGCAGTGAACTTCTGCGTCTTTTCGTGCGTCATGTCCGCGTTGAGCCACTTGGCGTTAAGACCTACTTCGTTCATACCTATGATACCGATTGTCGAGAAGTGGTTCTTGAACGTTCCAAGGTAACGTTTGGTGTAGGGATACAATCCCGCATCCAGCAACTTCGTGATGATGGTACGTTTGATCTTAAGCGAACGCGCTGAAATGTCCATCATCTTGTCCAGACGTTGGTAAAACTCTTCTTCCGTCTTGGAAAGGTAAGCGATACGAGGCATATTGATAGTAACAACGCCTACTGAGCCTGTGCTTTCGCCGCTGCCGAAAAATCCGCCCGACTTTTTTCTGAGTTCGCGCAAGTCAAGGCGCAGACGGCAACACATACTGCGAATGTCGCTGGGCTTCATGTCGCTGTTGATGTAGTTGCTGAAATAAGGAGTTCCGTACTTGGCTGTCATTTCAAACAACAACTTGTTGTTTTCCGTTTCGCTCCAATCAAAATCCTTGGTGATGGAGTAAGTGGGAATAGGATACTGGAATCCGCGACCGTGAGCGTCACCTTCGATCATCGTTTCGATGAACGCCTTGTTGATCATGTCCATTTCCTTCTTGCAGTCCTTGTACTTGAAGTCCATTTCCTTGCCGCCCACTATTGCATTGAGTTCGGCAAGGTCATCGGGTACTGTCCAGTCAAGCGTAATGTTGCTGAACGGCGCCTGTGTACCCCAACGGCTGGGAATGTTTACTCCGTATATAAAGGATTCAATACACTTCTTTACCTGATCGTAATTTAAATTGTCCGCCTTTACAAAGGGCGCAAGATAGGTGTCGAAACTGCTGAATGCCTGTGCTCCCGCCCATTCGTTTTGCATTATTCCGAGGAAGTTGACCATCTGGTTGCACAACGTAGCAAGATGCTTTGCGGGCGCAGACGTAATCTTACCGGGAATACCGCCCAGACCTTCCTGAATAAGTTGCTTCAAAGACCAGCCCGCGCAGTAACCTGTCAGCATGGACAAGTCATGCAGGTGTATGTCCGCATTGCGGTGTGCGTTGGCAATTTCTTCGTCGTAAACTTCCGACAGCCAGTAGTTGGCGGTAATCGCTCCGCTGTTGGACAAAATAAGTCCGCCCACCGAATAGGTGACTGTACTGTTTTCCTTTACACGCCAGTCGTTTACCTTCAGATAGTTGTCCACCACCTTTTTATAGTCCAGCAACGTGTCGTTGACGTTGCGGATCTTTTCGTGCTGTTTGCGGTACAGAATATATGCCTTGGCGACGTCTACGTAACCTGCCTGTATAAGTACCGTTTCCACGCTGTCCTGAATGTCTTCGACGGCAATTATTCCGTCCTTTACCTTGGAACTGAAATCGGCCGTCACTTTAAGGGCAAGCATGTCGATTATATCTTGATTGTAGGGCTGTTGCTGAGATTCGAATGCACGGGTGATTGCATTGGATATTTTACTCAAATCGAATGAGGCTGTTTTTCCGTCACGTTTTTTTACATTAAACATAATTCCCTTCTCCTTGTCATTTTCAGATGTCTTACGGACTGTCATTATAATACACACTTCCCCTGCTGTCAATACCTTGGACACAATATGTTGTGTTTTATTTTTCATTTTTGCCATTTTGACCACAACATATAGTATGCCATACATAATACACCGACAGACATAGTAACCCCCTTTCAGCACTCGAAAATAGCCGTATAGTGTCAACCGCCAAAGCGTTTTTTATCTTACCGTGCCTTAAAAACAGGCATTTTTACCGCTGAAATACGGTGTGTATTTATATGTAGAAAAATCGCGAAAACAGTTTCGTGCAACTGCACCAATCGCCGTGCTAACGGGGTGCGACACAAGATATAGTGTCTGCGGTAAAAAACGCAGGCGGGTGAAAAAGCGTGAATAAAATTAAGAATACAACGTTAGCGGAAACCGCCAAAATAAAAAAACTGCTTCCGTTTTGTTTGCACAGGAAACAAAAGCACGTACTTCTAACTGTTTTTCCGCGCTTTGGGCAAACCTTCAAAGGGCAAAAAAAACCGCTGTCTGAACAGCGGTCTGTAATTTATTCTATTCCGCGGACAAATGTCGGAAGATACTTTTGCGCCGTTGCACAAAATCTGTGAAGAACATCTTCTTCCCATGCGGACATTCCCTGACCGATCAGGTCTCCGCTGTCCACAAACTGCTGAAGATACCACACTTTCGCTCCCGAAAGCCACTTGGCAATACTTTCGATGTCCTCTTCGTCGTGAAGTTGGCGCACCACTGTGGTGCGAAACTCGTAATCCGTCTTGCCGCATTTGAGCAACTCGACAGACTTTAAAATATTGCGCATGTTTACTTCCCTTCCGCAAGTAAGGTTGTACTTGTCTGCACTGTTCTTGATGTCCATCGCAACGTAGTCTGCCAGTCCGTCCTTTATAATACTTTCGAGCAGTTCGGGGAAAGTTCCGTTGGTGTCGAGTTTTACGGAAAACCCCATTTGCTTTACTTTATACAGAAACTCCGCCACGTCGCTGTTGAGCAGCGGTTCGCCTCCCGTAAGGCACATTCCCTCCAACTTGTTTTTGCGCGTGGCAAGAAAATCCAGTACTTCCTCCGAAGTAATATACTGTCCGTCAATGTGCGTTACCAGTCCTGCGTTGTGACAGAACGGACAACGAAGGTTGCACCCCGACGTAAACACGGTGCATGCCATCTTGCCGGGATAATCCAATAATGTAAGTTTTTGCAGTCCGCCTATTTTCACTTGTTTTTCTCCTGCGGAAAATTTTTACTTTTTAATACGTAATTGCTACAAAACAACCGTCAGTCGGCACCTTTCGGGCGTCACTGTGCGATTGCGGCAAGTTCCTTTGCTATGTCCGACGCAAGGCGTGCGTTGTTGTACACCAACTGTATGTTGGAAGCAAGGCTTTGTCCGAAAGTCAGTTTCTGAATCTTGTCCAACAGATAAGGAGTGGTTTCCTTTCCGTGAATTCCCAGTTTTTCCGCCTCTTTTACCGCCTCTTCTATATTGCCGTTGATGTAATCGCTGTCCATTGCGTATTCGTCGGGAATAGGGTTGGCAACAAGCATTCCCCCTTTGAGTCCCAACTGTTCTTTACAGTAAAAGGCGCGCGCTATTTCTGCGGGGGTGTCCAGACGGTAATCCACCTTGAATCCGCTCTTTTGAGTATAAAAGGCGGGCATGTCCTGCGTGCCGTAACCAACAACGGCGACTCCTCGTGTTTCCAGACATTCCAACGTCAGACCGATGTCCAGAATTGACTTAGCGCCTGCGCACACCACCATTACCGACGTCTGCGCCAGTTCGTCAAGATCGGCGGAAATGTCCATTGTTTTTTCCGCTCCGCGATGTACTCCGCCTATACCGCCCGTTGCAAACACCTTGATTCCGGCAAGAGAAGCGATGTACATTGTGGACGCAACGGTAGTTGCCCCGTCTGTCTTTTTAGCAACAATAAACGGAATGTCGCGACGGGAAACTTTTATTACGTCATGTCCTTTTTTGCCAAGATAATCTATTTCTTCCGCAGTACAGCCTACCGTCAGCATACCGTTGATAATGGCGATTGTTGCGGGAATCGCTCCCTTTTCACGCACTATTTTTTCAACGGTCAAAGCCGTTTCCACGTTTTGCGGATAGGGCATTCCGTGAGATATAATGGTAGATTCCAACGCCACTACCGGTTTACCCGATGCAAGAGCCTGTCTGACTTCTTCGGAAATCTTTAAAAACCGTTTCATTTTAATCTCCTTTTAATTTGGTAGTCGTTACTGTGCGTTTCCGCCCCCACTGCAGGTTGTTCCGCCCTGCAGGCAATCGCCGAATGTTTTGCACAACATTATATTTTAAAACACTCTGCCCCGCTTGTCAACACGGGTAAAAGTATTTTCCCGCAAACTGACCTTCGTTTGTACAATTAAACGTACTTACAGTTACTCACATTCAAGCAGTTTTTTTTACGCCGTAAAAATTTCCGCCGTTTCCGCTGAAACATCGGCAACAATGTCCGATTGGCAGGCAATGCACTGTATGACTGTATATAATTTGCAAAGCATTGCACAAAAAAGTAAAGTCATTGTAAAGAAAACATTTGCAAATATTGATTGAACAGGGTATAATAGTTACAATGAGTAATTTGTGGATTTTTTTTAAACAGACGGAAAACCGCAGACGAAAATTAACCAATCAGTGTTTCCGAGGAGGAAAGATAATGAGAAAAACCAAAATTGTTTGTACTCTCGGCCCTGCCAGTACTACTTACGAACAGATAAAGGCAATGGCTCTTGCCGGAATGAACGTTGCAAGAATCAACATGAGCCACGGTTCGTACGAAGAACATCAGGTAAAGGTGGACAACGTCAAAAAAATCCGTGAGGAATTGGGAATTCCTCTGCCCATAATGGTCGACCTCAAAGGACCGGAAGTTCGTATAGGAACATTCGAAGAAGGAAAAATAGATGTAGTTGAAGGTATGCCGTTGACATTTACCGACGAAGATATCATAGGTAACGAAAAGCGCGTATCAATTACTTACAAAGAACTGTACAAAGACGTAAAGGTGGGCGACACCCTGTTGCTCAACGACGGTCTGCTGATATTCCGTATCACCGAAATCAAGGGCACCGACATATGCGCAGTGGCATTGAATTCGGGCGTACTGTCTAACCGCAAGGGACTGTTTGTTCCCAACGTCAAACTCAACATGCCTTTTCTGTCGGAGACGGACAAGAAAGACCTTGACTTCGCGGTAAAGATCAACGCCGAAATGATTGCGGCAAGTTTCGTGCAGGACGCACAGTGCATGATAGACATCCGCAACTATCTTAAAAGCAAAAACGCCAATCCGATGGCTCTTATCGCCAAGATAGAAAGTCAGCAAGGCGTAAACAATATAGACGAGATAATCAAACAATCCGAAGGCGTAATGGTCGCAAGAGGCGACCTGGGCGTGGAATTGCCCTACGAAAAACTGCCTGCCGTTCAAAAACTGCTCATTACCAAGAGCCGTATGCAAGGCAAATTCGTAATAACCGCAACGGAAATGCTGGAAAGCATGATCACAAAACTGCGTCCCACACGTGCCGAAATCGTGGACGTGGCAAACGCCGTTTACGACGGAAGCAGTTGCGTAATGCTGTCCGCCGAAAGCGCGGTGGGCATCAATCCTCCCAACACAATTGCAACGATGGGACGTATAGCCGAAGAAGCGGAAAGCAACATCGAGTACTACGAAATGTATTCGTCGTCCCCCTTCACACTGCTTGACACCAACGACGCAATAAGCCACGCAACGGTAAACACCTCCTTCGACATAAATGCAAAGGCAATAGTAGTTTACACCGCAAGCGGAACGTCGGCAAGAATGATAAGCCGTTTCCGCCCCTCCGCTCCCATAATCGCGTTTACAAGCGACGACAGAGTGTTCCATCAACTGTCTGTAAGTTGGGGAGTCATTCCGCGCATATGCCGTGTATTCAGCGCAACCGACGATATGTTCCGTCATGCGGAAAAGGTGGCAAAGAAACTGGGAATTGCAGCACCCGGAGACAACATCGTCATTACAGCAGGCGTACCTCTTGGCAAAAACGTAGGTACAAACCTCATTAAAGTGCAAACCGTCGAATAGTTAAATACTGTTCGTACGATACCCAATTACCCTTTTATTACAATGGAAGAGGACGGCGTTGCCGTCCTTTTTCATTGTTTGTTGCCTAACCTGCGCAACGACGTTGTACAATAAAATGCGAAGCGTCTGAGACGTTTCGCATTTTTGAGTTTGTGACGTTTATTGAATTGTTACGCAATAGGACACGATTTCAGCGGTTGTAATAAACACGCTTGACAGAGTACACGGGTTCGCTTGTGGCCTGAATTCCCAACTTGCGGAATATCTTTTCGTCCACGTGAGGAGAAATGACCGTTGAATGCAACTGACATCCTGCAAGGTTGGGGAGTTGTTCCAACGCCTTTTCGGCAAGTTGATGTTCCGCGGCAGAAACAGACAAAGCGATAAGCACTTCGTCGGTATGCAACTGAGCGGTAAAGTCTCCCAGGCTTTCCGTCTTCAACTTCTGTATAGGTTCGATGGCGTTGGGAGCAATCAGTTTAACATGATCGGGAATACCCGCAAGTACTTTAAGCGCGTTGAGCAACAGAGCAGACGCACAGCCCATAAGGTCGGATGTCTTACCGTAAACTATCGTGCCGTCGTTGAGTTCCATTGCGGCAGCGGGCACACCGTGTTTGATACTGTGATGCAACGCTTCCACCGCCACCTTTCTGTCCGTGCTTTTAATGCCCAGTTTGCTCATTATTATGGTAATTTTTTCCAGTTCGTTAGCGTTGTCCGCTCCTTTGCGTTGGGCGACCAAAGCATTGTAGTAACGGCGGATTATTTCCTGACGGCTGGCTTCGCAGCACGCCTCGTCGTCGCTTATGCAAAATCCCGCCATATTTACGCCCATGTCGGTGGGGGACTTGTAGGGGGACTGTCCCAGCAACTTTTCGAACAGGCTGTTGAGCACGGGGAAAACCTCTATATCCCTATTGTAATTGACTGCCGAACTGTTGTACGCCTGCAAATGCCACGGGTCTATCATATTGACGTCGTTGAGGTCGGCGGTCGCCGCCTCGTAGGCAATATTGACGGGGTGATTTAAAGGAAGATTCCAAACGGGAAATGTTTCGTACTTGGCATAACCCGCTTTTACTCCGCGTTTTCCTTCGTGATACAACTGAGAAAGACAGGTTGCCATTTTACCGCTTCCCGGTCCGGGAGCGGTAACCACCACAAGTTCGCGTGATGTTTCGATATAATCGTTTTTACCCAATCCTTCTTCGCTTACGACGTGCGCAACGTTATAAGGATATCCCTCAATCGTATAGTGGTGATAAACTTTTATGCCGTTCTTTTCCAGTTTTTTCTGAAAAGCCACTGCCGCCGTATTGCTTGCGGTAAACTGCGAGATGACAACGCTGCCGACGTAAAGCCCCTTTTGCGTGAGGATGTCCACCAGTCTGAAACAGTCTTCGTCGTAGGTGATGCCGATGTCGGAACGCAACTTGTTTTTCGCAATGTCCACTGCGTTGATGACTATAATAACTTCCACCTTGTCCTTCATGGTGGTGAGCATTCGTATCTTGCTGTCAGGTTGAAAACCCGGCAAAACTCTTGAAGCGTGGTAGTCGTCAAACAGTTTTCCGCCGAATTCCAGATAAAGTTTTCCGCCGAATTCCGAAATGCGTTCCTTGATTTTTTCCGACTGCAAAGACAGATACTTGTCGTTGTCAAATCCCTTAGTTGTCATAAATTCCCCCCTTTGTGTGCGTACGGACTATTTGGCGCCGTCCACTCCGTACTTGTGATCGTAGTAAAAATCCAGCATATACTGTGCGTCGGGAAGTCCCGAACGCAACATTTCGTTAAAATATCTGCGCCTGTCGTAAGGCTTCGACACACGTCTGTATTCCCAGCCGTCATGTGTGACGGTAAGTATTATTCCCTTCGCAACGCTGTCGGGGTGACATGCCACCGATCCGACGTCCACGTAAGTGCTGTTTCCCACAATGTCGCACGGTTCGTGCTTGTGCCCGAAAAACACCGCGTCTGCGCTGTAACCGAACATATTGTCAAAAGATTGCGCAGTAGGGTAACTGTCTATTTTGCCGAATATCCAGCCCTTTGCCGTAAAATTGTCATTTGCCGCGGCATAATGAGTAAACACAAACGTTTTGCCGTACCAACTGCGCACTACCGCAACGGGAAATCTGCCGACAGCCTCTCTGTAAGTCTCTCCCAAACCGTCAAACACAAACGACTTGTGCTCCGCCGAAACATGAGACATTGGCAAATGATGACGACGGTTTATAAGATAATCATAATCGTGATTGCCCAAAAGAAGTGTACAGTCGGGCAGAGAAAGCAGCAGATCAAGGCACTGCCTGCTCTGAAATCCGATGTCCACAATGTCGCCCGTGTGAATGATCTCCCTGACGCCTTCCTCTTCAAACAGTTTCAGTATTGCCTCTAATGCCATGTAGTTTCCGTGGCAGTCGGTAATTATTCCGATTTTTTTCAATTTGCCTCCCCAAACAGGTATCGTCCGCAAATTTTCTGTCGGACAACACTTAATTATTATACAATTTCATTTGCCTGTTGGCAAGAATTTAAACAAAATACGGCAAGCATTACCGCAAAAGGTTTGATGTCCGATTCGGTTGCTGAAATCGGAGTTATCCACATTGTTACCGTTTCAGGACAGAAAAAACAGCCTGTTTACAGGTACGATTGTATGTATTTTCACAAAATTCGTCCACTTATGCACATATTTACCCACATTTCCACATTGCATTGTGCATAACTTGTATTTTTATACACTTGCCGTTTTGGAGTGCGTTACCATTTATTATAATGTAAAGGTAATGTGCTATTGCACTGTCGGGCTGTCAGGTCGGGCATTGCACTCTTTTTCAAAGTCTTTGCGATGTCGGTATTGAAATTAAATCTCGTTGTGGTATAATTTAAATACACTACCAGTTTTTCGGAGGCTATTGGATGATCACCGTAAAAGACAATGTTTTCCACATAAACACCCCCAACAGCAGTTATATATTTGCCGCGCTGCCGACAGGACATCTTGCGACACTGCACTACGGCAAAAGAATAGACGAGCAATCGGACTACAAATTTATTTTCCCCGAACAAGGTTCCGGGTACGGTACTTCCGTTTTTGTAGAAAAAGATAATCGGAAACTTTGGCCGGACAGTCTGGACGCAGAAACTTCTTTTGTAGGGCGAGGCGATTACAGAGAACCGATGTTTGTAATTTCCGACGGCAACGACGACTGCATAAGTCAACTGCTGTTCGACAGTTGGCATATGGAAGAAGATTTCGTCATTCCTCAGTTGCCCAACACGCTGAACAAGCAACAGACGCTGTGCGTAGTGCTTAAAGACAACACAAGAAACTTGCAAATAAAAATGTACTACTCGGTATTTCCCGACAGCGACGTGATAGTAAAAAGTTGTTGCGTCACAAACTTCGGAACGCAGGACCTGTGGCTTACAAGAGCGATGAGCAGTCAGATAGATCTGCCCGACGAAGGTTGGATCGTAGACACGCTGGACGGCGCGTGGGCAAGAGAAAGATACATCAATACCCGACCTTTGCAGGACGGCGTCACACTGATAGACAGCAAACGCGGAATATCTTCCAACACTCACAATCCCTATGTCGTACTGCGTCGTGACGACAGCACCTACGACAACGGCGACGCCTACGGAATAAACCTTGTATATTCGGGAAATCATGCGGAAATTCTGGAAAAAACTCCCCTCGGCAATGTACGCATTTTAAACGGTATAAATCCCTTCGATTTCCGCTGGCAACTGCGCGCGGGCGAAAGTTTCTACACTCCCGAAAGCACCGTTTGTTATTCTTCGCACGGCACAAACGGGCTTACTCAGCAATACCACCGATTTATAAACGACAACGTCGTAAGGGGAACGTGGCAATACAAACCCCGCCCCATACTCGTAAACAACTGGGAGGCCACCTATTTCGACTTCACCGAAAAGAAACTGCTGGAAATTGCCAGAACGGCAAAAGACCTGGGTGCGGAACTGTTTGTGCTGGACGACGGATGGTTTTCTAACAGAACGAATGACACAAGGGGGCTGGGCGACTGGACGGTAAATAAAAAACGTCTGCCCGACGGGCTTAAAGGTCTTGCGGAAAAAATCAAAAAGACGGGACTGCTTTTCGGCGTGTGGGTAGAGCCCGAAATGGTAAATCCCGACAGCGACCTGTACCGCAAACATCCCGAATGGGCGGTAAAGAACAGCCGCTACGAACCCTGTCTCAGCCGAAATCAACTGTTACTGGATTTCTGCAACGACGATGTGTGCCAATACATCATCGACAGCATGACGGAAGTCTTCTCATCCGCCGATATTTCCTACGTCAAGTGGGACTTCAACCGCCCCATGTCCGACTTCACTTCGCAGGCAATATCCAATCAGGGCGAATTTTTCCACCGCTATATGTTGGGACTGTATCGTGTGCTGGACACACTTACCAAACGCTTTCCCGACATTCTGTTTGAAAGTTGCGCAAGCGGAGGCAACCGTGCCGACATGGGAATGTTGTGCTATATGCCTCAGTTCTGGGCAAGCGACAATACGGACAACTTCGACAGAGTGCGTATACAGGAAGGCACGTTGACATGCTACCCTCAAAGCACCATGGGGGCGCACGTTTCCGCCTCGCCCAATCATCAGACGTTCCGCAGCACATCCATAGACAACCGTTTCAACACCGCCTGTGTAGGAGCGTTCGGATACGAACTGGATTTGTCTGCCCTCAACAGAGTGGACAAAAACGCCGTCAGACAACAGATAGAATGGTACAAAAAATACCGCAATACTCTTCAATTCGGAACGTATTACCGTTTGAAGGGAATATTCGATCACGGCAAAAGCAGTTGGATGGTAGTAAGCCGTGACAAAACACAGGCGGTAATAAACGTCACAAACGGAGTAGCCGTTACAATTCCTCCGCAGGAAAAACTGGTCACGAAAGGACTGGACGACCATGCACATTACCTGGTGTCCACAAGACAGCAAAGTTTCAACGTCAAGACTTTCGGCTCGATGATAAACCACATTTCCCCTGTAAAAATACGTCAGGACGGCAAACTTCACGATATACTCGACAACAACTTTGCGGTAAAGAGCGAAGTGCAGAAGTTGACCGTCAGCGGAAACGTACTCAACAACTGCGGTATCAGGCTCAACAGACAATGGAGCAGTACAGGCTACGACGAAAAAACGCGCATAATGCTTGACTTCGGAAGCCGCCTGTACACCGTCGACAAATTGTAAAAACCCGTTACGCAAGCCTGTCGGCAACTTAAAAACAGACTCCTTCTCGATATTTACGATTTACGGCAAAAACCTCCTACACCGCCTTCCGACACCGCGTCGGGGAACGGGGAAGCAGTCGGCAAACTTATAAAATCCCCAAGACCGTGCAAAAATCGGCACGGATCCCACTCCCCACGGTCAAGTAATTGCTGTATTGCAATGCGGAGAAAAGCCTTTTAAAGGACGTAATTTCAGCGTACGTACATCGTTTTTGCAATTACATCGTGCCTGAGACTGCGACTAAATTTTTAAAATCCGACTTTTAGCCAAATTGAAAACAAAAGTTTTTACCGCCGCAATATCCTTCACATATCTGCGCAACTCGGTTACGCATCAGACAAAAAGCAAAATCCGCAGCGAAAACGGCAATTCGTAATCGCTGCGGATTTTTTATTCGGTCAGGCTGTTTGGAAACGCTTACGTCGGCAAAGTCACAACTACTTTTCCGTTTCGCTCTGCGTATTGAATTTGTTGAGCCACACGGTGCCGTCGTCCACAAACACGTACACCGCTCCGCAATCCTGACATGTATAGAAATAGTCTTTGTCGTCCATTGCCGTACTTCCGCACACGAGACACATACGGCTGTACACCTGTTTGTCCGCCTGTAACACGAACACCGTGCACTTTACTATCGACATTATGTCCGTCAGTGAATTTTTGTTGGAAGGGACAACGCATGTAGCCTTGTTGCCGTAATCGGTCTTGAACAGACTGACGACAAACTGACAGTCCTGTCGGAAGGGTTGAGAAACGTCGGAATGCAGTTGCAGTAAAGTCGCTTGCTGTATCTTGATCTTACGACACTGCACCAGTATGCTCAGTTGATCTACGTCTGAATTGATTGTTACTCTGAACAGATCGTTGTAAAGAACAAAGTTTTTCAGTCCGAACGACAATGCAATATTGTCAAAAGTCTGGTCTTTTTCCATGCTGAATCCCAGTCTGACGTAACTGTCTATTACCGCAAGACTTATAAAAGCACAGTACACGTTGCGTCTTTGCGCAAGACTGAGCGAATTGAGACCGGCGTTGTATTCGTCAATCAGTTTCCACAGTTTAAAACAGGCGTTGTAATGCTTGTTGTGAATAAAAAGGTTGGTGGCTTCCGCACTTCCCGTAAATTGCGGAAATGCAGACATGATCTTGTAAAAATCGCTGTTGCGCAACTGCGAAAACTTGCCTCGCATATAAAACAACTTCTTGTACTCGTCAAACATCTGAGCATTGGTGTCTTTAAACAGAGAAGTGTCCAACAGTTTGAGTAAGTCGAGTTTGTTCAATGCCGAACTCTGAAAATACGCCTGATAAATATTCGTGACGCCGCTTTTGGCATTTTCCGACGGCAGTTCCAGCGCGCGCACTATCTTGTCCATAAGAGTGCGTACAAGTCTGTTTTCGTAGGTGTTGTACTCGTCTTCGTTTGTCTTGGCGTACACGTATTCGGGGTAAAACGACTTGTCTTCCTTCTGCTTCCACAACTTGGGCTGTTTGACGGTCATCTGTATCCCCTGCGGAGTAAGCGCGCCCGACCTTTCGGTGCGTCTGAGATTGTACTCCGTCTTCAACACTATGTATGGCGACCGCACTATTTCCGCGATGTGAGGAAGTGTTTCGTAAATCTTTTCCACCAAAGTGTGAATGTCGGGACGTTGCGAAACAGGTTGGTAAAGACTTACCAACCCTTGTTTTTCGCCGTCTATGAATTGCCGCACGGATTTAACTCCGCTGTCCGACATTTGTTTGTTGAATTTTTCCAAAGATAACAAAGACATTACAACAACTTCCTTTTAAGTCTGGCAATAGTTTCCAGCGTTTCCGAAAACTCCGTCTTGGAATAGTTTTGCAAAATCAGTTTTTCCAGTTTGACAAGGTTACCTTTGATACCGTCGTCAAATCTTCCTTCAAGTTTGCGCAACACCTTGCGCGCAAACATAAGATCCAACGCTTTGGCAGACGTTCCTCCGCACGCTACGAACACGGGCACGAAACGGTATATCTGATTCAATATACGGTTACCGAAGTTGACGTCAAATACATCCAGCGCAAAATCCGTCAACTCGGAGAACTTGCGGTACTCTTCTCGGGACAGTCCGTTGTTTTCGTCGTTGATTGCCACCGCAAACAGGTTTAACAGATTGTCCATTCCCAGTTTAATGCGCGGTATCGTACGATTGAGTTTAGTCGCTTCGTTACGGCGCGAAAAGTCGATGATTACGGCACGGTCGTACACCTTGTCGGTAATGGTGAATGTGGAGTCATCCTTGTTGGCCGTTCCTATAAACCACACGTTTTTGGGTATGACTACCGAACAACCGTCCAGTTTCATCGGAAGCAATCCCTCTGTCGAAACGGGCATAAGTTCTATTTTCCACTGCGATTCGTCCAGTTCCAGCACCGACAGAAAATCGGCAAAATAGTATTCTATACGCGACAGATTCATTTCGTCCATTGCCATAAGACAGGGTTGCTGTTTGCGGTAGGACGCCTCGTACAAGGCACGCAGGAAAGGCGTTTCCTTGAACTTGCCCACGAAGTCGTTGTAGTAACCCAACACGTCGCTGCGGTCCTTCCAGGACGCCTGAACGGAAGTAAAGCAGATGTCCGCGCCCGTATATTCGGCAAAATACTTGGGCAACGATGTCTTGCCGGTACCGGACAGTCCTTCCAGTATCATAAATCTCGAACAAGCCAGACCGCTGACGAATGCGCGTATGTTGTCGGGAGTATAGAACATTCCGTTGCTTTCAAGATACAGATTGAATCCCTGACAAAGTCCCGCAAGGCTGACTTCGGTAAAGTCGGGTGCCTGATAGGGATTTAACAGATAGTATTTGTCCATTGCCACAAGATCGGGAAAAACACTGCTGTTGGGATCGAGTTTTTTTGCCTGTTTCTGATCTTCTGCGGAGGGCTGGCCGTCCTTTTTGGAAGATTTTTGTTCTTTCTTGACGATTTTTACGGTTGTTGTTTCTATGCGGTTTTTGTGAGTTGCCGTTACGTAAGCGTGGTCAAGCAAATAGCACAGACCTACGCCTGCAGCAAGTATAAGCAACGCCACAAGCAGGTTTCCTGCGTTTACGGCAAAGAAATCGACGGAATGTAAAGCCGCGTAAAGCACTATCAGCACTACCAGCAACACTCCTGCCGGTATACACGTCAATGCCCAGTGAATCGGTTTCATAAAGTGCGCCTGACCTATTTCGTCGGAATTTTTTTGCAAAGCAACCATTACCGAAGCCCACTGAACGACTGTTATTACCACCAGAAAGGCAATGAACACCCATTCCTGCCAACTTACGGCAAATACATCGAATATACTTATAAAAAACAGAATAAATGCGCCCGCACCTATAAAACAAAGACATTTTACAGCGTTGTCAAAGGCCTTTTTTGTAAGAATTTTCATGATACCTCCCTTCGTTCCGCAGTAACGACGCACCGAATCGCGTCGACACACACAATCGGAATGACGCGAAATGTAACCGCAAGCAATACGACAAGCCCGAATCCTTGCCGTTTAGCCGATTTATTTCGCTTTTTCCATTCAGACCGACGGAACACAGATATTAATTTGTCACAACAGTAGTCTATCATTTATTTTCGGTAACGTCAACAGTAAATTCACTCATAACCGCTACAATTTACGTATACCTTCCATAAAAAAATTTACTGTAAAAGAGACAACCGCAGTTGACGGTTGGCTCTACACTTTAAAAACATCAGTCGTCGTACAGACTCATCAGTTCGGAAATATCCGTCACGCCTTTCATTACCAGTTTTTTACAACTGTCCCAAAGGTTGACCATTCCTTCTTCCTTGGCAATCTCGCGCAGTTCGTCAATGGTACGTCCTTGCGTAACCGCGCTGCGCAGACGTTCGCTCATGTACATTATTTCGTGAACGGCGACTCTTCCGCGGTAGCCCGTATGACCGCAGAACTGACAGCCCTGCGCACGGAATACCGAAACAGGCTCGTCCAGTCCCAGCAATTTCATTTCCGCTTCGTTGGTCTTGCCGCGTTTCTTGCATGCGGGACAAAGTCTTTTGACAAGACGCTGAGCAATTACGCCCACAAGAGCGTCCGCTACAAGGTAGTCGGTTACGTTCATGTCGGTAAGACGTATTATTGCGCCGGGAGCGTCGTTGGTGTGCAGTGTGGAAAACACAAGGTGACCGGTAATAGCGGCTCTTACCGCAATTTCCGCAGTGTCTTCGTCACGGATTTCCCCCACCATGATTATATCGGGGTCCTGACGCAAAATGCTTCGCAAAGCGTTGGCAAAGGTCAGATCTGCCTTGGGATTGACCTGAACCTGATTTATACCGTTCATCGTGTATTCGACGGGGTCTTCGACAGTAATTACATTGACCGTAGGACGGTTTATTTCTTTAAGAAATGAGTAAAGCGTTGTGGACTTACCGCAACCCGTGGGACCGGTAAGCAGCACTATTCCGTAGGAATGGGCAAGAATCTTGTCTATTACCAGATTTTCGTCGGCGGTAAATCCGAGGTCGGTACGCGTAAAGTTAAACGACGTCTTGTCCAGAATACGAATAACGAATTTTTCACCGTAAACGGTAGGCAACGTGGCTACACGGAAGTCGTACTCGGTGCCGTTTATAGCCATACTTATACGACCGTCCTGAGGTATACGGCGTTCGGCGATGTTGATACCAGACATAATTTTCAGACGCGCGCAAATTGCCGAGTAAGATTCTATCGGAAATTCCACCCTCAACTGCAAGTCGCCGTCGATACGGTATCTGACCTTGACGGTACGTTCGAAAGGTTCGATGTGTATATCCGACGCTTTAAAGGGAATGGCCTCTCGGATAATGGAATCCACAAGACGCACCGACGGATTGTTGATTACGTCGTCCGCGCTGTCTATAACGGTGACGCTTCCCGTCATTACTCTGTTGATGACGTCCCTGTCCCCCGCGTCCTGCAAATCGCCCAACGCCTTGGTGGTAGACAAAACCGCGACAATGGAGTCCACGTAAATGTCTATCTGTGTGGGAGGCACCAGCACGAAATCCATATCGCAGGTAAATTCGGTGGCGATTACCGATCGCGCGTGCATGTCGAGCGGACGTCCGATAGCCACAAGCAAAACACCGTTACGGTTGAATGAAACGGGCAAAAACTTGTGTTTTTTCAAAAAAGCGTATTCAAAGCGTTCAACCAACGACTTGTCTATGTCGAGCATGTCCACTTCGATATAGGGCAGACAGTAAAATTCGCCCAAAACAGGCAAAGCCTCTACTTCGGTGCAGTACGCCTTTGCCTGCATATAGGTTTCGATGGGAACGCCCAACCGCTTGCAGTCTTCGTAAATGGCGTTTATCTGTTTACGCTTGATTATTTTTTTATAAGCGTAATACGTTAAGAGTTCGTAATTGATATCCATAGTTTTACACTCCGAGAGTTTGCATTACTTGCAGCAACGGCGAATAGATGGCGTAGAACAGCACACCCACGGAACCGCCGATAATTACCAGAATTACAGGTTGAATGATTGTTGTAATGGAAGCAATCGCGCTTTCCGCCTGATTGTCGAAAAAGGTACAGGACCGTATAAGCACTTCGGCAAGCGATCCCGAACGTTCGCCCACCGAAATCATCTGAATGATCAGAGGCGGAAACAATCCGTAAGAATCCAGCGCAACGGTAAGACTCATTCCCTGCCTTACGTCTTCGATGGCGCTTTTGAAACGCTTTTCGGCATATTTGTTTCCAAGCACGATGTTTACCGTTTCCATTGCGTCTATTACATCCAGACCGCCGTCTATAAGCAGTCCGAAAGCCCTTGCGAATCTTGCGGTGACAAGACTTTTGGTGATCTTGCCCACAAGGGGTGCCTTAAACTTAAAAGCGTCCCACAGATACTTGCCTTTTTCGGTACGCATCCACAGCATTATCAGCACTATCAACACTACCGCGCCGACAAAAAGCATTTTCCAGTTTTCTTTAAACCAGACGCTCATGTCATACAAAGCGATGGTCAGAGGAGGCATTTCCACTTCCAGCGAGTCCAACGCCTTCATGAATGTGGGAATAATAAACGCCACCATCAGAACAATGATACCGATAGCCATCAAAATAAGAATAATGGGATATATCATCGCGCTTTTTGTCTTTTTCTTGATGCGGGCGTCCGTTTCGAAGTAGTCGGCAAGGGTAATCATTATTTTGTCCAGCGCGCCGGAAACTTCTCCGACGTACACCATTGACAGCAGAAACTGCGGAAATATTTTCTTGTGTTTTTTGAGCGCCTGCGACAGCAGTTGTCCCGACTTGACGTCTTCGTGTACGAAGTCGAGAGTTTTTTTGAGCAATGCCGAGTAAGACTGATTTTTTAATATTTCCAACGCCTCGATAATGGGAATACCCGTGTTGAACATTATGGCGAACTGACGGCAAAAAGTAGCAAGTTCGTTTGCGGACACTTTGCCCGTTGTGGAAAAGAACGTGCTTGCGGTAGTCTGCGTTACGGGAGTAGCCTTGACAAGATACAGGCTTTGTTCGGCAAGACGCATGGCAAGTTGCTGTTCGTCTTCCGCAAGGAACACGCCCGTAAATTTTTTGCGTTCGAGATTGACAGCGGTATATTTAAACTTTTTCACAGATACCTCCGTTAGAAAAACAATGTGACGTACCAGTCAATTACGTAAGAGGCGAAAAATATTGCAAACGCTCCGCCCCAGGCAAGATATGGCGCAAACGGATATTCGGGTTTGGTGAACATATCTTTGTTTTTGTTTAAAGTATTTTGCAGGGCTATATCGAACAGCGCGACGACGATGCCGGCTATCACTGCCACCGAAACATATTTCCAGCCCAGGAGAAATCCCAAAGACGCCATAAGTTTGACATCGGCAAATCCCATTCCTTCTCTGCCGAAAACCACGAAAGACAAGCCGTAAAAAGCGAGGAAAAATCCGCCTGCCCCCAACAACCCCCACAGTTTGGACAGGATGTCCGCTTCGTCGAACGCCCACACGGAAAGGATTGCCACAACGGCAAGAGCAATCTGCAGACTGTCGGGAATGAACAGGTTGTCATAATCGCACAAAGACATTGTCAACAGCACGGACAAAGTCACGGCGAATACGGAACACAGGAACAAATCGTCGTAATACATAAAGGCGCAACACAGCCACAGCAGTCCGTTGAGCAGTTCCACCCAGAAATACCTCGACGAGTACGGTCTGTGACAGTAACGGCATTTTCCGCCGAGAAAAATGTAACTAAACAACGGAATGTTGTCACGCCAAGCGAGTTTGTGACCGCACGAAGTGCAGTGGGACGGAGGATTGGCTATACTCATACCGCGCGGAACACGGTAGACAACCACATTTAAAAAACTGCCTACACACACACCGAGCAGCGCGAACATTACAGAGACGGTGACAAAAACAAAGTCCATAAATCCCCCTACAACAGTCCGTACTGATAGGTTACAACCTGTACTTCACCGCCGACGTTTGCGACGGAGACTATGAGGTGAACGACCTGCCCTATTTTTACCACAAGATCGTTACCGCTTTCCGTCCATTGAAACCCGAAGTCGTTGTCGCCGTACTTCTGTGCAAGATCGATGTCTGTCTTGCCCTGCTTGTTGGAAATAAAGGAAGTGGCGATGTCGTCCAGAAAAGACTTGCGTTCGAGATATTCGCGGTACTTGTCCGCCTTGTCCGTACCTACGGTGACGGAAAGCAGTATCACCACGATAAACGCCGCCACAAGCGCCATCATCAGCAGAACGTATTCTATTGTCAGACCTTTTTTAGAAAACATTCTACAGCACCTCCGAAAGAGATACCAACCGATAGTTGGAGCCTGTCACCGCCGAAATGGACAAAGCGTAGGAATTGTCCGCATTGACCGCAATGTTTACCGTCATTGTGTATTTGACGGCGTCTATAAGATAGGTAAATGAATACAAGGCGTCGCTGTCTGCGGAACGGGAAACGGTAACGCCGTATCTGACGTCTTCCTGGGACAAAGGAGCGTCGGCAACGTAGTCTTTGTTGACGAAAAACTGCCAATTTTCTTCGCCCGTACCCACGCATTGTTCAAATTTGAACTGAAAATCGGTAACGCCCGCAACAAATGCAAACTTTCCGTTGAAATCGGCAAGCACGTCAAAAGTACCCGACGCGTCTTCCGTACGCTGTGAAAGAGCGCTGCGAAGACTGTCTCTTACCGAATAGGCAACAGACCACGCCGAGATGTGCTGAGCACGATTGTCCTGCAAAGTCACGCTTACGTTGCACGCCATAAAACCGGCAACGGACAAAATGACTATCAATGCCATGGACACTATGACTTCCGCAAGGGAAAATGCTTTGTTGAGTTTGAGTTTCATATTTAAAAATTCTGACGTTTGTTATACATACCCGTGTAAAGCGCGCCCACAAGATCGAGGTTTGCGTTTATCACGGAGGAGGGCAGATTTCCCAACGGCTCGAAGCGCACGTCGTTGCCCTCTTCTTCGGAATTTGCCATGTCGAAAACAAAGTTGAATCGAGGATCGATGTTGACCACGACACTGTCCACACGGGGCAGATATTCTTCGCGCGCCAACTGATATTTGTACAGCAACGCCCACTTCATTATCATTCGGAAATTTTCGTAAACGATTCCTTCCGCCGTTTCCGGCACGGGACGTTGCATAAACTTGGGCAGACGTTTGGGCATCTTGCGCGCAAATATCTTCTTTTTGCGCGACTCCGCCATTTGTTGGGCAAGTTTTTCACGGCGTTCCGCTTCTTCCTGTTCGGCGTCCGTCTCGTCAATGCCGTCGTCGGAAGACTGTACTATTTCGTCCACCGCCGATTGCAAAGCGTTGACATCTTCGGTACGGCTGTCCGCAAGCACCTGACTGACTGCGCCGTCGGCGGTAAGCGCCTCCTGCTGCGCATTGAGATTGTCGCCCGTCGACAGTTGATCGGCAACATTTGCGGCAATTTCTTCCAGATCGTCGGCGTCCACCGTCAGCGCCTTCATCCTCGCGCGTTCCTTGGCGTTGATGATGGCAAGATCTGCCACGTCGTGATCGTACTGCATGTTTTCCTGCAACACCTTGTCGTCGGCAAGATGTACGGTGCCCAGTTTGAAATCGGCAAATCCCGCCGTCTTACCCTTCAGACAGAACACCGCCTTGGTGTAGTCGGACTTGACGTCAAGCAAAATGAACGTCTTTTTCCTGAGAGCGGGTTTAAACTGCAACACCGTGTTCAGCGTACAGTTCGCGCTGAAAGACGTTGTCTTGGGATAAAATTTGTTGACGGACAGATTGCGGTACAGGTTTGTAAGATAGTTTTTGCGCAGTACGGTAAGATAAAAAACGACATACTGCTTGTTGCTTCCCGCAATAAACGAGTTGAATTGCAGTTCCTTGTAACTTTTGTACAACTTTTGCAGTTCGGTGGTCAGAGCCGTTTTTATTTTGTTGTTGCTCATTAAAGGCAACGCAACGTTGTCCATCGCAACGGCGTTGTCAGGCAAAACCACGTACACAGCCAAAGAGTTGGATGTCGGCAACGTGCTTATATACTGAGCAAAAATGTCTTTAAATTCCGTCAGAAATTCTTCGGAAAGAAAATGATTGGTGTAGGCAAAAGTATCAACGGTCGATTTGTTGAAATTGAGCCCGAACATGCGCATTATCTTGACCTGTTTCAACACGCCGTCAAACCCTACAACAATGTTCAAAGCGTGCTTGGACGGTGGAATCTGACGCAAATCGGCAAAGGAAAAATCCGAAACGGAAGATTGAAAAAGATTCATCTTGACACCTCACTTAAATACAATAAGACACAGAAACTGCAACTGCGAAACAGGACAGTTTATTTCAAACCGCACCGATCCCGAAACGTTGGCAACGTTGTCGGGGTACGCGACAATGTCGATTTCGCTGACTGTTGTGCAGTCTACGTAAACGTAGTTGAATTGTCCGACCGTTTCGCCGTGGTAAATGCTTTCGGGGTAACCGAACCGCAACTGCGGAACAACATTTCCATCCACAACGGAAGTGACCAAAGTTACCGAATACACGGTACCGTCGGTGTGCGTGGCGGAAACTACCGCAGTACCGTCGGTAGAAAACGTGTAGTCCTGTTTGTCAAACGCCGAAAACCAGAAGTCCAGTTCTTCCCTGATGTCCAACGTTTCGGAATTTCTGACTACCGAGTAGTCGCTGTTTTCCACATTCCGCCCCATAAAAGAAACAAAGGTCAGCACAACGCCCGCCACCAACGCAAAAAGCGCAATGGCGATCATAAGTTCGTAAAGGGTAAACGCCCTTTTAAAATTGCCGTGACCTTTAAACATACACAAACAGTCCTTTAAAAAATACTGATACCGCACAGATGTTCCGAACCGTGCCGAAACATTTGTCCGGTATCATTGTACCACTTTTTAAAAAAAAGGGGAATACAAAGACGCCCCTTTTTTTTAAAAATGTTAAGTTTTTAATACGATATTTATTATACTCCAGGGTTGGGTTCAGGATCAGGTTCAGCAACAACAGTCAATGTAAGACCGTTTGCGGGGATGTTATTATCCTCTGTAGCCTCGCTGTCATAAGCGGAGATACCCGTATACGGTGCGTACAGTGCGCCTTCCAGTACAAATTCAGTAGGTTTTTCAGTAATATTGATTACAAAGTAACCTGCATATGCAGTTTCGTTTACTGTAATATTGTAGACATACAGAGCATACGTTTCTTTGAGTTTTTCCCCATTGGGTTGGCCCTGTTGAGGAGTTTCAAGTACGAAATCTGTACCCTCAGTGTCTGCTCCGACTTTAATATTGAGTTTGGTAGCAGCTGTAAGACCTTCGCCGGCAATTCCTTGAAGTTCGCCTATATCTACAGCTCCGCTTTTCAATACAGCAACGTTTGCATTGCCGGACAATGTGCCGAGTGTTTGCAATTGATTGTTGATGTAAACAAATGCGTAGCCGTCACTTACAAATACCATACCGGTAAGATTGTCATTATTGGGATCGTCGTCAGTTATTGACTGAGAAATATAATCAGTCATTGCGTTGTGGCATACTTGCATTGCTGCAGATTGCTTTGCGCTTGCAACAACGTTGCTGAATGTAGGAATAAGTACGGCTGCCAGAATTGCGATGACAGCAATTACAATTACCAATTCTGTAATGGTAAATGCATTCTTTTTCTTGTTGAGCATTTTACAATATTCTCCTTTTAAAAATTTGTTTTTTTATTTCACGAACAAAGTCCGCAAATGTCAATTCAATCAAACTTTTCTGCTACTGGAATTCAGAAGCAGAAAAGCAACGATTTTTAACGCTTGACTATTCTGCCTTTTGCAAAATAACTGCCCAATTCATCCAACCTATTCTCGGTTTCTCGTATCTTTCGACAGCAACCCCGTCAACGGTAAGATTTTCGATAACCAGATTTATTCCGTTCAAAGAAGATGTCAATTTCAAAAATTCTGTAGGAATAACGTTTTTGTCTGTTCCCAATTCCGTCTTTCCCGTAAGGCTGAAATAAACTCCGTCCACCTTCCATTTGATTTTGTCTTTATCCACCCACGTATTGATAGTTTCACAGTTTACGATGTTAATCTTGGTAAATTTTACCGTTTCAGCCGTAGCGGCAATATCCGTCGTCATATGCGAACAAAGTATACCGGCATGAGAGTCACCGGAATTTGGATCAAGTTCTGTAAGATTACGGTTTGCTGTTACTTTAACATTTTCAAGCGAAACGTTATCTACAATAGCGGCGCTGTTCTGACCGCTTATTGCAATAATGCCGGCAACTTTTCTTTGTCCGTAAACTTCAAGATTTTTAACAGACGAATCGGTAATTTTAACTGTATGCGTTGCACTGAATTTTCCGTATGCACGGCCAACAATACCCGCCACAGCGTCATAGCCTTTTATGTAGCCCACTTCACCATTTTCATTGGCACCGTCAATATGAATATTGTCGAACTCTGCATCTCCAAGTACACAGCCGGCAATAATTCCTGCGGAGTCGGTAATGGACAGTATTCCCGACTTACCGTCAACTGTAATAGTTCTTTCGTTCAGGTCCAATCTGACATCTTTTACGTTAATATTAGAAATTTTTACGGTTTCGCCTGCTTTGGCTATAACAGTCCCGAACAGTCCGTAAGAGTAGTTATATGCACCCTGCGGATATTCATTGTCGTCTTCTGTCTGATATTGTGCTCCCTGCGGAACAAATTGAGCATCCAATTCGTAGCCTGTGATGGTAACGCCACCAAAGTCAACGGAAAAGCCGGAAGGAACATTGCCCGTTACAACGTCACGGTGCGTAGCGGAAATTGCTGTAGGCGACACTTCGCTGAAACTGACCTCTACCTTTTTAAGACTGTCTCCGCCTTTACCAAACACTACTTTTTTACCCGCAAGTTTTTCTGCCGTACTGTCTTCATTGGACATCGTAGACAGCGTTGCCATTGTTGCACGCATTACCTGTGCCTGCTGTTCAACAGTAACCGTTCCGCCACCTTCTATCGTCGCTCCGACTTTGGGCATTTCAAGACTGATTACGTTTGAATTGATTGTCTGAGTTTCAATGTCTGTTGCTATCGTTTCCGAATATGTATAACCCAACTTCTGATTATTGATTGCGGCAACAATCGTGTTTCCCCACATCTTATCCGTAACTTTATCTGCAAGGTCACCGTATTTACCCGAGAAAGACGTCTGGAACTTTGTTATATCTCCACCCGACATTACATAGAAGTCGTAGTAAACTCCTGCAATATACGGACCGTCGCTTTCTCCGATTGTGCACAGCAGGTAACCCTTAGATTTTTGCTGTCCGGATTTATCAAAGACATTTACGCCGTTGCCAAGACCGAAATCCGCCGTAAACGATACATTATATTGCTCGTCTGACGAAGAAATCAGCGTAACGAAGTTGGCATTTTCATACCATATAAGATACATATTATCCTGCTTTAATGCAGTAGCAAGCAAGAACGGATTTGTCGTGTCGGTAAGTCCTTGTTGAGACAAAGCCAACATCAAATCGTCGTATGTTTCGGGGGCTTTGCCTGTTTCCGCTTTATACACTGACAATGCCGTATTTAAATTTTCGACCAGTTGCATGTCGTGCGACTTCTTAGAATTGTCTATTACTTCCGAGAAAGTAGGAATCAGGATTGCTGCCAGAATGGCAATTACTGCTATTACCACAACCAGTTCGGTAATGGTAAACGCCTTTTTGTTCTTTGGGATCATAACTCAATCTCCTTATCTTAACATATACAGTCTTGGATCAAACCAAACCGTGTGTATGTGCGAATATAAATTTTAATTTGCACTTGCCGTCAAAATTATTACTTTTGCCCCGCCGTACGCTAATCCCGGACTGGTAGTCCATGTTTTATTGATAGCAACTCCGTCAATGACGAGATTTGTTATAGTGAATGTTGCCCCATTGTCGGTAGACAATTCGCTGATGAGTTTGAGGAAATTGCTGTTACTCAAAGGTACACTTCCGGTATTTCCCGGAACGTTTGCTCCTGCATGAACACTACTGGGCTTATACTCGGTCGTACCGTCTTCTGAATAGTAAAGACCTCCATCCTGCCATATAGGTGTAGAATCAGCACCGGAAACGGGAACATAGTTATTTACGCATGTACATCCGTTAATTGTAATGTCTTTCCATTGTGCATCACTTTTGACCACTCCGAAACCGCCTACAATACCGGCAATAGAAACCTTTCTGTCGCCTGCAGTATCGCCCTCAACATTTCTCGAAGCACTTACATTGACATTGGTGAGAGAAGCACCGTCAATCGTAATTGTACCGTTCGACGAGTGAATACCGAACAAGCCCCCGGCACGACGCTGTCCGATTATATCGAGATTACTTACATTGCAGTTTTTCAACTCAACTACAGGATATGGATTAGTTCCTTCTTTCGAGTAAGCACGACCTACAATCGCGGCAGGACTGTCGTAAGCCTTAATATAGCCGTTTGATCCGTCTGCCTGTTTGCCGTCTATAGTTATATTCTCAAATACGGCATCGCCTAATACACACCCTGCTACAACTGCTGCCGAGTCTGTAATTGTAGGAACGCCCTCCTTGCCGTCAACAGTAATTGTTCTACCGTTTAGATCAAGACAAACGTCTTTGATCGTAAGATTGGATATTGTTACCTTTTCTCCGTTCTTTACTATTATAGTTCCAAACAGTCCGTAAGAGTAGTTGTATGCACCGTTGGGGAAGTTGTTATCATCATTTGTCTGGAATTGTGCACCTTGAGGGGCAAATTGAGCATCCAATTCGTAGCCTGTGATGGTAACGCCACCAAAGTCAACGGAAAAGCCGGAAGGAACATTGGCCGTTACAACGTCACGGTGCGTAGCGGAAATTGCTGTAGGCGACACTTCGCTGAAACTGACCTCTACGTCTTTAAGACTTTCTCCGCCTTCACCAAACACTACTTTTTTACCCGCAAGTTTTTCTGCCGTACTGTCTTCATTGGACATCGTAGACAGCGTTGCCATTGTTGCACGCATTACCTGTGCCTGCTGTTCAACAGTAACCGTTCCGCCACCTTCTATCGTCGCTCCGACTTTGGGCATTTCAAGACTGATTACGTTTGAATTGATTGTCTGAGTTTCAATGTCTGTTGCTATCGTTTCCGAATATGTATAACCCAACTTCTGATTATTGATTGCGGCAACAATCGTGTTTCCCCACATCTTATCCGTAACTTTATCTGCAAGGTCACCGTATTTACCCGAGAAAGACGTCTGGAACTTTGTTATATCTCCACCCGACATTACATAGAAGTCGTAGTAAACTCCTGCAATATACGGACCGTCGCTTTCTCCGATTGTGCACAGCAGGTAACCCTTAGATTTTTGCTGTCCGGATTTATCAAAGACATTTACGCCGTTGCCAAGACCGAAATCCGCCGTAAACGATACATTATATTGCTCGTCTGACGAAGAAATCAGCGTAACGAAGTTGGCATTTTCATACCATATAAGATACATATTATCCTGCTTTAATGCAGTAGCAAGCAAGAACGGATTTGTCGTGTCGGTAAGTCCTTGTTGAGACAAAGCCAACATCAAATCGTCGTATGTTTCGGGGGCTTTGCCTGTTTCCGCTTTATACACTGACAATGCCGTATTTAAATTTTCGACCAGTTGCATGTCGTGCGACTTCTTAGAATTGTCTATTACTTCCGAGAAAGTAGGAATCAGGATTGCTGCCAGAATGGCAATTACTGCTATTACCACAACCAGTTCGGTAATGGTAAACGCCTTTTTAGAACGAAAACGGTTGTACATAATATCCTCCATGTTTGATTATCTGTATTTAAAGTTGTTTAAGCCTCTTTCTTGGCCTTGCGCAATTCTTTCTTGCGCTGTTTGCGATACGCCTGTTCTTCCTTGATCTGCGCTACAGTGATATCCACGGTCTGTTTGGCAAGTTCAAGATCGGCAGATGTTTCAAGACGCACCACAACGGGGTTTATCTTGATGTTTTTAATGCCCTCTTCCTTGACGAACCTGTTTAAATCGCTGTTGAACAACATAAAGTTCAAAACCACTACACCGCGGCGAATAGACGCACGCATTACCTTGTCGGTAGCAATCTTGAAAGTTTCGGCAGTAGACGAACGGCTGACCTTGGCTTTGTCGTGAGCAAGTATATACATGCTCAGCTGACTGTACATGTTGCGTGTTCCCTCGGGCAGATTGTCGTATTTGTCGGCAAAAGTCTTGCTCTCCTTGCCGGTAGCCTGGAACATTACGCTGTCTTCGGTAATTTCGCCGTACTTGTTGACAAAGTCGTCGATTGTTTCCTGATCGGCAGGCATCTGTTCCACAACAGGTTGCTGCTGAGGCTCCGCTGCTGTTTCCGCCACGGTTGCCGCGGGAAGATCCTGAACGATTTCTATCTTGCCGTCCTTGACTTTAAGATAAACGTCGTCGGACTCTTCGATCCTCATTCCTTTTCCGGCATTGATTTTTTCGGAAACGGCTTTTTTCTTGCCTTCTTTAAGTCGCGATTCTATTGCCCACAGTACGATTGCGCCCAGCAACAGTACCACAAACACGCAACTTATAACAATGTAAAAAACATCCATAGTCTGGGCCCCCCTGTTTACTTGCTGACAAGTTCGACGTTGTCGCTGTTGACGTCCACACATTCAATGCGGACGGTCTTGCCATCCTGAACAATATCCAGCAGATACTGTTCGCTTTGCTCGATTTGCTGTACTTCCTGTTTGGATTGGTCAATGCGCTTTTTCATTTCGACGGCCTTGTAGACAACAGCCGCAAGCAAGGCAGCCGCAAGCAGAGAACTGACCACAATGATTACAACTTCCATACCAACACTCTCCTTAAATATTTCGCTGTACGTTTGTAAAAAAAAACGCGTTGAATATTGCGAAAAACACCGCAATACCACTAAATGTTACTGTAATATCAGTTTAGCACCAATACAGTGTCACGTCAATACCTTTTTTGAAATTTATTATAATTATTATAATAAGCAACGCATTGAACTGTTTTTTTTGTAAAAGTATTTTACGTATTATGCTTTCATTGATTTTGCGCCTTGCCAAGATTAATTTTCGGATTTAGTTACTATGTAAGTAAATTCATCCGATGTAGGACCGTCTTGTCTAACAGCCTCGTGGCCATCAGCCACAAAATTCGCAACAGGATTTTCCGTTGTGCTTGCTGCGGGATTATATTTATCAAACGTTCCACCGTAAACATTAATCTTCGCATTTGTGTTATCTTGCAGATTCAAAAGCCAATAACCGCTACCGTAAGTAGCCATTGCTGTAAAATAACCGCCATAAATTTCACACACTGAATCGCCATCTGCCAATACGCATGTGAGTCCGCTTTTGAATGTTCCAGATTTCAACACAAGTTTGCTATTTTCGTTTGTTTCAAACATACGACCGTTAGAAGCACCGTCTATATAAGCCTGATCGAAATCAAACGTTCCGTTGCCGTCTATCGTCAATTGGGCAGAACCCATCAACACAATGTAACCAGCAGTATAAGACGTTGTAGCCGAATAAGTTACCGTGTGTCCGTTCATGTCGAGAAACCTTCTGCAATTAGAATCTCCACCCAACTTTAAAACTACCGTCAACGTGATGTCTTTTATTAATTTATAGTAACTGTCGCCGTCAACTACTTGCTTCATTCTTAACAGTTGCGCTTGGTTTTCAATGAGATACGGACTTGTCGCAGTGCCAACTCCTCCGGCAAATAAACTCATTGCTTCGCTGTCTGCTACGTCGGTCATCACGTTTTCGGTTCCGGTTACAACTGTACTCAAGTTCTCTGCCACTATAGCATCTGTTGCCACTACGGTTGTATTATTATCACTGTTATCAATAACAGCTATGGTATCGGCAGTAAAGTTTTCAGCAGTTGTAGTAATTACGACAGCTGGAACTTTTGCCTGACTTTCAAGAACCACCCTTCCTTGCGCAATACTAAGATTGCCGAGTACCACGCCGAATTCATGATACGACTGAGATGCAACAGCCGTAATTTCAACAAGGGTTGCTGTGCCGTAGTGAGACACATTACTTTGTGGTCCATCAATGGTGAGAGTACCGCCGTTTGTGTTAAAAATCACTTCTCGGGCGTCGTTCGCAGAATATAAAATTGAAATATTTTGGTTATCACCTACATCAATACCCGTAGAAACGGCCAAACCGGTTGCCGGTATTGCAGAGACATCTATAGCCGAAAGAAAGTAACTATATTCGCCCGTCGATGTTTCTTCAACATTATCTGTTATTTTCCAAAATTTGTAACCCAGTTCGGATTTGGTTGCGGAATCTTTATAAACAAAATTTCCGTCTTTAACTAATGCAAACCTGTTAGACACCTGGTCCCATACAATGTCCCCGTTTGAAACAGGAGTAAGATTTTCCACAGAATACCCTTCGCTTAATGCGACTTTCAGGACATCCTGCATTGTTGTAGGTTTTCCGTTCAACGTTTCGTCAGCATACAGCGCCGTATTAATGTTTCTAACGACTGATGTATCAGACGATACATTTGCCTGTTCGATGACATTTGAAAAAGTAGGAATAAGTATTGCTGCAAGAATTGCAACTACTGCTATTACAATCACGAGTTCGGTGATTGTAAATGCTTTGCGGTGTTTGATGCTCATTTTTAAACTGACCTCTGAAAATACTGTTTTTAACAACTCTGACGATTTTACCGCAGTAACGGGAGCGGAACAAGGCTCAATTTGTCCACAATCTTGCACTGAAAATGTTTCGTCTTTGTTGTTTTAACAAATTTTAACACTATAACAAACTATTGTCAATATATTTACGTTATTTTTTGTCGATTTTTTGATTTTTTAAAGCGCGAAACTTGCCGTACGTCGGGCATTTTCGGGGGGGGGGGGGGGTAAAGGGCCGGTTTTTTTAGCCCGTAAAAACGCCTTAAAACGGCTTATTTTGCCACTTTTTCCCCTGTTGTTTTCGGCGTTTCGGCGCTTTTTTTTCGGCTGTTTCGATTTCAAACCGTACTCCGCGTCGTCACCAACAAACAAAAGTGCGTTTACAGCGCCAATTTTTTCCGTCGCGGCTTTCTTGCCGACCGCAATACTCTCTTAAAGCAAGACGTTCATTTTTACACATCGACACCGCCCCTATATACTATATATATAGCGCGGTAGTTTTATTAACATATCTTAACGTTTTAAAGGTTCTGAAACCGAAAATCATGCGTAAGCGCTTGCCGACCGGACGATCCACAATTACTCAAGGAATATTTTCACGTTCAGGCAAAAACGGAAAAGACCTTATTTTCCGCAAATAAGGTCCTGTCGTTATATTTTAAATTATTATCTTGTATATCTTGTCCTCGCAAATAAACCGAAAATGTGCCGTTTCGTCATTCCCACTCGATGGTTGCAGGCGGTTTGCCCGTAACGTCAAGCACTACACGGCTTATTCCTTTTACCTCGTTGACTATACGCGACGTCACTTTGCGCACCACTTTATAGGGAATCTCCTGCGCCTCGCACGTCATAAAGTCGTTGGTAAGCACTGCGCGTAACGCCACCACGTAATCGTAAGTGCGGTAATCGCCCATCACCCCAACCGTTTTTATGGGAGTAAGCACACAAAAACTTTGGTCGGAATGTACTTTTGCCGCCGCAAGTTCCGTATTGAATATATAGTCTGCCTCGCGCAAAATTTCCAGTTTTTCTTCGGTTATTTCACCGATACAACGCACGGCAAGTCCCGGGCCGGGGAAAGGCTGGCGGTTGACGAGTTTTGCGGGAAGATCCAACATTCTGCCCAATTTGCGCACTTCGTCTTTAAAAAATCCTCTCAAAGGTTCCACAATGCCTTTAAATCTTGTTTCCTTGGGCAAGCCTCCCACGTTGTGGTGACTTTTTATTACGGCGGAATTGTTTGCTCCGCTTTCTATTACGTCGGGATAAATTGTGCCCTGCGCGAGAAAACATTCGCCGTATTTGCTGCTTTCCTCTTCGAACACCTTTACAAACTCCGCGCCTATAATCTTGCGCTTGCATTCGGGATCGGTAACGCCCTTTAATTTTTCCAGAAATCTCTGTTGCGCATTAACACGAACGAATCTGAGATTTTTGCCTTTGAACGCCTGTTCTATTTCGTCCCCCTCGTTTTTGCGCATCAGTCCGTGATCCACAAATATACACACTACCTGTCCGGGAACAGCCTTTTCGAGCACTGCCGCGGTAACCGAACTGTCAACACCTCCGGACAATCCCAGAATGACAGTGTCGTTTCCTACACGACTTCGTATAAGTTGCTGTTGCCGTTGAAGCACTTTTCGTACAGAATACCCCTTTTTCGCTCCGCTGACGGCAAACAGAAAGTTGGCAATCATTTTTTTGCCGTAACGCGTGCGGTTGACTTCGGGGTGGAACTGCACCAGGTAAATGTTTTTGTCAACATTTTCCGCCGACGCTATGGGACAATCGGCGGTCTGAGAAGTTACGACAAATCCTTCGGGAAGTCGCACCACTCTGTCCGAATGGCTCATCAGCACATCCCCCGCATTTACCTCTTTAAACAGCAGGCTGTCCTTTACCACTGTCGTCCTTACCGTTCCGTACTCGCCCGTCTCGGCGGCCTCTACACGACCGCCCAGCGTGTGACACACCAGTTGCATTCCGTAACATATTCCCAGTACGGGTATGCCCAGTTGCAACACTTCGGCGTCCATTTTCGGGGACGTTTCGTCGTAAACGCTGTACGGACCGCCCGTAAGAATTATTGCCTTGGGCGCAATTTCCTTTAAACGGCTTGCGGTCGTATTTCCCGGAAGTATTTCACTGTAAACTCCCAGTTCTCTGACCGTGCGTGCTATAAGTTCCTTGTACTGACCTCCGAAATCGAGTACAACGACTTTGTCTTCATTTTTCACAACAATCCCCCCATATATTGCAGGGCGCCTGCGTGCGTCCGCCTGCACCCGACTGCGTCGCTCAAACAGTGCGTAGAAACATCTTCGAAAGACATTTTTTCATTGACGTTACGTGTTTTTAAAACAACAAACAGTCTGCGCAAATATATATTTAAAATACATTAGACAATGCTCGGTTGTCAAGTTTTTACCCGATACTTTTCGGCGCAACCGTTTTACTTCGCATCAGTCTTGTCGGGATGAAATGATTTTCAACAGCGGACGGCAGTTTTTTTGACTTTTTGCAAAAAATTTATTGACACCGCACCTGTTCTCTTTTTATAATACCCACATATTGTTGCGCTCGTAAAGAGCGCATTTGCGCTTTTAACAGAAACTGTGTACTCACAAAAGGAGAAGATTATGAACGTTACCGAGATGTTTTCCGATCTTGTATTTGACGACAAGAAAATGGCGGAACGTCTTCCGCCATCGGTTTATCAACAGTTTCAGCAATGCTGCAAGGAAGGACGTCCGTTGACGTTAGAAACAGCCAACGTGATAGCCAACGCAATGAAAGACTGGGCGACGGAAAAGGGAGTAACTCACTTTACGCATTGGTTCCAGCCTATGACCGGTATCACTGCGGAAAAACACGACAGTTTCATTTCACGTTCTTCCGACGGCGGAATCACAATGGAATTCGGCGGTAAAAACCTTATAAAAGGCGAACCCGACGCAAGTTCTTTTCCGTCGGGCGGATTGCGCGCCACCTTCGAAGCAAGAGGTTATACGGCATGGGATCCAACGTCCTACGCGTTTATAAAAGACGGCGTACTGTGCATCCCCACCGCGTTCTGCAGTTACAACGGCGACGCATTGGACAACAAAACTCCGCTGTTGCGCAGTATGGAAGCGCTGAACAAACAAGCCGTCAGACTGCTCAGATTGCTCGGACGTCAGACTCAGAGCGTCAGCGTGGAAGTTGGTCCCGAACAGGAATACTTTCTTATAGACAAAAAAATGTGCGAAAAGCGCAAGGATATACTGTACACGGGTCGCACGCTGTTCGGCGCAAAACCTCCCAAAGGACAGCAACTTGACGACCACTATTTCGGACCGTTGAAACCGCGCGTTGTGGCGTTCATGAAAGAACTGGACGAAGAACTGTGGAAACTGGGCGTATTTGCCAAGACAAAACACAACGAAGTCGCCCCGTCTCAGCACGAACTCGCGTCCATATACACCACCGTAAATATTGCGTCGGACAACAATCAGTTGACAATGGAACTGATGAAAAAAATTGCCTCACGGCACGGAATGACCTGTCTGTTGCACGAAAAACCCTTCGAGGGGGTAAACGGAAGCGGCAAACACAACAACTGGTCGCTTACCGCCGACGGAAAATACAATCTGTTTGATCCGGGCAAAAGTCCGGAGGAAAGCGCACAGTTTCTGCTGATACTGTCCGCCGTTATTTCTGCGGTAGACAAGCATCAGGATTTGCTGAGAATAAGCGTGACAAGCGCCGGAAACGACCACCGTCTGGGAGCAAACGAGGCTCCGCCTGCAATCGTTTCTATGTTTTTGGGCGAGGAACTGACAGGAATACTTCAAGCCGTTGCGGAAGATCGTACCTATTCCAAACGGGCAGGTTGCGCCGTGGAAATAGGAGTAAAAGGACTGCCCACATTCCCAATGGACAGCACGGACAGAAACCGCACTTCCCCCATGGCATTTACGGGCAACAAATTCGAGTTCCGTATGCTTGGTTCGGCGTCTTCCATCGCAGGCACAAACGTCGTTTTAAACACCGCTCTTGCCGATGAATTCGACCTGATCTGCAATCGCCTCGAACAATCGGAGGACATCAACGCAACAATAAAGCAGATAATCAAAGAAACAATGCAAATTCACGGCCGCATTGTTTTCAACGGCAACAACTATTCGGCAGAATGGATACAGGAAGCGCAAAAACGCGGATTGCTCAATCTTCCGTCCACAATGGACTGTCTGCCCCTCTATACATCTGAAAAGAACATACGACTGTTCACCAAACACAAGGTTCTTACGGAAAGAGAACTGCGCAGCCGTCAGGAAATACTTACGGAAAACTATTGCAAATGTATCAGCATAGAGGCTATGACAATGACGGAAATGGCTTTTAAGGATATAATTCCCGCCGTTACTCGTTATATCAAAGACCTGTCGCAGACAATCGCCTGCCAACGGCAACTCAACATAGACACAAATCATTTAACAAAACTCGTAAAAACGCTGTCCGAACTGCTTGACCGCGCCTGCGAAAAAGCCGAAACGCTGTCTTCCAAGACAGAACAGGCCGCACGTTACGGTGAAAACAACGAAGGAGGAATGTTCTGTAAAAACGAGGTTATTCCCGCAATGAAACAGTTACGGGAAGTTTGCGACAAACTGGAAACGGTAACATCTTCGCAGTACTGGCCTTTCCCCTCCTACGGCGACCTGTTGTTCAGCGTCAACTGACACGAATTGCTCTCTACGCAATCAACCGACATTTGCCCTTCCGTCGTCGGACGCGGGGCAAACCGCACACTTGCGCAATTAAAAATTTATCGCAAAACAAACAAGAGCGTCCCGAAACGGTATGTTTCGGGACGCTTTGTGTTAATCGCAATTATTCACTTTTCATTACAGGTTTTCCCGATAAGGCTTTACGCGGTATCCGGCGAAAGCCCACGTCTGCAAACGGAAGAAACCCAAAAGCAACGGCAACATCGGATAAAGATAAAAATAATCCACAGGTATCCATCGGTAAAACAGTTCGAACAGGGCATTGTTGTCCCTTTTGAACAGAAAGGAATGCGTTTGCTCCACTGTAATAACCCCGTTGTCCAGCAAAACTTTGCTTATTACCGCCGATACGGTAAAATAGGCAAATACGGAAAGTAACACGGGAAGAATATATTTTTTCTGCGGTTTGAGTCTTCCGGAAGCGCACATCAGCACGGGCAAGGCGATCGCCATGGCATGATTGAGCCAAAAGTTTACAATCACTATGTCGTTCCACCTCAACGTTGCCCAACTTTCCGGAATGGACATAAACGTCGTCATTGCTCCCCACATTGAAAACATGAAAGAGTACTGACGGGCAAGTTCGTTTTTGGGAATGAGCATCAACGGCAACAGCACAAAATTGAAGTTGCACACCTGCATCATCTGTTCGAACAGGGTAAACCAATAGAATTTGCCGTCAAATTTCATTGCCATCGCATATCGGAAGAAAATGCCCGCGCTGCAAACAAAAGCAACCACGGCAAATACCGCGTTCTGAGCCTTTCTGTTAAGTTTTCTGATCAGCAGACACGCCAAAGCCAGAAACAGGACAGTCAAAGCCACTGCCGCAATGTGTATCAACCCGTACCTTTGCATTATTCCTCCGTAAAACCTTGTTCTGACAATCCGACCTATCAAGAGTCGAGTCTTTCGATTATATCACACATTTGCTTCGATTACAAACAAAAGACATTCATTTGTCTTCATTTCGGAAATTACCCCGGCAAAAAAGCGCCATTGTAACTCACCTGACGGACAATTAAAACAACGTGTGACAATTCCGTTACGCCTCTTTTGTAAAGTCTACTCACATTTTCAGACGTCATACGGTTGTTGCGCAATTAAAAGGGGCAAAAAAATCCCCGTTGCAATAAAGCAACGGGGACATCGATTATTTGTTCTTCGGTTCGTCGGCGTTGTTTTCCGCAGGAGCGGCAGCGTCTTCAAACGCATTGTCCGTCTTTGCCTGTTCAACCGCAGGCGCCGCAGCGTCGCGCGCTACGTGTTTTGCGTAAAACAGTTTTGCCTGTTCGTCGATGTAGGCAATTACTTCTTCCGCACTCTTGCCGTCCATCAACATCTGCACTTCCTCGTTGTGTATCGTTTCGCGTTCGAACAATACTCTTGCCATATTGTGCAGCACGGGTAACTTTTCCGTAAGTATATCCGTTGCGCGTTTGTGACAGGAATCCACAATCGAGCGCACCTCTTCGTCGATTGTGTTGGCAATTTCGTCGGAATAACTGTGCTGTGTCTGGTAACTTCTGCCGACAAAGACTTCGCCTTCACTTCCGTAGAACAGCGGTCCGATGCGGTCGCTCATTCCCAGTTCGGTAACCATGACGTGCGCAATTTGGGTAAGGGATTTGATGTCGCCTACCGCGCCTGAAGAAATGTTTTTGATTACCAGTTCTTCGGCAACACGTCCGCCCAGATATTCCGTAATACGGTCAAGCAGTTTGGCTTTCGTTTCGTAGTTGTTGTCGTTGTCGGGACGAGTCATTGTGTAACCGCCCGCCTGTCCTCTCGGTATAATGGTAACTTCATGCACGGGATCGCAATATTTAAGACTGCATGCAAGTATAGCGTGTCCGCTTTCGTGGTAAGCCGTAATACGCTTGTCGGGTTCGGTGACAAGACGGCTCTTTTTCTGCGGTCCCATTATAACCTTGTTTATTCCTTCGTTTATGTCCGCCATCGTGATGACGTTGTGTTTGCTTCTGACGGCAAGTATAGCCGCTTCGTTGAGCAGGTTTTCCAGATCGGCGCCGGTAAATCCTGCTGTGATTCTTGCAACCGTACGGAAGTCGACGTCCGGACCTATAGGCTTTTTACGGGAGTGAACGCGCAAAATTTCCTCTCTGCCCCTGACGTCGGGTCTGTTGACGTATATCTGTCTGTCAAAACGTCCCGGACGAAGCAATGCAGGGTCAAGTATGTCAGCGCGGTTTGTCGCCGCCATTACAATGACGCTGGCGTTCGTTTCGAAACCGTCCATTTCGACAAGCAACTGGTTGAGCGTTTGTTCACGTTCGTCGTGTCCGCCGCCAAGTCCCGCTCCGCGCTGACGTCCTACGGCGTCTATTTCGTCGATGAATATAATACAGGGCATATTGCGCTTTGCCTGATCGAATACGTCTCTTACACGGCTTGCGCCCACACCTACAAACATCTCGACGAAATCGCTTCCGCTCATGGAAAAGAAGGGAACACCCGCTTCACCGGCAACGGCTTTTGCAAACAGCGTTTTACCTGTTCCCGGAGGTCCTACCAGCAGTACCCCCTTAGGTATACGCGCGCCCATGCTTACAAACTTTTGCGGTTCTTTAAGGAATTCGACAATTTCCTGAAGTTCTTCCTTTTCTTCCTCCGCTCCGGCGACGTCGCTGAAACGCACTTTAACGTTTTGCACTGCCCTTGCGCGGGATTTGCCGAAATCCATGTTCTGATTGTTTTGTTTGGATATCTGTCTGAATACCAGTATCAGCCCCACAACGGCAAGGCCCATCATTAAAAGAGGCCACAACATCGACCAGATATTGCCTTGCGCCACGTTGGTTGCCTTGTATTCGGTGTCGGAAGCAAGTCCGTTGTTGTTGGACAGCACCCACTCTTCGAAAGCGTTTCTGTCCGCAACGTTAAATTTGTAAAATTTACCGTCTACACCCTTTGCCGTTACCACGTAACCGTCAAGTACGACATTGCTGTACGCTCCGTTGACATACTGTTTGCGGAATTCGGAATAGGTTATTTCCTGCGCCTGATCCCCCAACATCTGCCATATCATAAGTATAAGCAATACAACAAGTATTGTCGTAACTATTGTAGAAATTATATTTCTTTTTTTAGCGTCCAATTTTTTTCTCCTTTGCCGCTGCGCTTTTTAGATTACGGGCAGGGCAATTCGTCAGGCCGAAAGCGCCTGTAAAACCTTATAACAGTTTACCACAATCACGCCGTTACTGTCAATGTTTTAACTCTTTGTTTAACGTTTGTGTGACTGACACACACTGTACGGCAACAATATACGCTATCACGATATTATATCCGCAATCCGTCACACGAAGTTTTTCCGACATGACGTGCCCGACGGCGGTTCTGCGGGTAAATTGTATACGCCGTGAGTTAAAATAGACTTAAAATCAGACTGCCTTGTTACCGATTTGCTGAGTCGCCAGAATTATTTCCGCTATTTTTTGCGCTGTCTTGAAAACAAGACGGTTTTTGTCGGCACTTTCGCAGTAGAAATCCGCCATATTGCGCTCGGATACAATTCCTATTAAAGAAACGTCTCCCACGGCAACAAGTTTCTTTTCCGTTGCCGCTCCGGGAATGATGTTGCCGTCGGTCAGTTGTATACATCCCACCTGACTGCTGTCCCCCACTCCTGCGTCCACCACCACAAGCGTGCTGTCCGGATGCAACTGTTTGATAAATTTGTGACAACGTTCCACGTTTTCCGCGGTGATGTTGTACCCTTGTATTCCGTACACAAATGCAGGTTGTCGCATATTGTCGTTTAGCAACTGCCCGACAAGCGGGCCGAGACTGTCAGAACACACTTTTTCCGTTCCTATACACATAAACACAGGCTTTTTGTCCAAAAGTTTATAAAGTTGCCTCGACATCTCCTCCAACTGTTTGCCGTCGTTTATGTTTGCCTGAGATACCATATCGTTTTTCCTCCGAAATTTTTTAAAATTATTGACAGCCTTTATACCGTTTAATTACATCTTTTTAAATAAAATGCTTTTATTTTGTCGGATTTTGTGATATACTTTTACATTGAAGTACGTTGAAATAATATATTACTTTGACGACTTGTTTGTTTTTGCACGATGGACGTCGTTGCGTACAACATCAAATAAAACAAGGAGACTTTATGACAGGTACAGTAATAGACATTATATTGGGCGTTATTCTGCTTATTGCGATAATATCCGGATTGGTCAAAGGGCTTTCAGGCCAATTTACAGTTATTTTATGCGCGCTGGCGGCGACGATATTCGCAACCGTTCTTACCACAATGCTTTCACACCCGATAATGAATATACCCGTTATCGCATCGTGGCAATCCATTCCGACGGGATGGTTTACACAAGAACCGCTCAACACCGCCGTGGATCTGACAATGTCTGCAGAACTCGGCGCACAAAAAATTGCCGAACTGCTCGGCGAAACGCCTTTAAGTTTCATGAGTTTTTTCAGTGCAACAATCTATTCCGCAATGGTTAGCAAATCGCTGACCACAATCGCGCAGTTTTTCGGTGCGTTTTTGTTGGAGACATTTATAGACATCGTACTGTGGATAGTGCTGTATATAGCCGTTTACTATCTGCTGAGAGGGTTCAGGGCGCTTATCAGAAAAATCGCCGAAGTGCCTTTTTTCCGTGTGCTTGACAGACTGTTCGGTATTATCTGGTCGGTTGCGATGACCTATCTCGTAATTGTCGTTCTGTTGCTTACGGGCACCGAAATTGTGATTGCCAAGTGGTTCGCCGATTTTCAACCTACATTCTATCAGTATGTCGAACAATCGGTGTTGCTGTCAAACGCCCACTCCACAAACGTATTAGGCGCAATGATTGCGCAGTTTTTCGATGTAGTGTTACCCACTCTTCCGTTTACCGTTTAACGCAGACCTTTTTAAAGCCGTTGTTTGCAACGGCTTTTTTTATTTGCCGTTTTTCGGCAGTAGCACGAATCTGACTTCCGAGGGAAACGTCGCAACAGAGGAAACAACACCGTTTCCTTTTATTTTATAAAACTTTTCTCAACTTTTTACACAGAACTTTAATCTCACTATTTAACGTTAGACGAAATTGCAAGTTGTATTTCGTCTAAAGCACGTCAACAGCGATTTGATTTTACCGCCACAACTGAAAAGGTGACTTTAACGTTTACGGCTATTCTTTACCGTAACAATGCTGACTTTGCGGCAATACGCAAATACGCCCGTTAAAACGTGCGTGTCGGCCGATTATTTGAGACGCCTTGGTAGTATTGAGCGTTAATTTTATCGCACAACGGCTTTATTAGGGCGCCACAGACGTGAACTTAAATAAATGCGGAATAATGTTTACAGACGCTAACAAATGCTATATTTATGTTATTAAATAAGGTATGCCTGCAAATGCATTTATTATTTGGAATCGAATTGTACAAATATTTACTTGTGTTAAATTAAATTTTGTTTGTTTTAAACAAAACACCTTTAACGCCGTGTGTTATACTTATGTTATTTGATTTTACTTTAATCAGATTACTTAATATTGGACAATTAACTATTTTAAAATTTTCAAATCCTGATTTTCCATCTGCGCATTTATTTCTGTTAGCGTTACTGTTTAGGCAAACGCTTTCGGTGCACATAGTATATATAATTAAATTTACGTTGCGCAACGACAGAATCATTGCGACAGGGTAAATGATAGCAGTTGCGACCGACAGGCAGAACAGAGCCTTGTTGATGATGAGACCCGCTACCCGATTTAGCAGTTTTCTTTACCATATAAAATTCCTACCTATAACGATTTAGGGCATTGAATTAAATTTGCCTGCACTAAGCCCGTTTCGCTATTCTAATTAATAAATACTCAACATTTAACACCTGCATTACGAGTGTGCCAATCTGTTCCGCCAATTCAATCGAATAAATGTACTGCAACGATTAAAAACGGTATTAAATTCAGACATTAAAAGGACAGTAAAATATCAGATTCATATTTATACGGCATTATTTGTTTTACCGAACCGCCAATTTGTGTGATCTGTCATTCAATATATTTGCGTTTTGCGCTCAACCGCTTAAAATTATAGATCGAATGTGTAATTATTTTGCCGACAACTAAACAGTTAAACGGATTTAAAACGCTTTTCTCGTCTTTTTGCATTAAAGAACCGCCGTCGCACAATATTTTCCGACAGATTTAAATGCTTGGCGGGGTTTCGCTTACCCCTGCCACGTAAAATTACGGCAAAAGCGCTTAAAAATCCCTGTTCGCAACTAAACAAATTTAAAATAGCAAAAAAAAGTCTTTTCAGTAAATACATCTTTGGAACACACTACGCAATTAATTAAAACGCGTATTCCCAAGCAAATTTTATCCATGGAAATGACTCGCAATAAAATATGTTGTTTCACGTGAAACAAACTACTTTGAGTTTTTATGTCTACGAATTGTTTATGCGTGATTTCAAATTCTGTATTTGCAACAATAGGCTGTTAGTAAAGCGGAACTGTTTAGGCGTTTCACGTGAAACATCTTTACTTTATAAATCATACAGTGACGGCGTTTGGTCAACCTCTTCCCCATATACCGCCGAACAGTGCACAAACATCAGCGTTTCACGTGAAACAGTAAAGAACCGTAGGCAAAACTTTTTGCCCGCAAACCACTGCTGTTTCACGTGAAACCACTATATAAATTCAAACAAACTGCACGTTAATCCCCCGAATCGTGCTACACCATAATTAACCTGCTCAGCCATCAATCTACTTACCAGAGGTCTTAAAATCAAAACAAGACACGCAAAAACATACAAAAATACGGTTCACAAGCGACTATTTACGGTCGGCACATGTGAAATCAATGCAAAAATACACTAAAACGCTTATTTTATAACTATTAATTAAGGCGACATGTAGCCGCTTACCGCTTATAGAAACAAGAAAAATGAGTCCTTGATTACTACGGAAAATTTTAATAAGTCATATATCTTATTTCCATGAAAACTTTGGACAAGAAAGAGGCAAACAGAAAGCAAATGTTTTTCAATAGTTAAAAATTACTAAACCAAGCAAGACACGTTTTCCCGATAAACACGCTTGCACACATTTTACAGACACGTCTGAAGGTAAAAATCTTTTTAAAACGACATAACAAAACCACACAACCGAACATTCGGCAGCAGATTTGCACCACCAACAACTGTCGACATTGCCTTATTTGTCCATAAACATCAGCGAACAAATTTCATTTTAGTTAAAGAAAATATACGTCCGTTATGTTCACTATTCAGACAGATTAACGCTAAAAGTAAACGGAAATTTTACACGATTTAATAAAAATTCTGTCAGAATGCCTGTTTCAGCCAGTCTAAAAATCGCAAATTTATTAAAATGGTCGCATTTTACATTAAATTTAAATTATTTTAAATATAATTAAAGCAAAATTGATATGCAATCCCTGTCTTTTACAATATCTTAAATATCAATTTTAAGCAATGAAATGGCTGGAAATATATTGTTTTTATAATATATACTGTACATTTGCACATTTTTCAGAGGTTGTACTACTAAAATCGACTTCAAACTACGAAAAACCCGTCAGTTTAAACCACCTCAGCAAAAGTTATGTTTACTTCGGCAAATAGAAATCAACAAAATTTTACAGGAAGGCGCTCGGCAGTAAACAGTCAGAATACAGATCACCGCAACAAAATACTATTTTATTGCACGTTGGCACATCAAAAGCCAAGTGATATTCATAAAAAAAGCACTAAAACAAACTTTTTACAAAAAAAAATAAAGAAGTTATTGATTAAATAAGATAAAAAACAAGAAAAACAACCGCACTTACAAGTCGAAACACACGTTCACAAACAAATTTACGCAAAATCCGGCAAGAAATTCGCTAAAAACCATATAAACATACAGTAAAATTAAGCTATAAAGGCAATAAACCAAGCAAAACATCCGTTTTTAAGCCCAAAAAACGCAATCAAACACCGATAAATAAAGGCAAAACAGCGAAAACGAAGCAAAACTTGCAGATTTTAAGCATAAACTCGCTAAAACCACAAAAAATCGAGCATATTTATAAAATTTTCGAGCATTTTTCCTTGAAAATTATCAAATTTGTAACATTTTAAAATGTTATAAAATTCGACAGAAATTCCGACAGTTTTTTCAATTCTTATTTTTATATAAATTGCCGTAAATAGGCAATTTACGACAAATAATTGTTAGACTTAACAATGGCGTTAAGTATTAACATTTATAGATGAAAATTGCCCCAAACAGGCAGTTAAACAGAAATCGGACAGACAAGTTCGATGCAAAATGTATTAAAACCAAGTAACTGTCAGACACGACACAACTTTAAGAAGGCAAACTCCCCTGCGAAAACGGCAGATAAAGTAGTCAGATAGTGTGAAAAACTGATTTTTAAACGAAAATTTCGACAGTAAATTTGTTGCAATAGCCCTATTCACGGGACAATTCGTAAAATTAACAATCGCTTTAACATAAGCGTTAAGAACAAAAACAAGCACATCGCGCACAACAACTCGGAAGGAGCAGTCAAATAGTTCCAAAAAACGGCAAAAACAGTTAACACAAATTTCGACAGTAATTTTGACATAAAAAACCATCACACGGTCGATTTCGACAAATTAAGTATGAAGTTAAGCATAAGCACTTATTTAAATCGTAAATTTTTATTTTAAAACGTGCTTTTATACTAAAATACGCTGATACTCAGGTTTGAATGTTCGGCAAAACAATTAATTGCTTTAATTCTTATTTTGACTGAAAATTTAACATTGATTTTTACAAAATTGCCCGCAATACGACCAATTTCGACAAATTAACAATCGCATTAACATCGGCAAAAAGTGTCAGACAACCTTTATTTCACTGTTTTTTGCGCAAAACATTTTCCATGGCATTTCACTTGCAATAATATTTTGCCAACAGCAAATCACACAACGTAACCGCTTTGCTTTGTCGAAAAACTTCACACAAGTACCACATGCTCAGACCCAACTTTGTTTGACGGCAGGTAAATACAAAATATACGGCACGTTACTAAACATTTGATGTTTTAACGCCCAATATAGCCCCCAAATCGCTTGATAGAGTACACAGTTTCGCTCAAATCACAAAAATACGCAGTACGTTCCCAACTTAAAAGCTATATGACGCAAACTTTTCTGAAAATATTACTACCACACGTGGTACAAATTTTAGTTGAATTAGGTTCTTATAAGTGAATGTCTTAAATATTAAAAAAAATTACGGGCGCAATGAAGCGCCCGCAACTTGTTTTAAATTATCAGGTCAGGCCATAAAACCTGCCAGTAACTGCCCTATCGGATTTACCTGTCCGTAAAGAGCATTAAGCACCATGCTGTCGGAAACAAACTGCTGTAAGTTAGCAACGATATCCGTTGCCTCACCGGCGTTGATTGTAACTCCTGCAAAGAAATATACAGCGCCGAACACACAGTAAACTACTGCCCCGGCAAAGACAAGGCCGAGTATTTTATCAAGAACGTTCAGCGGTTTTGCAACTTTAAGCAGTTTTCGCGCCGCCCATCCTATCAACCCGAACAACAGGCAGCATACGAACATGACCAACAAACCGCCCACTAATTTGGCAATGTTTTCGTCCAGTATCCACTGATTGGTCATCAGCCACTTTGCAGGGTAATCGCACAGCAACACGGCAAGTGCAATTGAAACAACGCCTCCGATTACTCTGAAAATCTGATCGGCAAGACCGTTGACCAGACCTATCAGCAAAGACAGCGCCGCCACGATTATAAAAACTATACTGATTACGTCCACGGGGTCAGTCTTCCTCCTTATAGAAACACTTTTCCATCCAATCTTCCACCAACTTGCACAGTCTGTCCAAGTCGTCAGCGGTGTAGTAATCTATAAAAATGCGCCCTTTATTGCCGTTTCCGACGGCGGAAACTTTGGTGGCAAAGGCACGTTGCATATTTCCGACAAGTTCTTTAAGTTCGAGATTGGGTTCTTCCTTAGGCTTTTCCGCCTTGGGGTTGAGAAACTCTCTTACCATTTTTTCCGCTTCACGGACATTCATCTTATTGTCGCAAGCCTTCAAAGCAAGTTTATACTGCGATTGTTTCGGAACAACGACCAGAGCCCGCGCATGTCCTGCGGAAAGCCTGTTTTGCTCAACAAGTTTCAACACGTCTTCGTCAAGAGTGAGCAAACGGAGAATATTGGCAACTGCCGAACGGCTTTTTCCTATACGGTCGGCTGCCATTTCCTGAGTCATATTGAATTCAGACATCAGTGTTTTTATTGCACGTCCCGCCTCAACAGGGTTGAGGTCTTCACGTTGAAGGTTCTCAATAATGCTGATTTCCTTTATCTGCTGAGGAGTGTAGTGTCTGATAAGGGCAGGTATCTGCGTTTTTCCCGCAAGTTTGGACGCTCTGAATCGTCTTTCGCCTGCAATTATCATGTATCTTCTGCCCATGGGTGTAACTACGATGGGCTGAATTACTCCGTGCACCTTGATACTCTCCGCCAACTCGGCAAGAGCCTGTTCGTCGAAATTTTTACGAGGTTGTTCGAAATTGGGGTCTATTTCCGCTATATCGAGCATCACCTCTCCGCCGGAAGATTGTTCGGAAGTGAGTTCTTCAACGTCGTTTAAACCCATCAACGAGGCAAAGCCGCGTCCTAATCCTTTGTTAGCCATTATTTTTCCTCTCTTTTAAGAAATTGCTGTGCCAGCCGTTCGTATGCCACGGCTCCGCTGCTGCGAGGAGCGTGTTCCGAAACGGGCATTCCGAAACTGGGCGCCTCCACCAACTTGACGTTGCGCGGAACTGGAACGGTGTAAATCTTGTTGCCGAAATACTTGTAGATTTCTTCGGTTACCTGCTTGCTTATAGTAGTTCTGCCGTCGTACATTGTCAGAATGACGCCGTTTATCGTGATGTCGGGATTGAGATTGGGTCTTTGTTTGATTACTTTAATAGTGTTCATCAACTGACTCAAACCTTCCAGGGCAAAAAACTCGCTTTGAATGGGAATGATAACCTCGTCACATGCCACAAGAGCATTTAAAGTGATGAGTCCCAAACTGGGCGGACAATCTATAAATATGTAGTCAAAATCGTTTTTAATGGAAGAAAGGGCGTTTTTCAGCACGCTTTCCCTTTGCTGTTTATTTACCAGATCCACTTCGGCGGCCGCAAGATCGATATTTGCGGTTATCATGCTGAGATTTTTTACAGACGTAGGCAAAACCGTTTCTTTGGCGCCGGCATCGCCCATCAGCAAATCGTAAGCGTTTTTGGATATTACGTTTTTTTCAAATCCCAGACCGCTGGACGCGTTGCCCTGAGGATCGAAATCCAGAAGCAGAACTTTGCGTCCCATTGACGCCACGTATGCGGAAAGATTTATAGCAGAAGTGGTCTTGCCCACTCCGCCTTTCTGATTGGAAAAAGCAATTATCTTGCCCATAATACACCTCGCAAAGGTATTCTACCAAATAATAATAACACAAATACTCTGTTTTTTCAACACATTGCGTGGAAACTTTTCGGTAAGAACAAATACTGCCCAATAATCGGACAGTCGTTTGCTTACATTCGTTTGTCTGACGATACGTTCGGCAAAGTTTTCCTTCACGTTTTAATTCGCTTAAACGAAACCGCGTCAGCAACCGTTCCGATGGTTATTGACGGTAGTGCACGTAAAACAAAGGTAATTTACGGTAACGCCTCCGTCAGATTTTTACAGCGGTTTTTTACGAGGAAGATTTTGTCCGCGCGGGTAAGCGGGCGGCGTGTCCTTGATCTTTGTATATCTCAACACGCACCTTTTGTCACCCGACGGAAGTCGGAAACAAAAAGCCCCGTCGTAATTAAGTCCCAGTATTTTTTCCGCGTTTTTTGCAATCTGCCTTTCTTCCTCATCCGTCTTGTAACAAAGTACGGATCCGCCCTTTCTGACAAGAGGAGCGGTGTATTCCAGCAGAATGTTGAGCGGTGCGACCGCCCTTGCCACGGCAACGTCGAATTGCTGACGGTGAAGACGCGCAAAGTCTTCCGCACGGCTGTGCACGCAAACGCAATTCAGTTTCAGCATTGTGGCAAGTTGCACAAGAAAGTTTACCCTTTTGCCGAGACTGTCCACAGCGGTGACTTTTACGTCCGGCCTCACAATGGCGATGGGAAAAGAGGGAAAACCCGCTCCGCTCCCCACATCCACAACAGTGGCGTTTTGCGGAATAAATCCGACTCCCGCAAGGCTGTCCGCAAAGTGTTTTTCAAATACAGCCGACTCTTCGGTAATTGCCGTAAGGTTGAATTTTTCGTTGGTTTCCGTCAAAAATTCGTAATACCGCCTGAATCTGAGCAATTGATCTTCTGTCAGGTTTATATTGAATTGTTTTAAAATAAAGTCCGTCATTTACACCTCACAAACAGTCCCGTTTCGCGCAACAATTACCGACTGCGACGCTTTGAATTTTGATTTTCATACTATACAACCGTTCGGTTTGATTTGTAATCGAAGTGCACAGTCTTTTTTTTTCGACGCTCTGTTACTCTGTAAAACATCCGAACGTACGGCACAGATACCGAACAAAACGCATTGTATCCTATGCAAAAATGCGGTTACTTCTTGCGGTTTTGCGCAAGATACACTATAAGTATCTGAACGTCGGCAGGCGACACTCCGCTTATACGGCTTGCCTGACCGAGATTTAACGGTCTTATCTTGTCCAATTTCTGTCTTGCCTCTAACCGTAAGCCGTCCATATGCATGTAATCGATGTCGTCGGGGAGCAGTTTGCCTTCAAGTTTTTTAGCCTGTTCGATAAGATTCTGCTGTCTTTCTATATACCCGCTGTACTTACAGTTTATTTCCACCTGTTCCAACGCCTCGGGAGAAATGTCCTGCCAGATTCCGAGATGTTTTCGTATGAGTGCTGCGGTAATTCCGTTACGCCTCAATGCATCTGCGACGGAAAGCCCCGTTTTGGGCAGAGGTTCGCCCGCCTCGGCAAACATTTCTTCCAACTGTCTTGGCGGATAAATTTTATTTAAAAGTTTACCTGCCTCTTCTATTTCTTTAACTTTATTGAGATAGCGGTTGTAACGGTTGTCGTCGACAAGCCCTATTTCGCGGCCTATGGGAGTGAGTCTGAGATCGGCGTTGTCCTGTCTTAAAACAAGACGATGTTCCGCACGGCTGGTCATCATTCTGTAAGGTTCGAAACTGTCCTTTGTGGTGATGTCGTCGATGAGCACTCCTATATAACTGTTGTCACGCTCGAAAATGACGAGGGGCTGATTTTTTACATAACGTGATGCGTTTATACCCGCTACAAGTCCCTGACAACCCGCTTCCTCGTACCCGCTTGTACCGTTTATCTGGCCTGCGAAAAACAATCCGTCCCGTTTCTTGGACATAAGCGACGGCAACAACTCCGTTGCGTCTATACAGTCGTACTCGATGGCGTAGGCGTCACGCATTATCTCAACGTGTTCAAGACCTTCTATGGAGTGATATATTTTTTCCTGTATTTCTGCGGGCATGGAACTGGAAGCCCCCTGCACGTAGTATTCGTTGGTAAATTCGCCCTCCGGCTCGAGAAATATCTGGTGTTTTTCCTTGTCGGAAAATCTGAATACTTTGTCTTCTATGGAAGGACAGTAACGAGGTCCCACTCCGTTTATATCTCCGTTGTAGATGGGAGCAAGTTGTTTGTTTTCCAAAATAATCTGTTTGGTGAGCGGTGTGGAATAGGTAAGATAGCAACTGCGCTTATCTGACTGTATGCTGTCCGTCATAAAGGAAAACGCCGTAGCGTTGCTTTCTCCCTTTTGCTCCGACATCACTGAAAAATCGATGGAATCCACCTTTACTCTTGCGGGCGTTCCCGTCTTGAATCGCCTTACCGTATGTCCCAGTTTTTTTATGGACGAGGTCAGTTTTTTGGCGTTTGCAAATCCGTTGGGACCACTCACCATGACGTGCTTGCCCACAATGGTGCGACTGTTGAGATACACTCCGCAGCACAGTACGACTGCCTTTGCAAAATAATGAAGGTTTACGGCGGTAGTGACCTTGTAGCCCTCTTTTAATGGAGTTATTTTCACCGCTTCGCCCTGTCTTAACGTAAGCAGAGGCTGAGTTTCCAACGTAAACTTCATGTTTTCGTGATAACGGTGTTTGTCCACCTGCGCCCTCGGAGAGAACACGGCAGGTCCTTTACCCCTATTGAGCATTCTCATCTGCAACAGGCTTTTGTCGGCGTTCAAAGCCATCTGACCGCCCAAAGCGTCTATTTCACGCACGATTTGTCCCTTTGCCGTTCCGCCTATACTGGGATTGCACGCCAGAAAGGCTACCGTGTCCAGATTTGTGGCAAGTACCAGCGTTGTACAGCCCAGCCTTGCCGAAGCAAGCGCCGCTTCACAACCCGCATGACCCGCGCCGATTACTATTACATCGAATGTTTTGTCTTTTACTGTCATTTTCCCAAGCAGAATTTACTGTATATTCTGTCTATAATGTCTTCGTTTGCCTGCGTTCCGGTTATTTCTCCGAGTACCTGCCATGCGTCGTGCAATGTGGAGGCAACACAGTCAAGAGTGCCGTTTTGCGCGTCCTCCTCGGCGTTTTTAAGCAATTCGGATGCTGTTTTAAGGCAATCTATATGTCTTTGATTGGTAAGAATGAGGTCGGAATTGTTTATTTCTCCCATACGAAACGCGTCGTACACAGTCTGTTTCAACAGTTCAACGTTCTGTCCCGTTCTGGCGGAAACCACGATGCCGTCACTCACATCGGAATAATCGTTGACGTCCCCTTTGTTGTACACTTTTATTATCTTTTTGTCGCACTGAAGGAAGTCGTCTTTTCTGTCTGTGACGAACAAAACCACATCGGCGTCGGCAATGGCGAGATTCGTGCGGCGTATGCCTTCCTTTTCTATTTCGTCTCTTGCGTTTCTTATACCTGCGGTGTCTACGAAATTGAATTTCGTGTCTTTATAGGCGATGCTTTCGTTTAAAGTATCTCGGGTGGTGCCTTCTACAGAGGAAACAATTGCTCTGTCACTTCCCAAAAACGCATTCAACAGACTGGATTTGCCGACATTCGGACGTCCCGCAATAGCCACGTTTATACCGTATTTTACTATACGTCCCGCAGAAACGGTGCCGAGCAACTGAGAAATTTCGCCGTGAAGTTCGGCAATTTCGCCGCGCAGCGACTGGGCGGTGGGAAGTTCCAGATCTTCTTCGGGGTAATCGAGCGCAACTTCCGTACGACTTATCATGTCAGTGAGTTTGTCCTGCAGTTTTACCGTCAGTTCGCCCAATTTGTTGTTTAAAAGGTTGACGCCCGCTTTTACTCCCGACACCGTTTCGGCGTCTATCATTTCAATGATACCTTCGGCGTTGGTGAGATTTTGTTTGCCGTTGACAAACGCTCTTTTGCTGAATTCGCCGTTTGTTGCCATTCTCGCGCCGTTGTCGAGGCATGCCTGTATGACCGCCTGCGGAACGGATATTCCGCCGTGACAGTAAAATTCGACGGTGTTTTCACCCGTATAGGAGTGGGGCGCGACAAAGTAGACGCACATTGCCTGTTCGGCAAAGTGCTCGGTCTGCAGTTTACCCACCCTGACAAAGTTGGGTTTGTCGGGCATGGGATGAAAAAATCTGCCCGCGATTTTTATACTGTCCTCTCCGCTCATGCGGACCACGGCAATCGCGCTGCGTCCCACCGGCGTGGAAAGAGCGACTATCGTCTGTTCTGACATAAAATACCTTCCTTTATAAAGCAAAACCTCCCGTCAAGACGGGAGGCGTGGAAAACAATGTTATCTGCGTCTTTTTTTGTCCGAACGGTACACAAAATTCAGACTTTTACGACTGACGGGCGCATTGAGTATATCGCCTGTCAGTTTGGGGCTGACAATGATATGTCTGCCGTTAGCCGTTCCTTCGCTTTCCGTTGAAACATATTTACTGTTTTGTAAAGCAGTGTGGATGATACGTCTTTCGTATGGATTCATGGGTTCGAGTTTGAACGCCTTTCCGCTGCGTCTGACTTTTTGTTCGAGACTTCTGGCAAGTTTGTTGAGGCTTTCTTCCCTTTTACTGCGGTAGCCTTCCGAATCCACAACTACTCTGCGGTAGCCTTCCTTGTTGTTGATTATAAGGCTGGCAAGATATTGCAATGCGTCAAGCGTTTCGCCGTGGTAACCTATTACGTTGCCTTTGCCCGAACCGATGATGTTTACCGCAATGCGTTCCTCGTTTTCTTCCGTTTCGACAACATAATTGTCAAAACCCATTTTTTCCAGCACGTTTTCCAAAAAGTCCTTGACTTTTTCGCTGTCGGAAGGTAACTTTTCCACCAAAACCTTGCTCTTGGTAAACAGCCTGCCTTCCTGCAAAACGGTAACTTTAACGCAGTCTCTTGTAAGGTTGAGTTCTTTCAACGCATTTGCGACAGCGTCTTCCACCGTTTTTCCTGTTGCTTCTGTCTTAATCATTTAATTACCTCTTGTAACTTTCCTTCTGAGTGCCGGCACGGCTGTCCGCCTTGGCGACGCTCTTTGCAACGATCTTTTCGACCGGCACTTTAAGCGCTACGGTTGCAATGATACTCAACATATAGTTAAACACCATATACACTGCGAATGCACCGGTGTACATAAATCCGAAAAACGCCATCATAAGGGGCATTATTATCATCATCGAACGGTTTGTACGAGCCTGCGTGTCGTTTGCCGGAGCAGGCGCGCCCTTTTTCTTGTCCAGCAACTGCGAAATGAATATGGACAGGAAAGACAGACCTACCGACATCAAAGGCAGAATCATCAATCCGTTCCAACTTCTGTCCGTGGAACCGAGCACTGCGTTACGGATGTTGTTGTATTCCATCTCGTTTACGTAGTTTTCTATGCCTTCGTTGTTGAAGTTGTTGACGAATGTCTGGTAATCTACCATTATAGGCGCCCAGGTGTCCGGTTGCCAGATATTCTGTATCCACAACCAGGATTCGTGATGTTCCTGATAATATTGAGGTATTTTCAGGAGAACTTCGTCTTTAAGTTGATTGTTGAGTTGAATGTTGTTTTCGTAAAAATCTCTCAACGCCTTGTCGTGGGCGGCAGTTGTGTCCAGCCCTTCGGCGATGTAGCCGTCGTAATACTCCTGATAAGCGGGCTGTTCCTTTACGAGAGCGGTGTATTCGCTGTTGTAGTAAGAGGACAGTTGCTGATAGTTTACGACGCTGTTGTAGTTGGAGTAACTGGTAAGACCGCCGAACATTACAAAGAATACAACCATTGTAATGATCATCGGCAAGCACGAACCTGATGCGGAAAACCCGTACTTCTGATAAACTTTCTGCTTTTCTCTTGCGGCGCGCTGAGGATCCTTGCTGTAAACGGTGTCTATTTCGTCCAGCAGAGGTTGCATTTTGCTCATCATCTCGGATGTTTTGCGGGCAGACACACGTTGCCAGAAATCCAGAGGCAAAGTTATCAACTTCAAAAATACGGTAAACACAACTACGGTCCAACCGTAATTGCCCACCCACGAGTGCATCCAACGAACGATTTTGCCCACAAAGTTGAGCAGGCTTTCGGGGTCTTCGGTGTAGGAAGGTTTGGATGAACATCCCGCCAGAAGCGTGACGCTCAACACGATAACCATCGTCAGCATTATAATCAGTGACGTTTTTCTGTTCATTTACGCTCCTTTTGTGCAACAGATCAGACAAACCATTTTGCATCACCCCTGACGTTGAAGGGGACGGGATCGAAACCACCCTTGTGCAGAGGATTGCATCTCGACAGTCTTAAAACGGTCATCAGCGTACCTTTGACAAACCCGAACTGACGGTAAGCCTCCATCGAGTAGACGGAACAACTGGGAGTAAAGATACATCTTTTGCCCCCTTTCAGTCGGGAAAGAGTAGCCTTGTACAGTTTGAGCAAAGCAATGGCGACGTACTTCATTGTAAAAGTCCCGCCTTGCAAAACAATTGTGTAAGACTGCTTTCGATGGTAGCGTAGTCGTAGGGCTGATGTTTACGCGGAACGACCACGATGTAGCGATGGTCAATGACGGACGGCATCAGTTTAGCCACAACGCTTTTCATCTGACGACGTATTCTGTTGCGTCTGACGGCATGTCCGTACTTTTTGCTTACGGAAAATCCCGCCTGACTTTGTTTTTGATTACTTTTACAATACAGTACAACAAAATTTCCGTCCGAAACCGACTTGGACTTTTTGTAGACGATATTGTATTGGTAGTTTTTTTTAAGCCTGTATTTTGCTTGCAAAGTTATTTACCGTAACCGGCAACAGTTGCCGTATCAGGCAGACAACTTATGACGACCCTTGTTTCTTCTTCTTGCCAAGACTCTTCTTCCGCCCGTTGTCTTCATTCTTGCTCTGAAGCCATGAACCTTGCTTCTTTGTCTCTTTTTGGGTTGGTAAGTTCTTTTCACTTGTCATTCCTCCTTAATATTTGAGCAACGAGCGAAAAACCGTATTTTCCGCAAAATTGCACACTTTTCATTGTAACGCACAACATTGTACCAAACATTGAAGTTTTAGTCAAGTGTTTGAGTGTAACGCATTATACAATAGAGCGTCCGGAACAAAAAACCACCATTGACAAAACCGTCGTAAATAGGTTATAATCAGTATGCACAAAAACATAAAAGGAGATAACGATTTATGGCAATACCTACACCGCACATTTCTGCTAAAAAGGGCGATTTTGCACAGACAGTGCTTATGCCGGGAGATCCTCTCCGCGCTAAATACATTGCCGAAAACTACCTTACCGACGCCGTTCTGGTAAACAACGTCAGGGGAGTGCAGGGATACACCGGTTACTACAAAGGCAAGCGTGTTTCCGTAATGGCAAGCGGAATGGGAATTCCCTCCATCGGGATATACTCTTACGAACTTTTCAACTTCTACGGCGTGGACAACATCATCCGTATAGGCTCGGCAGGAGCAATCAACGCCGATTTGAAAGTGCGCGACCTTGTATTTGCGCAGGGCGCATGCACCAACAGCAACTTTATCAATCAATTCGGCATACAGGGAACATTTGCTCCCATTGCCAGTTACTCCCTTTTGGAAAAAGCCGTGGAAACTGCTAAAAAAACAGGGCTTCGCTACAAGGTAGGCAACGTACTGAGCAGCGACACTTTTTACGACGACACACAACCGGGAACGGTGTGGAGCAAACTGGGCGTATTGGCAATAGAAATGGAAGCGGCGGGACTGTACGCGAACGCCGCGCGCGCAGGCAAAAACGCCTTGTGTATCTGTACCATTTCCGACCACCTGCTGACGGGCGAAGAACTGGATTCCGAACAAAGACAGAACTCCTTCCACCAGATGATGGAACTTGCGCTTACAATCGCGTAAAGTATTAACTGAGGGGAACCGATATTCAGTCCCATTGGCAAAAGGAAGGGTTTTACCCGATGGGTTTGAGCGTTGCACGTTGAACCAATACCTGCAACTTTTACAGCAAAAAACAATTTAAAAGCAGCCGTCTGTTTTTGCCGACGGCTGCTTTTTTAAGTTTTTGGTGTGTTTTGTACAGATTAAATTACAAAACGATTTTTATTTGTACCGCAATTGCTCTGTTGCGGCAACGAAAGAACGGTCTTTATTGAAGATTTTCCGTTGCGACGGCAAGACGGCGGAGGGTTTCTTCCTTGCCGAGCAGTGAGGCAATTTCGCTTGCTCCGCCGGGAGTGGCTTCCAGTCCCGACAATGCGATACGCGCAGGCCACAGCACCTGTCCGTTTTTCCACCCGTTTTCCTGTGCGGTTTCCAGCAAGGCGTTGTACAGAGTTTCATTGTCCCATTGCTGAACGGCGGCGAACTTTTCCGCAACCTTGGGCAACACCTGCTTTGCAAATTCCGCGTCCGTCTTTTGTTTCTTGTTGAAGTACAAAGCGTTGTCAAACTTTTCGTACTGATACAAGAACGACAGTTTGGGTACTATTTCTCCGAATGTTTCCACACGGCTCTGTATGAGTTTAGCCAACTTGTTGTAGTCGAATCTGCCCTTTAAAGGACTGTTGTCCAGCCACGGACGGGCGTATTCCACAAAATCCTGTTCGGGCATTTCCTTTATATACAACGAGTTGAGCCATGCCAGTTTGACAGGATCGAATATGGACGGGCTTTTGTTGATGCCTTCGATGGAAAACTTTTCCTTCAGTTCCTCAAAAGACATCTTTTCGCTGTCGTCCTTGGGCGACCAGCCGAGCAACGCGATGTAGTTTACTATGGCGTCCTTTAAAAATCCCTTTTTGACAAGGTCTTCGTAACTTGCGTCGCCGTTGCGTTTACTCAGTTTGTGCTGTGCGTCTTTCATTATGGGAGGCATGTGCACGTACATGGGCTTTTCCCAACCGAACGCATCGTACAAAAGGTTGTACTTTGGCGTGCTGGAAAGATATTCTATGCCGCGCATTACGCAGTTGATTGCCATCAGATGGTCGTCTATAACGTTTGCGAAGTTGTAGGTGGGCATTCCGTCGGACTTTATCAACACCTGGTCTTCCAGTTCGCTGTTTTCCACAGTTATGTCGCCGTAAACCTCGTCGTGGTAGGTAGTGCTGCCTTCCGTGGGCATGTTCTGGCGAATGACGTATTTTTCTCCGGCGTCCAGACGACGCTGAACTTCCTCTTTGGACAAAGACAGACAGTGCTTGTCGTATTTACGGGTACCGTTTTCGTCCAACAAAGTCTGCAAGCGTTCTTCGGTGCAGAAACAGTAGTAGGCGTGACCGCTTTCCACCAACTGTTTGGCGTATTTAAGGTATTCGTTCTTGCGTTCGCTCTGAATGTACGGACCGTAATCTCCGCCCACATCCGGACCTTCGTCATACATTATACCCGTTTCGCGCAATGTGCGGTAAATTATATCTACCGCTCCTTCGACGTATCTTCCCTGATCGGTGTCTTCTATACGTAGTATCAGTTTTCCGCCCATTTTCTTGGCGTACAGGTAGGAATACAACGCCGTGCGCAATCCCCCTATATGAAGGTATCCCGTAGGACTGGGGGCAAATCTTGTTCTCAATTCTTTCATATTAACCTCATTGCGACCGATTTTCCGTCGGTTGTGATTGATTTATCTTATAACTGTCTACGATTATATCAGAAAAAGTAAGTATTTTCAACGGTTTTCCGTTTTTATGTATCATTGTTCAGCCGGACGTCTCGTTGTACTTTTTGAGCAGATACTGCAAACGTTTATTTTCAAAGTAACTGTAATAGTCCTCGTCCTCGCCCAATATGATGTGATCTATAAGAGCGACGTTTATTCCCGACAACGTGACGAACAGTTTTTCGGTAAAATCATTGTCGTCGTTGCTGGGCTGAGTGGTTCCTTTGACGTGACAGTGAAACAGCATTACTCCCGACGCGTTGTACTGTACCGCTTCGGTGACTATCTGTTTGGGAGTCACCAGTATGGTGTTTGCGTTGTTGGAACTGTATTCCGTCTTTTTAAGAAAGTTGCTTGCGCTGTCCACGTAGACAACTATCATTCGTTCGCATGTGCTGTGACGTAACAGTTGTTTTGCGTAAATCATTACGTCGGAAAGGTTGTCAAGCGGTTTGGATTGAAGCACGCTTTTGTTGTATCTGTACCACACGTCACGCAGCAATGCAATGTTTACGGCGGTGACGTCGCTTATACCCTTTACCTGTTTCAACTGATCGGGCGACGCTTCCAGAACGTTGGCAAGCGTTCCGAACCTTTCAATCAGGGAATGGGCAATTTTGTTGGTGTCCTTGTATGGAATGTATTGAAACAGCAACAATTCCAGCACTTCGTGGTCTTTGAAACCGTCAAGACCTTCCGACAAATACCTTTCACGCAGCCGTTGTCTGTGTCCTTGATTGATGTTTTGCATATTTCTTCCTCAAAAGGTCGTATTTTGTATAAAATATAATAGCACATTTAACAATTGTTGTGTATAATATTTACAAAAATATTCACAAGGAGAATATCGACTTTGACAGCAAAGCAAATAATAGACAACAGTTTTGACCAACTGGTGGAAACTTTACGTAAAACAATATCTTTCGACACGGTAAAATCCGCTGCCTGTGAAGGCGCGCCGTTCGGCAAGAACAACGCCCTTTGCCTGCAATACGTGCTGGACACCGCGCGTCAGATGGGATTCGATACTTACAACTGCGACGGTTACGCGGGACACGTAGACTTCAAGGGCACGGGCGACGGAGTGTTAGGGGTGCTGGGTCACCTTGACGTCGTTCCGGCAAACGCCGATGACGGATGGAAACACCCTCCCTTCGACGGAGTTACGGACAACGGCGAACTGTACGGCAGAGGCACAATGGACGACAAGGGTCCGATGATAAGTTGCCTTTACGCTCTTAAAGCGTTGAAGGACAGCGGTTACAAACCTGCCAAGACCATCAGGCTTATATTCGGATGCGACGAGGAAAGCGGAATGCAGTGCATGGAATACTATTTCAAAAAAATGCCCTTCCCCGACATATCCTTTTCGCCCGACGGAGATTTCCCCGTAATAAACATCGAAAAGGGAATTTACCAGTTTACTCTGGACATGGGACAACTTCCCCGAGAAGTAACAGAGATCAGTGCCGGCACACGCACAAACGTAGTACCTTCCTCCTGTATCGCCCGTATCGTCAACGACTTCGACACAAAGGACGTGCCTTTTACTACGGACGGTTGCAAGGTCATTTCCGCCGTCGGCAAGAGCGCTCACGGAAGCACTCCGCAGGAAGGTAAAAACGCCACATGGGAAGTCTTCCGTCGCCTTAAAGAACTTTTCCCCGAGCACAAGGCTTTTGCTTTCATTGCAGACAAAATGTGCGATTACACCGGCACAAAGTGGGGAATTGCGCTTTCCGACAAAGACAGCGGAGCACTTACCTGCAATATAGGCACCGCGCGCACGGAAAACGGCAGACTTATTCTCGGAATCGACATTCGTTTCCCTGCAAGTTACACCTGCGACGATATGCTGGCACTCCTGAAAAAGACAACGCCTTACGACATAATTCCCAATCACGTTGCCGAACCTCTGTACGTTTCCGCGGACAGTTTTCTGGTAACGACTTTACTGGACATATACAACACCGCAACGGGACAAAACGCCCGTCCCCTTGCAATCGGCGGAGGCACTTACAGCCGTTGTCTGCCCAACTGCGTGGCTTTCGGACCGCTGTTCCCCGACACCGAACAGACGATCCACATGCCCAACGAAAGGGTTTCTCTCGACACCCTGCGTACAATGACTTACCTGTACCTCGAAGCGTTGGAAAGACTCAGCAAATAACGCAACGCACAGTAAGTCAATTAAAATTTTAAATCATCCGTATTTCCGCTTTAACGGACATTACGGCAAAAACCGTACGTTCTTACGTACGGTTTTTGTCATAACAAGACTTTGTATTCGTAATGCAGGCATTTTACCATTCTGACGCAATGTTTACTACTTTTTTGTTTACTTTGAGAGCATACTGCAACGTTTTATACGCGCCTCCCCAACAACGTTGCACATACGCAATCAGGAAATCGCAGTTGTCTACCATCCATCTGTTTCTTCGTATAATGGAATATCTGCCGTCAAACGCCCTTTGGGGAACTATAATTTCTTCGTACACGTCAGAGTCTGCTACCGAACGGAGATACTTTTCGCTAAGATAAGGTGTAACAAAACACAATCGGGCGCCGTTGTTGACGGATTTGAACTTCTGACACGCCGACAACGCCAGTCTGTCAAACTGTCCGTAACCGCCAAGATAAAACTGCACGTCCGCCACAGCGTACTGTTGTAACAAATCCAATATACGCCTTTCGACGGCAATCGGATCTTCTATTTCTCTGTGTCCGCAAAAAGTTATCACCATACTGCTAAGTTTAGCATATTTTTGAATTTTTCTCAATAAATGCTAAGTTTAGCAGTAAAAATTTTTTGTCTTGACCTATACTACTTTAAAAAGGAGTATTTTACGGTGAAACTTGAAGACGCTGTCATTGTGCGGATAGAGCAACTGTGCATCGAACACAATATGACCAAATATCAGTTGTTCAAGGCAAGCGGAGTACCTCAGAGCACGCTTACTTCCATCAAGAAGAAACGCAGCGGTTCCGTCAGACTCATTACGTTGTACAGTATTTGCGAAGGATTCGGAATGTCTCTGGAAGACTTTTTCCGTTCGCCATTATTTGCCAGAGAGGAACTTTCCGACTGAAGCCGTTACGTTGCGTACGTTTGTGCGCAACGTTTTTTTTACGCCCAACGGAACGGCGCGACGTTTTCATTTCTTTGCCCTGCCGTGCTTCGATGTTTACTGCATGGAACGCCTGTTTCTATTATTTCACCCGTGTTTTACGGGAATCGTGCGCTGTCAGATAGCAATACACAGTATATTTAAATTTATTGTGTACAGTCTTTTGGTGAAAAATCGTGCAACATTTTCCATTTTTGTTTAATTAATTCATTTGTTTTTCAGTTTCTGTGTGCTATACTATTTAAGTTTAACTCAATATTTCAGGTAAAAGATGAAAAAATACAAATATCACAAGAGAAGACATACATTTTGTTATCACCTGATACGTCCCGTGTTCAAGTTGGTGGCAAGGACCAAATGCAGGGTAAAGTACGGCAAGGTACCCGATCCCGACCGTCCCTACCTGATACTGTTCAACCACCAGACTGCCCACGACCAGTTTTACATTTACGGACTGTTCAGGCGCACGACGTATTTCGTCGCGTCGGAAGATCTTATGACCATGGGTGCATTGAGCAAATTTATCTCTTACACGTGCGGTATTGTTCCCATCAGGAAAAACACGACGGACGCCACGGCGGTAAAGACCTGCTGCAAAATAGCGCAAGACGGTTTTTCCGTGGCATTGTCCCCCGAGGGCAACCGTACTTACACGGGCAAGACAATGTACAGTATTCCCGCCATTGCCAAGTTTGTCAAGTTGCTTAAATTGCCGGTGGCATTCGTGCACATAGACGGCGGTTACGGAGTGGATCCGAGGTGGGCTCGCAAACATCGTTTCGGCACGGTCAGCGTGTCCGTACGCCGTATAGTGGAACCGGAAGAATACAAGCAGATGACCGCCGACGAAGTAATGGCAATGATCAACGAAATGCTGTACGTTGACGAAACCACCGACAGACGCGTGTACAAGGACATTCCCACATCTGCCGAATATCTCGAAAGGGTGCTGTACCGTTGTCCCGAATGCGGCAGTATAGGCACATTGTATTCCGACGGGCGTACATTCAATTGCCGTAACTGCAATTTGTCGGTAAAGTATCTTCCCGACAAACTGTTTGACGACAAGTCGCCGTTTCTTACCGTACATCAGTGGTGGGAATGGCAAAACGAGCAGGTGCGCAACAGCGACATTACAGACACCCGTTCGCTCATTGCGCAAGACACGGTCAGGGCGGACAAGGTGGATTTTCCCCGCAAACGTCTCATTAAAAAGTCCGTCGATTTGTGCTTGTACTGCGACAGAATAACAGCCGACGACGTGACGTACTCCTTCAACGACATAGTTGCTTTTTCCATATGCGGAAGAAACAAACTGTATATGTATTTAAAGGACGGAGCAATTCAGTTTAAAGGGAACAAACGCTTCAATGCGTTAAAATATCTCAATTATTTCTATCACTATAAAAACACTACGGAGGAAATGCCCGATGATTTTCTCGGAATATGACGTCTGGTCGTTTTTGCTTATACTGGGAACGTTGCTTTTCAGCATGCTGATTGCAAGCATATTGAAAAACGCCTTCAAGTTTTTGCAAAAGTCTCTTATTCCCGTTTCCGTTTTGGGGGGAATAATATTGCTTATAATATCTACCGTCGTATATTTTGCAACGGGAGATTACCTGTTCAATCTTCCGTTGTACAGTCCCAATCCCGACACCTATAACGGGATGGAAATTCTGGAACTCATCACCTACCATTCGCTGGGAATAGGATTCATTGCGATGGGAATGCGGTTTTCCGACAAGAAATTCACCAAACAGCGCAGCGAAGAAATATTCAACAGCGGTGTGACCACCGTCAACACCTATTTGCTACAGGTGTTTGTGGGAATGATCGTCGTTATAGTTGCAATGTACGTGTTTAATGTCAGCGGTCTTATCGAAGCGGCAGGCGTATTACTTGCTTTCGGTTTCGGTCAGGGAACGGGACAGGCACTCAACTTCGGCGCCATTTACGAACAGGCGGGGCTTGAAGGCGGTGCGAATTTCGGTCTTACAATCGCCGCGTTGGGATTTCTGGTAGCCTGCATCGGAGGAGTAATTTACCTCAATGTTCTGCGTCGTAAAGGAGTAATCGCCGTCAAGGAAGACAAAGACATGCAATTACAGGACTACGAAGACACCAACGAAATTCCCGTTGTTACGTCTATGGACAAATTTACCGTGCAGATAGCCATTATACTGACCGTTTATGTCATTTCCTATTTTGTGATGATGGGACTGTCCGCACTTGTACCCAGTTTCGAACTTACGCTTTACGGATTTAACTTCTTTATAGGCACATTGCTCACACTGCCCACAAAGGCAATTCTGTCCGCTTTGTACCGCAAGAAAATTCTCAAACGCAAACCCGTAAACAACTTTATGATGAACCGTATCGGCGGATTTGCTTTTGACCTGATGATAGTTTCCGGTATTGCGGCGATACAGTTGCCGCTGCTTGCAAATCACTGGGGCATACTGCTTATCATGGCTGCAGTCGGAGCGGTAGTGACGTTCGTATACGTCTATTTTGTATCCAAGACACTGCACAGAGAGTATATGCACGAACAGTTTCTTGCAATGTTCGGTATGCTGACGGGTACAGCCAGCACCGGTATAATACTTCTGCGTGAAATGGACGGAACGTTCCGTACACCCGCAAGCGAAAACCTTGTCTACCAGACATTACCCGCAATGGTGTTCGGTTTTCCTCTGATGTTGCTTGCTCCTCTTGCCGATGACGGCACACGTCAGGCTCTTATTGTGCTGGGCGTCGTCGTGGTTATGCTGGTCGCTCTGAACATTCTGCTTTTCCGCAAACAGATCTTCCGCAGGAAAAAAGCGGTTTCCGCTTCTGCCGACGAATCGGAAGAAAAGTAAATCACAAGCGAATCGGGGCTGAACAATGCGTTCGGCCCCTTTTTTCATACAAATTTTATTTTTTTCGGCGCAATTCGGCAACGGTACGTATTTTTGCCATACTTAATATTATACGGTTTTTCCGATTTTTTTTGCTTTCCTTTCGTTGTTTCTTTTTTCCCTTCGGGAGCATACTTAATTTCCTGTTCGGTTTAAACCGCAACGGACTGTGGAATACGATTGCAGACAACTTGGACGTTTCGGTAATTATGTTTCAACGGAAATTTGTTTTTTACAATTTACATTGTCTTTGCCTGTAATATCGGTTTAATGCGGTTTTGATTTGTTTCTTGGCGAAATACTCTCTTGAGTACAGCCAATGCGGTTGCATAGCATACTTTGTCTTTGCAAGACAGCGTATGGAAAAGCGCAGCACAAACTCAATTTCGGCACAAAAAAAACGTTCGAATCCGCCTAAAAATTGCAGTACGTTTCCGACAGGTTTTTCGGATTTTGTCTTTTTACACAATCCGACACTCAACTTTTTTACTGTAGGCATTTAAACGATTTACATTCCTGCTTCGAACACAAAATCCCCGCCATTGACTTTCGCTTTTCAATATGCTACAATGCATTTATAACAATATCGAAAAGGTGAAAGACTATGAAAAAATTGTTTGCATTGTTGCTTTGCATGCTTATGGCGGCAACGGCGTTTTGGCTTGCAGGATGTTCCAAAGTGGTAGACACCGGCGGTATTTACAGAAAGTCCGACAATGTAACCGTCCAAAGTAAGTTGGAGAACGTAGATTTCCGGACTTTTTTCGAAGGAAACTTCAACATGTACGAACAGGCGGTAATCGAATCAAAGAGGGGCGTAGAATACTACAAGTCAACCGGTACTCTCACGGGGCTGATGGACATTGCGACTTTCAGCGTTAAAGGACATCTTAACACATCTACCAAAAGCAAAGGTATGGTAGACATGGTTGACCCTGCCGAACAAGCAACATCCAACGTAAACACCGACTTTATAATTACTGACGGAAATCTGTATTTCACGCTGGACGGTCAAAAGGTGTATATGTCGTTGATGTCCGTCGGCGCCGAAATATTCAACAAACTGATTAACAGTGTTGAAACTTCCATTGATAAAATCGCAAACATCGGATCATCGGACGCGCTGTATTACCTGCACGAAAAGGGCAACACGTTGAAAGTCAAGATAGTAGTGGAATCGGAACAAAACAGCGCCGTATCCAAATATTATTACTATACGGAACTTTATATTGTTTGCGTTGACAATTCATTGACAGGCATTGCGATGAATGTCAGAAGCGAATCGAGCGACAGCGATTATTCCGCTAAATCATCCGTTGAAATTCAACTCGGATCAACAACCGACACGTTGATGTTGCCTATGCTTTCCGACTACACGGAATATCTGGAATAATCACTCTCCCAAAGGCGAAATTTAAGGACTTACCTTACGGCAAGTCCTTTTTTGTTATGTTCAGGGGTATTTGGGGCAGGTTTTGCCGATGTTTCACACCTTTGTTTTGCTTTGTTCGTGACTGCTGCACGTTTTTACGTCGGTGCGAATAGTGCTGTTTGATTTGTTTTTTAAGAACGATCCGATTAATTCCGCCTTGCGTAATGTGGAAAAGGTGTCGGCAAAAACGGAAATTACCTTATTTTTTGCCGTTTGTCCTGACAGCATTTGTTTTATCGGTACAAAACGACCGTGACAGGCTGATTTTCAAACACCGATTTTTGCGCTGCGTCTTAGCCAACGCGTGCCGTGTTTTATTACCGAACGGGCTTTTGTACCGAACTTTTGCTGCCAATGGGTGGTCAATTCCTCTCCGAGCGTTTTGTCGTACTTGTACAACTCGTTGAGATTGTTGGCAACCGATCTTGTAACGTACGGATTGTAGTCGCACACGAGATTGTCCAGTACGGCGACGTATTTTTCCCACTGACTGACCGCGGCGGTCAGTTTTTTTGCCCATGGCAAGCCTACACGCATACATTCGCTTGACAGCCGACGTATGTAGGCATTGTCCGACATGCTCCAACGTTCGAGCGTTGTCATTGACTTTTCCGGAAACGCCTCTATGACGGGACGCATTGCGTATTCGCCGGTGTAACGGCAAGTCAGCAGTTCGACGAAATTTACCGTTTCGTCGAAATACTGCGGAAATCGCGGAGCAAATATTTCCACGTATTTTCCGAAAGGAGCGTAACGCAATCCCGTTGAATACATTACCGCGAAAGAGGGCAACTGTTCTTTGAACGTTTTTGACATAACCGTCAGCGCCGTCGGGTAGTGGGGTATATGTCTGTCGATTGCCATCGCTATTGCCGTCAGTCTTTCGCCGAACGCGCTGTCTTGTGCCGACAGAGCGTCCTTTACAAACAGGGACGCATCTATTGCGGCACCTGCGTCTTGCAGTTGCAACGCAAGATTCTCAATATAGTTTTTGTCGAAATAGTCTTTAATTTTTACACCTTTTTGCATATCTGTTGCCTTTCCGTATGGCGGATATAAAATAAACCGAACCCGTATACGGATCCGGCTTATTGTAATACGTTGCAAATTTTATGTGAACGTCAGATTTTTGCGGCAGTCAGTCCACCTTCAATCCCCAGCATCTGTGCTTCTTGTTGAGCGTGCGTTCGAAGTTTTTCCACAGATTCTGTACGTTGTGGTTTTCTTCCAGTTCCGGACCCGTTTCAAGGTACTTTGTGCCGTTTTTCCACAGTCCTTCCAAGCAGTGCGCCATTATTATCGCCGTAACTCCGCGTTTAAGGTGTTCGTCCTTGACGCCTATGGAACCGAGTTCGGCAACTTCCGGTCTGTGCATAGCCTTGATATATGGAATAATTCCGCAAGGAACGATGTTTCCTCTTGCCTTACGCAACACGTTTGACATTCCCGGCCACATAAAACCGTATCCTATTACCTTGCCTTCCTGTAACACCACCGTTGCGTATTCCGGTTTAAGTACCGAATATATCGTGTCCATTTCGCGTTTCATCTGCTTTTCCGACAACGGACTGGTTCCGTACAGATTGCGGAAAGCCTCGTCCAGCACGTGAAGAGCCTCCATTATGTAACCGTCCAGTTGTTTTTTGGGCGTTTTTGCAACGTCAAGAACGGTGTAACCGTAACGCTTTTGTATTACTTCGCTCATTCGTTGAAGTCGTTTTACGTTTTCGTCGTCGGGAGAAGGCACCGTAATGCGGTAGCAGTTCCAGTCCACAACCTTGTACGCGCCGAGTTTTTCCATGTGCTGCACATAGTAAGGGTAGTTGTACAGTTCGATGTAGGTGCTGTCCTGATCGAATCCTTCAATCAACATTCCCTCTTCGTTGAAGTCGGAAAAACTCATCGGTCCGATTATTTCCGTCATTCCCAGTTCGCGCGCCCATTGCTTTAACGTGTCAAACAGTTTTTGCGTCACTTCGAAGTCGTCTATAACGTCGAATCTCGTAAACCGCAGTTGTCTGACGTTGTTTTTTTCGTTGACTCCTCTGTGCCAGATACCCGCTATACGTCCCGCGGGTTTGCCGTCCTTGTACGCCATGAACATACGGCAATCGGCAAAACGGAATGCGTCGTTCACCTCGGGATCGAATTCGGCAAATTCGTCCATGTACAGGTTGGGCGCGGCGTACTTGTTGTGTTTGTACATGTCTATCAGAAATTTAAAAAACTTTTTCTTGCCTTTTTTATCGTTTAAGGCTATCTCTTTTATTTCTATTGCCATAATTTCAATCCTTGTCCTGCGCAAGAGGTATGGGACGCTTTTCCGCGGCAAAAATCACGCCCATTGTTCCCGGACCGCAGTGCGTTCCTATTACGGGACCTACCACCTGACGGACAATCTTTGCTTCGGGACGCTTTTCTTTTATCATTTGTTCCAGAAGATCCGCGTCTGCGGGACAGTCCGCGTCTACAAGATATACGGGCTTGTCGGTGTCGGCAAGTTCGTTGATTACCTTGTCGGCCATTGTGCGTATAGCCTTTTTCTTTCCGCTGATTTTGGCAATTACATCCAATCCTCCCTTTGCATTGAATGTCAACATAGGTTTGAGTCCCAGCAACGTGCCTGCAAATGCCGCCGCGGCAGACAGTCTGCCTCCGCGTTTAAGGTGCATCAGGTCATCCACGACAAAGTAAACCGCAACCTTGTTTGTAAAGTCTTTAAGGTAATTTATTATCTCTTCGTCGCTTGCTCCCTGCTGTTTGAGTATTGCAGCCTGTTCTACCTGTATTCCCGCACCCAGCGAAATGCTGTTGGTGTCAAATACCGTGCATTTGCGCTCGGGATACTTTTCGTACAGTTCCTTCAACGCCGTATTAAGTTGGTTGAATGTTCCGCTCATCGCGTGCGAGAAACTGATATACAGTATATCTTCGCCCTTTGCAAAGTAGGGTTCAAGTATTTCCTTGTAGTTTTCCGGGTTGAGAGCGGATGTAATGGGTACGCTTCCCTTGCGCACTCTGTCGTAAAAGTCTTTAAAGTCCGTTTTTTCTCCCAGATCGTAATAATATTCCTGACCGTCTATCGTGTATGGCATACTGATATAGTCCAGCCCCAATTCTTTGGCACGGGTATACCACAACTCACAGTTAGAATCACATATAAGTACACTCATTTTGTCTTCCCCTTTAGTTGGTGAATTTAATCGCAGAATTACGATTGTATTGACATTTTACACAATTTTATTATAAATGACAATACTATTGTCTAAAAAACTTTGTATTTTGCCCTGTTTAATTGATTTTTAATTAGTATTTTCCCCCAACACTGTATATTTTTAATACAAATGTCGATTATATTCGGTGTACTTAAAGAAGCAAGTCGGTTTCTTTTCCAACGGGTGATTGATTGGTAAAAAAAACATTAAAACGCATTGCCCGAACAAATTCTTTTGTTTTCCCTACGACGATTTCGGGCGAGCGGAGCAAACAAACTTTTTTGCAACCGCAAAAACTCCGCAATAATCATTGCCAATTTGATTTTTTTAATATATAATATAGTATCGTGATATCACGAGGTGTAGCGCAGTTTGGTAGCGCGCTTGGTTCGGGACCAAGAGGTCGTGGGTTCAAGTCCCGTCACCTCGACCAATAGCGGAAAGCGACGGGTTTTTGTCGCAACGGCAAAAGGAGCAATTTCGGTTGCTCCTTTTTTCCGTTTCTCCCTTTTCCGTCGCTTTCCTTTTTTTTCGTGCCTGTATAATGAAATAATGTGACGGTGTTGCACACGGCGACTATGCCAAAGTAATATTTTTCCGTCTTTTTGAAAAGTCCTTTTGGCGACAGTATACGTGTCTTGTTCGGCACGCAAGCCAAATCTTTTGAACGCAGCGAAAAACATAATTTATCTTTTGCCGCGTCGATAGGGCGTCCTTCCTTACAAGTCACGCCTCCTCAAACAAGGATATATCGTTTGAATCATTTGCTGTTAAATAGCGAATGTTTCGGATTGTCTCTTTTATCGAACAATGCTAACGCGGTCGTGCTCTTGCGAACGATAAATTGTTTCAGCATATATATTCTTACGAATTTTTTGCATATAAAATCAGGTCTATGATTAAGAGCAATATAACAACTGTTGATTTTTACTCAATAGTATGATATAAATATTTTGATTCATAAGATTATTTGTGAATTACTATAGAAAAAGCAGATCGAAAATTAAAACCGAAGGCATTACTCAACCAACTTTTTATTTCCCACTTTCATAGGGGGAGGATTAAATTGTCGGAGCAAATGGAGCAGTGACAATCAATCTGTTGATTTGCATAGACAGGATTTGTAATAACTTATATCTTTGCCTACGCGCAGAGAGGTTATCTCAAAAAAATGAAAGGATGCCTTACTGTAAGTTACGGCTAAACGCTGAATTTGACGGAGAATTTCATGAAAATAAATGTTATTGAAACGACAAGACTTTTATTAAGAGGGTTCACGAAAGAAGATGCTTTGTGAGCATATAGTATCTGGAACAATCCCGAGATGGGAAAATATTTGCCGGATGAAGCAAAAGAAGAAATAGATGATGAATATTTGAAAATGTTAGAAGGCTTAGGCGATGATGAGGAATGTTGTTATTTAATTCCTGTTTTTAAAAATTCATTGGAACGGGTAGGGACATGCAGTTTCATCATAAGTGATGACAAGAAAGTATACGATATTGCTTATTGCGTACATAAGAATTTTTGGTGTCAAGGTTATGCAACTGAAATGGCTCAGGGAATGATAGATTATGCACGTAGTCAGGGAGCAGAAAAAGTAACTATTTATGTGAGTCAGGAAAACGTCGCTTCTAATCGTGTTGCCCAAAAATGTGGCGGACAAATTGTCAGTGAGAGCACCTATAAGAAAAAGGGAACAGATATAATCATGAAAGATTATAGATACGAAATTGTATTATAAAGTATTTCATACATAAAAAGAAACTGGATATCGTTTTTCTTCTAAAGAATTTTTTGCACACTGATTTTAAAAAAAGGTGTGCCGCCAATGACAGAAGAACGCGTAGGGACAACTGATCAATATGCCTGCTCGACAAACTTTACCGTTCATAATGGAGTTATGAACATGCAGAGGCAGGGCAACTTTCGACCTTTCTTCACGTCGCGGGCTTCGGTAATTTACGTTGGAATAAACTCCCTCGCCATCGCATTTGAAAGTACACAATCCTCAGCCCTTCTTCTCTGTTTAATGGTAGCATTTTTATCTACTGAACCCGGTGCAGACAGCGACGCGTTTTCTTGTAAAACGCCGAACAAAATCACATTTTCGTTGCACAACATAGTTTACAAGTCTGTTCAATCGTAACCTATTTGGAAATCGCAGAATTATTTAAATAGATACCGCGCTCAAAGCAAATTATTTATGTTGGTTTTAAATCAGCAGATAAATTTCCAATTATTATTTCTTTTGTTCTCTTTAAACATCTGTGAATTTGCCGACGGTTGTTTATATAATGTAGACGAGAATATTTTTGATTTACGTCTGAGACAACTCTTTTCGTCGATATTTCCTCATTCCTTTTATCTAACTTCTAAACAGGTATATACGGACTGTCTTTTTCGGGCTCACGGCGAATACGTTTAAAAAGACAACTTGCCTGTTTATTCCCGTTGCAAGGATTGTTTTAACTGAATTACACAGCCTACTTCACTGATTTCACGGAAAACCGACAACGGTTTTCCCTTTTGTTGTTTTACGGATTATGATTTGACGGCATCCGATTTCTTGCCAACAGTTTTTAGAATATTTTCAGTTAACGCAAATAACGAAAGTTTTTGTTGTGGCATTTAACAAAAAGAGTTATAATTACTGCAAATACTACAATTCAAGGTGAAAAAATGCAGGACAAAACTTTTCTTGCCACTAAACCTATAGGCAAATTGCTGTTTAATCTGGCTCTGCCTGCCGTTGTAGCGCAGTTGATAAACATGCTGTACAACCTTGTGGACAGAATTTACATAGGACACATCCCCGTAACGGGCGACGTTGCTCTTACGGGACTGGGCGTGTGTCTTCCTGTAATTATGATTGTGTCCGCTTTCGCCGCGCTGGTAAGCAACGGAGGCGCTCCGCGCGCGTCCATCTTCATGGGCGCAGGAGACAACGATTCGGCGGAAAAGACGCTTGGCAACTGTTTTGTGTTGCAATTAATCGTATCCGCCGTACTCACTGCGGTTTTGCTCATTTGGGGCGAAGATCTGCTGTGGGTATTCGGAGCAAGCGAAAACACCATTTCCTACGCAGTGGATTACCTCAACATTTACGCGCTCGGCACTGTTTTTGTGCAACTTACGCTGGGAATGAACGCATTTATTACTGCACAGGGGTTTGCACGCACTGGTATGCTGTCGGTGCTGATAGGAGCGGTGTGCAACATTGCTTTGGATCCGCTGTTTATATTCGCATTCGACATGGGAGTAAAAGGTGCCGCCCTTGCTACAATCATTTCCCAGGCGATTTCCTGCGCATGGGTGCTGATTTTCCTCTTTGGCAAGCGGTCTTTTTTAAAGATGCGGCTGCGTTACATGAAATTGCAGGCACGTTACCTGTTGCCTTCCCTTGCGCTCGGATTGTCCACATTCGTAATGCAGGCAAGCGAAAGCGTTATACTTGTTTGCTTCAACTCGTCGCTGCAGAAATACGGCGGTGATATAGCGGTAGGGGCGATGACCGTTTTGTCAAGCGTAATGATGTTTGCAATGCTTCCCCTTCAAGGCCTCGGACAGGGCGCGCAACCTATAATCAGTTACAACTACGGAGCGAAAAACATTTCGCGGGTAAAACAGACCTTTAAATACCTTGTTACCGTCAGCCTCGCTTATTCGGTGCTTCTGTTCGCCTTTATAATGATTTTCCCCACGGCATTTGCCAGAATGTTCACTCCCGAACAGAATCTGATCGACTACACGGCAAGAGCGTTGAGAATTTACATGGGAGGAACGGCAATTTTCGGCATACAGATCGCCTGTCAGATGACGTTTGTATCGGTAGGAAACGCCAAAGCGTCCATTGCGGTAGCGGTTATAAGAAAATTTGTGCTGCTGCTTCCGCTGATATATCTGATGCCGCTGATATATACGGCGGACAAAGCCACGGCAGTGTTTATGGCGGAACCGATTGCCGACACCGTAGCCGTACTTACGACAATAGTGCTTTTTGCAATAATTTTTACAAAGAGCATGCGGAAACTGCAAGAGCAGAGGAAAAGCGATGTTTCCGACGCGTCTGCGAATACGCAAAACTAAACAGAATTAACGCAAAACACATAGGTATTTTGTCTGCCTGAATGTGTTTTGCGTTTTTTAGTACCTTCGTCAAGTTTGCCGTGAACAAAATACGGTTTGTCGCAATTACTTGTGTTGCAATTGAAAATAAATGTGGTATAATATAAACGAACCTACACATCGATTGTATTATCACGTGGATGAATTTCAGCACGTTTTACGGAGAACGTTATGACAGAACAAACCGCATTGAGTACGGTGGACTACAAAAATTACAAATCATTGATTTCACGGCTGACGGAAGAAAAAATGGTCATAAACGTTTCCAAAGGCGACCTTCGGAGGCTGTTACAAACCTGTTTTTCCCAACTGTTCGTGACCGCTTCAGCCGAAACTCCCATCCGTGCGGCGAAGGCCGCGCTGTCGAAATTAAGTCGCGTACCTGTAGGCAGTTACGTAATTGCGGTAGTGGAATCTCCGTCGGAATCCACGCTTGCCGAAACGGAAAATGTCCTGTGTAACATAGCCGACACTTTAAAATGCGACAACATCGAAACGGCGTTTGCCTTTTCCGAGGACAATTCGTGTCGCGTTTCGCTGATAGTTTTTCTTTTTGAAAGCGTTTCGGAAAGAAACAATTGACAACATCCGCTTTCCCTTCGATTTTTAAACCGCAACGCGACCGCGCAAGGAGAAAATCGAACTTCTCGAACATACCATACAATATACAACCGTTAAAGGAGGAAAGTATGAAAAAAAGTATTTTTACGGCATTAGTCTGCCTTGCTTTGTCCGTTGCGATTTTTGCAGGATGCACTCCCGCCGAACCTCAGACTATTGACTCGCAATACAAAGTAACGTTACCGCAGTCCGCGGATTTTTCCGTCTCAGCCGACAAAACTTCCGCAAAGGCACAGGAACAGGTCACGTTGACAGTCACAATGACAAACACCGACAAATACCTGACGGCGGTAAAATACAACGGCAACACCTGTAACGGCGAAAACGGGGTTTACACCTTTACGATGCCTTCCGAAGACGTTTCCGTTACGGTGGAAACAGCCGATTACGTTACGGTTACGGAAGACGGCGACTTTGCGACTCTCGATGAAGGAAATCTCTATACGGTTGCGCAAAACGCTACACACAACGGTGAAAACATTCTGCAAAAGCAATGGGGTTTTGACGTTTGGTTTGACTCTAATTACATGAGCATTCTTAACAGCGAAATCATTTCTTCCGACACCGAAGTGATAGGCGCCGACGCCCTTTCCGTCAAGAGTTATTCCAAACGGGATCTCGGAATGAGCGGTGACAACGATTTTGAAATAGTAAAAGCAAAGGTAATTATCGACACGGAAAAAATAGGCACAGGCACTACATGGCTGACAATGACCTTCGAAAACGACAACCTTTCTCCCAAGCCGTCCTCTACGTTTTGCGTAAAAGTAACCGTCGTGCCTTACGGACAATTACAGGTGGAAACTAACGACGCTACGGTAAGTATCGACGTGTCGTCGGCAGGCAGCGACGGAGATACCTTTACTTTGAGAATATGCGACAGGGATCACATCGACGGTTCTACGGTAAGCAGCGCGTTTACCGACTATACTCTCACCGTCGAAAACGGCAAGATTACCGTTACCTTCAAATACGTTACGGGACACGGTTATTGGCTTCGCGTGACCAAAGGAAATGCGGACGATTACCTTACCACGCTGCTTATTTCCGCAAAAGAGACGGCAACGGCAGTGTTTACGGGCGACGTCAAATATGCCTCTACGGGCACGTTGATTATTACACAGCCGAATACTACCGTTGACCTTGTATTGGCGGACTGAATTTGTAACCGAACTTAAAAATCGAGATGCGGAATAATTTCTTCCGCATCTTTTTTTTCGGCAATTTTCCGTAGGTCTTTTTATTGACGCGTTTAATGCGATCTGCTTTGCTTTTCGGTTAAATTTTAAGCATTTGTGCAAAAACGTTTGCGCAGGCGCTGTCATATACTGCAATAAACCTGATTTCCGACAGATTTTTTTTGCAAACACACTGACGTTCCGTGCAATTTACCAATCAATCATATATATAACAGTTAAACTTACTGTTGACTTTAACGGAAAGTCGTTATAAAATAAAACTTAACAAGGGGGCTTTTATGAAAACAGAAATTGCAAAATTTTTAACCGAAAAGGGATTTTCCGTAAAAGACGGCAAGTTTTTTGCAACGATAAAGGGGTATCATTTCAACGGCAGTTTTAAAGAAAACAGTTACTTTACGCCGTTGACGTTGCATGTATCCTTTTTTGCGACGCGCATTCAGCAGCAGACCATCGCCAGCGCTCTGTCCGTTACGTTGGGCAAACAAATTTCCGTTGTCGCTACCGATTACGGAATGAAATTCATTTACAACAATATGTCGGTAAAAGAACTGTTGCGCATATTGCCTTTTTCTTTGGATTACATACCGGATGTATTGGCGAAAGAAGGCGCGCTTGACTGTCGTTACTGCCCTATATGCGGTACGGAACTCAAGCCGGAAGAACAGCGACTGCTGTCCGTTGACGGTATTTTCGTCGCATTGGACGAACACTGTCGGGCAAACTACGCTGTTACCGAGGTTTCCGCCGAAACGCAAAGCGACATTCCCAACAACTATGCAAAGGGTATCGTCGGAGCATTGGCAGGATCTCTGATCGGAGCAGTAATTACATTTTTTGCTACAATGTATATCGGTCTGTCTTTTATTATTTCCATTGTATCTCTATTGCTTGCCACCGCTTTGTACAAGAAAATGGGAGGCAAACCCAACAATGTAATGATTGCCGTTTCCGGTTGCTTTACGGTAGTTTTTCAGTTGCTGGCGTGCCTCGCGGCATATGTAATTGCCGCGCACGACGCTTTTGGACAGACTTCTGATATCTGGCAGTCGTTTATGGCGGCAATGATGATTCAGGAATTCAGCGCGGCTTTTTACCTCGGGTTTATATTGAATCTGTTGTTTTCAATAGGAAGCATTGTTGTATATCTGTTTATTTACAAACGCAAAAAGTCCCGTTCGGTTTTATAACGGCATTTAACCGGTCAAACAGAAATCTTTGCCTTTTGGGCAAAGATTTTTTTTTGCAAAACGTTATATTAACGGTTGAAGCCGAACGGTTTTTATCAATTGACATAATGCTCCATACACGGCGCAAATCGGCTATTGTTTTTATAAAAAATTTGTGATATACTTTTAATTGACGTTTAACATACGTTATTTACAAATTTACCAAAAGGGGTTTACATAAATGCTTAACAACAACGTAGCGGTGTTTATCGATGCGGAAAACATCGGCAGTCAACACGCAAAAAGAATCTTTGAAACGGCGTCAAATTACGGCGACGTAGTAATAAAAAGGGTGTTCGGAGACTGGACTAAACCGAGCATCCTTCCTTGGAAAACGGCTATTGAAAAATACGCAATAATCGCCGATCAGCAATTTTCCTTCGTGAAGGGCAAGAATTCCAGCGACATTTCTCTCATCATTCAGGTGATGATTGCATTGTTTGAAAAGAATATCGACACGTTTGTGCTTGTTTCGGGGGACAGCGACTTTACGCGGCTCATTCAGGAACTGCGCGAGCGCAAAAAGACCGTAATAGGTATGGGATCGAAAAACAGCATACATTCCTACGTCAACGCCTTCAGCGAATTTATTTATATCGACGAAGATCAGCCCAGACAGGAAACGGACAAGAGCGCGAAACAAACTCAACCTCGTCCGCGCAAGAGCGAATGTATACTGCCGCAGAAGCAACTCAATCTGTTAAAGGAAATCGCGGAAAATCTTATCGATCAGAACGGCAAGGCTCTTTATTCGCAACTGTCCATAATGATGAAAAACAAGTACTCCGACTTTATTCCGCAAAACTACGGTTGCAAGCAGTTCCGCGAACTGATGTTAAAGGTGCTTCCCCACCTGAAAGAATTCAAGGAAGAAAAGGAAGGCTTGCAGTATTCGCTGATTTTGAAGTAAATCGGCAACACTCGTTTTACTAAAAGCAATTCCGTTCCGTCGGCACCCCTCATCCGTTTGAAGGAAATTCCTATTTAAAAACTAAAACAAAAAAGCGCGCCCGTGCGGGCGCGCTTTTTTGTTGTTTCAATTAAAATATGCTTACGGGAAGGATGAAGTACAGCACTTCGTCGCTGTTGTTTACCGTGATTATACAACTGAGATTTTTTGCGAAATCCATCTTGATTGTTTCGGCGTCCAGCACCTTTATACAGTCGTTGATGTATTTGCTGTTGTAGGTGCACTTGATGTCCTTGCCGTTGAGAGAAATCGCAACGTCTTCTTTTACCGTTCCGTATTCGCTGGTGGAAGACATCTTCATGCTGTATTCTTCTATGTCAAGCAGTACAAGGTTGCTCTTTTCTCCTCTGGACATTATCGACGCGATGTTGAGCGACTTTTCGAAATCCTGTCTGTTTACCGTCAGCGTAGTCACAAATTCGGTGGGAATGAGGTTGTCGTACTTGATGTACTGTCCGTTTGTCAGCAGTCTCGTCATCAGTTTTGTATTTGTAAGAGTAACCATCAGATTGTTCTTTTCGATGTACACTCTGACTATTTCTTCGCCGTCCCCCAGCAATCTGGCAAGTTCCGCCATACTTCTCGACGGCACCGTCGCACTTATAAGGTCCACCTGCGCTTCGAGCGGCTTTTTGCACATCGCAAATCTGTAACCGTCCGTTGCCACTGCGGTAAGAGTATATCCCTTTGCTTCAAGATAAATTCCTTTCAGTATGGGACGTGTTTCGTCCGTTGCCACTGAAAAAATTACTTTGCCAATAATATCTTTTAAATTGCTTTCGGTAATTGTAAAGTAGGTGTCGTTGCTTATCTGCTCAATGTCGGGATATTCCGACGCGTCGCGGCAAGTGATGTAACATTCGCTGCGGCTGGAGGTGATGAGCATACGTTCTTCCTTGAGTTCAAGTATAACTTCGCTGTCCCCCGCGATGTTGCGTATATACTCCGCAAACAGTCTGCCCGGTACGAGTACCGATCCGCTGATGAGCACGCTTGCGTCGATTGTCTTTTCGATGGTCAGATCTCTGTCCGAGGCAAGCAAAGTCAACTTGTCGTTTTCCGCAACTATCTTTATACAGTCCAGTACGGGAACGACTTCCTTTACAGGCAAAGCCTTACTTACCTTGGCAATTGCGTCATTTAATTCCAGTCCGTTTACGATGATTTTCATTCTGCCTTTCTCCTTTGAATGTGCGGGGTGATGCACAATTTAATAACAGTTTCTACTGTAGTAGTATTATTAGTGTGTGTGAAATTGTACACAACTTTCTTTATTCGCAGTCGACGACCGTTATTTAGCATTTTATTTGTGTAATAGCAACTAAATATTGTGTTATGCGTGAAATACCATGTGTACACAAAATGTGGATAACTCGACAATCTTTCCACATGTTATGTTTACAACCGCAAACGCAACCGTTGTCGGTGGGTTCGGCGTCCGCTTACAGATAATATTATATAATAAAACAATACAAAAAGCAAGGGCTTTTGCCCTAACTTTACACAGCGAAAAGGGCAAAGAAATTTTGGTTTTCGTCAACGGAAAAATACCCGCAGACAAACGGTTTGTGGCAGTAAAAGCAGGGGCGCCGAATTAAAAATTGCCCTAAAACCGTCCAAGGGGTTGCAAAAGTCCGCTAAAATGGTATAATAAATACATTATTAAACTAAGTGCAGTGAAATTGCATTGAAGCGACGGTAGATATGTTAAAGTTAAATCAGATTTGGGACAACATTTTAATTGAAACGGAAAGTAAGGTTTCCACGCTGTCTTACGACCTGTACATCAACACTCTCACGCCTGTCGGGATGTACCGTGACAGGTTCATTTTGCTTGCGGAAAACGAGACGTTGAAAAATATAGTCGATCAGAAGTACAAAGATCTGCTCAAAAAATGTACCAACAAGGTTTTCCCTTCCATCATAGACATAGAAATCGTAACGGAAAACGACCTTGACAGGCTGTGCGAGGTGGAAAAGGAAGTGGACATTCCCGTGTCCAACAAGTTTATTTTAAACACCGAGTCCACGAGCAGTTTTTCCGACAAGTATACGTTTGAAAGTTTTGTTGTGGGCAAAAGCAACGAATACGCCGCGGCTGTAAGCCGTGCGGTTGCGGAAAATCCCGGAGAAAAGTACAATCCGCTGTTTATGTGGGGAGGCGCCGGACTGGGCAAAACTCACCTGATGCACGCGATAGGAAACTACATAAACCGCAACAAACCCGAATTGCGTACCGCCTACGTCAGCAGCGAACAGTTTACCAACGAACTTATAGAGGCTTTGAGAGACCCCGACAACAATTCGCGCAGAAACTTTCGCAACAAGTACAGGTTTCTGGACGTGCTGATGGTGGACGACATACAGTTTCTTGCAAAGACGGAAGTGACGCAGGAAGAATTTTTCCACACATTCAACGAACTTTATCTTGCCAACAAACAGATTATCATCTGTTCCGATCGTCCCCCAAAGGAAATAAACATCGAAGAAAGGCTTAAAACAAGGTTTGCCACCGGTGTAATTGCCGACATTCAGCCGCCCAATCTGGAAACGCGAATAGCCATTCTGACCAAGAAGTGTATGGAAAAGGGGCAGAAAGTGGATATTCGTGTATTGCAACTCATCGCCGAACGCATCACCACCAATATACGTGAAATGGAAGGAATGTTAAACCGTATCATCAGTTACTCCACGCTGGTGGGCGGAAATTGCAACGACATGGCACTCGTTCAGGACGCATTGAAGGATTACTCGGACAGCAGTAAAGAAGTGATCACCATTGACGACATAGTGCAGGAGACTTGCAACTATTTCAAACTGGACAAGAAAAACATTCTGGGCAAGAAAAAGAACAAGGAAATCGTCGTGCCCAGACAGATTTGTATTTACCTGATTACCGATATACTCAGCATGCCGCTTGTTGCGATAGGCGAATATTTCGGCGGAAGGGATCACACCACGATAATGCACGCAAGGGACAAAATAAGCGAACTTATAAAGAGCAATCAGGCTGTTTCCGTCAGTGTAAAAGACATCAAGGACAGACTGTACAACAGGTGACTCAATGAGAAAGACGGTATTGGTTTCGGCAATGTCGCTTGCCTTTCTGGTGCTCACCTCCTGCGTGGGATATGTGTTGCGAGCAACAAAACTGAATGCCACGACTTTGCTTATCGGCGGAGCGGTCATTCTTGTGGTAAGCGCAATAATGGCAATATTCGTAAAAAAGAACATTGCGGGAAACGTCCTGTGTTTCATCGTCAGTGCCGTGGCGCTCGGGTTTTGTATCAGAGCGTGGTACGTGTTCCGCGGATTTGACAATTCGCTGTGGGTAATGCTCGCGGTATCTCTGGCAAGTGTCGCTCAGTTGTGGCTGTTTTACGGATTGTCGCGTATTCCCGCCCTGCAAAAACACTTTGCTTTGTACTTCTGGTTGTTTTTGTTGCTGTCCGTCGTGGCGTACGTACTGGTGATGGCGTTTACCGTCACGACCTACGTTTCCACATTCGGGTACTATATGATTGTGCAGACGGCATTTATTTTCGCCCTTTGTTCGTTTTGCAAAGACACAGCGGACACCGTGCGCCGAATGACCGTTGCAAGTTACAGCGTGTTGATAGTGGCGGTGATTATGGCAATAGTGATGATCAGCGGAGACGGAGCGGATTTGGACCTGTCGGGAGTGGGCGACATTGCCGTGGACGTACCCGACGTCAGGAAAAGAAACAAAAAGTAAACCGTGTCTTACACCTCAAAAATCATTTGTCGCAGGTGTTTTAGCGTAAAAACAAAAAAACAAGACTGTCGCAAGGCGGTCTTTTTTTTGTGGATTTTTTCTGCGCAAAGTCGCTGACGCGTCGAATATATTCGGCTAAAGTCGACCCGGCATAAAATTTCCCCGCTACAGGTAAGAAGCGGGGATTTTTATGCCGGGGAAAGTCGGCTGACAGGTGAGTATTAATTTCAAACGTTAAAACCGACTGCTAACAAATATATAAAAGTTCAACCTGCAAAAACGTCAGTCGTTGTCCGTCAGCAGTTTGCAGATAGTGGGGCGGAAGGAAAATTCCTTTAAAAGCGCGTCCACTTCCTCTTTGTATTTGTTTTTCAAGTTTTCCGACATTTCTTCCGCACGCAGTTCCGCGCGTATAAGCAGGTTTTTGGGAGTGTGGGTGATGTCGATAAACTCCATAAGTTGCGTTTTGTAGCCGCAGTACTGCAACACGTTTGCCCTTATTGCGTCGGTGGCAAGCGCGCTGAAACGTTCGGCAACAATGCCGTAGCGTTTGATTATGTCAAGCGTCTTGGGCGCAAGTTGTCCGTTGAGCTCATGTTGACAGCAAGGTACGGAAAAGATATATATTTCGCCTTCCATCTGACGGCATTGTACAAAGCGAAGTCGGTGGCGGTGTCGCAGGCATGCAGAGTGACCACCATGTCGGTTTTGTCGCACTTATAGCCGTTTATATCTCCCACTTCGAAATGCAGTCCGTCGTAACCGTATTTCTTTGCGACGTCGTTACAGTGGCGTATAACGTCTTCCTTCAGGTCAAGACCAGTAATTTCCGCTTTCAATTTGCGTATATTGGTCAGGTAATGATACAGCAGAAATGACAGGTAAGACTTTCCGCAACCGAAATCTATAACGCGTATGGTGTCTTTGGGGAATGATTTGACGCAGTCGTCCACAATTTCTATAAACCTGTTTATCTGACGGAACTTGTCGTACATATCGCTTGCCACTTTGTTGTCTTTGGTGACAATGCCCATGTCCCGCAGAGGTTTAATGCCCTCGTCCGGCGAAAGTATATAGTTTTTCTTCCTGTTGTGATCGGTGTCCGTTGCGCAGTTTACGTTGCATGACGTCTTTTTCATCACGCAGTTGCCTTTTTTGTTGATAAGAATAACGTATTCTCCGTCGGCGCACACGGCGTTGACGTTGAGGTAGTTGTCGGCAAGACGGCGCAGAACGTCCGTGACATCCTTTTCGAAATTCAGGTGAAACACCTGTTTGTCGGTGTACTGCGACGCCTGAAATCCTTTTTTCTTGCGCTCGATCACAGTCTTTTTGTAGGCGAATGACTTATCTTTCGGCTTGGACAGCGTCATTTTAAGCAACTCCGACCGCACAAGACTGTCTAAATATTGAGTAAGTTTCATTTTGTCAGTCCGAAATTTTTAAATTTAAGTATTATAACCACTTTGCTTTGTTTAACAAATCCCTGGAAGCGTCTTCAAGACTGTCTTCCGTCTGCAATTTTTCTCCGAGACATTTGTCTATGTCCATCAGCACGAATTTGGGTCGGTTGTTTTTGAATATTACCACGCATCCGTCTTCCTCCGCCTGCTTTACTACTTTGGAAAAATTCTGATTGGCTTCCGTCATGGAAACAATACGGTTGGTGTCCAGTAACATTGTGCCCGTCCTCCTCATTAAGTTACCATTAGAATACCACAATTTTACATTAACTTCAACACTTTGGCGAATTTTCCGACGTATTGCAGCCGTAAAAGCGAAATGGCAATTCTTCCTCTTTTGCGCGGGAGAGACGGGCGGTAAACTTTTTTAGTTTAAAAACGGTGCGTTACGTCGTTAAAAGTTTTAAACTACAACGTGCAGCGTAAGGTCTTATGTTTTATGATCAGCGGTCGCACGGCGCTACCGACTCCGCCTGAAAACACATCGTCGAAACATATCCTCTTAAAAGTGCATCGAAATTTCCGCTCTGTTTGCACCGTCTTCGGAAACGGGCGACGAAAAATACCTACGATTTATCCTACATTTTGTCGGCAAAAAATTAAAAATGGGTATTGACTTTGCATTCGTTAGTTTGGTATAATTACTGTGACGTTTCTGAAACGGAAAAAAAATAGGATGTTTCAGGGGTATTTTAACTTAATTTATTTGAAATGGAGGAAAAAATGGCAAGTCTCAGTTTAAAACACATTTACAAAGTGTATCCCAACGGCGTAAAAGCCGTCAACGACTTTTGCATGGACATACAGGACAAGGAATTTATTGTATTTGTAGGTCCGTCCGGATGCGGTAAATCCACGACATTGCGTATGATTGCAGGTCTTGAGGAAATCACCGCAGGCGAACTGCGTATCGACGACGTAATAGTCAACGACAAGGAACCCAAGGAAAGAGACATAGCGATGGTTTTCCAGAACTACGCTTTGTATCCTCACTACACCGTGTATGAAAACATGGCATTCAGTCTGAGACTGCGCCGTGTTCCCAAAGAAGAAATTGACCAGCGTGTACGTGAAGCGGCGCGCATACTGGGCATTACCGAATATCTTGAAAAGAAACCCAAGGAAATGAGCGGCGGTCAGCGTCAGAGAGTTGCGCTGGGCCGAGCAATCGTCAGAGAACCCAAGGTGTTCCTTCTGGACGAACCGCTGAGCAATCTGGACGCAAAGTTGCGCAGCGCAATGCGTTCGGAAATTTCCAAACTGCACAAAAAATTGCAGACAACCTTTATTTACGTAACGCACGACCAGGTGGAAGCAATGACGATGGGTACGCGTATCGTTGTAATGAAGGACGGATTTGTGCAGCAGATAGACACTCCGCGCAACCTGTTCCGCTATCCCGTCAACAAGTTTGTGGCAGGCTTTATAGGCACGCCTCAGATGAACTTCTACAACGGCAAACTGACAAGAAACGGCGACGTGGTGGAAATGGTGTTTGACGACACGGGCGTTAAACTGGAAGTTCCTTACAGTTACTTTGTCAAGACGGACGAATCCTATCTTGACGGAAAGCACACCGTAACTATAGGAATACGTCCCGACGACGTATCCGCAGACGCCAATATGTATCCGTTCAAGGCAAAGTGCCGTGTTTCGTTCGTGGAAGAACTGGGATCGGAAAGTCAGGTTTACGGCGATTTCAATTTGGACAGCGAAGACACCGTCGCGGAAAGTCCCACAAAGGTCATCGTCAAGGCTCAGGCGGGCGTAAGTTACGCCGCTGGCGACGTGGTGGAAGTATCTCTGAATCTTGCCAACATGCATCTGTTCGACAGTAAGACGGAACACACCATTTCTCCCCGAATTCCCGCTAAATACGTGGAACACTGCACAGTCAGTGAAGGCAAACTCAATCTATTGGGAACTTCCTGCAAGTTGCCTCCCGCAATGGACATCGCCGACGGCGAATACACCGTCACCATTCCTGCCGACGCGATAACGCAAGGCAACATTGCCGTCAAGAAACTGGCTTCGGAAGTTGTCAACGACGTCACCTACACCGAAGTGCAGTTGCAGGACAAGCATTTCTTCGTTGCCGGCTACGAAGACTTCAAGGGCGGCAAGATAGGTTTCGATCTCAAGAAACTGTCCTTTGCAAGCAACGGCGAAACGGTGTTCAACGCATTGAACGAAACAAACGTTGTGGACGGAATGTTCGTAAAGACACGAGTAACGGAAGAGGTGGAAAGAAACGGCGTAAAAGTCAAGGCAAAGGGCTGGGCGTTCTCATTCGACGCAGAAGGTTACAAATTCAGTTGTCCCGACAACATAGCGGAAGTAATACTCAACAGCAGCGACACGCGTATTTTCAAGACGCCGTTAAAACTGTTGTTTAATCCCTATCAGGCTAAACTGGGCGAAGCCGAAGGATTGCGTTGCAGTGTGGAAGGATTTTTGGATTACGGCACGGAAAAATTCGTAAAACTCAATACCGGCAAACAGACCGTAATTGTTGCAACGGAAGAAAAGCCTGATCGGCAAGAAGTGTTCCTGCAACTGGACGCGTCGCAACTGTCGGTTGTGGAAACCGCTCACATGATGCGCCTTATCTGATGTAAATACCCATCAAACTGTCACAGAACTCCTGTGACAGTTTTTTTTTGCGCCGGTAAAGACGAAGGAGCAATCAAGCGCACCCAAAACGCAACTGAACGTTTAACTTTCCGCAGTACGGAAAAAATACCCTTGCGGCGTTCTGCACAGGTGCGGTAAAGTAAAAAACGCCTTACGGCGGACGAGGCTAAAAGCAAAATCAGACAGTCGGTTGTTTTTTGTTATTACAATCTTTTTACAAGGTTGACTTTTGCGGAAGTATGAATTACAATAAAATCGTACCAAAATTTGGTAATTGTGTTAGTTTAGGTTACCGTAAAGGCATATTTTTTTACATATCGGGATAACCCTATATCAAGGAGAATTTATGAACTACATTGAAAAATATCGTTTGTGGGTCAGCAAAGTGACGGACGAAACGGTAAAAAGTCAACTCGAACGGATGAAAGGACACGACAATCTCATCAAGGACGCATTTTACAAGGATCTGGAATTCGGCACGGCGGGACTGCGCGGAATAATGGGGGCGGGAAGCAACTGTCTCAACATTTATACAATTGCGCAGGCAACGCAGGGTGTGGCGACGTATATGAAGGCGCACGGATTCAAAAAAGCGGCAATTACCTACGACAGCAGACTCAACGCGCAGTTGTTCAGCCGCAAGACAGCCGAAGTGCTCGCGTTTAACGGAATCGAATGTGTAATGACTGAAGAATGTATGCCCACGCCTTTTATGTCCTATATGATCAGACAACTGGGATGCGACACGGGCATAAACATTACGGCGAGTCACAATCCCTCCGAATACAACGGTTACAAGGTGTATGACGGCAACGGATGTCAGTTGCTGGAAGAGGACGCCAACGAGATTACGCGTTATTTCACAGCCATCGACGCCTTCGAAGTCAAGTTCAAGCCCTTTGAAGAATGTTTAAAAGAAGGAATTGTCACTTACAACGACAAATCTTTGGAGGACCGTTACATCACTGCGGTAACGTCACAGAAAATATTCGGCGCAAAGGGGCTCAGCGTAACCTACACGCCGTTAAACGGTGCAGGTTACAGACTTGTGCCGAGGGCTCTTAAAGAGATAGGAGCGGAAAAAGTAGAGGTCGTAGCGGAGCAGGCTTATCCCGACGGAAACTTCCCTACATGCAGTTACCCCAATCCCGAAAAGAAGAAAGCGTTGCAACTGGCGTTGAAATATGCCGAGGTCAACGGTTCGGACATAGTCATAGGAACGGACCCCGACAGCGACAGACTGGGCGTTGCGGTAAGACATGACGGACAGTACGTATTGCTTACGGGCAACGAAGTGGGAATACTGCTTACCGACTACATTTTGTCAGACATGCAAAAGCGCGGAGTGCTTACCGACAAACACATTGTGGTAAAGACAATAGTCACGTCCGCAATGGTAGACAAGATCTGCGCTCATTACGGAGTAAAGGTCGTCGACGTGCTTACAGGTTTCAAATTTATAGGCAACGTCATCAATAAATTGCAGCAACGCGGATGCGAAGATCTTTACGTGTTCGGGTTCGAAGAAAGTTGCGGCTACCTCAAAGGAACATATGTCAGAGACAAGGACGCGGTTGTGGCGTCTGTAATGTTTGCGGACATGTGCGCTTATTTCAAGTCCGAAGGTATAACTGCCGTGGACCGTCTCAATCAACTGTACGACAAATACGGAACTTATTTCAATGTGACGTACAGTTACCGTTTCGACGGCGCGGACGGCGCACGGCGCAAACAGGCTTTGCTCGATCAACTGCGCGCAAAGGCGCCTTCCGAAATTGACGGCAAAGCGGTCGTCAAGGTGACGGATTACCTCGTTGACGAAACGGGCACGCCCAAGGCGGACGTTTTGCGATACAATATGGAGGACGGCAGTCAACTGATAGTGCGTCCCAGTGGAACGGAACCGTTGATTAAGTGCTACGTGACGTTGTGCGGAACGCGTCAGTCCAACGAAAAGCAGAACGAAAGCGTCAAAAAGTATCTTGACAGGGTGTTCGGCTGACGGGCAAATATACGGCAAAGGGCACATCCGGGCAACGGAAATGCAAACTGCGTGAAAAATCCTTGACTTATTGTGCGCAAGGTACTATAATATTTGGGCAACGGACATGGATCCGCTTGTAATACGAGTGAGGTGAAGCGAAATGAAACAAGGTATACATCCGAATTATCACGAAGCGACTGTTGTATGTGCTTGTGGCGCTACCTTTAAGACGGGAACAACAAAGAACACAGACACCATTAAAGTGGAAATCTGCAATCAATGTCACCCCTACTTTACAGGTAAGCAGAAACTTGTTGACGCAGGCGGTCGTGTAGATAAGTTCAAGAAAAGATACGGTATGTAATAAATACGCTCCCATTTGAGGTGAACCCCAAAAGTTGGACAAAGAATTAATTAAATTGTATTTGAGTGAGTTCTGTATTGTACAGGACTCA
>CALVWF010000007.1 GCA_944364615.1 uncultured Clostridia bacterium
TACTTCTTTTGCTTTTGCCCTTTTTTTGCCATAAAATATGCACCTCCAAAAGTGTCTAACTTTTGGGGTGCACATCATTTCTGCGGGTGTTTTTTAATCTTCGGGCAGATGCTCGTCAAAATTCGGACGATTTGCACAGTACGGGAAAGTGAAGACTGCCGTCCGTACAAATAACTGTCTCAGACTGCGGTTTAAAAACCTTAACTACCGTTTAAATGGTAAAACCGTCACAATACGGTTTTTTACACATGATTTACTAACCGCCTGCGCAGTACAGGAAAGTCGAAAATGCCTGCACGCCAATGCTGAACAAGCAATTTTCGAAACTTGTGTAATGCGTTCAACCACATCGTAAACAGCAAAGTTGCCACAACACGGAAAGTTTTTTCGGTAACCTTGTTCACCAATTTTCAGCATCGCCTGCGCAGTACAGGAAAGTCGCAACGCAAACCATGCAAATGACGGTGATGTTTAATGGGGGACGGAAATGTCTTTTAGCCGTGCAAAAATCTCTTCGCCCAGTTTGTAAACGTTTCCCGCTCCCAGTATAAGCACAGCGTCAAACGCTTTAATGTTTTGAGTTACAAGACTCACCGCCTCGTTGAAGTCTTCGGCAAACAAAACTTTTGTGCGCCCTTTAAGCAATCGGTAAAGGCGACGGCTGTCACCCCCTCTGATGTAACTTTCACGAGCAGAATACACAGGTAAAAGCACTACTTCGTCCGCTTGGGCAAGACTGGTAGCAAATTGTCCTGCAAGAGCCTTAGTCCTGCTGTACGTGTGCGGTTGAAATACCGCCAATATCTTTTTATAGCCGCAGTCACGGGCGGTGCTTAAAGACGCCGAGATTTCCGCAGGGTGATGTGCGTAGTCTACGATTGTTTTAACGGGAGCGTCGCAAATTTCCGTCCAACGTCTGTCCGTTCCCGTAAATCTTGCTATCGCGTGACTGCACTGCAATAAAGGCAGTCCCAACATGTCACAAACGCTCATTACCGCAAGACTGTTGTAAACCTGATGGTGTCCGGCAACTCCGAGACGCACTTCCACTTTATCCCCCGCTCCCGTAAAAGTGTATTTGTACCGTCCTTTACCGTACAGCGTCACGTCCTCTGCCCTGTAGTGACCTTTTTCAATGCCGTAAGTCACGGCATTGGCGATATATGACGCAAATTTGTCATCGGCATTGACCAGCACCTTGTCCGCACCGTCACAAAACTTTTTAAATGCCCTGTAAACATCCTTCAGACCGCTGTAACAGTCCGGATGGTCGTACTGTACGTTGAGCACGACTGCAACGGAAGGTTTTAATTGCAAAAAACTGCGCCGGAACTCACAGGCTTCGGCAACGGCAAGCGTTCCGCCTCCCATATAATTGCCGTGAATGTGGTTGCTGATACCGCCTATAAACGCAGTGTGCACAACCGACAGACTGCACAAAACATGGCTGAGCATGGATGTAACCGTGGTTTTGCCGTGCGTGCCCGCAATCGCTACGCTCTTTTCAAAGGAATTGACGATTTCCCCCAGAAATTCGCTTCGGGGAATTACCCTTACACCGCACTTCCGTGCGACCTGCAACTCCGCGTTGTCCTGCGATACAGCCTGAGTATACACCACCAGTTGCGCTCGTCCAACGTTGGAAGACTTGTGACCTATGTAAACGGTGGCTCCCTTGCTTCGCAACATACGGGTAATGTCGCTTTCCTCCCTGTCGCTGCCGCTTACTTCTATTCCGTGGTCAATACAATACAGCGCAAGCGCGCTCATTCCTATTCCGCCAATACCTACAAAATGAATGTATTTGTACCTTATGTTCATATACTAAATATATGTGAACGTCGCCGCTATTGTGTCAAAAAGCAATTAAATAATAAAGCAAAACTCTAAACCCTGTCCTGACAACAAAAAAAAGACTATTTCAACATTTTTTATGCCAAAACAGTTGCAATTATATTCTAAACATTATAATATATAGTTATACAACGGATAAAGAGGTGGGAGAATGACTATTACAGATGTTAAAGTTCGACTGCTGACTGAAAACGACAAGTTGAAAGCGGTCGCATCGGTTACATTTGACGAGTGTTTCGTGATACACGACATCAAGGTAATCGGAATCAGCGACAGTTTGTTTATCTCGATGCCCAGCCGAAAGGGCAAGGACGGACAATTTAAAGATATTGCTCATCCTATCAACGCAGAAATGCGCGAAAGGCTTTCCAACGAAATACTCAAAGAATATAAACTGCTTGTCGCTCAGCAGGAAAATCAGATTTAAACGCAAAGTAAAAACGTATCGGCACAGTAAAACATATATAAAAACACTGAAAGTCTTTTAGGGTACATTAAACGGCTGACTGCAATCGCAGTCAGCCGTTTTTTATTATAACTGTTTAACTTTAAATGTTGTTTAAGTGTTTGCAAACGTAAATGCGTATAGAGTAAATACAAAGCCGAAATTTACATCGGTACTAAGTTTCCGATACCGATTGATAAAAAGACAATCAGTTTTTCGGAGTGCGGTTTTTAGGCGGCGGCGCGCCGTTGAAAGACAGGTAGGAGCACTTTATTCCCGCATTGAACAGAGGACGTTTTTTGTCGGCACGTCTTCCGAAACACCTTTCGAATTTTTCAAAAGGGGTAAGGAAATAAAAGTTCCAGTTGTCCAGTTTCCTGTAAACCCTGCCCATTGCGCAGGCGATTTCCTCTACTTGTTTTAAATCGCCGAGACGCTGTCCGTAAGGCGGATTGCTGATATTGACTCCGTAACCGCGATTGTCGTAAAACGTTGTAGCGTCCGCCGTGGTAAACGTAATGTATTTTTCCACGCCGGCACGTCTTGCGTGAAATCGTGCCGTTTCAATCGCTTTGCCGTCGATGTCGCTTCCGTACACCTGCAGATCACGGTGTTTTACGCCGTCACGTGCACGCTCGATACAACGCTCGTGCAACTGCAACGGAAAACACTTCCAGTGAAGATAATCGAAGTCCCTGTTGACGCCGGGAGCGATGTTGAGCGCTTTGATACAACATTCGATGGGTAAAGTTCCGCTTCCGCAAAACAAATCGGTAAATATCTTGTCCCCGCGCCAGTACGACAGGTCTATAAGCGCAGCCGCGGTAGTTTCCTTTAACGGAGCGGAATAGGCAAGAGTTCTGTAACCGCGTTTGTGCAGCCCTGCTCCGCTGGTGTCTATGTTTACCTCGGCAACGTTGTCGGTAATGTCTATTTCCACTACCGTGACGCTTCCGTTTTCCTCCACAGTGCGGTGCAATACGTCCCTTAACTTGGTAACGATGGCTTTTTTTGCCACTCCCTGAACAGAGTGATGAGCGAACAACTTGCTTCTTACGGTTTTTGCAACTACGTTTATAACCGAACTGTCGTCAAGATAGTTGTGCCAGTCCGCCGAATATACGCCGTCGTACAATTCGTCAAATGTTTCGGAGGGAAACCGTGCAACGTTTATAAGCACCCTTTCGCCGCTTCGCAGAAAAATGTTCAACATTGCCACGTCTTCCCAGTCGCACTGCGGAATACGTATGCGCCCGTTTACCGCAGGCAATTCGGGATATCCCAGTTGAACAAGTTGCCTTTTTACAACGGCTTCTATTCCCGTTGCGCAGGGAACAAGAATATCGAACATAACTACTCCTTGTAGTAACAAACCGAAAGAAACATCACGGTTTCTTTCGGTTTTTAAATTTAATTCAGTCTGCGTTGTACAGATCGGAATACTTTTTTATCAGATATTCCACATAATAATCGGGATTAAAGTCTTCCCCTGTGGCAATACGCAATATTTCCTTGGGATACTTGGAATCGCCGTATCTGTGTACGCGCTCTTTCAACCATTTGTTTATTTCAAACGTGCTTCCCGAACGAATACATTTGTCCACATCGATGTCGCTTGACATCTTGGCGTACAATTGAGAGGCAATCGCCGAACCTAACGCGTAAGTCGGGAAATAGCCTATATTTCCGTAAGCCCAATGAACGTCCTGCAACACCCCTGACGAATCGTCGGGAGGGGTAATACCGAAATATTCGTAAAACAGTTTGTTCCAGTATTCGGGAAAATCTTCCACCTGCAAATTACCGTCAATGAACTCGCGTTCCATTTCGTAGCGAAGCATTATATGTAACGGATAGGTCAATTCGTCCGCGTCCACCCTGATAAAAGAGCATTGCGCTTTGTTGACGTGTTTGTAAAAATCCGTTGCTGTAATGCCTTCGAGTTGCTCGGGGAAGGTCTGTTGCAGACGCGGAAAATGCGTTTGCCAGAATGCAAGACTGCGTCCTATGATGTTTTCGTAGAAACGCGACTGACTTTCGTGCAAGCCGAGACTGGCACCGCCGCAACACAGGGTTTCGTTCAGACATTTGTCCTGTTGCTGTTCGTACAGTGCGTGTCCCGTTTCGTGAATGGCGGAAAAAATTGCCGATTCCACCATTTCGGGATAGTAATGAACAGTTATACGCACGTCGTCGGTACCGAATCCGCTGGTAAAGGGGTGCTCGCTTTCCTTCATAACTCCCCTTGTCTTGTCAAAACACATTACATCGCGTATGTATTCGCAAAACTGCTTCTGCCTGCCTGCGTCAAATTGCTTGCCCACGAAACTGTCGTTGTATTTCAGTTTCTTTCTTACCGTCTCTTTTACAAAAGGTACAAGTTTTTTTCGCAACAAATCGAAAAATGCGTCGTACTCCTTGGTGGTATATTGCGGTTCGTAATTGTCCAGCAACACGTCGTAGCCTTTAAGAGTGTCCGTTTCCAACCACTTGCACAGTTTCTTGTTGAACAGGACTATTTCTTTAAGTACCGGCAGAAACAAGCGGAAATTTCCCGTCTGCTTTGCCTTGACGTACACGGGATAAGACTTGTTGAGCAACTGCTGATAACCTATATACTCATCCTTGGGAATATTTTTCAACTGGCTGAGTTCTTTTTTTATTTTTTCCACTTCGTGAGCGGTAACTTCGTCCAGTTTGTCCCTTTCGGCATACAGTTTTTCAACGCATTTAACGTACTTTTCGTCCGTCTGAATACGGTAACTTTCCTCGGTAATGACCTCCAACTGTCGGGAGGTGTTTTCCACGCTTCCGTCGGGTGCTTCCGTTTGCAGATCCCACGACGAAATAAAGTTAACGTATTTGTAGGCAAGTATCTTGCGACGGTACTGCTTGTATAAATTCAAAGTATCAGTCATTTGCCTTCCTCTTCTTGTCGACGGCATTAATTATCAACTTGCCGCAGACGATAAGCACTGCCATTACCAAAGCATTGACGGCAATGAACACGATCGCCTCTTGTGGAATGCCCACGTACATGGGTTTGACCTCGCCTTTTCCCAAAAGCATGCTTACGAACTGCAACAGTATCGGGAACAAAGCAAAGCATCCGACGGTACCTGCCGTACCGATAAAGCCAATACCGACGTTGATCCAACTGTACGGATAAAGCAAAATCCACAAAGCAAGCACGCCTGTCGCCGTCATCGAGAACATTGCAACGGTAGTTATCTGCTGAGCGTTACCTGCTATTCCCGTGACGGAAGCAAATGCGTAAGTCATCGCCACAGACAAGAACATCGCAATGCCGCTCGGCAAAGTGCTCTTTAAAGTGTTTACTATAAACTTGCCTCTGATTATATTCTTGTTGGGTTTCAAAGCCAACAGGAAAGAGGAAATACCTATTACGAAAAATTCCAATGCGTACAGATTTTGCGCTTCGAACGGGTAAGCGTACTGGGGCAAGAAGAACAGCAAAATAGTTGTCAGGATCGTCATCGACGTCTTCATCAAAAACAGCGAACTGCTGTTCTGAATGTTGTTGACTACCTGACGACCTTCCGCAACAACGTTGGGCATGGATCCGAATTTGTTGTTCTGCAATACAAGGTGCGCCACACTGCGAGCCGCATCGGTACCGCATCCCACAGAAATCGCGCAGTCGCTTTCACGCATTGCAAGAATATCGTTGACGCCGTCGCCTGTCATTGCAACGGTACGTCCCTTTGCTTTCATTGCCTTTACAAGCACTGCCTTCTGATTGGGGGTAACTCTGCCGAATACTGTATATTTGTCTGCTATTTCAGCCACCTGTTCGTCCGTCATTCCGTCAAGTGAAATGTATCTGTCGGCATTTTCCACGCCCACTTTTCCGGCAATAACGGAAACGCTCAGCGGGTTGTCGCCGCTGATGACCTTGACTTCGACATTGTTTTCTTTAAACCATCTGACAATTTCCACCGCGTCGTCACGCAAAGTGTCCTGCAAAGCCACAACTGCAATGGGGACAAGTTTTTCCACCTTGTCATCTTTGATTGCCGAATTGCTGTGCGCCACCGTGAGCACACGCAATCCCTTGGACATCAGATCATTGCACAACGACAGATATTTTTCCGACGGATTTTTTATCATAAATTCGCCTGCTCCGACGGCTATCGTACCGACGCCTTTAAGAGTTGCGGCACTGAATTTTCTTGCAGAGGAAAAAGCGAGCACCGATTCCGCCTCGATGGCGTTGTCGGTAGTAAAGCGTTTCTTCAACGCCTTGGCGGTAAGATTGTCGTCCTTGGTGGCAAGAACTTCAGAGGCAATCAATTGCTCCACGTCTCCGAATCTGTCGTCGAGAATTTCCAGGTTTTCCACCGTCATAGTACCGTCGGTGATCGTACCCGTCTTGTCCATGCACAGCGTATCGACGCGCGCAAGCATTTCTATACAGTACAGTTCGCGCACAAGCACCTTGCGTCTGGACAACTTGATGACTCCCACCGCAAGCGCAACGCTTGTCAGCAATACCATTCCGCTGGGAACCATACCTATCATCGAACCGGACGCGCTCTTTAACGCTTCCTGCCAGGAGGAAAGTATTGCGTTGTTTTTCAAAAAGGTTGCAAGTCCCAGGGGGAAAATTATCCAACTTATCACTTTGATAATGGATGTTATAGAACGCATAAGTTCGGAATTGGGCTTTTTAAACTTTTTGACTTCGGCGGACATCTGTTGAATGTAGTTGTCTTTACCCACCTTTTCAACACGGTAGACGCAACTGCCCGACACCACGTAAGAACCGGCGAACAACTCGTCTCCCGCCTTTTTCTTGACGGGATCGCTTTCTCCTGTCAGCATGGATTCGTCCACTTCCGTTTCGCCTTCGACCACCTTGCCGTCTGCGCATATCTGCTTGCCCTGCGACAGTCTGACAATATCGTCAATTACAATCTTGTCGGTGTCAACGGTAATTTCCTTGCCGTCACGGATTACGTCGGCAGTCGGCTGATTGACAAGCGACAACTTTTCTATCGCAAGTTTTGAACGGATTTCCTGAAAAATGCCAAGCGCGGTATTTGCAAGTATTACCACGAAGAAAAACATGTTTTCTATGCTCTGGCAAATGAGCATCAGTATAAAAATAATGATACCCAAAAGGTTGAAAAAGGTAAAAATATTGCTGGCAAAAATAGCAAGATAAGATTTACCTACGACTTTTTTTATGTAATTGGTCTGTCCCGCTTCGGTGCGTTCTCTGACCTGCTGAGCGTTGAGTCCGACATTCGCGTCGGCTTGGACACGCTCGACTTGCACAGTGGATTTTTTCATCATACTCCCCCTTTATAAGTTTTAGATATTTACACAATCGGCAAAAGGCGCACCGCATCGCCTTGCCGATAAAATAAAATCAATTTCTGTGCGGTTTCTGTCCGCGCAACTTCAACGACGGATCAGCCGTGAGGTCGGACGGCGCGAAATTGCCGTCAAGGTACATAAAGTAACCACGCGAAGCAATCATTGCGGCATTGTCTCCGCAAAGCGACAGTTTAGGCAGACAGACTCTGTAACCTTTTTGCGACAGTTCGCTTAGTCTCTGACGTATATAGGAATTTGCTCCCACTCCTCCTGCCACCGCAACAGTAGTGCGTCCCGTACTTTTTAAAGCCTCCGTCGTACGTCTGATAAGTCCGTCCACTGCACATACAGTAAACGACCTTGCTATATCCGCGGGATTAATTTCTTCTCCCCGTTGGCGACCGTTGTGCAATGTGTTGATTACAGCCGTTTTCAATCCGCTGTAACTGAAATTGCCGTTGGGCAACAGAACCGAATGGAAACTGTACCTGTCTTCGCCCTGCTTCTGCAATTCGTCCACCTTGGGACCGCCCGGGTACGGCAATCCCAGAACGCGCGCCACCTTGTCAAACGCTTCGCCCACCGCGTCGTCTACGGTGGACGCCAGAACATCGTAATTGTCGTAATCTTTTACATCCACTATAGATGTATTGCCTCCGCTTGTAAGAAGACATATATAGGGCGGTTCAAGATCGGGATAGGTGAGATAGTTGGCACAGATGTGCCCTTCGATGTGATTTACCGCCACAAGCGGTTTGCCGCACGCTCTGCTCAAAGCCTTGGCAAATGACACTCCCACCATCAGCGCGCCCACAAGTCCCGCTCCGTAGGTTACAGCGATTGCGTCCACGTCGTCAAGCGTCACGCCTGCCTCTTTCAATGCTTCCCTGTACACCGCGTCTATTACTTCGACATGATTTCGGCTGGCTATTTCCGGAACCACTCCTCCGTACAACTTGTGGATGTCTATCTGACTGAGCACGATATTAGACATTATTTCCCGTCCGTTGCGTACCACGGCGCATGCCGTCTCGTCACACGAACTCTCTATTGCTAAAATAATAACTTCTTTCTGCATGTTAATATGATATATTTTTAACGCAGATTTGTCAAATTGTTACAGGCACCGCAAAAGCAAAAATACAATATTGTGTTAATATAAAGGCTATTGCTTACATTACGTTTTTTGTGGTATAATCATATTAATCAAACTTATATACGTCAGGAGAAAGTATGAAGAGATTTTTCAAATCGGTTTTCGGCAGACTGACGGCGGTTGCTCTTGCCATTCTGCTGCAAATAGCCGTACTGCTGGTGGTCGTTTCCATTGCATCAGCAGTTTACTACCAGTTTTCCATAGCAATGACAGTGCTGACGCTGTTGGCTATAGTACACATTGTCAACAGAGATATGAACATTGACAGTAAAGTGCCGTGGATAATCGTAGTTTGCGTGTTGCCGTTGTTCGGATGCATAATTTATATAATGTTTTCCAAAAACTATATTCCGGGCTGGCAACGCCGGTTGCTTAAAAAGATTCGCTTTGAAAGCATTGAGGCAATTTCCAATCAGAGCAACCGTCAGAGTTATTACCGTGACATACTGGACAACTGTTACGGACAGAGCAGGTATCTGTTTACCTCTTCGGGAAGCGTTCAGCACGACGCGACGGACACAATGTATTTTTCCTGCGGAGAAAAGTTCTTCGACAAACTTACCGAAGACCTCAAACAGGCTCAAAAATACATTTTTTTAGAATACTTTATTATTGAAAAAGGGCAAATGTGGAACAGCATATTGCAAATGCTCCGACAAAAGGTCAAAGAAGGCGTGGAAGTCAGAGTAATGTACGACGATATAGGCTGTATTTCTAAACTTCCGTCAAATTATTTCAAACATCTTAGCAAAGAGGGAATAAAATGCGTGCGTTTCAATCCCTTCCGTCCCATTTTATCTGCGGTGCACAACAACCGTGACCACCGCAAAATAACCGTGATAGACGGCACAATAGGTTACGTGGGAGGCATTAACCTCGCAGACGAATACATCAACAAGAAAAGTCCCTACGGCTATTGGAAAGACTCTGCCGTAAGACTGGAAGGCAGCGCGGTCACAAACCTTGTGGTACTGTTTTTGCAAAATTACGACGTAATGGCAAAACAGACGGAAGAATTTGAAGATTACATTGCGACAAGTTTTCCCGCATTTCCCGACAGCGGAGTGGTCGTACCTTTCGGAGACGGTCCACGACCGTTGTACAACGAACAGATTGCGGAAAACGCCTATCTCAACATCATCAACAGCGCGAAAAAATACGTGTGGATCACTACTCCCTATCTCATCATAGACAGTCAGTTGAAAAACGCCCTGCAATCGGCGGCAATGCGTGGGGTGGACGTAAGAATATACACGCCGGGAATACCCGACAAAAAACTTATATTCACCGTTACACGTTCCCATTACAAACAGTTGTTACGCGACGGAGTTAAAATATTTCAGTACACCCCGGGATTTCTGCACGCCAAAAGTATAATTGCCGATGACTACGTAGGCATAGTAGGCACGATAAATCTCGACTACCGCAGCCTTATACATCACTACGAATGCGGAGTGTGGATGTACAGAACGCGTGCTTTGGAACAACTGAAAGCGGACATCGAAAAAATAGAAGAAGTCAGTCAGCCGCAAGATCACACCACTGCAAAACTCAATATACTCCAACGACTTGTCAGTGTGTTTATAGCGGTATTCACTCCCCTTATGTAACCGTACAAGACGGGATTTTGCAACAACGTTCGGTGAAATTTTATTGAAATTCCAACCGATGTCCGACCGCTGAAACAAAAACAAGTCGATAATTCAGCGTCGAAAAATCCCAACGCCCGAATTGAAAATCAAAAGGCGGTACTGCAAAAGTACCGCCTTTTTTATTTTTTAAATCAAACTTTTACACTTACTTGCGGGCAATAAGTTTCACTGCCTTGTCGGCAACGTCTTCGCCCGTAAGGTTGTAATCCTTTTTCAGTTCGGACAAACTTCCCACCTGACCTATACGGTCGTATACTGCCACGGCGTCGCAGGGAGTCGGTACCGTACGAGCGAACATTTCGGTAACTGCTCCGAACAGTCCGCCGTGTACCGAGTGATTTTCCACCACAAGCACACAACCCGTACGCGCCGCACTTTCGGCAATGGTCTGTTCGTCAAGAGGTTTGACAGTGTGAACCGCTATAACTTCCGCTTCTATACCCTTTTCGTGAAGTATTTCCGCACCTTTAAGAGCGTCGAATACCATTGCGCCCGACGCTACCACCGTGACGTCGTTGCCTTTTCTTACGACGTCGGCTTTTTCCGGACGGAACTTGTAGTCTTCGTCAAACAACGTGTCCGTTTGTTTGCGTGCAAAACGCATATATACGGGACCCTGATGTTCGGCAACAAAAGGCACTGCCTTGGCCAACTGTACGGGGTCCACTATGTCCATTACTCTGATGTTGGGCAGTGCTCTCAACATTGCCACGTCTTCGAAACACATGTGCGTTCCGCCGTTGGTGGTGGCGGTTACGCCGGGATCGTAGCCTATTATTTTGACATTCTGACATGAGTAACTGACGGAAACCGCTATCTGGTCAAAGTTGCGACGTACCGAGAAGGGCGCAAAACTGTGTATAAACGGAATAAAACCGTAAGCGGCAAGACCTGTCGCCACACAAGTCATATTGTCTTCCGCAATACCTACTTCTATCGCTCTTTCGGGAAACTGAGTGTACAGCGGTTTGGTACCGCCTGCCGATGCAAGGTCAGCGTCCAGAACAACTACTTTGGGATTGTTTTTCATTACTTCCGCCATGGCGGCGACATATGCTTTTCTCATTTCCATAAAAATGTACCCCCTCAGCGCAATTCTTCCAGCGCTTTTTGCAACTGTTCGGCTGTACAAGTCGTACTGTGTACTCCCGCGCCCATTGTCTCGTAGAAACTTACTCCCTTGCCCTTTACGGTGTGAAGTACGATGCAACTGGGACTGCCCTTGTGCAGGCGTGCGTTTTTAATTGCTTTGTCAATTGCGTCGTGATCGTGTCCGTTGATACTTACCGTATCGAATCCGAATGCACGGAACTTGTTTTCGATGTCACCGATGTCCATTACTTCTTCCGTAGTGCCGTCTATCTGCAATCCGTTTTTGTCCACAAAAACAATCAGATTGTCCAGTTTCTTGTCAGCGGCGTACATCAATGCACACCAGTTTTGTCCTTCCTGCAATTCGCCGTCACCTACTATTGCGTAAATGGTGGCGTTGTCTTTTAAAATCTTGCTTCCCGTTGCCAGTCCGCATGCACAGGAAAGCCCCTGTCCGAGACTGCCTGCAGTCATATCTACGCCGGGCGTGAGCAACATATTGCAGTGACTGGGCAAGCGTGTGCCTAATTTATTTAATGTAAGCAGCCAGTCTTCGGGGAAAAATCCCTTGTAGCACAGTGTTGCGTAAAGCGCGGGACCTGCGTGTCCCTTGCTGAGCACAAGTCTGTCCCTTCCTTCCATGTGAGGATTTGAGGGGTCGACATTCATATACTTGTCGTACAGAACAGCCAGAACGTCTGCAATCGACAAACTTCCGCCAACGTGTCCCGAACCGAGACTGCCTATACATTTGAGTGTAAGGGCACGGATCTTTTTGCTTGATTCAACGGTACTCATACGCTAAAACCTCTTTAAAAAAGTATTTTTTATTCCCTGACAGGGAGTACTCCGTAAATTATATTACCCCCAACTCGATGGATTGTCAACGGAAAAAATTTTAATCCGTAAGCAATTTACCGCGTTGGTGACAGGTCATGTATATTATCTGCGTGTTTTTGGAAAGCGTACGCAACAATCTGACCACCGAACGGAAATTTTTGTCGTCCAGATTGACAAATGCGTCGTCTATGATTAAAAAAGGTATCTTGTCTCCGTACACGATGTCTGACAAAACCGCTTTAAAACAAAACAGCGTAAGTTCCCTTATACCTCTGGAAAAATACTGCAAAGGATGCGTCTGTCCCTGTTCGGTAACAAGTATTTCGAAATCCTTGTTTACGGTGACCGCGCTCAGTCTGCCTTCGGAAAACGCCGACAGCAAATCTCCGCATTTGGCATTGATGGCGGGCAGATAAGCGTCGGACAACTGTTCCTTGGCTTTTTTCAAATATTCCGTAGCAAGCATAGCCGTCTGCCATGTGCGTCGCGCCTGTTGTAATTCCGAATTCAGATTGTCTACCACATCGGTTTTACCGCTGACGTCACTGCTTTCGGCAATTTCTATTGCGTGCGTCAGACTGCCCTTTTCCATATCCAGTTGCGCTATTGTGTTTTTCAACTGCCGCAGAGTTAGGGCAAGTTCTTCCGTTTCCGCCTTCTCGCGTGAAAGGTCTTCACCTTTTTCCGACACGAGCAACTGATATTCCGCCTGTTCTTCCATCCACTTCTGTTGCAATCGGTACATCTGTTGAAGACACTGTTCTTCATCATCGCCCGATATACCGTATTTGTCCAGCAAACGATGAATTTCCTCCTTGTTTTGCCGTGCTTTCTGCGCCACGTCATTGAGTTTTTTGTCCATAATAACCGACGCCACTATAAAAACCGAACCTGCCAGTACAAACAACAGTCCCAACCAGCGGTAATCCGTCTGCACAAACGCTATTACGGCGATTCCGGCAAGCACAAGCACGATGCTCAACGCGATGAAGGCGAGTTTGCGCAAGGGATTTTCCGCGGGAGGAGCAACGGATCTGACAAGCAGTCCGTTGACCGTCGCTATGTCCTGTTGCAACCTGTCGGGGTTTCGTGAGGCAATACGTTCCTGCAACTGCGCTTTGAGCCGTTCCTTTTCCACGTCCTGACTGCTGAACCTTCCCGACAGAACCGATTGCAACTGACGGTATTTTTTGTCGGCACTGTCGTACTGCCGTTGAGCCTCGTTGCGCTGTTGTTCCAACGATAAAAGACGCTGTCTGTCCTGTTCGGCCTGTTTGCGTTGCAATTTCGCCTGTTCGAGGGCGTTTTCAGCACTTTCCAACCTGCATTCGAGATCGTATATCAGTCCTCCGTTTCCCCGAAACAGTTTATACGAACGGGAAAAGTTTTCCAGTGCCTTTACCGCCTTGTCGTAATTGTTGTCATCTCCGCCCTGCACCATACCGGCAAGTTTTTCTTCGAGGTTGCTGTTGCTTTGCACCGTTACGTTTTCCTGCGAGACGTACATACACTGCAGGAAAGACTGCTCCGTAAGTCCAAGAAATTTTTCGCCGATGTTTTCGCAGGGCACAACGTCTCCGTTGGTCATGTCGTACAATGTGCACTGTTCGCTGCGCTGAGTAGCGCCGAAATACCTTTCTATACGATAGCGTCTTCCGTTGTGGGAAAATTCCATATTGCCGCCAAACTTTTCACTGCTGTTCCACGGCATATACGCCTTGACTGACACGTCGCCCTGCCCGTTCTTGCGATATTCTATTCCGTACAACATCGCGCGGATAAAATTGACAATGGTAGTCTTGCCGTAAGAGTTGTCGTTAATACAGACGTTTATACCGCAATTGAGATTGATTACGGTGTTTCGGATTTTTCCGAAACTTCTTATTTCCAACTTTTCTATAATCATTGCAACTCCTCCCCGTAAAGGGCGGACAGCCCCATTCTTACGACGTCTTCTCTGACTTCTGGAGAAAGCTCCTGCATTACAAGCCTGCAAAACCGTCCCGCAAGAGTGCTTTCGGGAAGTTTGGACATGTCCAGTCTGATGTGGGTTTCGTCCTTGATACGCAATGCGAAGAAACGTCCTTTCAGATCCTGTCTGATTCGGTTGGCGTGCACGCGTTCTTCGGTATATCCCGTCAGAGTGACGTTGATGTAGTTTTCTTTGTCGACATCCTTTAAAGCATTTTCCACCTTTCGGCGCAGTTGAAGATCGTCGCTCACTCCGTTGCAGTCCACCGTAACGTCGCTGACGCTTCTTAAAGCCTGCTTTACAAACTGTATCTTTCCGCTGTCGGTGTCTATCAGCACAAATCCGCTGTCCTGCCTTTCGTCAAATCCTCTTATTTCCAGCACACCGCTGTAAACAAAATCGGTTTTGCCGATTCTTTTGTGCATGAACGTGTGCCTGTGTCCCAACGCCACGTAATTGACCTGCTGAGATACCAGCACGTCCGTGTTCAACTCGCCGTAGTCGTCGCTGTCGATGTCCGCGTGCAAAACGACAATGTTGTACTTGCTTTTGTCTGTTGCGACTTCCTTCCATTTTTCGGCGTCGTTACCGTCCAGTTCCATACCGGAAATACAAACGTTGCCCAATGTGTAACTGCGCCATCTTCCGTCAAAATATCTGACGTTGGGGGTCGTCAGACTGCGCAATCTGCCGTAATCGCCCCCTCCGTGATTTCCGGCGACGACAAAGTAATTTACGGGATACCTTGCCATGGCGGTAGCAAGAGAAGACAGTTCGTTGGAAGTGACGCCCTCCTTGTCCAGAAGATCGCCCGCAATTACCACCGCTTCCGCACCGACATTGTAAGCGTAGTTTGTCATCTGCTCAAACGCTTTCAGCAGTTCGTGACGCCGTGCCGCGGAATTTGCCACTCCGGTCAACGGCGAACCAATGTGTATATCGGCACAATGAATTATTTTCACCGCAATACTCCTTAAAATGTGATTTTTAATATTGTACCACATCGGCTTAAAAGTTTCAATGTCTTAAATACATTGCCGAAAAATTTGTCATAAATGTAAAATTTACGCAAAATTAACACAAAAGTGTTTACAACGATTGTACAATACTTTATAATAAAACAATAAATTACACAATACTGTGGTGAGAAAATGCAAAAAAACGATATGCTTCAATACAAGGAACGTACTTCGCACGGTACGCACATGACCCCGTTTGCACGGTACAGGGCGGATTTCAGCAACGGATTTCCCTTTAATCCCATCCATTGGCACGAGGAAGTGGAACTTATACGGGTGGCAAAAGGCAAAGGATATATCGCAGTCAACGGTAACTGGTACGTGCTGGACGAAGGCGACATACTGATACTGTGTCCTTACGTAATGCATTCCATAAACAGATACAAAGAGGGTCCCACCGAAGTGGACGCTTTTGTATTCAACCTCAGACTGTTGGAAACAAGCACTGCCGACGCCTGCACGCTGAAATACTTCGCTCCGTTGCTCAACGCTCAGCAGTCCACTCCGTGTATAATACGCAAAGGACAGGAGGGCTACGAACAGGCGGATGCGTGCGTAAAACAGATATTCGACTACTCGGCTGGCGAACTGGGATACGAACTCAACATAAAAGCAAATCTTTACTGGCTGTTTTACCACGTCTTCAAGAACAATCTCCTGCGTGCGGAAACGGACGTTACCGAAGGCAAAAAGTGCTACGCCGTTCGTCAGGCGCTTGAATATATAAGGGCCAACTACGACAAGGAAATAACCATAGAAACGCTTGCAAAACTGTGCGGTTACAGCGAATTTTATATGATGAAGATGTTCAAACGGTTTACGGGCGTGACTTGTATAGACTACGTCAACAATCACAGGCTCAACCTTGCGGGAGAAATGTTGCTGTCCGACAAAGAGGAAATCAGTCAGATAGCTTACAAAGTGGGTTACAACAACATCAGTTATTTCAACCGTCAGTTCAAGTCACGCTACGGAGTGACTCCGAAGGAATTTCGCAAACAGCACTCGGAAAAGTAACGGCAGTCGGATTGACGATCGGCCGTCAGTCCGACGGAATATGGCGCACTGCGCTAAGCCGGGGGTAAGACATGATAAAAACGGTAAATCTTTTTCTGTTGTCGCGGATACGGGACGTGGAAGCGTTCAAAAACGTACTTATTCACGATTGTGTCGAGAAGGACAGTCTGGATGAGGAACTTAATATCAAATGTCAGCCGCACGAGATACGCTCTTTAAGACTGCTCGTGGACACTCTTGTGAAGCACAAATGCTCGATTTACGGTTGGGAAGGATTTTTTTACAACTACATTATTCCGCAGATAGGAAAGGAATTCGACCTGTTGAAGATCACGGACGACGGCGTACTCAACATCGAACTTAAAAGTCAGCAGGTAGAAAGCGAAAAAATAGAAAAGCAGTTGCACAGAAACAGACATTACCTGTCCCACCTCAACAGAAAAATTTATACGTTTTGTGTGGTTACGGACAGTATGACCTGTTTCGAAATGGGCGACGACGGCTCCGTTACGCAAGTTACGGCGGACGATCTGGCAAAAGCGATAAACTACTTCCGAAAGCCGTACACGGACGACATCGACCCGTTGTTCGTTCCGTCGGAATTTCTGATATCTCCCTTTAACGAACCGGAACAGTTTTTAAAGGGAAATTACTTTCTGACCGATCATCAGGAAAGAATAAAGAGTCAACTGCTGTCGGACATCGCAGAAAATAAGAGCAGGTTTTTCTGCATAAACGGCAAACCGGGAACGGGAAAAACACTGCTGTTGTACGACATCGCACGCGAACTTGCCAAACAAGGACGGGTACTGATTATAAACTGTGCAAAACTGTCGGAAAATTACAGTACGTTGGAGGAAAACATACCCAATCTGACGCTGACGGAAATAAGCGGTTTCAACCTCATCGCAAACAGAATACCGCAATACAGATACGTTTTGCTGGACGAATGTCAACGTATTTTTCCCCAACAGTTTAAGCGCGTCTGCGAACTCACCGACCTGCACAAACAGACATGTATCATATCAATAGACCCCGACCAGACGCTGTCGCTCAGGGAAGAAAACAACAAAATTTACAGTAAAGTGCTTGCATTACCTTCGGTACAAGAATACCGACTTACCACCAGAATACGAACCAACAAAGAACTTGCGACGTTTATCAGATATGTTCGCGACCTTAACAAGAAACCGCCCAAAGACGTAAATTTCAAAAACATTTCCGTCAACTTCACGGACGAAGTTTCCGCACTTGCCGTAATCGATTACTTCCGCTCCAAAGGGTACACATTTATAAATTACACGGGAAGTAATTACGGCATCACTCCCTTCGATCAATACGGACAGGATTACGACACCCATCACGTGATAGGTCAGGAATTTTTAAAAATACTGGTGATTATGGACAACACCTTTTACTACGATGAGTGCGGAAAACTTTGCGCGAAGCAACACCGCGACCGCAACTATCTGTACGAAAAATTGTTTTACCAGTCCATAACGCGAGTAAAGGACAAAATAGCGTTGCTTGTAATCGACAACGAAGATCTGTTCAAAAAAATAGTGCGTGTGTTCGGTCAGGAAAAATAATTGACTTCGCCCTTTACAACAACGTCAAACGCAAGAACAATCTGCGTCGGTCACGTCGTCGACAAGTATTAGCGCCGATTAGTTTCGCGCTTTGAATATTTCGCATTTACCGCGTCTGTTCAATTTGACGTCAACACGATTGCGCAGCAAATTCATTTTAAATTCAAATATAAAAAGGCTTACGGTATGTTCCGTAAGCCTTTTGTTGTGCGTAAAAGTCAATGCGAATGAGTCTCATCGGGGTGAAAATACTGTCGTATACTGACTGCGACGGGATGAGTTATACCTTCCGCTTCCTGCAACTGTTCAACGGTTGCTTCCGTCAGAGCGTCCAGCGTTTTAAAGCGTTTCTGCAATGCGAGACGACGTTTTTCTCCAACTCCCTCAATTTCGTCCAGCACTGATTTCAACGCGTTTTTGCCGTGCAGTTGTCTGAAATAGGTAATGGCGAACCTGTGCGCTTCGTCTCTGATGTTTATCAGCAAATTGAGAGCGAAACTGTTGCGCGGAAGAAAAACAGGTTGGTTGTCACGCAGTGTGTACACCAGTTCTTCACGCTTGGCAAGGGATACCATCTGAATGTCAACACCCGCTTCCGACATCGCCTGACGCGCGTACTCCAACTGTCCCAGACCTCCGTCCACTACTATAAGATCGGGCCTTGCGCCGAACTTCTCGTCGTTCAGACGGGCAAATCTTCTGCTCAGCGTCTCTTTCATACTGGCAAAGTCGTTTGCGCCCTCTACCGTCTTTATTCTGAAACGTCTGTAAGACGCGGCGTCCTTGCTTCCGTTGGTGAACACCACCATCGAAGCGACCTTGTCCACTCCGCTGATGTTACTGATGTCGTAACATTCGATACGTTTGGGCAACACGGTAAGACCGAGCAGTTCTTTCAACTGAGTCACCGCGCCCACGGTGCTGTCGTATTTGCGGTCTATTGCCGACTGACTCTTTGTCAGATACTCGACGGCATTGCGGTAGGACATATCCACCAGTCTTTTTTTGTCGCCCTGTTTGGGGCAGATAACAGTCAGTTTGACGCCCGTTTGTTTGAACATCGCCTCTTGCAACTGTTCGGTATCCTCTAAATGCACGTTTACAAACAGTTGACTGCACAACTGTACTTTCTGGCAGTACGCCATCAAAAAACTGGAAAGAGTCTGTTTTTCGTCAATTCCCGCGTCGCTGACGGCAAAATTGTCGCTGTATATTACCTTTCCCATGCGTATCATTGTGTGATTTACCACGCTGTTTCTGCCGTTGCTTGCCACTGCAAACATATCGTAATCCACCGCTTTGTTGAGCACCACTATACGCTGTTGGTTGAGTTTGTCTATCAGCGTCAGATAATTCCGGTACTGCAACGCCTGTTCGAAATTGAGTTTTTCGCTGGCGTCACGCATCTTGTTTGTAAGTATCTGCTTGACGGCAGTGTCGTTGCCCGACAAAAATTCCACAGCCTGTCTTACTATTTCGCCGTACTGCTGCCGAGTCACCTTGCCTATGCAGGGAGCGCAACAACGTCCGATGTGGTAATTGAGACAGGGACGGAAATTTTTCGGCAAATGTGAAAAATTGAGTTTGCATGTCGCCGTAGGAAATACCTGTCCCAAAATGTCCAAAAACGCCTTGCTTCCACCCGATGTGATAGGTCCGAAATACTTGTAGCCGTCCTTTACCAGTTTGCGCGTGGACACAAATCGAGGAAACTCCTCTTTGAGATTGACCTTGATATAGGGATACTGCTTGTCGTCTTTAAGCAGAATGTTGTAGGGCGGAGTGTGCTTTTTTATAAGGGTGTTTTCCAGCGACAAAGCGTCCGCTTCGCTTGCCGTAATGATGTACCTGAAATCCCATACGTGAGAAAGCATGGCAAGCACCTTTTCCGTCTTGTTGCCCGACAGGAAAAAGTATTGCCTTACACGGTTTTTTAAATTTTTCGCCTTGCCTACGTACAGTATGTTGTCGTCACGGTCATACATGATATATACTCCCGGTTCATCGGGAAGATTGGCAAGTTTGACGGAAAGTTGACTGTTCATATATACATTATACCACGAAAAAAGACGCCAAGTCTACATCTTTGACTTAAAGCGTCTTAAATTTCATCGGTTACGATGTTTATTTGTTTGCTCCGCACACAAGACTGTTTAACGCTCTGTTGAGTTTGCGTTGTTGTTCTACGCTGCGCTGACCTTCCAGATTGCTGTTGCGCAGTATTTCCGCCACTCTGCCTGTGTCTTTACCTGCCGTGACCGCATGAGTCGCACGGCTTACGTCTTCGTCGGTCACACGCCTGTTTAACGAAAAGTCGTAATCTTTCCCGAAAAATCCGTCTACGCACGCCGTCCAGTGCGAATAGATGCGTTCAGCTTTTCTGCGCTTGGCTATCACTGAAAATTTTACGCACAGCAACACCGTCAGACAATAGAACACCACCGCCATAGCGGCATACAAAAATTCCATAGAACCGTAACCCATATAGAAAGCCGCAGCAAAAACTACCGCCACCGCGAGCGACAACGCCACACAGCCTTTAAGCAACAGTTTTTGTCTGATTTCCACAAATCCTATCGCACGATCGGCGTAAACGCCTCCGCCCGTTGCCGTGTAGCATTTCCACAGCAATTTGTACTGCTTGGGCAGACTGTCGTAAAATGCCGCCCAGTTGTCGCGGTTACCGTTGCGCAGTTTACCTACGCTGTTTTTAAGACCTCTGTTGACGGGACGGTACACGTTGTAAATGAGATTTACCGCCGCAACAAGTGTGATGAGCAACACAGTCGCTCCTATTACCTCTACCGCGTATAAAGTTGCATATTGCAAAAACCACTGTAAATATTGCATATAAAAAACCTCCGTTGCAACTATTGTTGACAACAGCGCAACGGAGTAAACGGGTCAAATTAAATTGTTTGTACCGAAACGTACGTCAAAGTAATTTTTACGCGGGCACGCTTCGATATTTTTACTGAAAACTTACCAGTTTGTCGTCGGCTATAGACAGCACGTAACATCTGACGTCCTGAATACCCGTTATTTTTCTTACCGCAAGACGGTAACTTTCCAACTGCGACTTGTAATTTTTCTCTATGTTCGAAAAGTTTTTAGTGTACTTGAAGTCCACCACGTTGGCATAGCCGTCGTATATCGCCAACAGGTCTATGATACCCTGCAAAACTATCGTTTCGTCGCTGTTGAGTCCTATTTCCCTGCCGTTGACGTTGAGCATAAAAGGCTGTTCGCGGTATATCCTGCCCCCTTCGAACAGTTTTCTGAACTTTTTGTCGGACAAAGTACGCATTATAAGTTGCGTGTCTATCTGCGACGCCGTAACGCCGTCTATACGTCCGAGAGCAACCAGTTGTTCCAACTTTTCCTTTATGTCGCTGCCTCCGAGGTCTATAAACTGATACAGCATATGGTAGGCTGTACCTGTAAGTTTGCGCTGTTCTTCCGCAAGCGAAGGTACCGAGTAATCTTCTCCGCTGTCGTCGAAATACAGCCTGTCCAGCGAAGAACTTGCCACCTTGCCGGGCATTGTCGTAGCCTCGGCATAAGGATAGACGTAGCCTAAACGTTCTAACGCGCCTTGCAGATCGTCGTCCTGAGCGCACAGCAACTGTCCTTCGTCCTTGACGCTTTCTTCCGACCTGTAATTGCCGTGAATATAGGTGATGCCGTCCGCAGACATTCCGTCTTTAAAATCTTCGCCGTACTTTTCGCGCAGGGCGGAAATTATCCATTCCATCTGCGACGTGGCTTCCGACGGAGCACGCGAAGCGAAAATGGATTTGTTGTAACGTGACACTATTATCAGCCTGTTTTTCGCTCTGGTCATTGCGACGTAAAGCAACCGCATGCTTTCTTCGCGCAATTTCAACGCATTGTACATTCCCGTGGCGACAGTGCCGAGCGTTTCACTGCTGACCATGTTGTCGAAGTCGTACATACTGACGCACATTCCCACCTCCGCATTAGTCACAAGCGTAGGTGAATCGGGACGGAACTGTCTTTCGCAGTTGGCAAGTATCACCACGGGAAATTCCAGTCCCTTGCTGGCGTGCATAGTCATCATACGCACCGCATTTGCTTCCGATACGTTCTGCTCCGACCGGATGTCTTCCGCTTCGTCGATATACTGCACGAACTTGCTTACGCTCTGCGCGTAAAAAGAGCCTTTGAGAGAATCTACAAATTCGTACAACTTGCGCAAACGCAGACTGCCGTTGGGAAGTCCGCCTATGTACAGTTCCCAGTCGGTATTGCGCATCAGTTCCAGAATAACTTCGTCCACCGTGGCAGAGTAGGAAAAGAACCTGATTTTTTCAATAAAAGTAAGCAGTTTGTCGGCTTTTTCCGCCGTTTTGTTTTGTCGGGAAGAAATGTATGAGGCAATTTTTTCGTAAAAACTTTCCTCTGTTCCTTTGCAGTTGACGGCAATTTGCGCCATTTCCTCTTCGGTGAGATTTCCGAAAGGAGACATACACACCCCCACAAGACAACTGTCATCGCAGATGTTGTCCACCACACGCAGAAAGTTGATTATGTCCCTGACTTCCTTGTTTAAAAATCCTTCCGTCTTAAATCCTGCCACTACCGGTATGTTGTGTCTTACCAGACAGTTGTACAGCGACAATGCCTTTTCCGTCATCGACGGCGACAAAACGGCGATGTCTCCGTAACCTATAGTGACTGTTTTTTCTCCGCACTTTACCGTGCTGCCCACAAGCGACAGTATTTTGTCGGCAATGATAAGATTTTCCTCTTCGTCGTCCGACTGATCGGCAATATCCGAGGTAATGTCGTAAATTCCTTCCGCGGCGCGTTTTTCCGAATGACGGCTTTCCGCCACTATGACTTCCACGCTGCCCTCTTCCGCTTCCTCCGAGCCTATCAGCATTGCTTCTTTTTCGTAGTCAACTTTTCCGAACCGTTCGGTTATGTTGCGTCTGCATACGGTGTTTACAAAGTCAAGTATGTTTTTGCCGGAACGGTAATTGACATTGAGTTCTACAGTGCTACCCAAAGTGCCGTCCTTACGGTAATCGTTGTACTTGTCTACGAATATTTCCGGTTCACAGCCTCTGAAACCGTAAATACTTTGTTTGACGTCTCCTACCGCAAAGAAATTGCCGGTACCGCACAGTTTTCTGACAATCGCTTCCTGCACTCGGTTGGTATCCTGGTACTCGTCCACGAATATGAAACGGTACTTGTTTTTGAGTTGCTGTAAAGCCTGCTCGTCTTTAAGCACTTCCAGCGCAAGTCTTTCCATGTCGTTGAAGTCTATTGCGCCGAGCCTTTTTTTGAGTTGTGCGTACTGCTCGGTAAATTTACCCAGAACTTCCACCAATTTGTCCGTATACTGTACCGAACTGCGCGTCTGTTCCACAATCGTGTCCCAGTCTTTGCCGGAAAAAGGAGCAAACCCCTTTAAAAACTCACGGCATTTGTCAATGACGTTTTTGGAACGGGCAAGCAAGTCGTTGTAAACATCTTCGTCTGTATTTTCGGGCGCTTTTTTCGCCGCACGCAAAGCGTCTATCGTCACGTTGTCGGCCAATTTAAGATTGACTTCGAGGCTGTCGGAATTTAGCGTCACGCTTTGACGGTTTTTAAGACATATTTCCGCTTGTTTAACCATTCCGAGAGCGAAAAACTCCTCCGCCAGTTCTTCGAACTGCCCTGCAAAATACAGCGAATTGCTTTTTATACTGTCATTTACAGCCGACGCCAATACGCCGTCTGCCGTTATATTGTCATAATTTGCGCGTTTTTCGCTGTACCACTTATAAAAATCTTCCTGCGTGCATGCAAATTCGTACAGCGAATATACTGCCTGACGGAATTTGTCTTCGCGACGTTTGCTGGCAAATATGCCGTACAGTCTGTTAAACACAATGTCGTCGTTGCCGTAATCGGCAAGTACCTTGTCCATTGCCTCCTTTTTGAGTGCGGTGACGGAAATGTCGTCGAGCACGCTGAACGCGGGATCTATGTCCACGACGTAGAAATAATTTCTCAGCATATCGCTGCAAAAACTGTGTATTGTGCTGATGGATGCGCTGTCCAGCCTTTCAAGTTTGTCGGCAATAACGGGATCCTGTGCGTTTTCCGACAGTTTGGCGGCAAGCCTTTGTTTCATTTCCGCGGCGGCAAGATTTGTGAATGTAACCACAAGCAACTGCGAAACGTCCGCTTCGCCTCTTGCTATCATCTGATAAATACGCTGTATCATTACCGTCGTTTTACCGGTTCCCGCAGAAGCCGAAACCAACAGGTTGCCCTTGCTGTCTATCGCACGCTGTTGTCCCTGATTGAATTTGCTCATTGCGTCACCTCCTCGATCTTCTCCGCCTTGACGTAACTGTGCGTATCGCGCTGATCGTAAGTGTACACGTCGCCGTAATCGCATATGCTTCGGTAGTCGCAGTAATCGCATGCTCCGTCCGACGGGGACACCGCTACATAGCCGTCGCGCATACACCGTCCCGCCGAGGCAATGAGCATTTCCGCATATCTGACCTGCGCATGCAATTCACCTTCCGTCACTACCGAAACGCTTTCCTTTATCTCGCCGTCTTTTTTGAGGGAAATTTTCAGTCTTTTGCTTTTTCCTTCGCGCAAAGTGCGGTCGAGCGCCATTATCTTGTCCTTGTCCTTGACCGTTCTGCCGTTCCAAACGTACAGCGGTTCCTGTTCTCCCTTGCCGAAGTCGTTGTGCATTTTAAAATAGTAAAATCCTACGGGATTTTTGTGCAGATTGCTTTCCACCGACTTGACGTAAATGGGTAACTGCAATTTAAGACCGTAATACAGACTTGTCTCACTGTAAGACGCCGCGCTGTTACCGCTCTTGTAATCCACCACCACAAAGTCGTCGCCCAACACGTCCACTCTGTCTATCTTGCCCACGAGATAAAATTCGTCGCCGTCAAAAGGTATTCTGACCGGTGGCAGCGGACCCTTTACGCCGAATTCCAGTTCCGTAGCGAAATTGGTAAAATCCGACTGTGCAAGCTGATGCTTTACGACGGAGCACATTCGCCTGCATTCCTGCCGTAACTGACGCAAGATGTGCGTAACGGTGACGTCCGACGCAAGCGCGCTGAAAAAGTCGTCCTGCATTACCTTGTCAAAAATGACGTCCGCACGTTTAGCCGTGACCTCGTCACTTTCCGAAAGGTCGACGGCTCCCACGTATTTTTCCAGCACGGCATGCAGGATGTCGCCTATATAACTTGCCTGCACGTCGGCAACCTGACGTGGTTTCGCCTTCAATCCGTATGAAATGAAGAAACGGTAAGGACATTTGAAAAATTCCGTAATTTTACTTGCCGTCGTGGTGTTGGCGGACAAAAACAGTTGACGCCCCGAACTTACGTACAGTTTGCGTCCTTCCTTTACGAACATAAATCCGTCCACTTTGTCGGCAAAATGACCGTACAACGCCTTGTATAAAGGCATGTGCACAGGCTGTCTGTCCTGCAAACGCCGTTTGTTGAACACCAATTTGCTGACGGCCTGTTTGTCGGTATACACCTGCTCGTCGGCGGCGGACAGCGAAACGGGCTTGCCCTTTTCGGAAAACATCCTCATCAACTGTTGAACAAAGTTGGAAGGCACAAGTTTGTCCTTGCCGTCTGTCAGCGAGTAGGAAACATACAGTTTGTCGGAAGGTTCAAGCAACAGTTGAAACAGACTGAATCTTTCACGCTTGTTTTCTACAAATATCTGCGGTTCGAGATCGATGCCCATTTCCGCAAGAGTTTTTATGTTTTCGTCGTTTAAAAGATTGCAGTCGCCCTTTATGATGGGCATTTCCGAATGATTTGCGCCAAGCAAAGCCAAAAATCCGATGTCGTGTTTGCGAGCTTTCGCCATATTGGCAAATACGACGCAGTCGCTGTACACGGGCAGAACGGAGATGTTGACGGAAGTCAGCGCGGTTGTCAGCATGGATATGAACTGTTCGTCGCTGCACACACGCTGTCCGCTGACCTCCTCCAACTGCACAAGTATTTCTTCCGTCTTCTGCTCCGCCTGCTCTGTAACGCGACACTGAAAAAGCAAGCCTTCTTCCCGTTGCCGTTCGGCAAAAAGATTGTTGTTTTCGCGCAACGCGGCACAATGTATCAGTTGGCGCACCACCGCAACGTACTGCGAAACGGTTGCCGTCGCGGGCAACTTTACCTGTTCTATAAGATCTTGAACCTTTGCCCTGAAATTTGAGGCACGCGGATATAATTTGTCCGCCGTCCCCACACGAAACCGACTGTAATCGTATTTAACATTGTATTTAAGACAGAAATTTTCGAAGTACCACACGTCGCCGTTATCGAGGGAAAACAGCGGATTTTTAACCCAGTTAAGCACCTTGTCCAGACGCAGATTGTTGCGTGAAGACAAAAAATCGCATATAAACTGCGCGTATACGTGCTGAGCGAGACTTGTCGGGCTGTCGCAGAAATAGGGAATGTCAAATTGCTCGAATATCGTGGAAACGGCGTTTTTGTACTTGGTTATATCGCTGGTCACGACGTAAATGTCTCTGTATCTGTGTCCCCGTCGAACATACCGCTGTATTGCGCAGGCAAGCGAATAGACTTCCTGCACTCTCGAACCGCCTTCGAACACCGTCAGAAATCCGTTGTTTTCCACAGGCTTTACCTTGTGATATCGGAACAGATTTTCACCTATTTGCCGTGTAAATCCGCTGACATAGTTGCGGCTTTCCACTACGTTGTAGGCGATTGACGCCTGTTTCAGCATGTTTACCACGCCGTTATATATCTCATCGGTATAAAGATACCGATCTCCGTCGTTTTTACCGGTGCAACAGGCAAGAGTAACTCCCTTGCTGACGCGCGCAAGTTGTTCTATCACTCTCAGTTGCTGTTTTGTCAGGTTGTCGAAATCGTAAAGATAAAAGTAACTGTCTTTTATCTTACTGCTGTTTTTCGCCTCCTGCGCAAGCATGTCCAACTTGTCCGCCGAATCTACGTAACGCTCTTCCGTAAAATCCCTGTAACACGAGTAAATAAGACTTAAATCCTTCATTTTCGAACGCACCGAAGGGTGGTAATCTTCCCTCATCAGCATTTCGGGCGTAATACGGCAATACTTAAACGCGCTTATCGTGTCGTACACGTTGCGTATAAATCCCGCCGAAGAATACGCCTTGGTATAGCATGTCAACTGATTTTTTACGTCTTCCACTATACCCGTAAGGGCAATTATACCCGTCTGTTTGCTCATGTAACGGTACTTGCTTTCCAACACGGCGTTTGCCAGACGTCGGAATGTCAGCACCTCCACGTTGAAAGTTCCTCCCAGCGCGCGCAAGACTTCTTTTTCCGCCTCTGACGACGCTCTGTCGGGCACAATGACGATGTGACCGACGTCCAGTCTCGCCGGATCGGTCTGTCCGAGACAACGGGCAATATACCGTGCCCCCTCTTTCATGCTGTTTGTCTTGAAAATAGTAAACATTTTTTCGCTCCTGCAACAATTTTACCACAGGTACGGTCACTTAGCAATCTTAAAATGTACATCAGCATATTTTCAGCAATTATATAAAGGTGTCAAATCTGTTGGCAAACACAGTTTAATGTGGTATAATACCGCAGAAGAAAATAACTATTGTTTAAAAACAATGTGAATACGGAGAAATATATGAAAAAAATATCCTTGATCGCTCTTATATCGACATTTGTCATTTTGGCGACAATGCTTACGGGCTGTACGCCCTCGGCAACGCCTACGGGTAAAGAACTGCGTTTTTCCAACGAAAAGTTTGTGTTTAACATCTCATTGGAAAGAAGCGCGCAAGTCGACAACGAAATGGTAGTAAAAGACGGCACAACCGAAACCAAATACGTCGAAGATTACCAGATGCTTCCATACAACTACGACGAAATTCGTCCCGTTGCCGCAAAGGGAGTGCTTACCGTGGAAATCAACACCGACGACACTGCAAAATATACACTTACCACTTCTCAGACTATATACGCAATTTACAACAAGTCGGAATTTACCGACGCACTGCTTGATTCGCTTACTGCCGAACAGTCACTGGACATCAACGGTTTTAATGCGGAAGAACAGCAATTGCAAATAGACACAAAGACTTTGCAGCAATACATCGATGAAGGAAAGGTGGCGTTACGTTCGGTGACGGACACCTACACGGAATTCGAAGCAAAAAAGACTCAGCAACCTCTTAAAAGCACAAAGGCTTTGACGGGATACTACCTCGGTTACAGCAATCAGCAGTACTCTCAGTACACCACCGAAAGCGAATACAATTACGAAAACGGCGCGACGGTCAAGGTTACCAAGACGACAGACGGCAAGGAATCGATTTCAAATCATCAACTTGCAAGCAACACCATCGATATAAATCAGTATATTCTGTACAGCCGTACTCTCGACAAAGGAGAAAACACATTCGGCGACAATCCTTCAGTTCAGGTATTCGATCCGTTCAGCGCAACTACCGCTACCGCAAACTTTGCAATAAGCAAATCAGCCAAAAGCGTGCTGACATTCAACGGCGAACGTACACCCGTTGTCAACGACATAGTTGTAGGCTACATCAACGGCACCGCCTTGTACTACATCAGCAACGTTCCTTACGACAGCGAACAGAAAGTGGACGTCAAAGGTGCACAGGACGGTATAATCAGCAAATTTACCGTAATTAAAATACAGAACGGTTACTTTTCGATGCAACTGGACACCTTTGATGCCGACGTACAGCAATTCCTGACTGCAAAAACTCAGACCGCAGAGGAATAAAACGGTTGTCTCAACGACAGAATCGAAACTATTACAACAAACGCCCTTGGGAATATTCCGAAGGGCGTTTCTTTGCGCAAACTGCATTACCGTTACTATTTATCCTGATGAAGCCGATTTGACTGCACAGTCGGGCAACGGACGATTTGTAGAATTGTAAATACAATACCGCAACGCATTACGTTACGGTATTGTTTGACAGACATCAGTCGCAGTCGTCGGCAGGTAAATTCCGCGCCGAACGCTTGCTTTTAAAATATTGTGTAAGTATATTCGAACACTTTTCTTCCAACACTCCCCCTTCCGTTTCCAGATTGTGATTTAGAGTGTTTACCGAGCGCATCATTTCGGATCTTCCCTCGGTTTTGTCGTAAGCGCCGAAATACACTTTGCTTATTCTTGCATTGTAACATGCGCCCAGACACATCAGACAGGGTTCCAGAGTTACGTACATTTCACAGCCGTTAAGCCGCCAGTCGCCGATTTTTTTACAAGCCTTGCGTATGGCTTCCGTTTCTGCGTGAGCGGTTGCGTCATTGCTCTTTCTGCGTCTGTTGTGAGCACGTGCAATTACTTTGCCGTCCTTTACTATTACAGCGCCTATAGGCACTTCGTCTTGCTTCATTGCCGCTAAAGCCTGCTTGACGGCCTTCGTCATAAAACGTTCTTTTTCATTCATTCTTCAACTTTCCGTTTATACTCAAAAATGTGTTTTTGTCCGCTTTCAGCACCTTCCTGTCGTAGGTCATTATTCCGTTGACCTCGTCTTCCACGTCGCTCAACTGAACGTATACGCATGCGGACAATCCCTGTTTCTTTGCGGGAATTATCTGCTGTTCATACAAACTGCGCACCGCCTCATTGTAATCGGCAAGTTGCTCGAAATGCCTGTAACTGAACGTCGCGCCGGTATTGAAACAGTGGTCGACGTCCTTGTAAGTATATCCGCCGAATTCCGTAAGTACGGTGCATCTTGTCTTTTCTGGTTTTGGCAGTCTGACGGGACGGAAATAAATGTGCAGACTTACGATATCTCCTCCCCCTTGATCGTGCCAACCGCTGGCGTGATCTATAAGTCTTGTCGGATCTATCTGACGGGTAAGGCTGACCGCTTTCAGCGCGTCGAATTGTCCCCAGCCTTCGTTAAACGGAGTCCACACGCAGATGCAGACGCAATTGTACAACTGACGCAACATTTCGATGTACTGTTCTCTGAACAACTCTCTGCCCTTCAAGGATTTGCGGGAAAATGCACGGTAATTGCTGTCCTTTTTGTGCCTCAATCCTATAAACGGCGCATACATGGTTACCCACTTGTGCTGACGTTCGCCGCCGCTGGGCATATCCTGCCACACCAGCATTCCCAACCTGTCGCAATGGTAGTACCATCTCATCGGCTCTACCTTTATGTGCTTACGCAACATATTGAATCCCAACTGTTTGGCGGTACTGATGTCGTATATCATGGCTTCGTCGCTGGGCGCAGTGTACAATCCGTCGCTCCAATAGCCCTGATCCAGCAATCCGCTTTGGAAATACTCTTTGTTGTTAAGATAAAGTCTGGGTATTCCCTCCTTGTCTCGTTGCACGTCCACCTTGCGCATACCGAAGTAACTCGTCACCTTGTCACGACGGGAAATCAACACAAGATCGTACAAAAACGGATCTTCCGGAGTCCACGAACGAAAATCTGCAGGCATCTGTATTTCCAGACGGCTTTCTCCGTCCGCCTTTGCAATCTCTTTGCCCTCTGCAGATACCACTGCCGTTACCGGTCCGTTGAAATTCTTTTCCAACTGAATCGTGACCTTTGCATTGTCGTAGTCGACATTAATATAGGCATTTGCAATATATTCGTCCACAACGCTTTCCAGCCACACCGTCTGCCATATACCGCTTTGCGCGGTATACCACATTCCGTGTCTGTCAAGACACTGTTTGCCCGTACAGTAATAGGATGTGTCCGACGGATCGCGTACCGTAACTTCCAGCACGTTTGTCTGCTGTTCCGCGCACAGGTCGGTTATGTCAAACGTAAAACCGTTGTAGCCTCCTACGTGATCGCCCGCTATTCTGCCGTTTACAAATACTCTTGCTATGTTGTCCACCGCACCGAAATGCAGCAGAATTTTTCCTCGGTTGAAACTTTTCGGAAAACAGAACTCTCTGCGGTAATGCAGATACTGTGAGGGAGTCAACTGCTTACACACTCCGGACAGCACGCTTTCGGGTGAAAATGGTACCAATATTTTCCCCTGGTAAATTTTGGGCGCATTGAAATTTTCGTCAATGCTGTATTGCCACCAACCGTTGAGGTTTATGTAACTGTCCCTGACAAACTGCGGACGGGGATATTCCTGCAACGGTTTGTCTCCCACTTCCGCCCACGGAGTCAATTGAACACGTGTATTGCTCTGATCACCTTTTTTTAACATTTTTAACGCCTGTTTCATTCAACAAACTCCTTTTTTTTTATAATTGTACCACTTAAATACCCCTTTGTAAAGAGCGATAAAATTTATTTGCACGTAAAAAGTGACCGTCAAACGCTTACGGCAACTACCCGCCATTCACCTGCACGCAATGTACGGGGATTGCAAAAAGGCACGGCGCAGTTGACACGCGTTATTTTCTTTTCAGCCACACATTCAGTCCGCTTTACCCGCAACTGTTTGCTCTTTTCTGACATTGCAGACATTTTACGGCAAAGCAGCAAACACAAACACCGCAAAACGAATCAAAGGTCTGACTGCAAACGCTCTGTCAGACCTTTCATCTTTTGTTATTGAGTTAAAATCAAATGCAAAATTGCATTTTGCCCACATTACATTCAAATTTTCAAACAAAACTTATAGGCAATTTTATTTACTCTTTTTCCGTTTTTTCCTTTTCTTTCTTTTGCTCGGAAGTCTGCTCGGCGTCCGCTTCCTTGGCGTCTTCCACCGTAACTACGATGTCTTCGGTGACATCGACCGTTTCGGTCTGTTTAGGCTGTTCCTTGACCACTTCCGCTTCGCTGTGTTCAGTAGCAACCGTTTCGTTGTCTTCGGCAGATTGTTGGTCGTGTCTGACCTCCTCCTGTGGCTCTGACGTTTCTTCCGTCGTTACGGCAGGTTCTGCCTTGGATTGCTTTTCCTTCTGCGTGGTAACCTTGGCGTTTTCGTCCGCTTTGGCTACATCGGGGCTGTAAGTCGTTGTCATCTTTATTACCCTGAAATCAATGGAACTGAATTTAAGTCCCAATATGTTCAGATAACTGTCCACCAACAAACATCTGTATTTTTCCAACACGAAGTTGACGTCGTCGCTGTTGACTTCCACATCGATGCGCATCTTGAAGCCCAACTTTTCATCGGGACGCACCTGCAAGCGTCTGACCTTGATGCCTTCCACCAACGAACTGTCGGTGACGGCAATCTTTTTGATTACCCTGCCCGACGCTTCGGTGGATTTGCCCACATCGGCGGTAAGCATTACGTAGCGCAGTACGTTTCTGTCACTGAACGCCGCGTAAGTGTTGTACGCCGCAAAAGCAAGATACAATCCTGAAAACACGCACACTATAACAAGCACTACTTTGCCTGCGTTGTCATTTGTCTGCAGTGTAGGAATATTGCCCAACGCCATCAACAAACTGATTACCGCAATTATAAGTGCGATGACAGTCTGCGCAACAAGTGCTATTTTTTCAATTGTCTTTTTCATAAAATACTCCTTGGCTGTTACGCCTGAATTGTTGTTATTTTATAGTATTGACATCTGTCGCCGTAAAATACCGCAACGCACGATGTCGGTCAGTCAAATTGTATCAGTCCGAAGGCTTTTTGTCAAGACCGCAACCGTTACAAGCGAAACAATTGCACCGTCTTTACGCAGGATGTTAAAACAGATGTAAAAAAAACCTCATTTTTTTGCTAAAAAAACGTAACTTTTTGTATTCTTTTCATTGCCAAAACCGTCAAAATGGTGTATTATATTTAGGCATCTGGGTGTAGCGCAGTTTGGTAGCGCACAAGACTGGGGGTCTTGGGGTCGCAGGTTCAAGTCCTGTCACCCAGACCAATAAAGACACGGCAACCGAGTAAATCTCGGTTGCCGTGTCTTTTTTGTCGTGTTTTAATTTGTTCCTACTCATCAAAGTGCAAAGTAAAAACATTGCTCCTCTATCTGTTTATACCCGATTACTTTCAGATTTTCAATTACAATACCGTTTGTATTTAAAAATTACATTGCGTCAGGATGTCGAATACTTAGATAAAGTATATTTTTATGTTTTTTTTCGGCAAACTTAACCATTTGAAATGCACCGCCCCAATTGTGTTCCGTATAAGAAACAATAATATCTGCCTGCTCTACCATCCATTCATTACGTTTCGCTATTGCAAATCTGTATGGCACGTTTTCAATAGACGGATACAACAAATGGTCATATTCAAGCATAAGGGCTTCTCTTTTTTCAAGCGATATATTTAAATACGAACAACTAATACTTTCTCGCAATTTACACTCGGAAACAATTTACGGACTTTGTCAATAACGTGGGAAACAAGCAAATCGAACTTGCCGTAACCTCCGCAATAAAACTTAATTAAATAATTAAATTTTTTTCCTTTTTCAAAAATAGCCGTTAACGCTTCTGCAAGTTTTTCCGTTAATTCTTTTTCTTTGCCGTTTATATTTCTGTGTCCGCAAAAAACTACTGTCATATATCTCCTTATATTTGTATTATAGCATATTACTGAGCAAAAGCAAAGTAATACGCATACGCTCAGTATATTTTTTTCATTTTGTTTTATACTCAATAAACACAGTTACAGACAAAGGAGATACTTGAAGTGACTCTTGCTGAAGCACTTGCCGCCCGAATAGACGAACTTTTGGAGCAAACAGGATTGACGCAATACCAACTTGCCAAACGGAGCGGTCTCGCCCAAACGACGATAGCCGACATCAGAAAAATGAGAAACAAGGGAACCAATATTCTGAATTTAAGCGCGATTGCACAAGGATTCGGAATGGATTTGCCACAATTTTTCAACTCTCCTCTTTTTTACGGAGAAAACATTTCAGATTAAAACGTCAGTATTTAAAAATTTTAATTTAGCATAGCACGGCCCGAGTAAATCTCGGTTGCCGTGTCTTTTTTGTCGTGTTTTAATTTGTCACATCTGTCGGTAACGCTTTTACGTCACGCAAACGAAAATGCTTGTATGGCAGAAAAATGTCAGGAGGCGTCAATATCGCTGGTCAACCGCTCCTCAAACAATACCATATGCCCTCCGAAAAGTTTGACTTGGTAAATTACGGAACAGACTTTCAAATTTGCTTAAGTGTTTAAAACTGTGTGTATATCCATTGCATATAAATTATTCGTACATGCATATTTTCAGACGTCCGTAACGGTCTTATATCGGCAATATTATTTGTTACCGTTGCATTCAGCAACGTTAAAATTACAGGATTGACTTTTGTGTATATTTTATATATAATTAAAAAAGAACGGTACTCTGTTCTAAATTCGCAATTGTTGTAAGGAGGGACATCATGACGTTTGCAAGACAATTTTTCATACACATAGGGAACGTTATAACGGGTGACGGCAAAAAACGCATTCTGTACTCGATAGTCAATATAGTTTTCATGGCGCTGGCTGTACTGGCGACGTGGGGCGTAATGAAATCATGGGACATAATGTTTTCGCAAACTTTTATAGGCGGTTTGATTTTGTTGATAATATGTATTGTCTTCGCTCTTGCCAGCATCGTAAACGGAGTAATAGGACAGATTGTGCTTATAGTTTGCGCGCTTATATCGTTGGGGGACAAAGAACAGCGTGCACCGTGTGCAGTTGCTCTAGTGATTGCACTGCTGTCCGTTGCCGCGCTCGTCGTCACGGTAATACTTATTATTTGACTTTCTTTTACCATTAATCGCAAACAGATATTTACATCGCACAAATATTGCGGAAAAATATACTGTATAAGACCGTGAGCCGTAAAAGGTAAAAGGAGATTGAATATGTGTGACACAATGCTCATAAAGCGTGACGGCAAAATGTTTTTCGGCAAAAACAGCGACAGATCTCCCAACGAAGCGCACCTGATGTTGCGTGTGCCCGCTAAAGACTACAAACAGGGAGAAATGGTAAGGACAACCTACATACAGATACCGCAAGCGCAGCACACTTACTCCTGCGTACTGCTCAAACCGCACTGGATATGGGGAGCGGAAATGGGCTGGAACGAATACGGGCTCAATATAGGCAACGAAGCGGTGTTTACAAAAGTAAAAAGGGAATCTTCCAACGGACTTATAGGAATGGATCTTTTAAGACTTGCTCTTGAAAGATGTCGTACGGCGCAGGAAGCGACAGATCTTATAGTCAGTCTCATAAAAACTTACGGCCAGGGCGGAAACTGCGGATTTGACAAAAAATTCTACTACGACAACGCCTTTCTGATTGCGGACGGCAAGGATGCGTTTATTCTGGAAAGCGCTGGTCGCAACACAGCGGTAAAGAAAGCGGACGACATAACCGCCATTTCCAACTGTCTGAGTATACGAAAGGATTACTCGGGGAACGAGCAGTCGGAAACGGATTTTAAAAGGAAGTACCAAAACAACCTGTTTACCAAAGTGGCGGGTGCGGAACGGCGCAAAGAAACCTCTTTAAAGATACTGTCGCAAAATGGCACCCCCGTCGGTTTGCTGCTGATGCAGGCACTGCGCAGTCACGCAGACACTAACGTTACCCCCTGCACTGCTTCCACTTCCAGCGTGTGCATGCACGCCGGCAATATGTTCGGAGATCACACAACAGGCAGTTACTGCGGCGAAATAAACAAAGTCTACTTCGTTACGGGCAGTTCGATGCCCTGTCTGTCCATTTACAAACCTCTGTCGGTGCGTGCGTCCGTTCTTCCCACAGACGAACATCAGGCATTGAAGTACTGGGTACAACGCGAATTGATAAACAGACATCTGATGAGCGGAAACATTGACAAAGACGATTATTTACGGCGTGCAAGCGCACTTCAACGGCAATTTACCGATATGGCGGCGCAATGCAAAACGCAGCAAGAACTGGAAAACGTTTCCGAACAGTGTTTCCTTACGGAACAGCAATTTGTGGACGACCTGCTAAAAAGCGTGCGTTTTTTGCCACTTAAAATAAAGGGCAACTTCTATTTTACCCGTTACTGGGCTAAAAAGAACGAAAAATTCAAAGCCCTCTACCATACCGAAATGCTTTGACGTTTGACGGTGCACTCTTAAAAAAGTTTGTTAATTAACCGCAAAAGGGCATCAGACCTCAATTTCCCCGAGATGCGCATTACAGCAAAGGCTCGTCACCCCTGTGTATTTCAATTAATAAATTTCAATTTGTTTTTCCCGACTTTTACCGAATTTTTCTGTACGTCGGGGAAAATTGCTGTCAGTCGGCATAAGTATCACGCAACGCCCGTAAGGCGCTCGCTCCGCAAAACGAAAGATTTTGTACTTGCCCGACGGGCATTGCTCTTGACACATTGACGACAGACGTTTATAATTGTTAATTACACTGTTTATATAATTTTTAAACATACGGTTAAAACAACTGACCGTAACACGGAGCAATATATGACTACTAAAAAAATCACCACGGCAATCTGTCTTATACTGGCATTGTGCATTTTCAGCGGATGTTCATTTTTTTCCCCGGAAAAAGACAACGCCATCATTTCAAAGGGGAGCGTAAACATCATTCCCGAAAGTTGTACCGTCAACGTAGGCGAAACATTGCCGTTGGAATACGAAGTTTCTCCGTCACTGGCAGACGATCTTGTCTGGTCGGTGGTCGGAGGCGACTATGTCACCGTTTCGCAGACAGGCGTAATTTCCGCCGTAAAAGCGGGAATGTGTATGGTCGTCGCCAAAGCGCAGGATTACAGCGACACCGTAACCGTCAACGTTGTGGAAGACAACAACTATCTTAAATTTGTTCAGTCCAACAAAGTAATAACGGTTGGCACTACGTACAAACTGGAATACACTGCGACAGAGGGAGTTCCGGACAAAATGCAATGGAGCGCGTCTAACGGCAACGTCACCGTTACTCAGGAAGGAATAGTAACGGCAGTAAGCGCAGGACAGTGCGTCGTTACCGTCACGGCTGGAAAGTACAGCGCAAGCATAGAAATTGTAGTTACCGAAAACACCGAATCGGAACAGTCCATTGAACTTGTAATAGAAGAGGACAAACTGTTCAAAGGAGACCGTCTGCAAATGGATGCACAGTTTGTTTCCGAAAACGTTGACAATGCAAACGTAAGCGCTTTCGAATACGAAATCGTGTCGGGCGAAAACAACGCAACGGTAACGAAGGATATTCTTACGGGAACGCAGACCGGTACCGTAACGGTACGTGCGACATACGGAAATTATTTCAGCAACGAGGTAGAAATCGAAATTCTGGATCCAGATGCTGTTACGGATCCTTATGCAAGCGTGTCGGAATACGAATTTTATCTCAACTACACTCCCGCCGACAGTAGCGTGGACGCTTATTTCCGTTCGCAGCACGGGTTTATGTCGGGAGATATTGCCCAACAGGATCAGGAACCTACCGTTTCCTCTTCACGTCCCGAGTCGGACGGTCTGTACGTACGCAATACCGCCAGTCTTTATTCTGAAGACGGTACAACGTACTATATTTTTGACACCCAAGGAAACATCGTCAACGCCGTATATAAAGGAGGAGCCTATGTCACGCTGGAAGAAGTTGCGGCTTACCTGTTTGCATTCGGAGATATACCCGCAAACTACACCGAAAGCAAGTACACAAGCCCCTCTACAAGTGTGTGGGGCGAGTACCTGAGACTCAATCACACCTACTTCAGCGGAGACACGGACAAATATCCCTACGAACCGATTTTGCCCGACATCAGCGGTTGCGGCGGAGACCTCGATTACTACGAACTGGACATAGGTACCACGGGTACAGACTGCGACCCAGCCTATCCCGCGAAAATATACAATGACGGCAAATCCATTACACGCGGAGCGGCACGCATAGTTTATACGAGATACGACGCAAACAACAGCGAAATAGACGACATAAACGAAAAATATCTGTTCTACACCTACAATCACTACAACGATTTTCAGGAATATCTGAACTACGAAGGCGGATGGGGAGAAATGTTCGGAAACATTACGGGGGGAGGAACTATTTCCAGCAAGGTGGATTACAACCCCACACCGTACGTTCCCACTGCCCGCCAGGACTTCTTTTACTACGGTCTGTAACGTAAATTAACGATATATGACTAAATTTGCCTCAAAAAAGTAAAACATTTGTTTTCGCTTTGTAACGATCCGAAGACAAAACGCGGTATACGACGTAATCGGAAATACATTGCAAACGGCGCAGAGTAGTCGAGTACTCTGCGCCGTTTTTACTTGTGAATTTATTTGTAAAATTGTGCGCTTACAGGTTTGTAATTGCCCTGTTTATGGGTGTTTGCGTTCCGTGCGAAACGCCCGAATGTCAACAAACAGTATGTCCGGACGAGTTTTAACAAATTAATTTACTATACACTATACCCCTTTGTCTGACCTTCTTTACACGACGCAAAAACGCACCCGAAGGTGTTTAACGGGCGCATCTGCCCTTTTTCAGAAAAGAAATTGTTGCTTTTCAATATAAAAATTCGTCGGACTCAAGCGGAGAAACGACTGACGGCGCTTTAAATTTTTTCGAACAACAGATTTATTTTTTACAAATGGGAAATGCCGCCACGGATAACGGCTGTCCGACTGTAGAATTTATCTGTACGGTTAACCTTCAAATAAAGTATATATTACTTAACATGACAATACCCCGCAAACAAGTGTTTGCGGGGTATTCATATAAAGTATATGCCCGTTACAAATGGTTAATTACACTTCCGCTTTCCACAATCCGTGCAGATTGCAGTAAGCGTAAACCGCTTCGGCATTGTCGCCGTCGCACAACTTAAAACACGCGAAGGGTTTTTGCCCTGCCTTCAATGTCTTCAACTGGCAACCTTGCTCCGTCTGTAAAGCAATCCACTGTATAAAGTGTTCTTCCGCCATCGGGTGTTCCGCCGAACCGACATTGACCTTAACTTCGCCGCCTTCCGCCGTGCACACGGGAATGTGTTTTTCCGCAGACGCTTCCACCGTACCTGCAACAAGTTCCGTCATTTTCTGTCCGCAACAGAATACGGGGACGCCTGTGTCCTTGACCATTGCGATAATATTTCCGCAATGCTCGCACCTGAAAAATCTCAATTGCATATTATCCTCCTTGACTGTACCTTTGTTTTTTAAAGGGTACAGCACTAAATTCATTCAGAAGTCAGTATTTCCTTTCCGTGCTTCTTCTATAACTTTACGGTAAGGTGCTATGATAAAATTGTTCATTTTGCCCTTCAGTTTTTTCTGCACCGACGGCATTGCCATAAGAGAACCGGCAAGTTTCATCTTGAATATAAACGCCCTGCGTTTCTGCGGAAAATCGTAAATGCCGTTTTTCTTGTAAAACTTGTGGTCTGCCTTCATTATTCCCTGCATCAGGTAAATGAGATCGCGAAATATCTTCATTCCTCCCACACCGTAGAAATTGGCGGTGCGACTGAGTTTGTTGTTTATGGCAAACGCCAGATTGTCGGCAATGGCTTTCAACCGAGCGGAAGTATTTTCCTCATCGGTCGCCACACCGCACAGATAGTTTCCGCCAACTTCGCTGCGTGCTTCGACAAGTGTTCTTAAATTGTCTTCGTAGCGGTAGTTTCCGCTGATTATATACGCCATGGGAGTACCGTGAGTAACCGTTCTGTGCCCGTTGCAGAACTGCCTGTCGTCATAACACTTGAACACCGAACCCGTATAGTGATCGGAAATTGTAAAAGCGTAAACTATAGCGTCCGCTTTCTGAATCTCGTTGCGCAGAAACTCGTCAAATCCGTCTTTATATACGCACTTACCCGTTACGGCGCATCCGAAACATCCAAGGCATCCTCCCGAAAAGGCAAAGTCGCACAAATTGATGACTCTGCTGTTAAAGGGCAACGCACGGCGGAAATCTTCAATCATATTGTTGAGATTTATGTCGTCTTTAGCGCAATTGGTAACTATTACAACGTCCTTAAAACTGTTTTTGGAAACATCTTCAAGCACGGGCAGGTAAGTTTTCTTTTCCTCAACGGGAGGCAGCGGAGGCGTACATTCGAACAGTTTGTGTTCGTGACTGAATATCAACTGTTTAAAAAACATTTCCGCCTGTTTACGTCCCTCTTCCGACAGCAGATCTTCCATATCGGCGGAAAGTCCTTTTACCACGTTCATTCCCATGTCGAAACAGTTTTCCTCTATATACCTGTGTGCGGTGACGTCGTAAAAGTATTTGGAAGTGGTTATCTGCGACGCGGTTTTACCACTGAGATCCACTCCGTCCGCCTTTATCAGTTCTATGAGTCTGTGCATCTGGTAGGGCGCGATAAAAGTATATACGGGGTAGCAAAAAAGTATAAGTTGTGCCTTCTGCAATTCCTCGCGGAAGGGAGAAAAATCCTTTTCGTAACTCTTTATACGTTGTCCGACGTCTAAAATGGAAAATGTATGTTCGGGATTTTTCGCCTGTAAATACAATGCGGTCTGCAATGTAGTACTGTTGGAACCTTAGGGACTGCCGTTTAATACAAGAATATTCATAAAACTACCTTTTACCTATACCTATTTTAAAATTACGGTTGTACAGATGCGACAGCACCGCGACAGAACAATACATTTCTGCCGTCGAGCAACCGTAAAACCGCAATGTCCGTTACAGTTCGTCGTCGCAAATTATCTTTATACCGTTGTCCGACAGCAGTTGAGCGGTAACGCCGTTGCCGTCTGTCAGCCTTCCGCTGAAAGTTCCGTCGTATATTTTGCCGTAACCGCAGGATGGACTTTTACTTTTCAGTACCGCAAAAGCGACATTGTTGCGCTTTGCAAGATCCAACGCGACTTCGGCGCCTTTTTTATACTGTTGTGTAATGTCGATGCCCTCTTTGGTAAGCACATTTCCACTCACTATTTCGCCGGCAGGTCTCGGAGTAGGCAGTCCTCCGTCACACTCGGGACATATTCCAACGAATTCGTACCCCTGCTCCGCCAACCGCAACACCTTGTCGTTACGGCAGTTGTCACCTTTATATCTGCAATCGTATCCCAACAGACACTTACTTACCAATATCTTCATTGTGACCTCCTTAAAACATTGTACACCAACAAAAAAGAAAAATCAACAATTGTCAAAATATCTGCCTTTAAATGTTTGACATCCCCCTTTTGCTGTGTTAGAATACCCCAAGAAATCTTTAAAGACGATACAGAGATATCGGCAAGACTTCCAGTTGAATATCGGATAGCCACAGTTTGCCTTGTTGTATGTTTCTGTACGTACACAAGGTTTTTTTTTGCAAAATTCAGGGAGGTAACAACATGAAACTCATCTACGGCATTTCCGATAATCCCGGATTAAGAAAAACGCTTATTTTCGCTTTTCAGCAAATGATCTCCATCATGGCGGCAACGTTGCTTGTGCCCATGATAATTACAGCCGAAGGTCTGACAATGGACCCGTCGGCGGCACTGTTCGGCGCAGGCGCAGGCACTTTGGTGTACATCTTCTGCACCAAGAGAAAAAGCCCCGTGTTCTTGGGAAGTTCGTTCACCTTCCTCGGAGCGATGACCGCGGCGGCACAACAAAACTACGGCTACTGGGGACTGATAATCGGTGTTGTGTTTGCAGGTGCTGTTTACATAATAATTTCCGTAATTACCAAATTCATAGGCTCGGGCTGGGTTAACAAACTGCTTCCCGCAGTCGTCATAGGACCTGTAGTAACCATCATCGGTCTGGGACTTTCTCCAACCGCTACCCAATGGATGATGTACAACGGCGGAGACGAAACGACTTACGGCCTTATTTCCATAGTGTGCGGATTGATTACCTTCTTTACAATAGTGCTTACTTCCACCAAAGGAAGCAAAACATTTAAACTCATACCCTTTATAGTGGGTATAGGCGCGGGATACGTGTTTACCCTTATTCTTACCGGTATAGGTTACGCAGCAAACGTCGACGCGCTCAAACTCGTAGATTTTAAACCCTTTACGGACGCATTCGGAACGATAACATTTGCAAGTTTTCTGCGTCTGCCCGACTTTACGTTCCTCAAGGCAATTGAAACCAACGGAACATATCCCCTTGACGGTGCGGCAATAGGCAATCTCGCACTGCTGTTTGCCCCTATAGGCGTCGTGGAACTTGCTCAGCACATTGCAGACCACAAAAACCTCGGCACAATAGTTGAAAAAGACCTTATAAAGGATCCCGGACTTTCCAGAACGCTTATGGGTGACGGTCTCGGTTCTATAGTAGGCGCATTCTTCGGCGGTTGCGCCAACACCACCTACGGCGAATCGATAGGCTGTGTGGCTATCACCAAAAACGCTTCGGTAATATCCATTATGACGGCGGCATTGGGATGTATCGTGCTGGCATTCTTCACTCCCTTCGTTGCGGTCATCAACACTATTCCCAAATGCGTAATGGGCGGAGCCTGCATCGCAATGTACGGTTTTATAGCGGTAAGCGGTTTGCAGATGCTCAAAAAAGTCGACCTGGGCGACAACAGAAACCTGTTCGTCGTGGCGTCGATACTCGTTTGCGGTATCGGAGGTCTGACATTCAACTTCGGTAAAAACGGTATCTCCGGAGGCGCGGCATTCAGCATTACGTCCGTTGCCGCGGCACTGATAGTAGGTCTTATAACCAATCTCATCGTAGGCAAACGTCCGGCGGAAGAAGAATCGGGAATGGTAATTGTTGAAGAGTACCCCGATTCGGCGGAAAATTCCGAACCCGAAAAAACAGAAACAAAATAACATTGAAGTAAAAAAGCACACTGCTGACACAGTGTGCTTTTTTGATACTTGAAAATTTTATATCCGAAACCCGATTCTTTAAGCCGACAAAACAGTGTAAAACGTATGTACGTTGCATGTTTTTACGACAAAATCCGTTGGCGCGCAACGGTTAAAATACAGCATCGCCTTGCCCGCGAAAGAGTGATTGCCCTTACTCCTTTTCATAAATGGATACGCCCGTTTCGCCGTCCAGCGGTCCAACACTGACCACCACATCTTCACGCATGGACGTAGGCACGTTTTTACCCACGAAGTCCGCCTTGACGGGCAATTCGCGGTGTCCTCTGTCCACCAGCACTGCCAACTTGATGCTGGAAGCCCTTCCGGCGTCCAGAATAGCCTCTATAGCCGCTCTTGTCGTCCGCCCCGTAAACAATACGTCGTCAACAAGAATTACGTCCTTGCCCTCGATGTCGCCTTTAAACTTAGCACCCTCGCGCTTGTCGTGATCAACGTCGTCACGGTAGTAACTTACATCCAACTGATACATAGGCACTTCTACACCCGTGGAATTGGCGATGTTTTTGCGTATCACTTTAGCAATGGGGATACCTCTTGTCTTTATTCCGACCAACACGGCATTGGAAAGATCCGGCTGATGTTCGATTATTTCGAAAGATATGCGCGTCAATGCCCTTCTTATTGCCTGTTCGTCCATAATTTTAGCCTTGAAATGCATTATGTCACACTCCGTTAAATACAGTGACATTATTTTAACATAACGACAAAGCCGTGTCAATGAGTCGGTAAAAAACTTGTCTTTTACGGCTGTTTATAGTATAATAATCAAAACTAAAAAAGGGGAAACCGTCACATGGAAAACTACATGAAAAACGTCAAGATATTCAATCATCCGCTGATAGCACACAAGATAACTAAACTGTGCGACGTCACAACGGGAACAAAAGAATTCAGAGAAATAGTCAGCGAAGTGGCAATGCTCATGGGCTACGAAGCGTTCAGAGATCTTGCCACCACAAATGTGGAAATACAGGCACCGCTTTCAAAATTTATGTCTCCGGTAATCACCGACGAAGTGACGATAGTCCCCATATTGCGTGCCGGACTGGGAATGGTAGACGGGCTTGTTGCACTGTTTCCCAAGGCTCGTATCGGTCACATAGGGTTGTACCGCGATGAAAAAACACTGCAACCGCACGAATACTACTGCAAACTGCCCAAAGAAGCGCCCGAAAGTCAGGTAATAGTTGTAGATCCCGCATTGGCTACCGGCGGAAGCGCGGCGGCCGCTATAGATTTCATTAAACAACGCGGATGCAAACAGATAAAACTTCTGTCGCTTATCGCGGCGCCCGAAGGCATAAAGCGCGTTGCCGAAAGACATCCCGACGTAAAAATATACGTTGCTCATTACGCAGACGCACCGCTCAACGAAAAAGGCTACATAGTAACCGCATTCGGAGACGCGGGAGACAGAATTTTCGGCACGAAGTAATACCTGCCTTCTGTCAATGCGCCGTAAATGTGCGTTTACAATCGACCGTACTCTCAGCAAGTTTTCGTATAAAACAGCAACAACATTTTTATACGCTTGACGGCAACTCCCGGAATTTGCGCCGGGGGCGTTGTTTTGTGCTTTTTTCAACGGCAATACAATGCAATGATAATTGCCGACGATGTTAATATCCGTTACAGCGAAAGGGCGAACCGCTTGAAAGCGGTTCGCCTTTTTCAGAGGTATTCGACTATGTCGGCAGTGCCGACGGAAGCAAACTGAATAAAAAATTTCATCACTGTTCGTCGTAAGTACGCGCGATGGCGTAAAACAACGTAGACATTTTGTTGAGATATTCGAATATGTAGCCGCTGCCGCCGTATTTTTCGTACACTTTGGCATAGGCAAGTTCGGCACGGCGGGTAACGGTACGCACAATGTGTACACGCGAACCCATAAGAGTTGTACCGGGGACGACAAAGCCCTTGAAGGGTCCCGCGATTTTTTCGTACTTGTCCACAAGTTCAAGCAGTTCGTCCAGATGACGCTGTCCTATATGACCGAAACCGCCCGCCACTTCCGCCATCATCACCGACAGCAGATTGACGATTTTTTTGAGTTCCATCTGCAATTTTACGTCCTCGATGTAATGGCTGAGGTGCATTATATTTGCAGACAGTTCGTCGGTAGCCCCGAAAAATTCGATACGCACATCCGTCTTGGTAGTTTTGTCACCTATTACATCTGTGATCAATGGTTGTTCTTTAAGCATTTGTTCCTCCGAAAGTAATTGTAAAAGTGCTTCCCTGACCGAATACGCTTGTGACGTTTATCTCGGCGTTGTGAAGTTGACATATTTTCTGTACTATGGTAAGTCCGAGACCGGTACCGCCCGTTTCCCTGCTGCGACTGGTGTCCACCCTGTAAAACCTGTCAAACAGATTGTCGAGGTGACGGGCTTCGATGCCCATACCCGTGTCGCTGACGGAAATAAACGGTTTGCCCTCTTTATACCCCGTTTCTATTAAAACTGTACCGTTTTCCTTGTTGTACTTTATGGCGTTTTCCACAAGGTTGGAAAGCATATGCTCCAATAACGCCGAACTTCCCTTTACGGTACAGTGTCCCGCTACGTCCAACAATTTTACGTGATGTTTGGATGCTTTTCGCTGCCAGTTGTCCAGAACCGCATTTGCCAGTTCGGCAAGATCTACCTGTTCGTCCGACGGTACCGAATTGTTGTTGTATTCCAGTTTGGAAAGGTACAGCAACTCTTCTATAGTGTTTTTCATGTGAACGGATTCTTTGTGAATGTTGGAAATGTACTGTTGTACGTCATCGGGATTTTTTACAAGACCGCTGAGCAACAGTTCGCTGAATCCGCTGATGGAAGTAATGGGGGTTTTAAGTTCGTGGGAAACGTTTGAAACGAAATCCGCCTTGATGCGTTCTTCCCTTCTGGAAACGGTCACGTCGGTAAGCACTACCGCTATAAGGTCTTCGCTGTCCACTTCGTATATTTGTGTAAAGCGATTCATTCCCACAAGATAAATTTTGTCCGTACGTTTGTTGTAGAAATCGAACCGCACTTCCCCTTCACCGTCTATTGTCTGCTGTAACTTGGATATAAAGAAAGGATCGTTGATTATATCGCGGATGTTACTGCCTGTCTGAGGCTGAATGTTCAGGGCTTCACAAGCGTACTTGTTGGCGGAATATACCGTTCCGCTGATACCCAGTATGACGATACCTTCGTAAATGTTGTTTATTATAAAGTTTATTTTGTCTCTTTCCGAACTGATGCTCTGAATATACTGATAAACGCTGTTGTTTACCGCGTTTACCTCGCAAAAAGCCCGTCTGACTTCCTCGTAGCGGTGATCCGTCTTCATTTCGTGATATTCGCCCTGACTGATGGTACGCATATTGTTGGTAATCTCGTCGAAAGCGTTCGTTATGGTGCGAATCGTCTTTCCTGTAAAGGAAATACTGACTATAAGCACCGCTATAAGTACCACTCCGAGGAAAAACACACTCTGAAAAATAAAGTCGGTGTTGTCCACAATGGCAATGGACGTTCGCATTATAATGTCTTCGTTGAGTTGTTCGATGTAGTATATCTTGCCCTGCGAAATGTAGGTGCGGTCGGTCTGGTCAATATACCCTGCCCGTTTCAGTTCGTCTTCCGTCAGCGAACTGTAAACGCCTTCGCCTATACCGTCGCTGGTGCTGTCGATCATTATATAACCGTGACTGTTGGCAACGGATATCTGAAACCATGTCTGATTTTCCGTAAACTTGTTGACAACGTCGCTTACTTCGCTTTCCGACACCGTGTTGTCAATTTCGTTTGCCAAAATCCGAGACAGATAAACAAGTTCGGTAGTGACGTTCTTCTGATTGACGAAATTGGTGGTATAAAGAGAAAGGAAGAAAAATACCAACAAACTCAAAGCGATGATAATCACATTGCGCCTTACAAGTTCCTGATACATACACCGTTACTCCTCGTCGTAAATAACGTATCCTACCGCACGGATTGTGACGATGTACTGTTCGTCGGTAATGGCGGCAAGTTTTTCCCTGATTGTCTTGATGTGCATATCGAGAGTACGGGTAGCCACATCGCTGTCAAATCCCCAGATCTCTTTAAGCAAAGTGCTGCGCGACATCACCTTGGAATGATTTTGCACAAGTAACGAAAGCAATTCGAATTCCTTGATTGTAAGAGCAACGGGTTTTCCGTTTAAAGTACATATGAATTTTTTGCGGTCTACTACAAGATTTCTTACCTTGAATACGTCCTTTTCCTGCACCGTTTCCTTTCCTTTGCGCAGGTTTGACTTTATACGCGAAATAAATTCCAACACTCCGAAAGGCTTACTGATATAATCGGACGCACCGTTGTCAAGCCCTTTTACGACGTCCAGTTCGTCTGACAGTGCGGAAAGAATGACAATGGGAACCTTGGCATAGTTTTCGTTGCCTTTCATATAGGTGATCACATCGTATCCCGACATATTGGGCAACATCAGATCCAGTATCAACAGGTCGGGAACAGTTGTTTTCAACGTTTCTATAAATGCCAAAGGTTCGCGGAATCCCACTGCTTTGTAACCGTTCAATTCCAACGTCGCCTTTATAAGCGAGTGAATTGTGGTATCATCTTCCACAAAGAATATAGTTTCGTTCATTTTTGTTCACCTCTATGCTGTTTTTTCTTGCGTGTATGCAGTAAAAAGTCATTATGCCGGCAAAAATTACCAAAGTTACATACGGAATGGTCAGGTTGTAAGTCACGCTGTAATATGTCTTGCCTTCACCTACGGGAGGCATTACGACGGGATCGTACTCTATACCGTATTCCAGCGCAATGCCCTTGATGTTGAGCAGATTTGCTACGGGAATACCGCTTGCGTGATAATATTCCAACAGACCGAAATCCTTGCTGAGCCCCACTCCCGGAATACTTGAACCCGTGACGTCTATATGTCCCGGTTTTACATACCCCGACTGCGAAAACGCCGACAATCCTGAACCCATACCAACAAGACTGCCTCCTACGTTGAGGAAAAATTTCATATCGGGCAAGTGTTTTTCAAACAAATCTATACGCATCCGGACGTTCTTGTGAAAATCTTTTTCCTCTATGAACTCGATACCGGAATTTTCTATACGTTGTAAAATATTTTCCTTGTCTTCGTCGGCAAATTCCAAACCGACGTCGTCCGCTCCGCCGTAAGACATATACCTGATACGGTTAGTTAAAATACCCTGCGTAAACAGATATTCCGCCATGTCGAAAAAGGTAAAGTCGACGTTGTTGGCTCCGTAACTCGAAGCCCCGACAGACGCCATTATACACACGTCGACGCCAAATGTCTGCGCAGCCGCCATCGCGCATATGTTAAGCGCAGGGAAGGATCCGGAAAACACCATTCCTACCTGATCGCCCTCTTTCAGTCCCGCTTCGGCAAACATATTGACTATAACTGCCGCCCAGTTGGGATTGAACGTGGTACGCTTGGCTTCCAGCACGCCCACTGTTGTGGTGATGGAAGTGTAACGGTCTCCCAACATTCCCGTGTCCAGAATGTCTTCTTCGCTGATGGGAATACCGTGATCTACTTTATACTGTCTGACAGCCTGCATCGCACGCTGAGCAAGCAAAGCCGCTTCCTTCATCGTGTCGTAGTAAGGACTGACGGTCTCTTTGGGCGACGTAAGTGTAAACGCCGTCGAAGCGCACATTATCAGCGCCCATATCACAAGTATCATTGTCTGAAAAGGTACTGTTTTTTTCATAACGATACACCCAATTGTCCGAGCACGAGAATGATTATCTCCAACAGACACACCACAATGGCAAGGGAAGGAACAGTACGCTTGATACCCTGTTTGTAAATATTATTTGCAATTATTCCGGCAATAGTATACCCTACTACGGAAATTGTCAGTCCCGAAAGGTCGTTGAAGAACAATCCGAGAATGAAATTTATGGCAAAATGCAAAGCAAGACTTACGATTATCAGCATGACGAAACGTCTTTTTCCGAAAATGATGAATCTTGCGGACAACAATTTGACTATATAATAAGCAAGAATCGCAATAGCCACCGTATAGAGCATACGAGTCCACTGACTGACGTATATCACCATGAGTCCGGGAACGATTATTCCCCCGGGAGAAATGTCCGTCAGTTCGTAAAAAACTATGCTGATGATAATGCCGAGAATAATTATTTCAGCCATTTGTTTCCACTCCGTTTGCCTTAAAAAACTCTGTTATTTTCATACCTTCGTCGGCTATATTTCCGCATCCGAATACACAGTGTTCCTGTTTCAGTTGAGAAATAGCCGTCAGTCTTTCGGCAAAAATGCCTTTTTTCTGCAATTGTTTTAAAACGTAAAGTTGATTCGAACCTGTAATAATGACCTTTTTAAAAGTCATCTGAGTAAGCATTTCTATGTGTTGGGCTATTCTGAACGGTCTGTCCGAACGAGCGTTCAGAAGAATGGTCATCTCTTCCGCCGGATGACGCACCGTCACCGACTTATATACCTCCAGGGTGGACTGCGGGTCGTTTACCGAAAATGCGTTGATAAAGACAGTGTCGTCCAACTTATAGAAGGACAGCGCACCCGGGTCGCGTATATATTTTTTCATTCCATTGAAAAAAGTCTGTTCGTCCAGATTGAGACAACGGCACACCTGCAATGCGGTTGCAATATTTTCCGCCATTGTATCCATACAGTCTTCACCGGTATAGGGCTCAGCGATCACCACGCTGCTGCCGACCTTGTCCGCCACTTTGCGGAACACTTCGCCGTACTGCGCTTCGCCCAGCACCACCGTGCCGTCGGAAGGAACGGTATTTGCAAGCGAATAGGCTATGCTTTCGAGATCCGGTCCCATCTCGTCGAGGTGGTCTTCCCTGACATTGGTAATTACCGTAATGTCCGAATTGAGTATCTGATGCTCGCAGATGTACTGCAATTCGGGATTGACTGCCATGCACTCCACCACAAGATACTGTGCGCCCTGTTTGGTAGCCCAGCGCAAAACCTTCAACTGTTCGCGTATATTGGCGGGGCCCATACGCTGTATGACTCGGGGCGTTCCCGACACGTCTATAAATGTGGGCACAGTGCCCGTCGTCTTGCTTGCAACGGCGAAACCGCATTCCCTTATTCCTGCGTCAATCAGTCTTGTAACGGTACTTTTGCCTCTTGTGCCGTTGACGTGTATCACCTTAGTGAGTTTGTGCCTGAGTTTTTTGTGGTACAACTTTTCGGAGACGATGAATGTAAAGTATAAAACAGCGAAAACCGCTATCATTACAGCAACGTAATTTGTCATTTCACTTTCTCCGTCATACATTCTATCACTTCGACGATACTTGTTTCGAACTGGCAATAGGGCACATCCGCTTCGATAGCCCAGTCTGACAGAAACAGATCGTTGTTGCCCGCTGCCGTAAACAACGCCAATTGAGAATTTTTAAACAGCAACTCTATCAGGCTGTCGGAAGTGGAACCTCTGCGCGCCACGCCTCCTATATGCCAGGACACGATGGAAATTTCCCCGTTGTTAGCACGGCGGATAAATTCTTCCGCACGTTCCGTTTCCGACTGCTTGGTAAGTCCGCTTTCCGTAAGTGCCTTGAAACTGCATCCGACGGCAATAAACACCACCGAACCGCTTTCCACTTCCGAAGCGTACAGTTCGTTGTTCATAATGTAACTTATTTCGGGATAGTGGTCCAGATTGGCGGCAAGCGTTTCAATGTCCAACGCCTGCCCTATCGACGTAAGGTAAAGCCGTTTGCCGTACACCATTCCGTACGCCTCGTCGGGCAAAACAGACGAGGGCTGATAGGAGGGCGCAACAACATCCGGTTTACACGCCGAAAGAGTGAGAACCGCCATAAGAACCAACAATACAAACAATGTATTGAATTTATTTTTTGTATTTTTCCATTCCCTGTTCAAATAAGTCATTACCTGCACTGTCGTAAGTAACTATTGCATAGAAATCCTCGACTTCCAGACGGTGTATAGCCTCTGCTCCGAGGTCTTCGTATGTAACTACTTCGCATTTTTTTATAGTTTCGGAAATTGACGCCGCCGCTCCGCCTATTGCTGACAGATAAACTGCGCCGTATTGCTGTAAAAGTTGCTTGAACTGCTGACTGCGAGAGCCCTTGCCTATCATTACTTTAAGTCCCTGTTGCAACAACGGTTCGGCATAGGGATCCATACGGTAACTGGATGTGGGGCCGGCCGATCCTATTGCTCTGCCCGGTTTGGCGGGTGTAGGTCCGACGTAGTAAATAATACCATTGTTTAAGTCTACTGGCAACCGTTCTCCCCTCTTAAGCAACTCGCACAACCTTTTGTGTGCGGCGTCGCGTCCTGTATAAATCACACCGCTTATAAGCACCGTGTCCCCTGCGCGTAACTGTCTGATCTGCTGAGGATCCACCGGGCTGCTGATTCTGATCATTGTTGAACCTCCTTACAGCTTGCAGGACTTGTGTCTTGCAGCATGACATTGAATATTGATTGCGACAGGCAAACTGGCGATATGACAGGGATAGGTGTTTACCTTGACGGCAAGACAGGTCTTTGTTCCGCCGAATCCCATGGGACCTACGCCCAGCCTGTTTATTTCTTCAAGCAATTCCTCTTCCAGTTTGCGCGCAAGCGGGTCGGGAGAACTGTCGTCTATTTCACGGAACAGCGCTTCCTTGGCAAGCATTGCGCTTTTTTCCAGATTGCCGCCTATACCCAATCCTACAATAATGGGGGGACAGGGTTTACCTCCCGCATTGAACACTGTGTCCAGTACCAGTTTTTTGATTCCTTCCACTCCGTCGGCGGGAATAAGCATCTTGACAAGACTCATATTTTCGCTTCCGCCGCCCTTCGGGGCTACGTCAATACGGAATTCGTCGCCCGGAACCATTTTTATATGTACTATCGCAGGAGTATTGTCGCGCGTATTGACTCTGTCAAGAGGATGACGGACAACCGATTTGCGAAGATAACCTTCGGTGTAAGCCTGTCTTACGCCCTCGTTTACCGCTTCGTAAATGTCTCCGTGGAACACTACTTCCGAACCGATTGTCAGCATTACCACTGCCACGCCCGTGTCCTGACAAATGGGCAGATGTTTTTCGCGAGCCAACTTGTCGTTTTCAATAATCTTGTCTATTACCTGTTTGCCGAGAGGCGACTGCTCTTGTTCGGAAGCCTTTGCAAGAGCCTCCAATACGTTGTTCGGAATGTTTTCGCAGGCGTCTATAAACATACTTTTTATCTTCGCCGTAACTTCCGACAATTCAATTGTACGCATATTTTCCCTTCCTTTTCAGTCGATGTCGATGTGTTGAACGGGACTGTGTTCCGCCTTGAACCACTTCATTGTGGCATTTGCGTTTTCCACACTGCCCGTAGTATAAATTTCTACTCTGCCCTTACCTGTTGCGGTGGTGAGCAGTTGCTGTTCTTCCAGTAATTTTTTGAGATATTCACCCGTGGGTTCTCCGCATGCCACGAAATTTTTGTCGCCCAGACACTTGCGCATAGAGTTTTCCAGCAAACTGAAATGCGTACAGCCGTGTATAAGAGTGTCAAACGTTCTGTCGGGCAATTGAAGAAATTTGTCGGCTACCACTTTGTCAGCCATGGGGTCGTCCAAGTCGTGACTTTCCACAAAATCCACAAATTCGCCGCAAGCCAGCGGAACGGGAGTGATGTTCTCTTTTTCCAGCAGTCTCTGATAAGTACCGCTGTTGATTGTTGCCTGTGTGGCAAGTACAGCCACCTTTTTGTTGCGTGTAAGAGATACCGCCCTGGCACACGTGGGATAAATAACGCTTACCACAGGTATGTCGGTAATAGCACGCGCTCTGTCGATGTGCAACGACGCCGTGTTGCAGGCAATCACTATTGCCTTGACGCCCTTTTCAATAAGACGTGCGGAAACTTTTTCCACACGGTCGCCTATTTGCTTTGCCGTCTTGGTACCGTAAGGACAGTGTCCCTGATCGGCAATATAGCAAAAGTCTTCGTTGGGGAACAGTTTTATAAGTTGTTCGAGTACCGTCAGCCCGCCTATTCCCGAATCGAATACGCCGATGGCACTGTTTTTGTTTTGATGCATTGTTTTACGCCTTTTATTACTTAGTTAATGAATTTATAGGCAATTACGGAGTGCGGAAAAAGCACTCCGTATTTACCTTGTTCGTGATGGGCGGACGGCTGTCCGCCCATGCCTTTTGTTTTGATTACGCAGCCGTCAGAGGTGTGACGGAAATTGCGTCCGCGTTGACGAAAGCCAACTGGTAGTATGTTCCCGTAATGGCTGTCAGCACACAGTACATTGTGCCCGTGTAGCCGTACTTGTTTGCGGGATTGGTTTCGTTGGGACCGACGAACGCGCCGGGAAGTCCGAATATTTCAGACCACCATTCCGCTCCGGCATTGTAGCTGTTACCGACAGCCTTGAACGAAAATACAAGACCGTTGTATTCAACATCACCGGGCTCAATACCTGCCATGTTCTTGTAGTGGAACTTGAAGTTCACCCTAGCGATATTTGAACTGGAACCGCCGAAGAAGAAGGGGTTTTCGGCGTCGCCCGTCATCTTGATAAGCACGCCTGCCTTGGGAGCAGCGGCAAACGCTTCGAGGTCTGCGTCGCTTGCGATGGAAATCTGCTCTGCGCCCCATGTTACCGTGTTACCCGATGTTCCCACCGTAACGGTGCTTGTTGCGGCAAAGTCAAACGACACTTCGGAAGAGGTGTTTGTCAGAGCGACGTTTTTAAACGTCAACTCGTCTCCCAATGCTACTGTATGACCGTCAATGACAAACTGACCGTCTGCGTAGTATTCGGGGAAATCTTCAACCATCAGGATGTTTGCTCCGTCGGACAAAATCAATCCCTTGACGTCTCCGCCCGTGCCCGTTTCAGCCGTAAAACCTGCGACTATACCGGTGAAACTGATTGTCGCGCCGTCAGGCTGAGCAACTGCTTCGGACACTGTAAGGGGTGCCGCTTCCACTGCAGGGAATACCGTAACGATTTTAGAAGCCTCTTTTACCGTGCCTTTGTAAGTGAAAGTAGCGGTAAACGTCACGCTGGTATTTTCGGTAACTGCCTTGATAGCGCCTGTCGTAAGGTCGATTACGTCAGCGGGTTGCGCTTTCCATGTGATTGCCGTTGTGTGGTATGTTTCGGAAACAAGTTTCGTAAGATCGAATGTTTCTCCCACTTTTACGGAATCGGGCAAAGAAGCGGTAACTTCCGCCTGCAGATCCTCGTCCGTCATATTGAGCGGTTCGAGAGTGCAGTTTTCATAAGCAACGATGTTCATCTGGAAGTAAGTACCTGTCCAGTAGGACACTACCACGTAAACTTCACCTACAATGGGAACGCAAGGACGTGTGGGATTGGGACGAACGGCAAGGTTGTCTTCGGTAAGACCGAATGCCTTGGTGTACCAGTCTGCGCCTGCGGTTGCCGCGTTGGTGTCCGTTTTAAGAGAGAATGTGTAGTTTTTACCGTTGGGGCCCATAAACTTGGTGTCGTTGTTTTCCGATGCCGTACCGTCAAACAGAACTTTGACGTTTGCGGGCATACTGCTGGAAGAGTAACCTACGTAAATAGGAGCGGATTCCGTACCTACAAACTTGATTACCTTACCGAAGTAAAGATTTTCCGCCAAAGCGGCAAGATCTTCCGTCGAATCGATGACATCTGCCGAAGCAAAGTCGTAATTTACGTTCACATCCTTTTGCTGCAACACAACTTTGCCGTTGGAAGCAACGTCGATGTTGACGCGGTTTGTCTGTGCGGGGCCGGAACCGATTGCCGCGGAAGAGGTGTAGTAAGTACCGGTAATAAGTATTCTGTCGCCTATTCCGTAAGCCTGACCGTTACTGTCGATATACGCTCCGTATTCGCCGCCTATTGCCGAAAGACCGTTTACAAGTATCGTTTCGCACGTGGTTTCGTCCATAAGCACAACGCCCATACGCGTTGCAACGCTGTTACCGTCGGACATATAGCCGATTACGACGCCGCTTACACGTACCGCAGTGCTATCCTGAGCGCTGCTAAGCACTTCGCTTATTGTGGATACCGTTGCGGACAGAACAGTTACCTGTACTTCCACGGTCTTTGTTTCGCCGCCGAACTGATATGTTGCCGTAAGAGTAACCGTTGTCGTGGTTGCTACCGACGCAACCGCACCCGTTTCAGCATTGATTACTTCGGGGTTGGACGATGTCCATGTAATAGCGCCTTCAACACTGCTGTGATCCTTCATCAGATTTACAGAAGTCGTTTCAGCCGTGTCTATAGTTGCGGGAACAGAGTTCTTGATGTCGATTTCTATCTGCTGAGCATCAGGCAACTTGTAGCAGGACGCGTCGGGAATAATGAACGCAAGGTAACTGTCGGACAGATACATCGCAAACGCGTAAATTTCCAACGTGCGCTGTTCCGCATTGTTGATGAACGGAATGTTGAGCGATGTATGCCACGAAGCGCTGCCGAGGTTTTCATTTTGCGCTGCGATGAGGAACGCGAAATATCTTGACGCGCTTCCCTGGCCGTAGCCTTTGTTTACGGATGTGGGATCACCGCCGAAACGTACCCAGTTGGTGTCCGCAGGAACGGTGGATGTCGAATAGTTGACGTAAGGATTGACAATCTTCACCAACTTATTGTACATGTTTCCGAGATTTGCGGCAAATTCCTGGTAATCCGCTTCCGTTTCAAGAACATAAGCGTTTTCTTTGTCAAATTCAAAAGCAACGTTACTTTCTCTTACTTCCAGTTCGGAAACGTTTACGATAGCCCAACGGTCACTGTCGTTATTGCGCAGTTGTCCCGTTACGCATATTCTGTCGCCTACTTTTACCGACTTGTATTCGTCGCTGGTGTTAAGTATGTAGTTGCCCGTGTTGGAGAAGTCAACCGTTATGGTTTCCTTTGTCGTTTCGTCCATGAGCACATAGGAACGAATGGTCAGAGACTGATTTCTTGCCAGTGAAATAACAAGACCCGAGACAATTACTTTGGACATGGAAACTGTACGGTTGTCGTCGAACATTTCGCCCAATGTCTGTTCTACAATTGCATGAGACGTCACAACGTAATCAACCGTTTCTTCTTCGTCGCCTACCGCAATGTTGAGTTTGAGCGTAATTTCATGATCTGTTTCGTCCGTCGTTACCGTAGCCTTACCGTCTTCGATGGAGATGTAAGGATTTTCCTCAACCGACCAGGACAATGTCACGCTGGGCATGAGGGGATAACCGTTTACCAATGACATAACGCCGTAAACGTCGCGTCCCATCTGACTTTCAACGTATGCAAGAACCTTGTCCTTTACTTCCGCCATTGTAAGGGGACTTTCAACAATGTCGCTTGCAGTACCGGTAAAGGAAACCGTCCAAGCGTTGTCGGCGCTGCTGAAACTGTGAGTAATAACGCTGATGGTCACGCGCTTGTTAAGGAAAGATTGCAATTCGTTCTGGTTGGAATAACTGTTGATGAGGATGCTGTCTCCCGCTTCGTCAACAATAGTCCAACGTCCCGCGCCGTCCTTGGCGACAGTACCTACCACCGTGTAAAAACCGGCGTAGGAACCGGTGCGTGCGTCGGAAGGCAGTGCGTTGATATCGGCGATTGTCGCCGCGCTTGCAACCGTATTTGCCGTTTGTCCGGATTGTTCAACTGTAACAACACTGTTTTTAATCTGAGGCATGTTGTTTATAAGGTTGAACTTACCCGTAACAGTAACTTTGTCGCCGTAATTTACGTTGTCGCCGCCCAACACGAATATTCTGCCCGTTTCGCTGTCAGACATATAAAATCCGTTGGACACTTTGCCGTAAACTACACCGCTGACCTTTACGTCATCGTTGTTTTTGCTGTCTGTCAAAACACTTGTAATGGCTTTCAGTTCCACATCGGGAGTTTCCGGTCCGTTAGGCTGGCATGCCGAAAGCACAAGAGCAAGACACATTACAATCAACAACAATGTAATAAGTCTTTTTTTCATATATACCTCCTTATATTTTTACTGCCATATCGTATCAAACAAGGCAGTCAGGATCAATATTTGCTGAGAAACACGTTTTTCCAAATTAAGTTCTCTGTTGGTTTCAATAGTAAACACTACCGATTCGGGGAAGTAATGAGTGAAGTATTCGTTGAAACTTCCTTCCGGAGGACTGCTGTTGTAAGCAAATGCAACGTCGCCCTCTTCGCGGTAGGTAGAGTTGTAGTAATCGATGAGATCCAGCATAAACAATGCGCTCGTAGCGCCGTTGTGAATGAGAGTGTCACCGAGATTCAATGAGTTGGATGTCGACCAACTGTGACGCGATTCATGAAGATCGATTATATAATCGGGCGTAAATTCACGCACCGTGTCGGCTATTGCAGCCGCTATTTGCTGAGTAACGGTACCTTCGGGATCTCCGGGGAAAGTACGGTTGATGTCGGAATACTCGATTCCTTCATACATTCCACCGTCGGTACTGCCGGGGTATCTTTGATGAAGCGTATCGGCAAGTATGTTTGCCTGCGGTATAAGTAAAATTTCACCGCACACGTTTTCCCATTCGGGAATAAGGTCTACCAAATCAAGACCTGCTGTCCAACCGGCAACTTCGTCACCGTGTATACCGCCCACAATGCAGACCTTGGGACCGCTTTTGTCAGTAACATACTTGTGCACGGTCGTTTCGTAAATTGTGTCTGTCATTACGGTCCATTGAGTGTGAGTGACATTTGCCGGTTCGGGCGGCTGTTCTGACGGCGTACATGCCGTCAGAACAACTGCACTCAAAACCAAACAAACCGCAAAAAGACAAATAATGCGGATCTTTTTCATGGTAAATTACAGTCCGAGCAAGTATTTAATGGGAGCAACCATTCCTGTTGCCTTGGAATAGCAGTAAGCGGGGATTTCGTTTTCGGCAGCAATATTTCCCATAAATCCGTCGTAGTTTCCGCCTTCGCCTTCGCCGTCGTCACTGATGAGCATTACGGCAGAAGCCTTTTCCACTATTTCGATGATTCCGTCTGACAAGTCGCCTCTGCGAGCCTGCTTACCGAGGTGAAGAGAAATGATGGTAAGTTTGCCTTCGCCTGCAGCGGTTGCAAAAGCATTTGCACGAGAAGTTTCCTTGTTGATGTCCGTTCCTGCGCCGCCAAGTCCTTTGGTGGATGCGCCGACTACTACAAATACTACAGCGCCGTCTTCAACTGCTGATGCTTCAAGCAATGCGTTTGTTTCGAAACCGCCCTGTGCGCCCGTTGTCGTTTCGGTAAGTCCGCACGCCGTGAGCAGGTTTCTTGCAACGTCGATATCGGATTGACCGATTGTGGTCAGGTAAAGTTTCTTGCCCTTACCGATGTCTTTGAGTGCCGTTTCGGCAATACTCTCATCGATGGGCAGATTGTTCTTGTCGGTGTCATCGGGTGTTTCTGCAGGAGTACATGCAACTACCGTCAATGTAAGCGCAAGCACCATTACTACTGCAAGAAGTGTAGTGAGAAGTTTTTTCATAATAGCCTCCATAAATTAAATTTAATTTATTCAACGTCGTGGAGATAGTATCCCACTCCGTTGTCGTAAATTTCAACATAGGACGGTACGTTGTTTATGACGAGTTGTCCTACATTTTCTCCGAGACGTGTCGTTCCGGAATTGTTGAATGCGTCGACAATGGACGTTACCGTGATGGTGTGTCTTGCAACGCGCTCGTTGATATGAACAGGCGCGGCGTAAAGCAAACCGAGTTGATCAGCCCATTCGTAGAATTTGTCTTCGCCTGTGATTATAAGATCGCTGGTAAATTTACCGCGCAGTTTTCCCTGCGAAGCGTTGGAAGATTCGGCAAGGAACACGTAAGCGTTTGTAAAGTCGCCCAGTTCTCTGTGGGTAAGTCCGTGCAACTCCGTGGGAGAAGCGTCGGTCTTGATTTCCACGCCGTTTATAAACGTTCCGTCGGCAGCCGTTTCAACGTACAATTCCATTGCCAGTTGCGCGCTTGCCGCAAGATAACCTGCGTCCTGGTGATATACGATAGCATTAATGGTAATGTATTCGGGGGACGCTTCGTGCAGGTCTATTACCATCGAAATGTCATTTTGTAATACGCACTGTGTGATTGCGTACGCCACTCTTTCGGTATAGTTGCCGTCAACGGAACCGGGATAAGCACGGTTGATGTTGCGCACTTCCGACGAACTCAACTGCTGACCCGAAGGAGAGTGAGTGTAAATGTCGGGGTTGGGCCACTGCTGATTTGTGTTGGTGGCACGCGAACCGAACTTGAATGTTCTTGTAGAACCGCTTGCCGTTTCCAGTTCGTAGTAGAAAGGAGACGCTTCCTGCGGTTGCGAATGAGTATAGGCACTGCGGTTTGTTTCGGTTGTGATATACAGCGTGCCGCGCTGCACGTCCGCGTTTTCCAAAAACAGAGTAGCCGTTATTTGACCGGAAGGTTCGTTGGCGTGCGTTCCGCCCAATATCAGCAGACTAGGAACTTTTTCCACTTCCGCTTGAGCAATTGCAAGCGTTTCGTCCTCTTCCACCGCTTTCTTGGCGTCTTCGTAACGGAGTATTCCCACCGTCGCGCTGCCGCTCTTGACCGCATTGATTACCTGGTTTGCGTCGGCAAGACCGTTGACGGGCTTGGTTACTGTTGCGCTTGCGGCAGTCATCTGATCGCTGTCGCTTACCGCCACAACAATGGCTCCGTCGTGGTTGTTGAGACTTTCGACAGATGCGTATGTCTGTGCATCTTCCGCTTTTATCAATGCAACGGTGTTTTCGCTGCCGTGCATAACGTAAATGTTGGAATCGCCTACCGTTCCTTTAAGCAACGGGGAATACTGACTGTATTTCTGTATCTCGTCAACGTTGCCGGTGTAAAAATAAGTGTCGTAATTTGAAAAATCGTAAAACTCGATGCCCGTGACAATTCCTACTACAATTGCCACTACCAGTATGCATGAGGTGATAATCAGATTTGTTTTCTTAGTCAATTTCATCTAAACACACCTCCGTCACTTTATCAGGAACAACCGCAACACAAACATTATGAGTGCGATGGCTCCTATCACCTTGTCGGTGATTTTTCTTGTCTTGAATACGTTCCAAACGATAAATACCGAAAGGATTGCCACAAGAGCCAAATAAATTACAGTTAAAATCGTGTAATATACTGCCATTTTCAGTCCTCCTTTCCTTCATCGCTTTCCGCCGCCGTTGCCGTAACGGCAAGTTGATTTCTGTTCTTGAAATATGTCTTGAGTTCCACTGCGACAAGTACAATGAGCGTCAGAGCACTCAGTCCCAGCATAACCGCCAGCAAAACTGTAGCAAGCGAAGGCGTTGTCTGTACCCAACTTGCGAAACCGATTGTGTACAGCAATGCGTAAACAAACACCACTGCCATTGCAAGAAGAGCGGCTTTTGTTACGGACGTCCAACTCTTTTCCCCTACTATCTTGGAAGCGAATGTCGCGGACATTGCCGTAGGCGGCATAAATTCGCCCAGCGCGGCAAGCAACGACAAACCGCATGTAACGTAAATCTGATTGGATGCGATGAACGCCATTACGTACGGTCCGCCCAGAATGGACGCGGAGCCAAATGCCGAAATACCGCCGAATACGGGTACGGCAATCGCCATACTTACATACATCAGGAAACTGGGGAAGGACAGTGCGTTGACGGTGAAGTAACCTCTTACGCCGTTCAACGTGATTATTTCCATAAACATACCTACGCCCATCAGCAGTCCCATTGCGGAGAAAGACTTATAAACGCCCTGTTTGATTACAGCCACAACGCTGTCGGGAGTATCATCTTCTTCGTTTTTCTGTTCGGAATATGTACCGGGAACGGCTATTTCGTCGCCTTGTTCCTCAGCAGGTTTTTTCTCTTCACGTTTCTTTACGACGAAGAACGGAAGTCTTTTGCCGGTAAAGAATCCCAGAGCCGCACAGATGACAAACATCAATGACATTCCCAAAGGTCCGAAATATTTGGGCAGCAGATTTTGCAGCACTATCAGAACTATAAGAAGTATCAGAGGAAGCAATACATACCATTTGACCTGTTTTGTAATGGATGTATCGACTACTTTTTCAACGTCTTCTTTGCTGATCGCCTTGACATACTTGCGTCCGAGCATAAGCACGGTGACAATCGCAAGAGGAATGGCAAGTATCATCAACGGAACGGTAAAGCCTGTGTAAGGAATGTCGACCACTTCGCATATTACCATTGCGGGAACGTTGACGGGAGGTGCGACCATACCCAGTATTGCGCCCATTGCGATTATAGCGCCCGTCTTTGCCTTGGGAATACCCCACTTGATCATTATGGGAGCAACCAACGCGCCTGCGGAAATAGCAGAAGCAAGTGAAGAGCCCGTTACCATAGCGGGGAACATTATTATCAGCATAAAGCACACAAGCAATGCCGACGGCACCGTACGGAACGCCTTTACCAATACTACGTTGAGGTATTCCAACGCGCCGGAAACCTGCATGACTCCCATGAAAATCATTGCCGTTGTGATTACCAGAATTGTGTCGAAGTAGCCGAAAGTACCTTCGACAAAATATCTGAGGTCAAAAGGTGTCTGCGAAAAGATCATTGACACCACTGCGCCTATAACGGCCGAAATCATCAGGCACAACCCCGAGGGCAACTTAGCCCACAGAAGCAGTGCGATGAAGGAACCGATCATAAGCACAAAGTACAGTAATTCGATTTGTAATAACATCTTTCCTCCTAATAGCCCAACGCCTTACCGTCACGGCGCGGATCAGCACCGCCATGATAACCGTTGTCCGTTACTTTTATACCTTGAACGCCGCCGAAGTACGAGTCGTATTGTTTATCTCCGTACAGCAATACGTTGTAGTTCATTGCAACAAGCGAATTTTCCATTTCTTTCAGTGCGTTTTCGATATATATATCTTTTGCGGTAGCGGAAACATCGCCATCATCCGTTGTAAAGCAATACACGCGAGGCGCGCTTATTGCCGACTGAATGTCCATGTCGAATTCAATTAAATTGAGCAATACCTGCAACACTGCCGATGGTATACGTGATCCGCCGGGAGAACCTAAGGTTGCGTAAGGCTTGTTATCTTTCAACACTACCGTTGGCATCATATAACTTGCAGGTTGCTTATAGGGAGCGACGGCGTTTATGCTGTCCGGTTGTGTGGAAAAGTCATTGATTTCGTTGTTAAGGAAAAATCCCGTACCTTCCGGTACATACCCCGTACCGAAAAAGGAATTTATTGTCTGTGTAAACGTTACGATGTTGCCCTCTTTGTCTATAATGGAAAAAGAGGTAGTGCTGTAATGGTCGCCGCTTTCTCCGTCAGAGTAAACAGATCCCTGTTCAGTCTGATATTTCCACGGATCGCCGTAGGCAGTATCGCCGGATGCAGTTCCGAGATAAGCCTGACCTGCCGTATATTTTTCCATACGGTCTGACGCGTACTGCTTGTCCGTAAGTCCCTGCAACGGAACGTCCACCTGCGTTGCGTCTGCCATATACTTTTCCTTGTCGCCGTACGCCAACTGCATTACGGTAGCGATAAGATTGATGTATTCGGCACTGTTGTGTTGCAAATCGGATATTTTTCCGTTGGTTTGGGCGTAACTTTCCAGCATGTTGAGCATTTCGATGAGCATCGTTCCGCCCGTTGACGGAGAACCTACCGTCAGAATATCGTAACCGTTGTAACTGCCCGTCAGGGCTGCGGATTTTACGGGGTAATTGTCCAAGGCGTATTTCATATCGTCCATTGTGACATATCCGCCCGCCTGTTGAATGGCGTCTACCACCTTTTGGGCAAATTCGCCTGTGTAGAAATACTCTTTGCCGTAATCGGCTATATTTTGCAATACGTCCGCCAGATCTGTCTGTACAAGGGTGTCCCCTTCCGCAAGAGGCTCTATGCCGTCAATGCAGAACACCGGCATTGTTTCTTCGCGGCTTTTTTGCAAAACGGTAAAATTGTCGAGAATTACCTTGGCAAGTTCGGGAGTGACCACCACTCCGTCACGTGCGAGACTGACCGAAGGAGCAATTATTTCCTGTCTGCTCATTGTACCCTGTTCTTCCAGAATAGTCAGCAGACCCGCAACCTGCGTAGGTACCGCAATCGCTTTGCCGCTCTGAGCCGAGTAATCGGACTGATACTTGTCAATCGTGGCGTTTGCGGGAGCAAATTCGCGGAAATTATAAAACATTGACTGTTTGCTGTTTACGTTGTAGGCAATCATCAGACCGCCACCGCCTATTCCCGTTGCGTCGGGTTCTACGACTCCCATTGCAAAGGACACCGCCACCGCTGCGTCGAAGGCGTTTCCTCCCTGTTGCAGAATATCCAGTCCTACCTTGGCGGCATAGGGATTTGCTGCCGTAACAATACCGTTTTTACCCACAAAATCACGCACCGACAAATCCGTGTAATCGGTGGCGGGAGTACATCCCGCCATCGACACACTTGTCAGAAGGAATACCAGCGTCAACGCTAAAAGTATTGTTCTTTTCATTTTCGTTATCAGTAAGCAAGCGCTTTGCCGTCACGGCGTATATCTGCGCCGCCTGTCATGCTTACAAGATTGCCGTTTTCGTCGTAGTTGAACATGATGCCCTGTACTCCGCCGAAGTGATTGCTCAGTTCGCCGTACTCGGTACTTACGTGGTAGTTCTTTGCCGCAAGTCCGTCAATCGCCTCCTGACCGATCAGCGTTTCCACTTCGATGAGTTTCTTGTCGGGATCGGGATCGCTGCTGGATACTGCGTAACTGTAAACACGCGACGCTTCTATTGCTTCCTGCATACCCATATCGAATTCAATGATGTTGAGAATTACCTGCAAAACAGCCGAGGGGATTCTCATACTGCCGGGAGAGCCCAAGGTAATGAAAGGATTGCCCTGATACATTACGATGGTAGGCATGATGTGAGAAACAGGTTGCTTGTAAGGTTCGACATAGTGAACGCTGCTGGGTGTCAGTGAGAAACTGCTCAACTGGTTGCTGAGGAAGAATCCGCAGCCTTCGGGAACTACTTGCGCTCCGAAGAAATAGTTGATGGTCTGTGTTATGGATACAATGTTGCCTTCCTTGTCGGTGACGGAAAATGCGGTTGTGCTGAAATGTTCGTCGTAATCCAACGCCGCGTATCTCATTCCGGAATCCGTTTCGCTGGTTACATATGGCCACGGATCTCCGTAAGCGTCGGAAGACGTCATTACGAACGCTGCATCGGGATTGTAACATTCGTTCCAACGGTCTGCAGCATATACCTTGTTCATAAGTCCGCTCATGGGAACGTCTACAAAAGCCTGGTCTGCGATGTACTTACGCTTGTCGCCGTAAGCAAGTTGCAGTGCCGTACCTATCGTGTGCAAGTAATCGGCGCTGTTGTGTCCCAGAGAAGCAAGCGTGTTGCCCGTGCTTCTGGTGTAGTATTCCAACATATTGAGCGCTTCGATCAGAATGATACCGCCGGAAGAAGGAGTATCTGCGGAAATGATGTCGTAACCGTTGTAACTTCCTACCAGAGGTTCGGATATCTTGGGATAGTTTGCTTTTGCGTAATCGAGGTCGGCCTGAGTGATAAGTCCGCCCTTTTCAATCATTGCGTTTATGATTGCCTCGGCAACCCAACCGGAATAGAAACCGTCCAGACCGTTTTCCGCAATTTCTTTAAGTACATTGGAGTAATTTTTCTGCACAAGCAGATCTCCTTCGCCGAGAGGTTCGATACCGTCGGAGAATACCGCAACGGCTTCTGCGCCTGCCCTGGAAATAGAACTGAAGTTTTCGGAGATTATTCCTGCAAGTTCCTTGGGAATTTCAAAACCGTTTTCGGCGTAGTCGATGGCAGGAGCCATTACTTCCGCGAGCGTCAGTTCGTCGTTACCAAGATCTTCCTTGATTTTAAGCAATCCTGCCACTTCGGTGGGAACGCCTGCGGATGTTATACCGCCATCCAGTCTTGCGTCGGTACCGAATGTATCGGCTGTTCCGGCCCCGGGGACGAATTCACGGAAGTTGTAGTTGAGATATTTTCCGGTAGAAGCGTCATATGCTACCATGATACCGCCGCCGCCAACACCCGATGCGTTGGGTTCGGTCACGCCCAAAGCAAATGCAACCGCTACCGCCGCGTCAAATGCATTTCCTCCCGCCTGCAAAACGTCCAGTCCCGCTTTACTTGCGTACGGACTTGCGGATGCTACGATGCCGTTTTCTCCCGTTGCCTCACGCACGGTAAGATCGGTAAAATCGCCGTCCTCTCCCTGCGGGGTGGTAGGATTACATGCGCACATAAATGCCATAACTGCTATAAGCACCCACAGCATCATATACTTCTGAAACTTTTTCATGCTTGTTCCTCCTTGTTGTTTTTTGCGCCTTACACTGACGCAAATTGCTGCATTAAAATTTTTACAAATATGCCCGACGCCAGCACGTCCGCGCTTCCGCCGAGACTTATTCCTTTGTCGATACACTCTTTGTCAAGAGCGTCTACGGCTTTGCCGTCAGTTGTGTCCAGTGTGCCGAATTTTTGTTGCAACAGTCTGAACGATCGCATATCACCTGCACGTTTGAGCATTACGGTGTCGTCCATATTGCCTGCACAGTATACAAGTTGTTTCAACATACTCCGACTGTCGTCGGTTACATTTTCCGCAACGTGTTTCACAAATGGGAAACCGTTGCGTGCGTGTTCTTTGACTCCGCCTATACCGTACCGTCTGTACGCCATGTCGCCGAAAGAATCGGTCTTTCCCATTTCTATATCCGCCGTGTCTCGTCTGACGATGTCCCACATTGCAGACGTTCCCCGAGTTGTCGTCAGCGACCTTCCGAATGCCGCAGCCAATAAGCCCGCAACGAAAATAAAACCCTTGTAAGCATTGCGACCGCCTGTGACTTCAAGCATATTCTTTTCCGTTTCCACACCGACAGGTATGCCGGTGCGGTACACGTTTCCTCTGCCGTACAACCCGTCGACAAACATCTGCGCCACGCCGTCGGCCACACAGCCGTGAGCGGCTTTCATCATTGAGTAATTCATGTCGGGGTGTGAACCGCTGGTCAGAGGAGTTACGAGTCCGAACTTCGGATGCAGATTCAACTCCGCTTCAAGCGCCTTGATACATGCGTCCTTTACCGTACGTCGGAAAAATTCTTCCGTTTTGCAGTCAATGAATTCAAGCAGTTCTTCCGTAGGATGCCCGCCCTGTCTGCCGCACACAAACGCAGGTTTGTCACACAAAAAACATCTGCGCATGTACCCTCTCGACAACGACTTGCTTTCGCCCCGTTGCCACACATCTATATCGACAAACCGTCCCAACGGATGATTTTCTTCCGTTTGGGCAACGCATTGTTTCAATTTGAGGGCGTCGCCGTCTGCCAGCAATGTAATGTAACAGCCGTCCGCACCGTCGTTGAACCGTTTGTACCACTGTCCGTAATCGCATTGACGGGCAAAATACCTTACCAGCGCATATGACGACGGGGTGCGTTTGTCCTTTCCGGGGATGTTGGCTTTGACGCACACGACGTTGTGTTCTTTGGCAAGTTGCACCGTTTGTTGCAGGCGTTGTTCGCGCGCAGCCAATATCTCATTCGGGCTTGTCATGCTTGCTCTGCACCATTGCGAGAAATACCGCATGGTTTGTTTCCGGTATATATTTAAGCACTTCGTGATACTTTTCTTCAGCAATGAGGTGACGCACTTTCCTTGCGGAAATAATTTCGCCGTTTTCCTCAAAACGAGGCACCACTTTCAGACGGTAACTGAGCACTTCTTTTAACACGTCGTTGTAAATTTTCATATAATCGCACTCTTCGGTACCGACATACCTGCATTTTATGCTGAGTCTCGGCATGAAGTAGTTGCGGAACAACAGCGCGTCGTACTGTGCAAAGTTGTATGTCGTGTCGTCCACACTTTTTAAAAAATAACTCGGGAAAGTATCTTTAGATACCATATATTTCGTGGAGGGCAGCACCAGTACGTTGCGGTACTGTTTAAGCGCGAGGTACGCCATTGCATACCTTTCCTTGAAGGTAAAATAGGAACCTTCCTCTTCCACTACGAATACGAGAACAAAATCGTGATTGGCAGAAACATACTGCACCAACTGCAGATGTCCGTTGGTAAAGGGATTTCCGTTTATCACCACACAGCCGATGTCCGCACCCGCCGTGACGTCCACGCCGAGGTTAAACTGTATCTGCACCTGCATTTTTCTGATAGCCTTTTCTATCGTTCCGTCTCCCCCTTCCAGTGAAACAAAGGAGGGCGTCGAAACGAGAATTCTGAAGCCGAGGTTTTCGAATACTGCGCAATACTCAGGCTTGGTGAATACCTGATAATTGTATATTCCCTGCTGGTGAAGACGTTTGATCATTTCGCTGACAAGCATTACCGCAATGTTTTCATTGCGAAATTCGCTGTCCACTGCAAGACACTTGATGATATGTCCCGCTGCGGAGACCGTACCTATAATACGTTCGTCTTCCTGTATATACAGCGTCTGATCGATATTCTGTTCGTACCGCAATTGCACGCTTTCAAGAAAATCTTCAACCTGTTTTCTTTCGGCAGGCAATACCACTTCCCTGATAGTCACAAAGATTATCTCCTGTTAAATATTTTCAATTTACCTTATACAGCGTATCTATCACCGTGCCGTCTCTGTAAACGACAACGCCTACCGGCTTGTCGCTCAAAACCAGTTTGTCGGGCTGCCCGGTGATGGAATGTGCTTTTTCAAGCAGTTGTTGCATAGTAAATATAGGCAATCTGCTGTTCTTTAACTTTTCCAGTAAATCGACGCGTTTAGGATTTATAGCGATTCCCCTTTCGGTGACAAGCACGTCCACGTCTTCGCCGGGAGTAGTTACGGTAGTGACCTTTTCCTTAATAATGGGCAGACGGGATTTGATAAGATTGGTGGTAATAACTGTCACTTTTGCACCGTGTGCGGTGTCGCTGTGACCACCCGATCCGCCCATTATTTTGCCGTGGGAATCAGTGGTAACGTTGACGTTGAAGTCAAGGTCTATTTCCGTTGCTCCGAGAATGACGAAATCCAGTTTGTCCACCACGTTGTCGTCGAAGGGATTGGCGTATTTCGAACCGCTCATCGCGTGGTGATTGGAATTTTTTCCTATTGACTGCACCGCTTTGAGATCGAAACACTGTACGTCATACAATTCGTCGAAAAGTCCTTCTTCCAGCATGTCGGTAAAGTAACCCGTGATACCTCCGGAAGCGAAACTTCCCTTGATGCCCTTTTCCAGCATACGGTTTTTGACGTAGTAGGCTACGGCAAGACTTGTTCCGCCTGCGCCCGTCTGCATGGAAAGACCGTCTTTAATCATTCCTATTTCTTCCAACAGTGCAGTGGTGTCTCTTGCTATCTTCAGTCCCACAGGATCCTTGGTGATGCGTGTCGTTCCGGAAACTATACCGTTGGGATCGCCAATGGCGTCCATTCTTACGACGTAGTCGACATACTTGCCTTCCAGTTGAGCGTTTTCGAGGTGTTCCACGAGATTGTCGGTGACAAGCACAACCTTGTCCGCATATTTGAGATCGCTTACGGCGTAGCCGAGACTTCCGCACGCGCTCTTGCCAGTAAAGCCCGAACCGTTACCTTCCTTGTCCACTGCGGGAGTTGCAAGAATCGCAACGTCGATGTGCAGGCTGCCCGACTCTATCGCCATCGGACGTCCGCCGTGCGTATACATCACGCACATTCCCTGCAGTTTTCCGTTGCTGATAGCGTCGGCCACGGGACCGTTGACGTAGTCGGTGTATATTTCCGTTACGTTGCCGTTTTCCATAAGTTCCACAAGAGATGCGTTTTGCGGAAAAAGGGAACTGGGCGCAAGTCTGATGTTTTTGAGGTTGCGTTTTTTGATTTCTTCCAGCACGGCATTGAGTACGAAGTCGCCGTTTCTCAGATGGTGATGGAAGGACAATGTCATTCCGTCCTTAATGTTCAGTTTGTCGAACATGTCGCTTACCGAACCGAGCAATTCGAAGCCATCGTGGCATTGCTTTTCCGGAATAAGTTTGCGTTGTTGCTTTTTATATTCGTTGCTTCCCGTAAAAGGTCTGAAACCCTCCGGGACAAAACGTCCTATCGAATTTTTCACAGCGAACCCCCTTCTTCGTCTGTCAGATGATATTTTCTTGCTTTTTCAAGAATTTTCTCTGCACGCATAATTACAGGTTTGTCCACCATTTTGCCGTCAAGACTGAAAACTCCCAGTCCCTTTTCCGCCGCTCTGCGCGCCGCTTCCTCGACACGCAACGCCCAGTTGATGAGTTTGTCCGACGGAACAAATACCGAATTGATGGTAGGTATCTGGTTGGGATGAATTGCCGCCTTGGCGTTCATTCCGAGATTGCATACAAATTTGCAGTCTTCTTTAAGTGCGTCCATGTCGTTGGTGTCCGTAAAGGGAGTGTCAATGGCGTCAATCTTGTGAGCCGCACAAGCGTACGCTATCTGCATACGAGGCAACAAAATTTCATTTCCCTGACGAGTACGGGCGACTTCGAGATCGCTTGAAAGATCTTCCGCTCCCAGCAACACTCCGTTGACACGGGGACAACGCACGATTTCGTTTATTTGCAATACAGATGCCGTCAATTCAATTATTGGCAAAACACCTATATGTTTTTTTATCTTTTTTTGTTTTTCGACAGCCGACAGCAACTTGTCCAGTTTGTTTAGATCTTCCACCTGTGCTTTGGGCAACATTATCGTGTCGATCTTGTCGCTTACGACCGCCTCGATGTCTTTTAAGTAATAGTCCGTATCCAGACCGTTTATACGCACCACGATTTCCATGGGCATATTGTCCGTCGTTGCAAGAAACTGACTTACAAGTACTCTTGCCGCGTCCTTTTCCGTGACGCTTACCGCGTCTTCGAGATCATAAATAACCGCATCGCTTCCGAACACGTCGGAATTTTGCAGCATTGCGGGGTTGTTACCCGGAATAAAGAGCAGACTTCTTCTCATTGCTGTTCCTCCATTCTCTGAACGGCAACCGTCAGACGTGCCTTTATCGTATAGTCCAATGCGCCCTTGTCCTCGCACGTCACGTCGATTTTGTCAACACCGAGTTCGGCAAGCGTGTCGCGTATGACTTTTTCTATCTCGCGATGGAAAAAGTCATACACAATGCTTTTAACCGTGATGTTGAGCGAATCGCTTTCCTTTACTGTTATCAGTACGTCGTTGGATTCCAACGAACCGGCAATTGCTCTTTTCATACCACACCTTCGTTAAAAATTTTTACGCCTTCAATCTCTTGTTAGCCGCTGCTATAACACGGTTCATTTCGTTCTTGACGATCATGAATCCTTCGTCTACGCCCATACCGGGTTTAGCCAGACACTGAGAAGCACGGCACGCAATGGCAATGTTCGTAGTTGTCTGTGCGGAAATATTGGTTTCGTTACAAGTACCGCCACAGTAACTTCCCACGCCCTTTTCGTTGCAATACAAAATTGCTTCCGCAACATTGTTTACGCCGCCGAGGTCAGGAGTCTTGATCTGCAAAACGTGTCCTGCATGATTGTCGGCAAAGTACTTGATGTCTTCGAGAGTGTTGCACCATTCGTCCGCAACGATTTCCAACTTGGAGCCTGCCGCGTCGAGTTTTTCCGTCAAAGCCTTTTCCAGTTGCATTGTGCCTTCACGGTCGCCCGTGTCTACCGGTCCTTCAATACGGATTCTGAAAGGTTTAGCGGTCTTTTCCACTTCAAGCAGGTAGTTGAACATCTTGTCTACATCGTTGTTGAACGCAAGACCGATGGTTCCGTATACGTCGATGTGGAAAATGGGATTGTAATCTTCACGTGCACGCCACTTGATGATACGGTCACGAAGCCATGCCACATAGTCAAGCAGTTTTTCGCCGTGTTCGCCCAGTTTGGATTGTACGTTGTTGATAAGCGCGTGAGGCAACACGTCCGCTTCCTTGATGATCATCTTGTCGGAGTTGTCGTATCTGTCGTCGCCCGACTGTGTGAATACGGGAATGGACTTGTATTCGCCCTTTTCCACGTTGTATTCGTCACGTATGACTTCGGCCATAGTGATACGCTTGCTGTTTGCCGTGGCGTTGAGCAATGCCTGTGTGATACCGTAACGGATTGCGGTGTGCAATCTTTTACCGTTGATTATCATTCTGTCGTACTTTTCGGCAAGAGGACGGAACTTTTCAACGTCTTCGCCGATAAGTTGAGGAACAATTTCTTTTTCCATAAAGGGAATGAAATCGCTTGCAAGGAACAGAGGATCACGACCGCCCGCTCCCGAATACTGCACTGCGGCGCAATCGCCGTAACCTATTGTGCCGTCTTCAAGCACAAGTTGAATGGAGATTGCTTCCCCTGCCTGACGGACTTTCTGGAAACCTTCCGTAACGGGCTTGCCTACATACATGAAACCGTCGTGGTCTGCGCCGTTTTTGATAGCCTTCTGGTCATCGAAATAGAATCCTGTGTACGATTTTGTCAGAATAACGTCAATGATTTTCATTTGAATTTACCCTCTTTTTATTTTTTAAATTTTTTTTAAAATCAGTCGTTATATTTAGGACGTCCTACAAGGTGTCCGACGCTTACGGCATAGATGTCGTCAATGGTAAGTTGGAAAGTTACCGGACGGCCTTCTGCCTCGGCACGTTTAGCGATTTTTTCGCGGTGGAACTGTTTGATCTCGTCGGTAAATGCCAGTTTGCCGAATTCAAGAATACGAATGTAGCCTTCGTTGTCACGAGCGGGAAGAATAAGTCCCGCATTGAACTTGGAGGGAGCAAAAGGTACGTCGATCATACCCATCTCAAATGCCTTGACGGTACCCTGAGCAAGGTCGCCTTCGCCCACTTCAAGAATAGCGTCCATGAGGCAGTTGACTTCCTTTTCTATCTGCTGCATTTCAGCAGTAAGTGCGGGACAATCGGGGAACTTCTGTTCGGCAAGCAGACGTGTTACTATCTTGGATGCCTTAATACCCGTACCATTGGCTTCCTTGGTGGGAATACCTACGGATTCGTGAGGAGTCTTGGTGATCATCTTTGTTGCGCCGGCAAGTGCTCCTACGGTAGAACTCATTGAAATAAGTCCCAGTGCTTCCGCTTCGTCTGCGGGGAATCCGCCCATCCATTGGTGGAAAACCGTAGTCACTATGACGTCGTTGTAACCGAATTTTTTAAGATATTCGTCTGTCTGCTTTTGCAGTGTACGTACAGCCGCAACGTCCTGAATGACGTTTCCGCTCATACCGTAACCGACCGTAATGTTCTTGACGCCCTGTTCAGCCGCAAGCAAAGCCTCTATGATACCGATGGTGTTGGAAATCGAAGGAGGTACAAGCGTTCCGGTCAGAGGTCCGAACGGTTCGCGGTTGATGTGTACGCCGTGCTCTTCGTAATAGCCCACAAGACGGTCGCAGTACTGCCAGTACTTGATAGAGTCTTCAATGGAAACGCTCTTGGCATAGGGCACGTTGTAGGAAATTGCGCCGCCTTCGTTGGACGTCCAGCCTGCCGCATGCACTACTTCGGCAAGCAATCTCGAATCGGGAGTGCCGTGACGTGCCTGCAAAGGTACGTTGACGGATTCCTGAACCTGTTTACATCCGGTAACGCCGTGGTTTACGGCAGGGAAACCGTTGAGCAACGCTCTGCCGATTTTTTCGCTTTCTTCAATACCCTTTTCCGCTTCCTGATAACGGTTCTGACGGGTATAACTGTCTATTGTGGAAGGAAGAAAATCCGCACCGCTCTTTTCAAGATACTGCAACAGTTCGATGTGCTTGGAAATCACCGGTACGCCTGCACGGGGTTGTACAAGTGTACGCGAGCCCTGTTCCTTGGCCTTTGCCATTTTTACGGCAAAGTTCTTTTCGTCGGGAATACTCTTGAGGTATTTTACCGCTTCGTCAAGATCGAGTTGATGATCGCTGCCTGTCTTCCAACTTGCAAGCACCGACTTTCTTTCTTCAAGAAACTCTTTTTCTGTCAGTTTTTTGTTTTTAACCATTTTTGCCACCCTTTAATTATTTTGTAGTTTTTTCAATCGGTTTTAAATGTTTCTTCATTATCCTTAAAGCCAGCAAAGGATCGATAACGCTCAACAGCCCCATAGCCGCCAGTATGTAATCGGCATCCAGCAGATATTCGGGACAGTCGGGACGCAATTCCAGCGGCCTTTTAGGAGTGTATTCTACTTTTTTAAGTATCTGATAAGGATCGGCATTGCGCACCAGCACTCCGCCCGTGCCTATTACGTAACGTATCTTGCTAAGGTCCTTGCCGTATTGGTTGTACACCATACCCATCGGCGTATACAGTTCTTCCATCTTGCCCACGTGCCGTTCCATTGCCTTGTCAACGCATATCTGTCCGATGATTCTGTCTATGTGCAGTTCGTGTTCGTCGGTGGGGATGTTGTCCACATGCTCGTGACGGTAGGTGAGTTCCTTTTCCATGTCGACGTTTTCGTCAAGGTTTATTGTACGAATCTCTTCCTTTGTAAGAGCGTTCAACACACCGAGTGCCGAATATCTCATACCCAGGTCGCCTTCAACGGTACGTTTCGCGTAGGGTTCTTCCAGTCCTTTAATGATGACGTCGCTACGCTTTGCCGATGCGGAACACAGCGAATACATATCGGTAGTCGCGCCGCCGATATCCACCAGCACCAGTTCGCCCAGACCGCTTTCGTGCATATAGCCCTTCGACAGCAGTTCCGACGCTTTGAGCACCGCTTCGGGAGTGGGGAAGATGACTTCGTCTATTTCCCGTTCGATCTTCTTGATGCCCTTGGCTTCGATGATGTTTTTGAGGAATATCTCGCGAATCTTTTCTCTCGCGCTGGGAATGTTCAGAACGTTGAGTTTGGGCATTACGTTTTCGCAGACGTACTCGTTAAGTCCGCCGTCCTGCGCAATTTCCATTATTTCGTCCTGACAATCCTTGTTTCCGGCATAAATTACGGGTATGTCTATGTGATTGTCCGCAAGCATTTTTTCGTTGTACAGCACACATTCGGAATTGCCTCCGTCCGTGCCGCCGGACAACAGAATGATGTCTATCTTTTTGTCTAATATTTGCTGTATATTCTTCTTTGTCAGGTGATGCGAAAATGCCAGATCGACCTTCGCTCCCGCTCCGAGACACACGCGCTTGGCTGCTTCCACCGTCAGTTCGTCCACAAGACCTATGGCTGCCATTTTAAGACCGCCCGCGGCGGAAGAACAGGCTATAATCTTGTCGAACTTGATTTCGCCTGTTTTTTCAAACAGTTTCTTCAAGGCGTTTTCGTAGCCTATCGTAATGTCCGTCGCCACCGTCGTAAAGTGACTTGCCGTGCCGATTATATCTTCCAGTTCGGTGTCAACGGCAGTAAGTTTGGTGAACGTCGAACCGAAGTCAATCATCAGATACCGACTCATTTTGTTACTCTCCCAGTACTTCCTTTATATCGGGCAACGTCTTTTCAATGGGTGTGCCGGGGGCGTACACCTTATTGAAGCCCATTTTGTAGAAACGTTCTCTTACTTCGTCGAAGTTCTGCTTGCCTACGACAATGTTGCCGCCGACAAACATCGGAATGTCCCCTATGCCCGCTTCGATACACTTGTCGCGCATACCCCTGCAGTCGATTTCGCCCTGTCCGTACAGAGAAGATACCAATATCAGATCCGCATTTGTTTCAATAGCGGCGTTGATAAAGTCTTCCTGAGAGGAAAGAACGCCTACGTTGACTACGTTGTAGCCTTCGTTCTTCAATACATACTCGATAATCTTGTTACCGACCGCATGTACATCCGCTCCAATTACTCCAATTACAATGGTTTTCATATTTTTTCTCCTTGGAAAAATAGTTTTATAGTTGTTGCTTATATCTTTATTGCGCCATGCGCAATGCGGATATTTTTACCTGTTGACGACATTGCTTTTTAAGAGCGGACAAACAATAAAAATACGACTTTTTCCGACTTTTTTCGCCCTCTCAAAAAGACAGTTTTGTACATATACATTTTACTTTAATAAGGGGGCTTATTCAATTCTCGTTTGTGTAAATGTTACGTAAAGAAATGGTAAAGAATTATAAGTCGACAAGCAGTGTAATATAAACGTATTTTATATACTTCCGCATTACATCAACATATCGCAGACAAAGGCTCAAAGACATTACGCAAACTTTACACAATGTATAAATTTATTACCTTTTCTTTGCGTTTTCTATACAATAATTCCTTTGGCAAGCGTCCGACGGGGAAAGTCCTATCCACGGTAAATGAAAGCCTTACTCAAACTGTACGCACTAATCAAAAACGCCCTTGCCTATAAGCAAAGGGCGTTTTTAAATGAGCAAATTCAAATGCGACGCTGTTTCGTTTAAATTTATAAATTTACTGATTGCAAGCGACGCTCGGTTGCCGTAAAAATACCGCAAACTTTTTATTGTCGTCAAGTCGGCAGGATCCGTCAGTTGTACTTTAGGTCTGCTTGCCGTCAGCGGTTGTTGTTAAGCACAAATTGAGCCATTTCCTTAAGTCTTGAAAACGCGTAAGGGAAAAAACCCTCAAACGCAATGCAATACTCGTTCAGATGCAACACACCGTCAAGATCCGTCTGCCTGTTGCGACGACAGCCTCCCCTGCAAATAAAGTACCACTGACATTTACGGCACTTATCGTCCACCTTCAAGGACTGACTGACAAACTTTTTGGCGTTGTCGCAATGCAACATCTGTCGGAAACCGTGAGTGGCAACGTTTCCCAGCCTGTACCTATCCACTACATAGAAATCGCACGGATAAACGCTGCCGTCTCCTTCCACCACAAAGTAGCAGTTGCATATACCGCTCATACCGCAACTTTCAGGAGCCATTCCGGCGAGCATAGCGACATAATTGTCGAAATTCCTGATACTGAGCAATCTCCTGTTGACAAAAAATCTGTAATAAATGTCGAACGTGGTTTTTAAAAATTTTTCGTACGCTTTCGGGTCCAGCGAAAAGTCCTGTTTTACATCGTTGTTAAATTTGTCGAGACAGGGGATAAACTGAATATATCTGAAACCGTTTGCTATTAAAGTGTTGAGTACTTTTGCGCCGTTTTTGGCAACTACATTGTTTACCACGCACAGAATGTTGTATTCGACTTCGAATTTATCCAGCAATCTCGCGCAGCGCAAAACCTTGTCATAAGTGCCTTTTTTGTTGCTGTCGAGACGGAATCTGTCGTGTATGGAACGGGTACCGTCCATCGACAGTCCTACAAGAAAATTGTTTTGTCGGAAAAACTCCGCCCACTTCTCGTCAACTATATAACCGTTGGTCTGGATTGTGTTGTACACCTTCAATGCGCGTACATTGTATTTGTCCACAAGTTCGATGTGTCTGCGGAAAAAATCCAGTCCGCGCAATGTCGGTTCGCCCCCCTGAAAGGCGAAAGTAACGCTTCCGCTTGCTTCCCCGAGAGCCTTTTTCACCATCTGTTCATGCAGGTCGTCGCCGAGCATGCCGAAATTCGCCACCGAACGATTTTCCATGACGTCCGAATAGAAGCAGTATTTGCAACGCATATTGCATGCTCCCGAGGCAGGTTTTATAAGTAAGGTGATAGGCGGCATTATTTCCCTCCTTTATTACGATGCAAAATTAACACATAAACGGTCGGAAGTCAACGGTTTACATATAAGGTACAAAGTGATATTTTTCCATCCAATCGGCAAGTAACCGTTCAAATTTTGCCGTCACGTCACTGTATTCTGGCAACAAAGCGAGGTTTGTCATCTCGTACTTGTCGGCATTGACGTCGTACAGTTCGGAGATGTCGCCAAAGTTTTTTACGTACTTGAATCCGTCCTTTTCCACGGACAAAGCGACGTGTTTCGTAAAGTGTCCGTGAGTTACGGAAACAAAATATTTTCTGCGTGAAGGCGACAGCAAACTTTCAGAGGGGCGGTCGTCTTCGAATTTCAGACCCGCGCTTTGCAATATGGTCGCCGGAATGTCCAGATTGGAAGCGGGACGTGCGTCGCGCACACCACCTTTGACATCGGGACTGTACACCGCAAGAGGAACGTGCAGTACTTCCGCGCTCATATACGCATCCTTGTCGACATGTCCCCCGTGCGAACACAGCGCATCTCCGTGGTCGGCGGACCATATTATAACGGTGTCCTTGTCCATGCCGAGGCTGAACACCTTGTCCACTATGCGTCCCGCGGCGTAATCCGCAAGAGTATTTTGAGCATAGGCGTATCTGAGCATCTTTTTCCATTTGTTTTCGTCAAATGCCGTCGGCAAAATTATATTTCCGCCCATATTCAGACCGAGTGCGTTTTCCTTACGGTAAACCTCGGGCTTGTCTTTCAAATCGTCAGATATGCTCGGATAAAGTTCGATGTCCTTTTCGTCATACATATCCAGAAATCTTTGCGTCGGGAAATAGGGCTGATGCGGTCCCCAGAAATCCACTCGCAAAGTGAACGGGCGTTTACCGTCCTTTAACTTTTCCAACTGTTCACAGGCGCAATTGGCAAGATAAAAACATTCGTGTGCGTCATCTTCCGCCATAAGTTGTCCGAAACTGAGCGTAAAGAGATTGTCTATCTGTCTTATCGGGACGTCCGCACCGCTGTAAAACCTGTCGGTATCCGACAAACCTATTTCCACGTGCGCGACGGGATCTTCCGTAAGTCCGTGCTTTTTAAGATATTTACCGTAATTTTCGTACTTATACGGACTGCTGTATCCTTCGGGAGTAAATCCCTTGCACCCGAAAAAGGAACTTTCCTTTTCGCCTGCGTGCCATTTGCCGAAATAGTAATTGTCGTAACCGTTGTCCCGCAAAATGTCCAGATAGGTTTTCTCGGTAAAAGACGAACAGACTCCGTTGTTGTAAAGCCCGTGCTGATGCGCATACAGTCCGTTCAAAACACTTCTTCGCGCGGGACAACACAGCGGAGTAACAGTACGCGCATTGACAAAGTTTGTGCTTTTAGCCGCAAATTTGTCGTAATTGGGACGTTTTACCGCATTGTGGCGGTAAAACAACTGATGATCCTGCATTATAAGAACGACGTTTTTCATTTGCTCTCCCTGCACATAAGGAGGGAAGGTTTCCCCTCCCTCCTTATGTCAAACATTTATAAGAGGAATATTGTCACGCTGTTCAATCTGCCAATTGTACAGCATGGTTTTCATTAAACCGATAATACCCTGTTTGTCCTTTTCGAATATCAGATTGTTCATTTCGAAAGGATCTTCTTTGAGATTGTACAATTCGTCTATATCGTTGGCGTAATAAGTATATTTGTAATCACCGAAATACACCGTTCGCGCACGAGTGTCGGAAAAGTGTCCGTTTGTGGTACACACCATATATTCGCGCGGAGACGCTTGCCCGTACATAAGGTCAAGCAAACTCATTCCCGGCACCTCGTAGTCAAAAGACAGGTCAAATGCGTCAAGCATTGTGACGGGCACGTCGTTGGTGTTTACAAATTACGGGCGATTTAGGTTCGGGCAACGGTTCGCGTTGCTCTACCGTGATGTTTATTTCCTTTGTGTCGGAATAAACGTCTGCGCTGTTTACCGCACGGTAACGTGCGACGTACGCTCCGACGCTGTCGGGAGTAAACGTATTAGTCACGTTTCCTTTGCCGGAAAACTTTTCGTCGTTGTCTTTGAACACTTGGACGGTTATACTGTCGGAAATGTCGCCGTCTGTGCTGTCTGTGGCAGTTGCCGACGGCAATGTCACGCTCTGTCCCAGTTCGCAACGCAACGGACTCTGGCTGACGGTAAGTTGCGGCTTTTCTGCGGGAGTAGGTTGTTGCGGAGTACATGCCGTCAGTCCGAACAACATTGTAAGCACCAGTATCACAGGCACTATTCTTGTTACAAAGGTTTTCATTTTGCCCCTCCTGTTTCCAATTGAACGTCCACTTTAACGTATTGTCGACCGGCATTGGACTCCAATCGGTTTTTTAATATTTCAATGGCTGTGTCCGCCATCAGTTTCTTGTCGGTATCTATTGTGACAATGCTTTCAAATACCTTGAAATGCGAATGTATGTTGTCGTAACCCGTCACTTCCGTTTTGCGGACGCGCTCGTCGGCGGAAGAACATATGTAAGCGCGCGTTTCCAAAGCCATTATGTCGTTGAAACAGAATATAGCGTCGGGAATTCTGTCCGACTGCACCAGACGCGCTGTTAAATCGCCGCAATTTTCGTTCGTACACATTACGACGTTGTCGCGGTCGAACTTGATACCGTGCTCGTTTAACGCCTGTTTCATTCCGGAATAACGCTGTTCGGCGCACTGAAGATTTACGCTGTACATCATTATGTCGGTATAACCGCGCCGAGCAAAATAGTTTCCCATTAAATATCCGCCCTTGTAATCGTCGGAAAATATACAGTCCACATACGGATTTTCACAACTACGTCCTATCAAAATCAGTGGTTTTTTGTGTTTTTGCAACATTTCGCACACTTCGTCTGTGGGCTGCATGAACGTCAGCACCGCATCAACATTGTGCGCAAGCATTTTACGGGCAACGTCCGTTTCCATCATGCAACTGACGCTCGGTTCTACGAAAAACATCGACGAATATCCCATTTGTCTCAACGATTCGTTGATCAACGAACACATTACAGAAAAATAGGGGTTGAGTATGTTTCCGTACAATACGCCCACAACGTTTGTTTTGCCCGTACGCAAAGACGACGCCGAGTAATTGGGAACGTATCCCATCTGCTCTGCCAGCAAACGCACCCTTTCTTTCGTGCTCTGAGAGATGCTCTTGTCATCCCTGAACACTTTGGAAATTGAATTGACAGTCAGATTTGCCACCTGCGCTATATCCTTCAAAGTGCACCTTTTTCCCACGGATTTCCTCCTTTTTAACCTTTTTTGCTCTGAAAAAGTTGTTTTTGCAATTTAGTTTATCGTTAACCTAAGTCAAGTATAGCAAAGAGAAAAGGCTTTGTCAATACCGAATTTTTATTTTTTTTACATTATTCAACTGCCTGCCTCACGACGAAACGACTAGTGCCGATCCGCCGTGAAGGCTGTTGTTACCGTCTTTAAAAATCGTTTTGGCACAGTCGGGAACGATTTGCGATTAACGGTGATACAATCACCTTGAGGTTGCACATCGTATGCGTTTTGCAAATCACACGATACGCGGTATTTTTCGGGGTGCCGATTGCTTGTCGTCCGTTACGTCGCCAAATACAAAACCCGCCGTTTTACAATTTCTGACGCCGGGTTCTGGCCTATGCCGAAGTACATTTGTTTTTGTGATTTAGTCTCTGCCGTTTACCGTGTGCAACGGACAAATCAAATATTTTACAGGAGGTAACAAAATGAACTTTACTGCAGTACCGATAATTGTAATTTGCTGTTATCTGTGCGGTGAAATATACAAGGCAATATTTCGCAATCGCACGGATGCCTACAAATTCATTCCCGTCGTAACATCTGTAATGGGTGGAATACTGGGAACAATTATTTTTCTGACAAATCCCGAAGTTATACTTGACGCTCCCAATATATGGGTGGCAATAGGCATCGGCGTTGTCAGCGGCGCGTCCGCAACCGGCGCAAATCAGATAATCAAACAAATATTTCAACAAAATCAGAACCAATCGGAAAAGGAGGAAAAAGATGAATAACTTTAATGAGGCATTAGCAGGATTAGACGGTGGCGGCGGAAGTTCGAATGACGACATAATGCCCGTAACATTCGAAATACAAATGTACAAGACAACGGCGTCCTCGCAAGACACGGAAACATCGTTACTGTGCACTGCCGAACAACCCGTTTTTGTAAAAATCACGGCTACACGCGTCATGGATTTAAAAACCGTTACGAAAGCGCTGTTAAAATACGCAAATCTGGCGGCACGGCAACGGGAATGGCACTTTACTACGCAACGGCAAACAATACGGTATACTACCACTCTTCACACGTTGCGGTAAAAGAAATCACTTCGGGCGGAGCGTCGTATCTTACGGCAAATTTAAGCAACATTGTCGAAGACGACGTAAACAATGGATTGCCGATATATCTTGCGCTTGTACCTGCGGAGAACTCGACGTCCGCTTGTCTTGTGGAAAACCATTTAAGCGCAAATGCTCCGGAAATAAATTTAACCTACCTCGCAGACGACGATTTTATTCCAAACGTTCCTGTAATCGAAAACAGCGTAGGCTCGAAAGGCAAATATACCATAAACGTACGCAACGGCAAATTGTTTTATTCGCAAAGCGTTTTTGCGGCTAACGGCAACTGCTTGCCCTTCAACCTTTCCGTCACATACAACGCAAGCGACCGAGACAACAATGCTCCCAACGGAACAACGGGCGTTATGAAAGGATGGACGTTCAATTACGCTCAGACATTGAGAAGTATAGGCAGCGATTACGTTTATCTTGACGGAACGCACAAATACCACACGTTTAAAAAAGCGCAAAACTCCGATTACACTTACAATGACGTAAGTGCGGTAAACGGCAGTTATCTTACCACGCTAAATTCTCAATACGAAATATCCGACGGTAAGACAACAACCTTAAAATTCGATCAGAACAAACGATTGGAAAAGATAAGCGTACAACAAGGCAGTGCCGTAAAAAGCAACGACATTACCTACGACGCCGAAGGCAGACTTTCCACCGTGACGGACGGCAGGGGATATACTTACAGTCTGCAGTATCTGAGCGGTCAAATAATAGTTTACAAAGGAGCGTCTGACGATTCGGACAAAGAAACGCTTGCACAAATAACGCTTGATGCCGACGGAAGAATAACCGAGATTAAATACGCTCGTTCCTCCGAAACTTACACATTCGAGTACAATCTTTCAGATAAACTTTATAGCGTGTACGACTCTGCAACACAGCAAACGACAACATTCAACTACAACCAAAGCGAAAAAATATCTTCCGTTTACGATCAGGTATATAAAAACGGAATAAGTGCACCCGTTCAATCGCGTTTCCTGTCGTATAAGTATATGCACAGTTATGTTGACACCGTACCCTATTCGACAAACATCGCTATGTCCACCAATACCGCGGGATATGAATTTGACGCCAACGGAGAAGTCGTAAGCATGTCCGATGGACCGGTGGCGGCCCTTGTGAAAGGTAAAGCGTTTGTATACAAAGACGACTTTGTCAGTCAGACAATAACCACCGACCTCAAGCCGATACACAGTTTCGAATTTAACAAAAACAGTATGCCCGCGTCGGAGTACACTCTTTCGCCTTCGGCAAATTACTCCGAATATTCAAGTATTTACCAATACGTGGATTTAACGGGCAAACCGACAAACGACTATGTATTTTCCGCCGAAGCAGTAATCGACAACGATGAATGGGGGGAAGGTTCAAACCCTACTGCCGTATCGGCAACGCTTTTGTGTGCGGATGAAGAAGAGGGCACATTGCATTTTGATCCCAATCAGAATACGTGTCAGTTCCGCGCCACGATAGTAAACATCAACCCTACTTCCGTTAAATTACAGGCAAAAATCAGCGTCACCAATACTACCGGCAACGTAAGATTTAAAAACCTTAAAATTACGCCACTTTCTTCGGCTATTTCCCGATACTGTGTAAACAAAAGTTTAAACGGAATGGAAACGCACACCGAACACAACTCAAACGGTAGCGCAACCTGGTACGAGATGCAGAAATGCACATTGTACTGCGATGAAGAAAACGGAGTTACAAACGTTGCGTTTACTTTCAGGGATCACCTGCTGACGCAAATGAGCATGTCGAAAAACCCCGATTCATACAATGTTTGGTACAACGACGGTAAAGGAATGTTTACAAGCGTAGGGTATACGTCTCTGGCTTTTCCGTCACACTCCTACTCCTTGTCCAACGTTAAATTTGCTACCGTGCAATCGTCGTCAAACAGAACAACGTTTACTTATATTGACCAGCCGACGACAGATTCAGGCAATCTGTTTAAAGTAAAAAGCGTAATCAACGGTATTGCTCCGGATTCTTCTTCTGCCGTACCTGTGGCAGAATCGGCGGAAGAGTACGATCAGTATTTCCGTGTATGCAAGTCAACGGACATAAACGGCATTGAAACGACTTATTCTTACGACAGCTACGGAAATGTAATTTCAGTAACGACAAACCCTGCGTCCAACACAAGTCTTAACGTAAAGCAATCGTTTACATACAACGCAAACCATGACATTGCTACCGAAACAGACTATCGCACATGGGAAGTTTACCAAACTTCCTATACCTACAATGACCAAAATCTGCTGACCTCGGTCAAAACGCCGATAAACCAGACGACAAATTACACCTATACGGCGGATCAGGAAAAACTGCAAAGCGTTTCCGCAACGCTTTCTTTGCCTTACTACACCGCAACCAACGGTCTTGCATACAACGGGGACTTTGTGGACAGTCTTACGGCAAACGGCACGACGTTCAGATTCGCCTACGACGAAAGAAACGATGTCAAATCAGTGTCTGTAAAATCAACGGAAGATGAAACGGTGTTCAATTTCGAAAGTCAATCAAACGTCGACGATCCGCAGAATGCAAGTCGTATTGTAACCTTCGGCAACGGTCACAAGGTAAAATACTGTTACGACAACTACGGCAGACTGATTGAAGTTCGGGACACTACGGATGTTCACAAACTGCTTGCGTTTTATATTTACAGCACCGACATCCTGCCTGCGGATACTCAGATTACCAATCCCAAAGACCCGCAATTAATACGCACGTCGGACGCTTTGCTGCGCAGAGCTATAATGCTTACTTCGCAGACGGAAGCGGTTGTGACCGACTACATTTACAATGACTTCAAGACGCTTGAAAAAACCGAACGCCATGTTAAACCCGTAACGGTAAGCCTGACGGACAACGTCTTTACACTTACGATAAACACGTCGCAAGCACTGTCCGACTGCTCGGTGGAAATTACGCAAAAAGACGTTTACGGACGTAATTTGAATACTAATGTAGAATGTGAAAGCAATATAAATTTGCTCAACTCATGCACTTACGAAAGTTTTGCGTCCGATTCGGTAACACAGCAAATTACGGAAGTAAAGTCCGCAAACACTTCTTTGGCAACCGTTCAGACCGACTACACTACAGACAGTTTAAAGCGTATGCAATCGGCAAAGGTCACCGTAAACGGCAACGGCTACTCAAGAGACATTGCGTACGTACCAAGACAGACAAGAACTCTGATTCCCGGGCCGGGAGGCGGTGGCGGCGGCACTATCGAACCTTGGTCATTAAACTCTATCGGATACAAAACCGAAACGGTAGGCACTACTTACTATCCGTCCCTTGTAACAACCAAGGAGCTTCGCAACAATTCCGCTGTCGAAACCGAGTCTCTCAGCTTGACTTACGACGCCAACGGCAATATTACAACATACGGCTACAACACTTACACCTACGACAAGTTTAACCGCCTTACAAGGGAAAACAATTACTATCTTGACAAGACAATAACATGGGAGTATGATGTAGGTGGAAACATTACGTCACGTAAAGAATATGCTTTTACTACAAGCACTACTACTCTCGGTACACCTATCAAAACGTATACCTATGCTTACGGCAGTGACTGGAAAGACCAGCTTACTTCTTTCGACGGCAAAACATGCGTATACGACCTTGCAGGTAATCCTACCACTTACAAAGGCAACGCTCTCACTTGGGAAGGCAGATTGCTCAAGACGTTTACTTACAGTCCCTTTACCTTTACAATGAATTACACCGTTGACGGACAACGCGTGTCGAAGGTAAAGTCGTACTACGGCGGTTCGACGTCGCACTACTACACCTACAACGGATCTACCTTAGTGCAGGAAAAGATTGTTACTTCGGGAAGTCAGACCACAGAGTACCTTACATTCCTTTACAACAGTGAAGGTCCTACAGGGTTTGTTTACAACAATACACTGTATACTTACCGCAAGAACATATTCGGAGACATTATTGCTGTATACAACGGTACTTCCAAAGTAGCCGAATATGCCTACGACGCTTACGGCAATTGCAGAGTAATTACCGGCAGTAACATAGGTACTCTCAACCCCTTCCGTTACCGTGGCTACTACTTCGACGAAGACATGAAGTTGTACTACCTGCAATCCAGATACTACGACCCGGAAACAGGACGCTTCATCAACGCCGACGACGTAAGCTATCTTGACCCCGAAACAATTCACGGTCTCAATCTCTACGCTTACTGCCTCAACAACCCGGTAATGTTTATTGACCCCACAGGACATGAGGTTCAGTGGTGGCAATGGTTAATTCTAGGCATTGTTGCTGTGGCTTCAACTGTATTTGCAATTGCAACAATGGGAGTAGGTTTTGCAATTGCTTCCACTGTAGCCAGCGCAGCAATAGGCGCCTTGTACGGATACTCAATGGCACAAATAACAGGGCAAGATGTTGGTGAAAGCATTGGAATTAGTGTTTTAACATCTATAGCCTTGGGTAACCTTGCTTCAACTTTTGCCTACAGCATAAGTAAGCTTTCGATAACTTCTTTTAAAGGATTTATGTACAATTTTCTGACCAGTGCCTTAATTGGAGGTTTTTCTGAATATATTGCTCAATCTGCCACAAACGGCAATTCAATAGACTTTGGAAAGATAATCTTATCTGGGACAGTATGGGGGTTATTAAATAGCGTTAATATAGTCTTAGGGGTTATAACCGAAATAAATGTTGCTACTACTTTAATAGGTGGTTATATATATAGCGCCCTTACAGGCATGATAGGATTTCTTATAGATTTCTTTAAACAAGGCGGATATAAGCCTAAGAGGAGAAACAATGAAACAAACCCTTAATAAAAAAACTGAATATTTGTGTCGCATTGATAATTCACTGTTTGCCACAGTAACAATGAACATTCTATTTCTGTTCCTTTCTGTTTCGGCATTTGGAATTTTAATATTGGACATGAATTTAGCCAATACAACATCTATTTATGCGAAAACTTCAATAGCTATATTAATTGCTTTGTCAATGATCTACATTACATATACTTCCGTCTATATCGGTCGTAGAGAAAGTTTCCGTTTTTTAGCCATAGTTAACGATACTATACGTATACAAAACAAGAAAGGTGATTGCGTACTTATAGAACGAAAACTGCAAGACATCACAAAAATAGTTGTTGTAAATGGTATCGGTGGAGCAATTGCGTTGGTAGATAACACTGGGCATTTTGGGAAAGGCGTATCGTTCAACAGCGGAGAATATATAAAACTGGAATATTCTAAGAAAAAGCTACAGAATATTGCAAAAATTTTACATAACTGTCCCATTGAGAAGAGATATACTCACAAACCTGATTTGTGGAATATCTAACGTTAGTGTGCTTTAATTGGGAGAATAGGATGAAAAACAAACAACACAACGAATTGGCTTTGGACAACTATATAATATTTGATGGGATGTTGAACACTAAAAGTATAGAACGACTGGATAAATATTATGCATTATCTATAACTAAAATCATTGTTATTATTTTAGTCACTACATTTACCTGTGGTATTGTACTACTGTGTTTTGATACAGTCCCTAATATGTGGGCTTTTATTGCCTTTTGTGTTGGCCTGATTTTGAACACAATAATAGCAATGGCTGCGATGTTTACCCCCAGATATCCAAGTCGAATTGAAATAGACAACAATAATATACGCGTTGAATATGGAAACGGTAATCTTAACTTCACAGCAAACATTACTAGTGTACGTAAAGTATACGTTTATGCTGACTATTACGTTATTCGTTTCCGTTATAGCAAATATCGCTATACATTATGTCAAAAGGATTTAAACACCAACAACACATTAAAAGACTTTGAAATGTTATTTGAAAATCTACTTATTAAAAAGCAAAAATAAACACCCTCTTATTGATTATGAAACAGCTTAATTGATTTGTGCGGAATTGGTATTTACCAATTTCGCACTTTTTTTCTGTATAATAAATTTTATTATATTACTGAATTTTTGTAGTATGATACTGATTAAATATTCCACTATTGACAATATTATTACTTAATTGTAAAATAAATATTAAATTCAATAGTTCTTTAATACACCGTTGACGGACAACGCGTGTCGAAGATAAAGTCGTACTACGGCGGTTCGACGTCGCACTACTACACCTACAACGGATCTACCTTAGTGCAGGAAAAGATTGTTACTTCGGGAAGTCAGACCACAGAGTACCTTACATTCCTTTACAACAGTGAAGGTCCTACAGGGTTTGTTTACAACAATACACTGTATACTTACCGCAAGAACATATTCGGAGACATTATTGCTGTATACAACGGTACTTCCAAAGTAGCCGAATATGCCTACGACGCTTACGGCAATTGCAGAGTAATTACCGGCAGTAACATAGGTACTCTCAACCCCTTCCGTTACCGTGGCTACTACTTCGACGAAGACATGAAGTTGTACTACCTGCAATCACGCTACTACGACCCGGAAACGGGACGTTTCATCAACGCCGACGACGTAAGCTACCTTGATCCCGAAACAATCCACGGCCTCAACCTCTACGCCTACTGCCTCAACAACCCGGTGATGTATGTTGATCCAAGTGGCAAGTTGGCTGCAACAACATTTATAATTATTACTCTTGCGCTTACAACTGTTGCGGGTATGGTGATAGGTGGACTAAAAGCATATAATAATGCAGTTGATAGCGGTAAGACAGGCAGAGATTTAGTAAAAAGCATTTTGGGTGGAATGCTGTTAAGTGCGGCATTAGGACTGGCTGCCGGAGGGCTTATAATTGCTGTAACGGGAGCTATTCCTGTTGCTATTAGTGGAGTTTCTGTGGCTACGGTTTTCGGTATGGCTGCAATTAAAGTCGCTTATATTGGGATAGCTATTTATAATATTGTTGCCGCAACTCTTGGACCACTTCTTGGTTTATATATGCCATTAATTGAAGGAGGAACTCCAGGATATACCCCTACTAAGCCACAACAAACTCCAAAACATCCAGGCAACTAAATTTAGGAGAAATAAAATGATTGAATTTAAAGGTGAATATTCGGAAAAAAACAAAAAGTTACTAATAAAACAAGTCTTAATCGTATATACACTTGCATCTTTAGCTGTATTTATCATATTTGGTTCCATAATAACAGGAATTGCTATTTATACAAAAGATTGGTATTTGTTGCTATTGCTTATTGTCCTTGCTCTTATAGGCATGACATTAATATGTTCTCCTTTTTTTGACAAGAAAACTACAATATCCGACAATACCCCCAAATGTATAGAACTCAATACCGAAAGAGGCGTGTTGTATATCGAAATGCCCAAAATCAACCGAATTATAAGCCATGAAATGTGTAATATTGGCAGAGTTGTCGAAACAGAAGACTCATACTATATTTATATCGGTTCGAAAAAACTGTTTGCTTGCATATGTCAAAAAGATCTTTTAGTCAATGGAACATTAGATGACTTCGAAGAAGCATTTAAAGGGTTAATTGTCCGTAAGTGATTTTTGTAATGCCAAGCACTAAATAAAAGAATGAAATTCGATAATTAGAAGGTGGGGTTATATAGCCCCACCTTCTATCATTAAGGTTAATTATACTTTCATAGCACTCTGAAATAGTGATTTTTAACTCTAATTTTTAAGTAACGTTATACTAAATTTTCTCAATACAAAGCCGTGAATGTATTGCTTCATTGCAAATTAAACCCAACGCAACAAAATCCGCTATTGACAACAATATTGCAACACTGTAAAATAAATATAAAATTTGATTAGTTTTTCATTACACCGTTGACGGACAACGCGTGTCGAAGGTAAAGTCGTACTACGGCGGTTCGACGTCGCACTACTACACCTACAACGGATCTACCTTAGTGCAGGAAAAGATTGTTACTTCGGGAAGTCAGACCACAGAGTACCTTACATTCCTTTACAACAGTGAAGGTCCTACAGGGTTTGTTTACAACAATACACTGTATACTTACCGCAAGAACATATTCGGAGACATTATTGCTGTATACAACGGTACTTCCAAAGTAGCCGAATATGCCTACGACGCTTACGGCAATTGCAGAGTAATTACCGGCAGTAACATAGGTACTCTCAACCCCTTCCGTTACCGTGGCTACTACTTCGACGAAGACATGAAGTTGTACTACCTGCAATCACGCTACTACGACCCGGAAACAGGACGCTTCATCAACGCCGACGACGTAAGCTACCTTGACCCAGAAACAATCCACGGCCTCAACCTCTACGCTTACTGCCTGAATAATCCGATAATGAATATTGACAGTCAAGGAAACGTATGTGTTCCTAATAGCATAATCCTACTTTTACAAAAAAGGTATGATTATTTTATGTTCGATCATGTTATGTCAACCAGTAGTTCTCAAAAGCTGATCGGGGGAATGATAGGAGCATTTTTATTCGATATTACCTATACTGCAACCGTTCAATCACCGAGCAACTCACCTTTATTTACCTTTTATGACTTCAATAACGAAAGCAACAGCAAAGGAATCGGTTATGATTTTGGGTTCATCGGAAGAAGTATTTACTTTAAAGACAATATTACGGGAATAGGCGTAAAAACCAAACTGAATCCATGGATATCAGTTAGTAACGAAATAAGCGTATTGGGAATAAGTATAGGAGCAAGTGTAACGATTGGAGGCACTTCTCATGAGTTATCTGTGAACATAGGATGGGGAACGATTTTGTTCGCTACTGCTACTGCGTTGGCATTAGCGCCAGCCCCGGGAAGTAGGATAGCCGCAGTAATTGTCTATATTTTAGCAACATTTGTTCAATTATTTTAGTGAGGAAATATGCAAACAAAAATAATTTACCAAGAAGATCTTAAAAAAAACGTGAAATTTTACTCGCTGTTCTTTATACTATTATTAACTGGAACAGTTATTCGTTTTATAATTCTTTTTGTTAGCAAGTCAAACAACATTGTTATCAAAGACATCATCATGACGGTTTTGATGGGCGCAATTACATTGTATCTATTGTTTGGTGCAATTTATTCCAGTTGTTACCTACTTACAATTACACAAACTACAATTGTAAAGAAAACCATGTTCACAACAACAACTATAGATCTAGAGTCTCGGTTTTCTTATACATACAGTAAATATTTTCCTTTATCGAACACTTACATTGTAAGATTCAAAACCGACAAAATCTCTTGCAGTTTTTACATAAAAGACATAAATCAGTTGATCAATCATCTTAATTCATTAAAAAACGATTGATTTGCCGATATAACAATGGAATAAACAACAATAAGCAAACTAAGTGCGCCAACCATAAATGGGAGACGCACTTTTGTCACGGTAGACAAATCAACACAACAACATCGATACCATATTTTACAACATGTACACTGACGACGCTTAACAGTGAAATCCACACACCACTCGCAATCAAGATCTTGACAACATTGTTACAACACTGTAAAATAAATGTAAGCTCTTATAGTTTTTAATTACACCGTTGACGGACAACGCGTGTCGAAGGTAAAGTCGTACTACGGCGGTTCGACGTCGCACTACTACACTTACAACGGATCTACCTTAGTGCAGGAAAAGATTGTCACTTCGGGAAGTCAAACCACAGAGTATCTTACATTCCTGTACAACGGTGAAGGTCTGACCGGTTTTGTTCTCAACAACACTCTGTACACATACAGAAAGAACTTGTTCGGTGACATCATTGCCATTTACCAAGGAAACACCAAGGTGGCTGAATACGCTTACGACGCTTACGGCAACTGCACAATAGTCTTTGCTACAGGTAATGCAGGTATCCTCAACCCATTCCGTTACCGTGGCTACTACTTCGACGAAGACATGAAGTTGTACTACCTGCAAAGTCGTTACTACGACCCGGAAACAGGACGCTTCATCAACGCCGACGACGTAAGCTACCTTGACCCCGAAACAATCCACGGCCTCAACCTCTACGCTTACTGCCTCAACAACCCGGTAATGTATGTTGATCCTAGCGGACACTCACTTTTGGGAATATTTGTTGCAAGTGTAATTATAGGTGGGCTTATTGGAAGCATAACAAGCACAATTTCCGGAATTGCCGACGGGAAATCCGGTGGAAAATTAGCTTTACACATTTTGGGCGGAGCACTTTTGGGCGCAGTATTGGGTGCGGCAACTACGTTTGGGGGAGTTCTTGGAACAGGTGCTCTTGCTGCAACGGCAGGAAATGTAATAGGTGGACTTGCATTTTCAGGCATTGCCTCTTTTGCCGCCGGCGTGTTTAAATATGCCGCACAAGAAGTATGGACTAAAGAAAACGCCTCTTGGGATTGGAGCACTGCCTTGGCCAATGGAGGAATTGCTGCCGTTCAAGGACTCGTAAGTTTTGGAATTGGCGCTGTCATGGGAGGCGCAGGAATGTGGGAATCACTTAAAACAGGAAATACATTTAAGGATGTGGTAAACCCCTTTATGTCCACAAATAGAAATATAATAGCAAAATCTTTCGGCTTCGTAAAAGGAACATTTGCATTCTTAAAAACTAATTTAGGTAGTATTATTAGCAGAAGTTTGTATAAATCAATATTTACACTACCTTGGATTATATTTGATATGATAGTGTAAATGGAGGTAATATGGAAAATAAAGAAATTCAAATAAAGTGCTACGATTACTTCGATCAATACATGTTGGTGCTGTTGTGCCTGTTTGGATGGGGTTTTATTATAGCATTTCTTGTAACAGATTCTACTAATTGGTATATTTACACGGCATCAGGTTTAGCTTTTATACTCTTGATTGTGGGAATAATGGCGATAGCTCGGTTAAAGTGCAAGACTTACGATATCTACAGTTCTAAAGGCATCAGAAGAATCATGAAGGGCGAGGAAGTCTTCAACATCGAGTGGGATGAGATAGAGGGGTTATATTATTACCCATTTTGGGGCTTTATCTTTATTCGACCTTGCGTGTTGGAAATCTATTTAAAACAACCGCCCAAAGTTGAAAATAAAAATATTGATTATTGGAACGGTGACAACACAAAGATGATTTCCACGCCAATGTCTAAAAGGACATTGAAAAAGTTAGCGCAATTTATACCGCCACACCTTTTAGAAGATTTGAAGTTAAAACCATCTAAAGAAACTCCCGACAAGCAATGACAAAGTAGATCACAAGGCGAATGTGTCCAACGGCATGTTCGCCTTGTTTCACGTCCTGCACTAAACGCTATCTTGACAAAACAATAACATGGGCGTATGATGTAGGTGGAAACATTACGTCACGTAAAGAATATGCTTTTACTACAAGCACTACTACTCTCGGTACACCTATCAAAACGTATACCTATACTTACGGCAGTGACTGGAAAGACCAGCTTACCTCATACAACGGCTACGAGTGTGTCTACGACTCTGCAGGCAATCCCACCAATTACCGTTGGAACACCTTGACTTGGGAAGGCAGATTACTTAAATCTTTCAAGACAGTTCTTGGTTCGCAACCGTCTACAATGACCTATACTGCTGACGGACTGCGTGCGTCCAAGGTAGAACCGTACGGCAACGGAACAAAATCGCACTACTACACCTACAACGGATCTACCTTAGTGCAGGAAAAGATTGTTACTTCGGGAAGTCAGACCACAGAGTACCTTACATTCCTTTACAACAGTGAAGGTCCTACAGGGTTTGTTTACAACAATACACTGTATACTTACCGCAAGAACATATTCGGAGACATTATTGCTGTATACAACGGTACTTCCAAAGTAGCCGAATATGCCTACGACGCTTACGGCAATTGCAGAGTAATTACCGGCAGTAACATAGGTACTCTCAACCCCTTCCGTTACCGTGGCTACTACTTCGACGAAGACATGAAGTTGTACTACCTGCAATCACGCTACTACGACCCGGAAACAGGACGCTTCATCAACGCCGACGACGTAAGTTACCTTGCCCCCGAAACAATCCACGGCCTCAACCTCTATGCTTACTGCCTCAACAACCCGGTGATGTATGTTGATCCAAGTGGGCATATAGCGGTTAGCTCTGTAGTTATTGGTTTAATTATTGGTGTTGCAATCGGACTAGGGGCAGCATTGTATATTGACTACTCAGACGACGGTCAAGTGTTTAACGGAAGTGTTGAGTGGTATCATTATCTTTTTGCAGGCACAATTGGCGGATTGCTTGGAGCGGTTATTGGATATCTTTTCCCTGCGATAAGCGGATTTTTAAACGCCACATTTACGTTCTCGCTACCGACGTTAGGAACCGTCTCAGGAGGAAGAAGCCTTGCTCTTGTTTCAGGAGTGACAATCTCTTTCACTGGGGCGCAAGTTGCTCAAGGGATAGCTGTTGTTGCCGGAGTTACTGTCATGCAAGCCATAATTGGCAAAAGCGGGGGATATAGGGTAGAAATATATAACAACGATCACGATCCCGCACATGTACACATTTATGGAGATAACATAACCGGTAAACACGGCATTCGAATTGGCATAGATGGCAAACCGTTGCCCGGCCAAAACAAATTGCCACATGGAGCAAGAAAAGCATTGAAAAAACTGTGGAAGAAAATTTTGGAGAAATTATTGTCTTGGGGGAACTAACGAATGAAAAATGATAACATGCGCATTTTTGAAGAGTTGTTTCAATATGGATTTCATGATACAGAAATCTCTTCAATTGAAACAAGTCTTTGCGAATTAAGGTTAAATTTTAATAATGGCATTTATCTGTTAAATGAAGCTTGTCGCGAAACAACTTTAACTAAACCATTGCAATTGAAATTTCAAATCACACCGGCCTTCTTTTCGGAAGAATATGTTGTTAATGTTACATCATACGGAAAAAGGACGAAATATTATAATTATAGTGATATGAAAAAAAAATTTCAAAAAAGTTCTTTCGAGGTAGTAAATGTTTACTTCAGCCCCTTTAATGCTGTATTGTTTGACGGAGGTATGAAGAAAGAATCAATGCTCTTTTACATTGACTTCATTGAAAAGGTGACAATTTGCGAATTGCCGATTGAGTAAAACCTGCTACAGAAAGTTGTTTTTGCCAAATTTTTTGTGTAGACACAATAAACTAAATTTGTACAAAAATTAATATATTATTTTCCTAACACACAGAAAGAACAAAAATAAAACAAAGACCGAAAGCTGTTGCAAAAGGCTGTCACTCAAAAACAAGACAGCCTTTTTACATGCTTATTACACATTTGAAGCCTATGTTTGTAAAAATAAATCAATAAATCGAATCTTGACAACATAGTTACAACACTGTAGAATATTTGTATAACTAACAATATCTGAAAGACAACCACGTCACGGATCTACCTTAGTGCAGGAAAAGATTGTTACTTCGGGAAGTCAGACCACAGAGTACCTTACATTCCTTTACAACAGTGAAGGTCCTACAGGGTTTGTTTACAACAATACACTGTATACTTACCGCAAGAACATATTCGGAGACATTATTGCCGTATACAACGGTACTTCCAAAGTAGCCGAATATGCCTACGACGCTTACGGCAATTGCACAATAGTCTTTGCTACAGGTAATGCAGGTATCCTCAACCCATTCCGTTACCGTGGCTACTACTTCGACGAAGACATGAAGTTGTACTACCTGCAATCACGCTACTACGACCCGGAAACGGGACGTTTCATCAACGCCGACGACGTAAGCTACCTTGATCCCGAAACAATCCACGGCCTCAACCTCTACGCCTACTGCCTCAACAACCCGGTGATGTATGTTGATCCAAGTGGCAAGTTGGCTGCAACAACATTTATAATTATTACTCTTGCGCTTACAACTGTTGCGGGTATGGTGATAGGTGGACTAAAAGCATATAATAATGCAGTTGATAGCGGTAAGACAGGCAGAGATTTAGTAAAAAGCATTTTGGGTGGAATGCTGTTAAGTGCGGCATTAGGACTGGCTGCCGGAGGGCTTATAATTGCTGTAACGGGAGCTATTCCTGTTGCTATTAGTGGAGTTTCTGTGGCTACGGTTTTCGGTATGGCTGCAATTAAAGTCGCTTATATTGGGATAGCTATTTATAATATTGTTGCCGCAACTCTTGGACCACTTCTTGGTTTATATATGCCATTAATTGAAGGAGGAACTCCAGGATATACCCCTACTAAGCCACAACAAACTCCCAAACATCCAAGTAACTAAATTTAGGAGAAATAAAATGATTGAATTTAAAGGTGAATATTCAGAGAAAAACAAACTGTTACTGATAAAACAATCCGTCATTGTAGGTGCGATTACTTCTCTTATCATGTTTGTGATTTTCGGCTCGATAGTAGTCGGTGCGTCCGTTTACACAAAAAATTGGTATTTGTTGTTTCTTCTAATCGTGCTTGTTCTAATAGGAGTAACATTCACTTGCTCGCCCTTCTTGGAAAAGGGGTCTTCGATGAAGAACGGCACTCCCGAATGTATAGCACTCGACACCGAAAGGGGCGTATTGTATATCGAAATGCCCAAAATCAACCGAATTATAAGCCATGAAATGTGTAATATTGGCAGAGTTGTCGAAACAGAAGACTCATACTATATTTATATCGGTTCGAAAAAACTGTTTGCTTGCATATGTCAAAAAGATCTTTTAGTCAATGGAACATTAGATGACTTCGAAGAAGCATTTAAAGGGTTAATTGTCCGTAAGTGATTTTTGTAATGCCAAGCACTAAATAAAAGAATGAAATTCGATAATTAGAAGGTGGGGTTATATAGCCCCACCTTCTATCATTAAGGTTAATTATACTTTCATAGCACTCTGAAATAGTGATTTTTAACTCTAATTTTTAAGTAACGTTATACTAAATTTTCTCAATACAAAGCCGTGAATGTATTGCTTCATTGCAAATTAAACCCAACGCAACAAAATCCGCTATTGACAACAATATTGCAACACTGTAAAATAAATATAAAATTTGATTAGTTTTTCATTACACCGTTGACGGACAACGCGTGTCGAAGGTAAAGTCGTACTACGGCGGTTCGACGTCGCACTACTACACCTACAACGGATCTACCTTAGTGCAGGAAAAGATTGTTACTTCGGGAAGTCAGACCACAGAGTA
>CALVWF010000008.1 GCA_944364615.1 uncultured Clostridia bacterium
TTGTGTTAAATTTCTTTTCTCTTGACATAAAAATATGCACCTCCAAAAGTGTCCAACTTTTGGGGTGCATATCAAAAGTGTTCCTGCTTTTTATTTTTATTATTGTTTTACAGTAAATATATTGAATATATTGAAATCAGATTACTGCTGAGTGTCTTCGGCATTTTCGTCGTTGTGCTTTTTGCGTTTGCTGAACGCTACGGCAAATACGGCAATCAACACTGCGGCTGTTCCGAACAGTATAAGTCCCGCCGTTTCGTTTGTGGTAAGACTGTTTATAGGTATCAGGTATTTGTCTGCCACCCAACCGTAAATCATCGATCCGTCTTCGTAAATCACCTGAATGTATGTTGCTCCGTTGTCTTTGTCGAGAATGTTTACCACGGTGTCCGAAGACAATTCCACAAATACTTCCGTGCCGGGAAATACCGTCTTTTCCTGCTCGTTCAGATCGGACGTCAGATATACGCTTACCTGTTCGAAAAGTGTGGCGTTTATTTTGGATCTTGGTGACTGCGGATCCAGAACGATGTCGTCAGCAAGTCCGGTGGAGTAGATTTTGCCCACTCCGGCAACGGGAACGAATCCCGCTACGGCAGTACCGTCAATGGAATATTGCACAAAGTACCAGTCGACTCCGTCCGTAGTGGTAAACTTCTGCAACAGTTTGACGTCTGTGGGATTGTCTATCTGCTGTGTAATGACCTGCTTTTCGAAGAAATCGTTGTTTTTAAGTTCTTCCGCTACGGGAAGATGGTAAACATAGGTGTTTGCCGACATCAGTTTTGCATTGAACTGCGCAACGGAATTAAGCACTGTGTCTGTCACCTGTATTTTTGAATCCGTCTCCGGGGTATCTCCGCTTTTTCTGATCCAGCCGAAACTGTTGTTGACAAATACGTAGTAGTAATCGCATGTGTCGCTGTCGGGGTAGTGCAGTATTATATACTGCGTGTCTTTCAGGTCGTCTATCAGTTGCGGAACGGAATATTGTCCGACGGTGCGGTAGACGATGTTTGCGGGATATCCCAACGAGCGCGCGAGCGTAAATCCGGTCAGCGAAGACAATTCGGGCACTTCGTAATTTACCACGTCGCTGCCTACCACAAATTCACTGTCCCTGACATATTTGCCGTCGGTAAGCGTGTATTTGTAAACCTTGTTGTTGTTTGACAGCACAAACACATCCGCGCCTTGTGTGGCAACGCTCACTATTTTGTCCGCAGTGACGGTGAACAGCGTTGCGCCGTCAACGGTGTACATTCCGTTAGAAGTAAAGTAAGTCAGGGCGTCAGTTACGGCAATTCCGAGAGTGTCGGAGGGAAGTTGCTTCGTCTTCGGGTCGAAAATGCCTGTGGGCTTGACGCCGCTCATGTTGTAAACGCCGTCATCGGTATACGTGTAGCGGATGTAAGTTCCGTCGTACAGTGCGTCGAATGAAGTGTCCCAACTTTCGTTTGTGCGCTTTTCACCGGATATATCGTAAAGAGCGTCCTCTTTCAACAGGTACAGCGAACCTTCCGCTTTGACTATGTCTTTTATGTAGACGGCAGTCTTTTTACCTGTCGTGACCTGGGACTGCTGGACAGTACATTCGGTGTAACCGTCAGACTGCAACACGTAAAGAGTGTTGTCAAACAAACGTATCTTTTCAATGTTTCCTTGGAACTGTACCGAAGTTAGCAATCCGGGCGTTGATGTTATGTCGAATACATGCACAACGCTTTCGCTGTCGGTAATGTTGTCGGCAATAAACAACTTGTTGTCTGCCGACTGTATAAATGTCGGGTTGACAAGATGCACGTTGCTTGACGCCTCGCCCGCGGCGGAGTAGGGGACAATGCACAGTGCCGTTACCGACAATATTAAAAAGAGCATTAAAAATTTTTTCATTTTTCACCTATTTCTCATACGAAAAGTCGCGTTAAGACAGGGCGACATACGTCGTTAAACAGTAATAATATATATTATATCAAATAATCTGCAATTTTACAAATAAAATCGACATATTTCGTATTGTACGTTGTCGAAGACAAAAAAGTTGCTTTGTTCAATTGTACAGCAGTTTTAAAAAAGAATCAACAGAGAATTTAAAAATTAAAATTTCAGAAATTTTATTGCTTGTGAAATGGCAACGGCGAAAAATGTCGAATTATGCGTTACCGTGTTTTAAACGTTTGTTAATTTAAACTACCTTTCTTTACCATATTGCAAAAGTCCGTTTTTATTTTTAAAAACGCAAGGAAAAACCGAATCGGCGCATTACGCAAACAAAGGCTTTTCGAGCGCGAGCAAAGATGCGGGAATCTTCGATACCGTCGAAAAATACGCCGTATAAAAAATATGAACATATGTTCGAAAAATCTGTCACAAATAACATCAAGTTGACATACAGTTGTCAACTATTCTTTGTTATTATAAGCGTGTAAATATAACGAAGGCCGTTTGTGGCAAGGAGGTTGAGTAAATGGATTACCCACGCATTTTATTGGAGCAGTACATACGCATGGGCAAACTGATCAGGTTGATTGAAGCATCCATAGTCAGGTATGCCGTCAGTTCACACTGTGTGTACGGTGTTGAGAGGAGCACGATACAGCAAGCGGAAAAATTGGCAAAACTTGCGCAGAGACGCGACAAATATCTTATGTTCAAGGAGGCAGTGCGCGACACATTAAAAAAACTGCACAAGGAAGAACGTCTGTTGCTCATACTTACTTGCGTAAGAGACGTCGACAAAACGGAGGTGAGCAAGCAACTGGGAATTTCCAGACGTACTCTTTACCGCAGGCTTGATTCGGCATTGAACAGTTTTGCCAAGTTTCTGAGACAGCAGGGATATGACGAGCAGTGGTTCGAAGAAAATTTCGGCTGTTGCGAATGGCTGAAAGAAATTCAGCAAGAGGCATGATCAACTTTTGTTACGTTTGGAGGTTTTTGCGGGGGTAAACACCGCAACTACCAGACCGACGGCAAGAACGACGACAAAAACTATCAGTATCGCTTCCGCAGTGTTGTCTGCAGGCGTTTCGTCGGGAGGCGTCGTGCCTGTGTCCGGAGGTACGACGGAAGGCGTTTCCGGCAAAGGAGTGGGATGCATTGTTATGTTCGGGGCGGTAAAACAGTCCGCCTCTGCGTAACCGAATCTTCCGCAGTAGTAAACATAGTACCATTGCTTGTTTTCCGATGTGATACTTCCGTAGTAACTTACGGATTGTGTGTTAGTCGCGGTTATTACCGTTTCGGCACTTTCCAGCGGTGACAGTTTGAGTGTCGCGCTGTCTGCGCTTACGTAAATTGTTTTTTCGGGATAGTAAGGAGTAACGGGTGCTTCTTCCGACTCGACAACGTCGGAAATTTTAACATAGCCCACAATCGTGGGAAAAAGAGTTGAGTTACTCATCAGTTCCACACGGTAGTAGCCGTTTACTTCGGCGGAAACTGTAAGGTAGTAGGATTTTTGCAGAATAAAAGTCACCTTGTTTCCGTTTGCGTTGGTGTAAAGAGGCACGTCGTCTTCAACTACGCGCACCCATCGGGGCGTCTCGGCGCAGACTTCGGTTGGCGTGGCGACCGTCGCCGTCAGGCAGATCAACAGCAGAAATATTAGCAATTTGCAATTTAACGACTTAGTCATGATATATTTGTTTTCCCGATTGAAATTTATTAATCAATTATAACGGGAGGACGGCAGATGATTTTGACGTTTTGTGGCGTTTTACCGTAATAAATGTAAATGTCGGCGTGGGGTTTCCCGAAACACGATGAAGGAAATTATTTTTAGAATCAAACAGATAGAACAGGAACAGAAGAGGCGCAGACAGGAACCGCTTGCACGTTACAACAAGGGGAAAGTTCATCTGAAACAGATGGCGTTTCACAAATGTCTTAAACGTAACCGATGGGTATTCGGCGGTAACCGCAGCGGAAAGACGGAATGCGGAGCGGTGGAGACAGTCTGGCTTGCAAGGGGAATACATCCTTACCGTCCAAACAAAGACAACGTAAGTTGCTGGGTGGTTTCGCTGTCCCAGCAGGTACAGCGTGACGTAGCGCAACAGAAAATACTGTACTATCTTGACAAAAACTGGATAGAGGAAATAGTCATGCTGTCGGGCAGCAAACAAAGCGCGTCCAACGGCGTGATAGACTACATAGTAATAAAAAACGTTTTTGGCGGTACAAGCAGAATAGCATTTAAAAGTTGTGAGGCGGGAAGGGAAAAATTTCAGGGTACGTCCCTCGATTTTGTGTGGTTTGACGAAGAGCCTCCCCGTGACATATACGAAGAATGTCGGATGCGCGTACTGGACAGACGAGGACACATTTTCGGAACTATGACGCCTTTAAAAGGTCTGACGTGGGTATATGACGAAATATATCTCAACAAAAACAAGTCGGACGAGGTGTGGAGCATTTTTATGGAATGGGCTGACAATCCCTACCTGTCTGCAGATGAAGTGGACGCAATGACCGCGTCTATGAGCGAGGAGGGATTGGAGAGCCGCAGGTACGGCAGGTTTCACAGCGGATCTGGATTGGTTTACTGCGAATTCGATCCGGATGTGCATGTGATTGAACCTTTCGACGTACCGGAGCAGTGGCAGGACACAATGTCTATTGACCCGGGATTAAACAATCCCCTGTCCTGTCACTGGTACGCAATAGACGGTGACGGTGTGGTATATGTGGTGGCGGAGCATTACATGGCAGGCAGAGATGTGGCCTATCATGCCGAAGAAATAAAGAAGATTTCCCGTCAGTTAAACTGGAAAAAAGATCGTTTCGGCAGACTTTCCGCATTGATGGACAGCGCTGCAAATCAACGCACTCTCAGCGGAATGAGAAGTGTTGCGGAACTTTTCGGCGACAACGGAATTACCGTAAACACCCATGTAAACAAGGATTTGTTCAGCGGTATCAACAGGGTAAAGAGTTACTTGAAACCCGTTAACGGTAAACCGAAACTGTACATTTTCAAAAACTGCGTCAACATGATCAGGGAGATCAAGGGGTATTTTTGGGGTAACGACGACGCCCCCGTCAAAAAAGACGACCATGCAATGGACGAACTCCGCTACTATATATCTTCCCGTCCCGTTGCATATAAGGACAAACCGCAGAAGTCCTGGGTACAAAAAGATAAAGAAAGACTGTACCGCAAACTGACGGGCAGGGGGTAAGATGGATTACAGGCAACTTCTGAACAAGGTGCTTTTTAAACGTGCCAAGGGGTACACCGTCAAGGAAAAGGTGGAGGAATACTCTTTCTGCGACGGTGAACCCACTTTGACCAAGCGAAAAGTCACAACCAAACATGTGCAATCCGACATCAACGCTTTAAAAGCGCTGTTGGAAATGGACAAAAATCAACAGGATGTTTCGCAGATGACAGACGAGCAACTGGCAGTGGAAAAATTGCGCCTGCTCAATTTGCTCAATATGTGCAGTCAGCCTTCGGAACAGCAGACAGATAAGGAGAACAAACAGGATGATAACTGAAAACACTTTCAGAGTGACGTGTGACGTCAAAAATTGCAAGAACATTGCAGATTTTACATTGCCGGCGAAAGGCAGAATGGGACATTTTTATATTTGCGAAGAATGTCTGAAAAAACTTGCCAAGGAATATGCCGACAGAACCGTTCCCAAAAGTCCGGAAAACGCGGTGAAAAAAGCAATGAAACTCAAAAGCGCAACTATCAGACAAATGGCGGGTGAAGTATGAAGAAAAACTCATCTGACAGACAGTTGTTCAGCGACGAAATTGTGTCGGATGTTAAAAAGGATTTCGAAGAACGGCAAAAACAACGCCGTCCCTACGAACTGCAATGGCAACTGAACATCAATTTCGTAATGGGCAACCAATATTGCACGGTAAGCGGAAGGGGCGAGATCGAGCAGCAGGACAAGAACTTTTTCTGGCAGGAAAAGCAGGTGTACAACCACATTGCTCCCATCGTCGAAACAAGGGTTGCGCGTCTGTCGCAGGTGCGTCCGCGCCCTGTGGTACGTCCCTTTTCCTCTGAAGACAAGGACGTGAATTCCGCCAAACTTTCCACCAAGATTCTTGATTACGCCACGGAAAAGTTGTCCGTGGACGAGGCTGTGCAAAGCGCCACCATGTGGAGTGAAGTGTGCGGAACGGCATTTTACAAGATAGTTTGGGACAACGGAAATTGCTCTTTCCGTTACAACGGCAAGGATTATCCGGCGATGTCCGATGTGAAACTTGCCGTCTGTCCGCCCTTTGAAATTTACCCAGACAGCAATGTCTGCGGCGGACTGGACGATTGCGTTTCCGTTATACACGCCAAAGCCTATCCCACAAGATGGGTAAAGGATGTGTGGGGAGCAGACGTCGCGGGGGAAGATGTCAGGGTGTTTTCCACGGGCGGAGTAACCGCGGTGGGCGGATTGGGTTACAGTTGCTCTATTCCATCGGTAACGCAGGAAACCAAGAGCAACCATGTAATGGTCATCGAACGTTATACGCGTCCCGATGCGGACAACCCCTACGGCAAACTGGAAATCGTTGCAGGAGACAAGTTGCTGTATTACGGCGAACTTCCCTACCGCATAGGAACGGACGGACAGCGAACCTTTCCCTTTGTCAGACAGGTAGCCTATATGCAGGCGGGATGTTTCTGGGGCGCAAGCGTAGTGGAAAGAGTTATTCCCGTACAGCGAGCCTACAATGCGGTAAAAAACAGAAAACACGAATTTTTAAACAGGTTGTCAATGGGTATTCTGACTGTTGAAGACGGTTCGGTAGACACCGAAAACCTCGAAGAAGAGGGACTGTCCCCCGGCAAAATACTTGTTTACCGTCAGGGCGCAAACCGTCCGTCCATAATGGACAACGGCAACGTGCCTTTGGATTTTACCTACGAGGAAGACAGGTTGCTCAACGAATTTGTAGAAATTTCCGGAGTTTCGGAATTCGCGCGCAATACGGTAACTCCCACCAACGTTACCAGTGGCGTGGCATTACAGTTGCTCAGCGAACAGGACGAAATGCGCATTTCCTCAACAGTGGAAAGCATAAGGTCGGCTATAAAGCAAATCGCAAGATGCATACTTCGTTTGTACAAGCAGTTTGCAACGACCAAAAGGCTTATAAAGATTCAGAGCGGCAACGGCGACGTGGAAGTTTATTACTTTAGAAACAGCGATATCGCAAGCGACGACATTGTGTTCGGTACAGACAATCAGCTTACAAACAGTCTCACCGCGCGAAAAAGCATGGTGATGGATTTGCTCAATGCCGGTATATTGCATGACCGTGACGGTAAACTTTCCGAAAGCACAAAGGCAAAGATTCTTACGATGTTGGGATTCGGCAACTGGGAAAGCGCTCAGGATCTTACGTCGTTGCACATCAGGCGTGCCGCTCAGGAAAATCTCGATATTGCCAAGTCAACGGTGCTTCCCGTCGACGACCATGCCTTGCACATCGAAGAACACACAAGATTCATTATAAGCGGTGAGGCGGAAAAAACAGGCGGAGAGCAGTACAGAGATCTTATACTGCAACACATTGCGCTTCACAGAAGTTCACAGGAGACAGTATGACAAATTGCAAATTTAAAGATTTTGACGCCTTGTTAAACGGTTACAAGGCTTTGGAAAAACAATTTACCAAAAAGTGTCAGGAGGTATCCGCGCTGCGTGAGCAGTTGCAGGCGTCTGCCGATACCTCTGACAAACATGGGTGCGGTACAAGCGCGTACGCGCCACCGCTTGACGAGGAACAGTTTTTCGACAGTTACCCCAATGCCGAAAAATACCGTGATTCGATCGTCCGACAGGTCACAGCCCCGAAGTACGGCAATTGTTACGACGCTTACATTCGCTGTTACCTTGACATTGTCGACAGTCTGAAAGATCCTCGGCAACTACTTGCGGATGACGACTTCGTTCAACAATACGTAGTCACCAACGACGCCGTTGTGGACGCCGTACTGAACAAGGTCTTTTCCGCAGTTACATCCCCCGTGCTTATAGGACGGGGCGGAAACATGTCGGTGGCGATGCCAACACGTCCCGCGACATTGGCGGAAGCGTCGAAGTTGGCGCAAGAATATTTTAAATAAAAGGAGATTTTGCTTTTATGGTAACACTTACAACAGCGGAAAACGCGCTCAAAACGTTGTATCTCGGTGTTGTTGCCAACCAACTCAATACGGGAATCAATCCGTTGCTTGCCAGATTCAACCAGACAACCAGCGACGTCTGGGGTAAAGAAATACGCAAACTTGCGCCTTTCGGTATCAACGGCGGTATCGGAGCGGGAACGGAAGACGGCACATTGCCTACCCCTGCGCAGAACAACTACGCACAGTTCGTTCTGGAACTCAAAAACCTGTACGGTACGATAGAAATTTCCGACAAGGCAATACGTGCAAGTCAGAACAGCAGCGGTGCCTTTGTCAATCTGCTCAACGCGGAAATGGAAGGACTTATCAAGGCAAGTAAATTCAACTTCGGACGTATGCTTTTCGGCGACGGAACGGGTACGCTTACAACCATACAGTTGCAGTCCGACAATACCGTAATAAAGGTAAACGACGTCAGAAATCTGATGGAAGGTATGGTGATAGACATTGTGGACGCTGCAACCGGCGCGATCAATGTGGCAGGTCGTCGCATTACTTACATAGACCGCGCAAACAGACTTGTAGGACTGTCCGGCGCAAATATCGATTCGTCGTCAATAGCCGAATTCGACATAGTGACCGTTCAGGGCAGTTTGATGAAGGAACTTACAGGTCTCGGCGCGTTGTTCGGCAACAGCGAAAAACTGTACGGATTGGTGCGTGCAGACAATCAGTGGCTCAATCCTTACAAGAAGACAAGTGCGGAACTTACAGACGTCGTGATTCAGACGGCAATAGACAATCTTGAAGAAGTTGCGGGAAGCAACGCGGATTTCATTGTGTGCAGCAGCGGTGTCAAACGTGCTTATCAGAACTATCTTGTCACTAACCGCACCAACATCGACGTAATGAACCTGCAAGGCGGTTACAAAGCCATTTCTTACAACGGTATTCCCGTTGTGTCTGACAGATTTGCCCCCAAGGGAACGATGTATATTTTGAATACATCCGATTTCCACCTGCATCAGTTGTGCGACTGGCGTTGGCTGGAAGGCGATGACGGCAGAGTAATCAAACAGGTTGCGGGCAGACCGGTTTACACGGCAACGCTCGTAAAATATGCCGACCTTATCTGCGACCGTCCCATAGGACAAGGAATGATAAGCGGTATTACCGAACAGTAATTACAAACGGCAGGAAAGGGCAGCAATGCCCTTTCCCGAACCTTGCGGAGGGAAGAATGAAAAAGAAATACCTTAAACAAGTTACGCGCGACCTTTACGACATTTCCCGACGCATAAGGGAAATCGACCGCTTTTACCGCATTATGTTTGACTGTCGCAGCGAAAGGTTCGAAGTACACAATCTGCGACAGGCAGGCAACACCTATTGTCTTACCGTACCTTTCGACAGACTGGACGAACGCACGTTGACGCTTGTCAGAAAAACCCGTGTCGCAAGGGCAGAGGATGTGTTTAAAGATATCGAAAAACATAACCACGTGGTAGAAAAATCGTTGCAAGACGATGTCAGGAAAAAGGCGGAAACAATGGTGGAGGAGATATTATGCAAATAAAATCTATTTTAAAAAAATGCTGTGATCACATGGATCTCGATGTGCCTGCCGAATGTTTTTCGGGCAACGAAGAACTGTTGCAGGAACAACTTGCCGAAGGCGGTACGCTCAACATTTTATTAAAAGGACTCAATTCGGTTGTGCGTGAAATAACTTCGGAATATTTTCCCGAAGTCTGTACGGCAACGGCTGAAACGGTCACGGGGGAAATACCTTTGGATGACCTCGAAGACATGGGAGAAATTCTGTATGCCACGGACGGCAACGGCGTGCGAGTCAGGACATTTTACCGCAACGGGTGCGTAGTGTTGCCTCATCCGGGCAGTTACTCACTTACCTATCTTCACCGCCCGTTGACCGATCTTTCCTTTGAGGACAGTTATTACAGTGCAAATTTCAATCTTACGGAAGACATACTTGCCTACGGTGCGTTGTGCGAATACTGTCTGTACAAGGAAGATTACGACAATATGGCTATATGGGACAAGCGTTATAAGGACGGACTGCAATCGGTGTCACGTCCGAGACGCAATCTCGAAATGCCCCGACGGAGGTGGTTGATATAATTTATCGTAAAGAACTGGATGTCGGCAACACACGAAAAAGCGTAGAAGTGGGTTTCATGGGAGGCACTGACACTGTGACGGAAGAAACGTTGCTCAGTCAGAAGGTCGGTAAAACGAGTTACAACGTTTCCGGAGACAGCGGTGCATTGACTGACACTTACGGTATAGGCGAGGTGTTTGCCGAAGACGGAAGTAAAATGCAGGGAACAATGCCCGTTGACTCCGTTTGGTTTTTCAATCTCGGGGAAAACGGCAACAGATATTTCATGCACGGCGGATCTTACGGCGATCTTATATATTTCGACACGTTGCATCCCACAGGTCCCAAATCCACGTTGCTGTCTTACGACTCACCGCCCGCACTGGTCAAATTTCGCTTGCAGGACGGTGACTCGGTGCTTATTACTCATCCCGACGGCCCCTTCGCAGTGTATCAGAATTTCGGGCTGTACAAGTATGAAGAGGGACCCAAGTTCAAGTCGGTTTGCGTGCATTACGAAAGGCTTTTCGGAATAACGGGACAGGACAACATATTATATTTTTCCGCCAATCTGGATCCGTTGAACTGGAACGTTTCCTCGGAAGAGGGCGGTTACATAGAGTTTGCCGACGAAAGGGGCAAACTGTTGCGTATAGTCAGTTTCATGGACTACGTTTATCTTTTCCGTGAAAACGGAATTACAAGACTTTCCGCTTTTGCCGACCAGATGGATTTTTCCGTCAAACACATTTTTACCACAACCGGTAACGTTTATCCCGATACCGTTGCTATATGCGGAGATCGAATGCTGTTTATGTGCAAGGACGGAATTTACGTTTTTAACGGTTCGGACACTGTAAAGATACTGTCCAACCTTGACAATTACTACTGCGACGTCGACAACTTTGACGCATGCGCTGCTTATCACAACGGCAAGTACGTGTTGGCACTGCGTATAGATTTTGCCGACGGTGCCGCAGTACTGTGCGAACAGGGCGATTATGTCAACAACGCATTGATAATTTACGACGTCAGCAATGGCAGTTACACTGTGATGCGCGGAATGGACGTGTGCTGGCTTACGGGTACTGTAAGCCCGTCAAACAAACTGTTGATGTGTTTCAACGGTACGCATTCGAACAAGTTGGGCTGCCTTACCGACGACGGTATGATGTTCGGTGAGCCCTTGCCCAAGAGTTGGGCGGGACCGTTGACGGATCTGGGACAAAGTCTTGCTGTCAAACATCTCAAATACATTGTTCTGTACACTTTGTACGACATTACTCTTACTGTCGAGTCGGACGGCGAAAAACGTGAAATTGAGGTACGTGGCAGTAAAAAATCGCAAAAAATTCCGGTAAGACTGAGCGGAAGACTGTTTCGTGTGTCTTACGGAACAAACTTGCAACATATGAAGGTAGCGCGTCCGAAACTGGTATTTACAACGGGGTCGAGTGAAGTATGATTACGGTTAGAACAGTGGACGACAGCGTCAATACCGTCCGACGCAAAGTGGAGGGAATGTACAGAAATTCCGCCGTGACCACCCGCTCTCAGGTGTGGCAATTACAGCAAGCGCGCACGCTCGACGCTATGGACACTTCGAGATTTGTGTTTTCCTCAAAGGACAAAGCAAGGGTGGATCTGACTGTTAACGGCGCGGTGAGGTGTACGTCGGCGGTTGTGCGACTTACCGTAAACGGCTGTCAGTACAGGGTGCTCGGTTATACCGCAGGAGACGCTTTTGTATTCAGTCACACCATTTCAGTTACATTGACGGACAGCGTAAACATTGCGCAGTTGGTTATAGAGCAAGCGGAAGGAATGCAGTTGCTCAATCTGTGTTTCAGGGTACAGGGTACAAATCTTACGGACACACCCACTCTTGTGGGATGTGCGTCGGGTGTGTACATGGAAGGGCATGTCAACGAACTGCGTATGCGCAATTCGTCCGATGTGCTTGCCGAGTTTGACGCTCCGATAGACACGCTCACATGCGCAGCGTGTAATGACACGGTTTACGCATTTGTCACTGCGGGAAACAACCTTTACTGTTACAATACGGCAACACAGCAGACAACATTGCTTATGGATTCCGTTACGGATTTTGCCTGTTGCAAAGAGATTTACGGACAGCCCCTGTACGCCGTTTCAAGAGGCCGTCTTCTGCGTGCTGTGTGCGGAGCCGAGGCGGAAGATTGCAGTTTTGACGCTCTGGTGCTGGACAAGGGCAAGACTGACGGAGTAGTGTGCTCCGATTCGGTCAACGGGCAGCATCTTGTGGCACTGCAAACGGCGTGCGGTTACCGCGTTTATAGGTATGCCGACGGCGAATACGCTTATTGCGGTCTGATAGAAGGCGACCTTGTTGCGATAAGGCGCGAGGAAAACGACAACATTGTCTTTATACGCAAGAACGGCGGTATTGTAATGAGTTATACCGACGACACAATAAATCTTACACAGTCTTTTGACGTCGGACATTGGGACGATGCGGACATCGACAGCAACGGCAATGTGTTTTATTCTGTGGGACGAAGCGTCAACACAACAATGATTTAGGAGGAACAATGGCAATAAAATTTACCGAAAGTGCAGTGCAGACTGCAAGCAATTCGTACGAGCAGTACAAAAAACTTAAAGAACAGTTAAACAAGATAGACAGCCAATACGATACTACCTATCGCGAACCGCAACTTGATCTGCCGGAAAGTCTCAATCTTAAAAAACTCGAGTACACAATGCCTACCGAAGAGCAGATTCTCAGTGCGGCCAAGGGGCAAAATCTTGCCGACTACAATAAGAAAACTCAGCAGTTGAACAGCGAAAAGGAAAGTTACAAACTTTCCAACACGCAGAAACAGAAACAGTTGCAAGAGGACGCTGACAGCAAAAAGGAAGAAATAAATCAGTCCCTTTCCGAACAGTTGCGCCGTATAGGAGAGCAGGTCATTAACAGCGGACTGGCACATTCGAGTATATCTTCCTCCGCCAAAGAAGAAGCGGGCAAGCGTTCGGAAGAACAGTCGGCGGCGGTAGAACGGGAAAAAGACGTCGCATTGCAACAACTGGCAGAACAACTGCAGTTGAAACTTGCTCAGTCCGCCCAAGAAATGCAGGCGTTGAAGGAAGCATACGAATCGGATGTTCAAGAAAGCGTCGACAAACTGACCGAAGACGCGCGCAAAAAGTACGACGACGTGTTAAAGTACAATAACACCGTTGAAGAAAAGGAGCAGAAATATCAGGTTCAGCGCGAAGAGGCGCTCGCCGACGCGCGCAAGGACGAAGAACAGAGAATATCCGACCTGATAGAACTGTATGCCACGGTAGGCGAATCGGGTATAGAAGCACGAAAATCAAACGATAAATTGAAGTACGTGACCGAATTTTTCGATTCCGTAGACAAACAGACGGCGCTTGCGATACTCAACAGCGATCCTACGCTCAAGGGTCACCTCGGGGTTTATTACGATTACGTAGTGGACAGAGTCAACAGCAAAAAAGACTGACGGAATGTAAATTTCTTTACTGTCCGAATATTAAAAATCTCTTGTTTTAAAGAGTACTTGCTCGGTGATTGGGGGCGAACGGTTTTTCCGTTCGCCTTTTGCTTTGTTCAAAAGTTTGCAAAAACGATTGTAAAATACCGATAAGTAATGTATAATCAATGTATATACAGTTTATAAAACCGTTATTTGCGGTCAAAGAGGTGATAAAAAGTGAGAGTACAAAGCAACCATGCAATTGCGTATATGTTCCGCAATTCTTTTCCGCTGTTGTTTTTTGCAATAGTACCGGCAGTCCTTTTGGGATTGTTTGCAGGCAATGAAGGCGCATTGCGTTTCTTGAATGCGGCGGCAGAGTGGTGGAATCAAGGCGGTGTCATTGCCGAAGTTACCGTCGGCAAAGAAATGCTTTTTGACTTTACGATTGTCAGACTTGCCAATGTCGAAGGACTTATAGTCTTGGTGGGTTTTGTGCTTTACGTGTTTTCAACGGGATTTATTCTGGCAACGGTGGAGCGTCACATGCGACTTGGAGTAAGATTTTCAAGAGGAGCGATACGCAACGCCTTTTCCGTAATGGGAAGAGTCGCTCTGTTTATTCTGTTGCTCGTGGCTATAAACGAACTTTCCATGATGATAGTCGTAGGACTCGTTTCCATAATGGAAGAAATAGGCGCCACAATGCGTTTCGTGATAGTTTTTGCAATGGCATTGCTGGTACTTGCTAAAATACTTTTCTGCTCTATCGTAGGATTGTTGCTGTGTTCGTTGCCCGTTTCGCAGTGCGACGACTACAAACTGAACGTGGCAATGTCCTATTCCTCCCGTCTGATGGGCAAACGCAACAACATCGTGCTGGCTTTGGTAATGCTTTTTCTGTTCAGCAAGGCGCTGACTTTTACCGTGGCGTATCTGCTCAGTCCGCTGAATCTGGATTTTATTGCCTATTGCCTGTACTATCTGTTCTGGATCATGTATCTTCCCTGCCTTGCCGTAAAGGTGTATTTCGATGTGGCAGGCGAACCTCGCAAAGATCTTGAAAAGCAAATTTTTTGACGTTGTAAGAGGTGAATATGCAGTTTGTTAAAGCATTGGGCGTATCCGTGCACAACTGGAAAGTTATGGTCAAAGCACTGTTCTGTCAGTTGCTGATCATTGCTTTGGTGATCACGTGCGCAAATCTTTTATTTTCCGACCTGTCGCAGCAGGTCAGTCAGATAATGGAATCGTTGCAACTGGGCGAATTTTTCCGTACGGTAATTACCGACATTTCCGAAGGCAGTTTCAACAGCAGCGAATTTGCCGTACAACTTCAGGACATGATAGACCGCATAACACAGTCCATTCAGTCACTGCCGAATTTTCTCAACAGGGTTGAGTTGTCCTATATAATCGCGATTATCATCGTTTGTATTTACCGCATGCTTGTTTCCGCAACCGACGTTACTGTGGCTTACCAGTTGAACGAGTTTATGACATCCAACGCGCGCAGACCGTTTACATGGTACTTCTTCAAAAAGTTCGGCAAGTCGTTGCGTTTTACGCTGTTGCAGTTTGTGATTTCCGGTCCGATGGATCTGCTTATTATTTTCGGTGTGGCGGGATTTTACGTAATGTTCCTTGTGGCGTTCAAGTGGTGGGCAATAATTCCCGCATTGCTGCTTGGGTTGGTACTTTACACTATAAGACATGTGTTCCTTGCATTCTGGTTGCCGACAATTGCGGCCACCGACGCGGTCAGCGTTTACAACGCTTTGCGTGACGGCATAGCCAAGTTGATGTACTGCTTCTGGAAAGTATTCTGGAAAAACTTCGTCATTCTGCTTACCGTGGTTCTGCTGTCGGTGGGCGTGGTTATACTGACGCGTAACCTTCCCGAAACGTTAAACACGTCGATGGTAACTTTGGTTGCGACTTCGATAATAAGCCTTGTCGGATTTTTCACAATGAAGTGCGTCAATATGGCAGAGTACTTCAAAGCCAACAACAGGCCGTTTTTCTACAAACGATTCAATGTTTACGGCACTGAGATTGTGCGCAAGAAGGCCGTTAAGTGATTTTGCGGGCGACTGATGTCGCCCGTTATTTTTGTGCGGAGGCACGTTTTTAGTTGTCAATCGGTGGATTTAATTGTATAATTTTATCATAGTGGCGGTTTGTTTGCGCTACTTTTGACAACGGCGTGTAAAGACAGGTTGCAAAGACAACAATTATATTACACGCTTATTAAAATTAACCTGTGCGCAGGCTGATGCGCCGGGCAGACATATATAGAGGTAATATGAGAAACGACAGACAAAAAGGTAAAAAGACCGGTGCGGACAGAGCGATCCGCGCCGACAACGCCTTCCGTCCGAAGGGCAAACTGAAAGTTATGTTCCTCGGCGGTGTGGGCGAAATAGGTAAGAATATGACTGCATTCGAATACAATGACAGTCTTGTGGTAATCGATGCGGGGGTATCTTTTCCCGGTAACGATATGCCGGGCGTGGACGTAGTAATTCCCGACATATCCTACATTGTAGAAAACAAACACAAGTTGAAGGCTGTGCTGCTCACTCACGGTCATGAGGACCATATAGGAGCATTGCCTTTCTTCATAGAAAAATTGGGATGTAAAGTGGATCTTTACGGTACCAAACTGACTTTGGCACTTGCGGAAAACAAACTTGTGGAACATGATTTGCAAAACAAAGCCAATTATATCACTGTTGCCGACAAGAGCGTGGTGACGCTCGGCGACTTTACGGCGGAATTTATACACGTGTCGCACAGCGTTGCAGGATCATTGGCAATATGCCTGCGTACTCCCGTAGGAACGGTGTTGCACACAGGCGATTTCAAGATAGACTACACTCCGCTGGGCAACGAGATAATGAATCTCAACCGCATTGCGGAAATAGGCAAACAGGGTGTATTGCTGCTGATGAGCGAATCCACCAACGTGGAAAAACCCGGCTATACCCTCAGCGAATCGGTTGTGGAAAACACAATGAACAAACTGTTTGCCGAAGCCAAGGGCAGACGAATCATAATCGCTACGTTTGCGTCCAATATAGACCGTGTGGGAATGATAATGGATCTTGCGCGTCAATACAAACGTAAAATAGTGGTTACGGGCAGAAGCATGCTCAATTACATCGAAACCGCTTGCCGTGTAGGACACATTTCCGTGGACAAAAATCTTATCGTCGAGACGGACCAACTGGCAAATCTCGAAGACGGCAAGGTGGTCGTACTGTGTACAGGCAGTCAGGGCGAACCGATGTCTGCACTGACTCGTATGGCAAACGGCGAATTCAACAAGATAAAGATAGGTTCCAACGACACCATAATAATTTCCGCAAATCCCATTCCCGGCAACGAAAGAGACGTTTACAACGTCATTAACAATCTCTACCGTCTGGGCGCGCTGGTGGTCTATTCGCGTCTTGCGGAGGTGCATGTTTCGGGACACGCCTGTCAGGAAGAACTCAAACTGATTTACACTTTGGTAAAACCCAAGTACTTTATACCCGTTCACGGCGAATACAGGCATCTTAAAAGACATTCGATGCTCGTTCAGCAACTGGGACACAAGCAAAGCAACGTAATCATTCCCGAACTGGGAGATTGCGTGGAACTGGATCGCAACACCTTTGAAGTCACAGGCAAGGTTGCTTACGGCAACGTTATGGTAGACGGATTGGGCGTGGGCGACGTGGGCAACATCGTATTGAAAGACAGACTGACGCTTGCCGAAGACGGTGTGCTGGTAGCCGTAGTGTGCGTCGGCAAGAGCGACGGCAAATTGCTGTGTCCTCCTCAGGTAGTGAGTCGCGGCTGTTTCTTTTCGGGAGACGTCAACTCTTTCGAAACGATAGAGGACGTCAAACGTATAATCGCCGCCGAAGTCCCCAAATACGTGTTCAACAGAATACTGGAAGTGGATTCGCTCAAACAGTCGATACAGCGCACAGTCAAACAGTATTTCAAGCACAAACTCAAACGTAACCCCATTGTGTTGTCGGTAGTGACGGAGATCTGATACTATGGCGCAATTGGAAAAAATGCTGTCCTTTGCCAGAGAGAATTATATTCCGGTAATGCTGGACGAAACGAGAAATCTGCTTCAACGTCTTGCGGAGGAAAACAAACCCAAACGTATACTGGAAATCGGTACCGCAATAGGTTACAGCGGTATAATAATGCTGACAAGCAGCCCCGAAGCGCATCTCAACACAATAGAGATAGACGAAAAAAATGCCGAAACGGCACGCGCTAATTTTATCGAAGCGGGCGTGTACGACAGGGTGAACATCTTTGTCGGCGACGCAAGAGAAATCGTAACGCAATTGACGGGCAGGTACGACTTTATATTTCTTGACGGTCCCAAGGGACAGTACGACAGTTTTTTGCCTTACCTTACCGATGTGCTTGAAGTGGGCGGTCTTCTTGTGTGCGACAACGTTTTGTACAAGGGGCTGGTGGAACACGTTCCCGAACATCGTCACAAGCACATCACCATTGCACGTAATTTAAACAAATTTTTAAACGATCTGAACAGAGACAAAAGATTTAGCACACGTCTTTACCGCATAGGAGACGGTGTAACTGTGTCCAGACGTACAGGAGAATAATGACGGACGTTTTGACAGAGACAGAACTGCTTGCTCCGGCGGGCAATACGGAAAAGATGCTTACAGCGTTTCACTTCGGTGCTGACGCTGTTTATCTTGCGGGGCAAAGTTTCGGACTGCGTGCCTATGCCGGAAATTTCACCGACGAGCAGATGGCGGAGGCAGTGCGATACGCACATTCAATCGGAAAAAAAGTATATGTCACTATAAATATTTTTGCCTTCAACAGCGATTTCGACGGACTTGCGGATTACCTGAAAAGGGTGGAAAGCGCGGGCGCGGACGCTGTGTTGGTAACCGACGTCGGCGTGTTCGATTTTGTAAGGAAAAACACTTCTTTAAAAATACATATTTCCACACAGGCAAATACCACAAACAAATACGCCGTAAAATTCTGGTATGAACACGGTGCGGAAAGGGTGGTTCTTGCACGTGAACTGTCTCTTGACGACATATCGGAAATTCATTCGTTTGTGCCCGAATGTCAGTTGGAAACCTTCGTGCACGGCGCTATGTGTATAGGTTATTCGGGCAGATGTCTTATGAGTAACTATCTGACAGGCCGTGACGGCAACAGAGGTCAGTGCGTGCAGGCTTGCCGTTGGGAATGGGAAATAAACGAAATAGGCGACAAGAATCGCAAACTGAGACTTACCGAGGACGGAAGGGGAACCTATATATTCAATTCCAAAGATCTCAACATGATTAAACACCTTGACGAGTTGAAAAAGGCAGGCGTCTACAGTTTTAAAATAGAAGGAAGAATGAAGTCCGCCTTTTACGTCGCAACGGTAGTAAACGCTTACAGGCGTGCGTTAAACGGTGAAAATACCGATATTCTGAACGGCGAACTGGAAAAAGCGTCCCACAGAACATACACAACGGGATTTTTCCTTGACGAACAGCAACGTCAGTATTATCCGTCCAGCAAAGCGGTGGAACAAAGTAAGTTTATAGCCAAGGTTCTTGACTGGAAAGATGGCGTTGCCACAATCGAGCAGCGAAACAAGTTTGTCAGCGGACAGACACTGGAAATACTTTCTTCGGGAGAAAGTCAGTGCAAAACTTTTGTTGCCGACGACATCCGAGACGCCGACGGTAATCCCGTAGAAGTTGCCAATGTGGTGCAGCAGCGTCTGACGGTAAAGTGTCCCTATCCGTTGACTGCGGGAGATATATTGCGTTTGCCCGTCGTTACAGGCTCTGCGGAAAACTGAAACTACCACTGCGGTGGGCGGTTTAATAAAAATTTATAATTCAGGCAGGTTCAGTCGTATGTTCAAAACCTGTTTAAGTGCACATTCCTTTAAGCGGTAATGTGCATTTTTTTTTGTTCTTTCTGCCCGAACTACGGCGTATTCTACTTTTAGTAGATATGCGGTTTGTTACTCTACTTACAGTTTTTTATCAGTATAGTTTCTTAAAGGTAAAATCGGTTGTAACACGGCGCACTGTGCTGTAAAATAATACAGTGATTTTTAAAAAGGGAGTGACGAAATGAAGAATATAATTGTATCAACGGAAAACACCTGCGACCTTACGCCTGAAATACTCAACGCGCGTAACATTCCGGTCGTCAGCATGCATTACTTTCTCAACGACAAGGAATTCGACTGCACCCAGCCTTTTGACGCTTCGGAATTTTACGGAGCGATGAGAGACGGAGCGATGACTCGTACAAGCATGATCAACGAGTACGATGCGGAAAAATATCTTCGTTCGCTTATGGAGCAGGGCAAAGATGTAGTGCACGTCAGTTTTGCAAGCGCTTGCAGCGGAACGGTCAACAATTTCCTGCGTGTTGCGGAAAAACTCAACAAAGAATATTCCAACAAAGTTTACGTAGTGGATTCCATGGCTGAATCGGGCGGACAGGGATTGCTGGTTGTGCTTACCGACAACTTTGCCGAAACGGGCAAATCGGCAAAAGAAGTGTACGACTACGCGATGGAAATGCGCAATCACGTCTGTCATTATTTCTGCGTGGACAGTATCAAGTATCTTGCGCGCGGCGGCAGAGTGTCAAAGGTTGCCGGTTTTATCGGTTCGCTCATCAACATCAAGCCCGTTCTTTACACAGATCCCGAAGGCAAACTTACCGCGCTCAACAAGGAGATTACCAGAAAAAGATCTTTGAACCGTCTTGTGGATTATATGCAAAAGAAGTACGACAAGGCGAGCGATCTTGTATATATCACTTACGCCGATTGCCTTGGCGACGCACAGTTCGTTGCCGCACAGATAGAGGAAAAGTTCGGAGTAACACCCGTTTTAATGCCTTTGGGTCCTGTAATAGGCAGTCACTCGGGTCCCGGAACGGTTGCTTTGTTCTTTACCTCTCAGGATCGTGTAAACAGATAATGTAAAGCGTTGTTCCGAACTACCAATGAGGAACAATCCCATAAAAGAAGACAAGGTTTCATCTTACCCCGAAACCTTGTCTTTTTTATATTCTGTGAGCGATTTGATTTTAACTGTCTCTTGCCGCACCGTAAAGAAATTCGAACAACGGGCTTTGACAAGTTTTAACCTATTTTGCTTTGTGCTGTTGAGAGATCCGATATGTATTGTACGTCATGACTTTTTGCGTCAGCCGTTCGAGTTTGCCGTCTGTACCAGTTGAACGGCGCATCTGAGTGCTCCCGACGCAAATGCGGTTGAATTTTCCGTGCGGTATTGCATTGTTACGCTTTCGCTTCCTTTAGCAAATATAACCGAATGCATTCCGCTCATTTCACCGAGTCGGGCGGACAGCACTTTGATTTTTTTATTTATTCCCATGCCGTGCAGTTTGCTTTCTATTGCCGACTGTATTACAAGTGCGGTACCGCTCGGACGGTCCTTTTTGTTTTTCTTGTGCGCTTCGTAAATAACGCAGTCCCAGTCGGGCAAAAGTTCCGCTGTTTGCACAACGCATTTTTTAAACGCTTCAAACGCCTCCCCGAAATTTTGTCGGTATACCGTGGGCAGACGCTCTGAATGTTGCCGTAAAAGTTCCTTTTGCTTTTCGTTCAGTCCCGTAACCGCATATACAAGAGGACAGCCTTTTTGCGTGCAGTAGTCAAGAACATCGTCTAATGCCTCGGGAACGGAAAAGTCTATAACGACGTCGCACGGGCGGGAAAAGTCTGCCGTCTGATCTTTGTCAATGCCGTACACGCAGTGCCCGAGCTGTTTTGCTCTTTCCGAAAGAAGCGTCCCCATTCTTCCTTTTGAGCCGAATACGGTTATATTCACATCACACCTCCCGAAAAGGCAATAAATTCGTCCGCCTCTTTTTGCAGTTTTTCATCGGGAAGTGTAAGAGGCAGTCGCACTTCGGGACTCGATATCAATCCTACCTTGTACAGCAGGTATTTAATCATTGTGGGATTTACCTCTTTTGCAAGCAGATTTACGCAATTTTGATAGACGTCACTGTGTTTTCCGTTCATTACCTGTGCCGTAAGAGTGGGAAACAAATTGGAAATCACGGAAATTGCACCTTTTGCCGACAAACTCTCGATATATTGAGGCAACAGAGCGTCGTCACCGCACAGCACATCGATACCGTCGACCGACAGTTGCTTTGCTTTTTCGACGTTCACGCATTGCTTTACGTGAGTGACGTTCGGAAATTTCCGACACCCGCCGATCTGTCGCAACGTCAGACAGTAACCGCTTCTCGAAGGCACGTTGTACAGTATCACGGGCAAAGACGTGCATTTGCAGATGCTTTCTATATGTCGTACGTATCCCTCTTCCGTGCATTTGCTGTAATAGGGGGGCGAAACCAGCAGTGCGTCTGCCCCTTCCGCCGTGGCGTACACAGCCTGTTTTACCGCCTGATCCGTGGACGGCGAACTTATGCCCGCTATAAGCGTACATCCGTCGAGACGGCTGCGGCAGAATCTTAAAAGGTTTATTTTTTCTCTGTGTGACAGTAACGTGCTTTCGCCCGTAGTGCCTGCTACCACAAAGGAAGTCACATCGTGAAGTATTTGAAAATCAAGCAGTTTTTCGAGGGATCTGTAACATATTTTTCCGTTAACGAATGGCGTTGCAAGTGCGGTAGTCAACCCGTTCATTGTTGTCTTCTCCTTAAAACGTTTATAAGTATTTCGTAAGCGTTGTACGCCGCGCCTCTCAAAAGGTTGTCTGCGGTAATAAAGCAGTTGAAACAGTCGTCGCGATACAGGTCTCTGACAATGCGTCCTACACTTACAAAGGGTGTTCCTCTTACCGAAATAGGCATCGGGTAAAGATTGTTTTCGGTGTCATCGGTAAGAAGTATGTTGCGTGTGGAAATAAAATCACGTCGTAACGTTTCGATATCGGGCATTTTGTTCAGTTGTATGTTTGCGCTGATGCAATGTCCCACGCTGACAGGCACCCTGACGGCAATGCAACTTATTTCTATTTTGCTGTCGAGTATTTTCTGCGTTTCATTTACCACCTTCATTTCTTCGTTGGTGTAACCGTTGGCGTTGAAACGGTCTATATGAGGTATTACATTGTCGTAAATGGGGTGTACAAAACTTTTCAGTTTGCCGTAACCGTGTTTTTGCGTCAGGTCTTCGAGTGCCTCTCTGCCCGCTCCGCTTACAGCCTGGTAGGTGCTTGCCACAACGCGTCTGATTCCGTACTTCTTTACGGCGTTTAGCGCGGTGACCAACTGTATGGTAGTGCAGTTGGGATTTGCGATTATGTTGTCGGTTGCTCTGACGCTGTCGCCGTTGACGTCCCACACGACAAGGGGAACTTTGTCGTTCATTCGGTAGGCTTTGCTGTTGTCGATACACAGCGTGCCGTTTGCGGACAGTTGCGGAATGTATTTCAACGCCGTTTCTTCGTTGGCAGTAAATATTGCCGCATCGGGACGATGTTGCAAAAGTTGAGTTACCGGCAACACTCTGACTTTTCGGTTCTGTATGGTGATTGTAGTTCCTGCCGATTTGTCGGCGAATGCAAGAAACTTCGCATTGAAGTCTGAAGCGCTGAACACATCGGCAAGTTTATTTCCCACAAGACCTGTTGCTCCTACAATGGCTATTGTTTTCAATAAATTCTCCTTTTTTACTTTGTAATATAAAATACTACGAAAAATTTATTCTCAACACACGCTTGCGATTTATTTTGTGAAAGTTTTTTGTTCAAACAGTGCAAATTTATTTGTATTATATTCTTTTTTTTGTTATACTGTTACGGTAAATAAGGTTTATTTAAGAAACGATATTTATTATATACACGTTAAATCAGGTTTACCGTGCGTTTCTGTCGGTTAAACCGCTTTAAGGAGTTGGAAATGAAGTTTAAGGACGTATTGCTTGACAACGAACGAAACGGACATCTTACCAAAAGACTCAACCGTTTGTCCGGCTGGAAATTTTTCCTTGTGCTGTGGCGCAACAATATGGGCAGAGTGCTTTTGCTCAATTTTTTGGTGCTGATTTTTGCATTGCCTGTCATAGGGTTAAACCTGTGGGGTAATGTGCTTATATCCGAATTGCAGGTCACTTTGCCTTACTACGGATCGTTCGGAATGGGTACAGGCGTTTGGACGGGCGTAATAGACGTTTACAATTCACGGGTAATGGAGATAAATCACCAGACCGCATTGCTGTGTCTTGCGGGAGCGTTGTTGCTCTGCCTTGTGCTCAGCGGTGTGTTCGCGGTTTTACGCGATTCCTTCTGGATAGGTCAGTTGCGTATAATCAAGCCCTTTATGATGGGCGTCAAGGCTAATTTCCTGTACGCGTTTGTGTCTACCTGTCTGATAGCGGGCAGCGTGTACGGATTGTTCGAATTTTACTGGTGGACAAGTTCGGTGTTGGCTCAGTGGCTGTCTATAGTGCTTACGGTGTTGCTGTCGCTGGTGGCTCTTTTGCTTGCCATGTATCTGTTTATACTGTGCTCCGTCACCGTTACCTACAAACAGTCGGTCAGACAGAACCTCAAGGACAGTTGGTTGCTCATGTGGCTCAATCCGATTCCCAACCTGTTCCATTTCGTGGCTTGTCTGTTGCCTGTCATTCTTGTGGTACTGGTCGGATTTAACTTTACCGGATTGTTCGGTATGGTTGTTCTGATGTTTATATTTATGGTGGGAGCATTCTACATTCCCTTTGTATGGCAGACATTTATGATGCGTACGTTTGCTTTGTTCCATCCTGTTGCTGTCAACAAGAAGGGCGAAACGATCGTCAAGAAAACGTCAGAACAGGGGGCTTGACATGAACGCCTATTCCGCTCTTGCGGACTACTACGAAATATTTTCCGACAAAGATTGCGACTACGAAAGTTGGTCGCAATATTTGTATTTATTGCTCAGACGTCACGGTTGTGCAAAGGGTGCGGACGTAGCCTGCGGCACAGGCAAAATGACACGTCTGCTTGCCGCTAAGGGGTTTAAAGTCGTCGGAATAGACAACAGCGAAGAAATGCTTGCTCAGGCAATGTCGGCGGGCAGAGCGACTTACGTCCGTCAGGATATGACGGAACTGCTACTGCCGCACAAAGCGGACTTCATCACCTGCGTAAACGACGGAACAAATTATTTAAACGCTAAGAAGACGGAAATTTTCTTTAAAAGAGTTGCAGACAATCTGAGAACGGGCGGTGTTTTTGTATTTGACATTTCCACTCCCTACAAATTCAGCAACAAGATTGCCGACAACGTCTTTTACATCGACAACGACGACGTAACCTGCCTTTGGTGTAACCGCACGGAAAAAGACAAGGTGACAATGGACCTTACGTTTTTCGTACGAGAAGGGGATTTGTACAGGCGCAGTGACGAAAGACATGTGCAGTATATACACGGCGTAAAGGACTTGTCCGAGCGATTGGACAAATGCGGATTCGATGTGTTGAGCGTAACGGACAGTTACAGCGACCGACCGCTCAAAGAAGACAGCCTCAGGGCTACATTTGCGGCGGTAAAGAGATAAGAGGTGCTATATGCCTGATATTTTACAAAAAGCGATAATAGACAATCAGATTACGGTACTGGCGTTGAACAGTACGTCATCGGTAAACAAAGCCATCAAACTACATGACCTGTCGCCCGTGGCAGCAGCGGCTTTGGGACGTACGCTGACGGTTACGGCGTTGATGGCAAGCGGATTTAAAAATCCGACGGATTACGTGACGGCGGTGGTTAAAGGCAACGGACCGATAGGCAGTATCACGGCCTGCGCCGACGGTAAAGGAAACGTTAAAGGATGCGTGGACAACAATGCCGTGGAAACAACACTGCGCGAAGACGGACACCTCGATGTAGGCGGTGCGGTAGGTAAGACAGGCAAAATCACCGTTATAAAAAACATCGGACTGAAACAGCCTTACATCGGTACAAGCAACCTGATTACAGGGGAAATTGCGGAGGATTTTGCCAATTACTTTGCCGTTTCCGAACAGCAGCCGTGCGCGGTGTCTTTGGGCGTGAAACTTGCCAAGGGAAAGTGCGTCGCGGCAGGCGGACTGCTTATACAGGTACTGCCTCAGTGCGGTGAAGAACTGCTGTCCGAGGTGGAAAAACGTGCAGGAATGATAAAGGAAATAAGCAACAGTTTTTATACCACTCCCGACCCGAGACAGGTCATTGACAACATTTTCGGCGATTTGCCCGATGTGGTGTACGCCCTGCCTTCTTCCGTGCGGTACAAGTGCGACTGCAACATTTCGCGCATACGCCGACTTGTGCTGTCGCTGGGCAGACAGGAAGCATTCGACATAGTCAAAGAACAAGGTTGCATAGAAGTGCAGTGCCATTTCTGCGGCAAGAAATACAGACTGGAACAGCAGGACGTGGAACAACTTTTTGACAAAAAATCCAAGTAATCCGCAACAATGCTCCCGAAAACGGGGGCTGTTGTTTTAAAGGTGACTGATGATAGTTTTAGAGGAAAAAACTTACATAAAACTTGCAATGAAATTCGCGTCGGAAAGTAAGTGGCGCACTTCCTTGCTGTATTTTTCCAAATGTGACTGTTACGAGAGTTACCTCAACCGACTGTTGCTGTTGATGAACGCAAGAGAGTCGTGGCTGTTTCTGAAGTTGCTGAACACGGCACGCTGCAAATTTCAGCAAACGCACAATCTGTTTGGCGATCTCAATCTTTATTCGACGGAGTTGTGGAGAGCGATAATCAGAAAAATCGTGCCCGACAAATCCCTGTACGCAATGGACAAGAGCAAGGTTTCCGCAAATCCGTCGCTGATTTTGGACAGACAACTGTTTGAATTTATTGACGATGACGAAGGCTTTTCCTTCCGTGAAATGCTGGATATTTTGCAATCGGAAGACAACGGAACAATGTTTGCGGTCAATTCGCCCGAGCATTACGCATTTCTGCACAGAAAAATTGCCTACTATTCCATAAACGGCGAGTTTGAAAAGGCGGAAAAGGTCAAGGACGAAGTGTTACAACTCAAAACCGACTATCTGCCCGCTACGGAAATGAAACTGCTGATATATTTTCAGCGAAGACAGTTTGACAAAGCGCTTGAAATTGCGGAAAAGATCTGGCAAAACGAAGACATTTCCGAAAGCACGGCAATATTCTGTATGGTCACGTTCATAACTGCGGGAAGCAGGGTGTCCGAGGTGAAGCGTATGCTCGCTTGGCTGTTGCAACGAGAAAACCTGTCGGTCAACACCGTGGAAGAGTGTATGAAGTTTGCCAACGACGCAACGGAAGATCCCGAAACGGCAATGGATTTTTTTGACAGACTGAGCGACGATTTTCTGGAAACTTACGGAATGACGGCAATGCAACAGTATGCGCTTATGTGCGCCAACAGCAAAGACACCGAGACGGCTTGCGACACATTGATAGACCTGATACGCATGCTGCCTGAACATTTCATCAACAGACTGTATTTAAATCTGTTGCGCGAAGGAAATGCCGAGTATCTGACCGTCAGCAATCCGTACGGTATAAATGCCGTGTTGCGCAGATACTGCGTAAAAACGCTTACGCAGTTTATCGCCGGCGCAGACAAACATTTTCAACTCGTTTCCGACTGTGTGCTGGCGTTGATGTACTGCGTCAACAGCGAAAACGCCGAAAAAACTCTTGCGGAAGACAGCGAATATTTCCGTATAGTGATGCGCGACAAAATGTCACCCGCAAGTCGCGTCGAATACACGAGGTTGTGTGACAATGCACTGGAAAAATTGTGTGACGTGGCAACAAAAACGCAACTTGAAGAACTGTGCGAACAAGTGTTGTCGGACAGCAATACGCTGATTTCCTGTGCCGCTGAAATAATTGCGGGCTGTATCGGAAAGGGACAAACGGACAGCAAATTTGTCGGATTTGCTTCGCTTATGCTGGACCTTTCCCCGTTTGCGTGGGCAGCGGGAGACAAAAACGCAAGCAGATTTCTTGCCATGCTCAACTGCGACGGCAACAGAGCGTCGGAGTACGGCAGAAAGGCAATGCTGTTTTATAAACTTGCGTCACAGCGTCTTGAAGGTATTCCCCCTCACAGCGCATTGTTTGCTTTTGCGCACCTGTTCAACGTCAGAGTAAGCAAACGAGTCGTCGAAACTTTTGTAAAGGGAAATGACGAGTTTCTGACTGAACAAGCGTGGGAAACTCTGAGAAATATTGCCGATGAAGTAACGTCCCTGTGTTCCGAGGAAAAGGACGGCAGTGTCTGAATTTAAAATTGTTTTTTACAGTCTGCGTTTTTATTGCGGACTGTTTTTTTTACCGTCAGTTTTATTCCGCAACATATAAGCACAAACAGTCCGAGCAGTGCTATAAACGGGTAGCAGTATCTTACTATTGCGTCGTAACCGCCGACAGACAGAATTGCCGCAACGCAAAGTATTGCCATTGTTGAAAAGTTGCCGTCGTGCGTTAGTGCGGTCAACTCCTGACAAAGAGGGTATAAATTGGCAAGTGCGGAAGTTATAATCGCAAGATATAACGAGACTGTTCCCCATATCGAAAGCAGACCGTTGTCGCTTATCATCCACAGCAACGGCAAAGGTTGAGTGCATGACAGTGCGGACAGTCGCGAGGAAATAAAGGCTATAAGCAGTGTTACGAGAAAAGTCACCGCAATACCTACCGTGTAACCCTTTGTGTTGCGTGTGCAACTTCCCAGCACCGCAAGACACATTACAAAGTTGAACAGAGCGTAAACAAGCGGTTTGTCCGGTCTTGTCACGGTAACCCTGTCGGTCTGAGGGGGTAAAACAGTAACAGCGACAAGCAAGAATACCACAATGAACGGAACGGCAAGGTTGCTGAATTTCTGTATGCCTTTTTCTCCGAAGCGCATTATCGCCACGCATACAAAGCAGGTTACCACCGCCCCGACGGGCAGGTCGAGAGCACCCGTAAACATTTCGAAACAGTCGTTTGCCGCGGCAAGCATCGTAGTGAGGGAAACGAGGTAGCACGCCGCGAAAAGCCATCTTGTAAATGACGGAGTGTCTGCATTTAAAATGTCGGTCATCGTGTATGCGCCTGTCTGTCTGCAACGGGCGGTAACGACCGTACAGCATATTGCAAATACCACCGCGAAAATAAGATATTCCGTAACGGAAGAAGAGGGGAAAAACAGTGCGATTTCCTTTCCTCCTACAAAACCTGCGCCGATTACCGCTCCGCACAGCAGTGTTATTCCGTTGAGATCGTGTTTGTTCATAATAACTATTTTATTTGCGCTCCCCGTCAATTACCACTTTGTTACGGCACAAAAAGAATAAAGTCGTCGCAGGGCAACAATGTGCCCTGCGACGTATATTACGACAGCGTAAAAAAAATACGTTGTCGGGATTGTCAATACTTATTTTTCAGCAGTAATTTTTCCGCTACTGCGACTATTGCGTACATTACTCCGGCAAGCGCGCACAGCAGAACGGTGCAACTCATTACCAGATCCAGGCGGAACGTCTGCGAGCCGTATACGAGCAGGTAACCCAGTCCTTCACGGCTGACGAGATATTCACCCATTATCGATCCCACCCAACTCATTCCTACATTTATTTTCAGTGTGGCGGTAAGTGTGGGCAGGTTTGCCGGTGCGACCAACTTGGTAAACGTCTGCAATTTCGTTGCGTGCATTGACTGCATCAGCAATATTTTGTTTTTGTCCGTTTCGCAAAATCCGTTCATCAGTGAAATGGCGGTTATTACCACGGATATAAGTACTGTCATCACTATAATGGAGTTTTTGCCCGTGCCCGCCCACAGAATAATCAGCGGACCGAGAGCGATTTTAGGCAGGCTGTTTATTACCACGAGGTAAGGTTCGAACACCTTTCTGACGTGAACGTTCCACCACAGCGCAACGGCGATGAGGTAACCGGCAACCGTTCCTATCACGTAACCTGCCACAGTTTCGTAAAGGCTTGCCCAGACGTGTTTCAGCAACTGACCGTCTGTGGTCATTGTTACTATCGTTTCCAAAACTCTTGAAGGACTGCTTGTCAGAAATACATCGATTGCTCCCGTTACGGCAAGCAGTTCCCACACTCCCAAAAACACCACAAGCAATCCGAGGCGCGCAACATGCACTGCAATTGCGGCTTTCTTTTTGTTTTTAAGATATTTGAGATGCTGTGGCGACAGCGCGGTGTTATTTTTCATTTGTTGCCTCCGTTCAGGTAGTTGTACAGTATCTGGAACTGCGCGGAAAAGTCCTTGCTTTCACGACGTTTAAGGGGTGACGGAATGTCCTGAAGTCCCGTGACGTGAGTGGCACGCAACGTTGATGGACGTGCGGTAAGTACGAAAATGACGTCCGCAAGTGAAATCGCTTCGGAAATGTCGTGCGTCACCAGTATTGCGGTTTTGTTTTCCTTACGGATTATGGAGTAGACATCCTCACACACGTTGAGCCTCGTCTGGTAGTCGAGTGCGGAAAAAGGTTCATCCAACAGCAGAATATCGGGACGTGTAGCCAGCGTGCGTATAAGAGCGGTGCGCTGTCTCATTCCTCCCGACAGTTGATTGGGGTAGTGTGTTTTAAATTCGCCCAATCCGTATTTTTCCATCAGAGTGTTGGCGTAGAGGTAATCCTCCTTGGATTTTTTGCCCAGTATTTCCAGTCCCAGAGTGATGTTTTTTTCTATTGTGCGCCACCCGAAAAGGTGGTCGTGCTGTAACATATATCCCACGGCGTTGGGATTGTCTGAAAGTATTTTGATTTGTCCGGACGTCGGTTTTATCAGTCGGCTTATGAGGGACAGAACTGTGGTTTTACCGCAGCCGGACGGACCGAGTATTGCGGCAAACTGCCCTTTTTTGACAGCGAATGACAAATCTTCTATTGCAACGGTTTCCTGCGTGTCGGTGTAAAACACCTGTCGCACGTTTTCGAATATCAGTATATCTTGCATGTTTTTCTCCTGTCTGATTCCGTGCCGCAGATTAATCTGCGGCACGGCTGTGTCTGTCAGATTGCCGATGCAACCGTGGTGTCTATTATTGTTTCGTAATCAACGCGTTTTTCCAGTTCGCCTGCGTTTTCCATTATGTCCTGAATACGGGTAAACGCTTCGCGGTCAACGACGGGAGTTTCCGTCCAGACGTCCCCCTCGAGATAGTTTTTAAGGGAACTTTCTATAATTTCCACATCCGTGTCGGGGAACAGCGGTTCAAGCAATTCCGCCACGGTTTTCAAGGGAGTGTTGAGTATATAGTCGTAGCCTTTCCAGACGGCGCGAAGGAATTTTTCCACCTTTTCGCCGTTCTTTTCAAGATATTCGGGAGTGGCGGTGTAGCAGGTGTAGGGTATTTCTCCGCTGTCCTTGCCTATAGAAGACACAATATATCCCGTTTGCTGTTGTTCGAGCAGGCTTGCGTTGGGTTCGAACAGCGGAACGTAATCTCCCGTACCTCCCGCAAAAGCCTGGGTAAGCAACGCAAACTGTATCGAGTAATCCATTGTGACGTTTACTCCGTCGTACAACCCGTTGTTGTTGAGCACGTATTGCAGTATCATCGCAGGCATTCCGCCCTTTCTTCCCATAAGTACCGTTTTACCTTCGAGCATCGAGTAATCGAATTCGCCTCCCTTGCGTCCGACCAGGAAACTGCCGTCCCGTTTGGTCAGTTGGGCAAATACCTTGGGGTAATCTTTTTTGCCTTGCAGGTAAACGTAAATGCTTGCCTCGCATCCCATAAGACCTATATCCGCTTCGCCCGTAAGCAGTGCGGTCATCACGTTGTCCGCGCCTGCGCCGTCGGCAAGTTGCACGTCCAATCCTTCTTCTTCGAAGTAGCCCATCTGCAACGCAACGTATTGCGGAGCGTAGAATATGCTGTGCGTAACTTCGCTTAATCTTATAACATTGTCTGCCGCAGGGTTGCACGCCACGGCAAATGTGCCTACCGTCAGCAAGATGACCGACAAAGTAAGAGCCAGAAATTTTTTCATGTATTACCTCCCGGATGTTGTTTGTATATGTTATTGTATTTATTACTTTTGAAAAGTGTTAAAAGGGAAACAATATCAATGTGTTAAAAAACAGTTGTCAAGAACAAAAAATTTTGTTAAAATATCTAACGATATATAACACGTCAGAGACAGAAGGAGTAGAAGAGTCAACGCACTTTTCAGAGAGCCGACTACGGTGAAAATTCGGTATTTGCGTCACTTCGAAGTAGTTTGTCGAGTGGGTTTCGCCAAAATTGCAGTAACGAAACACGGTTGACCCCGTTACAGGTCGAGAGGCAACTTTTGTTGCGAAATTCGGGTGGTACCACGCAGTGCGCGTCCTGTTTACGGGACGGCGCATTTTTATTTTACACGATTCAAGGAGAAGACATATGCTGGAAAAAACTTATCAGCCTCAGCAATTCGAAAAGGACATCTACGGCAAATGGTTGGAAAAGGGCTATTTCAAGCCCGATCCGGACAGCGACAAACCTTATTTTTCAATGGTTACGCCGCCTCCCAACATCACGGGACAGTTGCATCTGGGACATGCGCTTGACAGTGCAATTCAGGACAGTCTCATACGTTTCAAACGTATGCAGGGCTACAACACACTGTGGCTTCCCGGTACAGACCATGCGAGCATTGCCACCGAACTCAAAATAGTGGAAATGCTCAAATCTATGGGGATAGACAAGCACAGCATAGGCCGTGAAGAGTTTTTAAAATATGCCTGGCAATGGAAGGAAAAGTACGGCGGCAGAATAGTTGAACAGTTGAAGTATCTTTCCTGCAGTTGCGATTGGAGCAGACTTGCGTTCACTATGGACGAAAAGTGCAGCAAGGCAGTACGCAAGGCATTTGTTTCGATGTACAAAAAAGGACTTATTTACCGCGGAGACAGAATAATCAACCGTTGCCCGGTGTGCAACACGGCATTGTCTGACGCCGAAGTAGAGTATTCCGAGCAGGACGGTTATTTCTGGCATTACAGTTACTACACACCCGACGGAAAGGAAAAGGTAACATTTGCCACCACACGTCCCGAAACGATGTTGGGCGACACAGCCGTAGCGGTAAACCCAAACGACGCCCGCTATACGCATCTTGTAGGCAAGACGGTAATCGTTCCTTTCGTAAACCGTGAAATACCCGTAATAGCCGACGATTATGTAGACATGAATTTCGGAACGGGCGTAGTGAAGATTACTCCCGCTCACGATCCCAACGACTTCGAAGTGGGATTGCGTCACAATCTGCCCGTCATCAGAGTAATGAACTACGACGGCACGATGAACGAAAACGCAGGCGAATTCTGCGGTATGGACAGATATGAAGCCCGTCGCGCCATTGTGGAAAAACTCAAACAGATGGGCAACATGGTTAAGATAGAACCGCACAAACACAATGTCGGTTCCTGCTACCGTTGCCACACTACGGTAGAACCCATTGTTTCGAAACAGTGGTTTGTAAAGATGGAACCGCTTGCCCGTCCCGCAATAGACGCGGTGCGCAACGGCGAAATCAAGTTCCACCCCGAAAGATTCGAAAAAATTTACTACAACTGGATGGAAAATATCAAAGACTGGTGTATATCCCGTCAGTTGTGGTGGGGACACCGTATTCCCGTCTGGTATTGCGAAGACTGCGGTCACATGACTTGCAGCGAGACGGATGCGGTCAAGTGCGAAAAATGCGGAAGCACACACATTCATCAGGACGAAGACGTTCTCGACACCTGGTTCAGTAGCGCTCTGTGGCCCTTCTCGACGTTGGGCTTTACGGAAAACGCGCCCGACTACCGCAAGTTCTTCCCCACAAGCGTATTGTCATGCGGATACGATATAATTTTCTTCTGGGTGGCAAGAATGATTTTCTCGTCGCTGTACAATACAGGCAAGGTGCCCTTTAAACACGTATTGTTGCACGGCATCGTGCGTGACAATCAGGGCAGAAAAATGAGCAAATCTCTGGGCAACGGAATAGATCCGGTAGAATATATCGAAAAATTCGGTTCGGACACATTGCGCTTTACATTGCTCAACGGCGTGGCTAACGGAAGCGACCAGCGTTTCTCTCAGGACAAGATAGACGGCACACGCAACTTCATGAACAAGATCTGGAACGCTACGCGTTTCGTGCTTATGAATTGCGAAAACAAGCACCTCAAAGACATTTCCGAATGCAGTCTGTCCGTCGCCGACAAGTGGATACTGTGCAAACTCAACAACGTGACGGCAACGGTGACGGATCTTGTGGAAAAATTCGAATTGGGCATGGCTTGTCAGACGCTTTATGACTTCGTGTGGAGCGAATTCTGCGACTGGTACATCGAATTTTCCAAGCCCGTACTGTACGGAACGGACGATACCGCCCGTACCGAATGTCTGACCGTGCTGACATACGTGCTGGACAAAATATTGAAATTATTGCATCCCTTTGCGCCCTGTATCACCGAAAAACTGTATCAGGAACTGCCCGTACACGGCAAAAGCATAATGATCGAGCGTTTCCCCGAAGTAAACGCCAAATACGACTTCCGTAGTGAAATGGAACTTGTGGAAAGCGTAAAAGACCTTATCACACGCATCAGAAACATTCGTGCCGAATACGGGGTTATTCCTTCCAAGCGCATACACATCAATATCGTCGCCGCAAACGAAGGAGTACGTCAGTGCAGCCTGTACATCGAAAAACTTGCAGGATGCGACAAAATCAACTTTACCGACAAACTGAACACACCCAAGTGCGTAAAAGTCGTTACACCCATTGCCGAAGCGGAAATACCCTTAGGCGATCTCGTGGACGCCGCAAAGGAAACGGAGAAGTTGACAAAGCAACTTGCCGAAACGGACGAGGAAATACGTCGCGCCGAAGGCAAACTCAACAACCAAGGATTTGTTGCCAAAGCGCCCGCTCAACTTGTCGAGAAAGAAAAGGAAAAACTGGAAAAATACCGTCAGATGCGTGTACAGTTGCTCAACCGTATAGATGAGTTAAAGTGACGCGACAAATAGTGTGCGTTAAAACTTTTGCGTTTTAATGTGCGGTAATACAAACATTTTTAAAAGTCAGCGTTTTTGCGCTGACTTTTTTTTGCTTGAAAACAATGCCACGTTATATAAAAAACACGCATTTGTCAATGCGGAAACGCTGTGTCGGACGTTTGCATTTCAATTACTGCAAGCGGTGTCTGACGAAAAAAAAGGCAGTCCGTAGTTTTACGGACTGTCTGTCGGCTGTCAGATTACAAATCCCAAGCTTATAAGCAATGCGTCGTTTATCTTCTGCATCAGTACAGGCGGAAGTTCGCCGATTCTCTCTTTGATACGGCTCTTGTCAATAGTTCGTATCTGTTCAAGCAGTACTATCGAATTTTTGGGCAGACAGCACTGATCTTTTGGCAATTCGATGTGAGTAGGCAACTTTGCCTTTTCCAACTTGCTTGTAGTTGCTGCGGCGATAATAGTGGGACTGTATTTATTTCCGACGTCGTTTTGTAATACCAGTACAGGGCGTATTCCTCCCTGTTCGCTGCCTATTACGGGGTTTAAATCTGCGTAGTAAAGTTCGCCACGTTTTATCATGCGGTCGCTCCTTTTAAATGCGTTTAGGGGACGCAGTACATTACCGCCTTTTATATACTATGTAGTAACTGTTGCGTCTGTCAATACAAGTGTTGACAGTATGTGCCCGCAGTAAACGGCAATATAAAAACTCCCGACAAAAAATGTCGGGAGTTTTGGGGCTTTTTATTGACGTGGCAGCAAAACAACGCACGTTAAAAATTGAAATTTCTTTCCATTTCTTCTTTAAGCGACCTTGTGCAGACGATCAGGACTATTGCCAGATTGAGCAGTGCGGCAAAGAAAATAATTACAGTATGTGTGTCGGGAAGTACTATGCCGAAGCCGGACGCTATCCAGAGGGTTATCTGAGGCAGCAACGCCCAGAATGTCACATAGGTAAGAGTGGCGAACAAGCCTTTGTCTTCGTACCGACGGAAAATTATCAATGCGTCTACCAGTAAGATTGCAGCGACGTAAAGCCATGGCAGTACGTTTACAAGCACAAACCACTGAAAGTGTAGTCTTGTGACGGTCAGTTCCATACCGAACGCTACTATGGTAAGTACCAAGATGTCGGTTTTTATCTGCGATTGCAGTTTTGCTTTTTCCGCTATAGGTGCAAGCACGCAGAATATGGCAATCATTCCCCCCATAATGACGTACGCCGACCATGTGGATTCGGGCGTAATTATCATGTTGAGAACTACGCACAGTATTATCGCGGACATAAGTATCTTGTTTATTTTAGTTTGAAGAAAGTTGACCTTTTGTCTGATATTTACCGTAGGCAACGAAACCTGTTCGTCCATTCCGACGTACACGGCGCAGTTGTCGTTGTCGTTTTTTTCGTCAAGGTAACTTCCGCACAGCGGACAATTGGTAAGATTGTGATTTACGTTGACGTTACAATCTTTGCAGTATTTCATTTTTGCTCCTGAATAATTTCCGTTTCCATTGCCAAATTTACTCCCGCCCGAGAAAGCGCGCGGAAGAAAAATTGCGGGCACAAACTGTCTTTGTTGGCGTTGGAAAGAGTGATGGTGCACACGTTGTTGAATGTGACGCAGGAAAAACTGACCGTGGGGAGACTTTCCTGCCCCAACTGAAATTCGTAGCGGTAGACGTGCTCTTTGAACATCTCGGGCGCGTCGACGACTCCCAGATTGGAAAAGGTGGAACTGTTTATCACTCCGCCTCCCCGTCTTGCGCATACTGCCTGTATTGCCAGCCTTTTGATTCCGAGAGGTACCGCTTTAAGCAAGGGGTGGTGCGCCGAAAAATAATTCTTACTGACCACCGACACAAAATAATCCTTGTTCAGTTGTTGTTGCTGCTGATTTCTGATGTCTTCGGCAATGTCTTTAAGTTCGCTCTGACCGTTGTAGGTGAAGTTGATGTAGTTGGTAAAGTTGCGCAGCGTGTTCATTCCGAATATGCGACGCAGGTTTACGGGAACCATCAGTACAATGGGGCGCTTGTCGTTGGGGCAAACCACTTCGGAATATTTGTGCAGTGCCGAAAGCGCCGCGGCGCACAACAACTGATTGACCGTCACTCCCATCGAGGACGCAACCGATTTGAGTTGCGAAGCGTCGCATATTCCTCTGTACGGCATTATGTTGCCGTCCTGCAATTTAACTCCGACTATACGTCTTGCCTTGACTGTTTTAGGCGGGGCAGTTTTACAGTTTCTGTCCGCTATTTTCGGAATGTTGTCCGACAGTTCTTCAAATTTGGGTTTGTCGCGGTATTCCAGACAGTTTTCCGTTCTGTCGACGGCAAGGCCGAGCCTTTCGAAATAGCGCGTCAACAAGGTGTTGAAAAACACGATTCCGCCCGAACCGTCCGTCGCGCTGTGAAAAAATTCCACGGCGACGCTGTTCTTGTAATAAAGCACTCGAATCTGACTGTGCTTGTTGTCGATATTCATCGGTCGGCAGGGCAATTGCGTCTGTTCGGTGACTACAACGGGGTAGAGGGGTTTGTCGACATAAGGCCAGAAAAATCCCCATTTCAGACACCCCGTCATCGTCGGAAATCGACGGAACAGATCGTTTACGGCACCTTGAAGCACAAATGGGTCGACGGGCTGTTTAAGTTGCGCCGAAATACGGAAGTTGCTTCTTCCCTCCGAATTGGCTATCATAGGATACAACAGTGCGTCGTTGTCCAGTTTGTACCAGTCGTTGGATTTGCCCAGTTGCTGTTTCGACAGTTGGTACAGTTTGTAAGCGGTGCTGTTTTTGTATTGTTCGCGCTGTTTTTTGCGTTGTTCGACTGCGTTGTTCAAAACCCTGTTTACGTGTTTCTTTTGCAAACGCGACTGCTTGCGTGCCTCGATACGAAGAGCCTTTTGTTCCCGTTTCTTTTCGGTGTCAAGACGTTTCTGTTCTTTTTTCTGTTCTTTTAACTGCTGTTTTTCCTGTCTTATCATGGCATCCTCTGTTTGCGTTTTTTAAATTATATCACAGCGGAAGAAAAATTAACATATTTTGAAACAATTTTAATTGTTTATGTGTGATTTTGTATTTACGACAGGCAGGTGTGGCGTTTGGCAATGCGCTAATACTTTCCGTTGTTGCAAAATCCGACTTTTTTTACCAGTTCTATACATTTGACACATTGTTGCTAAAAGAGTAAAATTATATAATAACTAAAATGACGAGTATTGCTTGTTGCAGTACAAACAAGGTTTTACAAATGAACAACATTATTTCTTTTGCCGAAATGGTGCTGGGAAGCGAAATGTTCGGATTCGGTTACGAATTCGGTCGCCCGGCAGTGTTTATATTCAATTACCCAATCTACCTGTATGCGATAATAATTGTAACCGGTATGAGTATTGCCATTGCATTGTCGGCTTACTTTTTCAAAAAGAGAGGTTACGATCCTTACGACATCTGCATTTACGCGATCGTCATCATTCCCTTTGCCATTCTCGGCGCAAGACTGTACGTGTTTGTGTTCCCGTGGGACGGCTCAGCAATAGGCGACTGGTCGGGCTTCTTTACCGATTTCCGCAACGGCGGTCTCGGAATTTACGGCGGCGTAATCTTCGGTTATATTTCCGGCTACGTGGTTGTTCGCGCTAAAAAACAGGATATGCGCATTGTTGCCGACAGCATTATGCCCGGTCTTTTTATAGCGCAAAGCATCGGTCGCTGGGGCAACTTCGTCAATCAGGAAGCCTACGGTCCCGTCATCGAAAACCCTGCATGGCAGTGGTTTCCCTTCGGCGTAAACATTCACGGAACATGGCATTACGCCACATTCTTCTACGAAAGTTTAGGTACGTTCATCGGATTTGTGGCGTGTCTGTTTCTTGTGCGCAGCAAACACTACAAGTTGGGTTGGCTGTCCGCCTTTTACGGAATTTATTACGGTCTTGTCAGACTGTTTGTCGAAGGTCTGCGTACCGACAGCCTGTACCTGTGGATAGGCTCTACAATGACGGATATAAAGATTTCGCAACTTGTATCCGTAGTGGCAATTCTGTTGGGACTGTTTACATTGTCGGTTATATACCGCAAGGAATTACATTCGCTGTATTCCCGACTGTTTAAAAGCGAGTATCACGAAGTTTCGGCGTCACGCTTTATTGTCGGCGCCATAAGCGGAGTAAGCCTTGTCATTGCGGTAGTTATGTTTGTGCTCGGCGGAGAAACTCGGTTTCTGATCGGATTGCTTTTCGCGTTGATAGCGCTTTACAGTTTTGCGGGAGTGTTTGCTCTTGTGGACAGACTCAGACTTTATTGCAAAAAATGCGGTAAACGTAACGAACCCGAAGAGGGAGTTATTACGGAAAACGAAAATCTTACGGTAAAGAAGTACGTGCTCATTGCAGGCATTGCTGTGACAGGCGTGGCGGGGCTGGCGTTCATTGTCAGCGGAATAGTAACAAGCGTTCCCAATCAGATAGTGTTGGGCGTTGCGCTGGCAGGCGTGTGCGTTGCTCTTTCCGTCATGCTGTACGGCACTGCCGTGAAACTCAACGGAGCAAAGTGCGACCTGACCGCACGGGAAAAAGAGTGCCGTTGCGATTGCGGAAACGTGTATAAAGTTAAACTCAACAAATTTTTGCTTTTCCTGTTCCCGTACAAAGTTTACATGGATTTCGGAGTGGAAAATCTTAAAGAGTACGTTGATCCGGAAGCGGAAGAACGCAAGCGCAAAAAGGCGGAAAAGAAAGCGGCAAAGACTGACAAAAACGCCAAAATCGATTGATTTTTTGTTAAAACCCTTTAGGGTAGAGGAGGTTATTGTGCGAAATCTGACATTGATGACGGATTTTTACGAACTCACCATGATGTACGGTTACTTTCTTCAGGGAAAGCAGGATGAAATTGCTACATTCGACTTGTTTTTCCGTCCTTTCGAGGAAAGTAACTTTTGTGTGGTAGCAGGATTACAGCAGGCGATAGAATATATTGAAAATCTGCATTTCAGCGATGAGGACATAGAATATCTTCGCGGCACCAAGTCATTCAACGAGGATTTTCTTGACTGGCTTAAAAATTTCCGTTTTACGGGGACGGTCAGAGCGATGGAAGAGGGCAGTATCGTATTTCCCAACGAACCGATAATGATAGTCACCGCTCCCATCGGGCAGGCTCAGTTGCTTGAAGCGGCTTTGCTCAATATAATCAACTTCCAGACTCTTATAGCAACAAAGGCGCGCCGTGTGAACAGCGCTGCGGGAGGTGCTGGCGTGTTGGAATTCGGTCTGCGCAGAGCACAGGGACCTGACGCCGCAATATACGGGGCGCGGGCGGCTGTAATCGGAGGATGTACTTCCACCAGCAATGTATTGTCTGCCAAAATGTTCGGATTCGAACCGAAAGGCACGCATGCGCACAGTTGGGTGATGTCCTTCCCCACCGAACTTGACGCCTTTATGGCGTACGCCGACACCTATCCCGACGGATGTCTGTTACTCGTGGACACTTACGATACGTTAAAAAGCGGTGTGCCCAACGCAATCAAAGTATTCGATCACCTTAAAAGCAAGGGACACAAGCCGTTGGGTATAAGACTGGACAGCGGTGACCTTGCATATTTGTCCAAACAGGCGCGTAAAATGCTGGACGAGGCGGGACATTCCGACTGCAAGATATTCGCAAGCAGCGATATTGACGAATACGTGTTGATGTCTTTGCGCGATCAGGGCGCCAAGATAGACATTTACGGTGTAGGCACCAAAATGATAACCAGCCACACGACACCCAGTCTGGGCGGAGTGTACAAAATATGCGATCTGCAATCTGAGGGCGTGCATTACCCCAAGATGAAGATTTCCGACAATCCTTTAAAGATTACAAATCCAGGAATAAAGACGGTGTACAGGCTGTTTGAACGCAGCACCGACAAGGCAATTGCGGATGTGATATGTCTTGCCGACGAAGTGATAGACTGCACAAAGCCCTATACCATTACGCATCCGCTGGAAAGATGGAAGTCAATGGAACTTACCGATTTCTACGCAAAGGATTTGTATACGGAAATATTCAGAGATGGCAAATTGGTATATCAGTGTCCTACGGCAATGCAGTCGCAGGCTAAGACATTCAGCAATCTTGAAGGATTCTGGGAGGAATACAAACGTCTGTTACGTCCGCACATATACAAGGTAGACCTTTCCGACAAATTGTATGAACTCAAACAGAAATTAATAGGCGAACGTCGCCGGAGCGTGGTAAAATGAACTTCAATTCGGTGTTTTTCGGATATGACAAAGAACAGGTGGACAAGTACATCCGCGAGTTAAAGGAAAAATACGACGAAAATCTTGCGGAACAGAAAGAGCGTATTTTTTCTCTGGTGGAAGAAAACGCGCAACTTGCCGATCAGTTAAAACAGTACAAAATAGACGAACAGGCTATCACCAAGTCGCTTGTGGAGTCGCAGAAACTTGCCGACGAATTGAGAAACGACGCGGAAAAGTTTTCGCAACTTACGTTGAACCGTGCAAAGATATTCTATGCCGCATGGCAGGCATATGCCAAAACCTTGCTGTCCACTTTGTCCGACGACGAAATGAAACAGTTTACTTCTCTGCACAAGCGAATGGAACAGATAATCAACGCTTTCGAAGGCGGAGACGTGGCGGCGGACACAACGTTGGTAAAAGCCAACGAACAGGTGGAGGAAGCATTGCCGTCGGACGCGACAATGCACTGTATCGGTAAAGCGGAAACGGAAGAACCGCAACAACCGAATTACCAGAATCCCGTCAAGAAGGTGGAAGAGGCGTCCGGTCAGGCAATAGATCTCAAGCAGATTCTTAAACCGGAAGAATCGTTGGAAGATCTTTGCAAAGAGTTAGGTCTTATTTGAAATTTTGGGAAGGACAGTATGAAATGTGCTGTTCTTCTTGTATTTAAGAGGTAAATATGTGGGAAATTGTGCAGGACGCATTAAAGGACAGTCTTGTTATGCTGCCTTTTTTGTTTGCATTGTATGTGCTTATTGAATTGCTGGAAAACAATCAGTCGGCACGCAGAAAAACCGTCAGGTTGCTCAACGGAAAATACGGAGCGTTGATTGCGGGCTCGGTAGGCGTAGTGCCTCAGTGCGGTTTTTCGGTAATGGCGAGCGATCTTTATGTTCGCAATTATATCAAACTGGGAACGCTGATTGCGGTGTTCGTAGCCACCAGCGACGAGGCATTGCCGTTGCTTATAACAAACGCAGACACTTTTGTTACGGGTTGGATAGTGCTTGCCGTCAAGTTTGTATATGCCTGTATTTTAGGGTACGTCATTAACTTTTTCGACAAAAAGCAACTTGAAGAACCGACAGAGGACGAACACGAAAAGCATCTCGGATGCTGTCACCACGAAATGAACGACGAAAAACGCACGGTCTGGGGATTTTTAAAACATCCCGTCATTCACACGGTGAAGATAATGATTTATATCATTGTAATAAACATTATTTTCGGCGGTCTTATGTACATGTACGGTGACAGTATTGCCAATTTCATGATGCAGACGGAGTATCTTCAACCGTTGGTTTGTTCGCTTGTGGGACTCATTCCCAACTGTGCGTCAAGCGTTGTGATTACGCAACTGTATTCGCAGAATATCATCACAATGGGCGCATTGCTTGCGGGGTTGGTGACAAACAGCGGGATTGCGCTGACTGTGCTGTTCCGCAAGGCAAGGAAAGTCGGAGACGCTTTACTGATAGTGGGAATAATGTATGTTGCGGGCGTCGTCTTAGGACTGCTGTGGACTGCTGTATTCTGATTTGCTTTAACGGGCGCAACATTACGGCGTTTGACCGCATGTGAGAAATTGCTGCGTAGGTTGGCATACAATATTTGAAATTACATTTACAATAATTAAAAAAAAACGCTTTCCGTAGGGAAAGCGTTTTTTAGCGTAAGAGCGTTTGAAATTAATACATGTCTCCGCCCGGTTGAGGTGCCGCGGGTTGAGGAGGTTGAGGAATGTCGCAAACCGCGCCTTCGGTGGTAAGCAGTGTACCTGCCACGCTTGCAGCGTTTTGCAATGCCGAACGCGTTACCTTTGTCGGGTCAATGATGCCTTCAGTCATCATATCGCAGTAACGGTCGTTCAAAGCGTCGTAACCGTATGTTGCCGACTTCTTGCCCATTACGTTGTTTACAACGACTCCGCCGTTTACTCCGGCGTTTTCGGCAATCTGTCTGATAGGAGCCTGCAAAGCGTGCAGTATGATTTCCGCACCTGTCTTTTCGTCGCCCTTTAATGTCTTTGCCAGTTTGGCAACAGCATTTACGGCGCACAGAAGTGCAACTCCGCCTCCGGGAACGATACCTTCTTCAACTGCCGCACGCGTAGCGTTGAGCGCGTCTTCGATACGAAGTTTTCTTTCTTTCATTTCAACTTCGGTTGCCGCGCCTACGTTGATTACCGCGACTCCGCCTGCAAGTTTTGCAAGACGTTCCTGATATTTTTCCTTCTCGTAGTCGCTTGTCGTTTCAGCCATCTGGTTGCGGATCTGGTTTACACGTTGCTGTATAGCCTGTGTGGAACCTGCGCCCTCTACAATGATGGTGTTGTCCTTGTCAACCTTGACTTGTTTAGCGCGACCGAGCATGTCGATAGTGGCGTTTTTAAGTTCGAGACCTACATCTTCGGTAATTACCTGACCGCCTGTAAGAATTGCTATATCTTCAAGCATTGCCTTTCTTCTGTCTCCGAAACCGGGTGCTTTTACCGCAACGCAAGTAAACGCTCCGCGCAGTTTGTTGAGGATAAGCGTTGTCAGTGCTTCGCCTTCAACGTCTTCGGCTATGATGAGCAACTTTGCTCCTGTCTTTACCACCTGTTCGAGAACGGGCAGTATTTCCTGAATGGAAGAAATCTTTTTGTCGGTAATGAGGATATAGGGATTGTCAAGATCCGCTACCATTTTGTCAAGGTCGGTTGCCATATAAGGCGATGCGTAACCTCTGTCAAACTGCATACCTTCGACAATGTTGAGTTCCGTCTTCATTGTCTTGCTTTCTTCAACGGTGATTACTCCGTCATTGCCCACCTTTTCCATAGCGTCGGAAATGAGTTGACCGATGTTCTCGTCACCTGCGGAAATGCTTGCAACCTGAGCGATGGACTGTTTGCCCTGTACGGGAGTGGACAGTTGTTTAAGTTGTTCTACGCACACCGTAACAGCCTTGTCTATACCTTTGCGCAAAATGATGGGATTTGCGCCGGCGGCAACGTTTTTGCTTCCTTCGTTGATTATTGCCTGTGCAAGCACAACGGCGGTGGTTGTTCCGTCGCCTACAACGTCGTTTGTCTTGGTGGAAACTTCTTTTATGATCTGAGCACCCATATTTTCAAACGGGTCTTCGAGTTCTATTTCCTTTGCAATCGTAACGCCGTCGTTGGTGATAAGCGGTGAGCCGAATTTCTTTTCGAGCACAACGTTTCTGCCCTTGGGTCCGATGGTGATTTTAACTGTATTTGCAAGTTTGTTTACGCCTTCTTCAAGACTTCTTCTTGCCTCTTCGGCGTATTTGATTTGTTTAGCCATTGTCGGTCATCTCCTTGTTATTCTACTATTGCCAGAATGTCGCTCTGACGAATTATGGTAACGGTTTCGCCGTCCAACTTGAACTGACTGCCCGAATATTTGCTGTACAGAACTTTGTCGCCCGGCTTAACTATCATTTTTACTTCCGTTCCGTCCACATTGCCGCCTTCGCCAACGGCAACTACAACGGCAACTTCCTGTTTTTCCTTGGCTTGCGAAGGAAGGAATATACCGTTTTGAACAGTTTCTTTTTCTTCCAGTTCTTTGACAACAACTTTGTCAAACAAAGGTTTTAACTTCATTTTATATTATACCTCCTGTATTGGCTACGAAATGTTAGCACTCTCTTGTTCCGAGTGCTAATTACATTATACGCCATATTTTAAAAAAGTCAAGACAATTGTGCCGTTAAAATATAAAATTTTTGTCGAATTGTGCAAGTGCGAAAAAATATGCGCTTTTACCGACGGCGAGGGCAAAAGCGGTGGTGTAAAACCGTTGCAATTTACTGTTTGAAATTCACAAACAGTTTTACTTTCGAATTAAAACAAAAAAATACGGGAATGACATTAGTGTCATTCCCGTAGGGCAATTTTTTAATATTTTTGTCTGCGGATTTTTCCGTCGACCATATGTATAGTGATGTATCCCTTTTGTGCCTTAGCCTTGTCTTTAGCAAATTTGATAGCCTCTGCCTGTGTTTCAAACAGTTTGATGGCCCTTTCCCCTCTTGACAATTTGACCTGCCATTTGCCGTCTTCACGAAGTGAAACGTGGTAATTCTTGCGGGGTGCGGGTTTCTGTTCGGGTGCGACAGCGGGTTGAACTTCTGTTTCCTCAGGTTGAGTTGCCGTTTCTTCCGCCTCTTCAAAGGGCATTTCTTCCGACTGCTCTGCTAAAGGTTCTTCCTGCTCCGTTTGTTCGGCCGAAGTTTCTTCCGCCTGTGTTTGCTGCGGTGCGTTTTCTTCAGCGAAATCCTGATCGGTATTTACGTTTTCCTGCTCGGTTGAGCGTTCCATAGCCGACTGCAACTGTTCCTGTTTGGCGCGTTTTTCACGTCTGGATTCCGAAACGCGTATTGCAACTATTACAATAATCAGAAGCACAACCGCCACAACGCACAAGTGCCACAGCAGTACGGCAAATCCGCCGATGTTAAAAATTTCCTTAGTGAAGAACTCTGTCAAGGACGTTGCTCCCAACAGGTTCGCAATAGTGTTAAATCCTGACATAAAAAAACTCCTTTTTTTTAATTATATCACTTTTTGATGTTGATGTCCATATTTTGAACCAACGTTATTGCAAAAATTGTTGTAAAGATTGTGTATGTTTTTATTTGTATCGCATGACTGTGTTGACAAACGCCGGCCGTAGTATTACAATTAGTGTATTCTTTAACAGGCAAGGTGTATTACAATGGATAAGTGGGACGTTCGGTTTATGGAACTTACGCAGAAAGTTGCGGAGTGGTCGAGTTGTTATCAGGAAAACAGGCATGTAGGCGCAATCATCGTGAGGGACAAGCGTGTGCTTACCACGGGCTACAACGGTGCTCCCAGCGGTGTAAAAAGTTGTGTGGAAAAGGGAGAATGTCTGCGCAAGAAGTTGGGTATTCACAGCGGAACGCGACACGAATTGTGTTACGCCGTGCACGCCGAGCAAAACGCTATTGCTCAGGCTGCTAAACTCGGAATAGTCCTTGAGGGCGCAACGCTGTACTGTACTCATCAGCCTTGCGTTATTTGCGCCAAGATGATAATTAACAGCGGTATAAAGCGTATCATATACAAGGAAGGCTACCCCGACGAATTTTCGTTGCAGTTACTTAAAGAAGCGGGCGTGGAAACTATACAGTTTGACAAACTGTAACGGGAAATTCAGACTTGTATATTTGCAAAATAGAAAATTCCTTCCGAACCCAGTATTCAGTTTTAAGCGTGAAATTTTATCAATCACGGACGCTGAAAGGGTACGGCGAAGTGCAATTTACGCAGAAATTTTAAAAGAGCAAAAGTTTTTTAACCTTTGCTCTTTTTATTTGCTCCTTTAATTGTAGTTTTCAATTATCCGTTTTCTTTTCGTATGTCGCCACAATGCCAAACCCGAATGCCACATTGGGCGACACGGCAATAACTCTCCACCCTTGTGCGGCGAGTGCGTTCATGGCCTCTGCAGCGTCATTGACTTTATAGGTTTCAACTTTATACTTGTACATACCGCTTACCTCTCTGTAAAACAATTTGTCTTTTTATATTATAAGACAGACAAATTAAAAAGTAAATATATAAAGCGCACTGCATGGCTTAAATGTTGCAGTGCACTGTGTATTGTTTTGCGGTAAAATCTATTTCGGAATCAATACAGTACTTTTTGAACGTCAGATCATCGATTTGTCTTTGACGAGGTAACGCATAGGAATGTCGAGACAGTCAACACAACCTCTGTATCCATCCTTCAGCAACTGCGGTAATGCCGTAACGTACGAACACATTATCTGTGCGGTAAACATAGGGTTGCTTTCCGCCTTGACGGAATACTGCATGTTCCAGCCGTCGCCTGACGCGACCACAAGTCCCGAATGGGCTGTTTCCTTCCATTTCTCCGCAACCGTTTCGGCGTCGGTAAAGTTTATTTTCACTTTGTAGCCTTTAAAGTAATAGGGCATTTCTTTGATTTCGCGAGCGATTCTTTCGCAGTCCTTACTGTCGCACCAGACGTAGCATTCCCTAAGATGCGAATGCGACGGATCCGTAAACTTACCCTTTAAAGCGTTGCGTACGGCGGTCTTGACGGGTACCGTAAACTGTATGGCGTCTTTTACGCCCTCTATGGACTTAATCGCGTTGGAATGTCCCTGCGAAACGCCTCTGCCCCAGAAAGTTGTCACACGGCTGTCGTTAAGACTGTAAGCAATGGCACGTTGAATGCTGAGTATGCCCGGGTCCCATCCTACAGACACAATGGACAGGTTGTCCTTATTGTACAGCAGTTGTTTGTGTTGTCCGATGCAGGCGTGTACGTCGTAACTGTCCACGGTGTTGAATAGTGAAAGTTGTTCGGCGTATTTTCCTACGTCATCCTTGCTGCCCGTTGCTATGGCTATTACGTCTATTTTGCCTTCGAACTGCCCGAGAGCGTCGGATGAAACGTACTTGGCGTGTGCCAGTTTACGTCTTGAAAATATAGCGGTCAACTGTGTCTGCTCGTTTTGCTCGAATACGCGCTCGAGACATTGTCCCAGTCTGCCGTAGCCGAAAATTGCAACTTTTAACATATATACCCCCTTTCGTGTTTTATGGGGTATTTTATGGCAGCAACATTAAAAGTATTCTCTGTGCGGTAAATATCCTTTAAATTTATTGCAAGCGTGTAACAATGTCTGATCGCTGATGGACGGCATCGCCTGACGACACAGGGTATTTCTTGCAATTACGAAATCAAAAGTGCCCAAATCGTGACTAAAACGAGCAAACAGGTTTAATTTTTGAGCAAACTTTACCGCAATTTTTTCAAAAACGCTAAAAACGCTTTATTTATCGCCGAATATATAGTATATTATATATAGACGTTGCGTTCAATTCGTTTCGTACCGCAGACGTCTGTTCTCGGAGAGTAGCAAATGATAGATTATATCGTCAGATTTTTTAATGGAGATTGGTTTGATATTGCGGGCAAAGTAATCGCAATTCTTTTCGTTACCCTGTTACTGTACGTATGCTTCAATTACGCGCGCAGACGCAGACTTGTCAGGGTGATAGTTATTGACTGTCTGTTGGTGGCGGTGAGTTTTGTGCTGTGCGTTTTACAGGTGGACAATTTCCAATTTTTCGTTTACCTGACAATATCGCTTATCGCACTTATAAACGTGTTGTTTTTCTCCGACGATTTCAAACACGACCTGTTCAAGGGAGCGTGGAAACGCTCGGCAAGAAACGCTTCTCTTTCCAAGGATGCGCCGAACAGCGATCAGTTGCACAACGCAGCCGACGAAATAGTAAAGGCTTGCCTGCATATGAGTAAAAGCGATGTGGGCGCGTTGATACTGATAGGCGACACGATAGCCGATTCGATAGTGGACAGCGGTACATACGTTGACGCCATGGTTTCTTCCGAATTGCTGGAAACATTGTTTTTCCCAAAGACGCCGTTGCATGACGGAGCGGTAATAATCAACGGCAACAAGATCGTTTCCGCAGGATGCTATCTTCCCATCGTACAGGACAAGGAACTTCCCCGTGAATTCGGAACGCGCCACCGTGCCGCAATGGGAGTTACTGAGGCAAATCCCAATGTTACTGCAATAGTCGTCAGCGAAGAATCCGGTATTATATCCGCAATGCACGACGGCAAGATCAAACGTTACCTTGACTCGGACGCCCTGCACGATATACTTGTAGGAGCGCTGCACATTTCCGACAGCCTTTCGGAAGAACAATTGTGGGGGGTAAACAACTATGAACAACACTAAGAAAAAGACGTCCGTCATTTTAAAAGCGATAGGGCGTAATATAGGAATAGCCATCGTAGCATTGCTGTGCGCAACGGTAATCGTCGTGTGCGTGGGTTTCATTGCTACTGTGTAGACGTTACTTGTCAAATTGTCCCTTGCATGTATTTGCAGGGGATTTTTTTTGCGTTCGCAACTGCGCTGACTGCAAGTGCGGCTGAATGTCCGCCCGAAGGTCGCCTGTCGCGCATTGCGGTGTGGTGTTTAAGAAAAATCGGGCATATACTGTCTTATGATAGTAGCAAAGTACGGCGGTACAGCCATCACGCCCAACAACCTTCATTTAATAAAAAACACATTGGGAAGCCACCACGGAGCGGTAGTGGTGTCGGCAATAGGCAAGCAGTACGACGGCGACACCAAGGTGACCGATCTGCTCAAAGCATTGCACACGAGATTGCCCGACGTTTCACTGTTTGAAAAAATAGCCTATAAATACCGCAGTCTGGTAAGTCAAAATCACATAACTATTGATATAAACGGCATTTTGCAAAATACTATTTCTGACATAGTATACAAAAATTACTACGAAAACACCCTTTCCAAAGGCGAAGAGTTGTCTGCAAAGGTTGTTTCGGCGTTTCTCGGGTGGAAGTATGTCGGTGCGGAAGAAATCATTACATTCGGCAAAAGGTTACTGACCGAGGAAACGTACAGGAAAATCTCACTGATAGGCGAACGATTCGTGACAGGCGGTTTTTACGGTGCAAGGGCGGACGGACGTCGCGTGCTTTTTCCCAGAGGCGGAAGCGATATCACAGGTGCATTGGTGGCAAGCGCACTGAATGCCACGCTGTACGAAAACTGGACGGACGTAAACGGATTGTGTGTTGCCGATCCCGTCAAAGTCAGCAATGCGCAAACTGTCAGATGCCTGTCTTATGATAATATGCGGTTGCTGTCGCAGTGCGGAGCGAGCGTATTGCATCCCGACAGCGTGTTGCCGGTGGCAAGAGCGGGTATTCCCATTAACATACGCAATTTCTTTAATTTGCAGGATGCGGGAACTATAGTATGCAACGACAGCGTTGCAGGCAAGGTAATAGGTGTAACTTCCAAACGCAACGGAAATCTGTTTGAAACTACCGTGGTGTTTACTTTGTCTTCTTCGCTTATTGCAGTAAAAGTATTCGATGCGCTCGAACACTGCGGTATAAGTTGTTTAAAGTTTTGCGGAGGTCACAACTTTTTGAAGGTTACCACCGAACAGTATGTGTTGCCCGTCGTTTACGACGCCGTGACTGCGCAGATATGACTGTTTGATTTTTTGTACAAATTTAACGCCGGGGACAGACAGGCAATCAAGTTGACTTAAACTGCAATGTGTTATAAAATAATTAAAAAAAACAAGTTGGAGCTGTTGGCAGTTTATGCAACGTATAGTTATAGGCGGAGGAATGAGCGGAATGGTCACGGCATTGTGTTCTGCGCGGGCAGGGCACAAGACTGTTTTGCTGGAACGCAACAATCGCCTGGGAAGAAAAGTAGCAATGACGGGAAACGGCCGTTGCAATATAGGTAACATCAATTGCGATTCCTCATGCTACAACGGCAGCGGACTTGACGAATTTGTGTTCGATTCCGTGGACGTTAAGGAGTGCGTCGACTTTTTGAACAGCGTCGGAATATTTACATTTGCAGATGACGAAGGGCGTATATACCCAATTACCGAAAGTTCCAATTCGGTAGTGGACTGTCTGCGCTACGCATTGCAAAGAGCGGGCGTCGAAGTGGTATGCGACTGCACCGTAAAAGAAGTCGTAAAACAGTCTGATGGATTTGCCGTCATCTGCTCGGACAAGCGCAGGTATGCCGACGACGTGGTCGTGGCGATAGGTAGCGGGAGTCAGGCGGAAATGCCGTTTGTAAAGGGAATAGAAGACTTTTACACAGCCTTGTGCCCCTCTCTCGTACCGCTGAAAGTCAACAATATGGACAAGACTTTAAACGGCATCAGGGTAAAATGCAACGTCAGACTGCTCAAAGACGGCAATGTCGCAGCGGAAGAAAAGGGCGAATTGCTTTTCAGAGAATACGGATTGTCGGGTATCTGTGCGTTTGATTTGTCCGCGGTAATTGCAAGACGCACTGTCAAAGGTGACAAGTCCGACTACGGTGTTCTGTGCGACCTTGTTCCTCATATGCCGTACGATATGCTTGTCACGGTAATAAAATCACGCCTCGACAGTCGGTGCGGACGGGAAGAATTGCTGTACGGTGTTGTGCACAATAAAATTGCTCAGCACGTTCTTAAACGTGTCGACGGCCTGTGCGCTGAAAAAATAGCGCGCGTATTGAAAAACTGTTTGTATAGTGTTTCCCTTATACGAGATTACGGCAAAAGTCAGGTTACATCGGGCGGACTGGACGGCAAATATTGTCCCCGTCTCAGACTCCCCAACGGCATAGGAGCGGTGGGCGAAGTGCTGGATGTGGACGGCAAATGCGGCGGTTACAATCTGATGTTTGCAATAGCGTCCGCTTTGACTTATTGCAAACTGTACAACGGGGAGGTGTGACAGTGACGGAAAAGTGGTATATAACCGAACCGTTGAGTATTGCGGTCAACTGTGACGATTGCGTCGATACGGTTGCCGACGCGGTGTCGCTGAAGCCTTCCGATATAAAGCGTTGTGTCTTGCACAGACGCAGTATAGACGCACGCCACAAGGACTACATTGTTTACAACTGCACTTTCCGGATACTCACGGCTGAAACCCCGTCGAAAGCAAAGTTGTATACTGCGCCGGTAGATTGGTTTAAAGATGTTCAACCGTCAGAGAACAAAAAGGTGGTTGTGGTAGGTAGCGGACCGGCAGGCCTGTTTTGCGCGCGCTATCTTGCTGCTGCGGGCGTAGACGTCACCGTGGTGGAACGCGGCGGCGACATTAAATCCCGTGTGGAAGCGGTAACTTCATTCAATAAAGGCGGACCGCTCGACTGCGACAACAACATTCAGTTCGGGCTGGGCGGTGCAGGCACATTTTCCGACGGCAAGTTGACTACGGGAATTACTTCCCCTTACGTATATACGGTATTCAACGAGTTTTACAAGCAGGGAGCCGAACAAGACATTCTGACATCCAATCTGCCGCACATCGGTACGGATTACCTTGTAAGGGTAGTTGACAATATCAAAAATACCGTTGTCAAAGATGGCGGAAAGTTTCTTTTTCACACACGTTTTACCGATGTAGTGATCAAAGACGGCAAGGTCACCGAAGTCGTTTTGCAGCAACAGGGCAGACAGTTTTGTATCCCCTGCGATTATCTCGTGTTGGCAATAGGACACAGCGCGAGAGATACTTTCGAAATGTTGTACGCTGAAGGGTTTGAAATGATTTCCAAGCCATTCGCCGTAGGAGTACGTATAGAACACGACAGACGGTTTATTTCCCGTCAGCAGTACGGCAGACTTGCCTTGACGCACAGAGACTTTGCCTCGGCGTCTTACAAACTTACGGCAAATTTTCCCGACAGAAGTTGTTACTCTTTCTGTATGTGTCCGGGAGGAGAAGTCGTTTGCGCGTCTTCCGAACTTAATTCCGTTGTGGTCAACGGAATGAGCAACTACGACCGACTTGCACCAAACAGCAACAGCGCACTGGTGGTTAACGTAGACAGCAGAGATTTCGGAGAAGGTGTGCTGGACGGCGTAAAATTTCAAAGGCGGTTGGAAAGACTGTGTTACGATCTTACGCTTAGTCAGGGCGCATATAAAGCGCCTGCGCAAAACGTAACAGACTTTTTAAAGGGAGTCACTACAACGAAGTTTGATTTGCAACCCAGTTACGCAAGGGGAGTAGTGTCGGTAAATCTGCGCCAAAAGTTGCCGGATTTCATTTCGGAAACTATTGCAAAGGCATTACCACTGTTCGGCAGAAAGATAAAAGGATTCGACAAATGCGGAGTGTTGACCGCAGTGGAAAGCCGTACGTCTTCTCCCGTGCGCATTTTGCGCGACAAGGATATGTTTGCCACAACATACCGAAACGTGATTCCGTGCGGAGAAGGTTGCGGCTATTCAGGAGGTATAGTGTCTTCCGCTGTGGAAGGGATTAAGGCCGCGCTTGCGCTGACAGGACGTCTCGAACCCCCTTTAAAATCCAAAAACATACCGCAATAAACTCCTTGCAAAAGGCGATTTTCCGCCTTCGTTGTCTGTTGTGTCATCACAATTTGCGTACCGAGCGTTGCTCGTCGATGTTTAAACGCTTTATAAAATGGCTAAAACACCGTAACCGAAGTTTTTTATACGGTTTCTGCACTGAAGGGATTTTAACGGCACTCGGCATATTTGTCATTTCGTAGGTTAATGCGGTAACGCATTTTTGTCAGATTATATCTGTCAGATAAGTTGAATTGTCAATCAAATATTGAAGTGTTGCACTGAATATAATTCACACATCTATAAAAAAGGCACTTGCCTCAATAAGGTAAGTGCCTTTTGCCGTGTAGACAAGCAGTCGTTACGGCATTGCGGGAAATTGATTTAAAAGTTTGTCCATAAATTCTTTAAGCGTGTATTGTTTCCAGATTTTGCCACCGAAGATAGAATTAAGCGTATTTTCCTGTTGCTGGTCGAAATCAAATACATCAGAAAGATCTTGCATGGTGAGCGAATTTATAAGAGAAACAATTGCCGTAGTGTCAAGTTGGCTAAGTCTGTTGTTTGCCATCAGACTGTTCATCGTGTTGGCTTCCTGCCGACATCCCGAATCGGTGTACCAGACAAAGCCGTAACAGTCTGCCGTGTGGGCGTGACCGCTTTCTTCCGATTTGCAACCGAGTGTTGCGCTGTACCATTTGTCACCGTCTCTGCGAATATACTTGCCTGCAAAATTGCCCATTACTTCGCCGCTGACAACCGTTTCGGTATATTGAGAAATATCGGGCACCTGATACCTGTACAATCCCATTGCCGTTCCCATATAGGCGTTGTCGATTGCCGTGCCTATATCTTTAAGTTTTATGTCGGACATCGATTTGAGCAAGGGAGAGTCGGATTGAACTCCGATTTCGCTGAGTGTAAGATTGTAAACTCGCGATGTCAGCGTTTCGGTGTCCTGCAACTGCGAAACGGTAAGATTTACAAACGCTTTGGAAATACCGGTGGCAGTCAGGCTGTATTCGGTATCGGTGTACCACACGAATTCGTAGCACGAGGCAGTGTGTTCGGAATCGGTATGCAGGTCGCACTGCAGTTGTGCTGCGTACCATTTGTCTCCTTCCGCCTTGATGTACCTGCCGTCGGCAACACTGAATTTGACTCCCTCTGCGGTTGTGTCCGTAAAGCCGTCAATGTTTGTATACGGCTTGCGTGCATAGCCCATTATAGTGCCGATATACATATTGTCGATGGTAGTACCTATTTCGGTAATTTTGGTATCTTTAAGATTTTTCAGTACACCTGTACAATTTTCTTCGCCCAGTACTTCTTTGAGAGTGAGACCGGAGATTGACTGTTGCAATTTTTCGGCGGTCAATTCCGAAACTTTGAGATTGGCAATACTTGCGCCTATTCCCTCGGCAACGTTCTGACATTCTGCGTCTTCGTACCAGACGAATTGGTAACACTCTGCGGTGTGACTGTCGGAGTGAGACTGGTCGGTACATTTCAGAACGACTTCATACCACTTGTCGCCGTCTTCTCTGACAAAACTGTCTTTGGTTTCATTTGTCAGTACCGAGTCGGCTACAATTGCGGTGTACTGTGACAGATCGGAAACTTCTTTTCTATAAAGACCCATCAAAGATCCTACAGGCGCTCCGTTAACGGAATTTGCCAGTTGACCTATCTTCGTATCGGCAAATGAAGCAAGTATGCCCGTGCAGTTTGCCTCTCCGAGAACGTCTTTTAAGGTAAGATCGTTTATCACTTCATCCAATCTGGTGTTAAGTTGCGACAACGGGATGTCCGCAATGCTTTCAAGTATGGCGTTGCCTGCTATCGCGTCGGGCATTACGTCTTTTAAGGTAAGATCGTTTATTACATCGTTTATGCCATTTCCCTTTATGTCGTTGAGCGTAAGGCGGGCTATTATTGCCGCAACGCCCTGCGGTTCACTGTAACCGGATGGGAATACTCCTTCGGCGGTAACCTCGAAACGCTGCTTTACGTAACAGTTTATGTCGTGAACGTGTTGTTCCTTGCAGTTGAGATACGCAATGTAATATTGGTCGTCAAACAGAACGGCGGTGTAAACTTTACCTTCTATGTTTTTGGTATAGATGTCCTGTCCCTGTTGCGTCCAGCCGTCGGTTACGTCTACGGAAACTGTTTGCAATTCCATAAATGTACCCAGTTGGATGTCGTTGAATGTTTCGTCCTGAAGCAATTGGTTGAATGTGTACTCGCCCAACTCCTCGAACATCGTGCCTGCCGTATTCATTATTTCCGACAGTTTAACGTCGCCTATAATGCCCGAAACGTCCAGTCCGCCGGTAAGTTGACCGACAGTAATTTCACCGATCAATGATGTAAATCCGTCCACGGCATTGCCGTCCGCGTCGTACCAGAGCACGGATGCGCAGTCGGAAGTGTGCAGGTGATCTGTCACCGTATCGGTACATATCAGTTTTGCCTCATAGTATTTGCCGTTTATTTTCTTGGCGTATAATTGTTCAGTACCTTGCTGTTTGCGCCAGATGCTGCCGTCGGAGGAAATGTCTTCGTAGCCGTCGGGAGAAATTTCGTTGTAACTGTACATAAGCGTTCCGAGCATTACGTTGTTGAGTTGTCCGCTTATGTTGCCCTCAGTCAACTGATCGACGGAAATATCCGCTATTACGGCGTCCGCTCCCGTTACCTGTTTGCCGTTGGAATCTAGCCAGTAGTGCGACTGATGCACGTGATCGGGCGAGTCGTCCGTACAGACTTCGCCGTTGCAGATGTCTACGCGCGTATAGTTTACGAGATTTCCGACGTAAAGACCCGACAGCAGTATTTCCGGTTTGACGGAGCCGTCTGCCGAAATTATGTCCATTATCTGGTGACTGCCGAGTATAGACGTGACGAGTGCGCTCTCATCTCCAAGCAGTGATTTCAGTTCAAGTTGACCGACTGTTACGAAAGCACCGTCGGGCAGTAATTCCGCAAGCAGATTGCCGCTTGTAACAGCGGTAAAAGCGGCGCCTATGTAACTTTCTCCCAAGGCGACCATCAGTTGATTTCCGCTTGACACAAGTTCGGGCAACAGTTGTTTTAATTTGATGTTGTTGAAAACAGCCATCGGATTTTCGCCGAACAGTTCACTGATGGAATGATTTGCCAGTTCGGCTTTAGCCTCGTCACCGAGGAAATCCAGAAAACCCGTAATTGCGTTGACGGGTGTCTGATCCATTACCTTCTTTAATCCGTCGGGAGTGAAAATAGACAAAAAGGGTAACTTTTTGATGTCGTCGTTAAGTTTGACGCCTACAAGAGCCGAAACATCCACATTGTAATCCTTTTCAAAATCCGCCACGGAATAATATTCGCCCGTCTGAGGATCGCGATTCATTGCTGAAGTGTTGTAAATGTCAACAAACTCTTTGATTATCTCTGTAAGCGTCATATCGGAAAGATCGCCGAGATACTTTTCGCTGTCAGACCACACATCCGACGGTTTTACGACGGAGGCACTGACATACAGTCCCACTCCGAGTGTGGCGACAAGGAAGATCATTCCGAAAAGCATTCCGGCAATAAAAGCCATTGTTCTGCGCATAGTTTACCTCGTTTAAATAAAATTACGTTAATGTGTTAAGACCGTGTCAAATGCGGTCTCAGGGGGAATGTCAGTTGTCGAGATCGCGTCTTTCCGGCAGAAAACTGTCAAAAATCACGTTGTCGCAGTACTGTTCCAGAAAGTCGAGACGCTGTTGGCTTTTTACCGTCCAGCAAATGACCGGTATTTTTTTACGGTAGCGTGCAACTGCCTTGTTTTCGGCGACCGACTGTTCGTCGAAGGCTATAAACTGACTGCCGTTCCATTTGCACAACCACAGATGAGAAAGCATACGTTTTTTAAGCCTTCCGAAGGGCGCGTCTTTAAAATCGTAGGACAGTTGTCCCCTTACGATATTGGGGGCATGCACCTTGAACCAGCGCACGATAAGAGGATTGAAAGATTCGATGCAGTATTCGCCGGTATATCCGCTCAGCACATCCAGTACTTTCTGTTCCACTGTACCTATATTCTTGTGAGTCTTTATTTCTATCACGAGTTGAGTGCGACCGTTTATACATTCGAGAAACTGTTCGAAAGTAGGTATTTTGTGTTGAGTTCCTAAGAGGCACGCATCTTTTATCTCATCGTAAGACTTTTCACGTATGTCGCCTTTTAATGATGTCATTCGTGACATTTCGTCGTCGTGAAATACTACAAGCACCCCGTCTTTTGTCATCTGTACGTCCATTTCAATGGCGAAGTTGTTTTTAACTGCGTTTTCAAATGCGGCCAAGGAATTTTCGGGCAGCGTTATGTTGTCGAACAGTCCTCTGTGAGCCACGTATTTGTCTGTAAGCCAGGTGTTGTTTTTCATGTTTGAATCTCCTTGCGCGCGAGTAGTGTCGTCACCGTTGTCAATGCGCACGGCGTTACGGTCTACGCAACGTATATGTTAATTATAATTGTAAATTTATAAAATAGCAAGGAAAACGAGGCAATTTTTCATTTATTTATGTCAGTTTGGTGTTGTCGTTCCGTCAGTTAAAAGTTATAGCAAAAAGTATCGGCAGGGCGTTTTTACCCATCGGTTCGGGCTTGCCGATTAAATAGACGATTCAAAAAAAATTTGATATTTGAGTGAGAGCGTTAAAGTAAAAGGAATTTTTTCGGTATCGGTTGTCAAACGTTACAATTTAAGTTATAATTTAAAAATATCAATACCGCAAAGAAAACAAAACATCAACGGAGTGTCAGATGACGGGAAAAAATATCAGAAACTTTTGTATAATAGCGCACATCGATCACGGCAAAAGTACCCTTGCCGACAGACTTATGGAGTACACGGGGCAGGTAGCCAAGCGTGACATGGAAGCGCAGTTGCTGGACAGTATGGACATCGAACGGGAAAGGGGTATTACTATCAAACTGACTCCCGTCACGATGAAATACGAATACGAGGGTAAGACTTATACCCTCAATCTTATTGACACACCCGGACACGTCGACTTCAATTACGAAGTCAGCCGTTCTCTTGCGGCGTGCGAAGGAGCGTTGCTCGTGGTGGACGCGTCTCAGGGAGTTGAGGCACAGACGCTTGCAAATTGCTACCTTGCATTGGAAAACGATCTCGAAATAATTCCCGTAATAAACAAAATCGATCTGCCATCTGCCGACGTCGAGTCTGCCAAGGCGGAAATAGAAGAGGCAATAGGTCTTGACGCTTCCGACGCGCCGTTGGTTTCCGCCAAAGAAGGTATCAACATCAAAGACGTGCTTGACGCGGTAGTTACACGGATTCCTGCTCCCAAGGGCGATGAAGATGCTCCGTTGAAAGCATTGATATTCGACTGTCAGTACGACAATTACAAGGGAGTGATAATATTTACCCGAATTGTGGACGGAAGCGTGAGCGTCGGAACACATATAAAAATGTTTGAAACAAAAGGTAAAGTGTTTGACGTTACGGAAGTGGGGTACTTTGCTCCCGCAATGGTCAAATGCGACAGACTGTGCGCCGGAGACGTCGGATATATCTGCGCAAGCATAAAGACCGTGTCGGACACGAAAGTGGGCGACACTATAACGGACGCCGACAATCCTACCCAACAGCCTCTCAAGGGCTATAAAGAAGTCAAACCGATGGTTTACTGCGGTATTTTCCCTGCCGACGGAAGCAAATACAACGATCTGAAAGACGCGCTTGAAAAACTCAAACTAAACGATGCGTCATTGCTGTACGAACCCGATACGTCCGTAGCATTGGGATTCGGATTCCGTTGCGGTTTTTTGGGACTTCTGCATATGGAAATAATTCAGGAACGTCTGGAAAGGGAGTTCGATCTCGATCTTGTGACTACTGCGCCCAGCGTAAGTTACAAGGTATATACCACGTCGGGAGAAATGCTGTTGATAGACAATCCTACAAAACTTCCTCCCGCAACTATGATAGAACATATGGAAGAACCCATCGTTTCCGCCTATATTTACTGTCCGCCCGAATATGTGGGACCGGTAATGGAACTGTGTCAGGACAAGCGTGGAACATTTATCGATATAACCTACCTCGACACCAAGAGAGTGCGTGTGACATACGACATTCCTTTAAACGAAATCATTTACAATTTCTTCGATACGTTGAAGTCGCGTACGAGAGGTTACGCGAGTCTGGACTACGAGGTAAAAGGCTATGTCAAAGGCAATCTCGTAAAACTGGACATGTTGCTTAACGGCGAAATGTGCGACGCGCTTTCGGTAATCGTCAACGAAGAAAGAGCGTATGCGAGGGGAAGACAGATTGCGGAAAAACTGAAAGACGCAATTCCCCGTCAGATGTTTGAAATACCCGTTCAGGCGGCAATAGGCAACAAAATCATTGCCCGCGAAACCGTAAAGGCTTTGCGTAAAGACGTATTGGCAAAGTGTTACGGCGGTGATATAACCCGTAAGAAAAAGTTGCTGGAAAAACAAAAGGAAGGCAAGAAACGTATGCGTCAGGTAGGCAGCGTAAGCGTACCGAGCGAAGCGTTTATGTCAATATTGAAAATAGACGATTAGTCGCCCGAAAGTGGCGCAGTAGTGGCGTTTTTACCCGTATGAGTCAAAGCGGGAAAATATAAAAGAATCGTTTTTCGACTTGTTAATCGCTAATACCTTTTGTGCGAAACGCCTCGAATTTGCCGTTTTTGTTGGCAATTACTGCGAAATTGTGTTGTTTATCAAATATTATTACAGACATAGTATATTAAAATCAGTATTTAAATGAAAGAACCGGTATCAATTTACATTCACATACCCTTTTGCAGGAAAAAGTGCTACTACTGCGATTTCACATCGGTGTGCGACATCGGTGGGCAGGACGGCTACATCGGAGCGTTGCAAAAGGAGATGGCGTTTTACCGTGACAGATTGGAGGGCAGACCCGTCCGCTCGGTGTTTATAGGCGGAGGGACTCCGTCGGTGCTTGACGTCGGAAATATAAATGCCGTTTTCAGAAGTCTTGACGGCTTTGCGGTAGGGGCTGATTGCGAAATTACCGTTGAGGGCAATCCCGAAAGTCTTACCGCCGAAAAGTTGAGTTGTTTTAAAGACAACGGGGTCAACAGATTGAGCATAGGATTGCAGAGCGTCAACGACAAGTCTTTAAAGGCTATCGGCAGATTACATACTTACGATGATTTTTTACACTGTCTTGACCGTGCGGTTTCTCTGTTCGACAACATCAATGCGGACGTAATGATAGGTGTGGACGCCTCCTTCGACGAATTTGCTCATACCGTGAATACCGTTGTTCAACTCCCTCTTTCTCACATCAGTTGCTACGCGTTGGAAGTGTATCCGAACAGTCTGTTGCGCCAACTTATAGACGGCGGAACAGTGACTGTCACAGAAGACGAAGACGCGCTTGCCGATATGTACGACTACGCGCTTGACGCCTTTCGGCGCAACGGTTTTGACAGATACGAAATAAGCAATTTTGCTAAAAAAGACAGACAGTGCATTCACAATTTAAATTACTGGAAGTGCGGCGATTACGTCGGTCTGGGAGTTGCCGCCGCAGGCTATCTTGACGGAGTGCGCTATACAAATACAAGAAGTCTCGACGAATATCTGTCGGGAATAACGGTAAAAGAAAAGCAGATTATAGACAAAAACGAAAGTATGAAGGAATATCTGATGTTGGGATTGCGGCTGGAAGAGGGAGTAAGCCTCAGCGAGTTTTACCGCCGTTACGGAATTCCTCTTACGGAAGCGTTTGACATTTCTTGCCGTGCGGACTGCCTTGACCTTTCCGATGACAGGCTTGCCGTGCGCAAAGACAAATTTTACGCGTTAAACTACATTCTTTCCGATTTGCTGTAACGGAAAATTTCGGTTTTACATCATTTTAATAAATGGCTGTTACATGGCGAAAAACACGGTAAAAATGTTTTTCGCCATTAAATATATAGAAACTTTTGTGTTTTCGATAAATTTTTTTTAACAATCTATTGAATTTATCATAAATCTCTGTTATAATTCAATAAATAGAACTTTATTGCAGGTGATTTTTATGAAAATTTCGCAAATGAGATACTTTCAGACAGTGTGCCGTTACAGCAGCATTACCAAGGCTGCCGAAGAACTTTACGTTTCTCAACCGGCAATATCCTTCTGTATAAAGGAACTTGAAGACGAGTTCGGTGTTAAACTGTTTCATCGCAGAAACAACCGTCTGCAACTGACGGTGGAAGGCAATATTTTTCTGGAAAAGGTCAACTACATTTTAAAGTCCGTAGATGCGCTCGTGGGGCAGATGAAAGATTTGGGCAACAACCGTAACCATGTCAAGGTGGCTGTTCCCGCAATGATAAGCACGTTTTTGTTCCCCGCCATATTCAACGATTACTCGGAAAAATTTCCCGATGTGGAAGTGGAAATGCTTGAAACGGGTTCGATGCAGGTTCGCAAACTTGTTGACGCCAACTCCGTGGATCTGGGCATTACCATTAACGACAGTACCGTCAACGAAGCGTACAACACTCTGCATCTGGTATCCACCGAACTTGTTTTTTGCGTAAGCAAGAATCATCCTTTGGCATCGAGGACGAGCATATCCTTCCAGGAACTCTCAGACACTCATCTTATATTGTTCAAGCCCGATTCCTATCAGAATATAATCATTAAGCGCGGCTTTGCCGAAGCGGGTATCGAACCGCAGATACGTCTTTACACATCGCAGTTGTATACCATCAAAAAGTTTTTAAGTTACGGAAATGCGGGCGCGTTCCTTTACAGACAGGTTGCCGAAATGGACGACGATCTCGTTTGCATTCCTCTTGAACGTCCCATTGTTCAGGATATCGTGCTTATCTGGACCAAGAGCGGAAGCCTGTATTCCGACGCGGAAAATTTTATACGTTACTGCAAGCAGTTTCAGTTTCATAAAAGTTAATAAAACCGTTGGGGGTATTATATGAACATATGGCACGATATCGAGGCTTCTCGTATTAACAAGGACGACTTCGTCGCAGTTGTGGAAGTGTCCAAGGGCAGCAAGCAAAAGTACGAACTTGACAAAAAAACGGGAGGTCTGATACTGGACAGAATTCTTTACACATCCACTCACTATCCAGCTAACTACGGATTTATACCCCGTACCTATGCGGGGGACGGCGATCCGATGGATGTGCTGATACTGTGTTCCGAATCGCTTGTTCCGTTGTCTATGGTAAGATGTTATCCGATAGGAATGATAACAATGGTGGACGGAGGTAAAAAGGACGAAAAGATCATTGCCATTCCTTTTACCGATCCAAATTACAACTGTTACAAGAGTATTGCGGATCTGCCCGGGCACATTTTTGAGGAAATGCAACATTTCTTCCGTGTATACAAACAGTTGGAAAACAAGAGCACGGCTGTAGAAGAAGTGCACGACCTGAAAGAAACTCTGGATGTCATAGAGGAATCCATTGTAAATTACAAGACAAATCTGTACGACCTGTTAAACCGTAACTGAGTCGTCACGGATTTGCCGTTTTGCCGAAAATCTTTTTTAAAGGGGGGATTTTCGGCTTTTTCTTTGTAAAATCAGACGGCGGTATGTGTAAAACATATTGCCGTTTTATTGCAAAAAATCGCCTTAATATGGTATAATTAAAAATATGAGTATTTATCCTGACCAAGATTGTTTAAAGGGTGAAAATGATGAAAAACGTACAACAGGCTTCCTTGTTCGAAAAGGACAAAATAACAAACATACCCCTTGCGGAACGCATGCGTCCCAAGGTGCTGTCTGACTTTATAGGACAATCGCACATTTTGTACGACGGATCTTTGCTTACCCGCGCCATAAAGGCGGACAGGTTGGGCAGTTGTATTTTCTGGGGTGCTCCCGGTACGGGCAAGACTTCACTCGCCAATATAATTGCCAACACGACGGGCGGATTTTTCGAAAAAATGAATGCCGTTTCCAGCGGAGTTGCCGACGCCAAAAAGGTAATAGATCAGGCTACGGAGCGTTTTAACCGTTACGGACAGAAGACCTACTTGTTTCTGGACGAATGTCACCGTTGGAACAAAGCGCAGTCCGATTGTATGTTGCCCGCTATAGAAAAGGGGTTTGTCACGTTTATAGGATCTACCACCGAAAATCCCTATGTGTCGATGACAAGGGCAATCGTATCCCGTTGCCGTGTGTTCGAGTTCAAGCCTCTTACGGACAACGACATACTTAAAGGACTCGGTCAGGCTTTAAAGCGTGACGTTGTGCTGTCAGCAATGAAAATAGAGGTCGATGACGACGCTCTGAATTATATAGCGGTAACATCGGCGGGAGATATGCGCAACGCTTTCAACGCACTTGAACTTGCCGTAATGACTACAAGTCCCGATGCGCAAGGGGTAGTGCGTATCGACAAGGTCACTGCGTCGCAGTCAATGCAGAAAAAGCCCATGTCGGTGGATCAGCAGATGTATTACGATATGATCAGTGCGTTTATCAAAAGTATGCGCGGCAGCGATCCGGATGCCGCAATGTTCTGGTTCGAACGGCTGATACAGGCGGGAACCGATCCGATGTTGCTCGCGCGCAGAATCGTCATACACGCGTCGGAGGATGTGGGACTTGCCGATCCTATGGCGTTACCTGTTGCCGTTTCGGCACTGACAGCGTTTCAGAACATCGGTCTGCCCGAAGGACGTATTCCTTTGGCGGAGGCTATACTGTATATCTGCAACGCTCCAAAGTCCAACAGCGTTGTCACTGCGCTGGAACTGTCGTCAGCCGATGCCGCGGCAAATCCCGAAAAACAAGTGCCTTGGCATCTGATGGACAAAAATTATCAGCGTGACACCGAAACGTTGGATCAGGCGCCTTATAAATATCCGCACAATTACGGCGGTTGGGTACAACAACAGTATTTGCCCGACGGTCTTACCGACAAGCGTTACTATTTCCCCAGCGGAAACGGTCAGGACACAGGTTGCCATCAGAAAAAGAAGTGAGTTTTAGCGGTTCTGAATAAATTTTACTGACAAAACGTCAGAAACGTCAGAAACAGAAAATACGATTCGATTGCGGCACTCGGTGCGCAAGAAGGAGTTTAAATGATTTCGATACAAGGTGTTTCCAAGTCTTACGGCGAACACAAGGCTGTGGACGATCTTACGCTGGAAGTAAAAAGCGGCGAGATATTCGGCTTTTTAGGTCCCAACGGTGCAGGCAAATCCACAACAATAAAGATGCTTACCGGCATACTTAACGCAGACAGCGGAAGTATCCTTATAGACGGAGTAAACATCGCCGAACAACCCGTCAGGGCAAAATCGCTCATAGGCTACGTTCCCGACAATCACGAAACTTACGATACGCTTACGGGCTACGAGTATCTGCACTTTTTGGGTGTCGTTTACAGCGTTCCGAAAGACGTGTTGCAGGATCGAATAAAGTATTATTCGGAAATGTTCAAGATGACCGACGCTTTGTCGGACAACATTTCCTCCTATTCACACGGTATGAAACAAAAAATAATGGTGATAGGCGCAATGATACACCAACCCAAAGTCTGGATACTTGACGAACCTCTTACGGGGCTCGACCCTCAGTCTGCGCACGACCTCAAGAAGTTGATGCGCGAACATGCCGACAACGGAAACACGGTGTTTTTCAGTTCACACATCATTGACGTGGTGGAAAAGGTTTGCGACCGTATTGCCATAATCAATCACGGTAAACTGCTGGCAGTGGACACGCTCGATGCGATACGTGCCAACAGCGATGTGTCGTTGGAAGAAATATTTCTCACTATGACGCAAAACTGACGGAGGCGCTATGTTCAGACATTTTTGGACGGTTGTGGGCGTTTTGCTCAAAGATCAGTTCAGGGCTAAGCCTACCGCTAACGAAACAAAACAGAAACGTAAACGTCGTGCGGTGTCGACGGGATTGGTTTACATCCTCATCGTAGTAGGCTTTTCGCCGCTGCTCGCTTTGATCGGCTATACCATATATTCTTTGGGCGCATTGCGTCTGGGCATGTATGCCGAAACGGTTGCATTTTTAATCCTTGTCTGTCAGGGCGTAGTGTTGCTGTTTTCCTTTCAGTCGATATTACGCAACGTATTTATGTGCGCGGACGGGCACAGGTTGCTGTGTCTTCCGTTGACTTCAGCAACTATATTTGCGGCAAAACTGTTTGTTGCCTATTTGTTCGAAACGATAACGTCTGTTGTAATGGCAGTGGCGTTGCTTGTACCGTTCGGCATAGGTGCCGGTTTTTCCCTTTCCTACTTTTTGATGTTGTTGCCTGTCACGGTATTGTTGCCCGTTTTGCCGATGTTTATAGGAATACTTCTGTGCATTCCGCTGTCCATGTTGCTCAACAGACTTAAAAATCACAACGTTTTACGGCTTGTGTTTCAGGTGCTGTTCTTCTTGGCGGCGATGGCTCTGTATATGGTTTTTCTCAACAGCATGTACAAATTCGACGGCTCGGGAAACGGTGACGTCAATGCCTTGGTCGTGCTGTTGCGTTCGCTGTTGGAAAACATTTCGGGCGTGGTAAAGTACGTTTACCCCGTTTACTGGATGGGAGTTACGATGACGTCTGCCGTATGGTCCGACGTATTGCTTGGTTTCCTCGGCGCACTCGTGTGTGCGGCAGTTATGTTTTTACTGGCAGTGCTGTGCGCTTTGCCCATGTACAAACGTAATCTTGTCGGTCAGAACGAGGGATCGAGCGGCGCACGCAAAAAATCGGTGCAGTTTAAACAGCGCGGTATAGTTGCCGAACTTGCCGTGACCGACGCTAAACGTATGTTCCGTGACAAACAGTTCGGGTTGCCGGCATTGCTCGGAATAGTGATGTTGCCAATTATATCCGTTTTTATGTTTGTAGGATTCAATGCCGGTTCGGAAGGGGGCGGGGCGTTGAACTCATTTCCTATTTATCAACTTATAGCGCCTTTGGCTTTGTTTGCCTATATGTTGCTGATAGGAATGTCGGCAAATCCCATTGTGATGTACCCTATAAGCAGGGAAAACCGTGCCTTCTATCTGCTTAAAACCTATCCGATAGGGCTGTCTTATATTTTTAAGGCAAAGTTGTTGCTCAGTTCGCTGTCCATACTGGCAGGCTATCTGCTGACAGGCATCTTGTCGGGTATTCTGTTCGATATAGACTGGATATACGTAGTGTTCATGACAGTTTCAATGTCGCTGTATGCCTTTGCGCAGATGTGCATAGTAACGATATTCGATTTGAAAAATCCCAAACTCAACTGGACAAATTTCAATCAGAGTCTTAAAAACAGCCGTACGGTTTGGCAATCGATGCTCGTATCTCTTGTGGTGATACTGGTGATTGCTGGAATAGGCGTGGCATTCGGGTTCTGGTATCTTTACTCGGGAATGGACTATATAATCACCGTCATGTGGATTGCGGTTATAGTTTTGGGCGTCGCATTCAGCGCGGTGTCGTACAAACTGCTTATTTCGATGGGCAAGAAACTGTTTGCCCGTATCGAGATTTGATTTGACATAAAATAAATTAAATTATAGAATATATCAGTAAAACTTTGTCGCAGCCGAATGGACTGCGCGACATAAAGGAGAATGTAAAATGGCTAACGTACTGGATACGTTGAAACAGAGAGGTTACGTAAAACAAACCGTCTACGAGGATGAACTTTACAAGATGCTGGAGGAAAACAGCGTTACATTCTATACAGGTTACGACCCTACGGCGGACAGTCTGCACGTGGGGCACTTTGTCACCCTTATGGCAATGGCGCATATGCAAAAAGCGGGACACCGTCCCATTGTGCTCATCGGTGGCGGAACGGCAATGGTCGGAGATCCGAGCGGTCGTACGGACATGCGCTCGATGATGACAAAGGAAACAATCGCTCACAATGTTGAATGTTTCAAAAAACAGATGTCTCGCTTTATAGACGTTTCGGACGGTAAGGCAATATTCGTAAACAACGCCGATTGGCTGTGTGACCTCAATTACGTGGACTTTCTGCGTGAGATAGGCACATGTTTTTCCGTAAACAAAATGCTCACCGCCGAGTGTTTTAAGCAAAGACTGGAAAAAGGATTGTCATTCCTTGAATTTAACTACATGCTTATGCAGGCGTACGACTTTCTGGTGCTCAACCGTAAATACGGATGCTGTCTGCAGATGGGAGGCGACGATCAGTGGAGCAATATGCTTGCGGGAGCCGACCTTATAAGACGTAAAGAAGGTAAACCGTCCTATGCCGTAACATTCTCTTTGCTTACCACAAGCGAAGGTAAGAAAATGGGTAAAACCGCAAAAGGAGCAGTGTGGCTGGACGCGGAAAAGACAAGCCCGTTCGATTTCTTCCAGTATTGGCGCAACATCGAGGACGACAGAGTGGAGATGTGCATGAAAATGCTTACCTTTATGGATCTCGATGAAATTGCAAGTCTTACTAAGTACAAGGATCAGCGCATGAATGCTGCAAAGGAAAGACTTGCTTACGAAGTGACGGCTATCGTACACGGCAAGGAAGTCGCGGACAGCGTGCTTACTCAGGTAAAAGCATCTTTCTCGCAGGACCTGGACAACATGCCCGTTGTGAACATGGCACCCACCTCTGACATTGTGGAAGTACTTATAAATGCCGGACAGTGCAAAAGCAAGGGCGAAGCAAGACGACTGATAGACGGTGGCGGTGTTTCAGTCAACGATACCAAAATACTGCGTTTCGATGAGCCCATATCGGCTGACGCTGTGGACAAAGGCGAATTCGTATTGCACAAAGGCAAAAAGGTGCATCTCAGAGTAGTGTTTACACGCTGATGAAACAGTACGACACAATTAAATCGGGCATTACCTATCAATACGAAACCGTCATAGAAAAGTCACGGTTTATATCGCACGCAAGGCATGTGGACAGCGTGGAGGAAGCGACGGACTTTATCAATTCCGTGCGCAAGCAACACTTCGATGCCACGCACAATTGCTACGGATACATATGCGACGACCGCGCCAAGTTTTCCGACGACGGCGAACCGCAGGGGACTGCGGGAATGCCCATTTACGAATGTATACGCAATAAAAATCTCAACAGAGTTTGCGTTGTCGTGACAAGATATTTCGGCGGAATCAAACTGGGAGCGGGCGGACTGGTAAGAGCGTACAACGGTGGTGCCGCAGGTGTGCTGTCTGTCGCCGAAGTGGTGTCTATGCGGCAGTGCGTGCGTTTTACGCTGTCTGTTGCCTACTCTTCGCTGAAACAAGTGCAGAAGACTCTTGACGGCAAAGCAGTCATTGAAAACATCGAATACGGCGTCGATGTTGTATTACAATGTCTGGTTTTGCAGGAAATGTACGATACTATTTTAGACATAGTAACTGAAAACACCAACGGAAGGGCGATTTTTGCTTTAAAAGAGCAGTTGCTTTACCCGTATTCAATATGACCGTAGCAATACGGTCTTTTTGTATCAATACCGTAAAAAGGAGATTAAAATGTCAAAAACAATGCTTAAAGGTTCACCCTTGCTTGCGCCTTTGCCTGTCGTAATGGTGAGTATGGGCGACGAAACGGACAAAAATATAATTACCGTAGCGTGGTGCGGAGTCGTATGCAGCAATCCTCCGCGAGTTTACATTTCCGTCAGAAAGGAAAGACATTCGCATTCACTTCTGAAAAAGCACGGATGTTTTGTCATAAACCTTACATCAAAGGATCTGGTTGCAGCCTGTGACTATTGCGGTATACGTAGCGGCAGGGACGTCGACAAGTTTAAAGAGATGGAACTTACCGCCGTCAAGGCAAATCTGGTCGATGCTCCTCTTATAGCGGAAAGCCCCGTTTGTCTGGAATGTAAAGTGTTCGACGTGCTTGACCTCGGTTCACACGATATGTTTTTGGCGGACGTGCTTGCTGTTGACGTAGATGACAGCATCATGACCGACGGAGGCAAGGCTGATTTTGAAAAAGCGCAACTGGTGTGCTATTCTCACGGCGAATATTATTCTGTGGCAAAACATCTCGGCAGATTCGGTTTTGCCGCGCAGAAAAAGTTTATCAGAGACAACGGAAAGGGCGTCAATGTAAACATTGACAACGCTACGCTGACAAAGCGTAACGAAAACAAGAACAAGTAATCGCAAGGCAACGGAGTAAACATGCTACAACAATTAAACGACGAACAACTGCAGGCCGTCACAGCGCCGATGGGACCTGTGCTGGTTCTCGCCGGTGCGGGAAGCGGCAAGACTCGTGTGCTTACCAACAGAATATTGTATCTTGTGCATGAAATGGGCGTCAGTCCTTCCGAGATACTTGCCATCACTTTTACAAACAAGGCAGCCAACGAGATGAAAAGCAGGCTGTGGCAGTCCGATTGTAATGCGTCGCTGATGCACATTTCAACCATACACTCGTTTTGCGTCACCGTGTTGCGTCGCGAGGCGGAGCGTACGGGCAGAACGAGCAACTTTTCCATTTACGACGAAGAGGAAAAAAAGAGAGTCGTAAAGAGAATACTTAAATCAGTCAATGAAGATGTGGATGCAAGTATCGTGGAGGAGTTTTGCGACAGCATTTCCCGCATAAAAAACGACGCCGCGGTAGACTTTGACAACTTTGGCGAAAACAACGTGCGTGAGGACGAACAACTGGATTCGTGCGCCGACAAACTGGGCGTTGGCGGGGTGTCGGGAGTAATCAAGGAATATGCCCGACAAATGAGCGGTAACAATGCGCTGGATTTCGACGATCTGCTGTATTATGTCTACCGTATATTTTCCCGGTGCCCCGATGTGCTGGAAAAGTACAGCGACAGATACCGTTATATTCTGATAGACGAATTTCAGGACACCAACAAAGTGCAGTACAACATCTTTCGTTTGCTTGCCCGAAAGTACCGCAACATATTCGTGGTAGGGGATGACGATCAGTCTATTTACGGCTGGAGGGGTGCGGATGTACGCAATATTCTCAATTTCGAAAAGGATTTCCCCGGTGCAAAGGTTTACAAACTGCAACAGAACTACCGTTCCACTAAAAACATTCTCAATGTGGCAAACGAAATTATAGCCAAAAATTCCGATCGCTACGACAAAAAACTGTTTACGGACAATTCGGAGGGAGTCAAGGCGCAACTGTATTCCGCTTACAACGAATCGGAAGAAGCGTACTATGTCTTGTCACAAATCAGCGGGTTGCGCAAGTTCGGTTACAGGTTGCGTGATTGCGCAATACTGATGCGTGTAAACGCCCTGTCGCGAACATTCGAACAGGAATGCTCCGTCAACCGCATACCTTACAAGATTTTTGGCGGATTTAAGTTTTACGAGCGCAAAGAAATAAAGGACGTGCTTGCCTATTTCAAGATAATCGCAAATCCCTATGACTTCGAGGCATTCTCACGCGCGGTAAACGTTCCCGTAAGGCGCGGGATAGGAGAAACCACTTTGTCGAGAGTGGGAGAGTTGGCAACGCGTTACTCGCTGTCGCCGGTGCATATTATTGCCGATCCCCTCAATATGCATGAAATTGCTTCCGCTTCTCGCAAGAAACTGGAAGACTTTTATTTACTGTATCAGCAGTTGTATGCCATGTCCAAGACTTTACCTTTAAGTCAGTTTGCCGACGAGATGGTGGCAAAACTCGGATTTGTCGACGTCTACCGTGCCAACGACGAAGACGACAGAGCGATGAACGTTTCGGAATTGCTCAATTCGGTAAAAATTTTCAGTACGGACAATCCGGGAGCAACGTTGTCCGACTACATACAGTCGGTTGCGCTGATAGCGGACAAAGAAGATCCTGACGACAGTGAAGACTATGTGACTGTGGCAACCATTCACGCCGTAAAAGGACTGGAATTCAAGGCTGTTTTTGTGGTAGGTATGGAAGAGGGTATTTTCCCGAGCAAGAGGTCAACTTACGACCTTCATTCGTTGCAGGAGGAAAGACGTCTGATGTATGTCGCGGTAACGCGGGCGAAGGAGCGGTTGTTTTTGACCTGCGCGCAAAGTCGTTATATGTACGGCAAGAGCGAACAGCATCTTCCCAGTAAATATTTTTCCGAAGTCAAGGCGATGTACCATGTTCCCGTACAGCGTGCGGCTCCCGTAAATCTCAGCAGGACTTCATCCGATGCGCGGGGAGCGCAGACTTACATCAAGGGAAAACAACAACAGTTTGACAAGTTCAAGACGGGTGTGCGCGTCAGACACAGTGTTTTCGGCGAAGGTACCGTAACAAAATGCGACAACGGTATCGCAACAATACAGTTTGACGGATGCGGAAGCAAGGTACTTGTATTGCAGTTTGCTCCGTTGGAAATAATCTGATTTAAATTACTGTCATATTTCGGAGGTGCTCTCATGACAATGCGTGAAATGGTAGACCAACTGAATAAATGGGCTTATGAATACTACGTGCTGGACGCTCCTACGGTTGCCGACACACAGTACGACGCACTGTACGACCAACTGTCCGCAATGGAAAAAAGCACTGGTGTCGTATTGGAAGACAGTCCTACAAAGCGAGTCGGCGGCGAACCTTTAAAGGTATTTTTGCCCCACAAGCACATCAAGAGACTGTACAGCCTCGACAAGGTTCAGAGTTTCAATGAGTTGGAAGAATGGATAAACAAAGTCATTTCCGTCGTAGGTCCCACCGTATTTACGGTAGAACTTAAATACGACGGACTTACGATAAACTGCACTTACAGCAACGGTAAATTTTTGGGAGCGAGTACCCGCGGAAACGGAATCGAAGGTGAAGACGTCACCGCACAGGTGCTGACGGTTAAAAGCGTTCCTCTGTCAATAGATTTCGATGGATTTGCCGAAATTCAGGGGGAAGGTATAATGCGACTTTCCGCTCTCGAAGCCTACAACCGCAAACATCCCGATGAGCCTTTGAAAAACGCACGCAACGCGGCTGCCGGCGCAATACGCAATCTTGATCCCGCCGTTACGGCGGAAAGAAACCTTGACGTAGTGTTTTACAGTACGGGTTATACCGAAGGAATGACGGTCGGTTCGCAGACGGAACTGGTGCAGTTCCTGAAAAACAACCGTTTCAAGACAAACTTCGTGTTCGAAGAAGCGTCGGATTTTCCTTCCGTCAAAGCGGTGATAGAAAAGATTGCCGAACAACGCGGCAGTTACGATTTTCTGATAGACGGAGTAGTCATAAAAGTCAACGATTACGCAACGCGTGAATTGCTCGGATATACCGACAAATTTCCCAAGTGGGCTGTAGCCTACAAATTCGACGCCGAACAGGTAATGACCAGACTCGAAGAGGTTCGTTGGCAAGTAGGACGTACAGGCAAACTTACGCCGATTGGCGTGCTGTCGCCCGTTGACCTGTGCGGTGCGACCATAAGCAGGGCAACGCTCAACAACATGGGCGACATCAGACGCAAAAAATTGAAAGTCAACGCGGATGTGTTCATTCGCAGGAGCAACGATGTCATACCCGAGGTTTTGGGACTTGCGCAGGACTATTCCGACAGTATGGAAATAGAAAAGCCCGACAGATGTCCCTCATGCGGAAGCAAGTTGGTGGAACGCGGCGCAAATCTGTACTGTCCCGATTCGCTGCATTGCCTCACTCAGATTGTAGGCCGTATTGATCATTACTGCACCAAGTCCGCTTGCAACATAGAGGGGCTGTCGGAAAAAACGGTAAGGGCAATGGTGGAAAAACTCAACGTGTCATCGCCCGCCGATCTTTACGATCTGACGGCGGAGGACCTGTCCCGTCTGGACGGATTTAAAGACAAAAAAATTTCCAACGTTTTAAAGTCTATCGAAGCAAGCAAAAGCGTATCGCTTGCGGGACTTATATACGCATTGGGAATAGACAACATCGGGACAGTTACCGCCAGAGACCTTGCACGCACATTCCGTTCGTTGGAAAACCTTAAAAAAGCCGATGTGGCGACTTTGTCTGCCATCGATCAGATTGGCGATGTTGTAGCGCAAGGTATAGTCGACTATTTTGCCGACAAAGAAAATCTTATGGCGTTGGATAAACTTGCCGCGCACGGTATAAATCCAGTATATTCCGAAAACGTAAATACCGGCGGAGTATTTTCCGGCAAAAAAGTCGTGCTGACAGGTTCACTCAAAAAATATACACGTTCGGAAGCGGGAAAGATAATTGAAAGTTTGGGCGGACAGTTGTCTTCTTCCGTCACGTCTACCGTCAATCTCGTTGTGGCGGGCGAGGCAGCGGGCAGTAAACTCGACAAGGCGCGTCAACTGGGAATAGAGGTCATAGACGAAGATACCTTTATTTCCCTGATAAGCAAGTGATTGCCGTAATATTATCTTAAAAAATACCTTAAATTGCTTTAAAAAGTAATTGTAAAAAACTACGTATTGTGGTATAATGCAAGATACGAAAAGTTAGTCATTGTACAGGAGACTTGTTATGAACAGCATGACCGGTTACGGCAAGGCCGTCGTTACAAAACAGGGAAGGGAACTGTGCGTTGAACTGAAGAGCGTAAACCACCGTTTTCTGGACATAAGCACCAAGATTCCCCGAATGTTTATCAGTTGCGAAGACATCATTCGCAACGGTTTGTCCGAAGGGCTAAGCAGAGGTCATGTGGATGTCTACCTCAATTACACCGTCACAGAAGACGTGGCAAAGACGATCGATGTAGATTACGCTTTGGCGGAAGGTTACATTAACGCCGCGTCAAACCTCAAAGAACGTTTCGGGCTCAACGATGACTTTACGTTGACTTCGCTTATGCGTACGCCCGACGTGTTACAGGTACGCAGGGAAGAGGAGTCGGAGGAAATATTGCGTGAAATGCTCGGCGAAGGCATTGCCAAAGCGGTAGAGGCGCTCAACGCAATGCGTCGCAGCGAGGGGGAGAAGTTGTGCAGAGACATCTCTTCGCGTATAGATACCATTGAACAACTGCTTGACCGCATCAGGGAGTTTGCTCCTAAGGTGGTGACGGATTACCGCAACAAGTTGCAGCAACGTATTCAGGAAGTGCTTGAGGGTGTGGAAGTCGATCAGGCGAAACTGCTCAACGAAGTGGCTTTCTTTACCGACAAAAGCAATATCGACGAAGAAATAACACGTCTTGACAGTCACATCGCACACGCACGTCAGTTGTTGTCGGATGAGCATCCTGCGGGTCGCAAGTTGGATTTTCTCATTCAGGAATTTAACCGCGAGGCAAATACCATTTGCAGCAAATCCAATAATGCCCAATTGACCGACATAGCACTTGCGCTTAAAAACGAAATCGAAAAAGTGCGCGAGCAGGTTCAGAATCTCGAATGATTTTCCCACTGCGGGATACTTCAAACAGTAACTTTAAACAGTTTTGGAAGGTAATTTATGCAAAAGAAAGGTAGATTGATTATTTTATCGGGGCCTAGCGGAGCAGGCAAGGGTACCATTTGCGCCGAATTGTTGCGAAAAATGCCCGAACTGATTATTTCACGTTCCGTCACAACGCGTCAGCCCCGTCCCAACGAACAAAAGAACCGCAGTTACGTATTTGTGACAACCGAAGAATTTCTTAAGATGGTGCACGACAACGAATTGCTGGAATACGATCAGCATTTTGAAAATTATTACGGAACGCCCAAGAGATTTGTCATAGACATGCTCAATTTCGGCAAAGACGTAATATTGGAAATAGACGTAAAGGGTGCGTTGCAGGTAAAGCAGAATTTTCCCGAAAGTCTGCTGTTTTTCGTGGAGGCGCCCAGCGAAGAGGATCTTTACAAGCGTCTTAAAAAACGCGGCACGGAAAGCGAAGAAAAAATTCAGATACGTATGGCAAGAAGCCGCCTGGAAATTGCACAGAAGAGCAAGTACGATTTCTGTATAATGAACGACAATCTTGACCGTGCGGTAGACGAGATCATAGACATTCTCAAAAGGAGGAACTGACAATGATTAACAAACCACCCATTGACGAACTTACGGAACTGGCAGGCAACAAGTATGTTCTGTGCTGTGCTATTACCAAGCGCGCAAAGGAACTTAATGAACTGCAGAAGTCGGGCGAGATAAGCATAGATGCCAAGACTATTTCATTAGCCGCCGAAGAATTTGCTAACGGCGAAACCCAACTTAAAAAGTAATCGGAGTGCCGTAAAACCTCAGTGTGTTTTTACGGCACATTCTATATAAGGAGTTTTTTATGCTCACAGGTAAAAAAATCGTAGTAGGCGTAAGCGGAGGCATAGCGGTATACAAGGTGTGTTACCTTGTAAGACGTCTTAAAGATCTCAATGCCGAAGTAGATGTCGTAATGACGGAAAATGCGGCAAAGTTTGTTTCGCCGCTGACCTTTGAAACGCTGTCGGGTCGCCCCGTTACAGTCGATATCGTCAAGGAGGGGTACAACGGTCTTGTACCGCACATCACTCTTGCCAACAAGGCTGACATGATTGTTGTTTGCCCCGCAACGGCAAATATAATAGGCAAATACGCATCGGGTATTGCCGACGACGCGTTGTCGACATTGCTTGTCGCCGCCCATTGCCCTGTAATGCTTGCTCCGGCAATGAATGTCCACATGTACGAAAGTGCGGCTGTTCAGAGCAATCTTCAACTGTTGAAGTCAAGAGGAGTGCTGTTTGCCAACGCCACGGAAGGTTTTCTTGCCTGCGGTGAAACGGGCAAAGGACGTATGGCCGAACCGGATGAAATAGTTTCGCACATCGTCAAGGTGCTGACAATGCCTGAAGATCTTAAAGGCGTCAATGTTCTCGTGACATGCGGCGCAACCGCCGAACCGTTAGACGGTGTACGTTGTATTACCAACTATTCGAGCGGCAAGATGGGCTGCGCTATTGCCGAAAGAGCAATTCAAAGAGGCGCAAATGTGACAATGATACTCGGAATTCACTCCGCCGCAGTACCTGCGGGAGCGCAGGTGGTCAGCGTAAGCACGACAGGTGAAATGTTCGAGGCAACGCTCAGCCGTGCCGAACAATTCGACGTGTTTATAATGGCTGCGGCTCCTTGTGATTACCGTCCCGAACAGGTAAGCGACAGCAAGATTAAAAGCAGCGAACTGACTGTTCGGTTTGTTAAAAATCCCGACATCGCCAAGGCCGTAGGTCTGGTAAAAGGCAACAGAAAACTGGTGGTGTTTTCCGCCGAAACGGATCACGGCGAACAGTATGCCACTGCGAAGATGCAGGAAAAAAATGCCGATTTCGTTGTTCTCAACGATGTAAAAGCAAACAAGGTTTTCGGCAGCGATTACAACAAAGTAACTATAATCGACGGTAACGGTAAAACCGATTACCCCAGTATGCCCAAAACAGATGTTGCCGACATAATTCTCGACAAGGTCGCAAGTCTATGATTTATTCGGTAATAGTTGACATCAGCAACAGTCAGGTAGACCGCGTATTCGACTACACTTGTGACAGCGAACTGAAAGTAGGTCAAAGGGTGGAAGTGCAATTTGCTCACAGAAATGTCGAGGGGTTTGTTGTAGGACGCAAGGAGACGTCCGATTGTCCGCCGGAAAAACTTAAAAGCATTTCCAAGTGTCTTGACGATTTTACCGTCTTCGACGAAAAAATGTTGCAGTTGGGCGAATATATGTGCCGCAAGTATCATCTTCGGCTGATTGACGTGTTACGTCTGTTTTTGCCCCCGGCAATGAGGGGAAATCGTGTAAGAGCGCTTTCGCGAAAGCAGGCTACAATCAGTTCGCAGTGCGCCTTGACATTGGAAGACATGCTGGAAAAGTGCAGTCGTGCTCCCAAACAACAGCAATTACTCGGTTACATCGCACAACACGGTGCGACGTTGAGTTCCAAACTTAGCGAGAAATTCGGTTCATCGGCATTGAAATCTCTCGTGGACAAGGGTTTGGTCACCGAACAGGAAATCGTTGTAAAGCGTACTCCGTACAGCGGTGTAAGCGGCAACGACGCTCGGCACACTCTTACCCCGTCACAACAGAGCGTAGTAAATTCCATCATGGCAGGAACGGGGCAAAGTTTTTTGTTGCACGGCGTTACGGGTAGCGGCAAGACGGAAGTGTACATGAACGTCATCGAACAGGTAGTCAACAGCGGTAAGACGTGTATAATGCTTGTACCGGAAATTTCCCTGACGCCAAATATGCTCAGATTGTTCCGCAACAGATTCGGCGACTGCGTTGCAATACTGCACAGCGGATTGTCTGCAGGCGAAAGGTTTGACGAATGGATGCGCCTGCGTGAGGGCGAAGCAAAAATAGCAATCGGTGCCCGCAGTGCCGTATTCGCTCCCCTTGACAACATAGGAATAATAATTATAGACGAAGAACACGATTCCAGTTATATAAGCGATTTCAATCCTCGTTACAACACAATAGACGTTGCAAAGTACCGCTGTTCACAGTACGGCAGCACGCTTGTCTTAGGAAGCGCGACTCCGTCATTGGAAAGTTTCTTGTCGGCACAGCGCGGCGAACTTACGCTGTTAAGTCTGCCCGAGCGCATAAACAAACGTCCTTTACCTACGGTGGAAATCGCCGACATGGCAATGGAGAGACGAAAGGGCAACAAGGGGTTGTTTTCCGAATTGCTCAGACAGCGTCTTTCCGAGACTATCGAAAAGGGCAATCAGGCAATACTGTTTCTCAATCGCAGAGGTTATTCCTCTTTTCTGATGTGTACGAAATGCGGTTACGTTGCACGCTGTTCCGATTGCGATGTGACGCTTACCGTGCACCGGGAAGACAACGAACTTAAATGTCATTACTGCAACAAACGGTACAAAATGCTGACCAACTGTCCCGAATGTGGCAGTAACGCTTTTCGTCAGGGAAAGATCGGCACTCAACAAGTGGTGGAAATGCTCAACAAAATGTATCCCGACGTCAAGGTGTTGCGCATGGACGCCGATACTACGCAAAACAAGGAATCTCACGTAAAGATATTGTCCGCGTTTGCCAATCAGCAGGCGCAGATTCTTGTCGGAACGCAGATGATTGCCAAGGGACACGACTTTCCCAACGTCACGCTTGTGGGAATACTTGACGGCGATCAGAGTCTGTACTATTCCGATTACCTTGCTACCGAACGCACGTTTCAGTTGCTGACGCAGGTGGCGGGACGAAGCGGAAGGGACACGCAACCGGGCAGAGTGGTATTGCAGACATATACACCCAATCATTACTGTCTGCAATTAGCGGCCAGACAGGATTATCTCGGTTTTTACAAAAGGGAAATAAATCTGCGTGAAGCGTCGCTGTTTCCGCCTTTTTCCACTATAGTGCGTATACTGTACAGCGGCGAGAACGAAAAAGACTGCATAACACAACTGACAAAGCATTTCAACGGAATAAGTGCATTGAAACAACAGTACGAGCAGGATTTTCTTTATCTCGACAAAATGCGTTGTCCTCTCAAGCGCGCCGAAAAAAAGTACCGTTTTCAGATACTGATGAAACTGTCAGTGCGTTCCACTGACGAAATATTGCAAAAAATTTATTCCGTAACGGACAGTACGGACGTAAGGGGCGTTACTGTCTTCGTGGAAAGAAACCCCCAGAATCTTACATAACAAATATTTTAAGAAGGTAATTACAATATGGCTATTCGTAACATTGTAAAAATGGGCGATCCGATATTGCGCAAGGTGTGCAAACCCGTTACTCAGTTTGACGGTAAACTGGCGTCTTTGCTGGACGATCTGAAGGATACGTTGCACAAGGCGGAAGGCCTCGGACTTGCCGCGCCTCAGGTGGGAATTTTAAAGAGAGTGTGCATTGTGGAATACGAAGATGCGTACTACGAATTGGTAAACCCCGTACTTATTTCTTCAAGCGGATCTTGCAAGGACAACGAAGGATGTCTTTCCGTACCGGGATTCCGCGGTATAGTGGAAAGACCTCAGTTTATAGAAGTGGAATATTTTGACAGAGCGGGTGAAAAGCACCGCGTACAGGCAGAGGGATATTTTGCCAGAGTGTTTCTGCACGAAATGGACCACCTTGACGGAATACTGTTTGCCGACAAAATGATTCGCAAGATAGTAGACAGGTGACAGTCGGAGGTAATATGAAAGTTATATTTTTGGGAACTCCCGATTTCGGCGTACCCGCGCTGGAAAGCATTATACGCAGTAATCACGAAGTCATTGCGGTGGTATGCCAGCCGGACAAAACGGGATCGAGAGGTAAGGTCAATTACTGTGCCGTCAAGCAGTGTGCATTGCAACACGGTATTCCCCTTTACCAGTTCGAACGCATTTCAAGAGACGGAGTGGAAACTTTAAAACAACTCCGACCGGACATCATGGTAACTGCCGCATACGGACAGATACTTTCCCAGCAGGTCATAGATATACCCGCTCACGGCATAATAAACATTCACGGTTCTTTGTTGCCTCAGTACCGTGGGGCGGCACCCATTCAGTACGCAGTTCTGAAAGGGGACAAGACAACGGGTATAACGATACTCAACACCGTGCTTAAAGTGGATGCAGGCGAAATGATTTTGCAGGAATCTCTGGAAATAGGCGATGACGAAACTTCCGGACAATTGTTCGAACGTATGGCTCAACTGGGAGGCAAACTGATTGTCCGCGCGCTTGATCTCATTGAACAGGGCAAAGCGGTTTATACTCCTCAGGACGAAAGCAAGGTTACATTTTCGCAGAAGATAACTTCCGACATGGAAAAAATTGACTGGAACATGTCTGCTCAGGAAGTTCACAATCTCGTAAGGGCGCTCAATCCTTCTCCTGTTGCATGGACTTCGGTGGAGGGCAAGCGCGTCAAAATTTACGCTACCGCGGTCAGCGATGTGCACCACACCAAACCGAGCGGTACCGTGCTTTCCTGCGGAAAGAAAAATCTGACAGTTGCGTGCGGAAATGGTACGGCACTAGATATTCTTACGTTGCAATGCGAAAACTCACGCTGTATGGATATAGTAAGTTACCTGTGCGGACGTAAGATTTCAGAGGGCACGGTGCTCGGCAAATGAACACTGCATTTTTAACGGCGCACAAGATACTTGCCGAAGTGTATTTCGACAAGGCTTTTTCCGCAATCACTCTCAACCGATATCTTAACGGTGCGGCATCTTCAGACAGATCGCTTATTACCAAGTTAGTATACGGTGTGCTGGATACAGACATTCAGACGGACTATATCGTTTCTCGATTTGTAAAAAAAACAAATAAACAGGCACAACTGTTTTTGAAAATGGGAACGTACTGCCTGATGAACCTGTCCGTACCTGTTTACGCTGTTGTAAACGACATTGCGGAGTTGTCCAAGATCACGGGAGACAGGTATCTTGTCGGATTTGTAAATGCAACGTTAAAAAATATTGCCACGTCCATAAAAAACAACGACATATCCTATCCCGATGGAGACAAAGGATTCTGTATCGAACATTCTTATCCCGAATGGGCTTTTGCAAAACTTGTCAGGGACTACGGATGGGAAGAAGCAAGAAACATTGCGTCTTATCGTTTGCCCGTGTCGGATTGCGTCAGGGTAAACACTGAGGCAATTTCCGTCAGCGAATTTAAAAAACTTGCCGAAGCGACGCTTACGCCAACGATACTTCCCGATGCCTTCTGGGTCAAAGGCAGGATCAGAGGAGTAAGCGAAAAATGTTACACGATACAGTCTCTCGCATCAATGCTTGTTGCCCGTGCGGTCGGCGCAACGGGAGTGTGTCGTGTGCTTGATTGCTGTTCCGCTCCGGGCGGTAAGGCCGTGTATATCAAGCAATTGGATCATGACGCTTCCGTTACAGCGCAGGAATTGCATCCGCACCGAGTAAAACTGATTGCCGATTACTTTAACAGAATGGGCGAAAGTGCCGAAATAGTGTGCGGAGACGCTACCGTGTTCAATCCTCATTGGGAAAACGCTTTCGATTACGTGTTGTGCGACGTTCCTTGCAGCGGATTCGGAGTTCTGGATTCACGCCCCGACATCAAACTTTTCCGACGTAACGAGGATATATCGTCTTTGATGAAATTGCAACAAGCCATTCTGTCAAATTGCAGCAGATACGTGAAGAACGGCGGAACGTTGGTTTACTCAACCTGTACGATATTCCGTCATGAAAATATGGCATGCGTGGAAAAGTTTTTAAAAAGCAATTCCGATTTTTCGCTTTGTCCCATCCATTTGCCTGAGTATGCGCCCGTAAACGGGCAAACACATTACCAGTTTTTACCACACAAAGACAAAATTCAAGGCTTTTTTGTCGCTAAAATGGTAAAAAGAATTAAATCGTAAACTTTAATTGTATAACTATTACCTAAAAAGATAATGAATATTTTAACAGATTACGACAAGACGCAGTTGCGTCAATATATTACCGAAAAATATCGGGTAAAACCCTTTGTGGCTGACCAGATATTCGGCTGGGTGTTGAAAGGCGCCGATTTTCACGAAATGACTAACGTTTCTCTTGCTCTGCGTGAAAAACTGTCTGCAGACAATCTGACTACGGGTATAAGCATAATCGACACCCGTACGTCTGCCGTTGACGGAACGCAGAAATTTCTTTACCGCCTTTGGGACGGCAACGTTATCGAAGGCGTGCTGATGAAATACAAGTACGGCAACACCTTGTGCGTTTCTACGCAGGTCGGATGCCGAATGGGCTGTCGGTTCTGCGCGAGTACGTTAGACGGACTTATACGCAATCTGTCTTCGGGAGAAATATTGGGTCAGGTCATTGCAGTCAATTCTTTAGGAGGCGGTGAAAGATACGTTACCAACATCGTGCTGATGGGAAGCGGCGAACCTTTGGACAACTTTGACAACGTTGTCAAATTTATCAAAGACGTTTCTTCGCCCGAAGGACTGAACATTTCGCAACGCAATATATCGCTGTCGACATGCGGACTTGTGCCGGAAATGGACAAACTTTCGCAACTCGGTCTGTCGGTCAATCTGACCATAAGTCTGCACAACGCTTCGGACGAAAAAAGACGGCTTATAATGCCCGTCGCCAACAAATACTCGGTAAGCGAAATAGCCGAAAGCGCAAGGAAATATTTTGAAAAAACTCACCGTCGTGTGATTTTCGAATATACGTTGATAGACGGCAACAACGACAGTTACGGCGACGCACTGAGACTTGCGTCCGTTGTGCGAAATATGTCGGCTCACGTCAATCTGATACGGCTCAATCCCGTCAAAGAACGTCATCTGCGTGCGACCTCGGACGCCAATGCCAAAAAATTCTTGTCCTATCTGGAAAAGGCGGGAGTGTCGGCAACATTGCGCAGACAGATGGGAGTTGACATTGACGGCGCTTGCGGTCAGTTGAGAAGAAAATTTATGGAGGAAAATGCAGTTGAGTAATCTGCTTGACGGTACCGTAATCAAGGGATTAGGCGGTGTTTTTGAAGTGATGCACGACAAAGATACCTTTGTTTGCGTTGCTCCCAAAAAGTTGCGCTACGGCGACGGTGAAATACTTGTAGGCGACAAAGTGCGGTTTGAAGTGCAAAAGGGCAAGGGAGTAATTGAACGAATCTATCCTCGCCGAAACCGCATGACAAGACCGGAAGTCGCCAACATAGACATTGCGTTTATACTTCTGACCGTTGCTCCCGCTCCCGATCTTTTGCTCGCAGACAAAATACTCGTAAACTGTTTTGCAAATAAAATCACCCCAGTAATCGTAGTCAGCAAGTCGGATATAGCGGATGAAAATTTTTCTCAACGCATAAGAAACAACTATTCGTCCGTTTGCGATGTGGTGACAGTCAGTTCTCTGAACGGGGACGTTTCGCAATTGCTCGGCTATATAGACGGAAACACAGTGTGTTTTGCAGGGCAGTCCGCCGTTGGCAAGACTTCGTTGCTCAATACGCTTGTCCCCGATCTCAACAAGAAAGTAGGCGGTCTTTCCTTAAAGACGGGCAGAGGACGTCACACGACAAGGTCCAGCACTATATATTCGGTAGGCGACGGTTTTGTAGTGGACACTACGGGGTTTTCCATGCTGGAAGTAACCGATACGGTAAGTTCCGACCTTATGCTGTATTACGACGATATGATGCAGTTGTCGCCGCAATGCAGATATAAAATGTGCACCCATACCGCCGAACCCGACTGTGCCGTTAAAAAGGCTGTGGAAGAGGGCAGATTCTGTCTCGAAAGGTATCAGCGCTACCTAACTCTTTACAATGAACTGGCGGAGAAAGAAAAGTCCAGATATAAATAGAATTGACCTGAAAGGAGTGTCAGAAATGAAAAAAATGATTGTCAGTCCCTCCGTGCTGTCAGCCGATCTTGCCGATTTGGGTAACGAATGTCGTCGTTTGCGTGACAGCGGTGCCGACTGGATACATTGCGACGTGATGGACGGTAGTTTTGTTCCCAACATCACATTCGGTATGCCCGTTGTAAAAGACATGCGCAAATACGTGGATATTCCGCTTGACGTGCATTTGATGATAGACAAACCCGAACGGTATATCAGTCAGTTTGCCGACGCAGGCGCAGACCTGATCACGGTACACCTCGAAGCATGCACAAACGTCAGAGCGACGCTCAGACTTATACGTGATTGCGGTTGTAAGGCGGGGTTGTCCGTAAAACCCGCCACCAGTCTGCAATATATCGAGCAGTATAAAGACTGCCTTGACATGTTGCTGATTATGTCAGTAGAGCCCGGATTCGGCGGACAGAAATTTATGGAGCAGACTTACAGAAGATTGCGGGAAGCACGCAAAATCGTCGGTGACAAAGTGCTGTTGCAGGTAGACGGCGGTGTGAATCTGACAAACGCTCCATTGCTTGCGGAAGCGGGCGCAGACGTGCTTGTGGCAGGCAGTGCTGTCTTTAATGCGACAGATATGTCCGAAGCCATAAGAAAATTGAAAGGTTAGTTTCTCCGGTAACAATTTGTGCATTTAAGGCATATATTGTAACAACTGGAGGATTTCATGAGAAAGAATATTTGTTGTGTCAAGTTGCCCGCCTTTCTCGGTGCGATTTTAAGGCTTTTGCTGGGAAAACATGTTATCGGATACAACACTAAACGCCCGAACTGATTCGGGCGTTTTTTTTGTTTGAATGTAATTTTGTTTTAATCGAGTTTTTCAGGCAATGTCATTGTCCTGATTCTGACTGTTTTCCGTATTTTCCTGATTTGCGACATTGTCGTCGTGTACGCTTACGGCGCCCTCACGGTTTAACGACAACCTGTTCCACAGTTTCTCGAAGGGTGCAAATATAAGCGGATATATTCCCATGCACGTAAATGTGACTACTGCGTATCTGACTGTGCGGAAGATTCTTTCAAATGTTTCCATTCCGTCTTTCATTATTTTGGTTCCGTCAGCGGTATACGTGTAGATCACGCTGTTAAAGGGCAGTTTTAACAGTTCGTTCAGGCCGAGGAAAAGTGCTCCGCCTGCAGCCACACGCAACGCAATACGCCACCAACAACGTGTATTTTTAAATTTTGTCACCTTTTCTTCAAACAGCACTGCAAATACAAATCCGAACAGTATTCCGTATCCCGTAAAGAAATCGCTTGTAGTGCAATAGAAAAATCCTGCGGCTCCCAGTACCAGTGCACCGGCATAGACAATATATTTGTTGAGTTTTCTGAGTAACAGGTCGATGAGAAATACAAGTATCACGCCGAGGGCAAGTCCTGCGACAACGTCGGTGAGGTAGTGCGCTCCGAGGTAATTGCGTGACAATGCTACAAGCAAGGGTATGATTATGCACAGTGCGGTCATCCACTTTTTCATTGTCTTGCGGTATGTGACGGCACATCCAATAAAAAGGGACGCCGACCCCGACGAATGACCCGACGGGAAAGAATAGCCGCCAACGTCACGCAGGTTTTCTATTCCCGACGCACTGTCAAAAGGACGTGTGCGCCTGACTATGTTTTTGATAAGCGGATTTGCCACGGTTGCAAATATAAGCATAAAGCCGATTTTTTCGCCTTTGCGTTTGTCCAGTCCCCAGTAAATCAGCCCCATTATTCCGACAAGTACAAATTCTTCGCCGAACATCGTGATAAAGTTCATCAGGTAATAAATGAAACTTCCCTTTCCGCCAAGACTTTGCAGCCAGATGATAAAATCCGTTTCGAAGGGCAAAGCCCATGTGTTACCTATTTCGGCAAACAGCAGCGTCAGCATTTAGCCACCTCCTTTAATACAGAGTAATTTTAACAAAAAACCGTTTGTTTTTCAAGATGTGCGGACAAATTAGTGCGCAATTTAATTTAAATACGGTATTGCGTGCGATTTTAAGGCATAAAAAAAGACTTCGCGCCGGGCGAAGTCGTCAGATTTCTTCAATATCAGTTTTCCTTGTTTGCAGTTCTGATGCAACGGGTGCAAACATATTGAGTAGAAACATGACCGTCTTTTTCTACCTTTACTTTTTGCAGGTTGGCGTTGTATGTTCTGGGAGTCTTTCTGTTGGAGTGACTGACATTGTTTCCCGACATCTTTGCCTTACCGCATATAGCACATACCTTTGACATATTTACACCTCCGTGTAGTTGATTAATGCTAAAATATATTAGCACTAATTAAAAGGTTTGGCAAGCAATTTTATGCAAAAATTTGGGTAATACTGTATAATAAGGTTTAAAAGTACAAAAATATGTTCTTTTTACCTCAATTGTTAATTTACAATAGGTTTGTCAGTTGAAGGCAAACCTATTTTTTTACGCTTGAAGGCTTGTCTTAACGGGCAAGCCTATTTTTTATTTTTCAAAGGAGGTATTGCGTATGCGTAACAGTAACGGACGCGGCAAGATCGGGAAGGAAA
>CALVWF010000009.1 GCA_944364615.1 uncultured Clostridia bacterium
ACATTGAGGTCAAAACGATTTACGGCAGGATAGAAGATTTTGAAAATAATTACTTCTTCTCTCCGTCTATCAGCAAACGAAAGACTGTGGGCAGGCAAACCTATTATGTCCGCAGGTATTTCAACGGCGGCAAAGACTTTGAACAGACGATGAAGTCCATTGCCGTGCAACGCACAATGAAAAAGTGAGGTAAACGATATGAAACAGAAACACTACATAGCGGGATTGTATTACAGACTTTCCCAAGAGGACGAACGTCAAGGCGAATCGGTATCAATAGACAACCAAAGAGCGATACTCCGCAAGTATGCCGAAGAACGCGGCTTCGAGATCCACGACGAGTACATAGACGACGGCGTGTCGGGTACTACTTTCCAACGTCCCGGAGTTCAGAGATTGCTGGACGATGCAAAGACAGGCGTTATAAATACCATCATCGTAAAAGACCTTTCAAGATTTGGCAGGAACTATATCGAGGTCGGGCAGTATGTGGACTATGTATTCCCGGCGTTCGGTATCCGGTTCATTGCCATACAGGACAACGTGGACACGGAGAACCGCGACAGCGGCGCAATGGAAATGATGCCTATCATGAATGTTTTTAACGAGTGGCATGCGGCTAATACGAGCAAGAAAATCAGAGCCGTCTGGAAAGCGAAAGCCAAAGAAGGCGTGTTCCACGGCAAGAAAGCTACTTACGGCTATATCAAGGGTACGGACGAAAAGCGGACGTTCATCATCGATGAAGAAACGGCGCCGATAGTCCGTAGGATATTCGAAATGTACGCGTCGGGGATCAGTCCGAGAAGAATATCCGAGATATTAAACGAAGAAAACGTTCCTTGTCCCGGACAGTATGCGTTTGAGAAACTCGGACATAAGGGTAAACCGGGCGACCGCAGACTGTGGGGACAAATCACTATTGCCTCTATGCTGAAAAACATAGTATATATCGGTCATATGCCGCAGCTGATGTCTACTTCCATATCGTACAAGAACCACAAGCGGTATAAGAAAGATCAAAGCGAATGGGTTGTTGTTCATAACACGCATCCGCCTATCATATCGCAGGAGCTTTGGGATAGAGTACGCGAACGTGAAAAGTCTGTCGCGCAGGGCAGGAAAACCGCTACGGGCTATACGCATCCTTTATCGGGATTTCTTTATTGCGCCGACTGCGGTTGCAAAATGAAGTTGAACAGCGTCGGAAACAATAAATATGCGTTTAACTGCGGCGACCATATGCGTTTCGGTAAGACGATATGCTTTTCCCATCACATAGCGGCAAAGACTCTCGAAAAAATAATCCTTGACGATATACGGGACATGGCGCAGCGGATCGTGCTTGACGAAAAGGCTATCCGTGAAGAGTTTATCCGGCACAATGCGGAAGTGCAGGAAAAATCCATAAAAGCCGCCAAAAAGGAATTACAGGGTAAGAGAAACCGTATTGAAGAATTATCCCGACTTATGCAGCTTGCCTATGAGGACAGACTGAAAGGTAAAATGCCGGAGGATATCTGTATCGGATTCATACAGAAATATTCCGACGAGCAAAAGAAACTCGAAGCCGAAATTGAGGAGTTGGAGGCAAAACTGACCGAAACGGAAAACACGATACAGAGTGCCGATGACTTTATACGGAATATCAAGAAGTATCTCGAAGCGCCGGAACTTACCCGCGAGATGTGCTATGAGCTGATAGACCGTATCATCGTAGGCGGCTTGCCGAAAATCACGGGCAAAGAACGTGAAATAGATATCGTGTACAAAATCGATATAGCTTCCGTTTTACGCCATAAACTCAATAATTCCGATAAATAACAACAAGCGTATGGGTTGACCGAACTCATACGCTTACTTTATGCCTCTGATACCTTTATTTTGAGAGTGTCCATAAATTTATGTCTTTACCTATTATTTCGACAGAAGATCAAATACAATTTGCTGTGATAAAGAAAAAAAATTAATGAAATACTTTGGGTTTTTATTGACGGAATACAATTTTAAGTTTGATAAATCAGAATTAGGTAATATGGTTGATGAGAACGGAAAATTATGCTTTTACGGCCCATATAATTGTTATTACTTTTATAACGATGTGATATGTATTAATTTTCTAAATTTAGTTCAAAGGCAAGATTGGAATATCTATATTACAACAAAGGTTTTATCCGATCAAAATCTTATTAATAAGGGAAAAGCAGTTTCCGATGAATACTTATATAATTGGGCACTACTCGAACGGACAATTAAACGGGAACTTAAAGAGCGAAAAACAATTTTCGATGTCAAAATAGATTAATGTTTGTTAATTGTGTAATTGTCTCAACGCATGCAAAATACATTATTGTTGTACTTCTGAATATATGGTTATACAATGTTTCACGATGTTCACCCCAAAATTCAGTCTGACTACAGGCCTTAGCCAAACGACCACGTCGTGTTTCAAGTCGACAAAAAAATTTTCCCAATTGTTCGTTTGTTTATTGACAATCGACGCTTGTAGTACTATAATAATAACACTGACTCGGAGGCATAGCTCAGTTGGTCAGAGCGCTTGCTTCACATGCAAGAGGTCGTAGGTTCGAGCCCTACTGTCTCTACCAAAGTTTAAAGCCGACATATTCGTATGTCGGCTTTTTTATTTGACTGAGTCAGACGTCAATTGCTGAAATAAAACCCGATTTTTAAAAACTGCGCACTTTAATTACGAAAATCATCAAAGCACGGCAACGGAAAAATTCCGTTGCCGTGCTTCAATCTGACGCAGCCTGTCCGATAAATTTTATCGAAAAGGCGTTTAATGAATTTTTATTTCACAATAATCTAACGATTTTCTGAACCGAATACATTGATCAGATTCAAGCGCATCTGTCGGTCACGCAAATACAACTGCAAAAAAACGTCCGCGACATTTCAGCCACGGACGGATAAAAATACATGTGTCAGACAATAGCAGCCAATATTGCCGTTCCTATTGCGGCACACAGTCCGAAAGTTACCGCAAATATGCCCACGAATGCAAGCAATTTCAACGCAACGTTCTTGATACCGCGCATTACAAACAGATTGACAACGGCAAGCATTGCGGACAATCCGCCGCCTATTGCACCTCCAACCACAGGAACTATACTGCACAGCGTTAGCGAATTGCCCCAGATCAATATCACTACGAAAATTAATACAGATAAAGCAATTTCATACCACTTTGCAGGGGCTGTTACCTGCGTGGTTTGATTGTCTACCGTCATATAAAGTCCCTTGATGGAATTTCCGGTAAAATCGATGTACTTCTTTTCTTCAATAAGATAACGTGTTTTGTCAACCTTTGCCAACTCCTTGCCGTTGAGAAAAACTTTAATTTTTCCTGTCCACACGTTTTCGTCAACTACAAACTCACCATATTTTTCATTTTGCACTACTGTTTTCATAAATTCCCTCCAAAGTCAACAAAATTATATATTAGCATGCAATCCTTGTCAATACCTGTTGTAAATGTTCGGAATTTTATCGGGCATTTTCACATCATTTGTTAACGAATTTTTAAATTTTGACTTGGCAAACAATTGAACGAAAATTCGCTTTTAAAAATATATACATATTTAACATTAAAACTTATCTTAATGAAATAAAATATTCAACTGCCAAATGCTTGACAAACAAACTGTTGTATAATATCATAATTTAGCAAAACGCAGATATTTGTTTTTATTTACGGGGGTATAGCTCAGTTGGTAGAGCGCTTGAATGGCATTCAAGAGGTCAGGGGTTCGACTCCCCTTAGCTCCACCAGTAAAAACCTGAAACGAACCACTGTCAAGTGAAAGTAGTTTTAGGTTTTTTCTTTACCTTGTTAGGCTTTGTGTCTGCCATTTTAAGCCGTTAAAGAACCGTTATGGTGTAGTTTAACGAGATTGCACACAAACGGCGGTTTATGCCTCACGGGAGATAAATAGCCGCCCTTGACTATTTTGCAAGGCGGTGATAAACACCCGCAAGGCGGTTAAGCACAAGCAAAAGCCGCGTATGAAAAGGTTATAAAACACAGATAATCGGGGTTTTCATTTTATCATAAACAGAACAGTATAATTTGCCGTATTACCGTGTAAAAAGTCGGCTATTGTAAAATGCCTTTGTTTTTCTTTATCTTTCGTATATGATAGAAAAAATTGTCCTGTTTTATGTTCAATAACTGCAAAGCGGTTTTCAGTTTAATGCGCTTGCATAGATAGTCGTTAGCGACAGATAAAAATTCTTCCGAATAAACGAACGAAGGGCGACCGAAACGGACGCCCTTTTGATGTGCAATCTTTATTCCCTCGGCTTGCCGCGCCTTGTTGTTTTCCCGCTCATTCTCGGCTACGAAAGACAATACCTGCAACACAATATCCGAAATGAACTTGCCGACCAAAGTATCCGCTTTCGTGCGGGTGTCTAATAGCGGCATATCCAACACGAGTATGTCCGCGCCGATAATATTCGTAATTCTGTTCCATTCTTCTATTATCTGACTGTAATTGCGCCCTAACCGGTCAATGGACTTTATCACGAGCAGATCGCCGCTTGTGAGTTTCTTTAATAAGCGTTTATATTCCTTTCTTTCAAAGTCTTTGCCGCTTTTCTTCTCGGAGAAAATGCGGCTTTTTTCAATGCCGAACTCACTAAACGCGGCAATCTGCCGCTGCAAGTTCTGGTCTTTTGCCGATACCCGCGCGTATGCGTAATTCATTTGATTTTGCTCCTTGTTTTTCTCATAAGCATAGCGGATATACGGCGAAAAGACCACCTGAAACGAGCGAAAACAAAAAAATTGCAGTAAAAGTGTGCTTTTTTACTACTGTCTTTTACTTGCCCCGATTTCCGCTTTTGTGTTATAATAAATCAAGTAAATTCATTGAATTTGCGCCCGATATGTATTTTTTTGGCGTTGCAGTAAAAGTACACTTAAACTACAAGCCGCAAGGAGGATAAACAATGAAAAGAGGCTTATTGACTATGGTCGTGGCACTTATATGCGCTATGACCTGCGCGTTCGGTCTTGTTGCGTGCAACAACGACGAAGAACAAACGGTAGCGGTTGAGAGCGTAACGCTCAACAAAACCGAACTGACGTTGGAAGTCGGCGGCGAAGAAACGCTTACGGCGACGGTTGCGCCCGACGACGCGACGGATAAAGCGGTAACGTGGTCGTCCGATAACACCGCTATTGCAACGGTGGAAAACGGCAAAGTTACGGCTATTGCGGCGGGTACCGTCACCATTACGGCGAAAGCGGGGGATAAAACCGATACTTGTACTGTTATTGTAAATGCACCTTTGACGGAAAATACCGATTTTGACGCGCTCGTTTCCGATAAAGTTACCGAGGACGAATGGAAAGCGGCTTTTAACTATGCAAGTTTTTCAAATAGTACAATAGATGTCGTTACCGATGGACAAAGTGCTTTTGGACTTTTTAAGTCTGACGTGGAAGATAGTGTAAAAAAATATTTTTGGGCTTATGATGAATTTGGCGGCTACTTTATAGAGAAAGACGGCGTTTCTAGCGGTTATATGGAGAACGAAAACGGCGAATGGCAGGCTATGGACGATGCTACATTAGAAGGAACAGCAGCGCCCGAAGGTATCTATATCATTTTCATTATAAAACTTGAAAACTTATATGATAGTTTTATTTACGACAATGAAAAAGGGGCTTATATAAATAAAAATGAAGTCCAAACAGATAATTCGTTTGGAGAATATATGCCGGCGACACACAATTCTTTGGAAGTAAAATTTTCAAACGGAAAACTCGCTTCTATAAAGGAAGGAACAACAAGTCTTATTTGTTATAATTATGGAACAACCGAAGTTACTTTGCCTGTAATAGATTAAACTGAAATTTATATAACAGTATAAAGTTAATTTGTCATAAAAGTAAATTAAACAGATTTTTTAAGGCGTTCACGCAAAATTGCGTGAACGCTTTTTTTATGCCCTGCGAAAAAAGTCGCATTATAAAAGTCCGCAGTCCTCCCGCACGAATTTTGGAAAATTTAACCTTTTCAAAATTCAATCGGGAGGACAATTTTTTTGCAGACAATTAAATACCGCTTTGCGGACGGTACGACAAGCGAAATCGAAGTGTCGGACGAACTCTATACTTTACACCTTGAAATAGTGCAACAGAAACGGCGGTTGCATTGGCGGGAATCGCGGCGGCAAATCTCATTAGATAATTTAACGGAACAAGGCATAGACTTTGCGGACACCGCCGCGAATCCGCTTGCAGATTACATCCTAAAGTTAAAATAGGCACAAAATATAGAGTACATCCTGCCATAGCACGAGGACTTAATGCTGGAAGAAGTTATAAATAGGAAAGAATTCGATTTTCTATTACTACGCTCCACCAGGAAAAGTCTGAACAGGTTTATTCTGTTTAGGCTTTTTGTTTTGTTTGATTGTCGGTCAATGCAATTTACGGCAAATTTTTCAATACGCAAACCGATACTTTTATATTTTTTATTCTTACTTTATTGAACAACTGCAAATAGACAATAACTGTTTATTGTCAAAGTTTTTCTTGAACGCAATATGTACTGTATCGTTTGACCTGAATATTTTGAAACTATTTGTGTGGCGTGGCATTTAATTCAACTTTATTGTCATAGTTACCGCTGTTTATTTTACGATTTACGTGCCGTAATCGGCAGGAAAAAAATCTACCGCTGTAAAGACCGTAATAACTTAATCGATAAGTACGAAAGGCAGATTCTTACAATCGATTTTATATATAACGTACATCGATTTTGCGTAAATTGACGATTGTATTGCGTTAAATGCAAAACAGCAAGTTACGCAATTTGTTCTGACGCCGATTTTGACAAACTTTGCGCAGGTATTGTTTTTGTTAACGTATTAATATTTTTTAACTTCCGCAGATTGTCAACGTACGCAGACAGCGAACATTGCACTGCTTGTTTATCGGCAATGCAAAACCGTCATAATTGATACTTGCCTTAAAACAAAAAACGATATATAATTATCACCGACGAGGAATAAAAATGTTACTTTTGTTAATTGGTTGCGCAATTCTTATATTGTTGATTGTTACCGTAACTGCGGTATACTGTTTCAGGAATTTTCAACGCAAGCGTTACACCGACTTTGTGTTAAAAAACAGCGTCGGTCTTAAAGAGTTGCTGCAAATCAACGCTCGCTACGATTTTTACCCATATTTGTCTTTCGATCAAACTCATATATACGACAATGAAAATTTTTTCGACAATGTCTTGTGTCAGGACTACTTGATATACCAACTGCAATACATACGGCAAGCGTTGTTTGCTCAGATAAACAAAGTCAAAGCAAATAAGACAAAATATCCGAAATACCTTGAAGAAATACAATCGGTAAGTCACGGCATTTTCGATAAACCCATAGGCAAATTGAATTACGATAAATTGGTAAAAACCGAACAAAAATCGATGTCAACGGTTACTTTTACCCCGTGTACCGAATTTTGTCTGAATGTCACATTGTATTGTTCCACAATCTACGGACGGATTTTCAGGATGAAAAACCAATATTTTTCAGTGGAAGATATTATTGCGCTTAATAAAAGGCTAAACGACAAAAACGGTTATTTTTACAACGATCGCGAAATTTGGGATGCGCTGTGCCGTGTCGAAAGAGCAAAGGTTTCGAATAAAATGAGATTTGCTATTTACAAAAGGGACGGTAACAGGTGTCGCAAATGCGGAATATCCCGCAACTACGCTCAACTCGAAATTGACCACATAGTACCTGTTTCGAAAGGCGGAAAATCCACTTACGACCATTTGCAGACCTTGTGTCATAAATGCAATCTCGAAAAAGGCAACACCACAAAAAAATATTGACGAATATACAACTGCAATGCGCAAATGCCGAAAGGCTTTCGGAATGTCGATACACTTTAATTCGTGTTTAAGTTCAAGAGGTACAAATGGATATATCTTTCATAATCGGCGAGGAAAAATTTAATTACAGAGTTTGCGCCGTAATACTTAAGGACGGCGAAATACTTGCAATGCGTGACGAACGTTCACCCTATTACTATTTGCCGGGTGGCAGAGTACACTTGGGCGAAAGAGCGGAAGACGCCGTAATCAGGGAATTACGGGAAGAATTAAACATTACTCCCGAAGTAGTACGTCCGCTTTGGCTGTGCCAGTCGTTTTTTAAGGAAGACGTAAACGGATTGCACTACCATGAAATTTGCATCTACTTCCTGACGGACATTTCACAATGCGACCTTCTTGACAAGGGGCACAAATTTACAATTTCTGAGGGGACAAATAAAAATACGTTCGAATGGTTAAAGTTCGAACAACTGCAAAACGAATATATTTATCCGCTTTTTATAAAAAAAGAAATATTCAATTTGCCTGAAAAATTTACACTTATTACTGAAATCAAATAAATTGTCAATTTACAGATACTGCAACCGTACTATTTGCCAAATTCGAAACCCGACACTTTAAATTGTGTCGGGTTTAACCTTAAAAAAATTTGCAGACGTGATTGCCAACTTTGAGCGTTGCAGAAAACTGAATTGTCGCACTAACACATAGGTTTTTGTTTAATAACACATTAAAGGTAAACAAAAAAGAATAACATCTGAAATTTAATTTAAGTGTCTGAATATCAGATAAATTAAGCGGGCGAATTTCTTTATCTGTTATAAACCAAATCTGACTGCATTCTGTGCGATTCATTACATTGGTGATTGAGTCGTCACGTTTCTTTAATGATTGTCAATTTACACAGGAACCGTCGGTTTTACAAACTAACACAGTGACTACGCCACACTAAAATAACAATACTTCATTGCAGAATGTGGTAACAATTTTGCAATGCGATTTTCATCATATCGCTCTGTATTCTGTCTTAAATCTTAGACGACGTTTTAAGAACAAGCGACAGATAATCACGCTTGCCTATCAACGATGAAAATCGTCTGATTTGTATAATGCTCAAAGCTCCTCAGCAGATAAAAAACAACCGCGGACTACATACAGACATACAAAGTATTATTCAAATCAAACACACCACAACCGAATGGCAATCTTTATTTTCCATTGCGGCGAACGCCCTATTGAACTGCAAATTTCAAAGATGTTGAATAAAAAGCAAATGCTTACTTGTGTGACGGCAACACCGTACTCCGCAATTTGCGCAACGGCAATTTATCTTGCGACAAACGCGCAGGAGAAACAATCGATGTGACTAATCTCCGCCAAACGGAACCGCTGTTGTTACTAAACTTCTGCCGTTGCCGTCACACCCGACGACTCTGTAAAACAGTATTCTTTTACAAACGGCAAGGACAACCGAATCAATCGGCAAAAAAAATTGATATTTAATAAACGCCCGTATTGAAAACCGTACATAACTGTGCTAATATATTTAAAAGAAGGATAGATACATATGTTACAGTTAAACCACGTCACAAAAATTTATTCCTCTAAAAAAGGAGTAGACGTCCGTGCGCTTGACGACATAAACCTGTCGTTCGACCAAACGGGAATGGTCTTTTTGCTGGGAAAATCCGGCAGCGGAAAATCCACGCTGCTCAACCTGTGCGGCGGACTGGACAAACCCACTTCGGGGAAATCGTCATCGACGGCAGAAGCAGCAGCACTTTTACCGACAGCGACTTTGACAGTTACCGTAACACCTACATAGGATTTATTTTTCAGGAATACAACATTTTAAACGAATTCACCGTAGAAGAAAACGTAGGCATTGCTCTGGAATTGCAAGGAAAGTCTCACGATGAAGAAACAATCAGAAAAACTCTTCGTGATGTGGAAATAGAAGACCTTGCCAAAAGAAAGCCAAACACACTGTCGGGAGGTCAGAAACAGCGTGTTGCTATTGCCCGCGCTTTGGTCAAAAACCCGAAAATCATAATGGAAAACGCAATACGGGACAACTACATTCTGTCCAACGACGACTCGTACTACTACATCGACAACTCTTTCAACCACTATCTCGCACGATATCTCAGTTATATAGAAATAACCACCACAGTGTTTTTCATTGTCGGACTGGGAATGGCATTTTTTGCGGTGTTGTTGTTCAATATGATCTTCACTTCCGTTTCCTCTAAAAAACAGGAAATAGGAATACTGCGTGCGGTAGGCGCAAGGAGCAAAGACATCTTCAACATATTTATGGCGGAGACGTTTACTATAATGGCAAAATGTATAGTGCTGTCGGTAATACTTACGGCTACTGTGTGTACTGCATTCAACACAATAGTGTCAAGTCAACTCGTGATACGCCTTGCGTTGTTTATATACACACCGTTGTCCGCCCTCATCACGATAGCGATAGCAAAAGTAGCGCCACTTGTGTCCACGACACTGCCTGTTTATAAAATTGCCAAGAAATGCCCTGCCGACAGCATACGTACGCTGTGACCGACAATCGTCGTATCAACGGTCTTTACGCAATACGGTAAATAGACACAAACAAATGTTACTCTGTTGCGTGCGCCTCTTGCAATAACGGTACTCATTTTACGGTAACAGGTAAAATACCAATGAAACAGACTATTGACATTGCGCCGATTGTCTGCTAAGATAACTTAAAAAGAATTAAAGGAGAAAAGGCAATGCGTTTTTCAAGATTGTTTTCCGAATATCTCTTCGGTTGGATCAGGTTCATGAAAATCAAAAACGATCCCGAGTTGGCCGCCAAAAGCAAACGCTTCGGCAAAATGAGTATAGTGCTCAGCGTTTTTTCCGTCATAATTTCCGTTGCGGTGATAATGCTCGGACTAACGAAAGGTAACATACAGGCCGTGACATCTGTCGTAGCAATTATTCTGGCAATAGTAAACCTCGTTCCTCTGACAGGTTCGCTTGCACAAATGGTATACCAGTTCAGACTGAACAAACTGCCTGTACGTTGGGCAGCGCTTGTATTCCTGTGTATTGCCGCGATTGGCTGTATTCTGGCATTTGTCGTCGTACTGACGGCAACGGTTAAATGAACGCAAAAAAAAACTGCGGGGCTTCTGTTTAATTGCAGAAACCCCGCTTTTTTTTAATAATAAACCGAAAAATTTCCTTCGCGCCGAGCCGTGATATTCCGTACAAATGCGACGATTTTCGAAATTCGCACGGACATAATATGCGCTTATACGGTCGCAAAAAAGCAAAAAAACTCACCCGACAATTTACAAGCGAGTTTTTCAGCGAAATAAGGCATTAAGTTGTCCCCGCGCAATCAGTCGTCGAAAGAAATTCCGTTAGCTTTGCAATATTCGGCAAACTTACGTTGCGTCTGATAATTAGGCTTGCATCTGCCTGTTTCCCAACGATTGACCGTCGCGAATGCAACTCCCAATTCCTTAGCAAGCATCTCCTGACTGAGATACAATTTGTTTCTTACAAACTTGATTTTTTCTCTGAATTCCATTGTTGTCACTCCTCTGTTAGTAATTGAAAATGCCCTTGGGCAAAGTTTATAAGCCAACAACCCCCCGTTGTTTACACAATCTTACCACAACATTTAATAAAAAGCAAACTATTTTACACAAATAAATGTAAAATTGAACACAATGTTGCAAATATTTATGTTTCAGTGCAGTTGCCTGTCTCTAACTTTGCCGGTAAACGGCATTTAAAAGATTGACTTGCGATAAACAGACAATTTTTTAATGCACGTTGTGATAAAAAAAACCTTTTATCTGAGGATATCCTAACACATTTTCCTTAAAAAATGTTTAAAATCGAACAAGTTTGCCATTTAAATGATATGACACGCATATGTCAGCATATACACGCTAAACCGTGCCTTCCGTTACCCCGCAAACGCCGAATATTATTATACCCGCTACGGCGGACAGCACTATCAGCAATATGGGGTGCATTTTCTTTCCCTCGATCTTTATTCTTGACAAAACAAACATACCTACAAACATCAGCAACGAAACCCAGTTGAAATTACTGAAACTTTCTTCGGACAGATTGTCGAATTTCAGATTGGGCAGAAATACTGCAAGTCCTATTGTAAACACTGCAGACAAAATCAAACCTACTACCACAGGTCGTATTCCGACAAGCGCGCCCTGTACATAACAATTGTTGTTGAATTTGTCGAACAAGCGCATTACTATTATGATTATTATCAGAGAGGGAAGCACTACCGCGAAAGTCGATATTGCCGCGCCCACAAAGCCAAGCAATATACCCATTGCGCCTTCCGCCTGAGAGCGTCCCACTTCCATACCTACAAATGTGGCAAGATTTATTGCAAACGGTCCGGGCGTCGATTCGGAAATTCCGATAAAACTTATCAGTTGATTTTCATCCAGCCATCCGTGTTGCAACACTACCTGCTTTACCATCGGAAGCATCGCATATCCTCCGCCGATGGTAAACAGTCCTATTTTAAAATATTCCCAGAATAACAGTAGAAACGGCATATCACTCCTCCTTGTCAGACGGCTTGTCTTCGACTTCCGAACCGTCATCCGCTGCATTTACTGCGGCTTTTTTTGCGCTGTTGTTCTTAAACAAAGCGACAATCAGACCTACCGCCGCACCGCCGAGAATAATCAGTATGACGTTGACGGAAGGAAGGAAAGTGGATATGGCAAACGCAATGAGCAACATTACCGCGCTGAACCAGTTGCGGGGAAGTTGCTTTGCCATCTTAAAGAAAGCATTGACAACCAAAACGGTAACGCAGGCGTTTATCCCCTTTAACGCCGATTCCCACCAGAGATTTCCTTCCAATGCGGTAAGCACAAAGTACACTACGCTGATGATAATGTAAGAAGGCAACACCACAGCAAAGGTTGAAAGCAAAGAGCCTATAACGCCTCTCTTGCGGAATCCCACGCCCGTCGCGGTGTTGATGGCAATGACGCCGGGAGTCGATTCAGCAATTACCACCATGTCCAGCATGTCCGCATCCGTTATCCATTGTTTTTTTCTGACCAGTTCTTCCGACAAAAGCGAAATCATGGCGTAGCCTCCGCCGAATGTAAACGCTCCTATCTTGAAGAAAGTCCAGAACAGTTGCCATAAACTGACTTTTTTCATATCAAATGTCCTTATTCTTTATATTTTCCGTCAGTTGCTCATAAGTGGAAAAGTCAAATGACGGTACGTAATCTTCCGTTGCACTTTCAGGATCCTGTTCGTAGCCTTCCGTCAGCCCGACATTGTAAAAGTACTCGAGTATATTGTTGTATTCTCTGACCGTAAGTCTTCTGTTCAGTTCGTTGTATTTGTCGTCGTGATGCGGTGGGAAATACTGCGCCATGAGGCTGACAGGCATTGTCTTGTCAAAACCCGCCACCCAGTCAAGCACGCACTTGCTGTCTTCAACGCAGGATGGCAATACAAGATGCCGCAAAACAACGCCCCGTAAAATCAGACCGTCATCGTCATAGACGTTTACAGGCTGTTGACGGCGCATTTCCGTAATTGCCTTTATCGCAACTTCAAAGTAATCCGCCCTTCCGCAGTAATTCTTGCTTATAACGGGACTGTAAAACTTCAGATCGGGCAGGTACACATCCACCAGTCCGCAAAGCCGTTGTAACGATTGCGGTTTTTCGTAAGAATTAGTGTTGTACACTACGGGAATGTTCAACTTGTGTTTAACCTTTTCCAAGGCGTTCGCAATCACGTCGGAAAACTGCTGCGGAGTAACCAGATTGATGTTGTGTACTCCCGAATCCGCCACCGCCAGAAATAAATCGGCAAGTTGACCTACGCTCATTTCAACGCCTTTGCCCGTACGGGATATTTCACTGTTCTGACAAAACCTGCAATTGAGGTTGCACCCCGAAAAGAATACGGTACCGCTTCCTTTCGTTCCGGAAATGCAAGGTTCTTCCCACATATGTGCGGATACCCGTGCGACTACGGGCAACGCTCCGCATTTGCAGGCACCCTTTTTCAACTGTCTGTCAGTATTGCAGTTGACGGGACACAAAGTACAATTCATATTTTTATTCTACCACACTTTAACTTTGCAAACAAGCATCGGCAAGTCAAGTCGCCGACAACGTTACTACAACTGCCCGTCAAAGCCATTCGGATCGGTCTATTCTATACACGGTATCGCTGACAAAAGGCAAATACTCGCAATCCGACCTTTCAACGCAAAAACGCAGATTCAAGTAATTACCTTGAATCTGCGACAAATATAAGAGCACAGTCTGTAAGCCGAGTTCTGTCTTGGATGATTATCTATCTACGATCGACGTTACCGCCGACCTCCAGCGAACATATCGAGATACCGAGCAGGTATTTAATCTCATTTCTTGCACCGGACGGGGTTTACATGAACGCACAGTCACCATAGCGTTTGTAGGCTCTTACCCTACATTTCCACCCTTACAACGCAAGCGTTGCGGTTTATTTCTGTTGCACTTTCCTTGAAGTCGCCTCCACAGGGAGTTACCCTGCGCCCTTGCTCTGCGGTGCTCGGACTTTCCTCGTGAGTTTCCTCCCGCAATCATCCGACTGTCTCTTACCGCCCGATATTATATACCGCAAAAACTTATTTGTCAACCGAACGTCGCAACGGTTTTAAATTTCCATCGATTTTGCACAGTACTCGTTGTTACCGCTTACGCAAATACTCTCTTTACGTTTAATTACAAAAAACATTTCGCTGAAATTTACTTCTGCAAAACGTCTGTATAAGTTTATATCCGAATTCCGATTCTCATCCATCCTTATTCATCCATCCTTATTATAATATATAAACCGCAATGTTTGTCTTTTGTCCTTGAAACGACGCTGACTGTGTAAAAAGCGTTTTTTATTCGCGCCGAATTGTCAATTTTCCTCTTAATTTCTCATAACCTTATACAAAGGAAAAAAAATGTTCGAAGCCATTTTAGCGTTTTTAAAGAAAATACTGTTTTTTACGGGGTACTTTACCAACGGCAGTTACCCCAAACCGCTTGACAAAGAGGAAGAACAGCGTTGTGTCGAATTGCTTAAACAGGGCGACTTGCAGGCAAGGGAAAAACTTATTTGCCACAACATGAGATTAGTTGCCCACATTGCCAAAAAGTACGGCAAAGGGAACGATCTCGACGACCTGATTTCCATAGGTTCTATCGGCCTAATAAAGGGTGTGGAAAGTTTCAGTTGTTCCAAAGGCACTAATCTTGCGACATATCTTGCGCGTTGTATAGAAAACGAAATTCTGATGTCGTTGCGCAGCAACAAGAGATATCAGAATACCGTCTATCTGCAAGAACAACTTGGAGTCGACAACGACGGCAACGAATACACGCTGATGGAAGTACTTTCACTCAACGAAGACAGCGTGTTCCGTAAAGCGGAACTGTCCATACTGCGCCGTAAACTGTTGGAACTGATAGACGAGGTTCTCACTGAACGGGAAAAGGACATAATTCTGATGCGTTACGGAATAGACGGCAAGGATGCGCCCATGACGCAACTGCAAACGGCAAGAAAACTGAATATAAGCAGAAGTTACATTTCCCGAATAGAAACGCGAGCGCTTGCCAAAATACGCGAAAAAATGTCCTACGATGACCTGTGACTGCGATGAGGCAAATTTGCTGCGACATTGAGTTGTCTGTCGTGCACGTTTCCCTTGACGCATTTTAACTTCTTCTTACGGAAAGACTGAACCATCATTCTTATTCCCACTACAAGAATAAAAATGCCGAAAAGTATTTTCAACAAACCGTTGTCCAGATTCTGCGCAAGCACCGCTCCGCCCAACGAAGACAGACAGGCGGGGATGACGGTAAAACCGATATTTTTGGTGACCACAAGTTTGTTTTTGAAATGAAATATAAGCGCAACGGCACACATGGGCAAAAAACTTATAAGGTTTATGGCCTGCATCTGCCGTTGCGGTATGTCGAGCAAACTTAAAAGAGGTACAAGCAACGTTCCTCCGCCCATACCCATTCCGCCTACTATTCCCGCAATAAATCCGAATATCACGCACCAAACAATCATTTTTTTTCTTCCTTACCTTTACATTTGATCAGAATCGTAGTATATTGATTTTTCCAACACGTACGCAGTTTAAAAAAAGAGCATACGTATACCGCCCGCTATCAGCAACAGCGCAAATATGCGCCGTACGGCAACGGAAGGCAGTTTGTTGAGCAGCAACGCGCCCACTGCGCCACCCACGGTAAAACCCGCCGACGTGGAAAGTACGTTGCCCCAGTCCGCTCCGCCTATAATGTAGACAACCGCGCTTATAACCGTCAGCGGAAGTATTACAAGCAGTGCCGTTGCCTGTGCTTTTTTTGCGGAAAGTCCGTACAGACCTGTCAGCAGCAAGACTATCACCACGCCGCCTCCGCCGCCCATAAGTCCGTTTATAAATCCGCCAAGCAATCCCCCGGCAACGCACAACACCTTTTTATTTGCAGTCATCTTACCTCCAAAGGAATATTTTTATTTTGTTTGCTAATTTAATTGATTTTTATTTTAGTTTGTATTAAAATGTCAATATGTATGTACCAAAGCATACCAAGAAAATAATTAAAGGTAATGATAAAGTTATGAGCAAAAACATTTCTGCAACCGCAAAAAAAGGATTGAGCCAAACAGCCAAAAAGGCTTTGGTAATTTCTGTAATTTGTGTAGTTACGGCAATCGTAATTGCGGTATCGTTGATACTGGCTTTAAAACCTGTTGACAGCAAGTTTGTTGCCGATACCAACAATCCCACAACCGATTCCTCAACTCTTACTATCAAAAACGGTAACTTCGAATACGTAAACGAAGCAAAAGCATCCTACCCTCTCAGTGCGTCCAACTGGTCGAAGTACGGATATAAGGCTCCTACCGGTTCAGGATCTTCCCGTTCGCAGGGATACACCACACTCGGTACAAATACAGACACCGTAATGGGCGTTATCGACACCAAGACGGAAAACTGGGAAACGGTAAGCAGTGACCTGTCAAGTTTCGGGGTAGAACTGTCCAATCCCGGTAAACCCGGCGACAGCGAAACGGAATACAATGTGTACATGATACACAACAAGACGGATTTTGCCGCAAGTATTTATTCGCAAAGTTTCTCGGTGCCTTCTTCCACATCCGTAAAGATCACCGTTTCATTGAAGACCGTTGACGTTACAGGCGCAGGTGCATTTGCCATGTTCAAATACAATTCTTCCAGCGCTCTCAACGTTTCCAACAGCGGTATTCAGTACTGGTACGCTTACCAGTTCGGTATCGATACGAAGGGCGAATGGCAGACATTTGAATTTTATATCTTCAACCAGACATCCAGCAGCAAGACAATTTATGCCAACATCGGTCTGGGCAACGTGTACAACAACGAAACCGCAACGGGTACTCTGTTTATCGACGACATCAAGTACGACAGCGATATTACCGCTAACGATTACCGTCTTAAACAGGAAACAATCAGCGATCCCGACGACAACACCTGCTACGTAATCGAAAAGGAAACAACGGACAACGTTGTCAATACAGTCAACATGAACACCAACAGCGGTGTTCTGCAAACGCTTAACAACGCTCAGTATATGGCAAGCGCGGATTCTAAGGTAGACGGAACGACCTATTCGCCCTTCCTGTCAGACGACGAAGTTATTTACTCAATGGGCAACGACGGCACGGACAAAGCAGAAGTTTCCGCTCTTTCCGACGAAATTCAGGTAACTGGTCCTTCCACAAACAAACAACTTCACCTCAGTCTGTGGGTAAGAACGATGGGTAACAACGCTTACGCCGCTACTAACATCTATCTTGTCGAAACGGGCGCCGAAGACGACCACATTGCTTCCTTTACAAACATCAAACCCGCCGACGACATTACAAAGGACGAAAACAACGGTTGGTATCAGTACCACTTCTACCTGAAACCGGGTGAAGCAAGCACATCCGTAAGAGTTCTTGTAGTCTTTGGTCAGAGAAACGGCTACAATGTAAGTCAGTCTTCCACTATTGCCAACGGTAAAACTTACCTCACCGCTGTAAAGACGGAAGAAATTTCTCAGAGCGAATACGCAAGTGCTTCCACAGGCACCTACGTTTCCAAATACGACTTCGACACATCCAGTTCGCTGTCAATTACCAACGGTTCATTTGACGACATCGTGACAAACAGCCCCGGAACGGGATTGCTCTATCCCTCTTCATGGACTCCTGTATTTGCAGGCAGCAACGCAATCTACAACGACGGCAGAGACAACACCTTTGACGGCGAGTTTGTAGACCCCGTAACCGTTCCTCATGCAAGCGACAGCGTTACAAGCGGCGTTTATCTCGGATTTGCAGGCGCACCTACTTACGATACATCCAAAAAGTCCGTACTGCAAATTACCAACAATGTTGAAACGGCATTCGGTTACCTGTCTCAACCCATCTCACTCAATGCAAATTCGGTGACAGTAATTTCCGTACTTGCAAAGGGCGAAGGAAACGCAGTTCCTTACGTATATCTGTTCGAGGATCTGACCAGCGAAGAAGAAACGGTAGTTTACCAGGCTTACACCGCCAAAGTTACAAATGCCGTTTCCGACGAAACATTCAACATGGTATCCGACAGCAACGGCTGGACGCGTTACTACTTCGTGGTTGCAACGGGCGACAACGCCAAGACAGTAAAACTTGCTCTGTTTAACGGCGCTATCGACGCATCCGTAACGGACGGCGTCGCTACAGGCGTACAGCAGGGAACGGTCTACTTTGATCAGGCTACCTATACTCAGATCGGAACATACACACGTGACGTGGAAGGCAGCAAGGAAGCAAAAGACCTGACCTACACCGCCGTTGACGGTTATACCGAACTGGACGAAATGGAACTGGAAGGTTTCGACAACGTTAAATTGGTTGACCTCAGACTTAAAGACGTAAACGAACCCGCCGAAGAGGAAGAGGAAGAAGACGGCGACACAACTACTCCTTCACAAAACAACGTCGACGTTGCTTTGCTTGTATCGATCATTTCGAGTGCTCTGCTTGTAGCGGCATTGCTGATCGTAATAGTCGTCAAGTTGTTCTTCAAGAAAAAGTCCTGATAACAAATAATTTAAATGCCCTTCCCGGCGGAAGGGCATTTTTATTGCTCGAAAAATCATACTTTCAGAATTATGCCTGAACGAAAAGCAATTTATATTTACCTTGCGTCTTATGAACAAATTACGGCAAACACTGCACTGCCATTCATTTAACTATATTCTTCCAACGGAAAACGACGTAGCCTTCGAAATTCTACGATGCGAAGAAATCGCAGATTTTGACTGAGAGAGGCAAACGCGCTACACCGAGAAACGAACGGAAACAAAGCGTATATGTACTGCAAAGCCTGAGTGATAAGTTACTTCGGGTGTAACTTGCTAATAAAAGTTAAAAGTTCGCGAATCTACGGCAAAGCGAAATCAGGCAAGAACGCGCACGCACACTTGATATATTGTCTACCGTAATTACGGTATATTGTGTCTTTAACAAACCTCCGACGTGTAACAAATTTGCACGCATCGATAAAAAGAAATGTTGACACATAGAAACGTTGTTAAATGTATTACCGCAATTACAAACTTTAAAAGTAAACTACTGCAATTGCGATGCACTTAAAAGACGACGGCAATTTTCTGCCGCTAAGCAACATGATATTTTCCGCATTGCGCATTGCAATGATGCAACAGCAATACCGACTAACCGCATTACGCTTGACAAAGCGCATTTGCAAAACGCGGTAGGAGAAATAAATTTCAACTCCTTTTTAAGAGTTTTCGTTTAAAATAATGAAAAAGTAATCGCGACATTAATCAAAAGCAGATTGAAACCTCGGACATTGAAATAATCTGCAACTTTTTAAATACCGTAGTACGCAAGCCTTTAAAACGAATAAATGTTTTATCCTGCACGAAGAAAACGATTTGAAGAAATTCCAGTAATGCCTTGCGCTGTGTTGCAGTTGTGCAGTCAGTGATTAAACGCAAATTAAAATTAATATATACGTCAAATAAACCTGTTCGGTATGCCAGTTCAATTGACTTTTTGAACGTTTGCTGTTAATATATCTATTGAATCAATTTGTTGAGGAAACATTATATGAGTAAAAAATACAAAATAGTAATTACCGTAGTCTGCTGTGTCGTGCTTGCAATATTGCTCACGACAATGGCTGTAAGTACCTACGCGAACTCGGATGCTGACAACGCCGAACCGGTAGAAGCTCTTGCCGACTGGATGTCAATGATCAGCAGCAGCACCAAAGTAAAGGATATAGTCATACCCGGAGCGCATGACGCGGGCACACAGGGAATGCCCTGGTTTGCAGAAACGCAGGACAAATCCGTTGAAGCCCTCTTGTTGTGCGGAACACGCTATTTCGATCTCAGAGTGGAAAAGAAAGGCGACAATCTTGTAATCTATCACGGAATTTCCACCGGCGTGGCTTTGACGGACGTGTTAGATACTTTTAAGTCCTTCCTTACCAAACACAACAGCGAAACTCTGTTGCTCGACTTCCAGCACTTTAAAGGCGAAGGCGCACAGGAAGCCGTAGCGCAATTGCTCGAATCCACGCTGGCAAGCAACTTCGCTGTAAAAAACAGTTCCTCCTCCACCACCGACAAAGACTACATTTCCCAACTTACTTTGCACAACGCAAGGGGCAAATGTATCATTTTCTGGGGCAGTGACAGCAACTCGGCTCTTGACAAACAGTACATTTTTAAACGCAACGACGATCTCGGCAACCGCACTAACAGTTCGTTACATTCGTTCTACAATGCGCAATGGAACAGACAATCGTCGGAATACTACATTTCCAACGCTATTCCTCAGTATATAAAAATGTACCGCGACAAAGGATACGGATTGTTTGTGTTGCAGGGACAACTGACAGACGGTCTGTATATAAGAGGTCCGAAACTGAGAGAACGTACCCACAACGAAAACATGAACAAATATCTGGTAAGCCTGATAGGATCCGAAGACCTTCAGTACATCAACATCGTAATGAGAGATTACGCAGGTTGTACCAAGAACTGTTACGCATTGCAACTTAACCTTGCAAAGGGAAATCTCATTTCGTCCATGCAGGAAAAATACGTGGAAATGCTGGAAAACTACATCACGGTTACTGCGGACGAAATTTAAATCGAACAAAACGCCCTTCCTTTACGGCAATTCCGATGGGAAATGCCATGCAACAGTAATTAAAGCGCACTTTACCTTGTAAGCAAGGATGTGCGCTTTTTTCGTTTACTTTTTAATGCGTTTATAATTTAACGACGGTGCTCAAAGGTAATTTGATTGGGAGAGATAAGTGAAAATGCGGAATAGACCGCAAAAACAATTTTATCCGATTACAGACTGTAATACTGACACAAATAAATTGTTAGGCAGATTGCGTAAACAGTCAAAGAGGAAGTACGGATTTGACCAAATATCGGATAAACTTAAATATAAAGATTATATTCGATTACACGAAAATATCGACGGCAAAAGAGAATTCATACGTTAATGAAATATCCGATATATACCCGTTAAAAATATTCAGACAAACCCAAAGCAATTTCCGACAAAATTTTCAGCAGCGATAAATATTAAATTAATTATTTATTAAAAGTCTCCGACAGAAAAATAAAGTTTAAATAAATCGGAACAATGTTTTCAAAACAATATATTTGAAAACACAAATATTTGTAAAACGATACTTTCAAGCACGAAGTACTGATAAAAATCCTGTTTGAAAATAGCAAAGGGAGCAAAGTCATTCAATACTTTGCTCCCTTTTCCATACAGGATACGCACTTTTTCTAAAGGCGTTTTTATTTGACTTTAAATAAAAAACGTTTGGTGTTGCGCGCCTTGACGGCGGTAACGACAATGGACAAATAAGGAATTTTCCTGTAAAAAAGCGCAGAATCCCCCTTTGTCGTTCAATAAAAACACAAAAATTATCTGTTGAATATAGCCGCTATTTCCGACGCTACGGCACTGCTTGTCTTGCCGTCGGTGAACAACGTGAAATCGGCATATTTCTGATATATTTCGTTGCGCCTTGCTATAAAATCCGCCAACTGTTCTTTGGTAAGTTTGTCGTGCAAAGGACGTGAGTAATCTCCGCGCAAACGTTCGCTGACAGTATCCACGTTGCTGCGCAGCCACACTACGGTATAGTGTTCCTTTATAAAACGCATCGTTTCTGCATCCGTCGGAACTCCTCCTCCCGCCGAAAGAACGGTGTTTTCGGTAGGCAGACTCAGGACGACCTCTTTTTCCATCGCGCGGAACGCCTTTTCGTTGTCCCGTATCAGTTGAGCGATACTGCTCTTTTGTTTTTCGGAAATAATAAGATCCGTGTCGTACCAGTCGAATTTAAGTATTTTGGCAAGTTTGTGTCCTGCCGACGTCTTGAAATTGCAGGCAAACCCTATAAGCGCAACTGACATTTTACTCTCCTTTGGCGGCAAAATAGTCAACCGCCTTAAAATAACTGTATTGTTTTTCACCGTAATAAACTTTACTTACCACATCGCGCAAAACGTCCGTCTTGCGAAATTCCTCACGGTTGTATATGTCCGACAGATGTACTTCCACAACTTCGACTTTCATATCCGCAATGCAATCGCGCAACGCGTAACTGTAATGAGTATACGCTCCGGCGTTAAGAATAACTCCGTCCGCCTTGCACTTTTGCAGATACCCGACAAGTCGTCCTTCGCAGTTGCTTTGAACAAATGCCGTCTTTATTCCCTTTCCGCGGGCATATTTTCTGATTTCTCTGTTTAATTGAGTCAACGTGAATGTGCCGTAATGAGCACTGTCTCTTTTTCCGAGCATATTGAGGTTGACTCCGTTTACTATCAATAATTTCATATAGCCTTCCTGAATTGTTCCAGACACTCATTGCCCGTGTTACAGCCTGTCCATAAGGCAAAGGACTTGCAACCCTGAAAATACAGCATTTCCAGCCCGTCAATGGCTTGTATTCCACTGTCCACCGCTTTTTCAAGTAAAGGGTCGGGGCGCTTATATTCGGCGCTGAACACGAAATGTGCGCCGCTGACATCGACCCCTGCCGAAAATTCGCACGGAGGTGCAAAACTCATTATACCGTAAAAGTCCGTCAAAGTACAGTCGATTTTGTATTTTTTGCGCAACTGTTCCGCTTTGCTTTCCGTTCTGTTGATAACATTTACATTAGCGCCCGATTTGAGCAATACGTCGACGGCGGTAGTTCCTGCTCCGCCACAACCTATAACCAGTATATTTTTCCCACAAACGTCAATGCCGTGCAGTTTAAGACTTTCGGTTATTCCGTAACCGTCTGTACTTGTCGCCATATTGCCGTACACTGTGTTGACTGCGTCGAGATTGCCGTCAAACAGTCGGGCTACGCGTTTTTTAAAGGGCATTGTAACGTTGACTCCGTCGTATCTGCCTATAATGTCCATCAAAGTTCCGTCGTCTACGTCGGCGGAAAGGTCAACAATGTCGTAAGTGCAGCAAATACCGTGATGCAATGCAAGTACGGACATAAGCAACGGAGATCTGCTGTTCGCTATTCCGTGTCCCAACAATGCAAATTTCATCGGTTTTACGCCCAGCATTTTGTAAAAATCGGGGCAGGACACATCTACGCACCCATGCCCGAAAACAACGCCTTTACCGCACAACAGCCCTGCGACCGTTCCGCACATTGCAATGCGATGATCGCCGTTACTGTGCGTCACGGCACTTTCGGACAGTTTGCCGTTACTTTCCACTATCAGATCGCCGTCTTGCAAATACGCTCTTTGTCCCATACTTTCCGCCAGCCTTACCGTTGCGGAAACACGGTTACTTTCCTTTAAAGCAAGTTCACCGACGTTTTTAAAAATATGTCTGCCCTTTATACAGCAAGCGACAACGGCAAGTAACGGTATTTCGTCTATTGCGTCCGCAGTGTTCTGACTGTTGCAGTACAGGCAATTCATTACGGACGGCCTGACAGTAACGGTCGACCGCTTTTCACCGCACACAGTGACATTGCCGCTAAGACGTATATCCGCTCCCGCCTTTTTTAAGACGACTATTGCGCCCGTTCTTCGGCTGTCGGTACCTACATCGGTAAACGTTGCTTCTCTGCCGTCGCACAATGCCAGCGCAATGCCGTAAATAACGGACGATATGTCATTGGGAACGTCAAACACTCCGCCTTTCAACCTGCTCCTGCGGACGGTAAATTCATTGTCTTCCGTCACGATGTCGGCGCCCATATATTTTAACATGTTTTCGGTGTGATGTCTTGTAGGTACGTCTTCAACTACCGTCGTGCAATCGGTAAACAACGACGCAATAAGTAATGCGCCCTTTACCTGGGCGGACACGGACGACGTATTGACGCGCGATGAAATCAACGCCGAGGCTCTGACTCGAAACAACATTCCGTCGCCGTATTCGATGACCGCACCCATTGCTTTTAGAGGTTCGGTCACCCTGCGCATAGGACGCCTTGACAAAGATTTGTCACCTGTAAACACGGCGTCCACCCCCAGTCCTGCAACCAGTCCGCACAGCAATCTTGCGGTAGTACCGCTGTTTCCGCAGTACAGTGTCACACCGGAATTTGCTCGGTCAATGGGTTTTACGTAAAAAACGTTGCCACGTCTTGTGATTTTTGCACCGAGTTTTCTCAGACAACTTGCCGTACTCAGTACGTCACGGCATACGGAAGCATTGTTTATTACGCTGTCGCCCTCGGCAATGGCGCTCAATATCAATGCACGGTGAGTAATCGACTTGTCGCCGCAGGCAATGTTTTCGATATTATATTTGCCGTTGAGAGCAAGCATACTGCTACACCTCCGCAAACAATCCGTGCAAATCGTCGGCTGTAAAGAAACGGGTTTTATAGCCGTCGCACGGCAATACGAAAAACACCTTGCCGTCCACGTTCTTCTTGTCAAATGTCATAAGGCGCAACGTTTCGTCGTTAATGCGCGGAGCGTTTCCTTTAAAGTATTTCTGCCAGCCGTCACGGTACTCGCGTGACGCAAATCCCAGTTTAAAGGAAAGTTCCAACTCGTACTTAAGTCCCCACCGTACCGCTTCGCCGTGAGAAATGCCGTACTGTAATTCCAGCGCATGCCCGACGGTGTGTCCCATGTTCAGTATTTTTCTCATGCCCTTGTCGTAACGGTCTTCGGATACGATTTTTTCCTTGAACAACGCACAGGGACGGACAAAATTTTTAACGTCCCCTTTGACGGAATCTATATTTTCGTCCAGCATTCGGTATTTCAGTATCTCACCCATTGCATAGCGTATCTGTCTCGGAGGCAATGTGTTTAAAAAATCGGTGTCGGTAAGTGTGTTACAATTTACAAAAGATCCTATGACGTTTTTTACGCCGCACATGTCTATTGCTGTTTTTCCGCCTATTGCGCTGTCCACCATTGCAAGCAATGTTGTAGGCACGTTGAGCACGTTTACTCCCCTTTTGTACACCGAAGCGGCAAAACCTGCAACATCTCCGACGCTTCCTCCTCCTACCGCTACCACACGGGACTGTTTGGGCAGATTGATGTCCACGAGCCACTTGCAAAGACGGGCAAAATTGTACATACTTTTAGCCTTTTCGCCCCTCGGCAGCAAATAGACGTTGTCCCCCGTTATTCCGTACAGACGTGCGATAAGGCCGTCGGTTACAATGACGTCTTGTGAATATCTGTTCTTGTCGAATTTGTCAAAAGTTATCATATTTAAATCCGATATTATCTTTCAATCAATTTGCAATACTTCGGATGGCGTTGAATTTCCCCGAGAAGTACTGTTGCAAGCATATTTTCCGCTATTATTCCGACGTTGGGCACTACGCATGTATCCGCGCGCTCGTACATCTGCATTACCTGTTGTCCCGTAATCAGATCTACCGACAAAACTCCCTTTACGGTAGGAACGGGCTTGACGGTAAGCGTAATGTCGAGATCTGCGCCGTCGGTTATTCCCCCCGTAACTCCTCCGCAGTTGTTGGTCAGGTATTTCACACCGTTGTCCCAACAGACTTTTTCCGCGCTTTCACTGCCGCTCATACCTGCAAATTCCGTGCCTTTGCCGAATTCCACCGCCTTTACAGAGGGGATCGACATCATTGCGCCCGCAATTTTGCCGTCTATTCTTTCGGAATAAGGAAAGAAGTCTCCTATTCCCGCAGGTACTCCCGTTGCGACTACCCTTACTTTACCGCCAAGGCTGTCTCCTTTGAGGCGGGCGGATTCTATACGTTTTTTCATTTCTTCCGTCAGTGAACCGTCGGCACGAAGTTCTTTTTCGCAAAGTCCGTTGTCGGATGTCGCAACGACGTCTCCTACCTGTACCGTGCGACTGAAAATCTCTATACCCGTCTGACCGAGTATCTGACGTGCGATTGCTCCCGCAATTACGTATCCGACGCTGTTTCGCGCGCTTGCACGCTCGCTCAATGCCCTTAAGTCAACGGTACCGTGCCGAACGCTCGCCGCCCAGTCGGCGTGATTAGGTCTTATTGCGGTAAAAGGAGGCTTGGCAGAATGTTTGCGATTGGGCAGACAAAAAGTAACGTCGCCTGCGGTAAACCCGTTCTTCAATCCCGACAAAATAACTTTGTCCTCTTCGGTATTCTGGCGGTTGCTTCTGCCGTAACCGCATTTGCGCAAACGCAATTCCTCGTTAATGCCCTCCACGTCTATATAAAATCCTTCAGGCAGATCGCAAACCGTTCCGCTGTACCCTTCGCCGTGAGAAGTTCCGTCAAAAACTACTTTCATGACGCACTGCTCCACGCGTCAGGCATCAGGCGATTGCTGCTGAACCACTCGGTGTCCTTTAGCAACGTCTGACTTGCCGAACACTGCACGCTGATTTCCCCTTCGTCGCAAATAAATACAACGTCCCCGTTCATCGACGCATAACCGCTGCCCGTCGCAGTTACAATGGATGTGACGTAAACCTTGTCGGTATAAGGCGCAATTCGCTCTATAAAGTCCTGCGTAGGAAACTGATTGAGTAATTTGTCGGTGTACTCGTCGGAACCCGCAACGCACGTTACTACCGCGTACTGCGGTTTGATCTGACTGAGCAACTCAACGGAAGAAGATGTCTTTGAACCGTGGTGTCCAGCCTTGTACAAAACGCACTGAGGCAATCCGCCGTGATTTTCGTTGTAGTATTCCACCATTCTCTCTTCGCCGTTGCTTTCAAGATCGCCCGTAAAAAGGTAACTGTTGCTTCCCTGATGCAAAATGAAACAAACGGAATATTCGTTTTCGTTGGGCGCCTTGTTTTCGTAATAGTAATTGTAAAGTATTTCCAGTTTTATAGATCCGTCATCAGACAAATCGTATATCCTTTGCGCTCCGCCTTCGTTGTTGTAGCACTGCAATGCGGTGTAATGTTGCGCTCCCTGTGCCACTTCGGCATCACGTTCGGCAATATAATTGTTATAAGCGTTAGATGAGTTGTCCGTCTTGGGGAAATCTATGATTGTTTCGCACTCGAAACGTCTGAACAGACTGGGGTAACGTTCGCTTCCGGCAAATCCGGCAATGTGGTCAAGGTGCGAATGAGTTACTATGACGAATTCAAGTGTGTTGTCTTCGCAATATCTGTCTACGTATCCTTCGATTGTGTCCGCACTGTCATAATCCGAACCTGCGTCCACCAATATGTCGACGTCGCCCGCTTTTATATAAATGCTGTCGCCGGTGGCATCGTTGCCCAGTTCGAGAAAATGTACGGACACCGCTCCGGTGGCTGGTAACGTTACCACAGGTTGAGTTTCGGGATAGAGCCACTTGTCGAACCAGCCCTGATAATACCCGTAAACGGCAACCGCGACAATGGCAATAATCACTATTGCCAATACGATCTGCTGACCGACAGACATCTTTTTTACCGCTGCCGCCGCCTCTTTGACCGCACGGCGCGAAGATTTCTTTTTAGCCATAATTTACCTCCTTTCCAATCCCAAAAGATACATTATTTCCGGTATTTTGCCGACTGTCGCTCTGTATCCCTCTTCAATCATGCTGTCAACGTCGCCTATGGACGTGTTTTTGAACACACGAAGTTCCGGTTCGATGATGACGTCGCTGTTCATCTGTCCTTTAAAAGCCGTCGCTTTCATCAGAATACGCCACGACGCCATAAGCGTACTCCACAGTTTTGTAGAGGTAGTCCCCTCGCCTCGGGTGTGATTGAGATCGACGGCAACAACGACTTCCGCCCCCATGTGACGCACGGTATCGGCAGGAATGTTGTTCAGCAGTCCGCCGTCTACCAAAAGCATATCTCCGTATTGAACGGGCTTGAACACCGCAGGTACCGCACTGGAAGCGGAACATGCCTTGGCAACGCTTCCGCTGTTTAATGTAATTTCATTACCGCTGACCAGGTCCACCGCCACCGCTGAAAAAGGTGTCTTTAATTGTTCGAAAGTCGTGTCGCCAATCAACTTGCGCATTACGTCTTCGATATTTGAAGAACGTGAACCTATTTTTATAAATCTGTTGTCGATTATATCCTGATCGTTTACGGTAAGGGAAAAGTCGCGCATCTGTTGCCATGTAAGACCTGCGCAGTACGCAGCCCCCATGATACTGCCCACACTGGTACCTGCCACGCAGTCGAATCTGATGCGGTACTCCTCAAAGGCACGGAACGCACCTATATGTGCAAATCCCCTTGCTCCTCCTCCCGACAGCGCAAGTCCCAGTTTTACCTTCGGACGCAGATACCTGTCGGAAGATTTGTCGGAAACAGATTGCTTTTTCTTAAAACCGAACATAGTAAATCCCCCGTGCTTACCAACAATTAGGCAATTTATATATTATTATACAATATAAAACGGTAAAAGTAAATAACTAAACCCGCAAACTTGCGCTGTTTAAAAGTCAACTCGTTGATTTTTACCTGCCGAAACTACCCGAAAGCAACAAAAATGGCATCGCTGAATTAACAGTAATGCAAATGCCGGTCAACGTAAAATACCGAAAACCTTTTTTCGCTTCCTGACATAAACCGGATGCGTTGCGTACTTCCGTTTGCACTTTGCAACAAATGCGGACATTCTTCGGCATTTGTTGCAATGCGTTTGGAAATGTATCACGTGCACAAATTTTTACACAAAAAAAAGCACGCCTGCAAGTTTGCAGACGTGCTTTAAGTAAATAAATTACTTCTTGAAATATCTGTTGTACAATCCAAGGAAAGCCTTGCCGTGACGTGCTTCGTCGCGAGCCATTTCGTGTACAGTGTCATGAATTGCGTCATAACCCAGTTCCTTGGCACGCTTAGCAAGTTTCGTCTTGCCTTCCGTTGCACCGTTTTCAGCCTCTATACGCATGGAGAGGTTTTTAGCGGTGCTGTCTGTAATGACTTCGCCCAGCAATTCGGCAAATTTAGCAGCGTGTTCGGCTTCTTCCCATGCTGCCTTTTCGTAATACAGACCCACTTCGGGGTAGCCTTCACGGTGTGCCACTCTTGCCATTGCAAGATACATACCTACTTCACTGCATTCGCCGTTGAAGTTCATGCGAAGGTCTTCGATGATATCCTGAGGCACTCCCTGTGCTACGCCTACCACGTGTTCGGATGCCCAGGACATTTCGCCCTTCTGTTCGATAAACTTGGACTTGGGTGCCTTGCATTGAGGGCAAAATTCAGGTGCGGAATCTCCTTCATAAACATATCCGCATACGGAACATACAAATTTCATTTCAGTTGTCTCCTTTAGTGTCAATTTTTCTGTAAATCAGTCTTCAACTTTTTCAAAATGAGAAGCATCAACGCCGCACAACGGGCATACTTCCGGAGCGGAATCGCCTTCGTGCACATAGCCGCAAACGGTGCAAACAAACTTAGCCACAGTAGTTACCTCCTTTCATACATTCGGAACACACTCCGTACACCATTACTTCAACGGATTCGACAGTTCCGTGAGTTTCGCCGACATCGACATTGCTGTCAAACACATCGTCTATCTTACCGCAACATCTGCACACAAAGTGCGCATGCGACGCAGTTCGTGCGTCAAACCTTTCGACGTTGTCGGAAGCGGAAATGCGTTTGACCATTCCAGCACAACACAACTCGTTGAGGTTGCGGTAGACCGTTCCGAGACTTATGTTCGGAAGGACCTCCCTCACCTTGTTGTATACCCATTGTGCGTCAGGATGAGTGTCAGTTTGTTGCAGCGTCTGATACACCACCTGTCTTTGTCTGGAAAATCTCATAGTCGCTCCGTAATTAGTAATGATTACTACTTAATAATAGCACTCTGCCAACGGTTTGTAAAGCGTTTTTATTGATTTTTTTTAAAAAAAACAGTTGCAAATCTACAGGTTGTCCTTTAAAATATTTGCACGGAGAAATGAAGATGACATTACAAAAATTACTTGCGCCGCTGCGCCGTGCAGTACAGGATTACGATATGATACACACCGACGCCAAAGTGGCTGTCGGCGTGTCAGGCGGTAAGGACAGCATAGCGTTGCTTGCCCTGCTCAACGCCTACCGTCGGTTCAGCGACAAACCGTTTGAACTGATGGGAATTACAATAGACATGGGATTTAAAGGCAGCGATTACTCGCCCGTTCAACGCTTCTGCGACAAAAACGGCATAAACTACGTAATCAAGAAAACCGACATTGCTGAAATTCTTTTCGACGTGCGCAAAGAAAGCAATCCGTGCAGCCTGTGCAGTAAAATGCGCAGAGGCGCACTCAACGCCACATTAAAGGAACACAGCTTCGACACGTTGGCACTGGGACATCACAGCGACGACGTGATTCAGACATTCCTGCTCAGTCTGTTTTTCGAAGGAAGACTTTCCACTTTTGCGCCGAAGAGTTTCATGACTCAAACGCAAGTTACGCTTATACGTCCGATGATATATATCGAGGAACGCAATATTTCCGCATTGGTAAAAAGCCTTGACCTGCCCGTAGTATTCAATCCCTGTCCCGCAAACAAACATACGCAAAGGGAATCAATGAAAGAATTGACGGAAGAACTGCGCAAAAAATACCCCGATATCAACAAACGCTTTGCAGCCGCTATAATGCATCCCGAAAGATATAATCTGTGGGACAAAGTGGAAGAACTTTACATTAAACAGAAAAACACACCTACGGAATAAAAGAGATTACGTTAAACTTTTATTCACATATTCAATAAAACGCTTGAAATTCAGTAGTTTCAGGCGTTTTTTTTGCATAATTATGCACAATCAAAGATAAGTAAACTGTTTTAACGACAAATTTAAGGCAGCAAGTAGAATTTGTCAGACAGATAGTCGACCGCAACCGTATTTCGCTGCAAAACAGTGTTGCACTGCTATGTGTACCGATCAGATTCAAAACGTTTCTCTGTTTCTACGGTATTTTAATTTTTCTGTTGATCTGACGCAACGTCTGTCCGCAAAAGTCACCGTTGATCGAACAGATTGCAAATAACATCAAATGCGGTATTATAAAATCTGCCACTGTATTGACGTTTCGCGATACTTTGCCGCATTGATACTCCTTTAAAACCACCGCAAACGCAAATAAAGACTTTTGCCGTAAAGAGCAAAAAGTCGCCTATAAAGACAAAGGCAATGAGTGTTGACTCATTGCCTTTGTCTGTTGCTATACTTGTTTTTAGTTGCCATTCCGCCACGCAGATGTCTTTGGCTGAGGTTGTAGCCCAAAACTTGTTCAACAAGACGGAATCTGCGTTTGTCAAGGTACCTGAGTCTTTCGCGCAAGTCCTTGTGAACTGTCGACTTGCCCACACCGAACACTTCCGCCGTCTGCCTGACTGTACTGCCTGTGTTTATCACATAATCGGCAACGGCTATCACACGTTCTTTAATCTGCCTGTACAATACTCTGCTCCTGTAACATTGTAGTATAGAGTATTGTCGAAAATTGTACGTTAGTACAACAATTTTAAAAAAGTAGCGTCTGCATTTCCATGTAACCCGATTACCACCTGTTTACAGCGTCTTCGCAAAAGGCGACAAAGGAAGGAATTTCGACCGTTTTGCCGTCTACAACCACCTTTCCGCAGAAACGGTAAAACACCTGATGACAGGCGTTATTTACCCACAACATTTTAGTTGTCGTGTAATTGTCCTTTATTCTGGTGGCGGTAAAATCAAAGGTTCCGTTGTTGTCGGCAAACCGCAATGTGCCGTCGGCGTTCTCGCTGCGCACCACCTTGTCGAGTTTGTACGCTTTGTTGTCGTAAAAAAACATATTTTCGTTGCCGCAAGACGTATCTCCGAAGCCCCAACCGATATTGAAACCGAAAAGTTTGCCATCTGCCAAACAACTGCCGTTACCCCATGTCCAACTGTGTTTAAACGGCCACACTCCTCTGCCCCAATCCAGCAGACCGTAGCAATTTTTTTGCATTGTGACGTGAAAATCTCCGAACCGGACATCCGCACAGGCAACAAAACAGTTTTCCTTGTAATTGAGATAAAACTGTCCGCTTTTTTTAAACGGAATTGCAACGACCGTCTTCTGCTTGCCCTTGCCGCAGTTGGTAAGAGTTACCTTGATATCCACTGTGCCGTCCTCGCTGTGCAAAGTCAGCAGTCGTACGTCTTCTTTTACATCGAAGGTCATATTCAACTTACCGTCGGCGTACTTCAACAAGTACGGATGTTCGCCGTCGGAGGGCATTTTTATCTTGCGACGGGGAAACAGCGGTAAACTGCCCAAAGTGTATCTTCGCTCATCGGTCAGACTGAACAGCGTTGCGCTTACGCTTCCGCAGTAAGACACATGCCCTATAGTCATCTGCAACACATAATTGTCGTCGTTTATCTGGTAAAAGTCCCATTCTTTCAGCGAAAAGGGCGGACGTCTGAGTTTTCGCGCGTCGTATCGGTGGTACAAGTGATAAGAGTACCCCGCATTAAGTTGTTTGCCGTTTTTTAAAGGCACCTCAGCGGTATATTCCCTGCCGAAAGGCGTTGTTCTGTAACAGTCCATCATTGCTCCTGAGATTGGTTTATACGCTTTATATACATCTTCCTTGCAAAAAGCAACGGTATCACGGAAAATGCCGAAATAATCGCTCCGACAAGGAAAATATAGCCGTTGGGAATGTATTCCGTTCCCACTTCTCCCTCTATCTGCAAACCGCTGAGTTTTATGACGGGAGTGGCGATGAGAGAACCGAATATCATGGGGATCAGCACAAAAAACAAAATTCTGACGCCTTCGAACTGTCCCTTGCTGTCGGCAGGATACAATGCCTTTGCCCACACGGTAGTCGTCTGCAAAATCACCACATAGCCCACGCCTACAAGGAATACGCCCAGTATAAGAGCAAAGTTTTCCGGCGCGAATGCTTTAGTCGGGTCGACGTTTTCCGGTTTGACCACAAAGAATATCCACAGCAATCCCACCATAGACAACGCAATGGCGATAAGACACACCAACGGCGTCTTGTGTTTGTTTATCAGTACTACGGCGGGAATTACCATCAGCATGGCAAATATAAGTCCTACACCCTGCAACAGTCCCATGTCTCCTTCGTTGAATCCCAGGTAATGCAACATATAATTGCCCATGTGAGCAAAGTACACGTTGAAACCTATAAAGAACACCGCAACGCAGATGTTTACCGCGATCAATTCCTTCTGACTGAAAAACTTCTTGAAGTTGAACACGCTGACAAACTGATGCCAGAATCCGCCTTCCACGTTGGGCTTTAACGAGGGCGAATCTTTCATTGTAAACAACGCGATAACGCCAACCACAATTATCAGACCGCCCATTATAAGAAACAGTCGCATGTAATTTTCTTCCGTTCCTATAATTGCACCGCCCAAAAGCGTTCCCACTATCGTGCCTATGACCGGCTGAGTGGCAAGCGCGGCACCTATCTGTCCCCTGTTTCCGTCGTGCATCATATCGTTTGTCCACGCATTGAATCCTGCGTCGTTGCCCATCGAACCGAAGAAACTCATTACTGCATCGGCTACGACTACCATTATTGCGGCGATTATCAGTTGTTCCTTGGGAATAAACTCAGTCAGTCCGAATGCGATGGTACAGATACCCCACATTATGTATCCCCACGATACGAAAGGCTTGCGTGTACCCATTCTGTCGGCAAGCGTGCCGAAGAAAAATGTTGCAAAGGTCGTGGCGGTCGCGCTTACTCCCACCATCCAGGAAATAATGGCAGGATCCTTGGCAATCTTGGCGTAAATAAATGTGTTGAACCACTGATTTTCAATGTTCCAGCACAACTGACCGGCTATACCCAGTCCCCATATAAGCACCCATGTCTTGAACCCCGTGCGTACTTTTTTAATACTGTCAGACATTGTTTCTCCCTCCGTTGACTTGTATTACTTAAATATTAAACTCATTGATAATATAAGTCAATAGAATTGATTATTTGCAAATTTTTATTGAGTTTGTTCACTTTAAAAGGTATCCGTAAAAACCGCAGTTGCGCAAGAATAAGAACCGTATTATTATTTGAGAAAATTTAAAAATCGAAGTTGTTTACTGTTTTCGTGTTTGTCCTTAAACTTAGCGGACAGACGGACTGTATGCAAAAAAAGCGCACGTCAGGTATTTTTGTAAAACTTTTTTGTCAAAAAAATATTTGAATTGCCAATTAATTTTTACTAAAAAAAAGCGCAACGGTTAAACCGTTGCGCTTAAAACAGCACTTTGTTGAATTCAGTTTCTGTTTCCGAAAATTATCACAAGTCTTAAAAGTATGTCGAGTATTTCGATATACAGCCATATGAGCGTTGTGATAAGTGCAAATGAAGCCTGCCATTCGTAACGCTTGTCAACTCCGTTCGTAACCATTGCGTCTATCGCTTTTAAATCCATAAGTAACACTATCGTGGCGTAGACAACCATTATTGCGCTTATTCCCAGTTGAATCCAGAAATAGGTCATATACAGATTCATGTTTCCCGTAATCAGCAATCCGAGGAACAGAACCAACTGCACCGCTACAAGCGAAGAAAGAGAAATAAACACAAATTTGGTAACAGACGAATAACTGCGTGCGCTGAAACGTCTGAACAGCAACAATGCAAACACAAATACACCGCAAGTTGCCAAAAAAGCCGCGAGTGCCAATCCCTGTGCGTACAGGTCCGCTATAGTTACAAGAATACCCAAAGTAAGTCCTTCGAGCACACAGTACACTATGCCAAGCGTCTTGGCACGGTCGGGATTTCTCGAAATTGATATTCCCATGAATATCTGCGCAATTGCGCATACGACCATACCCATTACAAGATACATGAGATATTGCGCCAGAAATTGTAAAAACAATATACGGCACACTAATGCGCTTGCAATGGTGATCAGTGCAAACACTCCTGTTTTCCATGTAACGCCTGCGTAGGTGGCAGGCTGAGTCACCTCGTAATTCGCAGTATTGTTCTGCATGTTTCTTATTGCCGGATTAACTCCGAAATTTCTCATATTTAACCTCCGATATAAATGGCGGCAACGGCAGATTGCGTCACCGACATTATTCCCTGCTGATTATAATATTAGCATTTATTCGGATATTTTGCAATACTTTGCTTAAACAAACATTAAAATGACAAATTTTTACCTGTTGCGACATTTTTGCAATTAAACCGCACGCCCGAATTGCCTTTTTCAAAGACAAAATCCCGTTTCTTGAACAAATCAAAGTCATTCAATCAATTGACAAAAAGGGTAAAAAAAACTAAAATGTGATAGTCATATAAATACAGATACGGAAGGATTTTTTGCCGTATACAAGGAGATACAATCATGTCAAAAGTTACAATGGACAAACTGGTGAATTTGTGCAAAGGACGCGGATTTATTTACGCAGGCAGCGAAATTTACGGCGGATTGTCCAACAGTTGGGACTACGGTCCTCTGGGCGTTGAAATGAAAAACAACATCAAGCAGGCCTGGTGGAAAAAATTTGTCAAGGAAAACCCTTTAAACGTAGGTCTTGACAGCGCAATCATAATGAACCCCAAAACATGGGAAGCAAGCGGACATATCGGAGGATTTTCCGATCCTTTGATGGACTGCAAGAGTTGCAAGGCAAGACACCGTGCCGACAACCTCATCGAAGATTACCAGATAAAACACAATCTTCCCGTAACGGTAGCTTCCATGTCAAACGAAGAGATGTCTCAATACATCGCCGAACATCACATATGCTGTCCCGTGTGCGGCAACTGCGACTTTACTCCGATAAGACAGTTTAACCTGATGTTCAAGACCTTTATAGGCGTTACAGAAAACAGCACTTCAACCGTCTATCTCCGTCCGGAAACCGCTCAGGGAATTTTCGTAAACTTCAAAAACGTACAGCGCACTACCAGAAGAAAACTGCCCTTCGGTATAGGTCAGATAGGCAAATCTTTCCGTAACGAAATAACTCCGGGAAACTTTATTTTCCGCGTAAGGGAATTCGAACAGATGGAACTGGAATTCTTCTGTAAGCCCGGCACAGACCTCGAATGGTTCGAATACTGGAAAAACTTCTGCAAACAGTGGCTGCTCAGCCTTGGCATGAAAGAGGAAAACCTTCGTCTCAGAGACCACGATCCGGAAGAACTCGCATTTTATTCCAAAGCCACCACCGACTTCGAAACGATGTTCCCCTTCGGCTGGGGAGAATTGTGGGGTATTGCAGACCGCACCGATTACGACCTGTCCTGCCACCAGAGAGTTTCCGGTCAGAACCTCGAATACACCGATCCCGTAACCAACGAAAAATACCTTCCTTACGTAATAGAACCCAGTCTCGGAGCGGACAGAGCGTTTCTCGCCTTCCTGACAAACGCTTACGACGAGGAAACGGTGGGAGAAAACGACACACGAGTTGTGCTTCATCTTCACCCCGAAATAGCACCCGTCAAAGCATGCGTACTTCCGCTGTCCAAGAAATTGTCCGACAAGGCTCTGGAAATTTACAACGATCTGTTGAAAACGTGGGCTGTGGACTTCGACGAAACGGGCAGTATAGGCAAGCGTTACCGCAGACAGGACGAAATAGGAACTCCCCTGTGCATCACAGTTGACTTCGACACCGAAACAGACGGTTGCGTGACCGTCCGTGACCGTGACACAATGCAGCAGCAACGTGTTTCTCTCGGCAATCTCAAACAGTACCTCGAAGAAAAACTCAACGTGTTTTGACAAACAGAACACCGAGTCCGCCCCGTTTCGTGGCGGACATTTTTTTTGGCGACCCCTTAGGGTATCTGCAACCGCAAGAAAAACCTAAAAAAGTTACGTCAAAAATAAAAAACCCACTGTTGCATTTAGCGACTGAGTGCGGTATAATATACAGGCATTATGCCCGACACACGTTGTAAAGCATTGTGCCGTTGTGATTAAAACAATATTAAAAGGAAAATCAAGAAATGGATATCAACAGCAAAATTTCCGACGAATTACAGGTAAACAAATGGCAGGTAGACGCTGCCGTAAATCTTATCAACGAAGGTAACACCATTCCGTTCATTTCCCGTTACCGCAAAGAGGCTACCGGAGCACTTAACGACGAACAGTTGCGCAAACTGTACGAACGTCTTACCTACCTTACCAACCTCGAAGAGAAAAAAGCGCAGGTTTTGCAAAGCATAGACCAGCAAGGCAAACTGACCGATCAACTGCGTGCCAAAATAGAAGAAGCGGAAACGCTTGTCGCCGTTGAAGACCTTTACCGTCCGTACCGTCCCAAACGCCGCACAAGAGCAACCATCGCCAAGGAAAAGGGATTGGAACCTCTTGCGGGTATTATTTTGCTTCAACGCACGGACAAGCCCGTTAGCGAAAGCGCGTTGCGGTTCGTCAGCGAAGAAAAAGGTGTTGCTTCCGTTGAGGAAGCCATAGAAGGCGCCAAAGACATAATAGCGGAATTTATTTCAGACGAAGCGGATTTCCGCACAAAAATTCGCGCGCTGACGGAAAAGGAAGGCGTTGTGACTTCCGTTGCCAAAGAGGAAGGAACGGCAAGCGTTTACGAAATGTATTACAACTTTTCCGAACCCGTGACAAAACTTGCAGGGCACCGTATCCTTGCGCTTAACCGCGGCGAAAAGGAAAAGGTGCTGACAGTCAAAATCAACGCTCCCGAAGAAAAAATACTTGCTTACCTCAACCGCAAGATAATACGTTTCGACAACAAATATACCAACGACATTTTAAAGGAAACGATAGAAGACGCTTACCGCCGTCTTATCGCGCCGTCAGTGGAAAGAGAAGTCAGAAACGCACTGACCGAAAAAGCGGAAGAAGGCGCAATCAACGTATTCGGCAAAAATCTTCATCAGTTGCTTATGCAACCGCCCATTGTCGGACAGGTTGTACTGGGATGGGACCCCGCTTTCCGTACGGGTTGTAAACTGGCGGTTGTGGACGCAACGGGCAAAGTGCTGGACACTGCGGTAATTTTCCCCACCGCTCCCACCACGCCTGTCAAAATACAGCAAGCGAAAGAGACCCTTAAATATATCATCAAAAAATACAATGTGTCCCTCATTTCTTTGGGAAACGGAACGGCTTCGAGAGAATCGGAACAGATAATCGTAGACCTTTTAAAGGAAATTCCTCAAAAGGTAAGTTACGTAATAGTAAACGAGGCGGGCGCGTCCGTATATTCCGCAAGCCAACTTGCAACGGAAGAATTTCCCGAATTCGACGTGGGACAGCGCAGTGCGGCGTCTATCGCCCGCAGATTGCAGGATCCGCTTGCCGAACTGGTCAAGATAGATCCCAAATCAATAGGAGTCGGTCAGTATCAGCATGACATGAATCAGAAGAAACTTGCCGACACTCTCAACGGCGTTGTTGAAGACTGCGTAAACAAGGTGGGCGTCGATCTCAACACGGCATCCGCTCCGCTGTTGCAGTACATAAGCGGAATAAGTTCGTCCATCGCCAAAAACATTGTGGACTACCGTGAAAAACACGGCGAATTTACCAACCGCGAACAACTGCTCAAAGTGGACAAACTCGGACCAAAGGCATACCAGCAATGCGCGGGATTCATGCGCATTAACGGAGGAGACAACGCACTCGACTCCACAAGCGTACACCCCGAATCGTACGACGTAGCCCAAAAACTGCTTGCAAGCCGTCATCTCAGCGTAAAAGACATTCCGGAGGGCAAACTGAAAGGTTTGTCGGCAAGTATCGCCGACTACGGTGCATTGGCGGAACAACTGAACGTAGGCGAAATGACGTTGAAAGACATTGTTTCCGAACTGGAAAAACCCGGTCGCGATCCCCGTGACGAAATGCCGAAACCCATTCTCCGCACAGACGTACTGGAAATGAAGGATCTTAAAGAAGGAATGGTATTGAAAGGCACTGTCAGAAACGTCATCGACTTCGGCGTGTTTGTGGATATAGGCGTGCATCAGGACGGATTGGTACACATCTCGCAGATAACCGACAAATACATCAAACACCCTCTTGAAGCGGTAAGCGTTGGAGACGTAGTCAACGTAAAGGTAATGAGCGTAGATCTTCAGAAAAAACGTATTCAGCTGACCATGAGGGGTGTAAACTGACACGATTTTCTATATACGTGATTAAAAAAAAGGAGCGTACCCGATACGCTCCCTTTTTTGTTTTGATTTACTTTACGCCCGCTCTCAGGCGTATATGTCTGCGCTTTACTGTCTGTCAGGCAATTTCTCTGCACGCCCATTGACATTGACAAATAAAACACGATATTAAAAAACGCAGACACCGAAACGCCTTATTGTCCTGTGTGTTTTACAGGCGCAGGATATTCCTTGCCGTCGGTTTCCACAGTTACCTTTTGTATAATCTGCGGTTCGTAAGGTCTGTCGGAAAAGTCGGTGTACTGATCGGCAATTTCATCGACTACGTCCATGCCTTCCACCACCTCGCCGAATGCAGCGTAATTGCCGTCAAGATGAGGTGCGTCGGCGTGCATGATGAAAAACTGACTGCCGGCGCTGTTTTTGTCCATTGCTCTTGCCATACTGAGCACCCCTCTTGTGTGCTTTAAAGTATTGTTGAAACCGTTGGACGCAAATTCACCCTTTATACTGTAACCGGGACCTCCGGTGCCAGTACCGTTGGGACATCCGCCCTGAATCATAAAACCGCGTATTATACGGTGAAAACACAGTCCGTCGTAAAATCCGCTCTTTACAAGGGCTATAAAGTTGTTGACCGTGTTGGGCGCTACATCGGGATAAAGTTCGGCGACTATCTGTTTGCCGTCCTGCATTGTAAACGTGACCTTGGGATTGCTCATAGAAATTCTCCTTAAAACTTTGTATATCTATTATTAAAACACACTGTCGGTTTTTTGACAAGTTGAATGGGTAATTATTTGACTAAAAACCTTGCGGGTTGTATAATGTTCACAATTACGATTATAAGGAGACTTTACAAATGTTATCTGCTCAGAAAATGGAAAAATTTGCAGAACTTGCCGTTACCATCGGCGCAAACATGCAAAAAGGTCAGGAAGTCGTCATTCGCTGCGACGTAAACTGTCAGGATTTTGCTCACATCATCGCAAAGAAAGCCTACGAACTGGGAGCAAAACAAGTGTTGATGCAATGGCGCGACGAACAACTTTCTCGCATGAGTATGCTTTACGCCGACACCGAAACGCTGTGCGACATTCCCGATTATTCTATACAGCAACTTCAATATTTCATAGATCACAAGTGTTGTCTTATATCGATTTCCGCAGGAGATCCCAACATTTACAAGGGCTGTGACGCCGAAAAACTTGCAAAGGTAAACATTGCGTCCAGCAAGGCTATGGCGGAATTCAGAAAGGCTACAATGTCCAACTATCTGCGCTGGACGATTGTTTCCGTTCCCACCGCAGGCTGGGCAAAGCAAGTGTTTCCCGACGATCCCGTGGAAGTGGCAATCGATAAGATGTGGGACAGCATTGCTTCCATAATGCGTCTCAACGAGGCCGATCCGGTGGAAGCATGGCGCAAACACATTGCAACTCTGCACCGCAGAGCGGATTTTCTCAATGCGCACAACTTCAAGTATCTGCACCTTACGTCTGCTAACGGAACGGATCTCAAGGTCGGTCTTGCCAAAGATCACCTGTGGCTTGCCGCCGAAGAAGAAGGTCAGGACGGTCTTAAATTTACGGCAAACATGCCAACGGAAGAAATTTTCACCGCTCCTCACAAGGACCACGTCGACGGCATTGTGAAAAACGCCCTTCCGCTGGTAAACAACGGAAATATCATAGACAATTTCAGCATCACCTTCAAGGACGGCAAGGTTACCGACTTTACCGCCGAAAAGGGCTACGACGCTTTAAAAGGTCTGCTGTCCACCGATGAAGGAGTGCTTCACTTGGGTGAAATAGCGTTACTCGGCAAAAACTCTCCCATCGCTCAAAGCGGAATACTGTTCTACAACACTCTGTTTGACGAAAACGCAAGTTGCCACCTTGCATTCGGCAAGGCTTACCCCACCACCGTCAGAAACGGAAACGACAAGACAAAAGAAGAACTTGCCGAAATGGGCGTAAACGACAGTCTGCAACACGTTGACTTCATGGTGGGAACTAAAGACATCAACATAAAGGGCGTTCAATATGACGGCACCGAAACTGTGCTGTTCGAAGACGGCGAATGGGTAATCTGACGCACTTTAAAACAGCGGAGAATGCAGTAATATGCTCTCCGCTTTTTAAATCGGCACATTCAGTTATATTTAAGTGACAAATTCTACAATACTGTTACAATAAACAAAGAGGACATTTCTATGAAAGCCTTAATAGTAGATGACGAAGTTAAACTTGCCGACGCACTGGCAGAACTGTTCAGACAACACAAAATACTTGTCGACGTGGTTTACGACGGTGAAGACGGACTGTATTACGCCCAAAACGGCGATTACGACGTGGTTGTGCTGGACGTGATGATGCCCCGTATGAACGGCTACGAAGTGGTACAGCGTCTGCGTCAGAACAAAAACAACGTTCCCGTTCTCATGCTCACCGCAAAAGACGACGTAAGCGCACGCGTAAAGGGTCTGGACTACGGCGCGGACGATTACCTTACCAAACCGTTTGCGACGGAAGAACTGCTTGCACGCGTAAGGGCGCTTGCACGCCGTCAGTCGGAAATGATTTACGATACCATCAGTTACAAGGATATAACCTTAAACACTTCCAACTACAAACTGGAATGCGGAAACAAAAGCGTCAGTCTCGGCGCAAAGGAATACGAAATACTGAAACTGTTGCTCACCAACCCCACGCAGGTAATCAGCAAAGATACCATTATATCAAAAGTGTGGGGACTTGACTGCGACATTACCGAAAACAACGTGGAAGCGTATATGTCCTTTATACGTAAAAAACTGTTTTATGTCGGCAGCAAACTCAACATTCTGACAAAGCGAATGTTGGGCTACTACCTGGAGATGGAAGAGTGATACGCAAACTTCGCAACAAAATCATTGTAATAAACGTTGTTCTTATGGGCATCATACTGCTGACTGCCCTTATTACCGTGTACGCAATAGGTTTTAACCGAATCAGAAACGAGTCGGATGCGCGACTGTCCACCGCTTTGAATTACATCCCGACAGACGGATCTTTCGACGAAAATCCGCTGTTTAAGGATGTGACGCTGATCACTTACGATTCGGACAGTAAACAATTGATACAGTTTTACAACAATGCGTCCTTAAACGTCCCCGCCGACGAAATAGTCGGTCACCTTCGCAACATAGTTCATCAGAGCGACAGCGGGTTTTATCTGCCGTTAAGATGTTACTACAAGTACCGCTACGAAGGAAATCTGTTTAAACTGGCGTTACTGGACGTACAGCAAAACAGCATCGGAACTTTTTCCGTGTTTTCCGTCATAACCTGTATAATAAGTCTGATGTGCTATTTCGTCATAAGTTACCTCTTGGCGAATATTGCGCTCAAACCGGTTGAAGAAAACTGGAAACAGCAAAAGCAATTTATAGCGGACGCGTCACACGAACTTAAAACACCTCTGTCCGTTATTATGGCTAACACCGAAATCATTGCTTCTCACCCGGAAGCCACCGTACAAAGTCAGATGAAATGGATAGAAAATACACGCTCCGAATCGGCAAGAATGGCCGAACTCGTTTCCAATCTGCTGTTCATAGCAAAGTCGGACGACGGATTCAAGGTACAGATGCAACACTGCAATCTGTCCGACTGCGTGGGAAGTATGGTGCTGAGTTTCGATTCGAAATTTTACGAAAATTCCAAAAACTTCCAGTACGATTTAAAACCGGACATTTTTGTAAACGGAAACGAATCGCAACTTAAACAACTGGTGGCAATACTGTTGGACAATGCCAACAAGTATTCTGCGGGAAAAGGCGACATAGAGTTGCAACTGGACAGCACGGGCAAGACCGCAATACTTACCGTGTCCAACAACAGCGACGACTTGACCGACGAACAACTGCACCACCTGTTTGACCGTTTCTATACCGTGGATCAGTCACGCAACAAAAATAACGGCGGAAACGGACTGGGGCTGTCCATTGCACGGATAATTTGCGAAAATCACAACGGTCGGATAAACGCCGAATACCGAAACGGCAGACTGACCTTCACGGCGGTGTTGCCAATCAGCAAAAAACCGTTAAAAACGTCGGAGCAAAACAAAAACTGACGTCGTCGGAACAACTGAATTAATACAAGTCCGCAAGGAAATACCCTTGCGGACTTGTTTTTTTCGCGATTGAAATCATATAGACACACTTTGCCTAAAAAACATTAAAGACGACTGTGTTCAACGTGCCGCGCGGTACTTAAAGTGCAAATGCGACTTCGCACAAAATAAAAAAAGAGAGTGCGTCAACATCTCTCTTTCAGGCATACAAACAATGCCTTCCTTTGCGATAATTGTGTTTTTTGAATAACGTGGGGTGAATTTCTGCACTGACGTTATACGGTCAACCGTTGAGAATACACTCCGCCAACTGATCGCTGTCGTCCGCTATGACCGTTGCGCCGTTGTCCACGAGAAACGGTCTGTCCTTAAATCCCCAGGATACGCTGATACAGGGAAGTCCTGCGTTGTGCGCGGTCTGAATGTCCACTTCGCTGTCTCCGACGAATACGCATTCGCTCTTGTCGCAACCGAATTTGTCCATTATCATAAACACGCCTGTGGGATCGGGTTTCTTAGCCTTGCCCGTATAAGTTCCCTGTGCATATGCCACGAGATCGCCGAAGTAATACTTGCACAGCGGTCCTACGTTTTCGTGAGGTTTGTTGGAAAACACGGTGCATATTACCGATTGCGCGTTGAGTTTTTTGAGCATTTCTTCGATTCCGTCGTAAGGACGGGTGTTGTCACGACTGTGAACGCTGTAAAAATCTTCGAAATGTTTTAACGCCTGAGGCAATAAATTTTCGTTGCCCTCACCCATTGCACGCAGAAAAAGTTTCTCCGCGCCGTTACCCACCATCTGGCGCACTTTGCCTACGGTGTGTTCGGGAAGTCCCAACTGTCTCATTGTGTAGTTGACGGCATTGGCAAGGTCGTCCAGTGTGTTTAAAAGTGTTCCGTCAAGATCAAAAATTACAAGTTTTTTCATAAGTCATCCTCTATAAAGTTTTGCAAGTCCCGACTTGGCTGTTTCACGGTAGCCTTCGCCGATGTCCTTGCCTGTTTCGTACATTGTAAGTATTGCCGTGTCAAGCGTTATCTTGCGCGAATCGGCAAGAAACGTTGCCAGCCTCATTGCGTTTATGGCACGCATTGCCGCCACTGCATTGCGTTCTATACACGGTATCTGCACCAACCCGTTGACGGGATCGCAGGTAAGTCCCAGATGATGTTCCAGCGAAACTTCAGCAGCGTACTCTATCTGTTCGAGAGACATACCGCACATTTCCGCAAGACCTGCGCTTGCCATTGCGCAGGCAGTGCCTATTTCCGCCTGACAACCGCATTCGGCACCGCTTATGGACGCATTGGTTTTTACAAGATTTCCTATTATTCCGGCAGTAAGCAATCCGTTGACGATTTTTTCGTCATCCCAACCGAACGTCAGTTGGTAGTAACGGAATACCGACGGTATGACTCCGCACGAACCGCACGTAGGCGCGGTAACGACTTCCGCACCGCCTGCGTTTTGTTCGCTTACCGCAAACGCATACGCCGCGACAAGTCTGTTTTCCCTTGTCTGCATGCTTTCCTTTCTGTCCGTTAAAAGTAATTTTTTTGCACGACGCTGAACGTTCAGTCCGCCTTCCAGCACGCCTTCCGCCTGCAGACCGTCCTCAATGTCTTTTACCATTACACGCCACATCTGTTTTAAATAATCCCGGATGTCGTTGCCTTCGCACCGCTCGGCATACTGCCACAATCGCAGATCGTTCTGTCTGCAAAAATCCGCAATTTGTTTGAACGTGCTAAGCGGATATACGTCCTCGTGTTCGACGGGAGATTCGCCTGCAATGACTATTTCGCCCCCGCCCACGCTGAACACCTGCATTTTGTCCACCTGTTTGCCGTCCTTATAAGCAAACAGTTCGAGTGTGTTGGGATGTACGCAGGGGCTGTCGCAGTCGAACACCACTTCACAATTTCCAAGCACTTTGCGCAATGCCCTGTCGGTGCCGTGTCCCTTGCCCGTAAGCGCAAGAGAACCGTACAAAACAGCCTTGAACTGCCGACAGTCGTGGTGCTTGTCCGCAAACAGCCTTGCAGCCTTTGCAGGTCCCATCGTGTGAGAACTGGAAGGTCCGACGCCCACTTTGTATAACTGACGTAAAGATTTCATTTTTTCTCCATTTCTATTGTCACCGGTCCGTCGTTGACCTGCGTTATAGTCATGTCCGCACCGAACACTCCGTACTTTACGGTTACGCCCTGTTGTTCGATCAGTTTTCCTGCGTGCAGATACATTTCTTTAGCACGGTCGGGACGTTCGGCAAGTTCGAAACCGGGACGGTTGCCTCGCGATGTGTCCGCCATCAGCGTAAACTGCGAAACAAGCAATATCTCACCTCCGCAATCCTTGACGGAAAGATTCATTTTGCCCTGTTCGTCTGAAAATATGCGCATGTTGGCGATTTTTCTGGCAAGATAAACGCTGCTGTCCTCCGTGTCCTCTTTTTCCACGCCCCAGTAAACGACCAATCCCTTACCTATTTGCGAAACAATGCGCCCTTCCGCTTCCAGAACGGCGCTTTTTACCCTTTGAACGACTGCTTTCATCTGTATGTCCCCGATTACTTTATTTCGTCGTTTGCCAATGCGGTAAGCATTATTTCCGCACTTTTTACGTTTGTCGCAAGGGGAATGTTCTGCACATCGCACAGCCTGAGCAACGCCGAGACATCGGGTTCGTGAGGCTGACTCGTAAGAGGATCGCGCAAGAATATTACAAGATCCAACTGACCGTCGGCTATCATAGAGCCTATCTGCTGATCTCCGCCAAGAGGTCCGCTCTTCATACGCTTGATTTTAAGTCCCGTTTCACCCATTACGAGAGTTCCTGTAGTACCTGTGGCAAACAATGTGTGCTTTGCCAACACATCCTTGTACTTGATGGCAAGGTCGATCATCTGGTTTTTCTTCTTGTCGTGTGCTATAAGTGCGATTCTCATTTGCTTACCTCTCCTGAATCAATTTTGTCTTGCAGTCAACATATCTGTAACGTACCTGAACACTTCCGTTCCTTCGGGAATGGGCATCAGCGCAAATACGTGTTGCATGTGAGGAAATTCGTACAGCCTGACTTTGGCGCCTTTTTTGTCGGCGTTGTGCTTGAAAAGCAGGCAATCGGGGAAAAGCATGTCTGCCGACCCCACAAATATATCGGTGGGAGGAAATTTCTCGTCAGCGACGTCAACTCCATATACTCTGTAATCGTCACGGTCGACATTTCCCCTGTAACTTGTGCCGTACAACATCAGTTCGGGCAGATACAGCATATAATCGCCGTCCAGATAGCGTTGAATTTCGGGGTTGCGCATGGAAACATCCAGCCACGGAGAAAACAAAGTCAACGACGCAGGCAATTGCAAACCGTTGTCGGCGCAATACTTGCTAACTGCCACGGCAAGTCCTCCTCCTGCGGAATCTCCCATTACGTACACGTTGTCTTTGCCGTACTTTTTAAGCACAGTCTGCAACAGCCCTGCTACCTGTGGCACTACTGTTTCACAGGTATAATGAGGCGCTTTGTTGTAAATGGGAAACACCACGCTTACATTTGCCGCCTTGTATAACTTTTGCAAAAATCGCCAATGAAACACCATCGGTTGATATACGTAAGATCCGCCGTGCAGATAAAACACGCATTTTTCGCCGCTGCCGAATGTATAACACAAGGTGTCCTGTTCCGTATAACTGTCCGGCTTGATAATGCGCGAATACAGTAGCGGAACCTTGTAACTGCGACTGTTCTGACGCATCTTGCCGTCGATACATGAGGAAAGGTCGCCCAACATACGTATTCGCGCCTGTTTGGCTTTATTGAGTATTTCGTCGGTAAAGCTACTTTGTATACTTTTCACTCATTCCCTTCCTTTACTAACTCGCGTATTTTTGCAAAAGTTTCCTGACTTATTACGTGTTCTATACGACAGGCGTCGCTTTCCGCCACAGCGGGGTCAACTCCCAACGACAACAGAAATGAAGTCAGGACATGGTGTTTTTCGTACACGCTTTCGGCATACCGTCTGCCCTCAACGGTAAAATCTATATTGCCTCTTTTGTCCACGGTGATATATCCTTTGGATTGAAGTATTCCCATCGCTCGGGAAACACTGGGCTTGGAGTACTGCAAAAAGTTGGCAACGTCTATTGCGTGAACTGCGGCGTTTTTCTCCTTCAGTATCAGAATGCTTTCCAGATACATTTCGCCCGATTCGTGACTTCTCATTTCTGTCCTCCGCCCTTTATATTTTCAATTATACCATATCGTAAGAATAAAAATCAACTGTCGGACACAACATTGACAAAAAGCCCAAGAAAGCATTTAACTTTCTCGGACTTTTGACGTCGTACATCGACGGAAAAATTCAGAATATAAACATATCACCACTTGGGACGAATAAACTTCTTGTCCTTTTCTTCCAGATCCAGTCCAAGCGTTCCGCCCGGATTCATCAGGTTGTCGGGGTCGAAGTGATGTTTGAGCGCCTTAAATATTTCCATCTGATTGGTACCTATCTGACCTTCCAGCCACGGGGCAAAGAACTTGCCTATTCCGTGGTGGTGAGATATGGCGGCACCGCTTTTTTGAATGTGATCGAGTATTCCCGTCCAGTAATCCACAAATTCTTCCAAAGTCGTCATACGTGCAATGAAAATAAAATACAGATTGGCTCCCTGCGGATAACAGTGGGACATGTGCGTCATACATATTGTATCAGGTCTGCTGTGACAGTACTCGCGGACAAGTTGATGTACGTGTTCCATCTGACTCCATGTGACGCTGCACTCGAGGGTGTCGGTCATAATACCGAAGTCCTGCATTGTGTCGCGCAGATAGGGATCGGTAAAACGTCCTTTTTCCCAAGCCGATGTAACCGCGCCGGTAAGACTCAACGCCTTGTACTTGCGACATATGCGTTTGACGTTGCGCGCAATGTTTTTGCAAAATCCCCTTTCGCCGTCGGTGAATCCCAAAAACAGGCAACGTCGGTGCGGTTTGTATCCCAATGAGGACAGCATACCTGCAAGAGGCGATTCGTCCACACCGTAAAGGCGCATCATACAATCCGTTTCTTCAGGATCGGACAAACGGAATACGCTGGGACGTCCGCATTCGCACTGCATGATTTCCCTCGCCGCTTCCATTGCCGAATTCCAGTCCCTGAACATAAAGGAAAATTTGAAATGATTTTCCGGCATATAGCGGAAAACTTTCAACGTTACGTGCGTAAGTACTCCGAAAGTACCTTCCGAACCCATCATTATCTGATTGATGTCCGGTCCGGTTGCCTTTGCAGGGAAGGGTTCAGTCTTGACAATGCCTCTTGGAGTAACGTATTCCTGCGCAATTACGATGTCCTCTATTTTTCCGTAGTAGGTAGAGTTCTGTCCTGCTCCTCTCGTGACAGTCCAGCCTCCCACCGAAGAATATTCGAAGGACTGCGGAAAATGTCCGCAGGTGTAGGCGCGTTTGGCATTGAACAGTTTTACCGCATTGTTGAGCGTTTCTTCCAGTTTCGGACCCGACATACCCGCTTCCACGGTGATTGTCTGATCCACTTCGTTGAAATCTACTACTTTGTTGAAGTTCTTGCGCATATCGAGAGAAATGCCGCCCTTCATACATTCCACTCCGCGGGTGACGCTGGATCCTCCGCCGTAAACGTAGAGAGGTATTTTTTCCTGCGTACACAACTTTACTATCTGCTCTATCTGTTCTTTGTCCGACGGATATACAACCACATCGGGAATGTTTTTCGCGATGTGCTGTCTTAAACGCAACAGGTCGTACATCGTCTTGCCGTAAGCAACGGACAATCGGTCGTAATCGCTTACGGACACGTTTTCCTCGCCCGCAATCTCTTTCAGTCTGTCAATTACAGCGTCGGGCAAATTTACCTTCTTGTCAAGAGTGACTTCTTCCAGTCCCAACGGTTCGCTGTACTGTCTGAAATCGTCGTCGGTAAGATGAAAAATTTCCTTCATCATCTTGTACAACGTTTCCTTGGGTACTTTGTTGTACTCGGGATCGCCCCATTTGAAAATGGAACGGTAACTCTTTGCCGGCGGTTTTTTAAGATACCATGCGGGTTCAAAACCCTTGTACGGTTTACTCATAGTCTGCTCCTTTCAGTCTTCCAGTTTGAGATAGAATTTCTGCAACTTGGAATAAAGTTTAAGATAGATGTTTTTATAGATTTCGTTGTATTTTCTGACGCATTTCGGATCGGGAGTAAAACAATCGGTGTAATGAACCATTGCTTTGACGGCGCTGTGCGCGTCAGGGTAAACGCCTTTGGCTGTCATTACCACTATCGCCGCGCCAAGTGCGCTTGTTTCATAGGTCTGAACACGCCTTACGGGTTTGTTGAACACGTTGGCCGCTATCTGACAGATAAGGTCGCTTTGCGAGCCTCCGCCTGACACGGATATTTGTCTGATATGTATTTTTCCCCTGCGTTCCATTCTTTCCAGTCCTTCACGCAGAGCAAAATCGATGCCCTCTATTATAGCACGGTAAACGTGAGCGCGCGTGTGGAAATCGGTAAACCCTATTATCGCTCCTTTTGCCTCGGGAGTGGTAAGTCCCGCCTGCCAGAAAGGTTGCAATACCAGTCCGTCGCTTCCTGCAGGAATAGAGGCTATTTCCTCGTTCATCATTTCTTCAACGCTTTTTCCCTCTTCGGCGGCGCGTTTTTCGAGATGCTGGGCGAAATTCTTTTTAAACCAACTTATCATCCAGTAACCGCGGAAAATCTGCACTTCGGGATTGTAGTAATCTTTAAGCACCGCAGGATAAGACGGCATAAAGGGTTCCGGCTCGAAATACTTCTTGCTGCTGAACTGTACAGTGCTGCTTGTGCCGAAGGAAATGCTTGCCACGTCGCTGTCTATACAACCTACGCCCAACGTTTCGCATCCCTTGTCGCTGCCCGACGCAATGATTTCCAGTCCCTCGGGCAACCCCGTAAGCGCGCTTACCTCCGCAGTTATCGTACCCATGACTTCACCGGGACTGACAAGCGGAGTCATCATCGACAACGGCAGTTCGAATATTGGGAAAAGCAATTCGTTTTCCTTGAACCAACGCTTTTTCTTGTTGTAAAAGGGAAGATGCCCTATTGCCGAGGCGTAGCAATCCACCAGATTGCCCGTCAGTTTGTAATTGATATAGGCGGACAGATGCGCAACTTTGTCCACCTTTGCCCATATCTCGGGCTGGTTTTGCCTTACCCACGTCGTCTTGATCTTCTTGCGTATCGCATTGATGGTACGCGTCATCCCCACCAGAGAAAAAGCAACGCGTTGCAGCGTGGGTAACTTGGTGTCCAGTTTTGCCATTCGCTGATCCGACCACAGAATACAGTTTCGCAATACGTTGCGGTCAGCGTCCAGCAAAACCGCGGTATCACGGAACGTATCCACCGACATTGCCACGACTTCCTTTAAAAGCAAGGGATTTTCTTCGCTTACCGAACGGCATATTTCGCACAGCACTTCCCAGTACATTTCCGGATCCTGCTCCATATACCCGTTCTGCTTGGACAAGTAGGGCTTGTACTTAACCTGTTTTTTCACGAGAAGGTTGCCATGCTGATCGAACACTATTCCTCGCATGCTCTGAGTTCCTATGTCTATGACAAAAGCATTGGGCATAATCAAATCTCCATATCTGTTGTAGTTATAACGTCGACATCGCTGTCGAACACTTTGCTTAAAACTACGCTTCCCGACGGAAGAGGTGTCGTTACCGTTACGTTTGCCAACATTTGCATAAGTTTAAAAATTTTGTCTTTGGGAATTTCGGCGGACGTTCTTACGGACACGACAGGAAAACCTTTAACCGTAGTACGCACGCTCGTGCATACAGTGCGCATGGGACACGTCATTTCGTCATAGGCAAATTGCTTGCCTCGTTTGCACCTTGCGCCCTCCACTTCGATGCCGTTTGCGCCCTCGGTAACCTTCAGTCGGCAACTGTTGGGACACACTATACATATCAGTTCCATAGGCTAATCCTCCATACGCAGTTCTATACGGCTTTTCCGACTTGTCGCCGAAGATAAGTCAACCGTTATTCTCTGCATTTCGGGCGGTGACAAATGTAAGAATTTTTTTGAAAACACGCAGTTGCCGTCGATATATACTGCTACCTTTTTGTCCGTAACTATATCTGCGCTTCTGAAATACAGTATTGTCTTGTCACGCCTGTCGTTTATGTTGATTTTTTGCGGTACGTTGTACGAAAAAGCCTTGTCCGCCACAATGTCTATAAGACAACGTCCCGACCTTTCGGAACAGCTTCCGTCCGCAGCCGTTTCACCGCTTTCGGACACGTAGTCCACCAGATCGTTGACGTGCAAAGCGTTTCCGCAACAGAAAATACCCGTGCGCATCGTTTCGAGATTCTGATCCACGAGCGGACCTTTTGTTCTCTTGTCCAGTTGCACTCCGAGCGCGGTGGCTATTTCGTTTTCCGGAATAAGTCCGACTGCCAATATAAGACAGTCGCAATCGACGATTTTTTCGGTACCTTTTACAGGACGCATCTGTTTGTCTACCTGACAGATTTCCACCGCTTCCACACGTCTGTCGCCCAACACCCTTGTAACCGTTGTGGACAGATGTAGCGGAATGTTGAAATCTTCAAGACACTGATGTATGTTGCGCGGCAATCCGCTGGGGGTGCTTTTGGCTTCGTAAACTCCTTCCACCGTTGCGCCTTCGAGAGTAAGACGTCGCGCCATTATAAGTCCGATATCCCCCGAACCCAAAATAACGCACTTCCTGCCCGGCATAACGCCTTCGAGATTGACAAGGTTCTGAGCCGTACCCGCGGTAAACACGCCTGCGCCTCTGTCCCCCTGAACGAAAATCTGATTGCGTGTACGCTCGCGACAACCTGTTGCCAGAATTATCTTCTTGCATTGTGCCTGCTTCACTCCGTCACGGCAGAGGTAGGTCACTGTAAAACCGTCCTCTGCCTTGTGCTGAATGTCCGTGACAAACGACCAGAGGCTGACCTGTACGTTGCTGCTTTTTAACAAAGCGGTAAATCGCTCGGCGTATTCGGGTCCTGACAGTTTTTCCCCGAAACGTATTACGCCGAATCCGTCGTGTATACACTGTTTCAGAATACCGCCCAACCGTCCTTCACGCTCTATAAGCAATGTTTTCTTGCCCGACTTGTCGGCACGCAATACTGCCGACAGCCCGGCAGGACCGCCGCCTATAACTATAATGTCGTAAAATGCCATATCATTCCTCACGTCTGTACTTATCTTTTATTTCGCCGTAACACAGGTTACTGCCGATATCACCTTTACGCACCTGACTGATGTCCGTTTTCTTGCATTGAGCGATTGTCTTCATTACCACAGGCATACAGAATCCGCCCTGACATCTTCCCATGCCCGCTCTGACACGCCTTTTTACTCCGTCTACCGTCGCAACTCCGAGATTGTTGTTGACGGCATCCTTTATCTCGCCCAGGCTGACTTCTTCGCAACGGCACACTATTGTACCGTAATCGGGATTTTGAGATATATACTTTTGCTGTGTCTGTCTGTCCAGTTGTCTTATACACACGGGCGGTTTACGGACGGGCTGCCAATTTTGTTTATACGTAACGTCCACTCCGCTGTCCTTTAAAGCACTGACCGCCATTTCCTTAACGTCAAGCGCGATTGCAGGTGCGGCTGTAAGCCCCGGCGACTGAATACCCGCCACATGAATCAGATTGTCCACTTCTCCGCTGCGCTCGATGATGAAATCTTCTTCGTACGTTGACGCACGCACACCGGAAAAATAGGCTATAACACTGCTTTTCTGCAATGGCGGAAAGCACAATTTCTGTTTGTTGAACACATTGTCCACACTTTGCTGGGTGGTGGAAACGTCTTCACGTTCGGGCGTTTCTATTGCGTCCGGTCCTAAAAGAACATTGCCGTCAACGGTGATGACAATTCCGCCGCCCTTGGTGTTCTTGTTGGCACGCATTCCTTTTAACGTGGGAGACAGGCTGATTGCATGCTGAGGCAGATCGGGCGCGTTTTTGTCCAGCAACAGGTCGGTACCCTTACGCGGATGTATGGAAAAATACCTGTCCTGCGCCATTTCGGCAACTTTGTCGGCAAATACGCCTGCGCAGTTGATGACTACGTCGGCAAACAGCGTTCCTCTGTTGGTAACCACTGCCGTTACACGCCTGCCCACACGCACCATTGACTGTACCGCCGTGTCGAAACTGAATTTTACTCCGTTTGTACATGCGTTTTCCGCATAGGCGATGGTCAGTTTGTAAGGAGATACCGCACCTGTTGAACCGATTCGCAAAGCCCCTTTACAGTAAGAGGCGACGGCGGGTTCCAGTCTTGCCATCTCCTTGCCTATGATGGTAACGGAAGGAATGTTGTGCTTGCGTGCCCTGACAAGCATTGACTTGGCAAGGAAACGCATGAGTCTGTCCTTGAAGATGACGTACTGACCGTCACGGCGGAAGTCTACGCCCAACTGCTCGCACACCTTGCCGTACATCGCGTTGCCCCTGACGACGTAATGAAGTTTTAAACTTTTTCCCTTTAAGTCGATGCCCGCGTGAACCATTCCGTCATTTGCTCCGCTTGCACCGTGCGCTACGTCGCTGTGTTTTTCCACCACAAGCACGCTTGCGTTAAGTTGCGAAAGTTCGCGCGCAACGGAACAGCCTATAATTCCCGCACCGATGACAACTACATTCCATCTTGTGTCCTGCAAACTGTCGTCCCTGATGTCGGGCAGGTATTCCTTTGAAGGCACATAGCCCTTCAATACGATGTCGTTGACCACACGCCTGTTGCTCTTCTTGTCGACAAACATCTTGCCGACATCCACTATGTCCTTCCAATCGGACATTTCCCCCTTCAGAATAACGCTTCTGTCCGTCAAAGTAACGTCGATGTCGACATTGTACTTTTTCTTGACCTTTTTGACGATAGAGGTAATCATTGATGCTCCCCGGTGTAAAATGAACGCCTTTTTCTTATATTTGATTTAATTATATGTCAACGAAAATGAAAAAGCAATCTCCGGTTTTTCATTAATAATCAGGGGTTACACATATATTTTACAACAAGCAGAAAAAAAAGCAATAGTTTGATAAAAAAACGCTGCCGTAAAGTAATTAAACGTCAAAAAGGTGTGACGTAATGCGATTTTTTACACGAAGGAAATTTCAAATCGCAAAAGGAGTTTTTAGGTGAACGCTTGACAACAGGAAGATGTGAACCTTTTTAATTGAATTTTGCCGTAACGCGCTTATAACTACCGCAGTAAACCGTAATCGTCAGTTAAACTAAACGCAAAAAAAACAATCTGACATTGAAAAATCCCCCGACTGACTCAATCGGGGGATAACTGACAGAAATTGTCAGGCGACAAACTGTACCGCGTCGCCGTAAGTGTCTTCTATAAATTGAGCGACTTTTTCGCTTTTCAACACTTCCGCAATGGCATGGGCAATGTCGCTGTCGGCGTTTTCCGCACGCACCGCAACTACGTTTGCGTACTTTCTCGTAACTTCCGCATCCTCGGTTGCAAGAGCCTCTTTAAGACCGGCAAGCAATGCGTAATTTCCGGGGATAACGGCAATGTCCACATCGTTAAGCGATGATGCCAGCAGACTCGCCGACACTTCTCGGTACTGATGTCCTTGCCAATCGCAGTCGTCTACTGAAATCGTTTCCTTGTCGTTGACAACGGTGATTATTCCCAACTGTTCCAAAAGACGCAGGGCGCGCGATTGATTAGTGCGGTCGTTGGTGACGGAAATCACAAGATTTTCCTTGGAAAAAATTTCATCTACGCTCTCTCCCGTTGCTTTGCCGCCCTTGTAAACGCCCAACGGTTCAACGTGCACTTCGCAAATACTGACCAGTTTGTCCGATTCGCCTACTGAACGATTGTATTCGTCAAGATAAATTCCGTGCTGGAAATAGTTGGCGAACGTATCTCCCGCAGAGGTCGCCGGATTGAGCAAAGCGTATTCGTCCACCCGTTTAACTTCGATTTTTATGTTGTACTCCTGTTGCAAAATTTCTTTGGCAAATTCCAGAATTTCCGCATGGGGAACGGACGTCGCGCCGATATAAACGGTGCCGTCCTTGCCTATACCGTCGGTGACGGGGTTACACGCCGCGGCAAACACCGCCACAACCGACAAACAAACCGCAAGTGCAAATACATATAATCTTTTCATATCGATTCTCCTTTATGTTTAACTGTCAATTTAATACTTACTACGCATTTTTCTTGTCGATAAATCTGACGACAATGTTAAAAATCAACTGCGCCAACTGAACTATTGCGACTAACACGACGACGCACATCAGTATCATTGCAAAATCGTAATTTATAAAACCTTCCTGATAGGCAAGGTTGCCCAGTCCTCCTCCGCCTACGGTACCCGCCATTGCGGAATAACCTACAAGATTGATGAATGTAAGACATGCTCCCCTCAACAGTCCCGGCAGACATTCGGGAACAAGCACCTTGTACACGGTCTGCCACCAGCCGGCACCTACCGAGCGGGCGGCTTCTATAAGTCCGCGGTCCAGTTCGCGCATTGCACTGTCCGTCACTCTTGCTGTAAAAGGAATGGCGGCGATTGTCAGAGGAACTATTGCCGAAGTCGTTCCAAGCGTTGTCCCCACAATCCATCTGGTAAATGGCAACAGCAAAATAAGCAAAATGATAAAGGGAATACTGCGTCCTATGTTTACCACCGCTTCGCACACTATATTTAAAAATTTGTTGGGACGTATACCGTTTTTCGATGTTACGTAGGCAAGAATTCCCAACGGAATACCCACTGCGCAGGCTATGAGAGACGCCACCGTCACCATATACAACGTTTCGCCCGCAGCCGACGTAATCTTGCTTAAATATATCTGCCATGAGTATTTCATTACTTTACACCTCCGTAATGCAATATCTTCCGAGTAACGGGACTGGCGGGAGAGTCAAACACTTTTTCGACGCTTCCGCATTCCGCAATACCCGCGTCGTCCAGCACCGCCACCTTGTTGCAAAAGTTCTTTACAGCCCCTATCTCGTGAGTGATAAACACAATCGTAACGCCCAGTTTGCAGTTGATGTCTTTGAGCAATTGCAAAATACTGTATGCGGTAAGGCTGTCAAGCGCACTGGTTGCCTCGTCGCACAGCAATACGTCGGGATTGTTTGCAAGCGCTCTTGCAATGGCAACTCGCTGTTTCTGTCCGCCTGACAGTTGCGACGGGTAACTGTCAGCCTTGTCGCCGAGACCGACATAGCCTAACAGTGCCTTTACCCGACTGTCAATCGTCTGTCTGTCTGCGCCCGCTATTTCCAGAGGAAAAGCAACGTTGCGAAATACCGTGCGCTGATTGAATAAATTGAAATTCTGAAAAATCATCGCTATCTTGCGTCGCTGCAAATTGAGGTTCTTTTCACTAAGTGCGGAGAGGTCTACTCCGTTGACGGTGATTTTGCCCGATGTCGGCTTTTCCAGAAGATTTATACACCTTGCAAGAGTGCTTTTACCCGCGCCGGACACTCCTACGATTCCGAATATATCACCTTTATTTACAGTAAGAGTAACATCCTTCAATGCTACGACTTCCTTTCCCTTGAATTTGTAAGTTTTGTTTAAATTTTCTATTCTGATTACTTCACGTATTTCCGTCGATTGTCGCGTCATTCTGAACACCTCGCTGTTTTTAACAATAAAAAAAGAATTAGTATACGGTGTTACTAATTCTTCGCAAAAAAAGCCATGGGTAATGTAGTTTATTAAACCGTCATTCCCATAGCCTCAGCATCATCATCATGTTGTTGTTTAAAATAATACTCATAAATATCCGCCTTTTGATGAGTTGGCTATATTATACACACAACTTTTTGACTTGTAAAGCGATTCAGACTAATATTTTTTATGGAAAAAGTCATTTTTATATCAGATGTTTCGGCTGACAGCCTTTCTTTTAAGCAGATAAATGAGGAAATTGCGATGCCACGCACTCTTGCAATGCAGTCGGGCAAATCCGACAATAAAACAGCCGTACGGAAATCTCCGTACGGCTGTCAAATGAAAAATTACATATAAGGCGTTACTCAACAACAAGTTCGCCGTCTTTTACGTCAACTGTCAAGGTTGTGTCGGGAGCAAGATCCGATTGTAATATTTTACGCGCGATAAGCGTTTCGACATTGTGCTGTACAAATCTCTTAAGCGGTCTTGCACCATATACGGGATCGTAGCCGCCTTCGGCAATAAACTTTCTTGCACTGTCCGTAACGTTGAGTTTCAGTTGTTTGTCGCTCAGTCTGTGTTGCAAAGCAGCAATAAGCAGATCTACGATCTTGGCAATTTCTTCCTTTGTCAACGGCTTGAACAGGATTATTTCGTCCAGTCTGTTGAGGAATTCGGGACGGAACTGATGTTTAAGCAACTGATGAACTTCTTCTTCCGCTTCCGCAGTCAACTTGCCTTCTTTTTCGATACTGTCAATAATGATCGAGGAACCGAGGTTACTTGTCAGAATGATGATGGTATTTTTGAAGTCTACCGTACGTCCCTGACTGTCCGTTACACGACCGTCGTCCAGAATCTGCAACAGCACGTTGAACACATCGGGATGCGCCTTTTCGATTTCGTCGAACAGTATTACCGAATAGGGTTTACGACGTACCGCTTCGGTCAGTTGTCCGCCCTCTTCGTAACCTACATATCCCGGAGGAGCACCGATCAGACGGGACACGGAGTATTTCTCCATGTATTCGCTCATGTCGATACGTACCATGTTGCGCTGATCGTCGAACAGATTTTCCGCAAGAGTCTTGGCAAGTTCCGTCTTACCTACACCGGTAGGTCCTAAGAACATAAAACTGCCTATGGGACGGTTGGGGTCTATAATGCCGGCACGCGAACGCAATATCGCATCGCACACTTTCGTCACCGCGTCGTCCTGACCTATTACACGTTTGTGCATTATTTCGGGCAACTGCAACAACTTCTGTTTTTCGCTCGTTTCCAGTTTGGAAACGGGTATACCCGTCCAACGGCTGATAATACGCGCGATTTCTTCGTCCGTCACCTTGTCACGCAGCAGACTGTCGCCGCGGTTGTTGATGCGTTGTTCCTGTTCGTGCAACTGTCTTGTAAGTTCGGGAAGGTCGCCGTATTTGAGTTTGGAAAGTCTTGCAAGGTCGTAACTGTGTTCGGCAGTCTGTATTTCAGCATTGACCTGATCGATCTTTTCACGCAGACTCTGCACCTTGGCAATGTCTTTCTTTTCGTTTTCCCAACGTGCCTTCATCGAATTGTAGGTTTCTTTGAGTTTGGCAAGTTCTTTGGAAATTTCTTCCTTGTGCGCGACGGCAAGTTTGTCCGTTTCCTTTTTGAGCGCTTCCTGCTCTATTTCCAACTGCATTATTTTACGGCTGATATCGTCCATTTCCACAGGCATGGAATCCATCTCCGTTCTTATCATTGCGCAAGCCTCGTCCACAAGGTCTATTGCCTTGTCGGGCAAGTATCTGTCGCTGATATACCTGTCGGACAATACGCTGGCACTTATTAATGCCGAGTCCTGAATCTTTACGCCGTGAAATACTTCGTAACGGTTTTTAAGTCCGCGCAGAATCGATATAGTGTCTTCCACTGTAGGTTCGTTGACCATTACAGGCTGGAAACGACGTTCAAGCGCAGGATCTTTTTCTATATACTGACGATATTCGTCCAGAGTGGTTGCACCGATGCAATGCAATTCACCCCTTGCAAGCATGGGCTTTAAAAGATTTCCTGCATCCATTGCACCGTCCGACTTGCCCGCACCCACTATAGTGTGCAGTTCGTCGATAAACAGTATAATCTTGCCCTCGCTCTTTTTGACTTCCTGCAAAACTGCCTTTAAACGTTCTTCGAATTCCCCACGAAACTTGGCGCCCGCTATAAGCGCACCTATATCCAAAGAGAACAACTTTCTGTCCTTTAAGCCGGTAGGAACGTCTCCGCGCATTATACGCTGAGCCAGTCCTTCGGCGATTGCCGTTTTACCTACGCCCGCTTCACCTATCAGAACGGGGTTGTTCTTGGTTTTACGGGAAAGAATCTGTATACAACTACGTATTTCGTTTTCTCTGCCTATTACGGGATCGAGTTTCTGCTGACGCGCAAGTTCTACCAGATCGCTGCCGTACTTGCTGAGTACGTCATAGGTTGATTCGGGACTGTCGCTTGTTACCCTGACGTTGCCCCTCACCTTCATAAGAGCGGACATAAAACTGTTCTTCTCCACTCCGAACTGTCTGAACAACTGCGTCATTGTGCTGTCGGGTTTGTCGAGCAACGCTATAAACAGATGTTCGACGGAAACATATTCGTCCTTCATTTCCGCAGCGCACTTCTCGGCGTTGTTAAGTGTTTCGTTGAGACGTGCCGACAGATAAACTTCCGACACGTTTGACATCTTGGGAAGACGGGCAACTTCTGCATTGGCGCGTTGAAGCAAAGCGGAACAATCTACGCCCGACGCCTGTAACACAGAACGTACAATGGATTGATCATCGTCAAGCAAACCGCACAACAGGTGTACCTGTTGCAATTCGCTGTTACCGTTTTCCATTGCAACGGATTGCGCTTGCTGCAAAGCCGAAAGAGATTTCTGAGTCAATTTTTGCATGTTCATTGTATTCACCACCTTTGGTCTAAAAGCCTTGAAAAATCTGAATTAATTGTTAAAAAACACGTAACGTCCTGATGTTTTTATACGTGTATGTTTTCTGCAAGATACTTGGCGTACCGACGTTTGATTTCGTGTACGCTTTTTTTGGAACAGCCCTGCGCAAAATACACGCCAAGCAGTTCGTCAAAGTTGTTGATATATGCCGTTATACACTCCGCAATTTGCGAGTCAGTGATATAATCGTCGGGTTTTTGCAACAACCTGACAAAACGTCCGCTGTCATCGGTACCGCTTGTACGCTGTCCCAATGCGTCCTGCTCCAATTGCATGAACAAAGCGTAAAAACGTTTCATACCTTCGAGCAGGTCGCTGTTCTGACTGCGTAGCGAAACACGCAGTCTCGCGATGCAACCGTCACTGTCGACAAGTTCCACGCTGTAGCGCACAGTTGGTTTGTATCTGTAAGGCAAAGCACTGAATATGGTAGCCATGCTTACAGAAGGCATATTGCTGAACCGCATTGTGCTGTGAGGCAAAATAAGTTGTTCCACCTCGGCAAAAATGTCGTGCATACGCTTTTCGGGCGTGGAGTAACTGAAATGCTCGCCCAATATACGATTGACCATATTGGAACGGGATATTCCCTGCTTAGCCGCAAGATTGTCAACCTGTTCCACTACGTCGTCCGACAACAGCAGACTGTAAATCTTTTTTGCCACGGTGACCTCCTTTTACCGATAACTTTACCGATGTTCTTTAACTGTACCTATTATACCACACTTTATTAAATTGTCAACAGAATTATTAACTTTAATGACAAATTATTTATATTTTTTTTGAAATTTTTCGGAATTTTTCAACATACAGAATGGCGACAAAGAGTAAAAATCATTTTGCTCCAAAAATACCGTATTAAACGGCTGACAAGCCGAATTGCCTCTTGTCTACACTTGTGTGTTTAATATATAAATACATTAAACAATTAGTGCCGCTGTTTGGGAAATATCGGCATTGCGGTAGGACTTTGCAATTTAAGTTTGCATTTCTGCCGTGATTGCACTTCCGCCGTAAATACTGACCGCCGTTTAGCCGATGTTTGCCCGACACGCGCTTTCGCTAAAAAAAATGCAGACGCAATCAATGCGTCTGCAAAATCGTTGTAAATCAATATTTTACTTTTTCTCTTCGGTGTGTGAAATGACGTGCACATCCAACTGGTTGAAAGGTATTTCGATGTTTTCTTCGTCGAAACGTTTCTTCACTTCTTCCAGCATTGCGTGATTGACTTCCCAGTAATCACCCGTATTTACCCAAACTTTAACTATAATGTTTATGGAACTTTCACCGTGCGAAGATATTTTTATAAACGGTTCGGGCTGTTTTAATATTTTTTCCATTCCGTCGCAAATGTCGCGCAGAACTTTTTCCGCACGAGTGAAGTCTTCACTGTACGAAATGGCAAATGTAAGATCCAAACGGCGCACCGGTTTGGCAGAATAGTTGACGATACAGTCGTTGGACAACGCTCCGTTGGGTATGAGCACCAGTTTGTTGTCGGGAGTCGTAAGGTAAGTATAGAACAAATGAATGTCTTCTACCGTACCGCTGTGACTTTGCGCTTCGATGTAGTCGCCAATCTTGAAGGGGCGCATTGTAAATATTATCAGTCCGCCGGCAAAATTTGCAAGAGAGCCCTGCACGGCAAGACCGATGGCAACGCCTACCGACGCTATTATTGAACCTATTGCCGCTGTTTCCACTCCGATGTATCCCAAAAAAATCAGAAACAGCAACAACTTGAGTCCCTTGCGGATAAACGAGTAAGTTACGGTGTAGATTGTCTTTTCCACACCTTTCTTCATCATTACCTTGCGCACCGATTTGGCAATACTGTTTACTACCGCAAACAATATAAACAGTACTACAAGACCGATTAAAAGTTTTACGCCGTAAGTCGCTATCCATTCGATTACGGACTGGAGTATTCCCTCCCAACTGAAATCGGCGGTTGTGCCTGCAGTGGCACTGCCTTCCGTTTCGCTGACGGTTGCTAAATTCAATAACATCTTTTTCCTCGTATAATCAAAGTTTGAGCCATTTTAAAAATTCATTGAACTGACGGGACATTTGTTCGATACTGCCGTTGTTTATTATATAGTAATCGGCAATGGCAATAGGTCCGCCCTTTTCGCTGTTTTCTATTTCGGCAAAGTCTCTGCCGCAAGCCTGTTCGGGGGTGAGCGGACGTATTTCTCTTTTGGCAAGTCTGCTGTAACGCACCGAACTGTTGGTCACAACCGCAAGTATCACGAGATCGTCGCCGTACCTTTCCTTTAAATAGGTGTACTCCGACCACGAATACAATCCGTCAAGCACCACGTTTCCTTTCTTTAAAAGTTGGTCTATCTCGTCGGCAAGCAACAGTGCAAACGCTCCCATTCCGTACTGCTTGCGCAATCCCTCGCGCATGGCACGCTCGTTCTGTTCGTTGACGGGTATTCCCTGTTTCTTCAACTGTGAAACGGTAACACCGCCGAAATATACTTTTCCCCATCCGCGATTGGTAAACATCTCGGTCAGAACCGATTTGCCCGATCCGCACATTCCTACTACCGCAACGGCCTTGTTGCCCATTGGTATTTCCTCCCCTAAATCGCTTTATCTGTTTTCAAATGTCTTTTTTTCCAGCGGTGCGCTACAGTTGGGACATTTAAGACTGTATTCTTCCAATCTCGTTCCGCAGTACGGACACTGATAGTAACTGTCTTTCTGCGTCTTCTGCAATCTGCCGTCCACCAGTTTGAAACCCGTAAGGTAACTCTTGGCAATGAGTTGTTTTACGGTCTCGTTTGTTTTCTTTTCGTCCATGCCGTAGGTACTGGCAAGATCCGCAATCGAATAAATGCCGTCTTCCGTGATGGAACGCAAAATCCCCTTCTGACTGCGCAGTCCGCCGAAACTTACCCATGCTATAGGACAACCGTAAAAACCTGCAACTATTCCGATTATACCTATCGCCAATAAAAACCACAGACCTTTTATAGCGCCGAAAATAGTCATCAATATACCCGCAGGCAATGCAACCGACAAAACTAATGCCAGCACAAATCTGCTGCGGATCTGCTTGTTTAAATATTGCATAATTCCCCTCCTGCCGATACGCAGTAAAACGCGCCACTGTTAATTAATATGATACCAAAGGTCGGCAACATTGTCAATGCAAATGATTTCTATTGTAATAAAGAATATAAATAAAATCAGCGTCGGTCTGCACGAATGCAAACCGTCGGCCGGAATATTACAATGGTTCCCTGTGCCTTTAGAATTTTCGTTACTCCGCCTTCGTCAACAGGTATTTTGCGTAGCGTACAGCCCGTTACAATGGCACCGACAAGTTGAGGTTTACCGCTGTTTTTGTTTATATTTTCACCGAATTCAACGAAAAAAAATCGATTTTTGCGTACAGCGCATTGAAAAACAGCCCTACGTACCGCTATTTACAAAAAAAACATTGCACAAAGTTTTTAATGTGGTATAATAAACACAAATATACCGTGTCCTGTAAGGACACCTATCGGAAAGGAGAACAATAATGCCGGACAAGAAGAAAATTGTCGTAGCATACGTCGAAGCGGGCATGGGACACATCGTCACCGCACAGGCTATTTCCGATGCATTGAAAAAATACTACAGCGACAAAGCCGAAGTTAAAGACGTCTACTTTTTCCAGCAACAGGGAGACGTAAAGATGGTTGCGTTTGAACAGGGACTCATAGAACAAGTCAAGTTGTCAAACAAAGTCAAAGGCTGGGGCAATGTGTGGTTTAAAGCAATGCAGATCGGAGACAATCCGCAGAAACTTTTGCACGATATTCACGAAACTTTTTTCAAGAACGTAAAAGAAACTTCATTCGAATTGTTCAGTCAACTTCAATGCGATATATTCGTTTGCACTCACTATATACCTATTCACTTTGCGTGCGAATATAAAGCGCTTCATCCTGAAAGCAAGATGAAGATTGTAACTTACGTTCCCGACAACAACGTACACGGCTGGTGGGACAATCGGGTGGATCTTACCATTACCAACAACGAAAAGGCAACTCAGTTTGCCATTACGACACTGGGATTTCCTCCCACAAACATCAAAACAGTTCCTTTGTTGGCGCGCGAAGCCATTAAAAACGCCACAGCGGACAAGCAACTGTGCAGACAGAAATTCGGAATAGACCCCGACGCGTTTGCAGTCGTACTGGCTGACGGAGCATACGCTTCCGCCAATATGATGAGTTGTACGAAAGAACTGCTGAAAACAGACAAAAAAATCACGATACTTGCCATTGCCGGCAAAAACGAAAAGGCTTTTGCAAAGTTGCAGGAAAAAATCGACAACGAAGAAATTCCCGACAACATCACATTAAAGCCCTACCGTTTCTTGCCCGACGCCTACGAACTTTACTGCGCGGCAGATATATTCGTAACAAAGGGAGGTCCCAACGCAATTTGCGACAGTATGTTTATGCACACTCCCGTAATTGTAAACTACTGCGCTACTCCCATCGAGGAATATACGGCAAAACTATTCTGCACTACCTATAAATGCGGAAAATACATCAGGACAAAAAAAGCCATACGTCAACAAATCGAACGCTGGATCGACAATCCCGAACCGTTGCGCAAACTGCAACAGAATACCCTTGTGTTCGACGTGAATTCAAGCGGAGAAAAAAATATTGCGGATTTGCTGATGAAATTGTAACATTTATTTAAAAACGGAAACGCCCTTGTAAAGCACGTTTAATCGGTGCGGATTACAAGGGCGTTTTTATAATTCGGATTTAAACAGTAACAGAGAAAAACAAATTCAGTTTTCCGGAAACGCGAAGTCAAACTTGGCGGTAAAACAAGTCTTTCCATCCTTGATGCCGACGCAACGCAAAGACTTGCCATTGTTGCACATTATCTTTATTTCATCTCCCATCAGACATTCGCTGTGAAAGGTAACCTCCATTTGTCTGATCTTGCCGTTAAAGTCAGGACTGTCAATACAATCCATTGCCCACTGCGTATAATTAGTGTTGTTTACGTGTCTGTTTATGTCAAGATCTGTCCAGCGCACATTCTTTACGTAGCGGCAACCGTAACTTTCGTCCGCCGTCAACTTTTCCCATTTAGCCTCCACACCTGCGTTTTTTTCCAGATACGGACCGCCATAAAGATGATCGATGTCATGGGGATTGAGCATTTTTCTGGACTGAATGTCCAGCAGACTCCATATGCTTGTCGCACGCAACACCACATTGCCGTTGCCGTCAGTGCCGATAAAATCACGACCCGCAAAAAATCTGTTGGGCTGTAACGGCCATGTTGTCAGATTGATTACAGACGTGTCCTTTTCAATACTGCTTTCCACCTTTATTTTGCTAAGCACCCACACTTTGTTTTCCTTACGCAAATCGTTCCAGCCAAACCCCAAAATATTGGCATGATCCGTCGCTATATCCTGCAACATCTCCATTATGTACTTGGGCGTAACGTTAAAATTGGCGTCCACGTTGCTTATTTCGATATGGTAAGTTTTTGTAAGACTGTTCATACTCCACCTTCGCAATTTGACGGATTGCGATTATACCGCATTGCCGTATCCGATAAGATACTATATATTATATTGCTCATTCCTTTTGCCGTCAAACGTTAACGGGGGGCAATACGAATTTATCGATATTTTCGTCAAAATGCGCAAATAAATTGACAAATACAATTTAAAAGACTATACTTACTTTACAACTGCATAATTTGTGAGGGAGTAATTTACACACTGTGTAACACTTTCAACAGTCGGCGTATTTACGCCTGGAAGTGTTTTAAAAAATGAGACTCACGCACATACTGTGCGTGAGTGTTTTTATGTATAACAAATGTTACAGGAGCATTACAATGAAACACTATTTGATGGATGCAACCGAGGTACTTGACGAAGTCAGTTCCGACGCAAAGGGACTGAGCAGTCAGGAAGCGGACAAAAGGTTGCAGCAAAACGGTAAAAACGAACTCAGACAACCGCCCAAAACGCCGTGGATAGTCAGGTTTTTAAAACAACTGTCCGACCCGATGATAATAATACTGATAGTTGCGGCATTTATTTCGGGAATAATGGCGTTTATCGAAAACGACAGTTTCACCGACGTAATAATAATCGTTATAGTAGTTCTGCTCAACGCAATATTAGGCGTCGTTCAGGAAAGCAAGGCGGAAAAGGCAATAGAAGCGCTGAAAGAAATGACCGCTTCCACTTCCAAAGTTTTGCGTGACGGTCAGTTGCACACAATCAAGAGTCAGGATCTGGTTGTGGGCGACGTAATCGTACTGGAAGCGGGTGACGCCGTTCCCGCCGACTGCCGACTTATAGAACAGGCAAGTCTTAAAGTGGAAGAATCCGCACTGACGGGTGAAAGCGTACCTGTAGAAAAGGACGAAAAGGCAATCGTATCACAAACGGAAGTTTCTATCGGTGACAGACACAATATGGTATACATGGGAAGCACCGTTGTTTACGGACGTGCGAAAGCAGTAATCGTTGCCTGCGGAATGGATACGGAAATGGGCAAAATCGCCGACGTGCTTTCTCAGGCGCACGACGAACAGACTCCTTTACAGAAAAAACTTGCACAACTTTCCAAAATACTCAGTTTCGTGGTACTGGGAATATGCGTGTTTATACTCGCTTTCAAACTGATTAAAGAAAGCGCGTTTGACGGAGCAAACTTTGCAGACATTGTTCTGCCCTCGTTCATGGTAGCAATAAGTCTTGCCGTTGCGGCAATACCGGAAGGACTTGCAACGGTAGTCACCATCGTGCTGTCCATCGGCGTAACGAACATGTCCAAGAAAAACGCCGTAATACGCAAACTGACCGCAGTTGAAACGTTGGGTTGCGCACAGATAATCTGTTCGGACAAAACAGGTACACTGACACAGAACAAAATGACCGTAACCGATTACTACGGAGACAATCAGCAATTACTGGCAACTGCAATGGCTCAGTGCAGTGACGCGGTACTTCAGGACGGCGTCGCCAAAGGAGAACCTACCGAATGTGCGCTTGTCAACTACGCTTACTCACTCGGAATTGACAAAACGCAACTTCAAAAGACACACCCGCGTGTCGGAGAAGTTCCCTTTGACAGTATGCGTAAAATGATGAGTACCGTTCACACCGCCGACAACGGGTATATTCAGTACACGAAAGGTGCTCCCGACGAGTTGTTAAAGATTTCCACGCACATTTTGAAAAACGGCAAAGCAGTCAAAATGACGGAAGAGGACAGACAGGCTGTACTGGCCGCAAACAAGCAAATGGCTGACAAAGCACTGCGCGTACTTGCCTGCGCCTACAAGCCTTTAACCCGACTTCCCGAAGAGTACACCCCCGAAAAGGTGGAACGTGACCTTATATTCTTAGGACTTTGCGGTATGATCGACCCCGTACGTCCGGAAGTAATAGACGCAATCGCTCAATGCCGTACGGCGGGAATACGTCCTATAATGATAACGGGCGACCACATAGACACCGCTGTGGCAATAGCGTTGGAACTGGGAATAATCACAGACAAATCGCAGGCTATAACGGGCAGCGCGCTGGATTCGCTGAGCGACGAGCAACTGGCACAGGACATCGACAAATATTCGGTGTATGCGCGCGTGCAACCCGAACACAAGGTGCGCATAGTCAAGGCTTGGAAACAGCGCGGAATGATAACCGCAATGACTGGTGACGGAGTAAACGACGCTCCCAGTATCAAGAGCGCGGACATCGGTATAGGTATGGGTATTACGGGTACCGACGTCACCAAGAACACCGCAGATATGGTACTTGCCGACGACAACTTCGCAACAATCGTTGCCGCTGTCGGTGAGGGACGCCGTATTTACGACAATATACGCAAATCGATACAGTACCTGTTGTCAAGCAACCTTGCCGAAGTAATGGCAATATTTGTCGCTACGATAATGGGATTTACACTGCTGGGCCCCGTGCATCTCTTGTGGATAAACCTCATCACCGACACATTCCCCGCACTTGCTCTCGGTATGGAAAAAGGCGAATCCGATCTGATGCAACGCAAACCGCGTAACAGCAAAGACGGAATATTCGCAGACAAACTGGGAATAAAAGTAGTGACGCAAGGATTGTTTGTCGCAATTATAACCATCGCTGCCTATTTCGTAGGACATTTCATCGAAACGGGCAACTGGGAAATTACAAACAGCGCGGACGGCACCACAATGGCATTCCTTACAATGTCGATGGCGGAGATTTTCCAAGGATTTAACGTCAGATCGCAACACCGCTCCATTTTCCTGTTAAAAAAGCAGAATCCATTTATGTGGGGAGCAATGGGAATTTCGCTGTTGCTGACAACTGCGGTAATATATTTGCCCTTCCTGTCAAACGCTTTCGGTTTTACCCCCATCAGCGCGCAGGAATACTTTATAGCAATGGCTCTTGCATTTGCAATAATTCCTCTTGTTGAAATTCAGAAAGCGCTTGAAAACGCGGTATCTAAAAGACGCATGAAAAAAGAACAGGCGCAATAAGTTAAAATATAGAAACTATTTAAGTCAACCGTCGCAATGTCGGTTGACTTAAATTTTACCCGTAAGCAACACGGAAAGTAACGATAAATCATTTAATACGTTTTTAGGCGCATCAAACGACGAATCACGTCAAAGTCACGCATTAGCAGACTGCCAAATCGGTCAAATGCTTTTAAAACGTTGACATATTACGACAGCGTTCAATTCGTATTACGCATTGACACAGCCTGTTAAATGTAGTACAATTTAATTAGGAGATACGATATGTCACAATTTATCCGAACGGAGATGTTATTAGGACAAAATTCCACCAGGCACCTTTCGCAATGCCGTGTTGCGGTGTTCGGTCTGGGCGGCGTAGGCAGTTACACGGTAGAGGCACTTGCGCGTTGCGGCATAGGATGTCTTGATCTCATTGACGGCGACGTAGTTGCGACAAGCAACATCAACAGACAGTTGTACGCGCTTCACAGCACCGTCGGCACCCCCAAAACAGAGGTTGCCAAAAGGCGTATTGCCGACATCAATCCCAACGCAATGGTAAATTGCCACTACTTCTTTTTCGACAAGACAACGGCGGACATGCTGGAGTTCGACAGTTTCGATTACGTTGTGGACGCAATAGACACCGTAACATCCAAACTGTTGCTTGCGCAGATCTGTACGGAAAAATCCATACCGATAATTTCTTCAATGGGTACGGGAAACAAACTGGACGCGACCGCATTTATGGTAAAGGACGTATTTGAAACGGAGATGTGCCCTCTTGCCAAAGTAATGCGCAGAGAATTGCGCAAACGCAACATAAACAGTCTGAAAGTCGTCTACTCGGAAGAAGTTCCGAGAAAGCCCGAGCCGTCGGATATGCCTGCAGAATGTACACAGTCACGACGCAGTGTCCCAGGAAGCGTGGCGTTTGTTCCGTCCGTTGCAGGACTTATAATAGCAGGCGAAGTTATAAAAGACCTGCTGGGAATTAAAACCAAATAAATTTTCAGTTTATAACGACAGGTCAACATATACACATACGACATCAGTGCGCCCCGAAACGACTATTTTCGGAGCGCACTTTCTTGTTGCACTATTTAACTATTTCAAGACGACGCCTTCATTGTCTGAGACAAGTACCGGCACTATTACGCATTGATACACAATCGGGCGCAATACATTAAACAAGTGACAAAGCACATACTTACAGTAATAATATAAAGGGGAGAAGTATATGGATTGTCAGGTCATAATCAACACCGAAAGCGGACGGGCGGAGCAACTTAACGTAAAGAAAATACTGGGACGTTACACCAATTCAAATGACAATGTCACGGTAAGTTACTGCAACAGCGTAAAAGACTGGACGGACAATGCAAACAAGGTAATAGTCTGCGGAGGGGACGGAACACTGTACAGCGCACTCAACAGGTATGCGCTCAATTCCAAACAACTGATTTACGTGGCATGCGGAACGCTCAACGAAAATGCCTGTTGCAAACACTCTATAAAAGACGTTGCAATGATCAACGACAACCGTGCCTTCGGCTACGTGATGGCAACAGGTGTATTTACTTCCATCGGCTACGACTGCGATGCCGGTCAGAAAAAGAAGTTAAAAAAACTTGCCTACTGGAAAAAGGCGTTGATGTCATATACAATAAAGCCGTTGGACATCTGCGTAACGACGGAACAATGGCAATGGCACAAATCCACTTCTCTTTTAATGCTGTTGCGTTCGGACAGGTGTTTCGGATTCAGGTTCAACAAAATGTACCGCGAAGGAAGTACTTACATCTTGCTGATTTCCGCAAAAGGCAAAAATCAGTGCGAGTTGCGCGCCACGACTTTTCCCAAACTGGTAAAATGCTTTATAGCGGGTTTCGACAAACCGCATTTCGGTAACGACATAATTTTCGCTCCCGTTGAACGGGTTAAAATCGAGTTGCCCGACAACTGCGATTTTTGCGTGGACGGGGAAAAGGTCACGCTGTCCCGCTCCGTATACGTTACAAACAGACATCTTAAAAACGAAGTGACGATAGATTACAATTGTCTTGACTGACCGCAAAATATACAACAAAAAAAACAGCCCGAAATTCGGGCTGTTTTGCATTGAATAACAATGGAGAGTAACAGTCGCTATTATTTTTCAAACTGAATTATATCGTAAAGGGACAGTCCGCATATATCGGCGTAAAGTAACAAGTCTTCCAGTTCGGGGTTGGTTCGGTTGTTTTCCCAATTTGCCACTATTCCTTCGCTTACGTGGAACACCTGCGCAAGTTCGCCCTGGCTGATGCTTGCCTCCATGTCAATGGTACAGTTGTCGCAATTAAGACCGTCGCAACTTTCCTTTTGTCCGCTGACATTAAGTTGTCTGCACACGTATTTGCGCAAAGCGATGTTGTCGCAGCGCAACAATCTCAACATTTTGGCTGTGCGTTCCCAGTCTATTACCTTTTTTTTTCCGTCAAACATACTTTTCTCCCGACTGATTTGATACTTTCAGATTATACAGTATTATGTACAGACTGTCAATTTTACGCACGGTCAAAAACATAATTACAAAAATTTATCGCAACAAAAACGGGACAGACGGCAAATCTGTCCCGATGAAACTGTCAAAGATCAATATGTCTGCTCTGTCTTTTCCCACACGGCAACAAACACGGCGTTTCTTGCTACACTGACTTTGTCATAAGCGTTGTACACCACTCCGTCACACATCCAGCCTGCAAAGCGGTAACCGTCGCGGTGCATACTGTCCGTCTTGTCGGGCAATACAAATTCGGTGTAAACTTCCGTGAAAAATCCTTCGGGAGCATCTCCTTCGCCGTCGCCGACATCGAAACCGACAAAAGGACGGTATTCGGCATACAGCATGTCGTCACCGAGTACAACGCCTTCGAAAGGTTCGCCCGTCGTTGCAGATATCCAGCGGTAAAAAGTAAGTCCCTCCTCAGGCGGAACATCTTCGGGCAAAATACACTGTTCTTCCAATGCGCATACAACTTTTTTCCACAGTACTCCGTCGGTATAAAGCGACAGAACGGCATGCGTTCTTTCCCAAACCGCAGTAAGACAAGTGTTTTTATCGAATTGCAACACATCGCCGTTGTTGTAAATTGCACTGCCATCCGTCCAGCCCGCGAATCGGTACAGATTTCTGTCGAAATTGTTGTCCGTTTCCAACACGCAACTTCCGTAGCAGATGACAGGCGAAGGAGTTTCCCCGACGCCCTCGCCTATATCGAAAGTAACGGTAAATCCCAGTCGGGCGTACAGATTCAGAGACTGCGTCACCTCAGTGGTAAAGTCAAACGGATTGCCCTCCGAGTCCGTCCAGCACACGAATGTAAGATCTTCGACGTACGGAGTTTCGGGTATTTCAACATTACTTCCGTAAACAACGACGCGGTAATCGTACAATTCGCCTTCACAGTAAAAATATACGTCCAGCAATGTTGTTATGTTTTGCCACACTGCCGTAAAAGTCACATTGTAATCGGGCATTGTAAACTGTTCGCCCTGCGAATAGACATTGCCTTCCAGTTGCCAGCCGACAAACTCCCTTCCTGCCGAAACAAAGGAATTGAAGGGAAGAGTAATTGTGTCCCCTTGGCACGCCGTGATATCCTCCACGCTTCCCTCTCCCTCGTTTGAAACGAAACTTGCGGTATACTCGATGTCTTGCGCCCATTGCGCAACGAATGTCACGTCGCGAGCGGGAACCGTAAACAGTTCGCCGGCAAAATATAACTCGTTTTCGCACAGCCATCCTTCAAACTCGATGTCGGAATATTCGAACATCACGTCGGGAATGAGCACCACGCTGTCGGGTTCGGCATTAATCTCCTTTTTCTGTTCGTCTATACCCGAAACAAATGTCAATGTGTAAACTTCGGCAGAGTCCTGTTCCCACATGGCATAAATGTCGGCATCCGCATTTACTACTAATTTGTCACCGGGCTGATACAACCGACCGTCGAACAACCATCCGACAAAACGGTAACCGCTGCGGTAAAATGTGTCGTACGGTAAAGTAATCTCATCTCCGCAATTCACTTCGTCGCTGTCAGGTGCAATACCCGTTCCGCCCGACAAATGGTATGTTACACTGCACACAGCAGACGAACACGAAACGACTGTCGCCACAATGACAACGGTAATGACAATCAATATCAAAGAATACAATGCTCGTGTTTTCATTTTGACCTTCTTTAATGCGGCAGGCATTTTAAATTAACTTTGCGGAGTATAAATATTATAAAAAAATTGATACACTATGTCAATACCGACAGTTTAAATATATGAACATATGCACGTTTGTGCAGGCAACATTTTGACAATATTTTAAAAGCGCACCGCAAAACCGCAGTGCGCTGAAATTTTCTTTAACTGACAATGTACGTACAGACAGCCTTTACAGAAGTTCGATGCCTTGTTTTTTGCATTGTTCGAGTTGTTCTTTGGGCCATACGGATACCTGCACTTCACCTATATGGCGCTTTTGCAGCAACAACATACATATTCGTGACTGACCTATTCCACCGCCGATCGTATAAGGCAACTTACCTGACACTACCGCGTTGTGGTAAGGAAGACTGAGTTTATCTTCGCAGCCTTTTGCCACAAGTTGATACACGAGGCTGTCGGCATCCACTCTTATACCCATGGAAGACAATTCCATTTTGTCATTTAAGACCTTGTTCCACACGAGCAGATCGCCGTTGAGTTTCCAGTCATCGTAGTCGGGCGCACGGTCGTCGTGCTTGTTGCCCGATTTGAGCAATCCGCCAATCTGCATTACGAATACCGTGCCGTATCTGGCGGTAACCTCTCTTTCTCTCTGCGCGGGAGTAAGATTCGGGTACTGTTGTTCAAGTTGCTGTGTAGTCACGAAATGCACGTCTTTGTTTATAGTAACGTCCACCGTAGGAAATTTCTTGACTACCTGTTTGGCGGTCTGTTCAAGTGCGGCGACAATGCTTTTTACCGTTTTCTTTAAAAATTCGAGATTTCTGTCCTTGACGTCGATTACCTTTTCCCAGTCCCACTGGTCGACAAATACCGAATGTGTTTCGTCCAACTTTTCGTCGGGGCGCACGGCATTCATATCGGTGTATAATCCCTCTCCCAGACGGAATTTGTAACGGTAAAGCGCAACACGTTTCCACTTGGCAAGAGATTGCACCATTTCCAGTTGTCCGTCTATATCACGGGCGTAGAAACAAACCTTCTTTTCCGTTCCTGTGAGGTCGTCGTTAAGTCCGCTGTCCGTCCTTACAAACAGCGGAGCAGTCACACGTTTGAGATTGAGACGCCTTGCAAGGTTGTGCTGAAATTTGTCTTTGATGAATTTGATCGCAACCTGAGTTTCTTCCGCTGTCAAAGTAGATTTATAGGTCATACATTTATCCTCCCTATTGATTAGGTTAATTATATTATAAACTGACAAAAATACAAAATCAATACACTTTAAAGAAAAAAGTTCAATTGCAATAATAATTAAACCAATGTTTGTTTTTGAAAATACAGTCAGACTATCGTTTTTTTGTCGGCGGCTGCCTTATATTTGCGGCAAAAACGCACACGCGATTTAACTCTGCTTTACGTAAAATAAAAGTTGCTTTGCTATTGTAAATTTTTGTAAATTGATTTGTAAATTATTTGTCATTTTCAAGTGTTTTTGATATAATATGAACGCTCACACGAGACAAGGAGAGAATCAATGAACAAAAAGACATTAGCCGAAGCAGTAGCTAAAAAAATGAACTGCGCCGTTACCGAAGCGGAAAAATATTTTAACGCATTTTACACATCCATAGAAGAAGCTCTTCTGAGCGGAGACAGCGTATCTTTTTCCGGAATAGGAACATTTAAAGTAAAGGAAAAGGCTCAGAAAGCCGGTATAATTCCGTCAAGTCAGCAAAAGATAACCATCCCTGCAAGAAAAGTCGTTTCTTTTAAAGCAGGCAAAACATTGATGGAAAAACTTAATTCGGACAACTGAATCAAATTGAGACATCCCCCGAAACTTCTGTTTCGGGGGATGTCTTTTTGAGAGAGTATGTTGCGGGGTTACTGTTTAAACGACTCCGCTTATTTTCCGTATCTGTGATGATCGCAGGAACCGTTTCCGTAAACGTAGCGGTAAACGGGCTGTCCCTGTTCGTCAACCGTTACAAACACTCTGAAACTGATCTGTTGTCCGTCTATGTCTGCATATACGCGGATGCACTTTTCGCCGTTGTAGTTCAGTTCTTCTTCGAAACGCAACACATCAGTTGTTCCGTTGCTTGTCACCGTCATTACCAATTCGGTTTCATCTTCTTCTTGTTCGTATTCCACTTCTGTGCGCTCGACAAGTCTGCCCTGTTGATAGAACGAGTACACGAATTTGTCTTCCGTTTCCGTTACTCCGTGTTCCGTTTCACTTTCCTGTTCGCGATTCAGTACTATAAAACTGTCATTGCCGAGTTCTACACGGAAAACACTTTCCGATTCGCTTTCGTCCTGTTCGGATTCTGACTTTTCGTATCCCTGAACCGCGTAACTTTCTTGACCGACTACCATTACGCCTTCAATGCGGAAAGTCTGTTCCTGTTCGTCATCCAATTCGAATTTGTCGTCATGGTCGTCTTTGTCGGCAACTTCCACAGTGTTGTAGTACATCGTGTAACTGATTGTTTCGCCGTTGAAATCCTTGATGCTGACTACGTTTTTGTAAGAGTAACCTTCCATATCCGACTGCGTCACCTGGCTTGTGATCGTTCCGTTACTGAGTAATCCTTCCACCAACGCAATGTATTCGTTTACTTCGTTTATCTGTTCTTCGGTTACATTGTCGGTAAGTCCTTGGCTCTGCTGTTCCTGTTGACCAGATCCGTACTGATTGCCCGTGCCGTCCTGCGGTCTGTCACAATCATTGCCGTCCGTCTGGCTGAGTGCAACGGTTTGCAATGCGGAACTTTCCGCACCGTTCGAAGACAACAATGTTCCTATAGACGCTACGCCGTAAGCATAAAATTCTTCCGCGCTGTCAATTGTTTCGAATTTATTTGTTACATCGGGCGTGCATGCCGCAAATACCGTCAATGCCACAAGCACAGCCACTATCGTTAATGCCGTAAAAATCTTTTTCATTTTAAAATCTCCTTTCTTTGATTGATTTGAATTGCTGAGTTGTTCGAACACCTATACAACAGTACAGCAACTGCTATTGTTGGTGATTTTGAAAAAAATTTTTAAAAATTTTAATCAATTTAAAATTTGCTTTTGCCGATTCTGATTATCTTCGTCTGTTCGCACAAAGCAATCTGAACAAAATCCGTCCGTCCCGTTCGGTTACAAGTAAAATTCCGCACTTTGACGCAAATAAAAACAGACCTAGATGTCGGAACAACTTTACTGCCCTGACAATTACAAGGTCTGTTTTATACTAATTTTAAATTCGGCAATAGGGGTTAATGTCCGCGTCCCATATCTTTGTAACTGCCGTCGCCGAAACGGTACCTGTAATACGAGCCTCCCTCACCGCCGTCGGAATGTATTTCTATTTCAAATTCCACATCGGCACCGTCTATACGGCCTTCGACACGAAGACGCTTTGCGCCGTTTCTGATTTCTTCCTTGAAACTAATAACATCTTCTTTGCCGTTTTGTTTTACCACCATTTCCAGTTCCGTTTCGTTTCCTTCCTTTTCGTAACTGACTGTGGTACTGTACACGGGTTTACCGTCGGTATACAGCGTATAGGAATACTCGGTTTCAGTTTCCGTTGCATTGTCTTCGGTTTCCTGTTCCGTTTCCTGTTCGACTTCTATAAAATCGGTCTTCTGTCCGTTTAAAAACGCTTTAAACCACATTTCCGATTCCGTTTCTTCCGTGTCCGATTCCGTTTCGTATTTGCCTTCTACCAGATATACTTCGTCTCCAAGATGCAGTTCGCCTTGAATGGCGTAATTCTGTTCGTCGTTTTCCGAACCGATGGCAATACGGTCGTACATCATGGTATAGGATGTTTCGTTGCCCAGTAAGTCTGTAAATGTTACTTCCATACTGTACGCATACTCCTGACCTTCGAGAATCCTGACGCTTTCGGTAATGCCCTGATCGGACAGCAACTGTTCTACAAGCAACATATACCCGTTGATTGTTTCTAACTGACTGTCAGTAGGTCTTGCATTATTGCCATCACCGCGACCCAAACTTACCATTGCGTCGGCAATTCCCGCTGACGCTCCGTCTGTATTGACGGTAAGCAACGCTCCTATGGATGTTGCTCCGTAAGCGTAAAAACTGTCGGCGGTTGTTATAGTGTCAAACTTGTCGCTTACGTAGGGGGGAGTAACCGTTACCTGTTGCACCGACATAATCACGGCAGTGGCAATGAGTATTACAGCCAACGCTACCGCTACCCACAAAGTTATACTGAAATGTTTTCTGACCGCAGTTGTGTCTCCCGTAGAGTAAACCGCACGAGCCTCTCTTTGCGGATAAATACCCAGATCACGCTTGACGCTTTCTTTTACCGAACTGTCGGGCAAGATGTTTTCCGACTGTTGCTTTAAAAGTTTTTTTATGTCTTTCATTGTCCGACCTCCTGTAAATGTTTTTGTAATTTCTTCAACGCCTGATTGTTTTTCCACGTTACGGTTGCCACCGGCATATCCAGCATAGCACTGACTTCACGTCGTTTGTATCCCGCTACCTGACACATCATTACAATCTGATACTCCTCTTCGGTAAGGACTTTACGCGCGACATCGAATATATACGGCAACTCCGTTTCGGTGGTACCGTATTTATAGGATTGCTCGGCAAAGTCGGTAAGCGTTTCGCGCTTGTACCTCTCCACGTGGTTTAACGCAAGATTTTTTCCTATTCGTACAATCCAGGCGGTGAAATTGGTTCCCTGCTGATAATTTGCAAGATTTGCCATGGCACGTATATAGGTGTCATGCAACAGATCTTCTGCTGTCATCTTGTTTTTTACTATGTACAAAATCCTGAAATACACTATCTTGTGCGTAACGTCGTATATGTAATCAAATGCCTTTTTGTCGCCCTTTAAATAATCGGCGACTTTTAGGTCAAGATCTGTTCTTTTCATACTCCCTCGCTATATATAACAGTCTGATTTGAGTTTTTGCTAACAAATTGACAAAAAATTTAATTTAATTTTTCGACATGTTTATGATGCGCAATGCTTGCGACACAGTGCCGCAACACCGCACAGATTGTCCGTTACCCGACAGGATTGCTTTCGAGCGTACACTCAGTCTGTGCTCTTTTACCTTTGCGAACCTCGACGTACATCACTATGCACGCTACGACATCCGCACAATACATAAACTGCAATATACCTAAAGCCACGCATTCTGTCTTTAACGTGTTTTGCCTGTGTCCTGCCCAAGCAGCAATTGCTCCGTAGATTCCGCTCATTACGATAGAAAAGGCGTCAGCAATAGCGAAAACGAACACGAATCCTATACCAAATACGGTAAGCGAGAAAATCACCGACAATATAAATATTGCAATATATGCAGGCACGTGGCACAATTTTACGACCATATTTAGACGCGCAAGAGCCAGACTGTCTTCCTTTTTGACTAAAGCGAGGACAATCATCACAAGACTGCACACAAACGCAATCAACGCAAACGCTATAAGCATCAACAGCAAAATATAGACGTTGTTGGCAAATACTTCTGCCATCAGAAATCCCGTAAGTAAACAGTACAGGCTAAACAACAGTAAATACGGAAAAAGTATTAGCGGTATTGACAACAAGTATTTATACATTATTTACATCCCCCTCTCTATACGCTTCGATTATTCTTTCACCGGCAGATTTTCAAAATCATTTTTCGTCGGTTCGCTAAATGCAAACAAGTTGCAGTGAATTTGCGACATTTGTTGATATCATTACATTCCAAAGGAATCCGACGCTGACGGGGTTGTCTTCATCGATACATCGTCATGCAAGCACGCTTTGATTGATGGTACACCGTGAGTCAGTTTTTCTTTAAATAGTCAGCAATGCCACTTGTTCAACGACTTTTAAAGAACGGAAGTTTCGTACGCATTGCGTTGCAGAAATTTGCAAAGTACACTATCTGAATCGTACCGCTTATTTCGTCGGGCGTCATTGCGCCGGCATATTCTCGGTAAATTTACGTTACAGGTCAACCTGTCTGATTGTCGGTTTCGATGCAATCGTCAGAGATTTCCTTGACTTTGACGTCTTTTAGGCAGATTGCCACAACGCCATATTTTTGTACTTTATCTTCACTGAAATACCGTTGCATATCGGTGTAACTTGCACTGTTCAATTGCTCAACACCGTAGCCACACCTTTCCAGGGGCTCGCTTTTGTACAGTTGTCTAAAATCCTTGTAAACATTAATTGTCGCAACGACTGTCAACAATACACGTCCACGTTCTTTGCAACTAAACTGTATTTCATCGCCTGTTTTAAGTTGTCTGCGCTTTTCGTCGTATAACCTGAGTTCTATATCCTTTTTGCCACAGGCAATCATATCAAAAGGCGAAGGATCAAGCGTCATTTTGTGCAACATGTTTTTCACCGTTAATTTCCGAAAAGTAAATTTATATTAAATAATATATCATAAAATAGTACGGACTGCAACAATAATCAGTTTACGACGTATTTATTTGCTGATAGCGCAACCCGTATTGCACACCGAATGTCACGCTCTGCTTACTTGAACAAATTTCATAAAGGTTTCATGGCGTGTGCAAATAATTTCACGCAGTAAATTTACCGAAATAAAAATCTGTTTTAATACACGATTGATTTTAAATTTGCTTTTATAAACAACAGGAAATTTAATCAACTATAACTATAACGGTTTTACCTAAAAATTTGTCGCTACATTCTGATTTTTATATACAAGCTGTCCACAAGCCTTTTAGCCTGCGGAAAAAACGGAATTTATAAAGAGCACTTGACTCAAATGTCGAACGCACATTGTTTCGACATACTGCAACTGTAACGGTTGGGACGGCAAAGCACAAGAAGCGACAGAAAAGAAAAAAGAGTGCAGGTGCACTCTTCTTTTCTGTTGCGACTCATTAGCAAGCCGTACCTACTGGTGGACAAATTGTAACCTAAAACGAATTTACATTTATACAATTAAAATTATTCAATGTTACTTTTACCTAAATTACAATCGGAACAAAGTGTTTGCAAGTTTTCAATTAGTGTTTCACCACCTTTTGACCATGGTTTTATATGATCTACGTGTAGTGTTAAATTAGGAGTTGTTGAAGGCGAACGCCCACATATTTGACACTTAAAATTATCTCGTTTCATCACTAAAAAACGCAATCTTAAATTTATGTTTCGTTTTGTTTTATGAGATTTTTTGTAAACAATAGCGCTTGCTTCGGTAATATCAGTATTATTAGAAAGATATTGTTCTAATTCAATCAACGCTTGTTTCCATGAGCCAAAAAAATGAGTATAAGAACTAGCTGAATGTTTTGAGTCAGGCAAATTCATATCTTCAAGTTTAGGTTGAACACTCAATTTTGACCAAATAAGTAATATATTATCCAAATATTCTTCTTTGCTTGTCCCCCAATTACGAGTACTCATAAGCCCCGCATCAATTAGAGCGTTTCTTATGCTTCCGAAATAATTGCGATATGTCGTAATAGAATAAATTCCATACTGCTTTATATCGTTATAAGATAATGAGTTTTTATTTAATTTTAATGCAATAGATTTTAAATCATTTATTAAACTATTTTTATCAGCTTGTTGCTTTGGTAATCTTACTTTATATTCCATAAGGACCTTCCCATTGTGTCATTGTATATAAATACTACTACAGTAAAGAATTTATGTCAATGAACCTTTTTCAATATGTTGCCAGACATATTAAATAGTGTCAAATTTGTATTATATTTCTAAAAGTTAATTTATATATTACACTAGTAAATTATAACTTATAAAAAAAATTATCATAAACTGTTTTAATTTCAACCATATTTCACAAAATACAATTTGGCACTTTGGCGGGTGCTTGAATAAACGAGCGGCTCGGCTACGCCTCGCCGTTCAAGCACCCGCCACAAACAAAGCAACGCAATAAAAAACGAAGCTCAAAAGCGCACGGGAACGGGCGGTCGCCGCTGAACCGCTTGGCGATCCGCCCTTATTCTCCGTGCGGCAGTATTTGAGTTTTAACGTCTTTTTATCGGCGGCGTTTTCTTTGCATGTTGACGATAAAGTGTCGTAAAAGTATCTGTTTAGTATCTTATATGATACTAAAAGATATACTTTCGCATACTCACACTTTTCTAAATCATTCGTATATAATCTAAGTTGCCCGACAATCGGTCAGGACACCCCTTAAATAAAAAACAAGCCGAGTTGTAAAAAGTTTGTAAAATTTTCATTTTAGGGGGTTGATTTTTGCCGTTTTCGAGGCTATATAGTGAGGGGTATTTTTTTACCGCTCAAAAACAAACAAAAAGGAGGTGGAAAAATGCTGAAAACAGAACTCGAAATTGTTACTGTCGGAACACCGGATATTGCGATGTTATCCGAAAACGAACAACGGATTTTCTTTGAAACAATATTTGCAAGAGTTTTGGAATTAGCGAAAGAAAGAAATGTAAAGTAATGAAATGAATTGTAATGTATTGTATTGAAACGGAAATGGAATGAAATGTGTCGGGGTGCAACGTACTACGCCACTCTATGAAATAGATAACCGAATAAAGACCGAAACGAATTAAAAGAAAAGAAACCGACAGTAAAGAAAAATAAAAGAGCCAAAAAGCAGGCGTTTAAGATTCCCGAAAAGTAGCGGAAACACGCCGTAAAGCAAAGGGCAAGATATGAAACAGGAAAAGACTTGTTTTGTATTTTGTCCTTTTTCTTTTTACTAAAATACAAACCACAAGGAGAACAAAAAAATGGCATATCAAGATAGCAAAGTATATTTTGACGGCGGTCATTATATCGCCGTCCCGAAAGAGAATTTTCCGAGCCGTAAAGGCAGAAAAACGGCCAGGAAAAGCAGTCCGCAGACTGATACGAAAAAAGCCAAGTTTGAAACGGCTTATGCGGAAAGTCAGACGTTGCCGAAGCGCGAACGCCGCAAATACGTTAAGGAGAAATTGCAAAACGAATTTACCGACGACAAACAGGCGGAAGAATACGTCAAAAGGCAGACCGAACGCAAAAGAAACAACGTATACAAACGGTATACAAGGCTTTGGCACAAAGTATATCTGCAACGCAACTGGAATTTCTTTGTAACGTGTACCTATTCCGATGAAAAACACGCGGAACAGACTTTTCAAAAGACATTGCGCAATACTTTGAAACATCTTGTAAATCGCAAAGGCTGGAAGTATATCGGCGTTTGGGAGCGCTCCGCAAGCGAGCGATTACATTTTCACGGAATATTCTATATTCCCGAAAACGCTATGGTGGGAGAACTGAAACAAGTCAGCGATTTCAGCACCAAACAACACCGCATGCAGACGACATACCAAAACACGCACTTTTTGAAATATTTCGGCTGAAACGATTTCAAGGCGATAGACAAAAACGATGTCGTACAGTCCGTTCGCTATCTTCTCAAATACACAGAGAAAAGCGGAGAAAGATTGGTATACGGCGGAGATTTGCCTACCTATTTCAAGTCTGACGTTATGGACGAGGACATCGTTTGCCCTACGGGCGTGGACGGCAAGAAAATGTTGCTGTATGACGATTTCAACTGTTGGGAAGACGGCTGCCTTGTCGGCAAAGTCAGCCCCGAGACCATATCACGGCTGCCGAAGTGCAACTGAATCATTTTGTCTTTCGGCTTGCGGAGCGTAAACGAAACCGCCCTTTTATGCAAGGGTAAAGTGCATTG
>CALVWF010000010.1 GCA_944364615.1 uncultured Clostridia bacterium
AGCGCACTTACGGCAAACGGCTTTACGCTTACAGGCTGGACGTTTAAAGGTTGGGCAACGGAAAAACAAGGCGCAAAGGTATACGACGACCAAGCAGACGTCAACGCTCTTGTGTCCGTAAACGGCGGTTCGGTAACGCTTTACGCAGTGTGGGAAGCAAATTCTTATATTATTACATTGAACGCAGCGGGAGGCAGCAACTCAGGCTCTGTCGGGGCAACTTACGACAGCGTACTGACAGACATTGCCACCCTGCCCGCACGATACGGTTACAACTTTGTCGGTTACTTTGACGCTGAAACAGGCGGAGTGCAATATTTCGGCGCGGACGGCAAGGCGTTTGAAAATAAAACTTTTACCTGCGACGACAATATCGTACTGTACGCGCAATGGTCGCCCGTTACCTATACAATCGAACTCTACAGTGAAGGGAAATATCTTTACGTAATCGAAAATGTCGTTTTCGGCGAACTGTTTTTGCCCTCGGCTCAGAAGCTTTCTCTTACGCGGGAAAATTTCGATTTTGTCGGCTGGAATATGTACGACGAACAGAATTGGGCAATGTATCGATCCGATACGCTTTATTCCATAGGCCTTACAGGCAAACAGGGCGAAATTGTCGTGCTGTATGCGGCATGGCAAGAAAAACCGATTCATTCTTTATTTTACGATGCAAACGGCGGAGCGGGCGCCCCCGCAACGACGCAAGCGCATGAGGACGAAACAATTGTTTTGAGCGATATCGTGCCTTTGCGTGAAAATTACACTTTCGTCGGTTGGTCAATTACTGCCGACTCTCAAAGCGCACAGTTCTACCCCGGGCAAGAATTTACGATGGGCAGTGCAGTAGTAACGCTTTATGCACTTTGGAAACACAACCCGTCGCTTTCATATGACGCTAACAACGGAACGTTTGTCGTGTCGGTTGAGAGTTCCTACCCGGCAGAGGGTGAAACGGTTGTTGTTATTTCTCTTGTCCCTCAACGTGACGGTTATGTGTTTGCTGGATGGAGCAACGATCAATACGCCGTTGAAGCGCTTTATCACTCGGGAGATGAATTTATTATGCCCGATGTCGATACCGTTCTCTACGCTGTTTGGAATAAGGCGCAATATACCGTCACTGCCGATGTAGCCGACGGCTACGAGATTGCAGGATTGAACGAGCAATATTATTTTGAAGACACGGCAAGTTTCAGCGTAACGGGTACTTTGCCCAAGGTTTACATCAACGGACAACTTGCAACGGCAGAAGAAAACGGAATTTATTCTTTTACCGTATATAGCGATATGTATGTTTTCGTGGCGGACGGATCAAAACTTTCTCTGATTTATTCGGCAAACGGGGGCAGCGGAGCACCTTCCGACAATACGGCGTACAATGACGGTGACACGGCAACAATTTCTTCCGCTGTGCCCCAACGTTTGGGCTATACCTTTATAGGTTGGTCTACAAATAAATATGCGGAAAGCGAGCAAGATATCGTCCAAGACACGGTTGTATTTGCAGGAGGGGACATCGTACTGTATGCTGTGTGGCAGGGTAACGATTATACGGTAACATACGACCCCAACGGCGGCACGGGAGATATATATTCCGATGTGTTTACGTACGGTACGGTAGGACTTCTTTCCTTAAACGCTTTTGAAAAGACGGGACACACTTTTGTCGGTTGGGCGCTTTCGGAAAACGGCGCTGTAGTGTACGGCGACGGTGCAAAAATATCCGACCTCAGCACGGAAAACAACGGCAATATTACGCTTTACGCAGTTTGGGAACAGACTGTGACGGTAATAACCTTTAATTCCGATACAGGTTCGCAAGTCAACGATCCGATTGCCGTTGCCTACGGTGAACATCTGTCGTCGGACGGAGTTGTTTCGCCTGTCAGAACGGGATATCGATTTGCCGGATATTTCACGCAATCCGACGGTGAGGGTGAAATGATTTTCGATGCCGAACTGAACGTTACCGTTGTCGGCTATTGGGATAAAAACGTCAAAGTGCTTACTCTTTATCCTTATTGGTTGCCTGTTACGTACACGGTCGTTTATATAAACGGACAGGAAATAGTGGCTGAGCAGGCGGCAATATACGGGACTACTTTCAGTCTGTATTCTGTTGAAAGCCTTGCCATCACATCACCCGACGGCAGTCATTTTGCAGGTTGGTCTTCGATACCTTCGGGACAAATCGCCGCTTACACGGACGGGCAAACTATTTCGACGGCGTTGACGCAGACGGACGGTGACAGGGTTTATTTGTACGCGGTGTTTGAGGCAAACGAAACCTTTGCCGTAACCTATCATGCAAACGGCGGAAGCGGAGCGCCCGTAGACAACAACAAATATTTTGCGGGAGAAACCGTGTTTTTAAGCGAAATTCTTCCCGAACGAGAAGGTTATATTTTCGGCGGCTGGAGTTTCGATCCTAATGCCGATTTAGTCAACTTTCCTTTTGTGGACGGCAATTTTACGACCGATTCCTATTCCATGCCGGACGGAGGAATGTCGCTATATGCGGTTTGGGTTGCCGACGAGACGTTGCAATCACAGATAGACGGACTCAAAGGTCAAGCCGTGTCGCTCGCTGAGGCTATTACGGCGCTTCAAAATGCCGACAGCGAATATTCTGTTCAGCTCGAACAACTCGGAACCGAAATGAAGTCTGCGCAAGATGCGATTGCAATGCTGGATGACACATATGCTACTGACGAATCTCTTGCCACAGCAGTAAACGAACTTAAAGAACTTTTAACGCAGGCAGAAACAAATCTGGAAGAAAAAATATCTCAGGTGCAAGCAAATCTTGACAGTGCGGTTGCGGAACTGAACACCTCTATTGAATCTAACAAAGCGGACATCGAAGAGAAACTTGCAGCGGTGGACAGCGCTTACAAGGCGGCTGACATACTCATTAACAGCAGTATAGCCGAACTTCAGACGGAAGACGGCAGACTTGCGCAAAGTATTGCCGAACTGGACAGAGCATACAAAGCGGCAGATGCGGAATTGCAACAAGCAATAAATACCGTACAAGCAAATCTCGATACGGCTGTGGCTGAACTGAACACATCTATTGAATCTAACAAAGCGGACATCGAAGAAAAACTTGCTGCGGTAGACAGTGCTTACAAGGCGGCTGACATACTCATTAACAGCAGTATAGCCGAACTTCAGACAGAAGACGGAAGACTTGCTCAAAGTATTGCCGAACTGGACAGAGCATACAAAGCGGCAGATACGGAATTGCAACAGGCAATAGACACCGTACAAGCAAATCTTGACAGTGCGGTTGCGGAACTGAACACCTCTATTGAATCTAACAAAGCGGACATCGAAGAAAAACTTGCGGCGGTGGACAGCGCTTACAAGGCGGCTGACATACTCATTAACAGCAGTATAGCCGAACTTCAGACGGAAGACGGCAGACTTGCGCAAAGTATTGCCGAACTGGACAGAGCATACAAAGCGGCAGATGCGGAATTGCAACAAGCAATAAATACCGTACAAGCAAATCTCGATACGGCTGTGGCTGAACTGAACACATCTATTGAATCTAACAAAGCGGACATCGAAGAAAAACTTGCGGCGGTGGACAGCTCTTACAAGGCGGCAGACATACTCATTAACAGCAGTATAGCGGAACTTCAGGCAGAAGACGGCAGACTTGCTCAAAGCATTGCCGAACTTGACAGCGCATACAAAGCGGCAGATACGGAATTGCAACAGGCAATAGATACGGTGCAAGCAAATCTCGACAGTGCGGTTGCGGAATTGAACGCATCTATTGAATCTAACAAAGCGGACATCGAAGAAAAACTTGCTGCGGTGGACAGCGCATACAAGGTGGCTGACATACTCATTAACAGCAGTATAGCGGAACTTCAGACGGAAGACGGCAGACTTGCTCAAAGTATTGCCGAACTGGACAGAGTATACAAAGCGGCAGATACAGAATTGCAACAGGCAATAGACACCGTACAAGCAAATCTCGACAGTGCGGTTGCGGAACTGAACACCTCTATTGAATCTAACGAAGCGGACATCGAAGAAAAACTTGCAGCGGTGGACAGCGCATACAAGGCGGCAGACATACTCATTAACAGCAGTATAGCCGAACTTCAGACGGAAGACGGCAGACTTGCTCAAAGTATTGCCGCATTGGAAACAGCCTACAAAGCAGCCGATGAAGCCATTTGGGCGGGAATAAATCGCGTACAGGAAAATCTGAATGCGCTGATTGCCGATAATGAAAAAACATCTTCAATTTACATGATTGTCAATATCGTTCTCGGCGTTGTTGCCGTTGTTCTGATGGGCGCGCTGGTGGTCAGATCCGTAAAAAATAAGAATTCGCAAGAGTAAGGAGGGGACTCTATGAGTGCATTTTTGCTCGGTTTTTTGGCAATTGAAGCACAGTTTATATGTACTGCCGCATTGATTACGGTATGTACTCTTGCGGGTGCGTATTATTATTTGATCGGTATAAAGAAACCGCACGGAAGGGAAAAATCCCTTTCGGATCTACCGCAGGAAAACTGTTTAAACGCAGAAAACCTTTCAACCGACGAAAGTTTATTCGAGGAGAAAAATACCGCATTGCCCATTTACGGTGACAAGACAATACGAGGAAGATACAACAAGTCGTTTACCGCAAAACTAATTATGTCCACAAATTCGATTAAGCAATATTACGCGGACCTTGCCAACGAACTTTTGTCTTATGACAAAGTACGCAATCGCATTTCGTGGACAAACTCAACCTTTTATATGGGCAGAAAAACTCTTTCAAAATTCTCAATAAGAGGAAAGACGCTGTATCTGTATCTTGCATTGGAACCACGGCATTTTCAAGATTCCAAATTTTTCGCAACTGACGAGTCATCCGTCAAAAAGTACGAAAACGTACCTCTTCGAGTGAAGGTCAAATCACGGCGCGGCACAAAGTTTGCAAAAGAATTGATAGAAATTCTAATGAAAAAATTCGGTGCAGTGCGGGCTGAACAAACAGCGACACGGGTAAAGTTGTCTGATTTTCCGTACGACACGGTAAAAAATCTTTTGGCGCGCGGACTTATAAAATTAAAAACAGTTGACGGTCAGTCGGTTAGCGATTCGGATCGTTTGGTTTGGGCAGACTTCGAACGCCGCAAACAGGTGGCGGTAACGGAAGCAAAAGTTTTAATTTCCGACGAAGTGGCAGTGTCATTGATTGACGATGGGGAGGATGTCGTTTGGACAAAACCGAAAGGTATAGTAAACATCGATACCCTTTCCGAAAACTATCAGGCAAACGATACCGTCACATTGCAATCGCTTAAAGAAAAGAAACTTGTCGGAAACTCCGTAAATTTTGTAAAGGTGCTTGCGCGAGGCGTTCTGAACAAGCCGTTGACGGTAAAGTTACACGAATTTTCTGTGGACGCGGTAAAAATGATTGTTTTGACAGGGGGTAAAGCCGTCAGATTAAAAACTGAAAAACGAGCGGAAGTCAACAAGATTTAACAGATATTTAATGCTGATGTCACGGCGCTTCAGTAGAAACCTTGACTACTGTAAAACTTTCGTACAGTTGTAACTAAAATCGCAAACGCAGTATTAAAAGCGGTGTGTTGTTTTGATCGTGTCCCACCTAAAAAGTGTAAAAATGCTGACAGCGTGTTGCCCTTAGGCTTAAAATCGGCAAAAACTCTGTTAACACTGCTTGTCCTAAATAGACTTAAACAGCCATTCTCTTTCCGGAATGGCTGTTTCTTTTTTTTTCAATTATAAAAAACGCAATTTGCAATATCCGATAACGTTGACACAAGTTGCACGTTTCTATCTTGTATTGATGGTGTAAAAGGCGGCAAAGCGTAAATGCTTTCGATGTTTTAGGCACAAACCTTATTGTTAAAAGAACAAACTTAAAAATCGCGCAATTATATTCACTTAAAAATGTTATTTTGCGCTTGAAATTTATATACTGTGGGGATATAATATTAAAAAGAATTTCAGGAGAAGAAGTATGGCTAATACCAAAGAACGCAAAAAAATAATAAGAGAACTCTTGGACATAACGGACGAAGAATTTTCAGACGAAGAACTGATACACAGACTCACCATGACGGAAATTACCAAAGGCTCAAACAAAAAGGATAAGCCGTCCTTCGGACAGCGTGCCGCGGATGCGGTTGCTCGCTTTGCAGGCAGTTGGGCGTTCATATTCAGTTTTATAGGCGTAATGGTCGTCTGGATGGTGGTAAATGCGGTTTTGGCTTCCGACGCATTCGACGGATATCCTTTTATTCTGTTAAACCTTGTGCTTTCCTGTATAGCGGCAATACAGGCTCCGCTTATCATGATGAGCCAGAACCGTCAGGAGGCAAAGGACAGGGAGCGCGCCGAGAGCGATTATCGCATAAATCTGAAAAGCGAACTTATTATAGATGACTTACACCGCAAGTTAGAAGAGGTGTTGGAAATTCAGCGAAAACTTTCCAAACAAATAGACGAGTTGTCATCCTCCCGTGTATGCGATAAGTGCGCGGACGACAATGCAAATCCGTCTGCAAATAAATCCGAAAAGAAAGTGCAATAAAGTGCATAAAGACAGGTTGGTAATGTAATCGGTTATGTAAGTCACAATATAAAGACAAAGCAAAAGTGGCGTCAGATGGCGTAAACAGCCTGAAATATACTTACAGTGCAACGTCTTTTTCCGTCAGTTCGTGCCCGTTTATTTTCGTCAGGTCATCTTTAAGTTTGCCGATTGATTAATTGGCGGAAAGTCTTGCATGCGACAGGTAAAGACCGTTTTGCGCAATTTCGAACTATATAAAATGCAATACCGTCAGTTTTAGCGGCATTGAGAAAACCGTTTGAGCAAAACTCAAATGCATAGCGAAAATGCGAAAAGTCAATTGTATCGAGACCGTTTCAAGGGGAAAAACAGCGGTGCAAATATTTGTCAGGCATTTTTGCAGTATGAAATCCGTTTTGCCCGTAAGCAATACAAAAAACTCTTTCGATTTAACGTATAACGTCTGTAACGTTACGTAGTAAACTCAAAATCAACGAGGCTTGTCTCTTTAGTCGGACAGGCCTTTTTTGCTATAACAGCAATTTACCGCTGAAAAGAGTGTGTTCGGGCAGTAAATCCCCGTTTAATAAAGCAGGCTTTACGATTAGCACTTACTTAAAATGGCTAATAAACATTTCGGTTTCCGTAACAGACCAAACTCTGCGACATTAAAACTTTGACCGTAAATATAAGAGCAACATCTCATACGACATATATAAAAAAAATCATTTTTTTTGCATTGAAACCGTTGACAATCGCTGCGCTTTTGTATATACTGTATTTGAACATTTGAAGAACTGTTCAAATATAATAGTGTTAGGAGGCCGTGGTATGGAAAATCAGACGGATACAAACAGTATCAAAAACAGGCTTCCCGACGAAGAAACGTTGTACGATGTCTCCAACCTCTTTAAAATGTTCGGAGATAGGACAAGGGTAAAAATATTGAGTTGTCTGCAAATACGCGATATGTATGTGGGCGAACTGGCGCAGTCGCTCGATATGACCGATTCTGCCGTATCTCACCAACTGCGCGTGCTTCGTTCGGCAAAACTGGTGCGCGGAACTAAAGAGGGTAAAGAGGTAAAATACTCGCTTGACGACGACCATGTCACAAAAATACTCGAATACGGGCTTACTCACGTAAACGAGGGAAAGTAATTACAGGGGTTGCACCCTGTTTTTAAGGCAAAACAATTGAACATTTGCTCAAAAAAGCAACTAATCAAGCATAAAAATTGTTTGGTAACAGAGAATATCTGAAATACGGAGGTAGTGTTTATGAAAAAGAATTACAGACTCGAGAATCTTGATTGCGCAAACTGCGCCGCTAAAATGGAACGCGCAGTTGCAAAGATTGACGGCGTCGACTCGGTAAGTATAAGTTTTATGGGACAGCGTATGTCTATCGACGCTGACGAGTCTCGTTTCGACAAAATTATGGACGATGTAGTAAAGGCGTGTAAAAGGGTAGAGCCTGACTGTAAAATCATCAGGTAACCTGTGTTGTTTTAAGAGGGCTTTTATGAAATATTCAATGAGTAAAAGGGAAAGAAAAAATCTGATACGCATTGTTGTGGCATTTGTTTTGTTTGTTGTCATATTCGCAACCGACAAAATTCTGCAAGGCGGACTCGGAGGCGTGTTCGGCGGTGCGGCGTCGTGGGTATTTCCTTTTTGTCTTTACCTTGCGGTATATCTTATAATCGGTTACGACGTTCTGTGGAAAGCGATACGGAATATTTGTCACGGGCAGGTATTCGACGAAAACTTTCTGATGTGCGTTGCAACGCTCGGCGCGTTTGCTCTTGCCATTTACAGGGGAGCGACAGGACAGGAAATAGAGGGCTTCGACGAAGCCTGCGCCGTTCTTCTTTTTTATCAGGTAGGAGAATGGTTTCAAAGTTACGCCACGGGAAAATCGCGTAAATCTATTTCCCAACTTATGGATATCCGTCCCGACTACGCAAATGTCATACGGCAGGATAACAGCGTCGAAAAAGTTGATCCGTCCGACGTCAAAGTCAACGACATTATTTTGGTAAATCCCGGCGAAAAGATTCCTCTTGACGGTATAATTACTGAAGGCTCCTCCGCGCTGGACACAAAGGCTCTTACCGGCGAATCGTTGCCGCGTGAAGTGCATACGGGCGCAGAGGTTATAAGCGGTTGCGTCAATCTGACTTCGCAGATCAAAGTCATGGTCACAAGAGAGTTTTACGACTCTACCGTATCTAAAATTCTCGAACTTGTGGAAAACGCTTCGGAACAAAAATCAAAGGCGGAAAACTTTATTACGAAATTTGCAAGATACTATACGCCCGTTGTTTGTGCGGTGGCTCTTTTGCTTGCAGTTATTCCGGGATTAATTACAAACGACTGGTCCACATGGGTTTACCGTGCGCTGAGTTTTCTTGTCGTATCTTGTCCCTGCGCGCTTGTAATATCCATTCCTCTTTCATTCTTTGCCGGAATAGGCGCTGCGTCGAAGTACGGCATACTTATAAAGGGATCGAATTATCTCGAACAATTCAACCGTGCCAATACCTTCGTGTTCGACAAGACGGGAACGTTGACTAAGGGAAATTTTGCAATCGCAAAAATCTCACCTGCGGAAAACGCAACCGAAATACTTCGTCTTGCAGCAATTGCCGAGCAGGACTCCAATCACCCTATAGCAAGATCCGTTGTTGCCCATTACGGCAAGCAAACGGAAGGCGGATATACTTTGACTAATGTTGCAGGAGCGGGAATTATAGCAGAAAATGGCACTGACACAATTTACTGTGGCAACGAGAAACTTATGGTGCAGAACGGCATACCGTTTGAAAAGGAAACGGGGGTAGGCACTGTTGTATATGTTGCCCGAAACGGCAAATTTGTAGGATCCATTCTGATTGCCGACCAACTGAAAGAAGAAACAAAGCAGGTGATAAGCGAACTCAACGCTATGGGAAGCAAGACTATCATGCTGACAGGCGACAACGAGGCAATAGCAAAAGACGTTGCGGAACAAGCGGGACTCACTGGATATAAAGCGTCGTTACTGCCACAGAATAAAGTCGAGGAAGTACAGCAACTTCTTGCGCTGAAAAAACAAAAAGACGTGCTTTGTTTTGTAGGAGACGGAATCAACGATGCTCCCGTTCTGATGCGCTCCGATATAGGTATCGCCATGGGCGGCGTGGGCAGCGACGCGGCAATCGAGGCTTCCGATATCGTGCTTATGAAGGACGATCTAAGAGGAATTTCCTTGGCGAAACGTATTGCCAAAAAGACAATGGCAATAGTGTATGAAAATATAATATTCTCTATTGCGGTAAAAGTGATTATCCTTATACTTTCCGCATTCGGCATTGCCAACATGTGGCTTGCAGTATTCGGCGACGTGGGAGTAGCAGTTATTGCAATTCTCAACGCAATGCGTGTTAACAGCAAATACGACAAGCCTTGCGCCGATAAATCGGTCTGTAAATAATTTTAATATACTTCTTACTTGACTTAAATAGTTTTATATAGTACTATATCGGTACCGTATAAAACTATTTTTTTTTACAGGTACGTCGCAATAGGAAGCAACGTCATTTTAAATAAGATGCGAGTGCTATGTGTTACAAATTACGATGAAGGTCGATCGGCGTCAATACATTAAGTCGTGCAACAGGCGTTTTATGATTATTAAACTTACAAATTCTTTTAAAACAATCAAGGATTAAAACTATTTACGAGGAATTTCAATATGAAAGAAAGACAGGGCGGTTTTCTTATATCGAAAATAAAGGCGATAGGAGGGCGCAGATTTGACAGAATATTGCAGCAAAAGAATATCGATGCCTTCAACGGCGCGCAAGGCAAGATTTTGTATTTGTTGTGGAACAACGGGAAGATGACCGCCACGGATATTTCACGCAAAAGCGGTCTTGCAAAGACTACAATTACTGCAATGCTTGCAAGAATGCACGAGCAGGGACTTGTGAATTTTGCGGAAAATTCCTCTGACAAGCGCAGCGTTTTTGTCAGCCTTACGCCTGAGGCTTTGAAGATGAAGGAGCAATACGACGACGTGACAAGGGAAATGGAAAATATTTATTATAAAGGATTTACCGATGCCGAAGCGGAACAGTTTGAAAGTTTTCTCAAACGTATACTAAGTAATTTGGAGGAAAACGATGAGTGAAGAAATAAAAACAGGGTTTGTAAAGGTAAAAAGCGTGCTTACTAAGTCTGATCTGCCCATTGCAGGATATTCAGTCAATCCTTACATAGGTTGCACGCACGCCTGCAGGTATTGCTATGCTTGCTTTATGAAGCGGTTTACCGGACATGCGGAGCCTTGGGGAACATTTCTGGACGTAAAGTATTGGGACAAAATAAAGAACCCCCGAAAATACGACGGTCAGACAATGATCGTTGGCTCGGTTACCGATGCGTATAATCCTCAGGAAGAACAGTTTTGCCGCACTCGTGAATTTCTCGAAGAGATGCAGGGAAGCAATATAAATCTGATCGTAACGACAAAATCCGATCTTGTCGTTCGCGATCTTGATCTTATAAAAACTTTTCCGTCGCCATTGGTAAGTTGGTCGATAAATACTCTCGACGAAAAGTTTAAAGAAGACATGGACAAAGCGGTGTCTGTACAACGCAGAATCGCGGCAATGAAAAAGTGCCATGACGAGGGAATACGCACAACCTGTTTTATTTCTCCTATTTTCCCCGAAATAACGGATGTGTTCGCCATCATAGACAAAATAAAAGATTTCTGTGATTACATCTGGTTGGAAAATCTCAATCTGCGCGGAAATTTTAAAGCGGATATATTGAATTATATTGCGGAAAAGTATCCTGACCGCAAGTCGCTTTATCAGCAGATTTACACCAAAAACGATGTAACGTACTGGGAAATTTTAAACAGACAGGTAGAAGAATATGCTACAAAAAACGGACTTATGTACATAACAGACAAAGAACCGTTTTTGCGCGATCCCAACGGGAAACCCGTCATAATCAATTATTTTTATCATTCGCAGATAAAACAATCGGCTAAAAGACAGTAAACCGAAAGAAATAATCTGCCCGCTGTTCTCGTTGTTCTGGGGAATAATTGCAGCAATATTTGTGTATTTTTTGTTTCAGCCTCTCGACAGTCTTGTCGACATGGCGGTGAACAACGACCCGTTCTTGTTTTTTTTGCCGACAAATAAAAGCGGTGCTGACAAAAACACCGGGTGTGTTACTTATTCTTTGTTGTTGACTTTTGTTTTGACGTGGTATGCTTTGCACGGCAGTATTAAATGTTTAATTTTATTGCACGTGGCACTAAAAAAAGCGCGGTAATCGGTGCCAACCGACTTGCTTTGTAAACTTAGTGCGCGCCTTTTGAATGGCGAATGTGACTGCGTTACTTGACACTTGCATTAAAAATGTGCCACAATATAAGCACCGTTGTAAAATCGTGACAAAAGGTGACGAATTGCATGGAACATTTATGCAGTTGCTGCGTTTTGCGCATTGTTGGGAAAGCAACGGTCAGAATCCGCTTTAAAAGAGGCTTGAATGAATACGACTGTAATTACCGTTTTAGGGTTTTTAGTGATTTTTCTTGCCACAACGCTGGGAAGTTCGGTAGTGTGGTTTTTCAAAAAAGACATTTCGGAAAAAATAAACACCGTGTTTTTGGGCTTTGCGTCGGGAATAATGATTGCGGCGTCCGTCTGGTCGCTGATAATTCCCGCCATCGAAGGAGCAACCGAAAGTTGGGGCAGTTGGAGTTTCCTTCCTGCCGTAATCGGATTTATTGCGGGCGGACTGTTTCTGGTGCTTATAGACCGTATTGTTCCGCATTTTCACAGCGGTACAAACGAAGAAGAAGGTCCGCACGCTCCCGCACTGTCCAAGTCTATGAAGATGTTTCTTGCCGTAACTATACACAACATTCCCGAAGGGCTTGCCGTGGGATTTGCCTTCGGAGCGGCGGCTACGTCGGGAGAATATGCCGCATATATTTCAGCGCTTGCGCTTGCAATAGGAATGGCGGTGCAAAATTTTCCCGAAGGCGCTGCGGTGGCATTGCCGATGAAATCGGTTACCGGCAGCAGACTGAAGTCTTTTCTTTACGGAACGGTAAGCGGTGCGGTGGAGCCCGTTTTTGCCGTTGCGGGATTTTTTCTTGCGTCTCAACTTGCGCTTTTGCAACCGTGGTTTCTTGCATTTGCGGCGGGAGCGATGATTTTTGTGGTTGCCGAAGACCTTATACCCGATTCTCACCTTGCTTCCCATCCGCATCTCGGCACATGGGGAGTAATGATCGGATTTGCGGTAATGATGGGTCTTGACGTTGCTTTGGGTTAAAGAGCATTTAAAACATCGTCTTTACAAACAGTTAAAAATCGTGTACAATTATGTACAGGGGTGAAGTGTTATGCGCATACGCGAATCGGAAGAAATGTATCTTGAAACAATATTGTTGCTCAAACGTGAAAAGGCAAACGTGCGCTCCGTCGACGTGGTGGAAAAACTCGACTACGCCAAATCCAGCGTTTCCCGCGGAGTCAACCTGCTTGTAGACAAAGGTTACATCACACTCGATCACAACAGCGGTGACATAGACTTTACCGAAACTGGCAGAAAAAAGGCGGAAAGTATCTACGAGCGTCATCGCGTTCTTACGCAAGCATTGGAAAAAATAGGCGCCGACCCCGTGCTCGCCGAAGAAAACGCATGCCGTATCGAACACGTAATTTCGGAAGAATTGTTTGAGATTATCAAAAATTTTGTTCGTAACTGACGTGTGTTTGACGGCAAAACGCAAAAACTCCACCCGCTTGCTGTGGGTACTGTAAAGACAGTAAAGGTAATTAATATTTACGTATCGACAACATATGGCAAATACGGAAGGTCGCCCGAGGCGCCCTTTTTTTTGTTGCAAATGAAAAGGCTGAATGTCTGTTTTTGTCGGATAAATATACAATGTGCGGTTAAAGTGTCCCAATTTCAGTTGTACAGCGCGGCATTGCGTTTTTGTACAAAGCAGAGGTGTGCTTGTCGGTTGCCTTTTTTTGACAAAAGGTATATAATATTCGTTACGGTCGGAAGTTTTGTCGGGATTGCAAGAGTGAAATTTCAGTATATAAACTGTCGGAGGTTAAATGGAAACAGTAAAAAACGTAACGCTGGACGAAGAAAGAGCATTGTACGGAAAACATGATCTGTTGGTAAGCAACGTGTCTTTTGACGGCCCCGCTGACGGTGAAAGCGCATTAAAGGAATGTCGTAATATTACCGTGGAAAAATGCTTTTTCAACCTGCGCTATCCTATGTGGCATATACACGGGCTCAAGGTAACGGACAGCGAACTGACTGTTGCTTGCCGTGCGGCATTGTGGTATTGTGAGAATGTGGAAATCGACAACTCTCAGATGCACGGGATAAAGGCTTTGCGTGAGTGCAAGAACGTCACAATCGGAAATTGCGACATAGTTTCTCCCGAATTCGGTTGGTCGGTAAACAACATTCATATGACCGATTGTACCGCCCAAAGCGAGTATTTTATGTTGCGTGCGGAAAACCTTGTGTTTCGTAACGTCAGATTCAGCGGAAAGTATTCATTTCAGTATATCAGAAACGCTCGATTTGAAAACTGTGTGTTTGACACCAAGGACGCATTCTGGCATGCCGAAAACGTAGTTGTAAAGGACAGTATCGTAAACGGAGAGTACCTTGCATGGTATTCGGACAAATTGACTTTTGTAAATTGCACATTGAGCGGTACGCAACCACTATGTTATTGCAAAAATCTCAATCTTGTAAACTGTCAGATGAACAACGCAGATCTGTGCTTTGAAAAATCTTACGTCAATGCGGAAATAACTACGCCCGTCATCAGCATCAAGAATGTTTACGGCGGAAAGGTTTGTGTTCCCGAAGTCGGGCAGATAATTTGTGATGACGAAAATGCCAAAGGGCAAATTGTCGTTTCGCAACGCAGACTTGCGGTGTGATTGACGTCGTAGTATTTAACTTTTCTTTGTGCAATGCGATTTTTGACAAACGTAGTGCGATTTTTGCAAAAGCAACCGTTAAAGTCTGCAATCGCCGTACTGCAATTACAGCAGGGCAGAAAACAATTTATTAAGTATAAACGGAGATAATAATTATATGTTCAGACCCAGATATCTTTCATTGACAATTACGTCTGTAGTGTTGGCAATAGCCGTTATTTTGGGCTGTTGCGTACTGGTTACTCCCGGTGCATCAAGCAATCTTGACGGATTCAGCGCACAAAACGCTTTGTCGCATTTGAAGGTCATCGCTTCCGAACCTCACTCGGTATTTGACGCCGAAGCGCATGAGAAAGTGCGTCTTTACATCAAACAGACTCTTACTGACATGGGGCTTACCGTTGAGGAGCACAACTGGAACAAGGAAGATCTTGACTTTAAAGGAGACCTTGCCGAAGACGGTACTTTGGACAAGACCAAACCTATACCTTACGATGTAAAAAACCTGTGGGTAACTATCCCGGGCAAGAGTGAAACGGGCGTGCTGCTTATGGCTCACTACGATTCGAGAGGACACGCCGCGCGTGACGGCGAAGAAGGCGGTTCTTACGGTGCGGCTGACGACGGATTCGGTGTCGTGACATTGCTGGAAATAGCAAGACTTTACGCAGACGCCGACCCCGACAAACTGGAAACGAGCATTTACATCTGCTTTACCGACGCTGAAGAAACGGGAATGTTCGGCGCGACGTTGGAATCCATGCAAAACGACATAGTTAAAAATAAGGTTAACTTTGTCGTCAACGTCGAGGCGCGCGGAGTAAGAGGTCCCGCGTACATGTTCGAAACAAGCAAAAACAACGGCAAGGTAATAGACCTGTATGCCAAGGCGGATCTTCCGATGACCTATTCCGTTGCCACGGCGGTGTACTCGGTAATGACCAACTTTACCGACTTCACCCCCATGCTGGAAATAGGTAAGGCGGGTATAAATTTTTCCACCCTTGACAACATCAATTACTACCACGTTCCCGCCGACAACGTTTCAAACATCAATGTTAACAGCATACAACATTACGGAAGTCAGATTATTCCCGTTTTGAACGAATACACATCCAATGCCGCGTACGCCGATATAAATTACTTTAAAGATACACAGGACGCGGTGTTCTTCAACATTTTACCGGGAGTGCTTGTGCGTTACTCGGAAACACTTGCGAAAGTGCTTGTTTTCGTAGGCATTGCAATTTACGCAACCGCAGTTGTACTGTTGGCAAAACAAGGCAGACTCAACGGTAAACGCGTTGCCGTTGCTCTGGCAATTGTATTGGCAACGGTTATCGGCGCGGCAGTTGCCGGATTTGCCGTGTCTTACCTGACCGCTTTGGCAGTAGGTCACAAATGGAATCTTACCAACCTGCGTGTTACGGCGTCAGGTATACCTTTTGCATTGTCCCTTGCGATAGTGCTGGGATTGGCGTTGTGGTTCTGCCTGAAAAAGTTTAAAAAGCACAACAATTCCGCAACGGAATATCTTGTCGCGGGAGCGGGCTGGAATATGTTGTTTGCTACAGTTACCGTATTTGCGTTGTCGGGAACATCTTTCCTGTTTTTCTGGCCTGCGTTTTTCGCGTCGGTGGCTTTGCTTGTCAAGGCGTTGACTGCAAATGCCGTAGCGGGACATATAGTATATTCGGTAACAAACGCATTTACGTTGCTTATCTTTGTTCCGTTGATATATTCGCTGTTTATTGCTGTTACAACGGGAGGTTTGCTTGCGCTGACATTGCTTTTGGCATTTGCGCTTTCGGTGGTTTTGCCTTCGGTATTTTTGCAAAAAGACATAAATACAGTTTGCGAAATTCCCGTTTCTCAGAATTCCTGAAAACAAATGTCTTTGAATTTAAAAACACGTCGCCTGAATAAAGCGACGTGTTTTTTTTACTTCCATATGTTGTGAAAGTATTCGTACTTATTGCCGTTTTGTTTTAATACTTTTATATATTTAACAACTTTATTTTCTCAACATATTGAAATAGTGGCAGTTTTATGTTATAATTTAGCAAAATCTAATATGATTTGCGTCAAGGTTTAAATTTTTCGGTTTAAATATTTACGGTAATAAATGTTGTCAAAAAAGTGTTGATACACATTGAATTTAAAAGAATTATTGCGGACTACGTAACGCGCTGTGTATCTCGGAGTATTTTTGTAAAAATTTTGTTTTGTCAGCGGACGTTCGGAAATTGCATTAGGGGAGAGAGTATGGTTCTGTTTTTAAATTTGAAGAGTTTCTTTAAGTCCGACAAACTGCTGTCTGCGGTGTTTTCCGTAATGATGGTCGTTTGTCTTGTAGGTGCGCTTTTCGGCATAAATTACGTGCAGTGTACCGTGGATTTCTACAACGAATACGAAACGTCCAACAAACAGTACACCGTATATACCAACGGGCAGGACGCAGCACATTGCGTCAGGACATTCCTGAACGAATACGCAGACCAGACCGACTACGTCTACGCGGAAATTCCGTTGCAGTTGGAGGATCAACCCGTAAAATTGCAAGCCATTGCACATCTTTCAGACAGGCAGTTTGCAATGCTCTCCGTTTCTTACGGCACGCCGCTTAGCATGAGTGACATTTCGGAGGGCGCGCCGAAAATCATGCTTGACGCCGTTTATTTCGACATTTCCTTCCTCGGACAAACAGTTGCGGCAGGCGGTACCGACTGCCGTGTAGTGGGAATGGGCAGCGGCAATTATTCTACGTTTTTTTCCATTTCGGATATGACAGCGGTGGAACGTATCTCTATTGTTATGATGTCTCCCGTGTACAGCGACGAAACACGGGAGGAGTTTACCCGATATCTTTCAGAAACGTTTGAAGGAATGAGGGTGGTTGCGCCCGACAACGTCAACTTCATGAGTATATTCGACTTTGCTCCGATGCTGTTGCCTACGGTGGTTTTAGTGTTTTTGGGTTTTGTAAATCTGGCGTTTTTATATGTGTATTTTATAAAAATCCGCAAGAAACAGTATGCCGTGTTCAGGCTGAGCGGAGCAAGCGCATTGAATGTGTTTTTAATGTTTGCGGGTGAAATACTGACGTTGTTTACAGGTGCGTATCTGATTTCCGTTGCGGGGTACAAGGCGTTGGCAGCCTTGTTTTTCGACGGTACGTCTTCCATTGAAAGTATGACGCTTTCGGGAATAGCGGTGTTTGACAGTATGAATTTTCTTCGCTATCTTGCAGTTTATCTTTCATTGGCGGTATTGTTTGTAGTGGCATTTATCGGTCCGTTGTTGAAAACCGTAAGGTCGGACATCGTGGTCAGGGAGAGTTGATATGAAGTTGATTTTTTCTTTGTTCAGCAGAAGACTGTTTTTAAATATTTTGGTAGCGCTGCAGATTTGCGCGTCCGTGGTGTTTGGAATGATCGCGTTGTCTGTGATGCAGAATTACCGTTTCTATTACGACGTCACCTCTTCGCTATCCGACTCTTACTTTTATTCGCCGGGCGACGAAGCAAGTTACTACGACGAAAACTCTGCGGTAATAAGATACCTCAACGACGAAAAAATAGAACTTTCACGGGTGCAGACGAATTCTTGGCTTTCCGGCTATGACCCAACTGTCGAGGATCCTCTTCGTTCGTGGTTGAATTGCTACTATACCCTTGACAATATTTACATTGTGGGCCCTGCCGTGTCGGAAATGATGTCCGCTCAACTCAAATCGGGCAGGTGGTTTACAGACGGTAAAGAAGACGGGGTAATAGAATGCGTCATTGTAGGCGATGAACGCCTGTTCCCGATAGGTACGGTTCTTGATTTGGGCGAGTTTCGTTTCGTCAAGCCCGACGAGGACTCTTCCGAACCCGGCGGCTACGTCATTGCAAATAAAGTCAGATTGCGCGTAGTGGGAAGTTGCGGTACAAGCGCGGAAGCGCTTGAAATGTCCGCTTGGACTACTCCGCCCGAAGCAATGGAACTGAGTATGTTGTTCGAAAGTCTCAACTACGGTTCCGACAACTTTTTCGAAAGTCTTTCCGCGCCGTACAAAAGCAGTAGCGACTCCGATGACAAACCCGAATTGTCGGTAATTTGTTCCTCTGCGGCAATGTATGACAGCGTCATAGGCGCTCCGGAAAATGCTTCAAGTGTAAAAAGAGCGGTTTTTTCATTTACGGAAAACGTAACCGAACAGGAAAAGCAACAGATAATTGCAGTAATGAAAAACGAAGCAAGCGTCATTGCTGTCGAAACGCTGAGGGAAAACCAACTGAAAGCGTTCAACGCAACGTTGTTGCAATATCTGCCGTTGCTGATGTGCTTTACCGTGCTTGTAGTGGTAGGGGTGATCGGAAGCGCTATTCTCAATATGTCTGACAACAGAAGGGTGTTTCAATCGTGCTTTATCTGCGGAATGAGCGTAAGGCAAGGCTGTTTGTCTGTATTGGCTTATACGGGCATTCTGCTGACTGTTGCCGCAATGCTGACTGTGGTGAGTTGGACATTGCTGTCCGTCGCGCGCGTCGTTCCTTGGGCGCAGATGTATTTTAACGGCAACTGCGTATTGTTGGCAGTGGCGGTGTTTGTCCTGTCCGCATTGCTGATGTTTATCGCAAGTGTACCCATGCTCAAAAAATATTTTTCTGACGGAGCGGAAATATGATTGAATTAAAGGATATAAGCAAAAGTTACAACTACAACAAATCCAACGAAACAGTGGCGTTGCATTCGGTAAATCTTAAAATCGACAAAGGAGAAATGGTGGCGGTAGTTGGACCGTCGGGGGCGGGCAAGTCTACATTGTTGCACGTTATAGGTGCATTGTGCACCATACAGTCAGGCAGTTACACCTTTGACGGAGAAGACGTTTCGGCAATGTCCGAAAACAAAAGAAGCAGATTCCGCAACGAAAAAATCGGTATCGTAATGCAAAATTTCGCGTTGGTGGAGGAGTACACGGTAGCAGACAATGTTGCCATTCCGCTGTATTTCCGCAAAGGCGTCAAAAACAGAAGGCAACTTGTGGCGGACGCAATGCAGAAAACGGGTATATACGACCTTAAAAACAAATACGCCTACCAGTTGTCGGGCGGAGAAAAACAGCGTTGCGCGATTTCCCGTTGTCTTTGCCAAAATCCGCAGGTGATACTTGCCGATGAGCCAACGGGACAACTCGATTCGGCAAACGCCGCAAATATAATGGACATCTTCGAGCGACTGAACAATGAAGGCATGACTGTAATTGTAGTAACGCACGACGAAAACGTGGCAAACAGGTGCAAACGAATTGTGCATATTAAGGACGGTCAGGTGTTGAGCGATGTTGTCAGATGAAATTTTAAGCGTCGTGAACGTCACGCACAGATACAACGAAAGGGAAATACCTGCTCTGTCCGACATTTCATTTACATTGCGCAAAGGGGAAATGCTTGCCGTGACAGGTGCGTCAGGCGCCGGCAAAAGCACTTTGCTTAAAATTGCGGGCACATTTTTAAAGCCGACTGCGGGTGATGTAAAGTTCGAAGGCGGTATTCTGCCTTACGCTCTGTCGCAGTCGCGACTGCAAAAGTTCAGACGGGAGCAGATAGGTTTTGTCGAACAGGACTTTGCTCTTATTGACGTCCTCACCGCCGGTGAAAATATTATGCTTGCAATGCAACTGGAAGGCTGCGTAAATTACAGGTTTCTTTTCGATGTTACATCGCATCTCGGTTTAGACAAGTGTCTTGACAGGTATCCTTACGAACTGTCACGCGGCGAACAACAGCGTGTGGCTATTGCAAGAGCGGTCGCAAAAAAGCCGTGTTTGCTTATTGCCGACGAACCGACGGCAAATCTTGACAGATCCAACGGTGAAAAGGTAGAAGAACTTTTGTGGGAAATAAATCTGAGGTACGGTCAGACAGTAATATTTGCCACGCACGACAAAAGTTTTGCAGACAGGGCGACTAAACGACTGACCCTTTCCGACGGAGTCGCCGTACTTTCGACAAACAGAAAAGCAAACGGCAGGTAAACGATGAAATGTAAAATTGCTTGGCGTGAAATGGGAAAAAGCAAGGGCTTTTTTATAATGTGCTGTGCGGTTGCGTTTGTCGGAAGTACACTTGCGTATTACGGTATGCGTGTGCTTTTGTCCGCTTACGCTTTGACGCCTTCGGCAGGCAACGCCTACGATTATAAGAACTTTTTTCTTATGGAAGGATGGTTTATATTTGCCATGTCCTTCCTTTTATGTTGCGAAATTTTATTGTTGTCGTTCTTATCGTTGCCTGACGGTTATATGCGTAACGTCGGAGTATTGAAAAAACTCGGAGCGGATACGGATTATTTTACCGTGTTGCTGTCGGTGCAGTTGATTACGCTTGTTGCTCCCGCTTTGACTGCGGGTATTGCAGTGGGGGAAATTTTACTAAAATTTTGCCCCGACTTGCTGACGGGTAGAAGTCTGCCCCTTGCAAAGGCGTTTCCCGCAGTGTGGCGTGTAGTGGTGCTTTATATACTTGCCGTGTTGCTTATTGCAGTATTGTCCGCGGTGCGTTGCAGTAAGGGTAAACAACCCGGTGTGCGCAGATTGCCATTGGTCAGACTTAGTAAGAAAACAAAAGGGCTTTCCGTCCGTTTGGGAGCGGTGGCGTTTTTAAGACGCAAAAGATCGATTTTTTCTCAATTGCTTTTGTGCTTTGCAATGGTATTCTTTATTTTGTTTGAAGGGTGCACGGTGTATTTTGACTTTCTGGACAGGAACTTTTATAGGAGCATATACGACTACTCTGTGACAGTGGACGGTACCGACGGCACAACATTTGCAGAGGTTACAGACATCGTAAAAAAAGCCGACGAATATGTTTTGTGGAGGCAGTACAGAACTACGGTAAGCGTTGGAGCGTCGGATATCGTTACACGCGCCGACGCGCAGATAATTGTGCTGTCCGACAAAGATTTTAAACAACTTGCATTGTATGCGGGCGCGGATGCCGACAGTGCTCAGGCATTGCTGCAAAACTACGTTTACGGCAAGGAAACTTTTGACAAGGTGCCCGTTGTGGAGAACCCGTCGACGAACGAATATTTTCTGAACAGTGATTTTAAGTTTAAAATAAGTGCGTATTTAAGTGACGTACCACAAAAATTCGTGTCAGGTCAAGAAGATTTGTTTGTGTACAAACTGTTTTTTAAGCAGTCGGAGTTTAATTTTATGGGAGACGCCGACATATATACGGCACGTTTTTCCTGCAATGACCTTCAATTTTTGCGTCAATTGACGGACGAATTGCAAGGCTTAAAGGGCGTTGTGCTGACCGATATCGCCGAAAAATATCGGTCTACTGAAGACATTGCGGTACTCAATGCGGTTTTACCTGCTTTGCTCGTTGCCTTTGTTCCTTTGCTTGCTCTGTCCGTGTTGCTGTTTTTCCTGCGCGACGTAAAGTCGCTGCGAGAAGAATGTCGCATTTTACGTTCTCTCGGAATAAGCAATTTCGCATTGACAGTAAAGACAATGACGGAGTACCTTTTGACGGCAACGCTGATCCTGATTATTACGTCTGCGCCGTCGTTGGCGCTTTTGAGATTTGCGCATTTTTCCGCATTGGGAAACGCGGTACGATTTTTTGTGCCGTGGCAGGGTTTTGTTTTCAGTGCTCTGTTTGTTTACGGCATTGCCGTAATTGTCTCTTTGATGTCCGCATCAGGCAGAAAAGTCCGTTAAAACGTTGTGCCGTTGGGCGCGATGTGATATAATTTCCCTATTACGGAGGACGGTGCAAAATGTTTTTACCCGTGACGCAAGCGGAACTGGGATGTCAGGCTGACATTGTATATGTGATAGGGGAGGCGTATGTCGATCATCCCTCTTTCGGTCATGCAATAGTTTCAAGGGTTGTAGAACACGAAGGCTTTAAAATAGCAATTTTGCCTCAACCGCAAAGCGACGCGGATTATATGCGGTTCGGTGAACCGCGCTACGGATTTTTTGTGACAAGCGGTGTCGTGGACAGCATGGTCAACAATTACACCGTTGCAAAAAAGAGACGCGCGAAAGACGTTTACAGCGAGGGCGGCGAAACGGGCAAACGGCCCGACAGATGTGTGGACGTGTACTGTCACAATCTCAAACGGCTTTTCCCTGACAGTACTGTGGTTATAGGCGGTATCGAAGCCTCTTTAAGACGGTTTGCGCATTACGACTATTGGGCGGACAAGGTGTTGCCCGGAATACTTGTTTCTTCAGGTGCTGACCTGCTGATTTACGGAATGGGCGAACGCACGTTAAAGGAAATGTGCAACTCATTGAAACGTGATATACCTCTTAAAGGGCTCAGGGATTTAAGAGGTACTTGCTACTGCGCCGAGTACAAAGATTTTTCGAAAAAACTGCTACGTGAAATAGAAAAGGGTGAGGCATTGTTCTGTCCCTCTTTCGAAAACGTATCATCGGACAAGAAAGAATATGTCAAGGCTTTTAACATTCAGTGCCGTAACAACGACGCCTTTGCGGGACACACCCTAATACAGAAACACGGCGACAAATATATTGTGCAGAACAAAATGCAGTTTCCTTTGACGGAAAAGGAAATGGACGAAGTTTACTCATTGCCGTATGAAAGGACATATCACCCGATGTACACAAAGGGAGTGCCCGCAATAGAAGAAGTAAAATTTTCTCTCACATCAGTAAGAGGCTGTTTCGGCAATTGCAATTATTGCGCCATTACTTACCACCAGGGAAGAATAGTGCAGAAGCGCAGCAAAGACAACATTGTGGCAGAAGCGCAGAAACTCATTGCCGAAAAGGATTTTAAAGGTTACATTCACGATGTAGGCGGACCTACCGCAAACTTCCGCAACCCTGCTTGTTCCAAGCAACTGAACCGAGGAGTATGCACCGACCGCAATTGTATAGGCTGGGAAAAATGTCCCGCGCTGGAAGTTTCGCACGACGAGTACATCGACCTTTTGCGTACATTGCGAGGTCTCGAAGGAGTAAAGAAAGTTTTCATCCGTTCGGGAATACGATTCGACTACATAATGTACGACAAGACGGACAGATTTTTGCGCGAACTTGCGGAACACCACGTCAGCGGACAGTTGAAGGTTGCTCCCGAACACGTTTCCGACAACGTTTTGCGCAGGATGAACAAGCCTTCTTTTTCCGTTTATCTGGATTTCAAGAAGCGGTTCGATGCAATAAACGAAAGATTGAAAAAGAAACAATATCTTGTTCCTTATCTTATTTCTTCCCATCCGGGGTGTACGCTCGACGACGCAATAAGCCTTGCGCTTTATCTTAAATCCATCGGCTACATGCCCGAACAGGTACAGGACTTTTATCCCACGCCTTCCACAAAATCCACCTGTATGTATTACACCGAACTGGATCCTGACACGATGGAACCTGTTTACGTTCCGAAGACAGCCAAGGAAAAAATGATGCAGAGGGCGTTGATGCAGTACCGCAAAAAGTCCAATTACCGTATAGTAAAGGACGCGCTTACGGAAGCGGGAAGAACCGATCTTATAGGATCGGGCGAACACTGTCTTATAAGACCGATGCGTGAAGAACGGGCGTCGGCAAAGAGTATTCACGGTAAGACGGCAGGCAAAAGTGCACACAAATTTACACAACGTGAAAGCAAAAACAAAACTCGCAATTTCAAACGCAAGTAGAAAAGACATCGTTGATTGCGCTAAAACAAGCGGGCAACCGAATGTCTGAATGTTGCTATTTGTATTGTATCAGTTACGATCGGAGTGCCGATTTTATTTACGTTTTAAAAGACCAAGATACATAAGCGCGATTGAAATTTATGTGCGTAAAGGTAAAATTTTCGGAGGTAAGTCATGGTAAACGTATTGCTTAATTATTACAATTTCCACGAAGACTGGGCATATAAAAATCTGTCGCCCTACATCAGACCTGAATGTAAAGTCACAATTGTGCCTTACGCTTACAGAGATTACGAGGTGGCGTGTGACGCCGACTGGCAAAAACTGTACGGTCCAGACGGCGAAAAGTATCCCAATATAATTGCGCCATTCCTTGCATACGGAATAAGTGAAAAAAATATAAAGTGGGTGAACTTTTTTACCGATGACGGAGAATCTTCGCGCAGGAAAATAAGCAGTGCGGACATTTTGTTGTTTACGGGAGGACTTCCCGAAAAGATAACTCAACGTTTGCTTGAAAAAGGCATTACCGACGCAGTAAAAAATTTCAAAGGCGTGTTGATGGGGGTATCGGCGGGCGCAATGTTTCAGTTGGAACGTTACCACATAACTCCCGACGAAGATTACGACAGTTACGGAATTTATCACGGCATAGGATTGCTTGACGGATTTGATCTGGAAGTGCATTACACTCATTCGGAAATACAGCAACAGTGCACACAGCGCGCGTTAAAAGAATTGAAATTGCCTGTGTATGCAATGTATCACTGCGGAGGTTTGCTCATTGCCGACGGACATATTACCGTAATGGGAGACGTGGACATTCACATAAACAAAGAACGCGGTTAAAGTCCGCTGTAAGACAACCGACGTTTGGTCACGGTTTGTATTTGCCGTACGTTGTTGACGGAATTAGGTGACTAAACGTCGCCTTTTGCTATTATTGAATGCGGTTATATTTGCGCGACTCGACGGGAGGGAATGTCTGATGTCATTTCCGTATTTAATTGCCGTATTCTGTAAAAGATTATAATGCGTTCTGAAGGGTGCAAACTTCGGCATGAATTTAATGTATTGCCGTATGTACTGTGTCGCGGAATGCGCAACGCGTACGCGTCGGCATCATTGACAGTCTGTTGCCTAACAGTAAAATAAACTGAAAGCATTTTTTTTGACCCGTAGTGTTGTTTTTTAAATATGAGTATGATATAATTTTTTCACGATACTAATGTGAAGGGTGGGAGTATACCTGATGAAAACAAAAATTACTGCAGACAGCACATGCGATCTTCCTGTCGATCTGCAACAAAAATACGATGTTACGATAATGCCTTTGTATGTTTCGCTGGGCGAAAAAAATCTCGTGGACGGCGTAAGCATTTCCCCTGAAGATATCTACGAGTACTACGCCGATACTAAGAAACTTCCCAAGTCTGCCGCGCGCAGTCAGGCGGATTACTTCGATTTCTTCAAGCAGTTTACCGACGATGGGTACGCAATAGTGCATTTCTGCGTGTCGGAATCCATGAGCGTTTCCTACCACAACGCGCTCGAAGCGTCCAAACAGTTTGACAATGTTTATGTGGTCAACACCGAAAGTCTGTCTACGGGTATGGCGTTGCAGGTGCTTTACGCCTGCGATCTCGTCGCGGAAGGCGCAACCGCCGAAGAAGTGTTTACCAAGGTCAAAAAGCGCATACCCGCAGTTCAGGCATCCTTTATACTGAACAATCTCGAATTTTTGTACAAGGGCGGAAGATGTTCTTCGCTTGCCTATCTGGGGGCAAATATGCTGGGAATAAAGCCGAGCATAGAAGTGCACGACGGAGCAATGGGCGTGGGCAAAAAGTATATCGGCCGTTTTGCGAGATGTCTGCGTAAATACGTTGAAGACACATTTGAAAAGTTTGACAATCCCGACAAGCGCAGATGTTTCGTCACACACACCAAGATGGATCCCGAACTTGTGGAGCAGGTTGTGGAAATGGTAAAGCAAAAAGGTATCTTTAACGAAATACTCGAAACGACTGCCGGATGTACGATAACAACACACTGCGGCGAAAGCACGTTGGGTGTTCTGTATATAAACGACGGCGGGGAAAACTAAGCCGACATTCATTTCATACTGTTTAAAAGTAAAGCCTTGCAGAATAAAATGCAAGGCTTTTTCATTTACATACGCCGACTTGCAAAGCGTAAAAATTTCAAAAGCGTGTATCTTTGGATGTGTTTTTTTTCGATATGTGTTATAATGCAATTGCGGTAATTACAGACATCGGTTTTGTAATCATCGAAAGAGCAGATTATATTTCGGTAAACTGTTTTTTTTAAATTTTCCAACAAAAATCAAAAACCGTGTGTTTAATAGTTGCAAACAGACAATTTATTGACACATTTACAGTGTAGCGACATTGGGGGAGAGCAATGTGAACAGGGCTAAACTAAATAAATGTGTGTTACGCATTAAAGAGGGCGACGAACAGGCATTTGCCGAAATGTACGAAGCCACACGAAGAGGAGTCTTTTCTTACGTTTATTCCATATTGCGCAATTTTGCCGTAGCGGAAGAGATAATGCAGGACACTTACATTAACGTAAAATTGAAGATAAGTACCTACAAGGAAGACACAAATTTTACGGCGTGGTTGTTGCAGATAGCCAAAAATCTGTCCTACAATTATCTGCGTAAAAGTAAACGTGAAACAGTTTCCGACGAAGCGGTGGTGAAAGCGGGCAAAAGTTACTCTATACCCGATGAGGGGAAACCTGTAATTTCCGCAATGCGAAAGGTGCTCGGTCAGGAAGAGTTGCAGATAGTACTTTTGCACGTCGTTTCCGGCTACAAGCACCGTGAAATAGCGGAGTTTTTAGGCAAACCGCTGGGAACAGTGACCTGGACTTATAAAAATGCCGTCAGAAAAACCAGAGAATATCTTGAAAAGGAGGAAAAGTAATTGAAAAACAGAGATTTGTTCAAAAAACTCAATAAAGAATTCGATGAAGTTGTTCCTCCTATGTCGCAAAGGGTAAAGGAAGAGCCCATCAAAGTTGCCAAACAGGCAAAAACCGCTCAGACCGTTGCACCCGAAAAGACACAACGCAACGGCAGATTTTCCTTTACGTTCAGAGCGGTTGCCGTCGCATGTTCCCTTTTGATCGTATTTGTGGCGTTGGCGGTAATAATTCCCAACGTAGGCTATAGGCAAAACGATACGTTTGTTTCCATGAAGATAAATCCCGAATTTTCATTAGTCGCCGACAGTAAAGGCAAGGTGGTAAACGTAGCGGCGGTAAACCGTGACGCGGAAGTGGTAATTTACGCTTTGAAAGAGGAAGGGCAGACGATTGAAGACACCGACATCGAAGAGGCATTGGGACGTCTTGCTACCGTTTCCTATCGACTGGGCTACCGTGCCGACGGACAGATCAGTATTTCCGCGGTAAGCGTCAGAGGGGATGAGGCAACGGATGAAATATGTCGCTCGGCAAAGGCCGAAGTGGAAACATCCCTTGCCGACATTGCGCAAGTTACCGTCGACGCAGTGCGCGAAAGCGTCGAAGAACTGAAACAACGCGTTCAGACATTTGCCGACGACGTGCAAGACGATTTGCAATCGCTTGTTTCGGCAATGGCACGGCGCACCGATTATTTCGGCGAACTTGCCAAGCAGTTTGTGCAGAGCGGATTTGAAAGAGCGAAAATATCTCTTGCCTATACCGCCGATCTGCTGGAAAGTTACATCGACACGCTGGAAATTCGTCAGCAGGCTATGTTCCGTTTGGAGGAAATAAACGACGCGATTTCGCAACGCAATTTGTCCTATCGGCAAGGAATACTGTTCACGATAGTTTACGACGGATGGGATCTCGCCCAATATATAAGTTACGGCAACGAGGCGGACGAACAGACTGAGGCATTGTACGCTGAGTTTAACGCTCAGTTGCAGTTTATGGAAAAGGCAGGTCTTGTCGCTACCGAAACTCAGTATATTTCGGACAGGCTGCTGTATTCCGCGGTGGATTTTCAATCATTGCGTGAGGCTATGGACAAAATCGAGCGGTTCGTGTGGGATATTGCCGACACTTTATCCTCGGAATTGCAGTCGTTGATCGATCTTACGGTATCCACATTGCTTGCCGGTTTCAGCGACGAATGGTCTGCCTTGTCGCAATCGGCCGAACAGGTGACTAATGCCGACAGTTACGTAAGCAGTATGTCACAACTTGTCGTTAAAGAATACCAATTGCGCAAATCGCTTTATAGCAACTGAACAAATGCCCGCTGTAAAAATGCGGGCGTTTTTTTTATGCTGTTTTTTGCTTTAAAAATCGCAACTGTACGATTTGCGTTTTATGAGGTAATTGCGTAATACTCGGTGTAAAAAGTAAAAATTGTGTTTGTGTTGCGAGGTGACGTCACATTCCGCTTCTATTTCATCGATGAGTGTATTTCGGACGGTAATTGCCCGATTCGGGCGCAATAAAAATAAAGGCGTATCTTTAAAAGCGTTTGTTAAATGTCACAGCGTTGAAATCGATTTACCTGTTTTTGAAGGTAAAATTTCAAGTTTTGCGTGGCGTCGGCTCAAATAAAATTTAAAAATTTTCTGAAATTGCCAATAAAACCTGATTTTGCCGTGTTTAATGGGTGAAAATACGTTCAAAGTGTTGCAGCAAGTGGCACAGAGAACTTAAAAGGAGATAATACCATGAAAAAGACAGCAATGATTTTGGCAGTAGTGATTTTGTCTTTAAGCGTTCTTGCGGTAGCCACAGGTTGCAATCCGACTGAAGCGCAGGCAGAAAGTTACGTTGTGGTGGACATAAACCCGTCGGTGGAGTTCGTGCTGGATTCAGACAATAAAGTTTTGTCCGTCAAAGCGGTAAACGAAGATGCACAGGTAATGCTGTACGGCGAAAAAGGTATAATAGGACTTAGTGTAGAAGACGCATCCCGTCGTATTGCCGAACTTGCGGTTGAATACAAGTACGTAAAGGAAGACGCAACGATAAGCGTCACCGTTACGGGTAAAAATCACAATACCGAAGACAGCATTTACGCTCATATCGAAGCGGGATTCCTTCCGGTGTTCGACAAGACGGACCTCGAAGTTGCTCTTACCAGAACAGCCAATATTATGTACGAAAAACGTCTGGAAATGCTTAAACAGCGTTACCCCGACAACGCCGACATTCAGGCAATGGATTCTGCGAAGTTGCGCCTTGTAGACGCAGCGATGCTTGCGGATTTCTCACTTGACCTTGAAGAAGCGGCGGCTATGACAAACGAGCAACTTGCCGCGGTTGTGTCAGAGGCTCACGAAAAATACAGCACGATGATACGTGCGGTAGCGGAAACTGTTTATGACGCAGCGGTGGCAACCTATGAAAATGCAGTGCAGACAGCGTTGGACAGTGCATATATTACCGTAAGTCTTGTCAACGGTACGAGATATTCCGCTTTGCGTGCGGCACACCGCAGTATACTGACAATTGCCGAGGCGGCGGAAAAGTTGGCGCAACTGACGGGAATTACCGACGAACAGATAGAAGAAATCGGACGTCAACTGCAACTGGAAGGTGAAAAACTTACTCAGTTTGTGGAAGAAGTAAAGAATCAGGGCAGTCAGTCTGTTGTGGAAAGCGTCAATTATGTTGTAGACAGAATGTATGCCAATATGACCGACAGCGAAAAAGAAGCGTGGGATCAATACGTTGAAAACGCTCAGGCAACGCTCGATCTGTACAGACAGGAAATAGAAGAAATTGACAGTAGCGTCAAGTCACAGTTGAAGGCAGCGCTGGCGCTGGTGGAAGGATTTACCGGACTGGATTTCAGCGAAATAAACACCTTTGCCGATTTCTATAATCAGGTACTGGACGCAATGGAAAACAAGATTGCCGAACTGGAACAGTGGTTTGAAGAAAATCTGACGGCGGAAGAGAAGCAAAAGGTAGCCGAATTGCAGGAAAAAATGTCCGACACAATAGAAAAAGCGGAACAGACTCTGAACAACGCTATCGAGCAACTCAGACAGGAAGCGGAAGAATTCTTCACAGCCAAACAGCAAGAAAGATTGTCAGCCTGAATACAACATTCCCTCCCTGAAATATTCAAGTTGTATTACGGCAACAATATACCGACTCTTGGGCGTAAAGTGGTGTACGTCTGCTCTCCCCCTCTCAACGTAATGTAAATTACGAGTAATTATTCGTTTAAACCACTTTAAACGGACACACGCTCGTTCCGGCAGGAACGGGCGTGCGTTTTTATTATATGGCAAACGATCGGTCGTTTGTGCTGAATTACAGAACGTGACAGTCTTTTCCGTTTCAGGCAGTACTGCGTTCTGTCGGTTAGTTTGTTACAGCATCAGTTTCATTTCGTCCAGTTTGTCTTCCTGGTAGTTGAGCAGTTTTTGTGCGACGTCGGTAATTTTTTTGTCGATGTTGTCCCAGTGTCGCATCATCACGTAAAGGTCAATGATTCCGTTGAGAGTACCTTGCATCATCATTTTCGCGACGTTGGTATTTCCGCTGTTGACTGCCATTTTGATTTTTATCGAAACGTCAGCCATCATCTGCGCCCACTTTAAGGATGTAACTTCCCACTGATTTTTTTCCGCAACGTTTTCGATGTCGGAAATGAAAGTGTCGTATTTGTTGACCTGTTTGCGTAACATTCCCTTAAAAGTTTTGTCCTCTACGTAGGGCAATAGCGATTCCACCGAATGCTTTGCCATTGTAACGTTGCCGTACAATGCGTTGAGCGCTTTGCGATCCGTTTCGGCACAATTTTCATCGGTCATTGTCTCTGTCGTCTTCGTCTTCTTCATCGTAATCCTCCGCGATTCCGTCAAACCATGCGTTTCGGCATGTTTCGTAGTTGCTGTAATATTCTTTGCAACGATCTTTAAGTGCCATTTTTTTCAGTCCTCCTTTGTTTTATGAGGCAAGTCTGAGCCTTTGTGTATAGTATCGGCGTTATTTGCTTTTATATTCGTCACTTTACGGAAAACAATGTGTGAGTTTTTTTGAAATGTGCCGTCACAGGGTGTTTTTAATCAAATCGCCGCGCAATTTTGTTTTAAACGTTTGACAAAAGACTGTATGTAGTGTAATATATATTTCGGCCGCATAGAAAGGGTATTTAAGTTTCTTCGGAACACCCTTTATAGCGAGTCTCTGATACGGGAGGTTAAGCAAAATGTACGCAATTGTATTGACAGGCGGTAAACAGTACAAGGTTACTGAAGGTCTTGTTTTCGAAACGGAACTTCTCAATGCCAAAGAAAACGACACAGTAAATCTTGAAGTGCTTATGGTTGCTGATCAGGACAAATTAGTTGTCGGTGAAGAAGCCAAAAAAGCAACTGTTGAAGCGGTTGTTGTTCAACACGGCAAGGGAAAGAAGATCAACATCTTTACCTACAAGGCTAAGAAGAACATCCGTAAGCGTCAGGGCCACAGACAGCCTTATACCAAGTTGAAAGTTACTGCAATCAAACTTGGCTGATATTATGACAGACATCAAGATAACAAGAGACAACAACATGTCCGTTACGGAAGTGGAGTGTAAAGGTCACACGGATTACGCCGAAGCAGGCGAAGACATAGTGTGCGCCGGTTTGTCCACTTTGGTGCAGTCGGCTTTGCTCGGATTGTTGCAGGTTGCGGCAATCAACGTAAAGTACGAGCGTCAGCCTGACATCGGATATCTCAAGTTTACTCTGCCCGACAATCTTACGCACCGGCAGCGGCATGACGCCGACGTGATTTTGAACACGATGCTGTGCGGATTAAATGATTTCTACACAGAGTATTCCGATTACATTTATTTGGAGGTAATTTGAAATGTTTATAATGTTGCAACTGTTCGCCCACAAAAAAGGTATGGGCAGTACGAAGAACGGCAGAGACAGCGAAAGTAAACGTTTGGGAGCCAAGCGCGCAGACGGTCAGATCGCACGTGCGGGCAACATTCTGGTAAGACAACGCGGAACACACTTCCATCCCGGCAACAATGTCGGTATCGGCAAGGATGACACTTTGTACGCCCTCATCGACGGCGTTGTAAAGTTTGAACGCAAGGATAAGACCAGAAGACAGGTTTCCGTTTATCCCGTTGCTCAATAATCAGGTATAAATTTCGGGGGTTGCTATTCTGCAACCCCTTTTTACTACGGTGATCAGCATGATTTACACAACAGACAAAAGTATAGTTTTAAAGGACTTTGACAACTTCAACGCCAAGGATATTTTGGAATGCGGTCAGATATTTCGCTACAAATTGAATGACGACGGCAGTTACGATGTTTTTTCTCGCGACAAGCACGCGAACGTGTCTGACGTAAAGGACGAAATTGTAATACATACCGACGATGTGGATTATTTCTACAATTTCTTCGACCTCGACACCGATTACAAGGCGGTTTGCGACAGATTGTCCGCAAGAAGCGAAATACTTAAACAGGCGGTGGATTACGGCAAGGGAATAAGAATACTCAATCAGGATCTGGAAGAAATGTTGTTTTCCTTTATAATCTCCGCAAACAACAATATCAAACGTATTCAGTTGATAGTGGAACGTCTGTGCAAAGCATTGGGCAGCAAGACCGATTTCGGTTACGCGTTTCCTACGGCAAGTCAGATGGCGGAGGCAAGCGTTGAGATGTTCAAGGAACTGGGCGCAGGATACAGGGCGGAATATCTGTTTGACACTGCGCAACGTCTAAACGACGGGTACGACCTCGAACAACTGCGCACGATGAACACCGACGAGGCGCGCAGACAGTTGCTGTCCTTTAAAGGGGTAGGTCCAAAGGTTGCAGACTGCGTATTGTTGTTCGGTCTTAAAAAACAGGATGTGTTTCCCGTCGATACCTGGATAAAGAAGGTTTACCACAACTATTTCGAACAGGGACACAGCGACCGTGACATAGCAGGTTACTTTGTGTCGCAATTTGGCGAAGACGCCGGTTTGTGTCAACAATATTTGTTTTATTTCCAGAGAAAGTATGGACAAACAAAGTAAAATAGAGTACAATATTTAAATCAATATAAAACAATTCGGAGGCTTTTTATATGAACGCTAAAAGAATCGCCATGTTTGTCGACGTCGACAATTGTGCATTGGAATACCTGCACTACGAAAACGTTCTGTCACAGGTAAAAGCGGAAGGTGATGTGGTATACGGTAAATTGTACGGATTGTCCGACAAGAAGCACAAGGAAATTCTTCAAGACGCCGAAGCGAACGGATTTGAGACATGCCGTGCGATGCGTATCAAGAAAAGAGGCGCTAAGGTATTTGACAACCGTATAGCGATAGACGTTGTCACTACGGTCTTTACTATGGACATCGACGCAGTGGCAATTGTGTGCGCACCTGCCGACATGGTATATCTGTACAGTTTCCTGCGCAAGAACGGTGTGGAAGTGTACGCATGCGACAATGCGGACGAACCCAGCATGGGATTTGTGGACGTTACAATTGACCTTGGCAAGGTGGAAGAAATCAAATTGCCCAAGACCAGAAAGGCTCCCGCTGTAACAAAGAAGACGGAAACGGATGCCGAAAGCGTTGCCGCACCCGAAACTACTCCGGAAGAGTCCGTTCACAGCATTGTGGACGAAGCACAGGAATTGCTCCGTCAGATAGAACAACTGCGCAAGGAAGAACAGCAGTTTGCCGAACAGCACGCAGAAACGCCCGTTCAGACGCAGGCGGAAGAAACGGCGGTTGCGCAGGTTGAAGAAAGTGCAGAGCCCGAACAGGCGGAGCAGACGGAACAGACGTCACCTGTCGAAACCGCGGTTGCGGAAGAAACTCCACTGCAGACCGAGGAAGTCGCGCAACCGATTGAACAGCCTCAGCAACCCGCTCAGACGCAGGTGGACGCCGATCAGGAAAACGACGACGATCTCATCAGAAAAATAGAACAACTCCGTTCGCAGAACAACGACGACGACACCGAACTGGTGGACAAGATCAAGCGTATACTCGACGGAGTGGACGACTGACGAAACTCTTTACGGCAACGGTACGACCGTTGCCGTTTTTTTTGCGTCTAAACACTGGCGGGTACGTGTCGAGTGCAAACGCAATGCAAATTTAAAAACCGAATGTTTACGCCGGTTTGAGGTAATATTGCGCATATGTGCGCCGTACAATATCAATATGAGAGTTACGGTAAAAAACTTTATAGTTTCCATGTGCGTGATGGTTGCGCTGCTTGTGTTTGTACAGATATTGGACAACAGCCTGTCGGTATCTGCGTCACAGGGGCAAAGCATAAGAGTTATAGTGACCGACATCAATGACAGGGCAGTACACAACGCATTGGTGACGGTGGAAAGCCATGGCGGTTTTTATACCGACAACAACGGTTATTCGCCGGTGATACGTCTTGACGGTGTCGAAAACAGTTACGACAAATCCATTACCGATTGGTACACAGTAACGGTCACCGTCAGTATAGAAGGTTACGTAGACACGGTGGTGCTGAACTGCGTTGTTTACGCGCAGCAGACGCGTACGCTCAACGTGCGCATTTATCCGGTGGACAGTTCGGAATTGTCGGTAGTGTGTTACGTGGAAAGTCCTCCCGACAGTTATCTTCAATCATTATTTGCAAAGTAAAAAAAACGCCATTTATACGGCGTTTTTTTGTTGCACGTTGTGCTAAATTTTATTGTCATTCAGACCGTCTGCTCCGTCTGCTCGGTTTCCGTTACCGTTGCTGTAGTGAGCGCGTCATCTTTTGGTATGTCAATTTGTTTTTCCTGTTCTTTTAGAATGTAAACCGCGCTTTCGTACGGGCGCAGAGTGCGGGCAACGGGTGTTTGCGCGCTGTTGGGATAGTTGGAAGTAAGCAGTGTATATCTTTCCGCATCTTTGACGGCACGCACTTTTTGCGGTTTAAGTGAAAAGTTGTTTACCACCAGTATTTCGTCGCCGTTGTAACTGCGTTTGTACATCCACAGTTTGCTTTTGAGGGGCGCAAGATCATGATACGTACCGAATGTGAATACGTCGTGCTCCTTGCGAAGTTGTATAAGTTTGCGGTAGTAGTTGAGTACGCTGCTTTGCTCGTTTTCCTGTTGCGCTACGTTGATTTGGGTATAGTTGGGGTTGAGCGCAAGCCACGGAGTTCCCGCGGTAAATCCGCCGTTTGCTCCGCTGTCCCATTGTACGGGGGTGCGTGCGTTGTCGCGCGAACAGTAGGAAATGCGTTTCATCGCTCCTTTTTTGCCGAAGATCTTTCGCATTGTGTTGTAACTGCGTATGGATTCCACGTCGCGGTACATCTCTATATCCTGCATTTTTGCCGATGTCTGTCCGATTTCCTGCCCCTGGTAAATAAACGGCGTTCCGCTGAGCGTAAGCAGGATAGTGCCCATCATCTTTGCCCCTTCTTCACGGTATTCGGTTGCCGAACAGTATCTGCCTACTATACGCGCCTGATCGTGATTTTCCCAATACAGCGTATTCCATGCCTTGTTATATAGTCCGTCCTGCCACTTTGCAATCGTCTTTTTGAGTCGCTTTAATGAAAATTTGCGTACAAACTGTTTTATACCGAAATAGTTGTCGGCGTTCATATGTTCAAACTCGAACACCGTGTCCAGCAAAGGATTTTCGCCAGAAGTGTATTTGAGCGCCGTGTCGACGTCTATCATTACGCTTTCGCCCACGGTAAAGGCGTCGTATTTACTGAGAACGTCCTCTTGAAGTTGGCGGAGCAGAAATTCTATTTTCGGTCCGTTCAGGTAGTGTTCCCTGCCCGTCAGAGCAATGCGCTTTTTACCGTCGGGAAGTCCTTCGCGTTTGGACAGCAGTGTAATGACGTCGCAACGGAAACCGTCCACACCTTTTTTCAGCCAGAAATTGAGAACGTCTTTTACCTCTTCCAATACACGAGGATTAAAGTAGTTGAGGTCGGGCTGATTTTTGTCAAACAGGTGCAGATACCACTGTCCAGTCAGTTCGTCGTATTGCCAAGCGGTGCCCAGAAAGAAACTCGTCCAGTTGTTGGGCGGTTTTTTGCCGTTTTTTCCCCGTCCGTCCCGCCAGATATAGTAGTTCCTGTAGGGATTGTCCTTACTCTTTCGGCTTTCTTCGAACCACCTGTGTTTGTCGCTGGTGTGATTTATCACCAGATCCATTATTACCTTTATATTGCGGGCATGCAGCAATTTGACCATTCTGTCGAAATCCTGCATCGTGCCGTATTCCGGATTGATGTTTTTGTAGTCGCTGATGTCGTAACCGTAATCGGCGTTGGGGGAGCAGTACAGCGGGCTGAACCAGATTGCGTCTATGTTGAGACTTGCAAGGTAATCCACCTTTGAAATAATGCCGGGAATATCTCCTATACCGTCGCCGTTCGAGTCGCAGAAACTGCGCGGGTATATCTGATAAAAACAGGCTTTTTTATACCATTGATTTTTCATATAGCGCTCCTTGTGTTGTTTAAAGTAATTATATCACAGCAAAGGGTGCGTTTCAACAATAATTTTCACTTTTTTTGTTTGCCAACAGTACACAATAATTGCAATGTATGGTAAAATTATCAGGACAGTAAATACTTAAAGTCTGTGTTCCGCATGAGGTATGGCGGAAATTTTTCGGAGGTAAGACAATGAGTGTTAAAGTAAATTACAACAATATGATGCAACACGTTCTGGGCGACAAGGGTATCGGCGACGACGAACTCAAGCAGTCGGAACAGTTTGCCGCAGCCGCATTTGCCAAGGTGGAAGAGGGCAGAGGCAACGATATGCAGGGTTGGATGGACAGCCCGTACGATCAGGATGAAGTCGTTCGCTCAATCGTCAAAAAAGCGCAAGAAATACGCAATTTCGACGCTTTCGTAGTGCTGGGTATAGGCGGTTCCGCTCTGGGTCCAATTGCGGTGTTTCAGGCGTTGAAACATCTGTACTACAACGAACTTCCCAGAGAAAAGCGCAACGGTCCCCGTTTCTACGTACTGGACAACGTTGACCCCGAACGCATGAGCGCATTGTTCGATATAATCGACGTGGAAAATACTGTGTTTAACGTAATCACCAAGTCGGGCGCAACAAGCGAAACCATGAGTCAGTATCTCATCATAAACGACCTGTTGAAAAAACGTCTGGGCGACAAGGCAAACAAACACATAATTGCCACCACAAGCAGCAGTAAAGGTTCTTTGATAGGTCTTGCCAAAGAACAGGGCTACGACACATTTTATATTCCCGAAGGCGTGGGCGGACGTTTCAGCGAACTGTGCCCCGTAGGATTGTTGCCTGCCGCAGTGGTAGGTATCGACATCGCGAAAATGCTGGAGGGCGCGAAATACATGGATCAGTTGTGCCGCACTCCAAATGTTTATTCAAATCCCGCATTGATGAGCGCGCTGTTGCAATACCTTTCCATGAAAAAAGGTAAAAACATTTCCGTTATGATGCCGTACGCCGACAGTCTCAAATATATAGCGGACTGGTACTGCCAGTTGTGGGCGGAATCGCTGGGCAAGGCAGTGGACAACGACGGCAATACGGTAAACGTCGGACAGACTCCCGTAAAAGCGCTGGGCGTAACCGATCAGCACAGTCAGGTACAGTTGTACGCCGAAGGACCCTTCGACAAGGTGATCACATTTATCGAAGTGGAAAACTTCCGCAGTAAATACGTAATTCCCGGCGGACTCGAACAGTTGCCCAACGTAAGTTTCCTCAGCGGAAACACATTAAACGATCTTATGGCAAAGGAACTGTACGCCACAAGATACGCTCTTACCAAGCAGAAGAGAAGCAACTACACCATAGTGCTCGACAAGGTGGACGAATTTAATCTGGGCGCATTGCTTTACCTGTTCCAGATGCAGACCGCTTACTGCGGAGCGATGCTCAACATCAACACTTACGATCAACCGGGAGTTGAAGAGGGCAAAAACGCAACTTACGCCCTGTTCGGCAGAAAGGGCTACGAGCAGAAAGCCAAGGAACTTGCCGAAGCCGTTGCCGACAGCGACAAATACATTATTTAAAAACAAATTACTGTAATCAAACTTTAACGAGGTACGGAGAATGTTTGCTAAAACCCCCACAAAGGGAATGAGAGACTTTTTGCCTGAGGAATTCCGATTCAGACAAAAGGTACTTGAAATTATTCAGAACACATATGAAAAATACGGATTCAGCCGTATCGCCACGCCCAGCGTCGAAAACATCGAACTTTTGTGTTCCAAGCAGGGCGGCGACAACGAAAAGTTGATATACAAAATATTGAAGCGCGGGGAAAAACTGGAAAAAGCCACAGACGGCCAGCAGTGCGACCTCGGTCTGCGCTACGACCTTACCGTACCGTTGGCAAGATTTTTTGCCAACAATCAGGGACAGTTGCCGTCGGTATTCAAGGCAATGCAGATGGATTACGTATGGCGTGCCGACCGTCCGCAGAGAGGCCGTTTCCGCCAGTTTATGCAATGCGACATCGACATTCTGGGCGAAGAGAGCAACATCGCGGAAATAGATTTGATAGTGGCGACGATGCAGGCACTCAAAAACCTCGGGTTCAACGGAGTGACCGTCAAGATCAGCGACAGACGTCTGCTCACCGCAATTGCCGAAAAGTGCGGGTTTGAAAAGGAATTGCACGACAAGGTGTTTATTATACTGGACAAACTGGACAAAATCGGTATAGGCGACGTAATGCAGGAAATCGAGGAGATTGCTCCCGGCAAATCGGTTGCTTTTGTGGATATGCTCAATCGCATAATAAACAGTGACAACCCGTTGCAAAGCGCGATAAACGAACTGGGTGAAACGTTGCCTTCGGCGGTAGCCGACAATCTCAGACAGATAATTGCAGTCGTCAACAACACGGTTTCCAACGGCAGGGTAGTATTCGACGTTACGTTGGTAAGAGGTATGGGCTACTACACCGGTACCATTTATGAAATAAGTCTGGACGGACTTGACATTTCGGCAGGCGGCGGCGGACGTTACGACGAAATGATAGGAAAAATTACCGGTACCAAAGTGCCTGCATGCGGATTTTCCATCGGATTCGAACGCATTGTACTGTTGTTGTCGGAAAGAGGGGTCAAGATAGGCGAGAAACGCCATGCAACGGCGCTTGTCATACCTAAAAAATGTACCGACAAACAGTATTGCGACATAATGGACTACGCTCAGCATCACCGTGAAAACGGAACGGAAGTATCCGTCGTAAAACGTATTAAAAACTTCGCATTCCAACTTAAACAGTTGCGCGAACAGGGATTCGACGCAATATACGAATTTAAGGAAAACGGAGAATTGGTGAAAATAGATTGAAAAAAGAACAGTTACCCGACAACAAAGACGACAGCCTCGAAAACAACGGGCAAGGTGCGTTGAATAAAAAGAAGTTGCGCAACGTTCCGGACATTTCGTTAGCGGAACGTTTTGACGTGCCCTTTAATCAAGGGCTGACCGCTCTTCAGGTCGAACAGCGTACGGAAGAAGGATACGTCAACGTCGATACTACCAAAAAAGGCAAGAGTATCGCACGCATAGTGTTGGGCAACATTTTTACGTTTTTCAACATCATTTACATTCTGATAGCCTCTGTACTGATTGCCTACGGACAGTTCAGCAACAGTATGTTTATACTGATAATAGTCGTCAATACGGCAATTGCAATCATTCAGGAAATAAAGGCTAAAAAGACGCTGGACAAACTTAATCTCGTCACCGTGCCTCACGTGACTGTTGTGCGTGACGGCGAACGCAGGGAAATAGGCGTGGACGAACTGGTGCTTGATGACATAATCATTGTGGAAAACGGCGCGCAGATAAGTGCCGACAGCATTGTGGCGGAAGGTATGGTGGAAGTAAACGAGTCCATTCTCACCGGCGAAAGTGAAGGCGTTACCAAACGCCCGGGAGATACGTTGTTTGCGGGAAGTTTTGTCGTGTCGGGCAAATGCAGTGCCAAAGTGGACAAGGTGGGCAAATTTAACTACATTGCCAGTCTTACCGGGCAGGCACGCAAATACCGCAAGCCCAATTCGCAGATACTTCGCGCGCTGAAAAGCGTTCTGGTTTTTGTTGCAATAATCATTATTCCCACGGCAGTGTGTCTGTGGACGATAAATTACAAGGCATTTACAGCCAATCCGCCGTCGGGACAGGATGTGTTTATAGCCACCTTGAACAAAACGGCAGGATCGATAATTTCAATGATACCTGCGGGGCCTTTCCTGCTTACAAGCGTCGCTTTGGCGGTATCTTTCGTAAAACTTGCCAGACGCAAGACAATGGTGCAGGAACTCTATTGTATAGAAATGCTTGCACGCGTCGACTGCCTGTGTCTTGACAAGACGGGTACAATCACCGACGGCACAATGCGTGTGGTGGAAACCGTCGATCTGCGCACCGGAAACAACAGCCTGACTTTAAAGGAAATAATGGGCAGTATGAACAGTGCTTTAAAGGAAGGCAACATGACGGGAAAAGCGCTTAAAAAGTATTTCGGTTCTCCGAGAAATCCCGTTCTCGAAAGCGTAATGACTCTTCCCTTCAACAGCACGCGAAAGATGTCTGCTGTCGCATTCAAGGGAAACGGTACGTATTTTCTCGGCGCGCCCGAATTCGTTTTGCGCAACAGCAATTCAAGAGTCAACGACCTTGTGGCAAAATATGCCGAGCAGGGATTGCGTGTGCTTCTGTTGGCTCATTCTTCCACCGGCGTTTCGGAAGACGGTAAACTACCCTCCGTTCGCCGTCCCATTGCGGTAATAGTAATCGAAGATACAATACGTTCCGACGCCGAACAGACAATAAAATGGTTTAAAGGCAACAACGTGGAAGTAAAAGTCATCAGCGGCGACAACCCTATGACTGTGTCGTTTATAGCGGGCAGAGTGGGAGTGCCCAATGCAAACCGTTACATCAGCCTTGAGGGAATGAGCGACAAAGAGGTGCTGGAATGTGCCTGCGAATACACGGTGTTCGGTCGTGTAAGTCCCGATCAGAAAGCGTTGCTTGTCAAAGCGCTTAAAAACAGCGGCAAGACCGTTGCAATGACCGGTGACGGCGTAAACGATATACTTGCGATGAAACAGTCAGACTGTTCTATAAGCCTTGCCGGCGGTAGCGACGCCGCAAGAAACGTGGCGCACCTGATACTTATGAACGACAGTTTTTCCGCACTTAAAGACGTTGTAGCGGAGGGCAGAAGGGTCGTAAACAATATTCAGAGCGCGACGTCGATGTATTTTATGAAGACGATTTACATCATCTTTATAAATCTGATGCTGATTGTGTGCAATCTTGCATTCAATCTTGTGATGACAACTCCCTTCGAAAGTATACAGATAATGCTTTTGGAAACGGTGATAGTGGGAATTCCCACAACGCTGCTGGCATTGCAACCCAATCACGAGATCATCAAGGGAAACTTCCTTGCCAACGTGATGAGGCGTGCAGCCCCCAGTGCATTGACGTTTATTATAGGAACGGTGTCCCTTTACGTAATGCGTGAAACGTTAATGCCCGATATGTCGCTTACCGCATTGTCCACGCTTATTGCACTTACCTACACGGCAGGGGGACTGTCATCGCTGTTCCAGGCATGCAAACCCTTCAATCTGTGGCGCGGCGTTATGTTCGCAATCGTTGCTGTGGTTGTGGTGTTTGCTATAGTGCTTTTCCCCGATTTCTGGCACTACGACACCGACCTTTCGCTTGCCGAATGGTTGTTGCTTGCACTGGAACTGGTGGCTATATGGCCTTTGACTACTATATCTTACAGACTGTTTGCAATACGTTTGCCCCGAGATAAAAAACGCAGGTCGGCACGTAATGCTTGATAAATCGAAGCCTGCGTATCTGTTTTGTGATGCGCAGGCTGTTTCATTTTCGGAGTCACAATGTTACTTCAATTAAAAAACGCCGTTTTTCATTACGGAGACAATCTTCATCCCGTTTTCAGCAATGTCAATTTAGAAATAAACGAAGGGGACAGAATAGGGCTTGTCGGCGACAACGGAATAGGCAAAAGCACTTTGCTCAACTGTATGTGCGGAGTGTACCGACTGGCAGAGGGTGAGTTGTACAGAAAAAACAACAGTACGATAGGATACCTGAAACAAAATGCCGACTTAGTTTCCTCCCGAACCGTTTACGAAGAACTGTCTTCGGTCTTTGACGACTGCAAGAAAGTACTTTCGGACATTCACGACGTCAGTCGGCAGTTGTCTTCCGCCGTCTGGCGCGAGTACGATGTGCTGTCGCAAAAATATCAACGGTTGCTGGATGTCGCCAACGCCTGCGAGGCGTACGACGTGGACGTAAAGGTGGCGACCGTCATCAACGGAATGGGGCTGGGCTCATTTACGGACAGTGTGGTGGACACTTTGTCGGGTGGCGAAAAGACCAAGGTCGCATTGTGCAAACTGCTGTTGTCTCGTCCCGACCTCATGGTGTTGGACGAACCTACCAATCACCTTGACTACAAGACGTTGGACTGGTTGGAAGATTTTTTAAGTCAGAGCAAATGCGCTTTCGTGGTAGTTTCGCACGACAGATTCTTTCTCGACAGACTGTGCAACAAAATTTGGGATGCAAACGACGGTCTGTACTGCTACAACGGCAACTACACATCGTTTGTCCGACAAAAGGATTTGCGCCGTTCCACACTGCAGAAACAGGCTGACAAGCAACAGAAAGAAATAGACAAACTGACCGATTATATTGCGCGAAACAAGGTGCGTGCGTCTACTGCCAATATGGCGAAATCACGCGAAAAACAGTTGGAAAAAATTCAGCCCGTAAAGTTGGTTGCAAAGGACGCGTTGCCGCCGCTGTTCCGTTTCGAATTTACCGTACAGCCGGTAAAAGACGTTCTGACGGTCAAGGATTTCAGCGTAACTTTCGACAAACGTACGGTACTTGACTCGCTTAATCTGCACATAACCCGAGGGGAAAAAGTCGCGCTTATAGGACTCAACGGAACGGGCAAGTCCACATTGCTTCGCCGTATAGCGGGCGGCTTTGCCGCAGGACAGGGTAAAATAGTGCTCGGCGCAAATGTACGAATGGGATTTTACGACCAGGAAAACCTCAATTTGCAACCGCAGTTGAGAGTTCTCGATCAATTGTGGTTTGACAATACGCGTATGAGTCAGACGGAAGTGCGTTCGCTTCTTGCCAAGGTACGCCTCGGCGCGGACGACATTGACAAGCACGTCGGCGATCTGTCGGGAGGCGAAAGGGCAAGACTTGCTCTTGCAATGCTTATGGCGAAAGACAACAACTTTCTCGTGTTGGACGAACCTACCAATCACCTTGATTTGTCTTCGAGAGAATCGCTGGAAAACGCGCTTGTGGAATATCAGGGCACAATACTGTTTGTGTCTCACGACAGATACTTTATCAACAAAATAGCGGGCAAGGTGGACGTTTTGCAGGACGGCAGAATAACTGAGTACAGCGGCAACTACGACAGTTACCTTCAACAGTCCCGAAAGGAAAAACAGCAGGCGGAATCGGCAAACAACGTCACGCCCGTCGTCACGAAGGGATACCGTTCGCCCAAACAGCGCGCGTTGGAAACAAATTTAAAAGCACGACTAAAAGCCGTCGAACAAAGCCTTGTGGAAATGGAACGCGAAGAACAGAAACTCAATGCCTTGCTTGTGGAACAGGCAGCCGACTACAATCTTTACAGACAAACGGCGGAGCAGTTGGAACAACTGGAACAAAAGTATCAAAAGGCAATGGAGGAGTGGGAGCAATTATCCCTGCAGTTGCAGTAAATTTTTAAAAACTGTTTACAACGTAACAAAAAATATTGTATAATGTAAAAATGAAAATTGTTCTTATTACGGGAGCGTCACGAGGTATAGGCGCGGAAACGGCAAGGGTGTTTGCGGAAAACGGCTTCACCGTACTGATAAATTACAACAAATCGGAGCAGAACGCCCGTCTGTTGCAGGACAGTCTGGTACAGAGGGGGTATGACGCGCATCTTCTGCGCGCAGACGTTTCGGACACGGCGCAAGTGGAAAAAATGTTTGCCGAAATACAGCGTTTTTACAAAAAACTGGACGTTGTGGTAAACAATGCCGGAGTTGCGCTGTACAGTCAGATACAGGATGTTACGGACAGTCAGTACGACGAGGTGATGAACGTCAACTGCAAGGGGATGTTTGCCGTTTGCCGTGAAGCAAGCAAAATGTTTTTGAAGCGTATGCAGGGAAGCATTGTCAATATATCTTCCGTGTGGGGGCTTAAAGGCGCCGCTTGCGAAAGCGTTTATTCCATGAGTAAATTTGCCGCGGTAGGTCTTACGTTGTCTTTGCATGAAGAACTGAACGATTCGGGCATATGCGTCAATTGTGTGTGTCCGCCCATCGTGCGTACAGAGATGACGTCGCATTTGTCCGACGAGGACGTAGCGGAGTTTACTCTGAGGTTCGGTGTTCCTCTTATAACGGCGCGACAGGCCGCGCAAAAGATATACGAAGTCGCTCTGTCGGGGGAAAGCGGAAAAATAACAGACAATTTCGGAGGTTGAACAAATATGTTGTGGTACCAGGTATTACAGATAGTTTTGGCGGTACTTGCCGTATTACTTGTACTTTATATTGTCGGAGCGAACATTGTCGCTTACGGTGTGCTGAAAAAGATAATCAAACCGAAAAAACGCAGTCTTGAAACTTCGAGGGGACAGCAGATCAAGGAAACGGGACTGGATTTCGACCAACTGGAAAAGGAGTGGGACAGACATCCTTTTACGGTAAAAACTGCTGACGGACTTACATTGAACGGCATCTACATATTGAATTCAACGGAAAGTAAGCCTGCAAAAGTGGCAATAGTAGTGCACGGACATACTGCCAACTACATGCACTCTTACAAATACGCAACGATTTTTGTCAAGTCGGGATACAATGTGGTGATGTACAACAGCAGATATTTCGGTGATTCCGAAGGAGAATTCGATACGCTGGGACAGCGCGAGTCGGAAGATCTTTCTCTGGTAATCGATTTTGCACGCAGTCAGTTCGGACAGGATTGCTACATCGCTTTGCACGGCGAATCCATGGGGGCTGCAACTGTATTGCTGGAAACGGCTGTCAGATCGGACATAGCCATGGTAGTGGCGGATTGTCCTTTTTCCAACAGCGAAAAATTGTATTACGATCTGATGAAGAAAAAGACGCCATATCCGGTAAGTTTCTTGTGCAGGCTTACCTCGTTGTACGGAAGAAAATACGGCTACGACCTTTATAAGGTCAATCCGATAGACGCAGTGAAGAAAACCGATATACCCATTTTGCTTATACACGGTCAGGCGGACGACTTTATACCTCCGTATCACAGTCGTTCTATGGCGGCGGTTCTGCGCAATCCGGAAAGCAAACTTGTGGAATTTCCCGCGGCGAGACACGCATGCAGTTTTTATACGGACAGCGCGCGCTACACCGAAGTTGTTTCGCAATTTGTCAAACGTATCGAACAATTAAGTTATAAAGGAGAATAGTTTTATGGTAAAGGTTTCTCAGTTGAAGTATGAAAGACCGGACAAAGAAGAGGTAATAACGTCACTCAAAAAATTCAAGCACGACTTTGACAGCGCATCGTCAGTAGGAGAGTTTTTAAAGGTACATCAACGGTACAAACAGTTCTGTCTGGATCTTTACACAAATATAAGCCTTGCGGAAATACGTTTTACGCAAGATACGCGCGACGAATTTTTTGCCAAGGAAAAAGATCACCTCGACGAAATAGTGCCGGAAATAACCGTTTACAGTGCGGAAATTGCCAAGTGCTATCTCAACGGCAAATTCCGTGCGGAGTTGGAAAAAGTATTCCCTCTTGTAATGTTTAAGAATCTTCAGTTACAGGCGGACAGCAACAGTCCTCTGATTGTTGAAGACAAGGTGGAACAAAACAAACTCGTGACCGCCTATACCAATCTTATGAGCAACGTCGTGGTGGATTTTAACGGTGAAAAACTTCCTCTCAGCGGACTTGCCAAATACTATTCCTCTCCTGACAGAGAAATTCGCAAACAGGCTTACGTCAAGTTGGGCGAAGTGCTGGTGGAAAAGGGCGCTCAGTTGGATGAAATTTACGACAAACTGGTGGAAATTCGCACCCGTATGGGACGTAAGATGGGGTTTGACAACTTCTCTCCCTTGGGATACATGATGATGCAGCGCAACTGCTACGACAAGCAGGATATAGCCAAATTCCGTGCTAACGTAAAGAAATACATTGTTCCTCTTACAGTCAAGATCAGAAATAAAGTCGCCGAAAAGATGGGCTGGGACAAGCAGTACCTTTACGACTTCAACGTATTTACCGAGGAAGAACCCAAACCGTACGGAAGTGCGGAGGAAATATTCCGCAAAGCCTCTGAAATGTACAACGAAATGTCTCCTGAAACGGGCAAGATTTTCGACATGATGGTGGATTCGGAATGTTTCGACTATATGAGCCGCGAAGGCAAGTGGGGCGGCGGTTACTGCACGACATTGCCCAAGTACAGATTGCCCTTTATACTGTCCAACTTCAACGGTTCGGCGGGGGACATTGACGTGCTGACTCACGAGTTCGGACACGCCTTCGAGGCTTACAAGGAATTTGACATTGACAGCAGTTTCCTGTCATCCATTTCAATGGAAACGGCGGAAGTTCACTCTATGTCTATGGAATTTCTTGCTTATCCTTGGCTGGACAAATTTTTCAAGGACAAAACGGAGGCCTACAAGTTCTACCACATCGGAAGCGCCGTTACATTTATTCCCTACGGTACGATTGTCGATTACTTCCAGCAAAATTGCTACGACAATCCGGGAATGACTCCTTCTCAGCGCAACGAAATGTTCAACATGATGGAAAAGGAATTTATTCCTTATATGAGTACCGAAGGTTTGCCGGGAATCGAAAAGGGCAGAAGATGGCAACGCCAGGCGCACATTTACGAAAGTCCCTTCTATTACATCGATTACTGCCTTGCGCAGTTTACGGCATTGCAGTTCCTTGCGCTGTCGCAACAGGATTACAAGTCTACATTTGACAAATATGTCAAGTTTGTAAGTCTCGGTTGCACCAAGTCGTTTGTAGAATTGCTTAAAGACTGCGACTTGTACAGTCCGTTCGAAGAACAGTCCTTCAAAATCGTCGTAAAAGCAGTGGAAAAAATACTTTCGCTTTGATTTTCAGTTGAATGGTATCTGAAAATTATACCACGTGATACAAAAAAACGCTTTATCTCAATTTGCCTTGCAAAGCGCACGGGCGAAAAGATAAAGCGTTTTTTTCTATTCGTTCACTTACGAATAGGTGACGTTTGGCAAACTAAGTTTTTTTACAGTTCTATTTCCGGAAGTATATGGGGCAGAGGCAGCATTTCCGTAGGAAGATAGGGCAAAGGAGCGGGTATTCTGCTCAGTCTGTCCAGCAACTTTTCTATGTGCTGCTGTTTTTCTTCTTCAGGCATCTGATTTATTTTTTCTATTTCACGGTAAACGCGCACATTGTTAGTGACCACTATATGTTCTGCGTCCGTTTCCTTTTTTACAGTTTCGGCAATTTGCTGTTTGAGTTGTGCGTATTGAGACTTTGTCGTGACGTTTTCGGTGTCTATCGCTACAACGCACAACTTGCCGTATTGCAGTACCTGTGCCTTTTTAACGTGTTCGATGTTGTTTATGAGTGTCTCTATATTTTCCCCCGCATTTGCCATTACAGGCGTCAGAAGCGTAAACATCGCTATCAGCGCAAACATCATAAGTATTTTCTTCATAGCATTTCTCCTTTTGTTTGTTCTGTGGTAGTTTAGGTAATTGTAGACTTTTTATACATTTATTTTACAATTTGTTACAGTGACGCTGTTGTACTGTTTAGCGGGAGGTGAGTGACATGCAACAGATTTTACCGCTTGTTACCGTGTGTGCAACTTTGCTTGCCGTATGTCTTGCCTATCTGACTTACGTATTTGTCAGACACTTAAAAAAGGCTCGTCGTAACAAAACGGAACAGTATGTTTACGAAGACGAAGAGGTGCTTACCGTCGATCTGTCTCAACTTAAACGTAAGTCGTAAAGGGTATTGACTACACGGCGTTTAAATGGTATAATAAACGGGAATTTTATTGTATCGGGAGGTACTGAAGATATGAAGAAAAGTGAAATTGCAGGTATGATAGACCACACTCTGCTGAAACCTGCCAAGAAAAGCCAGATACGTCAACTGTGCGAAGAAGCGTTAAAATACAGTTTTGCGTCCGTTTGCGTTCAGCCAGACTATGTAAAGGCTTGCGCCAAGTTGCTCGAAGGTTCGAATGTAAAAATTTGCACCGTTATAGGATTCCCTCTCGGGGAAAACACGACGGCAACTAAAGTTTTCGAGACCAAAAACGCTATAAAGAACGGCGCAACGGAAATAGATATGGTTTTAAATCAGTCATGGGCTAAAGGCAACGAATGGAAAAAGGTGGAAAAGGAAATCGCCTCGGTTGTTAAGGCAGCGGCAGGAAAAACCGTCAAGGTCATTCTGGAAACGTGCAACCTCAACGACAAACAGATTGTCAAGGCATGCGAAGCGTCCGTAAACGCCAAGGCCACATTCGTAAAGACAAGCACAGGTTTCGGTTCGGGCGGAGCAAAGGCTGCCGATGTAGCGCTCATGAATTCCGTCGTCGCCGAACACGGACTGAAAGTTAAAGCGAGCGGCGGAGTTCGTACCTACAAAGACGCGATGGACATGATTGCAAACGGCGCTTCCCGTATCGGAACAAGCAACGGTATTGCAATAGTGGAAGGTGCGGAAGACTGACGGCATTTTTAATTAAAAACAGCGTTAAAATTGTTGCAATTGAATGACTGTTGTGCTATCATATAGGCGGTTGGAACAACCGACCGAAATTTAATATTTACATTCTTTGGGGCGTGGTGCAATTCCACACCGATAGTTAAAGTCTATGAACAACCTTTGGGTTGCCGAGCAGGTGAAATTCCTGCACCGACAGTACAGTCTGGATGGGAAAAGAATCGTAATGATACAGTCTTGCCTTTACAAGGCGTTTGAACCGTGTCATTTTGCCCCGATTTTTTCGGGGCATTTTCTTTTTCTTGTACTCACAAGAATAAAGGAGAGTATCATGAAACAAAACAAATCACCCGTAACCGCAAACGAAAGGCAGCCTTTCTTTTCAGTGGGCAGTATTACGGTAATTGCCATTCTGACGGCGATTTCACTTATACTTTATCTTTTTGTAAAGTTCCCGCTGCCTTTTATCTTCCCTTCGTGGTTGGATTTCCAGATTTCCGATTTGCCGGCATTGCTGGGCGGATTTGCCCTCGGTCCTGTGGCGGGTGCGGTAATAATCGTGCTTAAATGTTGTCTTAAAATGCTGTTCGGACTGTCATCTACCGCGAACGTAGGCGAGTTGGCGGATATACTTGTAGGTATTGCATTCGTCGTTCCTGCGGCTATAATTTACAGCAAATTCCGCTCCAAGAAAAGTGCAATAGCGGGGCTTGCAGTGGGAACGGCAAGCGCAGTTGTCGTATCTGTTCTTGCAAATGCGTTTGTGCTCATTCCTTTCTATACCAAGAGTTTCGGCATGGAAGCCATTGTGGGAATGGTGCAGGCGTTGTATCCCAACGTAAACGGCGACAATTTCCTTACTTACTACCTGCCATTGGCGGTCGCTCCCTTTAACATTCTGCGTTGCGTTCTGAGCGGTGTGCTGACCTATCTCGTTTATAAACCGTTGTCAAAGGCTTTGCACTGGAACGGCAAGGTACATCAGAAACCTTCCGACGCGGACAACGGCGACAACAAGTCCGATGCCACAGGCGTCGATTGCACGGACAACAAATAATTACCGTTTGTTCCGTCGTATTTTGTGTATATAAGTTTTCCTTGAAATAGTTGGTTTGACAATATGCGCCCGAATTTTTCGGGCGCATGTTGTTTGTTGCGAAGTTAAGTCTTATTGCGGTACTAACGGCAAAAGATCGAATCGGCTTCTTCTGCGTACAAAGAAAATTGTTTGCCGTGTAGTTACGGTTGTGATTTGAGTGCAGTGCCGATGGGTATGGTTATTATATGCCCGACTGTACAAACCGTACGGCTAAGGTTTTCAGACAGTATCAGCGTTAAACTGCAAGTAAGCAGTTCCTTCTGCGGAAGTCTTGATGTGCGCTCATGCAAGCGGTGGGGCGTGTCAACCGTGCGGCGATGATTTGTTCGCAAGTTTAAATTGCAGGCGGACTGGGGCTTGTAGCCGACTGCATCAATCTTTAATGTGAGGGACGGCCGCGCTTTTGCGGCGCATATGAAATTGCGTTTACTAACGTAGGTACTTTATCTTTTGCCTGCAGACAGATGGCATGGACGTCTGACGGTACGTTGTGTTTTGCCTTTACGTTCAAATAATACAGACAGATTGTCCTGCGTACAATACGGTATTGACGTATCGGCGCAGCATTGCCGTGGTGCATGTTCTCTGTTTCAGCATTAGCGGTCAGTTGCTTGCCAATTGTCGTATTTAGTTGTAAAATATAACCGTAATGCGAATTATTTACGGTTTTTAATATACTATTTCACACATAGTAATATGTAAATCACGTCATTTGACTTATATTCAGCAGAAGGAGTAACAATGAAATACATTTCCCACAGCGTTGAACAGACAATGGACATTGCGGAAAAGTTTGCCGAAACATTGCACGGCGGTGAGACTGTGCTGTTAAAGGGCGATCTGGGTGCGGGCAAGACGCATTTTGCCAAAGGTGTGGCGCGTAGTTTAGGCGTGGATGACGTTGTGACAAGTCCCACGTTTACTTTGCACAATTCTTACGGCGGACGGTTGACACTCAATCACTTCGACTTTTACCGTATAGACGACTGCGAAGAAGTTGCCATCCTCGGGCTGGACGAATTGTTCAGCGTTCCGGACGCCGTTGCTCTTATAGAGTGGAGTGAAAATGTTGCCCGTCTTTTGCCCTCAAAGGTAATTACCGTAACCGTTACAAAACTGGGCGACAACGAAAGGGAGATAGAAATAAAACGATGAATATACTGATTATAGACACAACGACAAAAGACCTTATAGTGGCGGCGGTCAGCAACGGCAAAGTTACCGACGGCACTGTCCTCAACAACGGCACCCATCACCTTGAAAGGCTGTGCGACTGTGTGGACTCCACTTTGCACAAGGCGGGACTTGTCCTGCAAGATCTGGATTGCATTGCCTGTGCAGTAGGACCCGGCAGTTTTACCGGTATCAGAATAGGTATTTCCGCCGTCAAAGGGTATCAGTGCGCGCTGGATATTCCCGTCGTCGAAATAAACGTTCTCAACGCTATGCAGTTCGGAAAAAATGTCAGCGGAGCCGTGATTGACGCCGGCAACGGTTACTATTACGGCAAATACGACGGGTTTGACTGTATTGTTTCTCCCTGTCTCATCGCTTACGACGATGAGCGCGTAAAGGGCTGTCAGATAATGGGAAACTGTTACTTGCTCGAAGCGGAAGTGGCGATTGCGTTGCACAAGGCGCAAACGGGACAGTTTGCGGACAAGCTTACCCCCGTGTACATTCGTAAGAGTCAGGCGGAGGAGTTGCGCAAATGATAAAGGTGCTTGACGAAAGTTACGCTTCGGACATTGCGCGACTGGAAGGAAGTTGTCTGGGAGAACAGGCATGGACGGAAAGCTGCATCCGACAGGAGTTTTTAAACACCTTTTCGACATATGTTGCATATTGTATAGAAGACAATGTGGTGGCAACTGCCGGAGTGCGTGTGATAGGCGACTGCGCGGAAATAAACAATGTTGCGGTTGACGCTCGTTACAGACGGCAAGGAATAGCATTCGCGCTTATGCGGTGGCTTGTCGATTACTGCAGACAATGCGGAGCCGGGATAATCAGTCTCGAAGTGGACGTTTCCAATATTGCCGCAATTGCGCTGTACGTCAAGACGGGATTTGCAATTACCGCTTTGCGCAAAAACTTTTACAGTCACTCAGACGGTCACAGCGACGCTTACACAATGCAGTTGACGTTGTAACAGTTTCCGATAAGGGGTTGAAATGAATAATACTACGGGTACTAATGAAGAGAAGGGCGATGTCCTTCTCTTTTTGCATGGTTGGGGATGCGACGGAACCATATTTAAAGGATTGGCAAGTACTTTCAAGGGAGTACGCTGTCTTACTCCTGATTTCAGAGGGTTTGGATGCAATCCTCCTCCTGACAGACCTTGGACGATTGAAGATTATGCCCGCGACGTTGCCGATTATTTGGAACAACTGCATTGCGGTAAAGTTACGGTAATAGCGCACAGTTTCGGATGCCGTGTCGCAACCGTGCTTGCGGCAGAGTATCCTCGGTATGTAAAGGCAATGCTGTTTACGGGCCCCGCCGGATTCAGACGGTTCAGCCTGAAACGTTGGCTGTCGGTAACTGAATACAAGTTCAAAAAAAAGTTGTGCGCACTCGGAATATTGCCGTTTCGCTGTCTGGAGCGTTACGGAAGCGAAGATTATCGCAACGCTTCCCCCGAAATGCGTTCCACGTTTTTAAAAGTTGTCAATAGCGACGTGTCGAAATATGCTTTAAAAATCAAATGCCCGTTGCTGGTTACGGTTGGCAATAAGGATGAGGCAACGCCGTTGTGGATGGCAAAACGCTACTGCAAACTGGTTGCCGACAGCGCTCTGGTAATGCTTGACGGCGATCACTTTGCCTTTTTGCGCGACGGAAGATTTGTTGCCGTTGCCCATTCTTTTGTAAGGGGAGTAAGATGACAATATTTACAATCGCGGGTACCGTCACGCTGTTGCTGTGTTCTCTGCCTGCGGTGTCGCATCTTCAGCAATGTGCCTATCGCACGGACAAGAGTTATTTTAAAATATTTAAAAGCGGGTATTTTGTCTTGCTGTGCGTTGTTCAGACAGCGTCGTTACTGTTGTTGTTTTTGGCAGACAGAAATGCGGGCGACGGGATGTGCGTCCTGTTACTGTGCGTCGTTGCGGTGCTGACGTCGCGTGCCAACCGTAAAAGCAACAAGCCGTTGAAGTTTACCGCACGGGTTATCAGATTACTGTCGGTACAGACGTGTCTGTACTGCGTGCTTTGTATATTAGTGGGCGTCTGTTATGTTGCGGTATTCCTTCCCGTCATTACTGCAATCGCGTCGTTAGTGTGTGTTCCTGTGGAAAAAGCAATTTCGTCAAAGTACTTAAAATCCGCCCTGGCAAAACTGAAAGATTCTCCTGCCGTAAAGATTGCCGTCACAGGCAGTTACGGCAAGACAAGCGTCAAAAATATCCTCAGCCAACTGCTGGGCTGCGATGCAACGCCTTTCAGTTACAATACTCCGATGGGTATTGCGCGCTATATCAACGACGGTGATTTCAGTCGTTCGCAATATATAGTGCTGGAATTCGGCGCAAGACACAGAGGCGATATATCGAGGCTGTGCCGTATTGCATCTCCCGACATATCCGTTATAAGCGGTATTACCGCTCAGCACCTGGAAACTTTTAAAAGTATAGACGCAATAATCGATGAAAAGGGCAGTGTGATAGACTTTACTTCTCCCGACGGTTTTTGCGTAATAAACGGCTACAGCGATTTTGTAGATTCTTATGCCGACAGGGGCAAATGCCGTAAGGTTTTTACAGGAAAAGACGGGCTGCGCTTTACGGTAAACGGAACGGACGGCAGTGACAAATTAGTGTTCGACGTTTTTGACGGCGACAGAAAAGTGTCCTTTTGCAGTCCGTTGTTAAGTCTTGCAAGCGTGGAAAATATTGTATGCGCGTTGCAGGTGTGCAGTCTTCTCGGACACGACATCGCAGACTATACGGGCAAGGTGGCGTCGCTAAAACAGATACCGCACCGTATGGAAGTGATACACGCTCCGCAATTCACAGTCATAGACGATTGCTACAACGCCAATATCAGAGGAGTGGAAAGTTGCTGCAAAACCCTTGAGTTGCTCGAAGGCAACAAAGTTGCCATAAGTCAGGGAATAGTGGAAGGCGGCAAAGATCAAAGCAGGTTGAACGTAGAATGCGGCAAACTCTTGGGCGGGTGTTGCGAATACGTTATCGTTACGGGAATAAACGGAAACGATATTGCCTGCGGAGTAAGCAGTGTAAAGGGGAAGACGCTTTTTGCCGATACGCTTAGCGAAGCGGTTACTCTTGTGGGACAGTTGCCCTGTCAGGTCAGATACGTGCTGTTCCAGAACGACATACCAACGGACGCCACTAAATTGTAAGGAGATATTATGAACGTTTTGATTGTATACGGCGGAAAAAGTTGCGAACACGACATTTCCGTTATAACAGCCTGTCTTGCACGGGGATATTTTGTCAACCACAATGTGATCGGGTGCTATCTCGACCGTGACAACAATGCTTTTTTCGTGTCGGAGATAACTCCTCAGCAACATACGGGCAAAAAGTTTACAAGCCGTATTACCTTTGTTTTGGGGCAACGTTGTATAGAAATACGCAACAAAATCGGCAAAAAGCGCATACATATAGACTGCGCCGTAAATTGCTGTCACGGCGTCAACGGCGAAGACGGCGCAGTGGCGGGACTGTTGCAGTTGTGCGGTATTCCCGATGCCGAAAGCGGTGTGCTGTGTTGCGGAAGCGCAATGGACAAATACCTTACGAAACTGACTCTCCGATCGCTGGGTATAAACGTCGTGGACGGAGTTCTGCTTACTGACGACAATCTTGACAAAGTGTTGCAACTGGGTTTTCCGTTGATTGTCAAACCGTCGACACTTGGTTCGAGTATAGGTATAGGCGTAGCGCATGACGTCGAGCAACTGGAACACTGTATTTCCGTCGCACGTCAGTTTGACAACAGAGTACTTGTGGAAAAGGCAATAGAAAATTTTACGGAAATCAACTGCTCCGCAATGACGGTAAAAGGACAAATAGTCACAAGCGCAACCAACTTTCCTCTGTCTGCAAATGAGATACTGACTTTTGCCGACAAATACCTGAACGGAAGCAAAGGAATGGCGGACGGCAAAAAGCACGTCACTGACGTTTATGACGCTGAAATTAAGCGGATTACCGAAAAAATATACCGTGAAATGGGTTTTAGCGGAGTTATAAGAGTGGACTTTATTGCAAGCGCCGACAAACTGTACGTCAACGAAATAAACACTGTACCCGGTTCGCTCGCCTACGGTATGTGGAAAGAAGTGTTCAGCCCCGCACAATTCGGAGACAATCTGTTGCAGGAAGGACTGGCGACTTACAACGGCAGACAAAAACTTACCTACCGTTTCCGCTCTGACGTGTTGACAAGATGCGCCGGCAGCAAGGTCAAAGGCTGACTGCCTTTAATTACTCATACAGATACGATGATGCTTCGGTCGGAAAAACTGAATATTAAAACCGTATGTAACAAAAAGCGTCCCTTTTGCGGGACGCTTTTTGAAAGGAGTAAAATGTACTGCAAGTTGTGCCGTAAAACAGGGGTTGGACTTAATGGCGCAATACAGTAAAACATTATCGTAGGACAGTAACGCAGTCAGCAGACGGGCGCGCTGCTCCTTTGTGCCTGTGCGCTTGTTTCGGACATTCTCTTTTGAAATTTTTTAAGCAATGTCTCCCTGGGAGCAAAAAATTCGCTTGCCTTTACTTTGTCACCTTCGTCAAACAGTTTGCGTGCTATTTTATCCAGATCGTATTCGCGACAGTTCATTTGTTTTCCTCCCTTCTTTCTGATTAAATTCTAACACACTATATGTGCGACAGTATGTCAACTTTAAAAAATTATTTGCTTAAATTTGCACTTAATATTGACAACAGTTTGTCAATTTATTATAATTTATTACAGGAGGTAAATTATGCAGATTCCCGTAATAGTAGGTATTTTGACCACATTGCTGTCCAATTCCGTTTGTACCGCCGAGCAACTTGCGGAAAAGTACGAAATTTCCAAACGTACAGTTTACCGTTATCTTGACGTGTTGAGCGAATCGGGCGTTCCGTTGATGGTGCGCCACGGAAGAAACGGCGGTTGGAGTATCATTGAAAATTACAGATTGTCTTCCATATATTTTACCAAGGAAGAGTACAAACGCGCCTTGCTTGCCGTAAAAAGTTTTTCCTTGCAGGACGCCGTCACGCGTTCGGTCAGCGACAAACTGTCCGGCATTAACAGGGACAACAACAGTACCGGCAGTTCGGAAAAACTGATAGTGGACGGATCTTCTCTCGAAGGATTGCAGGGGAAAATTGCTTTACTGCAACACGCGCTGGAAAACAATTTTACCGTGTCTGCCGAGTACCACAGCAAAGAGGGCGTTACAAAGCGCGTAGTGGAACCGTACAGCATGATTCTAAAAGAAGGTGCGTGGTACGTTTATTGTTACTGCCGATTGCGTAACGATTTCCGCTATTTCAAAATTGCCCGTTTTGCACAGTTGCATGAGGAAAGCGAAAGGTTTATTCCGCGGTGCTTTTCCGTGGATGTGTCTTTGCTTAGCGGCGTTTCGCGTCGTGCGGAATATGCCGACGTCATTTTGTCTGTAAGCAACAGCGCTTTGACGGAAGTGGAAGAATGGCTGGGAACGGAACACGTCGCTAAACTGGGCGAGGACTACGTGGCGAAAGCGCGTCTTCCCATTGATGATTATCTTGTGGGAAAGTTGCTGTCTTTCGGCTCTAAGGTAAAAGTGGAAAGCCCGGAAAACCTGAAAACCAGGTTGCTTGACGCATGCGAGGCGGTTCGTGAGGTTTACGGCGGTTAATGCCGTCTTTTTGCCGGTTCAGTTATTCGGTTCAACACTTCCGCCGTTCCGTCTATGTGCATTTGCTTTTGCGAGGCAATGTAGTTACGACGGTTTTCGTAAACCTGAGTTACGGCTCGGGCAAGTTGTTCGGGAGTGCAGTTTTCCGACAGCGTTGTTCCGCAGTTGCGGGAACGGAAATATTCGGCATTGACTTTCTGTTCTCCTCTGGAACATTTTTCCAACGGCAAAACCACAAACGGGATGTTGAGTGCAGTCAGTTCGCACAATGTGTTGCTTCCCCCTCGCGTTACCGCAACGGAAGTTGCAGCAAAGATGTCTTCTATGTTGTTGACAAATTGCTCCTGGTGTATATACGGACTGTCTGCGCTTTTGTTTTTTCCGCTAAGTACGAATATGTCGAATTTGTCGTGCAGCAACAGTGCCGTTTCTACGGCAAGTTGATTGAGTGCGGCGGCTCCGAGACTTCCTCCCGTAAATAATATCACAGGTTTTTTGCCGTTAAGACCCATTTGTGACAACCCTTTTTGTCTGTCGCCTTTGTACAGTTGCGGACGGATTATTGCGCCGCACACGTCGGCTTTGCGGTGGCAGGGAAATGTTGACAGTACTTTGGAACAAAAGGGTATGGCAATTTTGTTTGCAAGTCCCATTGTCCCGTCGCTTTCGTGTATTATTGAGGGAATTTTCAGCAAACGTGCCGCAATTATCACGGGAAGACCTACGTATCCGCCTTTGCCGAACACGACGTCGGGAGCAATGTTTTTTAAAATTTTACGGCATTGGGCTATGCTTTTTAAAAGTCTGTAAGGTAGCAGTAAGTTGGAAAGTGTGAATTTCCGTACGAATTTACTCGCCTTAAAGGTGTGAAATTCTTTCACCTTTCCGTTTTTCACAAGGGGCAGTATGAGTTGCTTTTCCATACCGTCCGTACCTACGTAGTGTTTTTCCCCTTCCAGCAGGTTTATCAATGCTATGTTGGGGGTGACATGACCTGCCGTTCCTCCCCCTGTAAATACAATCTTCATACTGTATTGTATTGCCATATCGGCAAATTTTACACTGTTTGAAGTAATTTGTGCGTCAGATTTTAAACTCGGTATTGACATGAGTCGGCATTGATAATATAATGATTTAAGTTACGATGAGAGGTGCTCTATGAAAAGACAAAAATTTGCCTGCGGTAATACGCAGTTGGAATTGTACACATGGGATGACGTAAAAGACGCCAAAGGTGTAGTCAAAATAACTCACGGTATGGCGGAACATTCTGCAAGGTACGACGACTTTGCCCGTTTTTTAAACGCCAACGGCTACATAGCGGTGATGAACGATCTGCGAGGACACGGTCTGACAGCGCAGCCCGACAGTCTCGGATACGCCGACGGGGATATGTTTGCCGACAATGTAAAAGATCAACTGGAAATCGTGGATTACTGTAACCGCACCTGCAAATTGCCCGTCTTTTTAATGGGACACAGTTACGGCAGTTTCGTCACGCAACGCGTGATACAGCACGATCCCGACGTAAAGGGATATATTCTGAGCGGAAGCAACTATATCAAAGGTTTGCAGTATGACCTGTGCGGACTGATCGCCAAGAGAATGGCTGAAAAGAAGTCGGGTGCCTTCCCCGCCGAAACTATTGCCAGACTGTCTTTTTCCAAGTACGACAAGAAGTTCGGAGGCAAAAACAACTGGCTGAGCAGTGACGCCGAGAAGGTGGAAAAATACAACAGCGACCCTATGTGCGGTTTTGTTTGCAGCGCCAACTTTTACAAGACGTTTATGCGTGGAATAAAACCCCTGTACGACAAAAAGGAGTTTGACGACAGTGCTTTCCACAAACCGTTGCTCATTCTCTCGGGACAGCAGGACCCCGTGGGGGAATTCGGTAAAGGAGTTACAAAACTGTACGAATTTTATCTGCGCATCGGATTCGATTGCGTTACCTTACGCCTGTACCCTGAGGGACGTCACGAAATGCTTAACGAAGTCAATAAAGAGCAGGTTTATCTCGATATACTTCAATGGCTCAACGGCAATGTCGGCTGACATTGTTATATTTTAAATGAACGATGTTTGTTGCGTTTTGCACACACGGATGCTATTAAAATCAAGCGGACGATTTATTCGGTCCGCTTTTTTTTGTTTCGCGCCTGCAGGCTGAGGCTGACAGTCGTTGCATATTTATACATTGCATTTAAATAAAAATACAAATTTATGTATAAATATTTAATAAATATTTTTACATCAAATATTTTAGACTTTTTGATTAAAATATGCTGTATAAATATAAAAATAACTATTGCAATGAAGGTTTAAGTGTGGTATAATTATACTTACAGACAGCAAACGTAGGAGGAAGGCTATGGGTAAAACTTATCAAGCCAAAGATATACAGGTTCTGGAAGGGTTGGACGCGGTTCGTATGCGTCCCGGTATGTACATCGGTACTACCGGCAACAAGGGATTGCATCATTTGTTGTGGGAAATAGTAGACAACGCTGTGGACGAGGCCACCAACGGCTACGCCACCAAGGTAGAGATTGTGTTGCACAAGGATGGCAGCGTTACCGTTTGTGACGACGGAAGAGGCATTCCCGTCGACATCCATCCGCAGTTGAAAATTAGCGGTGTGGAGGTGGTTTACACACAGTTGCACGCCGGCGGTAAGTTTAACAACGAAAACTACGCTTATTCGGGAGGATTGCACGGCGTAGGCGCGTCGGTGACCAATGCTTTGTCCGAATGGCTGACCGTTCAGGTTGCCAAGGACGGCAAGTTGTACGAGCAGCATTTTCACAGCCCCAAGGACGAGGCTACGGGCAAGATTTTAAGCGGTATTCCCGTTGCTCCGTTAAAGGAAATAGGCGTCACGGACAAGCACGGTACGAAGGTGACTTTTCTTGCGGACGCAAGAGTGTTTAATCACATACAGATGAGTTACGACGTTATTTCCAAACGCGTCAAGGAACTTGCTTTTTTGAACAAGGGAATAGAGTTTGTTCTGACGGACGAAAGAGGAACGGACGAAGACGGAGGAGTGCTGACCAACACTTACAAGTATGATGGAGGACTGAAAGACTTTGTGCTGTATCTCAACGAAAACAAGGCTCCTCTGCACCTCACTCCCATGTACTGGAAGGGGCAAAACGAAGTGCTGACAATGGAATTTGCCTTGCAGTACACCAGCAATTACACTGAAAACTTTCTTTCCTACGTCAATAACATACCCACCACGGAGGGTGGAATGCACGAGACGGGATTCAAGTCTGCAATGACCAAGGTGTTTAACGACTACGCGCGTCAGAACAATCTTATAAAACCTAAAGAAGACAATCTGTTGGGCGAAGATTTCCGTGAAGGTATTACCGTGGTGATGTCCGTCAAGATGGCAAACGTTCAGTTTGAGGGACAGACCAAGACCAAACTGGGAAATATAGAGGCTAAAACGGCGTGCGAAGCGTTGGCGACGGAAGCGTTTACCACATTGCTCAACGCAGATCCCAAGACAGCCGAAATAATTATCAAGAAATCCATTGCTTCCGCAAAGGTCAGGGAGGCCGCACGAAAAGCAAAGGAAGTCACCCGACAGAAAAACAGCATTTTCAATTCCACGCTGGTAGGAAAACTGGCAAGTTGTACCGGTCGCGATCCCAAGCAAAACGAACTGTTTATCGTGGAAGGCGACAGTGCGGGTGGCAGTGCAAAACAGGGACGTAACAGAAGATTTCAGGCAATACTTCCCCTTAAAGGAAAGCCGTTGAACGTGGAACGCAAGCGTATAGACCAGGTGTTGAGCAATGACGAAATACGTTCTATAATTTCCGCTCTCGACACGGGTATAGGGGAAGAAGATTTCAATATCGAAGATCTCAAATACGACAAAATAATCATATTGTCCGATGCCGACCAGGATGGCGCGCACATCCGCGCAATTTTGCTCACGTTTTTCTTCCGTTACATGAAAGAACTCATTACCGAAGGACACGTCTATATCGGTATGCCTCCGCTTTACAAGGTCAGCAAGAAGGACAAGGTCAGGTATGCCTACGATGATTTCGAATTGCAGCAGGTAGTGCAGGAATTCGGCAAAGGCTACGAATTACAGCGTTACAAGGGACTGGGTGAAATGAATGCCGAGCAGTTGTGGGAAACTACCCTGAATCCCGAAACACGCACTCTTATGAGAGTTACTATTGAAAATTTCAGCGAAGCGGAAAGAATGGTCACAACGCTTATGGGCGATCAGGTGGACGCGCGCAAGGCTTACATTACTGAAAATGCCGACTTCAACAAAGACAACGACGCTCTGTTCGAAGAGTTGGTATAAAGGAGATACTACCAGATGAAGCAGATGGATATATTTGATTTGCAAAATAAAGACGTAGAGAAGTTGCAGGACGGCAGTAATCTTATTTCCAAGCCTATGGAACTGGTGATGCACGAGTCCATGATGCCTTATGCCGAACACGTAATTTTAGACAGAGCGTTGCCGCGTGTGGAAGACGGTCTGAAACCCGTTCAGCGCCGTATACTTTATTCGATGTACGAACAGGGAGTAACTCCCGACAAGCCTTACCGCAAGTCGGCGCGTATTGTCGGTGACTGTCTGGGCAGATACCATCCTCACGGCGACTCGTCGGTATACGATGCGATGGTAAGAATGGCGCAGGACTTTTCGATGAACTGTCCTCTGATAGAAGGACAGGGAAACTTCGGCAACATTGACGGCGACAGTGCCGCCGCAATGCGTTACACCGAGGCGAGGCTTTCTCCGATTGCTCTCGAACTGTTGAAAGACATCGACAAGGACACCGTTCACTGGTCAAGAAACTTTGACGATACCACCAAGGAACCGGATATGTTGCCGGGAAGATACCCCAATCTTCTGGTAAACGGTGCGAGCGGTATAGCGGTAGGTCTTGCCACAAACATTCCTCCTCACAACCTTGCCGAGGTCATCGACGGCGTTATAGCGTACATCGACAACAAGAACATAACCTTGTCCGCAATGATGAAGATAATCAAAGGACCTGATTTTCCGACGGGCGGTTACGTAATATGCGGCGACGGACTCAGACAGGCTTACGATACGGGTAAAGGCAAAGTGCTTATACGAGCAAAGGTTCACATAGAAGTCGCGCCCAACGACAGACGCAACATCGTCATTACCGAATTGCCTTACAACGTCAATAAGGCCGATCTGCTGATAAAAATCGCCGCCCTCAAAGAGGAGAAGAAAGACCAACTTGCAGGCATTTCGGAAATAGTGGACGAAAGCGACAAAGAGGGAATGCGCGCCGTCATCAAACTGCGCAAGGATTGCGACGCACAGTCTATACTCAACATTTTGTACAAGTACACTTCGTTACAGACTACCTTCGGAATCAATATGGTTGCCATTGCCGACGGCAAACCGCAGTTGATGGGATTGCTGGATATTATTGCCTACTATACCGACTATCAGCGGGAAGTGATTTTGCGTCGCAGCAAGTTCGAACTGGAACAAGCCAAAGCAAGAGCACACATATTAGAGGGGTTGGTCATAGCCGTCAAAAACATCGACGAAGTAGTCAAGATAATCAAGGAAGCCAACAGTACCACGGACGCCAAGCAGAAACTGCGTCTTGCGTTCAATCTGTCCGAGCGTCAGGCTCAGGCGATACTGGATCTGCGACTGGCACGCATTACCCGTCTGGAAGTCAGCAAACTGGTCAACGAGTTGAAGGAACTGGAAACTCAGATTGCAAGATTGCTTGTAATAATCAATTCCAAGACCGAACAGATGAACGTAATCAAGTCGGAACTTACCGCCATCAAACGCAACTACAAGACCAAGCGTTTCAGCGAAACCGTGGCGGACGAAATGCAGATAATCGTACACGCGGAAGACGATGAAAAACCGGTGGAAAATGTAGTCGTTGCAATTTCCGCAGGCAATACAGTCAAACGCATACCTATCAAAAACTTCAATCTTTCCAATAAAGACAGCGTCAGTTCCAATCTTACGGATATGCTGACGTGCGCGTGCGAAACGCTCACCAACAGCAATGTTATGCTGTTTACAAATTACGGCAACTGTTATCAGACGGACGCGAGCAACATCCCCGAAACAAAGTACCGTGACAAGGGCAACGCTTTGTCGCAGATATTCAAAGACGTGCAGATGGGCGAATACCCCGTAAAACTTTTCGCCATGAGTCACGACAAGATGCCTCAGGGAGAAATTCTTATATTTACGCGTCAGGGAATGGTAAAGCGTTCGCCGTGGGAAGAATACAACCTGTTGAAGAGTTCCTTCCAAGGTTACAAAGGCAAGGAAGGGGACGAAGTGTTCCGTGTAGAACAGGCTGTGGAAGGTTCGCAGATATTTTACGTTACCAACAAAGGCGGATGCACAAGATTCGACACTGCCGAAATACCGTTGCAGGGACGTGTGGCAGGCGGAGTAAAATGTATTACTCTGGGTGAAGGCGAGTACGTTGTGTTTGCAGGTCAGATTGTTCCCGACAAGGGCGAAGTGCTGATGATTACCAACAAGGGTTTCTGCAAACGCCTTCCCGTAAAAGATATAACGCGTCATGCCCGTAACTGCAAGGGGGCAAAGGGTATAGAATTCGGCGCGCAGAACGGAAGTTCGGTAGTTTATGCCGAATATGTAAAGGGCAATTCCTTCAACGTCGCTTTGCTTGACAAGGCAAACGCATTTGCCGTAACAAGCACCGAAGTCGCCGTCGAAAGCAAAAACACCAAGGGCAAACTGCCTAAGGGCAGAAAAGCGGTAAACGTAGAAAAGGCGGTGGCCTATCTCACTGCGCCCGACAGCCGTTATCTCGGCGAAGACAATTGAAATTGAAATAGTTTAAACGTCACAATCGGCAGATTGTGACGTTTTATTTTACCTTTAAAACACGCCGTTGAGTGCTTTTGGAACAGACAGTGGTTGCTCAGTGGCATTTTTTTTGTCTTTGACGCAGACTGTTTTTGCGGTAGCGGGCATTTTAATGTAATTACCGTTACGTTAAATGCATCTGGGTAATATATGCCCGTTTGATTACATATTTTATACTGTCACATATGGTGCAAAAGTAGATATTTTTCGACACAAAACATTGATTTTCAGTATTGCGGTTGAGTTATAATTGCAACCGTGCTGTAAATGGGGAGGAAATATGAAAAAGATTTCTGCCGTTGCGGTATGTCTCGTATGCGTCATTATAGCATGTGTCGCAGGAGGTTACTCTTCCGTTTTTGCCGCTCAGCGCAAGATACCCGTGTACTGCGTGAACAGACAGGACAACAAAGTTTCCATCAGTTTTGACGCCGCGTGGGGAGCGGACAAGACAAGACAGATAATGGATGTCTGCGAACAGTACAACGTCAGGGCAACATTTTTCCTGGTGGGATTCTGGGTGGACAAATATCCCGAACTGACCAAGGAAATACAGCAACGCGGCTTCGAGATAGGCACGCACAGTATGACGCACCCGCAAATGAGCAAGTTGAGCCGTGAAAACGTCATAAAGGAACTGTCGGAAAGCGCGGACAAAATAACTAAATTGACATCAGTCCCAGTTACGCTGTTCCGTCCGCCCTTCGGTGACTACAACAACCAGTTGATAGAGTGCGCCGAGCAGTTGGGACTTTACGCCATTCAATGGAGCGTGGACAGCCTTGACTGGAAGGGGCTGGACGCAAGGAGTATTGCCGAGCGTGTACAGAAAATGAAGTCGGGAGATATAATTTTGTGTCACAACAACAGCGACCACATTGTGGAAGCGTTGCCGTTGATATTTTCCGCAGCCGAAAGCAAAGGCCTTACCTTTGTGCCCGTAGGCGAACTTATTTACAAGGAAAATTTTACCGTTGATCATACAGGTAAACAATCTGCACTGTTAAACGGAGAAGGTACATAAAGGAGAAGTATTATGAACAACACACAAGTAACGAGTAATTACGCAACGCTGTCAGGCAAGATCGTAAGTCTGCCGCAATTTTCTCACGAAGTCTACGGCGAAAAATTTTACGAAGTTATGCTTGAAGTAAAGAGATTGTCGCAGTCGGTGGATCTCATTCCCGTGTCGGTGTCCGAGCGTCTTATGACGGAAGGTCTGATTCAGTTGGGCAAGGAAATCACGGTTACGGGACAGTTTCGCAGTTACAACAAAACGGTAGATGACAAAAGTAAACTGATGCTTACTGTATTTGCACGTGACATTACGGAAATATCCAGCGAAGTAAATCCCAACTGTATTCAGTTGGAAGGCTATATCTGCAAACTGCCCGTATTTCGTACGACGCCCTTTAACCGCGAGATATGCGACGTATTGCTTGCCGTCAACAGACAGTACAACAAAAGCGACTACATACCCTGCATAGCCTGGGGACGCAATGCAAGATTTGTCAGATGTCTTCCTGTGGGCGAGCATATCAAAATTATAGGAAGAGTGCAGTCAAGACAGTATCAGAAAAAACTCGAAGACGACGTAGTGGTGACGAAAACCGCCTACGAAGTTTCCATCAACAAGATAGTGCTTGCTGACAAGGAAGTGGCGGCAACGGTTTCTCCCGCCGACAGTGCTCATCTATCCCTCGGCGGATACAATGAAAACTGACGGCAAACGTACAAAATGAAATTTAAGTCGGAAATAAACATTAATTAAAAAGCAGGAACGAAAATGAAGTGAACCCCAAAGTTTGGACAAAAAATTAAATTAAAATGTTTGGTAATGAGTTCGGTATTGCACCGGGCTCATTCCTTTTAGTTTGAGAGATATTCTCTCGTTGTTCCAGTAGTCAATATATTCCCTCAGGCGGTGGACGAATTCGTCCGCCGTTTCAAACTTTTCGCCGTAGAACATCTCAACTTTCAGCCACCCGAAAAAGTTCTCCATCGCCCCGTTGTCCATACAGTTTCCTTTCCTGGACATGCTTTGAGTAATATTGTGTTCTTTTAAATACCTTTGGTATTCGGTATGCTGGTATTGCCAACCTTGGTCCGAGTGAAAGATTGGTGTTGCTCCCTCAGGCAACTTTTCTGTAAGCCCTTGCAGCATTTCTCTTATCTGCTCAAAATTGGGACTGAGCGAAATGGAATACGCAACTATCTCCCTGTTGTATAAATCCATTACGGGAGAGAGGTAAACCTTGTCGTTGCATACCTTGAACTGAGTTACATCTGTGGTAAGTTTTTCAAACGGTTTGCTTGCGGTAAAGTCTCGGTTAAGAATGTTTTCTGCAACCTTTCCAACCTCACCCTTGTATGAGTGGTATTGCTCGTTTTTGCGCTGTTCACCGCGTATATTAAGGCTTTTCATTAACTTTAATACCGTTTTATGGTTTAAATTTATGCCGTTATTATGTAATTCAA
>CALVWF010000011.1 GCA_944364615.1 uncultured Clostridia bacterium
TTGAATTACATAATAACGGCATAAATTTAAACCATAAAACGGTATTAAAGTTAATGAAAAGCCTTAATATACGCGGTAAACAGCGCAAAAACGAGCAATACCACTCATACAAGGGTGAGGTTGGAAAGGTTGCAGAAAACATTCTCAACCGAGACTTTACCGCAAGCAAGCCGTTTGAAAAACTCACCACAGATGTAACTCAGTTCAAGGTATGCAACGACAAGGTTTACCTCTCTCCCGTAATGGATTTATACAACAGAGAGATAGTTGCCTACTCCATCTCGCTCAGCCCGAATTTTGAGCAGATAAGAGAAATGCTGCAAGGGCTTACAGAAAAGTTGCCCGAGGGAGCAACACCAATATTTCACTCAGACCAAGGTTGGCAATACCAACATACCGAATACCAAAGTTATTTAAAGGAACACAATATTACTCAAAGCATGTCCAGGAAAGGAAACTGTATGGACAACGGGGCGATGGAGAGCTTTTTCGGGCGGCTGAAAGTTGAAATGTTCTACGGCGAAAAGTTTGAAACGGTGGACGAATTCGTCCACCGCCTGAGGGAATACATTGACTATTGGAACAACGAGAGAATATCTATCAAACTAAAAGGAATGAGCCCGGTTGGGTACCGAACTCATTACCAAACATTTTAATTTAATTTTTTGTCCAAACTTTTGGGTTCACTTCATTTAGTTCACCTGCCATAAAAGCAAATTAATTTACTTAGCGTAATCTACGCTGCGTGTTTCTCTGATAACGTTGACCTTGATCTGTCCCGGATATTCCAGTTCGCTTTCAATCTTTTTGGCAATGTCGTGAGCAAGCAACACGGTCGTTTCGTCATTGACGACTTCGGGCTTGACCATGATACGTATTTCACGTCCTGCCTGTACGGCGTAAGTCTTCTGCACGCCTTCAAAGGAATTGGCAATTTCTTCCAGTTTTTCCAGACGTTTAACATAGTTTTCAATGGATTCGCGTCTTGCACCGGGGCGAGCACCCGAAACAGCATCCGCTGCGGCAACGATAACCGCTTCCATTGTCATAGGTTCGACGTCTCCGTGGTGAGACAGAATGCAATTGACTACTTCTTTGCTTTCTTTGTACTTTTTAGCAAGGTCGGCGCCTATTTGCATGTGTGTACCTTCCACTTCCTGGTCAACGGCTTTACCTATATCGTGAAGCAACGCTCCGCGCTTTGCAAGGTTTACGTCCAGCCCCAACTCGGAAGCAATGATACCTGCAATATAAGAAACTTCGATAGAGTGATTTAACACATTCTGACCGTAAGATGTACGGAACTTGAGCCTGCCGAGCAGTTTTATAAGTTCGGGATGCAATCCGAACACCCCTGTATCAAATGACGCCGCTTCGCCTGCGTCTTTGATTGTGACTTCCATGTCGCGCTTTACTTTTTCCACCATTTCTTCAATGCGCGCGGGGTGGATGCGACCGTCCGTGATAAGTTTTTCAATTGTTATGCGGGCAATCTGCCTTCTGACAGGGTCAAACCCTGACAATATAACAACTTCGGGAGTGTCGTCAATGATAAGTTCCACTCCGGTTGCGTTTTCCAATGCACGGATGTTACGTCCTTCGCGACCTATAAGACGTCCTTTCATGTCGTCGTTGGTCAAAGGAACGGTTGTAATTGTCGTTTCGGAAACCTGATCGCTTGCACATCTCTGTATAGCCATACTGACTATTTCGCGCGCTTTATGTTCGGCAGTTTCCCTCGCCTCCGCCTCAATCTTTCTTACCAGACCAGCGGCATCTTTTCTTGCTTCCGAAGTAATGGATTCGATAAGCAATTGTTTTGCTTCCTCTTTGGTAAGACTTGCGACACGTTCCAGTTCCTGCTCCATACGTTCGGCAGACTTGTCAATTTCCTGCTGACGCTTGTTGAGTTCGTTTTGCTGAGAAGCAATGTGCTTTTGCTGACTGTCTAACTGGTCAATCTTTTTAAGCACTATTTCTTCCTTTTTGTCAAGAGCCTCCTCTTTCTGATTGAGGCGATTTTCCTGACGTTGCAGTTCCTGATTTTTCTCACGAACCTGCTTGTCGTGTTCTTGCTTTAGTTTGTGGGCTTCTTCTCTTGCCTCTAAAATGGCTTCTTTCTTCAAAGCCTTCGCTTCGGAACGAGCATTGTCTACTATCGTTTGCGCTTCGGCTTTAGTTGTACCAATTTTTTTATCTCTAACATATTTATGGATAAACATCCCGAGTGCAGTACCGCCTCCGAGGGCAAGCACGCCTACAAGTACGGGAATTAACCATTGCAGTAAGTTGGATTCAGCAAGGAAGAAAAACGCAATGTGATTCATAACAGTTTTTCTCCTAAAATTTGATTGAAGTTGAAGTAAAATTCAACAAATATATTTTAAAGTATTTTTAAGGTATTGTCAAGACGAAAAAGTAAAAGTATTGATAATTATTAACGAAACTTATATTCGGTTTGTTTTGCCCAAAACAAGACATACATATCAACTGCACGATTTTTGCTGTTTGCCGTCAGTTATTCCTTCAAATTCAGGTATATTATTACAGTAATAGTATCTGATAAAACATCTAAAACATATATAATGGGGTTAAAAACAAAATCGAAAATTAAAGGACTTACAATAGCGCCGTTTTAAATTAGCGTTTCAAAATAAAGAAATGCACAACGGTTGTCAAGTTCGTCTGTCTGCAGTTTCTGCAACGGCAAAGTCGGACTGCTCCGCTACTTTGGTGAAAAGCACAAAATACGGCAATACATGTACCGACATAAAAAAACGCCCACTTTACTTTTAAAGTTGGCGTTTTATATTTAATTTATTTTAGAAACTCAATCAGTTTCTTGCTGCTTGCGCCCGTCAAAACATAACAAAAACGCTGACCGTTTAAGGTAAACGAAAACTTTTTCTGCATACCGAAAAAGACGTTTTTTATTTTTAAATCGGAAAGTTCGCTTTTGTCTGCGGAAATCAACTGCTGACCCCATGTATTGTCAATATTTTCTTTGAAAACAGAAATACGATTTCCGTTGACAGTTATAAGCACGATGTTCATCATTGCGCCCAACGCTCCGCCGATGGCCGAATCTGCCTGAGCATAAGCATAGATTTCTCTTTCGTCCAATAAACCTTGCGCATGCATTTGTGCGACTGCTTGCTGCACTTTCATAAATTCCACCTCAATTAAACAAATAAAAAAAAGAACCTAAACGGACACTACGTCTATTCAGATTCTTCATGGTGGGGAGAGATGGATTCGAACCATCGAAGTCATGGACGACAGATTTACAGTCTGTTCCCTTTGGCCGCTCGGGAATCTCCCCATATAAAAAAATGGAGCTGGTGAACGGAATCGAACCATCAACCTATTGATTACAAATCAATTGCTCTGCCTGATTGAGCTACACCAGCAAAAAAACTTATTCAGTTAATTGCCCAAATGTTGGTGCTTCGGGGCGGAATCGAACCACCGACACGGGGATTTTCAGTCCCCTGCTCTACCGACTGAGCTACCGAAGCGTAACATTGGCGACCTGGAAGGGACTCGAACCCTCGACCTCTAGCGTGACAGGCTAGCGTTCTAACCATCTGAACTACCAGGCCATATTTAAATAGATTTGGTATTGGTGGGCCTTCAGGGACTTGAACCCCGGACCGATCGGTTATGAGCCGACTGCTCTGACCAACTGAGCTAAAGGCCCTCACCTACTTAGTGGTCGGGGTGAAGAGACTCGAACTCCCGGCCCCATGGTCCCAAACCACGTGCGCTACCAAACTGCGCTACACCCCGATGGCTTACATCAGCTTTAATAGGTTACAATAAAATAACAAAATTGTCAACGGTTTTTCACTATTTTTTTTGAGAAAAAATTCTTCCGCCGACCCACTGCAAAGCCGTCGCCAAAGATGTACTTTCTACAAGTGTGCGGTCTGCAAAACCGCACGCAATCGCGCTAATTGTGATGTGACATTCAGCATGACAACTCTTATACTTTACCATTTTTCGACATTGTTGTCTACCGTCTTGCACTACTTTTTGCAAAAAAAAAGTCGTGTAAAATTTTCGCGTCCTGCCGTCAAACCGTTTGCATTATTTGTACGTTTAATTTATAATAGATACAATATTTTACAGAGAGGTGAACCATGATCAGTACCGAGCAACTCTCACACCGTATCGGGGTGGCAAGCGGAAGGCAGAAGGCAGACATTGTGCTTAAAAACGGCAACGTGGTAGATATTTTCTGTCACAGAATCATTAAATGCGATGTAGCAATTACCGACGGCATTATTGTTGGACTCGGACAGTATGACGGAATAAAAAACGTCGACTGTACGAACAAATATATAATGCCGTCTTTTTTTGACACTCACTTGCATTTTGAATCGAGCATGTCCACTCCCGACAAGTATCTGATGCAGGCGGTAGCAAAAGGTGTTACAACCCTGAACGCGGATCCGCACGAAATTGCCAATGTCTGTGGCAAAGAAGGAATAGACTACATGATACAGTGCGTGAAATCCTCACCCGTGGATGTGCATTTTATGTTGCCATCCTGTGTTCCCGCAACGCCCTTCGAACACGGCAACGCCAACTTTACAGCCAAAGATATAAAAGAGATGTTTGCAACAGGCAAATTTTTCGGACTTGCGGAGATGATGAATTACCCCGGAGTTATATTCGCCGACAAGGAAGTTCTCGAGAAAGTGGCAACAGCCGACATCTGTGACGGACACGCACCACAAGTCAGCGGAAATCAATTAAACGCGTACCTTGCTACGGGAATCCGCTCCGATCACGAATGTGAAACTGTAGACGAAGTACTGGAAAAGGTTTCGAAAGGTATGTACGTAATGATACGAGAGGGCTCACAGACCAAAAACCTCACCACTCTTATCGGAGCAATAAACGACTTTACCAAACGCCGTCTGATGTTTTGTACCGACGACAGATATATAGGAGAAGTTGTGGAAAGCGGAACCATTCAGAACTGTGTGGTAAAATCCGTAGAAAAAGGCATTGACATTTACGACGCACTTACCATTGCGTCTTTAAACGCCTACGAGTGCTACGACATCAAAAACAAAGGCGCTATATCGGTAAACTACAGCGCAGACATCATTGTTGCAGACGATATAGTCCCGAGAAACATTTTGCAGGTCTATAAAGACGGTAAACTTGTCGCCGAAAACGGCAAGGCTCTTTACACGCCTAATAAAGCAGACGACAGCAAGGTCACCGATACGGTCCGAATCAAACCTCTTGCGGCAAGCCGACTTGTACCGGAATTTACGCCCGGCAAAACACCTGTAATGCAAATACTCAAAGATACCGTCGTCACGAAGACGATATATCCCGACACTACCGACGGATTGAATATGTGCGCAGTAATAGAAAGACACAACGCAACGGGCAATATAGGCACCTGTTGGGTAAGGGGTTTTAATCTTAAAAACGGAGCGATTGCTCAAACCGTAGGACACGACTCGCACAATATAACGGTATTGGGAGACAATGCGGAGGATATGGTAAAAGCAGTAAACGCATTGGGAACAAAAGGCGGTATGTCACTCGTTGTGAACGGAAATGTAGAATACGTCTTTCAACTGGATATAGCAGGCCTGATGTCGTCAAAAGACACCGTGACTGTAATCGAGGAACACAGAATACTGGAAGAAAAAACCAAGGCGTTGCAGATAAACAAGGATATCGCTCCTTTTATGTTGCTTTCTTTCCTTTCGCTGATAGTCATTCCGGAAATTAAAATAACAGACAGAGGATTGTTCGACGTAAACAATTTCAGGTTTTTCAAATCGATTGACGATAAATAATGCACTGATTTTTGCACCACGTGGCACAAAAAACTGCGCAAAAACTAAATATTTTTTTGACATAACAAAAGGCTGTACCCGAATCGGTGACAGCCTTTTTGTTTAAATGACAAAGGAAACTTCACGAGTTTTGCCGTTTAAAAGGTAAGTGTAACAACACACTACCCTTACAAGAGTAAGCAGATCATACCGCCTTTGCCCTCGTTTACAATCCTGCCCACTGTTCTGGACAGTTTTTCCTGCATTTCGACGGGCATTCCCACGCATTTTTCCGTAAGCCCGTCTTTGACAAGCCCCGACAGCGGTTTGCCGAACATGTTCGTTTCCCATATCTGTTCGGGATTTTGTTTAAATTCGGAAAGCAGATATTTGCTTTGTTGCTCAGTTCCTACAATAGGACTGACTTCGGTAGAAACATCCACTCGCATGATGTGAAGACTGGGCGCGGTAGCACGCAGACGAACACCGTATTTAGTACCCTGCTTTACAATTTCGGGTTCTTCGAGACGTATGTTCTCCGCAGAGGGGCATACAACTCCGTAGCCGTTTGTCTGAGCCTCTTCGAGCGCGGTTTTTACAGTCTCGTACTTGCGTTTTGCCGACGCCGATTCGCGTACAAAATTCATTACAGCAAATTCGTCCTTTATATCCGCTCCCGCCTGTTCGCTAAGCACCTTGTAGAACAGTCCTTCCTGAGGCTGAATGTCAAAATACACTATTCCTTTTCCCATATCGGCAAGTTTTACCGAAGGCGGATTTACTCCTTCACACGGCTGGAAAGATTCGGCAAATTTCTTCGCGTCTTTCATCTTGTAAATGTCAGCCGATGCCTTGCGACATTCGGAAACGATGTCGGAAATCAATTTGTCGTCGCTGTCCAGAATACGCATCCAATCGGGAAGATCGATCTTGATGCAGTCGACGGGAAATTCGTCAAGAATGGCTGAAAGTACCGCCGTCATGTCTTCCGCTTCCGCACTGTCCACATTCAGAGGTATTACCGATACGTTATATTTTTCTTCAAGAGCCTCGGCAAGCATTACGGTATCGCGCGAACCTGCATTGCGTGTATTGAGTACGATTACAAACGGTTTGTTGCACGCTTTCAATTCGCTGACAACGCGTTCTTCCGCCGGTATATAATTGCTGCGCGGAAGGTCGGTAACCGTGCCGTCGCTTGTAACGACGACCGCTACCGTGGAATGTTGCGTAACTACCTTGTGAGTTCCCATTTCCGCCGCTTGTTCGAAGGGCATTTCTTCTGCCGACCATGGCGTGCGTACAAGACGGCTTTTGCCGTCTTCACTGAGTCCTTCCGCTCCGTCCACGATGTAACCGACGCAATCTATAAGGCGTACATTGGCTGTTCTGTCATCCAACGTCAGTTGCACCGACTGTGCAGGAACAAACTTCGGCTGAGTCGTCATTACGGTTTTACCGTCGGCAGACTGCGGAAGTTCGTCCACCGCCCTGTTCTGCACGTTGGTATCCTTTATGTTGGGCAAAACAAGTTTTTGCATAAATTTGCTTACAAAGGCGGATTTGCCCGTTCTCACCGGTCCTACGACCCCGATATAAATGTCGCCGCCGGTTCTTTCGGCAATGTCCTGATAAATGTTCATACTGTTGCACCTTCCTCCATCGGTTTGTTAAATTGTATGACGGCAAAAAACAGATTAGAACATTGCGCCGTTGTAAGTTAAAAAAAATCGCCTTGCAACATTGCACCGAGGCAATACGCAAGGCGATTGACTTAATTCAATTATTTTCCTTGTCGTTGTCACCGACTGCGTTTTCAAAGTCTTTTTCCACTTGTATAGCCTTTTCGCTTTTAAGTCTGAAAACCTTTTTACGCAATCCCATGGGCAATTCCTTCCCTCTGAACAGACGCGCTATATTGTTGCGGTGTGCAAAGAATACCAACGCCACAATGGCAGTGACGGCAATGCACGTCAGCAAACCGTACTGCGCTAAAAACACCCAATGCCAAACAGCGCAAAACAGCATATATGTCAACGCGGAAACGGACATTCTGTCGGTAATCAGCACAATGACTACTATTATCCAGATGGCGCATACGTTCAGCAGGGGCTGGGCGACAAACAATATTCCTATTGTAGTAGCCACTCCTTTGCCGCCGCGAAACTTGTGCCAAATGGGAAATATATGTCCGAGCACCGTAAAAAATCCCGTAAAATAGACGGCATACAGCGCGTCCGACGGGGAAATAGCATTGAATACGCACAAAGAAATCAGAGAAGGAACAACGCCTTTCAACGCGTCACACACGAATGTGAGAAATCCCATACCCAATCCGAACACGCGAAACATATTTGTAGTGCCGGGATTGTGACTTCCGCTCTGTCTGATGTCCTGTTTCTTGATCAGGCGCGAAAAAATCACGGAGAAATTTACCGAACCTACAAGATATCCTCCCAAAGCGCACAGCGCAAGTTGCCACCAGAATTCAATCAATACCATAATCAATCAATCCTTATCGCTGTCGTCACGGAATACAAGCCGTATGGGAGTGCCATCCAGTTGGAAAGAGCGACGGATGCAATTTTCCAAATAACGTCTGTAAGAGAAATGCAACAACTTGGCGTCCGACACGAAAAACACAAATGTAGGAGGCTGCGTTGAAGGCTGAGTTGCATATTTGATTTTTGCCCTGCGTCCTTTTATCGACGGGGGTTCCACCGCACGCACGGCATCGGTCACCACGTCGTTAAGAAGACCCGTAGTAGCACGGAAATTGGATTTTTCATACACATAATCCACCATTTCCATCAGTTTGCTTACCCTCTGACCGGTGAGGGCGGACAGGGTTATATATTTAAAATAATCCATAAAAGCAAGATCGGCATTAAGTTGCTTTTTAAATTTTTCTACCGTATAGGTGTCCTTTTCAACAAGATCCCATTTATTTATTACCACAACGGAAGGTTTGCCTTCTTCGTGAATAAATCCGGCAATCTTGACGTCCTGCTCGGACAAACCTTCATTGGCGTCCATGACTATAAGACACACGTCGGCACGGCGTACGGCGTTGAGAGAACGTATAACGCTGTACTGTTCTACGCTTTCTTCTTCGATAGCACGTTTTCGCCTCATGCCTGCGGTATCGATAACAATGTATTTTTTGCCGTTATAGGTAAAGGGAGTGTCAATGGCGTCACGCGTCGTACCCGCTATGTCCGAAACGATTGTACGGTCATAACCGAGTATGCGGTTTACAAGGGAGGATTTACCGGCATTAGGCTTGCCCACTACGGCGATTTTTATAGCATCCGAATCGTCCTCGTAATCTTCTTCGGGGAAATTGGCGACTACCGCTTCGAGAATATCGCCGAAACCCTGTTTCTGCTCCGCTGCAATCGGAAAAAAGTCTCCCAAGCCCAATGAATAGAATTCCGTCAGATCGGCTTCAAGGTAATTGTCCACCTTGTTGACGACCAACAGCACAGGCTTGTTGGTCTTGCGCAACAAATCCAGGACGTCGTAGTCTTCGCGTGTTATTCCCGTCTTTAAATCGGTAAAAAACAGTATAACGTCCGCAAGGTCAACCGCTATCTCAGCCTGTTGTCTGATGTGGCGAAACATTATATCGTCGCTTTTAAACTGTATTCCGCCTGTATCCACCAAAGTAAATTTTCTGCCCATCCACTCGGCGTCGGCATAGATGCGGTCACGGGTAACTCCGGGCATATCCGACACAATGGATATACGGCCGCCGCAAACTTTGTTGAAAAACGTGGATTTGCCCACATTGGGTTTTCCTACTATGGCAACTAAGGGTTTTGTCATATCATTTCTCCAAAACGGCACGGCACAATTCGTAACCGTCCGTTATCATCTGTATTTCTTTGCCTGTTTCCTGCTTAAGTCGATCAAGAGTCATTCCGTCAAGAAAGACATCTTCCGTTTCTCGAAGCATTACCGAAGGCAAAAGCAAAACTTCGTTACACTCTTTAAAAGATCTTACCGCCTCTGAAATATCTCCGCCCGTCAGCAGTCCGGCAACTGTTACGCTGCTGCCAAAAAACTTGTTGACTACGGTAAGCACATTTACTTTTACTCCTTTAAACTTGCTTTTGGCAAGGTCAATCAATTGGCTTATATACGGGCCGGCGGAAACTCCCGTAACGATAGTAAAGGATTTGGCTTTCGCCTTTACACTGTCTTCCAATGCCAGATTGAACTGATAAAGCAGATCGGCTATAAGACCTACGCCGTTTTCTATCTGTTCGAAATCGTCATAATACTCGTAATCGGGCAATTCGCGTTGGGCATAGACATACATTTCGTCGGAGCAGAACACAAAATGTCTGCCATGCCGACGATAGACCTTTTCCGCAAAATCGGTGACGAAATCTATTGTTTTGTCGGCAACCTCTTTGTCTACCTTTAAAAGTTCGGGCAACCCCTGTCTGTGTCCCGTAAGACCTACGGGTACAATCGCAAGCGTTTCCACCATGGGATACAAGGTGTACAGATCGTTGACTGTCTGTTCGAGCACTTTGCCGTCGTTGACTCCGGGAACCATCACTACCTGAGTGTGCAAGACTATTCCGCCGTCGGTGAGTCTTTTCAACAAAGGCATTATAGGTTGCGCATTTGCGTTCCCCAAAAGATAGCGGCGGACTTCGTCGTCGGTTGCGTGTACGGATATATACAGCGGGCTGAACTTCTTGTCAAGTATGCGTTGAATTTCCCTTTCCGATACATTGGTCAAAGTGACGTAATTTCCAGTGGCGAAGGAAAGCCTCCAATCGTCGTCTTTTACATAAAGAGTCTTGCGCTGTCCTTTTGGAAGTTGGTCGACAAAGCAGAAAATGCACTTGTTTGCGCACCAACGAGGCTGAATGTAGCACTGCTCACAGAAATCCCAGTCCATCGATTGCCAGTCCTCCTTGGCAATGCCGATGTTTTTCAACTCGCCGTTGCGACTGACAGTAACCGTAAATTTTTCCTGCGAATCGTAGTACGCCACGTCCAGCATATCGAGCGCGGGCTCGCCGTCAAACGCCACTATTTCGTCATCCTGCCTCAGTCCGGATTTGTAGGCAAGCGATTTTTTGTCAAGTTGCGACAATTTAAGCATAAATACCTCATAACAATAAGAGGCAACCAAATCAGGTCGCCTCATTAAAAACAATACGATAACGTATTACAGAGTAATTACATAGTGAGGATATTTGGAAAAATCCTTATCGCCCAACATCTTTACAGACTTGATGACTACGGGATCTCTGAACATCGTACGGGATTCCGTAACTTCGTTACCTTCGTCGTCGGTTTCCACTACAACCTTACGTGTCGTTGTTGTAGTCATAGAAGAGTTGTTGTTGAAGTCGTAAAGTACGGAAGCGGGAATTTCCGTTGCATTTTCCACCAGGGCAACGTCGTCAACGTAAACGCTGATGGACGCCAACGTGGCAAATACAGCGTAGTTCTTGTAGTTTTCCGTCTGCGTGCTGCTTGTGGTCATAAAGAACGCCGTGCTTGCTTTGTCGAAAGATGAAACGGAACTTTCGTGATACATAGCAAGGCTGAACAAAGAAAACTTAGCGTTTCCGTCTGTGATTTCCTCATTGTCCTTGTCGGCTTCGTCGACGGGAAGTTCCCAGCCGTTCTGATAAAATTCGCCCAGAATCGTATAGCCTACGTCTTTGGTCTTATAGTAATTGTATTCGAGGTCTTCATCGGGATTGTATGTGTAACGACCTGCAATCCACGAATTGGTAGAAGAACTTATGCGTGAGTCAAACACCACGTTGTCATAGTAACCGTCGTTCACAAGATTGATAAAGTTGGCGACTGTGATAGGAGCCTTTTCAACTTCGAGATCGTAAACCAACACAAGACGTGTTGTCTTTTCGTTCAATGTGTATTCAACGGTCATTTCAGCCTGAGGCTTGCCGTATTCGTTTACAAGATTGCTGATTTGTCCTGCGCTCAAAAAAGAAACGCTATTGCATCCCGTCATGGAAACAAGCAGGACAACTGCGATAAACACGAGAGCTATTTTTCTGAGTTTCACTTTAGATACCTCTTTTGGTAATATTGATTTAATAGTAAGTTTAAAACAAACCTTTTTATATTGTAACTAAAATTGAAGTTTTTGGCAACTTATTTTACGTTACTTTTTGTAATATTGCGTAAGATCCACGTTTAAAACCACGCTTTTTTTGTCCAGATACTTCAAAGGTCCCTGTTTGAAGTGGAACATTATCTTTGTGCAGCAAAGCAATTGAGTCTTTACGCGGTACCTGCGGTTGATTTTGTTGATGCCGTATTTGCCGTCACCGAGAACGGGAAGTTTGATGTGAGCAAGGTGCGCGCGTATCTGATGAGTCTTGCCGGAAATCAGTTTGACTTCCAGAAGCGACAGTTCGCCCATATTCTTGACAAGCCTATATTGCGTCTCGATGGGCACGTATCCCGTCTTGGGGGTGTCGGAAACGTACACCATGCTCTTCTTGGCATCTTTAAACAGAAACGCTCTTAAAGTTGCGCTACTCTGCCTGGGCTTGCCGACGACAATCACACTGTAAGTCTTGTCGATTTCGCGTTCTTTGAAGGAATTGAGCAATTCCGTCTCAGCGGTTTTGTTGAGAGCAAACACTACAAGTCCGGTAGTATTTCTGTCAAGACGGTGAACGGCGGTAACCGTGCCGTCGGTAAGAGTTGCGTTCAGCCTGGATTCCACCGAATCGTCGCCCTGAACTTCGATTCCGCAAGGCTTGTTTACGACCAGAATATTTTCGTCGCGGTAAACAATTTCAATGGCGTTTTTTTCACGGTCGGGAAGATAGACGTGCACGACGTCGTCCTTGTTTACGTTCATATCCACGTTTACCCTTGTGCCGTTGATTTTTACACTTTTGGTCTTGATTATTTTCTGTATCTGAAAATATCCCAAATCCGTATTATTGGCAATAAGATCTGAAAGTAATTGCCTGTTGTCTACTTTTATTTCCTGAAGCATACAGATATTATACCAAATACACAGGGAAAAATCAATTAAATAAGCAAAATTTTAAAAACTGCACGTCACCGTACCGACTGCGGAAAACGTCGATGCCGACGGCTTTGACAAAAAACGGAAACAGCAGAAAATCACGCAGACGCAAACCCTTGTCACACCACCTTATGCAAATAAAAATGACCACGATTAACAAAGCCTTCGATGTGAATTTGTTTTTAATGACGCTACTTTAATGACACTGTTCACAAAATAGAATCAGGCAACTTTAAACAAGGTCTTTATGTTTTAAAAGGCAAAAATGCACTACTATGTTTAACATAATAGTGCATAAAAGCACAAAATTCAGATATTGTCGGACAAAAATTCAATTGTCGAGAATATAGTCGCTGTTGTCATCCCGACGGACATTTGTACTTGTAACGCAACAATCGGGAGAGCGCACCACGTTTATCGCGTTGGACAGACTGATACGCACAAGTATCACGTCGTCTCCGATTTTTTCTATATTGCCCCACGGAATAAAAACGTCTTCCGCCTGTTTAAACAATTTGCGTTGTCCGGGCACCACCAGCCCCAATACGTTTTTGTTCTGCGTATTCATAATCATATCGCACGCTCTGCCCAGTTTTTTACCGTCGCAGAGATTGACCACCTCTTTATTGCGCAATTCGCTGAAACTGATTTCCAAAACTTTCCTCCGTTACATTGTATTAGCAACAGAGCAAAATATTGACAATTTTTTACCTTTTACGACATCGATTGTCTGAGATGCGTCACGGCGTTCTTTTCCAGTCTGGATACCTGCGCCTGACTAAGTCCTATTTCGCCCGATACTTCCACCTGCGTTTTGTCCTGAAAATATCTGCGCATCACTATATCTCTTTCCCTCTCGTTGAGACTGTCGAGCGCCTGTTGCAAAGTAACGTTTTCCGCCCACACGTTTTCACTTATTCGATTGTCGAACAATTGATCCTGCAATGTGGCGCTGTCTTCGTCGCTGTTGTATACGTTGTCAGACAGTGACACGGTGTCGCTTATCGCATCGAGACAGTACACCACTTTGTAGACGGGAAGACTGAGTTGTTCGGCCACTTCTTCGAGCGTGACTTCATTGCCCGTTTCGCGCTCCATCTGTTCTCGTGTGTGCAACGCCTTGTAAGCCACGTCTCGTATTCCTCTGCTTACGCGCATTGAATTGGATTCTCTTAAAAATCTACGGATTTCCCCTATTATCATAGGTACAGCATAGGTGGAAAACCGAACGTTTAAATCAGTGTTGAAGTTGTCTACCGATTTTATCAGCCCCACACAACCTATCTGGAACAAATCCTCTATATTGCCTTTGCCCGCATATCTCTGCACTACGGACAGGACGAGGCGCATATTGCACATTATGAAATAATTGCGATCCTGCTTGTTGCCTGCTTTTATACTCAAAAGGAGTTGTCGCGATTGCTCACCTGTCAGCCTCGGAAGACTTGCAGTATCCACTCCGCAAATTACAACCTTTCTTTTCATTTGCACCTCCGATACAGTTGTAGTTTGAGCCGATACGGTTTAAAATATACTAAAGTATTGACAACCCCAACACGACGTTATACAATTAAAGCAAGGAGAGTCCGTATGCTTAGAGAATTTATAAATCAACTGGAAAAATTACCTCAAAAAGTCATGACCAACACGCTGGAAACCGATACAATCAAGCCGGTAATCGCTGTGATTGTCGCACAAAGTCAGCAGGTACTTGCTCACCGCGATCTTGACGAAGTGGCAAAGCGGGTGGAAATGGGCATTCTCGCCAACGGCGGAAATTACATGAGAATGTATGTCCCTGCAATAGACAGCACTGCAATGACGGGCACAAACTGGGCAAAATACGACTTGCCGTCAAGAGATCTGGTCGCCGACAGCGTAGAGTCGATGGTATCCAACGACTTTTTCGACGGTATAGTATTTATCGCAAGCGAACCGAATTGCACGGCAGGAATGTTGCTGGGCGCAATCAGGGTAAACATACCGTCAATGTTCGTATGCGGCGGCACAATGTCGCCTATAGTAGAAAACGGTATACAATACGGTTTTACGCATCTTTTCAGACAGGTTGGAAAGGTAAAAACAGGCGAAACGGACTTCGAACTGCTGTCTAAAATCGAAAACAACACTCCTCTTGCGACGGGTACCGATTGTTCCAGATTCGGAGCAAACAGTTTTAACTGCGCACTCGAAACGCTGGGACTTGCCGTTCAGGGTAACGGCACCGCCCCGGCGATGTCCACACAGCGCATGGAAATTGCACGCAAAACGGGGATGGCAATAGTAAAGGCGGCGCAGGACAGACTTACTCCGCGTCGAATGGTAACGCCTGTTGCCCTGCTCAACGCCGTAATTTCCGATCTGGCGTGCGGAGGAAGTTCCACTACAATGCTCAACATAATAGCGATAGGCAAGGAACTGTCCTACAAGAACGTAACTTTAAAATCCATTGGCGATCTTGCCAAATCAACGCCCGTACTGCTTCACGACAAGAAAAACGGCATTGCATTGATGAATCAGTTCAATGAAGCGGGCGGCATGTACGCAATGCTCAAACAACTTTGCTCCGAGCATCTTGTCAACGCCGACTGCGTAACTTACAACGGCACGTTACAATCCGTATTGCAAAACGTAAGCATTGCCGACAGCGACGTAATACGCACATCGGCAAACTGTCACAACGAAACAGCGACGCTGCGCGTGCTGTACGGCAATGTGGCGGAAGAAGGTTCTTTCGTGCATTACAAAGGCGAAAGCGCGTTTGTAGGAAATGCACGTATCTACCACAGCGAGGAGTCTGCAATAGACGCTCTGATGCACAGGGAAATACGTCCCAAAGACGTAATAGTAATACAAAACGAAGGCCCGAAAAGTTGTCCCGGCATGCGTGAGATAAATGCAAGTCTTGCGCTTATAGAAGGAATGGGATTGCAAGGTAAAGTTGCGGTAATAACCGACGGCAGAATTGCAGACTTTTATGAAGGAATAGCAGTCGGACACATAACTCCCGAAACTAACGAACACAGTTTATTTGCCGTTTTGCAGGACGGCGACGAAATTGAGATTTCCGTTGCCAAAGGCAAGATTAACTGCGACCTCAAAACTAAAGAAATACAGCAACGCCTTAAAGATTACGACAACCACAACGCAAACTACGCAAACCACTACCTTAAAAAATGGGCAAGAACCGTAGGCACCGCGTCCGACGGATGCTTTACCAAACTGACCAAAAAGTAATATAAAAATCGACCGCCGCAGTAACTAATTTCAGTAAGTTGCGGTATGTATCTGCACAATAAAAAAACGGACTGCGCGTCCGTTTTTTTGCTGCAAATCAATATTTTAGTTACTCCAAAGCCAAATAGAAAGCGACACGTTTTGTGTCGCTTTTACAGCATATTATGTCTGTCATATATTTCTGCGTATGCAGGGAAAAATATACGTGTTTATTTTTTTGACTTAGTTCTGAGTTTTTTAGCCTTCTGAAGTTCTTCCTGCCAGCACCAGTAACACATATTTTCGTAACTTTCGTCGCCGCCTATAAACACTACCGGTCCGTCGTCGACGCAATGTCCGTCAATGAAACGGGCGTTGACCGTCGATTTGTTTCCGCAACGGCAAACCGATTTTATTTCCTGTAACGAATCGGCAAGTTCCACAAGCCTTTTACTTCCTTCAAACAACTGACAACGGAAATTTGTAAGCAATCCGTAACACAGCACAGGTACTTTTTGCGTCAACTGTTTGCACTCGTCTATCTGCACGCATGTGCAGAACTGCGCCTCGTCGATAATTATACAGTCACATCCTCCATCCGCAACAGCATCGTTGTACAATTTCACGATACTGTCCGTAGGCGATACAGTCTTACATTCCGCTTCAAGCCCTATGCGCGAACGCACCTTAGGTACATCGGTATCCCCTCTGTTGTCAATCAACGGTTTTATGAGCAATACTTTCATACCCTTCTGCTCGTAATTGAATTTGCACATCAGTGCCTGCGCGGATTTGCTGCTTCCCATTGTTCCGTATTTGAAATATAATCTTGGCATTTTACTTGTCCTCTGTAAATTCAGTTAGAAATTCGTCTATCGTTTGTATTGCCTGCGTTTCTCCCTTGTAGCAACGGCAACGGAAATAATCGTCGCCCGTTATCATGGAAGAAATGTTGTTGTTTAATTCACTGTCATATATCACAAGACAGGGTTTGCGCAGTTTTTCGGCAAAAGCCAACTCATAGCCTACGCCGAGGGAAGGAACGGTTACTTCTGCTACCACCACGTCGCTTTCGGTGAGCCATGCCGTGTCCTGCCTGTACACTTCTTCGGCAGGTTTATAGCCTCCCTTGCCATAATCGGCGTTGCCTATATGTTCAGTCAGCACGTCTCCGTAACTCTTCATGTGTGAAATGAACCTTGCATATCTGTCGGCAAGTTGTCTGCCGCCTTTTATCGAACCGCAAAAATATATTTTCATAATCACCTCAATAAAGCCCGTCTATCACACCGTCGGAGGATATCGTCATATTGACCGCATTGGGACGTGAAGGCAATCCTGGCATCAACAGCATGCTGCCTGCCAATGCTACTATAAAGCCCGCTCCGTTGCGTATTTCCACATCTCTGACCGTCAGAGTAAAGTTTTCCGGTGCGCCGAGCAATGACGGATCGTCGGAAAAAGAATACTGCGTTTTTGCAATGACAACGGGATATTTGTCAATGTCGAGTTTTTTCAACGCCGAAAGACTTTGTTTTGCCTTATCGGTGAAAACAACTTTGCCTGCTCCGTAAATTCTCGTTGCAACTTTTGTTATTTTCTCCTCAACGCTGTCAGAGTCCTCGTAGGCAAAGCGAAAATCACGTTTTGATTGCCGATCGCACAGTCGTACGACTTCCTCCGCAAGTGCGATCGCACCTTTGCCGCCTTTACCCCACACGTCAGCCTCTACGGCTTTTACTCCCTGATTTTCGGCACTGCTTTTAATCATTTCCACTTCGGCGTCTGTGTCGGTGGTAAATCTGTTTATAGCCACTACACATGGCAGCCTGTAAACGTTTACTATGTTGTTTATATGGCGAATGAGGTTGGGCATTCCCTTCCGCAATGCGTCAAGGTTCTCTTCCGCAAGACTGTTTTTGTCCGCTCCGCCGTTAAGTTTCAACGCACGGACGGTAGCCACGATCACAACCGCATCGGGTTTCAGATCTGCAACTCGGCACTTTACGTCAAGAAATTTTTCCGCACCGAGGTCTGCGCCGAATCCCGCTTCCGTCACCGTATAATCGGCAAGCGTCATTGCAATCTTGGTTGCCTGAACGGAATTGCATCCGTGCGCAATGTTTGCAAACGGTCCGCAATGCACAATCGCGGGAGTATAGCCCAAAGTCTGAACGAGGTTGGGTTTCAGAGCGTCCTTCAACAGTATCGCCATTGCCTCTTCACCGTGAAGTTGTCGGCAATAAACGGGATTGCCTTCAAAGTCGTAGGCTACAAGAATGTTTCCGAGACGACGTTTCAGGTCGTCTATATCTTCCGCAAGCGTCAGTATCGCCATCACTTCACAGGCGGCGGTAATATTGAATTTTTCGTAGCGTTCAACGGCATTTTTTACATTGTGACTTACCAGAACGCCCCTCAACGCCCTGTCGTTTATGTCAAGCGTACGGTTAAACTGTATGCGCTCGGGATCGATGTTCAGCGGATTGCCGTGAAACAGACAGTTGTCTATAAGAGAGCACAGCAGATTGTTGGCAGACGTTATGGCATGAAAATCTCCCGTAAAATGCAGATTGATGTCTTCCATGGGGACTATCTGCGAATAGCCTCCGCCCGTCGCGCCGCCTTTTATACCGAAAACAGGTCCCAAAGACGGCTCGCGAAGCGCAAGACAGGTATTTCTGCCCGTCAGGTTCATCGCATCGGCAAGTCCTATGGATGTGGTAGTCTTGCCTTCTCCCGCTGCAGTCGGATTTATTGCAGTTACCAATATCAATTTGCCGAACGCGGATCTGTCGTACTTTGTGTTTATCTTGGCTTTGTATTTGCCATACAGTTCCAGTTGAGAACGTCTGAGTCCCAACTTGGCGGCAATGCTCGTAATGGGTTTTAATTTACTCTTTCTTGCAATTTCTATATCTGTCATGCTTTTACCCCCTTCTCAGACAATATACAATAGATATTACCAAATTGACAACGGCTTTTCAAGGGGTTTTACAATAAGAAAAAAAATATATTTCTTTTCAGCAAAGAATGTGTTTGCACAAACAAAAAAAATGCCCGTTTGCGGGCATTTTGATTTTAAAAATTGTTGTCGACTTAAAAGGCTGTAAGATTGTTTTAATCAGTCCGTCCACACGGTCATGTATTCGCCTTCCCCCTCCATAAAAACCTTCTCACCTGCGGAAAGAAAGGCCGTATCGCCCAATCCGAGTTGAAGCCCTCCGGCAGTAAAACAGCCTTTGGTCACGGTAACGCAAACAAAACTGTCCGCATTGCCTATAATCTCGCTTTTGTTGTGGACGTTCAGTGAAAAATACTTACAGGCAAATGGCAGTTTGACTACAAACGGCATTTCACAGGGAGTAAGACGCGCAACTTTGAGCGCGTCTTCGAGGTGCAGTTCGCGCGGTTTACCATCAGCGTCCGTACGTTTATAGTCGTACATTCTGAATGTCAGATTGCTGTTTTGCTGTATTTCACACAATGTAACGCCTTTACCTATTGCGTGCACCGTTCCTGCGGGAATGTATATGCAATCCCCCCTTTTTACGGGGAAAAACTTCAGTTTGTCAATTACGCTGTCCTCTTCCACAGCCTGTCGGAACTGACTTGCCGACATTATTTCTTTTGTGCCGAGGTAAACTCCGCCGTAAGGCTTGCTGTCGAGTATGTACCACATTTCCGTTTTGCCTTGCTGTCCGTAGACGCGCATTGCATATTGGTCGTCAGGATGAACCTGAACGGAAAGATCCCGCATGGCATCTATATATTTTACCAGTACGGGAAAAGAATTGAATTTGGCGCAATTGACTCCGAGATCGTCGGCGGACACGATTTCGGCAAGTGCTTTTGTCCCGTCGGGGGCAACTCTCGACAGACCGTCAGGATGAAAGGACAGTTCCCACGTTTCGGCGATGTTTCCGTTGCTTTTCTTGCCCCAGGTGTTAAGAGTTGTTCCGCCCCATATGTAGTTTTTGACGGCGGGAATAAGTTTGACAAACATATTTATACCTCGGTCGTTGGAATATTATACAGATACACTTAGATTATATAAAATGAGTGACAAACAGTCAATAAAAAAATGCGTTTCGTTACACGCAAAAAGGCAATGCCGTGGCACTGCCTTTAAAGTCAATTGATTTTTTTAGCGCATATCGTCACGCAGTGTGTGTAACAACAGTCAGACTGCCGTCGGCAACTCCGCCCATACCGTACACTATTTCCGTTGCGGAACCGTCAGTACCGGCAGTAGCCTGAGCAACCAGACCGAGATTGCCTATCACTGTGCTGATCGCTTCACCCAGTTGATTGCATATCCGCTGCACGTCGAACGAACCGGCGGAAGATTGCGCTATATCCAACAGCGCATTTATTACTGGATCGTTTTCCTGACCGTTTATCGAGTAGGAAAGAGTTTCGAGATGGACGACACCTGCGGAATCCGCCGTAAGAGAGTAATCGCAGACTATGAAAACGCTGTCGGGAATCTTTACAAACGACGCCAACGCTCCCAGTGACTGTTTGATCTGTTCCTTGAAATCGGCAACGGACACCTCGCCTATAACGCGCATAAAAGCGCTGTCGTTTTCAAGAGATATGGTCAGTTGGCGTATTTTGACATCCAGTTCGCGTAATTGGGAAATTGCGCCCTCCTCGCCGCTCGCGCTTTCAACGATATTGTTGAATATATATGCCAACGTGGTGTCCTTGTACACTTTCACATACTGCTTGTCGTAAACGACCTTGTCTGTAAGCAAAGGCATATAATTGTCACCCGTCATTGTGCTACCCTGCATATTGTCGGACGCCTGTTGCTGTTCTTTCTGCTCGTCGTAAGGATTGTCCACTACGCTTGCGCCGTCGGACAAACTGTTGAACGCTTTATAAATATCCTTTAACTTAGTATCTGACAGACCGAGTTCTTCTATTGTTTTACCGCCTATGTTAAGTTGAGTCAGACCGAGATGTCGCGGAGTAAGGTTTGCTACCACAACCAGTCCGATACCGATTACAATCACTATGACAAGAACAAAAGTGATAAGCCCTTTTATAAATTTAAACATCCTTTTCCTCCCGTACCGTGCCGTAATCTTCGATTGCTCTTCGGACGGTAACCCTTGTGTTTTACAATATATTAAACAAACGTAAAAGCCATTTTGTTAATTGTTGACCAAAATAATTTAATTAAATCATTGTTGCGGAATGAGGATGCTTAAACTCAGCGTCAAATTTACAGCACGTAACCAAGTTTTTGAAAGAATTTTTTCACACTTGCATCTATATCGCTCACTTTGTCCGCACCGCTTTCGGCTACTGATTTAACGGAATCGCACAAGAGTTGCGGAAGTCGGAACACATTGTAAGCGCCTGGTATGTCTACGGCATGCGGATTGGCGGTAGTTCCGTAAGCCAGCGTGTAAAATGCCCGTTGGATGTATTTGTAAAAAGCGTCTACATCCCCGTCTGCCATATAAGCCCGCCCCATCACATAGCAAAAAGCGCCGTTCAACGCTCCGCAATTCACCTGCCAAGCAAGGTTGTCAAGAATGTAGGAAATGTCGGAATTGTTATTGCTTATATCGCGTATAAGATTGTCGAAATTTACGGACCCGCCCGAATACAGCATGAATGCGCATGTTTTTTCCTCCGACGAATTACCTACGGTTGTAAGTCTTTTAAATTCGTCCATTACTTTACCGCCGCAACCCCGTCTTTGAAGAGCGGATGCAAGGCGTAAATATGCGTCGGAAGTAACTGTGTGATTTTGTCTTTCGCGTATAATATTGCTATACCTTGCGGAATCGGTTTCCACAAGTACGCAATAAGGCTGATCGATAAAAAACATTTCGGGATAAGACGGATCTATCCTGTTAAAGAAGTAGTCTACGTAATGTGGACTTCCCGCATATCTTGTAATCTCTATGTCTGAATATATAGGCATTTTGACCTCCTGTTACCCGATTGCCCAAAAGATAGTAATCGGGTTTATATGCTGATTTTCCGTTTAATACCTGAAACTGCCGTGAAGACGGTCTTCACGGCAGAATAAGTTAAATTGTTCGGGCGCAGTCGCTCAACCGAAATTGTAAGTTGCGGTAACCGTCGCTCCTTCCGCCGTCGTATAAGACAGCACAATTTTTTCAAAAGCAGTACCGTAGTTGACTTCGACAGTCATGTTTTTGTACTCGTAGGTACTATTTCCCATAAACTGAGCGGTGGCTCTGATCGTTGCGGTAAACTTGCCTTCGCTAAAACTTGCGGTGTCGAAATATTCTCTTTTAAAGTTGAAACCGACGTTTCCTATCTGTTTAAAATCGATGTCGACGCTTTCGCCGTTCTGTTCGGTGATGTTGCCGTTTTCAACCGTAACGCTTCCGCTGATCGTAGTTTTGTAGCCGTCAGCAGGTTGCGTCAAAGATATTTCCGTCAATTGTTCCACACTGTATTCAACTACGCTTTTGTCGCCGTCGTTTGTGACCGTAAACTGTGACGAAAGTGTTTCACCTTTGTATACGGTAACCACATTCAATGAAAAGGAAGGATATGCGCATTTGCTCATGTCGGACAAAACCTCGTAGGCGTCGGCAGGGGCAATGTCGCATCCGCTTACAAGCACCGCCGTGGCAAGACATATCATTAAAATAAAAACAAGAAATTTATTTTTCATGGGCTATCTCCTTAAAGAAGTTTTTGTTCCAACAGAAACAGGAACGCAGCCAATGCCGCCGCCATAAACGCGGTTGACAGCAACACGCCTTGCAATGCGTTTGCCGATTGCGTATTGACGTCGTTTACAAACTCGTTGTACTGTTCTACGGCCGTCTGCAATTGCATGTACTCTGCTGCTACAGACGCTTTTTGTTCATCCGTTAAAGCGTTGTACAACGAAATTGCGTTGTTAATTGCTTCAAACTTTTCCGAATTGCCAGTTGCACTTTCGATGGATTGCACGGCAGCGACAAACTGCTCCGTAGTCGACTGAGAGACTTCATCGTATACAGCCGTCAGAACTACATCTCCCGTAACGGTAAATGTGTAAGTCTGTAATTTGCTTACAAACGTCGCACCGCCGTCTGCGCTCCAACCCGAAAAACTTTTGCCCGCCGGTATATCCGCAATTACTGTGACGGACTGACCGACATCCACAATTGCGGTATTTTTGCCGGTGTCTCCGATGGTTCCGCCGCTTACGGTTACGGTGTATTGAGTTACGGACATTTCCTTTCCGCACATATCGCACATTCCGTCGTTGTCGTTGTCTGCATGCGGAATGACCGGTATAATCTGCTGTTCGACAAGTATTTCGCCACATTCGGAACATTTCTTGCCATCCATAAGACCTGTTTCGGTACAGGTTGCAGGTTTACCCGGAATAGTTACCTCGGTGTGAGTGTGCGGAGTTGATCCGCCTACTTCGTACTCGATTGTCACGCTGTCGAGATAACAAACGCCGGAATTGGCGACCAATGCGTAATTAAGACTGAAATAGGTGTCTGTTGTTTCTATATTCCATGTTGCTCCTGCAGTTGTCACGGTCTTAGTTCCGTGATCCGTACCCTTTGTGGGAGCAGGGCTTTCCTCACCGTAAGGAGTATCCGATGTAAGCAACTTCCACTCTCTGTCTTCGCCGCTTGCCAGAGTAACGGTAACGGAAACAATGCGTCCGGGCATCGGAGTCGTACTTGCCAGGTAGTAGGCAGATTTGCTTACGTTAAACTGCATCTTATCTCCGTTTTTATAAAGATAAGCGACACCGCTTACCCCTTCTTCGTTCCATTCATAGAAATCGTATTTGCTCACATTGGAGAAAGACTGCATTGAAATTGTTATGCTTTGGGTAGGACCTGCATTTTCATCAATTACGGTCACCGCTATCTGCGTTTTTGCCGTTCCGCAGGTTACCGTTATCATTGTTTTACCGCGATTGACGGCAGTTATCAACCCGTTGTCTACGGTGGCAATGCTGTTGTCCTCCGATGTCCACGTCACAGTGCCCGATGCCGTGGCGGTAACACGCCTCTGTTCGCCCACTTTTAGCGTAACTGCGGTAACGTCTACCGCAACGGTGTTTGTGACAGTGACTTTACATGTCTTCGAATAACCGCCTATGCTTGCGGTAATAGTCGCGCTACCCTCTCCTGTTGCCGTCACTTTGCCGCCTGAAACAGTGGCGACGGAAGGATCTGAAGTTGTCCAGCCGACAGTACCGCTTTCGGTAGTTGTGGCAATCAGAGTTTCCGTCTGCCCTACCGAAAGTTGCAACGTCGTTTTATTGAGGGTGAGAGGCTGAGGATCTACTGTTCCGTCTCCCCATATGGCGTCGGCATAATTTTCGTTGTCGATGTACGGATTGCGGTTGCCCTGAATTTCGTACACCGCTTCGTTTCTGTTGCGTTCGATATCGTCCACGGGATCGATATCGTTCCATTCGAGCAGCAGATCTATCGCCGAATCTTCGGAACTTTCATCCATTATATTGGTAAATTTCAGGGTTCCGAAATAAGAAGATATTCCGCTGCCGTTAGTGGTTCCGTAAACGTTCGAATAGGTATTGTAATGAGTGTAAACGTAAAGCACGATTCTCGCAACGTCGCCTTTTACGGAATCCAGCGGTTCGAAAGTTCCGCCACCGTTGTAACCGCCCAAAGCGACAGGCTGTTTACTCGAATCTTTGTAATAAACAGGCGTTCCGTTCGACACAACGCCGTATTTGTTGTTTCCTCTGGTACTGTTTAAAGTCGATTCCGCAGGACGTATGTGATGAAGGTCTCCTCCTCCGCCGCTTTTGCCCCACATACCGTTGGAAAGACTTTGACACCATACGTGTTCTCTGTTCCATGTGCCCACAGCACCGCTTCCCCATGTTGAAGAAATGTCCGCCTGCGAATAGAATTCCATAACGCTGTTGCTGTTACTTCCCGCATCGGTCTTTTTGATGATGGACGGATCCTTACAGTCGTCGTATGACGTATAGGTGTCGTGCGTGGTAGTAATAATGTCATGCAACTGTCCGAGCAACTGAGTTCCGCTTGTGGCAGTGATATCCGAGTAATAGGAATCTTGCGTTGCCGCGTTTGCAGTGACAGCAGGAATATATCCTATAATTGCACACAGAAAGATAACTGCCGCAAGATACAGCGAAAGACAAATTTTAAAGCCTGCTTTGTTCATTTGTTTACCTTCTTCTTATAAAATATTTTTGATATCCGATTTTGTTAATACTGAATATTACTGTCAGAAAGTTAAATTTGTGAATACGGTTACAAATATAGTTTGTATCTCAAGTAATTATAGCACGCAATACAAACGCAGTCAAGATTTGTTTTAAATCAACGAGCGAAAATAAACGGCTTAAATCAGGAGTATTTGCAATAAAATTGCAAAAATACCCGAACAGACAACTCATAATACAATTTTTACTTTTGAATTGAGTCTGCTTTAAAACAAAGACTGAATAAGCGCAAAGTCGACGACGAAAAGGGTGGCCTTTAAAACACAATTTACGTTTTTTCATATTATATAATCGGAGATACATGATGTTTGAAAATTTCCGAAAGCAGATCGGAATAAACGACATCTGGCTGTCGGTATTTATGATAATTCTGCTTGTTCACATTGCGGTCGGTATGTTTTTACCTGCCGACAGCGGTAAAGAACCGATTGACGTCGTTACAAGAACAGCCACTGCCGTTCTTGCAGGGTATTTCGTCAGCAAAAACTTTGTCACTCAACAGCCGTCACCTATAGAAGACGAAGCGCAACGAGCACGCCACAATTTTCAGACAAACATTGTGGCGGCAACGGGACTTTTTGCACTTGGCATATTGCTTACTGCAAGATATGTCCATATATCCGCGATGTCAATGACTGCCATTTCACAATTGCGGGACATTTTCATTGCCTCGGTGGCTTTTCTTATGGGTACGTCAAAAGGTCAATAAAAAATCTCTCTTGCACAGAGAGATTTTTTCATACTCGTCGTATTTTCAAAGTGCGACGTTTAAAATTCTTTCGCGGTATAAATCTTTAAGGAAATAAAATAAGAAATTACAAGCACGCCCGCTATCAGTACGGCGGTAGTTAAATTAAAAACAATCAAATCGGTACCGACAAATTTGTCTGCAGCGGACAACAATCCTATAAAAGCCAGCATAAATATCAGAATTACCGCTATCATGTACACTCTGCCCTTGTCCACTCCGAATTTAAATACAGTGGGTAACATGACTGAAAGTACCGTTATCTGCATGAACAAAGGAACAAACAAATCGGTAAGCGACGTTCGTTCCGACAGCAAATATACGACGGCGTAGGCGACAAATCCGGTTACGGCACATATGATTCCGAGCAAATACTTTTCGGCTACAATCGTTTTAATGTCTCTTCCGCTTGCAACGACAAACTTCTGCCATGAATCCTTTTCTTCGTAACCTATTGCTATCAGAGGCACCGACACAGTGACCAGAACGCCTATCGTTCCGGCAAACGCGATGTTTTTTACCGTGACAGACAACAGGCAGAACAGCAATATCATCGAAAGATACCACCATGCTTGTTTTCTTATATTATACAAATCTTTCAACAACAATCCTTTCATAAGTTTTCCCCCTTGGAATAAAACAACATTATGTCGTCAAGACACAAAGGTCTGTATTCGAAGTTTTTTGGCATATGCTGTCTGGCAGCCAGAACATCCACTCCGAACTGTCTCGGCAAAACTTTTAAAATTGCTTTTTTGTCCAATTCTTCAAGTTGCGTTTTATCCACACTGTAAACGGCATATTTGCTGAGCAGTTCATCCTTTTCGGCACTCAAGACTACCTCGCCTTCGTGCACGTATACGATGTAATCGCAAAGTTTTTCCAGATCGGTTGTGATGTGTGAAGATATTACGACGGAGCGGTTACCCTGCTGAGTATAATCGTAAAGCATGTCTATTATTTCTTCTCTGACTACGGGATCAAGACCGCTTGTAGGTTCATCCAGTATAAGTAATTCGCTGTCGTATGACAAAGCAACTGCGATTCCTGCCTGCATCTTCATGCCTTTGGAAAAGTCTTTAAGCAATTTGTCTGAAGGTAATTTAAAATAGTTGACAATAGTTTCAAATTGCCGTGAATCCCATTTAATGAAAACGCTACGCAAAACTTTGTTTAACATATGAAGATTCAATTCCATGGGCAAGCCTAAGTCATCGAGCACAAACGCCGTCTTTTGTTTTTCAGCGACACTCAGTTGACAAAGAGGTTTTCCGTCAAAAAGTATTTGTCCGCTGTCGGGATGTATCGCGCCAAGTACAGACTTTATAATGGTGCTTTTACCGGCGCCGTTTTCGCCTATCAATCCCACTACCGTGCCTTCGGGTACATCGAAGGAGATATTTTTAACGGCAAAATTCTTATACTGTTTGCACAAATTCTTTACACTCAATTTATACATAATCAACCTCTGTAAATAAGTTTTACCAAATCGACAAATTCTTCTTCACTCAATCCGCACCTGTTGGCAATTTCAACCGCATTGGCAAGACATTGTTCCATTTCCTTGTAGTTGATCTCCCTGACGAATTCCTGATTGCGTTGTGCGACAAAACTTCCTTTCCCCACGACCGAGTAAATGTAGCCGTCACGTTCTAGATCACTGTAAGCACGCGATGTGGTAATTACGCTGATTCGCAGATCTTTTGCCAACTGCCTTATTGTAGGCAACGATTCCCCCGCCTTAAGCGTGCCTTCTAAAATCATGTTTTTGATCTGTTCGTAGATCTGTTCGTACAACGCCTTGCCTGAAGTGTTTGAAATATAAATATTCATTCTCTTTACTCCATATTGTATATATTGATTATATACAATATTACAAAATTAGTCAACTGAAATGGCAAGATTAAATAAATAATTAATAGTCAAGTTGATTTAAAAGTTTTTAAAATGGTTGCGTTTGTGTTAATATGTTCCGATGAATAGGAAATGTAAAACAAACTTACTCGGTTTAGTTGAGATTTGTATATAAATTGCTTTTGCACGTATCGTTTAAGTGCTTGAAATTTTAATCAAATATTCTGTGCCGTGCTGAAATAATTAATGCTCACATCAAATAATAATCTGTCTTCCGTAAAACTATAAAAAGTAGAAAATGAACGATAAACAGCAACCTGACACATGTGACACGCAAAGTAAATATATAGGCAGGCACGTCCGTTGCAACAAGTTTTAAAAAGTTACTGCGTACGCTCGCAGTGCTCAGACTACGTGTCAAAATTTAATTGTCCGCTTGTTCAAACGGAACTTTATAGCACCCATTCATTTTGTCCGCTCCATGCGTCTGTTTTAATATTTTTGTATGATAAAAACGCAGGTCAGTAACCTGCGTTTACTTCTTGCAGTATTTTGAATCAGGAAACCTTTGGTTGGGGGCGCTTCTTCTTTAATCGGTAATGACAGACAACGGCAAAGACGTCAACAGCAACCACTGCAGTCGTTATTATACCATTTACGAGAAAATGTGTCGGCCGTGCGTCGTTAGAAAGCAATAAAAAAGGGAGAGCCAAAGCGCAATTCCCATAGGGAACGAAAAAACGAATAACGATAAAGAACTCTCGAATAAATTGTTCGAGAGTTCTTTTTGCTTGTAATTAAGTAAGCTAAATTGGAATTTATCGCTTTCTTTGCTTATATATAACGGCAGCAAACCAACTGGCTATAATGAACATCAATATCCCTCGAACAATCTCCGCAACTAGCAATTCTTTGCCGTTCATCACTACGATTTTTGTTTCAAAATCAAAGAGAAAATGCACCAGAAATGCAGGAAGAATATTGGACGATATTATAGTCATCTCCATTGCAAGCCAACCAAAAATAAAAGCATTCAGTACGGTTAAAATAATCTCAAATATATTGCTTCCAGTGAATGCTGTTGCGACATGTCCAATACCAAAAATAATGGTAGACAATAACACGATTCCTTCAGTCGAAAATTCTTTTTTTAAATATTGAGGTATTATCCCTCTGAAGTATATTTCCTCCGATATCCCTACAAATAGGTACAGAAACAAACTACCTATCACGTATCCAATTGATTTTATATAGAATCCTTTAATGGCTACTGGAACAAAAATAACAAGAAGAGGAATAAAAAATAACACTTTTTTGCAACCTTTTAAATCAAACGGTGTAAATCCAACTTCTCTCCATTGCCACTTACCACTAAAGACAAAAGCAGCAGGTGGAATTAAAGCTAATGCCATAAAAATTCCTTGCAAAAATAGCGTTGTAATAGTATCTAATGTTAAAATTACCGATATTGTCCCTGATGCAATTGGAAATAACAAAACCACAAAACACCATAATAATGATTTACATATAGCCAACACTTTATGTTTCATAATTAATTTCCTTTTCTATTGAACCCTGCAAATTACTGTTTATCGCTCTGTTATTATACAGCAAATAAATGAACAAGTAAAGCAAAAACGCACTTGCCTTGCTTGCAAGGTATAGTGCGCTATACTTATCTATATTTATGTGGAAAAATTCCCTATGGGAACTGCGGAAATGCTCTCCCTTTCTGTTGCGCACCACAAGCGAGTCGCAACACTGGTGACGATGACCGGACTCGCAAGGAGCACTTGATGCGACGGAATAGCGAGGTACATCAATTACAATTGAAATTAATCGCAGTGCCAACACTAAATGAATTTTTAGCCCTCTTTCGCAAAACACCGAGCGTCACGTCATTTCGCCATGCGATCGAGAAAAGGTGTTGCGGCGAAGAATCAGGAAGCAATGGAAAAGGGAGAGCCAATGCTCTCCCTTTCTGTTGCGCACCATAAACGAGCCGCAACATTGGTGCCGATGACCGGACTCGAACCGGTACGGATGTTACTCCGAGGGATTTTAAGTCCCTTGCGTCTGCCTATTTCGCCACATCGGCATAAATAAAAAAGTGAAGACGTTGTGTTGACAAACTGCCAATGCCAAAGCACTACCACTATTGCCATGCACAACCCGTCTTCACCAAACTATTGGAGGCACCACCCAGATTTGAACTGGGGCGTAAAGCTTTTGCAGAGCTCTGCCTTACCACTTGGCTATGGTGCCGTAACAGTTGCCTTTATATATTATCAAACATACAGAAAAAAATCAACAATATTGTTGAACTTTTTGTAAAAATTTTGCTCCGAAAAGTATGTCTGAAATCAACATTAATTCACAAGGCAATGCCTGAAGCAAAGCCTTGTGACGGATGCTTTGTTATTCTATACTGAATACGTAGTAATACAACGGTTGGCCGCCGTACTGCAACAGTATTTCGATGTCGGGGAATTTTTCCTGAAGTTGTTCGGCAAAAGATTCAGCCTTGTCTTCCGGTACGTCTTTGCCGTAGTAAAGCGTTACCACCTCGCTGTCGGCAGTTGCCATTTTCTCAATCAACGTGGTTGTAACTTCTTCGGCGTTTTTACCTTTTTCAACAACACTGCCCTGTTCGAGACCGATGATATCGCCCTTCTTGATGGACAGACGACCTATCTTGGTATCTCTTACGGCATAGGTTACCTGACCTACGCTTATCGTATTGAGCGAATCGAGCATGTTCTGAAGGTTGTCGTTGAGGTTGAGGTCGGGATTGTAATTAAGTACAGCCTTTACGCCCTGAGGCACGTCCTTTGTAGGCAACACAAAAATGTTGCGATTTTTAATCAGTGTACGCGACTGCTCGGCGGAAAGAATAATGTTTTTGTTGTTGGGCAAAATAATTATGTTTTCGGCATTGATTTTACGTGCCGCAGAGGCAATATCCTCAGCGGACGGGTTCATTGTCTGACCGCCTTCAATGACCTGATCAACAAGCAAATCTTTAAAAATAGCCGAAAATCCGTCGCCGGCGCACACAGACAGCAGACCGATAGGCTTGCGTTCCGCTTCATACTTGGCGCGCAGTTTACGGTTTTGCTCCATCATATTTTCTATTTTGATTTTGTCCAGTTCACCCAGCGTCAAAGCCCTTGCAAGCGCATTGCCGGGGTTGTTGGTGTGAACGTGTACTTTTACAAGACTGAGGTCGCCTATTACAATGGTAGAGTTACCTATATCGTTCAGGTAATCGCGCAATTTGTCGATGTCGGTGACGGTAGTCGTCTTCTTCATATTTATAATGAAAAATTCGGTACAGTAACCGAAATCGGGATCGCCCAAAGACTCGTAGTCGATGAGAGCTTCGTGATCGTCGTCGGGGAAAGCAGACTGCGACGCACCCGAAACGATGTTTTCGGCAGTATAGTTTTCGGCACCGCTGATTTCTTCGCCGTGGTAACCTGCGATAAGTCCCTTGAACATTGTAATAAGTCCGAAACCGCCGCTGTCCACAACGCCTGCTTTTTTAAGCACATCCAGCATGTCGGGAGTCTGCGCAAGAACTTCTTCGCCCTTTTGCAGTACTTTTTCCAAAAACTTGTCAATATCTCTTGTACGTTTACTTACGTCGACAGCCTCTTCGGCCATGCCTCTTACAACTGTAAGTATTGTGCCTTCCTTGGGTTTGCTCACTGCGCTGTAAGCAAGTTCCGCGCCAGTACGCAAACCTTTGGCAAAAATTTTAGTGTCTATTTCTTCACATGAAGTGATAACATTGGCAAAACCTTTTAATATCTGCGACAAAATTACGCCGGAATTACCGCGTGCGCCACGCAAAGCACCTTTGCTCAAGGCTTCGGCAAGATCCGCCATACTTGTAGATGTGACATTGTTGACTTCCTTTACCGCGGAAAGCAACGTCAAGGACATATTTGTACCCGTGTCGCCGTCCGGCACAGGGAATACGTTTAACGAGTCGACCTGACTCTTATTTACTTCAAGCATCTGACTGCCTGCAATAATCATACGTTTCATTACTGCGGCAGTGATGTATGTTGCAGTTGAACGAGCAGAAGACATGTTTTACTCCTTTCTTATAACCAAATAGAAAAACTCGAAATTAAAGTCTGACTCCTACAACGTGAACATCGATACTGTCAACTATCATACCGGTAAACTTTTCCAACCCATATTTAACTGTACTTTTAAGACTCGATGCTACGGCAGATACAGGAAGACCGTATTTGAACACGACAAAAAGGTCTACGAATATTCTGTCACCCTTGGTGGCAATCCGTACACCTCTGCTCTTGGCATTGCGTTTAAATAAGTCGGACAAAGTGTCTGAAAAACCGTAAGGCACCATATCCACGACACCGTAGCATTCAGACGCCAGATGTCCAGCCAGCGATGCGATTACTTCTTCGGAAACGCTTATAGTTCCGTAAGAATTTCTTGTTCTCAGTGCCATTTTAAACCTCCGTATCTAAGTCAGCATATATTATATTACAATATTTACAACGATTTTACAAGTGAATTGAGGTAAAAAGATGTTGATTTGTCAAACGTTTTTCATAAGTTTTTGGAAAATTCTTTGATAATTTTTTATATCGCGCAACTTCCGAACGAAAAACGCGGCAATGTTGCCGCTTGAAGTATGGGATAAGTATAACATTTTTGCCGTAAAAGGTCAAGTATATGATCGCGCGGCGCGGCAAATCGCGGCGGCTCGACGGAGAGCCGCCGCCCGACCTTTCCGCCGTTCGGCTTTCCGCTATTTATTCTTTATAAATCGTATATGCGGCGCGTCCGCGTCCTCGCGTAATAGTTCGATCAACTGCTCGCGTTTTTGTAACGGCGTAAGCCATGCACGCTTACCCTCTTTGTTTCGCAACGACGAGTGCGGGCGATTGTTGTACCGCACTACCCACGCCGCCATTTTTTCTTTTAATTCCTCGTAGGTTTCAAACGTCAATGTTTTATAGAAAAACTCCGAGTCGGTACGGTGCGACCGCTCCACTTTCCCGTTGTGGCGCGGTGTATAAACGCGTATGAGTTGGTGTCTTATTCCGAGGCGGTCAAGCAAGATGTCGAGCGCGTGTTTCTTTCCCTCTCCCGTTCCTTTCGGGTTTGTAAATTCCGTTCCGTTGTCCGTCTGTATAGTCTGCGGGGCATAACCGAAGTACACGATTGCACGCTTTACAAAATCAACCGTCGAATATCCGCTCTTTTCCTTGTATGGAAATAAAAACCTTTCGCGGGTTGCCTCGTCAATGATTGTATATTGATATATCCACTCTTTGGCAAACTTCCCGCAATTGCACGCGCGCGGGACGTACTTAACGTCCATTTGCCATTTTACGCCGATATGTTCGGGCGTTTCGTATGGTTGCGGTATGTATTCCTCGGTTTGCCTTACGGGAGTGCCGCGAAGGTGGTTTTTAACAACGTACCGATAAAAGCCGCCGTATGTGCGCTTGTATGCGTGTTCTGTCCGAAGTATTCCCAACGCCTCGGTATAACTAATGTCGGGGTGTTCGGTAAAGATCGCCACTATCGCCGCGCGCTCGCTTTCGGTGTGCGACAACTTATGCGGCGTTATCGGGCGGGACGATCGGTTTGCAAGACTTTCAAGCGTGCCGTTGTACTGCGCCTTCCACCGCCACAAACTGCGCTCCGTACATCTGCTCTTTTTGCAAACGTAAAAAATGTCTTTCTTTTCCACAAGCCACATTTTCAACGCCTTTTCTTTTTCTTTCGCGCTAAATTTTAACCCTCTCATATATTGCCTCCGTAAAACAAATGGGCGGGCTACCCGAAAGCAACCCGCCCAAACTCCGCAATCCTTATTGTTTTTGCCTTTTTTCCAACTCGCCGACCGCCCACCGCAAAAACTCGGCTTTGCCCATTCCCGCCGCCTTTATCGCGGCGCAAATGCTGGCGCATTCTTCGCGTTTAAGGTTTACGACAAAATGCTCATACTGATCTTGCGTCTTTTCTCGATACCGCTTATCGGCGGCTTTCTGCGCCTCGCTCCTTGCCATATCTGCCGCCTCCCTTAAAATAAATCGCTTTCGGCGACATACGCCTTCAAGTCGTCAAACGTCGGGCTATCCACTTTTGGTACGTTGTACACCAAAGACACGCGCCCAAATTTGATTGATACCGTCCACGAGTTTTTATTCTCGCGTACCGTGTACACCTTGCCGTTTTTTTCAATCGTCATTTTATACCTCCTTTCGGGCGGAATAGCCGCCGCCCGCGCGGCGTTTTTAATCTTGATTACAACACAATTATTATTGCGTCGCCTTCGCGCCAATAGTCCTTTACCGTCTTTTCCCAATAGGGAGCGAGGGCTTTTTTATACGGCGCAATATTACTCGTCCTTAATTCCGTGCCGTGATCGCGGATAATAACAATATCCCGCTCCGTGCATTCCGCCACAATGTGTTTTACCTGTTTCAATTTTTTTTGCGTCCTCCTTATTTGACATTATTTTTTGTTTGTGCTACAATAGGACTTACGAGGGGGCGGTTGCGCCCGCCCCGCTCTGCCTATCGACGATTACTTATCGTCGTCGGGTTTGCCCTTTCGGGCTTTGGCTTTTGAGCAGTTGCCGTTCGGTTTCAAGGTAATAACGATTTTGTCCGTCGCGGGATTTGAAATCGCTATCTTGACAAGTTCGAGCAACTGTTCTTTTTCTTTGTCCGTCATACGCTCACCTCCTTTGTTTTTTGTAATTATATTATATCACGTTATACAAGATATGTCAACCATTTACACGCATTTTTTCAATGAAAAATAGAAAATTTTTCACGCCAAAAAACGCCTCGCATTTGCGGGGCGTTCTCGTTATGCCGATATAATTTTATAGCCGCGCTTATTGACTTCCTCTCGGTCGTTTGGTATAATAATTTTGCTACAAACCTTATACCCGCGGCGAAAGTCTGCCAAATAAGCACGGCTAACGGATACCGAGCGACCTTTTTATCGGTGCGCCGACAACCTTGCATTTATTATATATCGGTTGACCGATAAAGTCAAGACTTCTTTGCCGCGAAAAGCAATTTTTCAACGGGCAAAGGAGTCTTTTTATGTCTATTGCGGAAAGAATATTTGCACTTTTAGATCGGCAAGGAAAACGACAAAGCGATCTTGCGCGGTTTCTGCAAGTGCGCCCGACGACGGTTTCCGAGTGGGTACACGGCAAGCGCGAGCCTTCGGGCGTTCATTACGAACGCATTGCGGATTTTTTCGGCGTGTCCCTTGATTACCTTATTGCGGGACGCGAGCCGCCGCCCGCGGCGGTACAACAAATTATCGGGAATAGTAACAACAATAATACCGTCAACATATCAAGCGGCGGTGCGAGCGACCTATCGGAATACGACCGCGAATTGCTGAAGGTAAGCACACACCTCGATATGCGACGAAAAAATGCGTTACTTTCCTATGCGTATGAGTTGGAAAAATCTATAAAAACGGAGGATTGTTAAAAATGAAATGGTTTTACTCTTTGAAAAAGCCCTTGCGCATTGTGATCGCGGTTTGCGCGTGGTTGCCGCTCGTTGTCTTTGCCGCCGCCATAAGCGGCACGATCGGGGCGGACGGTGAAGGTATGCAACCGTGGCAAGCCGTTGTTACCCTGCTATTGCTTGCCGTCGGCGTATTCTTTACCGTGTTTTCGGTTATCGCAAGCAAGCGCGAAAAGGCGGCAAAGCCGTCCAAGAGCCACACACCGACGCACCCGCAACCGATATATACCGCCGCCCCGCCGCCTGTTACGGCGCGAGTTTCGCGCCCTGCCGTTCGGTATAATACCGCCCCCGCGTTTGTCTGCAAGTTGATAAAAAACGGCAATACGGAAATGCAAGATAATATCGAGTGTTGCAACGAAGGCGACGAAGTGATCGCCGATTACGACCCCGACGCGGATTTATACGTTTGCTCGCACGACGTCGGCGACATCGGATACTTCCCCGAAAAGTTCGGCAACCAATTGACGGGGCAATATTACATTAAGATAACCGACATTGCGGAAAACGAAAACGGCAAATATTCCGTCGAGGTTGCCGTCTATATGCAAGCCGACGGCGGCGTATCCCTGCCCGCTTTTACAAAGGTTGTCGGCGTATCGTTCGACGATCGGCAAGCGTACATAAAGGAAAGCCGCGAGGGCGATCCGCTGATTATCAAACACACACCGACAAGCGAATACCCGAACGCCGCGGCGGTCGTAAACGCCCGCACGGGGCAAATGCTCGGACACATCAACAAAGATTTTGCCGCGTCCTTGCTTTCGTCGTTCGGCAATGGTTTCACGCTCGAAGGCGTTATCAAAGACATTACGGGCGGCACGCCCGACGCACCTCGCCTCGGTTGCAACATCGAAATAACGCGTTGCAAGTAAGTATCAAACAAATTGTAAAAGGGCTATCGCAAAACGCGGTAGCCCCTTTATTTTACTTAAAATGTTTTTCGCCGAGCGCGCTCGCCCACGCCTCAAACCATATCGAATTGTAAGGCGGCAACGCCGCACCGCGGCGGGCTTTGTATTCACGCCACCAATACCGAACGGCGGACGGTATGCTTATCACGAACGGCATAAACACGC
>CALVWF010000012.1 GCA_944364615.1 uncultured Clostridia bacterium
TATGGTTTCAGGTTCTCTTTCACTCCCCTCCCGGGGTTCTTTTCACCTTTCCCTCACGGTACTATACTCTATCGGTCACTAAGTCGTATTTAGCCTTACGAGATGGTCCTCGCATATTCCCACCGGATTACTCGTGTCCTGTGGTACTCTGGATACCCACCACCAAAATATCAATTCCGCCTACGAGACTTTCACTCTCTTTGATCTGCCTTTCCAGACAAGTTCGACTACTAATATCTTGTGATTTGTGGGTCCGTAACCCTTTTAATATCACTACTAAAAGTTTGGGCTCCTTCCGTTTCGCTCGCCACTACTCCGGAAATCGTTAATTTACTTTCTTTTCCTCCGGTTAATGAGATGTTTCAGTTCACCGGGTTCCCCTTCATACACTATGTATTTGTGTAAGAATACCTGCTCTTCTAACAGGTGAGTTTCCTCATTCGGAAATCTGCGGATCGACACTTATTTGCAGTTCCCCGCAGCTTATCGCAGCTTATCACGTCCTTCATCGGCGCTTAGTGCCAAGGCATCCACCATACGCTCTTCGTAGCTTGATCGTTATAATTACGTTGGTTTGACTGTTACGTCAAACCGTAGATCCTTGAATCTTAACTCTTATTAACTCTGCGTCATTGCAGCAAAAAATTCATTTTCGTTTTTTGCATATTAACACTCGATTAATATTTGTTTTGCTCTAAACTTTATATTGTTTATTATGCAGTTGTCAATGTTCCTTATAAACCGCTTCAGCGGTTTCTGTCGTTCTTGCCGACAGCCTACTTATAATATCATATCGCTTATATGTTGTCAACTGTTTTCGCAAACTTTTTTCGGATTTTTTTGATGTTTTTTCGGGGTTTTCCGAAACAAACGAAACCGAATTTTCGCCGTAACGTGACGGCTTTTCGTCAACAACAGCAGCGCCTGTGATTTATAATCAGGCTGTTGTCAGCATATACTGACAACACGTTTTATAAACGTTCGGGCAAGTGCCGTAACATCTTTTAACGTCGAAGTGAGTACTTTAAATTGTACCCTATTGACATTAAAAACGCTCTCGTTCTCAAGAGCTTACTTATAATACTACGGGTAAAGGAATATGTCAAACGTTTTAACACTAAAAAATGCAAAAATTTCAAAAAAATATTCGATTGCGGATTGCCTTTTGTCACCCGATATAAAGGCTCGTTTTTCCGAGATGGGGATGGTAAAAGGCACCGTAGTTACAGTGCTTAAAAAGGCACCTTTGGGCGATCCGATCGAGATAAGAGTCAGGGGATATTCGCTGTGCATCAGGGCAGCGGAAGCAGAGTATTTTATTGTGAGGGCAACAGATGAACAGGACTGAAAACATTTCAAACAACAGCGCACGACTTACAATTGCACTGTGCGGAAATCCCAACAGCGGAAAGACCACGCTGTTCAACGTACTTACCGGAAGCAATCAAAAAGTAGGCAACTGGCCGGGCGTAACCGTTGAGCAGAAGACGGGTTTCTACAAACAAGACAAAGGCGTGGCAATCGTCGACACACCCGGTATATATTCGCTGTCGCCCTTTACCGTTGACGAACAGGTGGCGCACGACTATCTTTTCGGAGGCAAGCCCGACCTTATAATAAATATAGTCGATTCCACCAACCTGGAACGCAACCTTTTTCTGACCACGCAGTTGGCGGAACTGGACATACCTATGGTAGTAGCGTTAAACATGCTGGACGAAGCGGAACAAAAGGGAATACATATAAACACAGACAAATTGCAGCGGCGTCTCGGATGCGCTTTCTTTTCCATATCGGCGGCTAAAAACATCGGCGTTGACGGTCTGATGAAATATTGCATTACTCAAAAACCCGCGCAGCGCATACCTCTCAGGTACCTTGCACGTACGGAAAGCACACTAAACGCAATGATGTCTACGCTAAACGTTCCCAACAAGCGCTGGACGGCAATCAAAATACTCGAACGGGACAAAAATTTCATAAAGTCCGTCAAAACGGATATAAGCAAGGCGCAGTCAATCGCCGACGAATATTTCAGGCAAAACCCGTCCTTGTCTTCCACCGACATTGCCGAACAGCGTTACGCCCAAATAGAAAAAATCGTGTCCGACTGCCGTACGCTTGCCGTCAGAAACGTCAAAGAGAACGCCCGGCGCATAACAGACAAAATCGACAAAATAGTACTAAACAAATGGCTGGCATTTCCGATATTTGCACTTATAATGACAATCGTCTTTTACGTTTCGGTGGGAGGATTGGGCGAATGGCTGTCCGGTCTTATTTCGGAAAGACTTACCCCGTTTCTTCAACAGACGGTCTCCGGTTGGTTAAAGTCTGCAAATGCTCCGTGGCTTTCTTCCCTCGTGGTGGACGGAATAATGGCCGGCGTACTTAGCGTAGCATCGTTTGTACCACAAATAATGTTGCTGTTCGGTTTTATTGCAATACTGGAAGCAAGCGGATATATGTCCCGAATAGCCTTTATAACGGACAGACTGCTCAACAAGATAGGGCTCGGCGGGAAAAGTTTCGTTTCGATGATCCTCGGATGCGGTTGCACCGTTCCCGCGATAATGGCCACGCGCACAATCAAAAATATAGACGAACGCAACGCCACCATTACGCTGACTCCCTTTATGCCCTGCTCGGCTAAAATGGCAATAATCTCTTTTTTTACCGCAAAACTGCTGGGAGGCAACGCTATCGTTGCGGTAAGTTTCTACTTTGTAAGTATCGTCGCCGTAATACTGGGCGGACTGATACTGAAAGTATTGCATCGTAAAAAAAATTCCGCCAACGACACTTTCCTTATGGAATTGCCCGTATACCGTATGCCCGCCCCCTTAAACATAATCAAACAAATGTGGGAAAGAGGCAAAGCCTTCCTTATCAAGGCGGGAACGGTCATCTTTACAGCCTCGGTGCTGTTGTGGTTGCTGCAAAGTTTCGACTGGCAATTACATATGGTAGACGCCGACCGCAGCATGCTGGCTTCAATCGGTAAAACAATCGCACCGCTGTTTATACCCCTCGGATTCGGTCATTGGCAATTTGCCGTTGCAACGCTTACAGGAATAGCGGCAAAGGAAACCGTCGTCACAACTCTGGAAATACTTATTTCCGAAGGAATGCTCGCTTCTTACGTTTCGCCTCTCGGCGCTTACTGTTTCGTGATCTACAACCTGCTTACCATTCCCTGTGTGGCTTCGATTTCGGCATCCTTTACCGAACAGGGAAATGCCGGAAACGGATTGCTGTCAATGGTTTTCCAACTTTCGATTGCCTACGCGGTAACACTTGTTCTTTATCAGGCAGGCTCACTGGCAGTGAAACACACGGCAATTTTTATAATAACGGGTTGCTGTATGGCAATAGTACTTGTACTGTGCCTTTCCGTACGCTACCTTGCAAAACACAAAGGATGCAATTACAACTGCTCTCACTGTCCTCACAGAGCGGAATGCGCCAAAAAATAAAACAAAACCGCACCCGACTACTTATATGCGACGGAGTCAGACTCCTCAAAACGCATATACTGCCGAGTGCGGTTTGAATATATATATATTAAATCGAAATAATATTACCTCTGACCTTTTGTATATTCAGCAAATCTCCAACTCTTCATTCCCGCCTTATTGCTGTGCCGCAAGTCGTTCTAATATATTGATATTATATATAATAATATATATTTAATCAATAATATACGGGCAATAATATACGGGGTTACGCAAGTACACAGGTCGGCAAGGCGCAACGCCTTCGAATCTACATACTTTCCATTTTCTGAAATTACGAGCGGTATTTGCCAAAGTGCTCCGTCTGCTCAATCCGCAGTTAAGACAAGGAACTTGTGCCCTTTAAGTCCTTCGGACCTGCTACGATATTTGCGTTTTTTTTCATTCTCTTACAATTTGACATTTTATTGTCCTTGCGAATATGTGTGACGAAAACAAATAAAGACAAAAATATTACTCAGTACAAAAAAAATATTACGTTCCATTTGCGGAATCAGCGCAAATGTAAGCCTTCCTCAAAGAAACGCTTGGATGTTTTTATATAAAATATAAAGTCTTTCGCGCAAGACGTACGGCGCAGACAATATCTGTTCGACTGTTTAAAAAAAAGGAAATTTGCGCCGACACGTTGCGCTTACAACGACTGATTTAATATTGCGCGTATTGTTGTATAAAATTGCTTATATATTCCAGAATTGTCGACAGACTGCCCGTGTACGCCAGTATCACGATACAGACTACAAACACCAGAAACCACAATATGGCCATGCAGATATAAGAGCGTGCAAAGTTTTTCATATTTATATTATCGCCAACTATGGAAAACACAATTACAAGCAGCAATCCTATTGTAGGCAATGCAAAAAGTATTTGAAACCCGACATACGCCCACACGCTCAACGGCTTGTATTTTTCGTATATTCTGTTATCTTCCATTTTAATGGCCTGCTTAGTCGAAAGATTTAGTTTATTTCAACACGGCGCTTATATATTTGCAATAGCCTGTTTATGCAAACGGTGTTCGATTACCTGACGACCCGTACACTTTCCCTCCATTGCACCCGACCGTCGTTACAAACAGCCTCTTAAAAATACGGACGCAAAAATCCTCAGCGGAAACGCACATGTTTTTACGTCAAAAAAAGCCTTCCCCGCAGGAAAGGCTTTTGCAGTGACATCGGTCACAACATATAGTTCTGAATGACGGCAGTCCTGTCAACAAGAGCGACATTGTGCGCGGCGGCGTAGGCGACGGCAGTCTTGTCAAAATACATGTTGGTAAACACCATACTTTTAGAGGTATTGTAAAATGCGCTGCCTTCGGCAACGGGACGGACGTCCTGTTCGGACAGCAAGCGATCCGACTTGACACACCCCACCGCAATTGTTTCGCCGCCCTTTTCCACCACGAGGTCAACGGAGCGGTTGCTCAATACCGGCGTTATCTTGACGGAATAGCCGTTAAGTCCGAAAAGTCTTGCGCAATAAATGACGAACTGCGTCTTGTCCATCAGAGCAATCTGTTCGAACTTTTCCTCCACCGACTGGCGTTGCCCCATATTTACGAAACGGTAAGTGTTGTTTTCGGCGGGATAAGTAACGGTTGCTACATGGCCTCCGGAACCGTTGTCTTCCACATTTACGTCGATGACGTCCTGTTCTTCCTTTACAGGTTCGGGCTTTTTATTCATTTTACCGTAAAGCACGGCAAGCGCGATTACGCAACTGAGGAAAAGCGCGCCCGATGTGACCAGAATGACGTACTTCCACATGATGTCCAACGATTGCGGAAGAAAGAACCAGGACACGCATCCTGCAATACCCAATGCCGCAAGCACAAGGCAAATTGCCGATTTTGCCGCAATTCTTTTCATTTCGGAATTTGTTTTTAAGTTTTTGTCTGCGTTTTTCATGGTTTAATTTTAGCACAACGAAAGGCGAATGTAAATACTTTATTTGCCAAAGAACAAAGAGTTAGGTCACAGCATTGACCTTGACGGTTATTTGTGGTACAATCAAACCATCACAACAGTTTGCGCTTGCAAACGCAGGAGAGAGACAAATGAACTTTCTTATTACCGGAGGGGCGGGCTTTATCGGCGGAAACTACTGTCATTACGCCGTGGAAAAATACCCCCAACACCATTTTATCTGTTTCGACGCACTGACATATGCAGGTAATCTCGAAACGCTCGAACCCATAATGAACAAGCCCAATTTTACCTTTGTAAAAGGGGACATCTCCAATGCGGAAGACGTGGAAAACGTTTTCGGTAAATTTGACATACACTACGTAATCAACTTTGCCGCAGAATCGCACGTTGACCGCAGCATACTTGACCCTGGCTTGTTTTTAAAAACCAACATCTTAGGTACACAGGTTTTGATGGACGCTTGTATAAGACACAAGACCATTCGTTTCCATCAGGTGTCCACAGACGAAGTTTACGGGGATCTTCCTCTCGACAGACCCGATCTGCTGTTTACGGAAAAGACACCTCTCAACCCGTCGTCACCTTACAGCGTAAGCAAGACATCGGCGGATCTGCTTGCCCTTGCTTACCACCGCACATACGGACTCAACGTAACTATTTCACGCTGTTCCAACAATTACGGTCCTTACCAATTTCCGGAAAAACTCATTCCTTTAATAATTGACAGAGCGTTGCACAACAAACCGTTGCCCGTTTACGGAAACGGACTCAACGTCAGAGACTGGTTGCACGTCTACGACCACTGCACCGCAATCGACGCAATAGTCACCAAGGGAAAAACCGGCGAAATATACAACATAGGCGGACACAACGAGCGTGCAAACATCGATGTGGTAAAGACCATCTTAGACGTGCTCGACAAGCCGTACAGCCTTATAGAATACGTCAAGGATCGTCCGGGACACGACGCGCGTTACGCAATGGATCCCACCAAAATTCGTACCGAACTGGGCTGGGATCCCGTCTACACCTTTGAAAAGGGCATCGTTCCCACGGTACAGTGGAACATTGACAACAGAAAATGGATAGAGAATATTCAAAGCGGAGAATATCTCAACTTCATGCGCCGTCAATACGGCGACTGACGTAAGGGAGGTGCTACAAATGAAGGGAATAATTCTTGCGGGAGGCAGCGGAATGCGCCTTTACCCGTTGACGAGAGTCACAAGCAAACAACTGTTGCCCGTATACGACAAACCGATGATATACTACCCTCTTGCCATACTAATGCAGGCGGGTATAAGAGAAATACTCATTATTTCCACACCTGAAGATACACCGAGATTCGCCGAACTACTCGGAACGGGAGAAAACCTCGGACTTAAATTGCAATACAAGGTGCAGCCTTCTCCCGACGGACTTGCCCAGGCGTTCATCTTAGGCAAAGAATTTATCGGCAACGACAACGTCTGCATGATACTGGGAGACAACATATTCTACGGCGACATTCAGGACAATCTGTCGCGCGCAGTGGAAAACGCCTCGCGCAACGTCGCTACCGTTTTCGGCTACCCCGTGCCCGATCCGCAAAGATTCGGTATTGTGGAATTCGATGACGAAGGCAAGGTCATTTCCATAGAGGAAAAGCCCAAACACCCCAAATCCAATTACGCGGTGACGGGACTGTATTTCTACGACAACCGCGTCTGCGAACTGGCGACGCGCATAAAACCGTCCGATCGCGGCGAACTGGAAATAACCGACCTCAACAAACTCTATCTCGAAATGGGCTGCCTTGACGTGGTTACGCTGTCCGACTCTATAATGTGGCTGGACACCGGCACTCACAAAAGCCTTATAAAGGCAAGCAACCTGGTAAAACAACACGAAGAAGCAACAGGCCGTAAAATAGCCTGTATAGAGGAAATAGCCTACAAAAACGGCTGGATAGAACAACAGACAGTACGCAAACTTGCCGAAAGTATGAACAAAAATCAATACGGCGACTATTTAAAAAAACTACTTGACTGAAATTATGAAAATTACATACACATCACTTAAAGACGCCTACACAGCCGAACCCGAGGTGTTCGGCGACAACAGAGGCTGGTTCATGGAAAGTTACAATGCGGAAAAGATGCCTCAGCCTCAGCCCGTATACATTCAGGACAATCACAGTTACTCCTCCACCAAAGGAGTTGTAAGAGGTCTGCACTGTCAGGCAGACCCCTACTGTCAGGCAAAACTGGTACGTTGCACCAGAGGAAGCATATACGACATTATCGTAGACGTTCGCAAAGGCTCCCCCACCTACATGCAGTGGACAAAAGTTCTGCTGTCCGAGGAAAACAAAATGCAACTGTTTGTCCCTAAGGGATTTCTGCACGGATTTGTGACTCTGACGGACAACGTAGAAGTGCAGTACAAGGTGGATGCTCCCTACAACAAACAGTCGGAACGGGGAGTAATCTGGAACGACCCCGATCTGGCAATAGACTGGGGAGTGACAAACCCCATACTGTCGGAAAAAGACGGCAAATCTCCGCGTCTTAAAGACGCAGGTCTGGAATTTGTTTACAGGAGTGAATGATGAAAGTATTCGTAACGGGAGTAAACGGACAACTGGGGCAGGAAGTGGCGGCAATTCTTACCCGAAAGGGACACACGGTCATTTCCTCCGATAAAGACAGCATGGATTTGTCCCAACCGGAAAACATCGAAAATTTCTTTACGCAATTTCCCGACGCAATAGTTCACTGCGCGGCGTTCACCGCCGTGGACAAAGCGGAAGACGAAGAACAACTGTGTATGAACGTCAACTACCGCTCGACGTCAAAATTGTGCGACGTGGCACGAAAAGCGGACATTCCCTTTGTGTTTATTTCCACAGACTACGTGTTTGACGGAACTAAACAAGGAATGTACACCACCGAAGACGCAACCTGCCCTGTAAACGTGTACGGCAGATCCAAACAACTTGCCGAAGAGTATGTGTTAAAATATCCTAAAAGTTTTGTCTTGCGTACAAGTTGGGTATTCGGCAAGGGAAACAATTTCGTAAAAACAATGCTGAAACTTGCACAACAAGGTAAAAAGCAATTAAACGTCGTGTGCGATCAGGTCGGATCTCCTACCTACGCATATGACCTTGCGTCAGCAATATGCTCGATGCTGTTTACCGACAAATACGGTCTGTATCACGTAACGAACGAAAATTTTTGTTCGTGGTACGAATTTGCCAAACAGATATTTACCGAAGCAGGCTACGACGTGGAAGTATTGCCCGTGACTTCGGATCAGTACCCCACACGGGCGAAACGGCCGTTAAATTCCAGACTGGACAAAAGCAAACTGTATACAAACGGATTTGCACCCCTTCCCACATGGCAGGACGCACTGTCCCGATATATTGCATTTCTCAAAAAGGAAGGTGAATGCCGATGAACTCCGTTTGCGTATTGTTGTCCACCTACAACGGTGAAAAATATCTGACTCCGCTGTTAGACAGCGTTGTAAGTCAAAAAGGAGTCGCACTGTCGGTAGTAGCGCGTGACGACGGCAGTAAAGACAACACCCCTTCCATCTTGTCTCGGTATAAAGAACAGGGAAAAATAACACGGTTAATCACCGACAGCAACGTGGGATTCGCAAGAAGTTTCCACCGTCTGTGCACCGAGGCTGTCCCCTCCGATTACTACGCTTTCTGCGATCAGGACGACATCTGGGACAGCGACAAACTGTTGTGTGCGGTGGAAAAACTCAACGCCTGCCCCAACGACATTCCGCTGGTGTACTGGTGCGCATTCCGTTCAATAGACAAAAACGGCAAGGTATACAAACAACGCTCCAAACGCCTCATATTCAGAAATCAGTACAATCCGCTGGCAAATTCTTTAAACTGCAACGACGTCAGAGGTTGTACATGCGTATTCAATCAGAAAGCAATGGACATGATTCTGACGTTAAAGGAAGGCTCCTACCGTTACCATGACTGGACATTGCTTCTTATAGCCAGCGCATTCGGAATGGACGTGCACGATCCCGAACCACACATCAGTTACCGTTGCCACGACACCAATTGCTACGGTCCGCTGAAATTCAATTTTCAATCGTTAAAACGCGGTATAAAATACGTCTTTAATGTGGAACTCAATCACAACAGATCCAAGGAAGCGCAGGAAATGCTGGAACTGTTCGGCGACAAACTGTCCCCCGAACAACTGCATTACGTACAGTGCGCAGCCAATTACCTTAAAGACAAAAAAATCAAGAAACAACTGTTAAAGTGCAAAAGAGAATTGAATGCAATTCCGGCGCCGATGCGTTGGTTTATAAAATTTGCCATACACACAAACAAATACTGACATTCACGCAAATTTAAAGCGGAACAACGAAATGTTGTTCCGCTTTCGTATTTATCGGCAAATGTCAGACGTTTTGCCCCATTTCAAACGCAGTGTTCATAAGCGTTGCGTCTTTTAACGCATCTGCTGGATTTTCCAGTCCCGTTCCGCCCACGACTCCTTTTATTTCCACACCGTCGAAGCACTCCGTCCAACCCTTAATCGCGTTGACGACCTTTTCCGTTGCGCTGTCGTAATCCGCACTGGAAGTAATGGCATACACATCGAAACACTTTTTAACGTCATACAAAGGATTTGTCCTGTCCAGAGCGTTTTTGAGCATTGCGCTGACGTTGTAAAAATATACCGGAGTGGCAAGAACAACTACGTCCGCCACGGAAATTGCTCCGTTTACTTTTTCGGCGTCGTCTTTAAGCACGCACACGTGATTGCCCTTCTGGCAGGCAAGACACCCCAGACAAAAACCTATATTGAGTTCGGCAAGGTCAAGTACCGTAACGTCGTTACCTGCACTGCGTGCGCCGTCGGCAAATTTGTCCGCAAGCAGCGAACTGTTGGACATTCTTCTTTTACTGGATTTGATTACAACTACTTTTTTCACGACTCCACCCCCGCTTTTACCTGTACGGTATTGTTATTTCAGTATACCATATTTTACGCCGTTACGCAACGGCTCGTTGAAAAACGAATTGCGCCCCTAAAGTTGACATTACCGCGTTGTGTGATAAAATAAATGCAAGGAGTATATAACTATGTTTAAATTTTCCAAACGGCAACTGATAACGGGCATCGTAGGCATTGCGGTCTGCGGAGGACTCATGGCTTTGTTCATAACCCTTGACCGAGGGGGCGCCATTACGGAAATACCGCCCGAGCAGGTGGTTTTTCGCATTGTAAGTCTTCTGCTGATGTCTGGTGCAGTGGGCTTTTTAGGGTACATTTTCATGGGCAAGGAAAGTTTTCTGATCCTTACATTGCCCCTGGCTCTTTTGTCCGTAGCCATGGTAGCGCTGTCTCTTTTGCAACAGGTAAACGACAGTTTACCCATGTATCTTATAGTCGGCGGTGCAGTTGTTTTCTCCATTTGTTTAAATTACCGACAATACCGCGCGACACGAACGGAACTGAGCGACAAGTCCGAACTTTCCGAAAAGGAACGCCAAGAGGCCGAATCGGAAGAAAAGCAGATGGAAGAATTCTTACAGGAAGACGCCATTTTTAAGAAAAGCATCGGTTACCTTACCGACAGTATAATCGTCGCGACGTCGGTCAAAGGCACGCTTTACCAGGTAATCAGATGCGACGGCTTCTACGTTTTTCACAAAACGGGCGGACAACTGACAGGGATGAACGAATCGTTGCTTGTAAACGATTTTAAAAATTTCAGGTACAACGAAGGGGACAAGGACGACTTCAGAATTGACTTTAAAGATATTGAAAAAGTGTCCGCGAAAATCACAATTGCGCAAGCGCCTTTTTCTTACGGAATATTGACATTTAAAATGTCCGACGGCAAAAGCAAACGGTACAGTTTTATCAATATGATAGACGAAAAGGAATTGCGCACCTTTTTCGGAAACGACATTCAGGTAAAAAATCTGTCCCCCAAAGACGATTTCAAAGAAACGGAACTGCAACCCGAAGACAAGCGTACGCTAAACAAACTCAACAATATCTTGCTGATATTCAAAGTGATTTCGGCATTTATACTGGGTGTATATTTCGTCACATCGTCGGGCATTGCGCACACAGTCTTTACGGTGTTGTGCATAATCGCTATCTTTGTGCCCTACGGACTTGCAGTTACTTTTCCGCGTCACCTGTCCATAGAAGACAGAAAACGCTACGACCCCTTTTTAAAAAACGGCAAATTGAGCCTTTTGGAACCCGTAATATCTTTACCGCTTATATTTGCCCTGCGTCCGTTGCTGGAATCCAAAGATTGTGTCCTTTACGAATTCGGCAAATTCGCGCTGTATTCGACGATATTGCTTGCAGTTCTTATGGTTGTAGTTTTAGTTGTAACCAAAGCCGACAAAAGGCATCGCTCGGCAATATTGGTGGCTCTGTTTGCGTTTATTATAGCCGCCCCTGCAATTGTGTACAACGTAGATACCGTGTTCGATTACAGTCCCACGCAAATGGTAGTCTGTACGGTAACGGGAAAAGACACCCACACAAACAACGATGGCGAAACTACCTACTACCTGTCTGCACGATACGCCGACGACACAATACGTCTTACGGTAAGCAAGCAAACATTCGACAAATGTTCCGAAGGCGACACGATAACCGTTTCCGCAATGAAAGGAGCGCTCGGCATCGAAAAAGTATATTACTTCGATTCAACGCTCGATTCGCATTCCGCACTACCGCGATTACTACAAAAGAAAAGTCCGACAACATCCGCTGTCGGACTTTTTATTTATACAATTTAAATTTCAACAAAATTGTGAGACATATCAAAATTTTCATTGACAAAAATCCTAAACGGGATTATTATAAAAATACGAATCAGTATTTCTAAGGACGGTAAAAATTTTATGAACAGCAGAGATTTCTTTTACGAATTCGGAAGATTGTTGTATCTGATTGACGGTTTTTATGACGAATTTGCAAAAAAAAGCGGAGTAAAACCCAACTTGCTGTGGTTGTTGTACGCTTTAAACGACGGCAAGGAGCACAGCCAATGTGAAATATGTCAGACGTGGGCTTTGCCGAGAAGCACCATTAATACAATTACGACGGAACTGAAGGAAGCGGGCATAATACAACTTAAACAAATAAAAGGAAAAAGGCGCGAACTGTCCGTGTCGTTGACGGAAAAAGGCAAAAAATACGCGGACGGATTGTTAAAGAATCTTTACGGTATAGAACAAGACACTTTCGAATCAGTGCGTTCCGACGCCGTGACAACGGTAAATTGCCTTCAAAACATCGTAAAATGTCTTGACGCCCACAAGTAAACAGGCAATGTCAAAACTCTATTTACGGTCAATTCGTATTGTGCAAATAATCGCGCACAACCTAACCGAAAAGGAGGTTTAATGAAAAAATTATTACTTATCTGCGTTTTATCGATACTTATTTTTGCAATGACCGCCTGTTCGACTCAACAACCCGAGCCGTCCGTCACTACACCGCCATCGGATGAAAATACTTTGGTTGCATATTTTTCATGTACGGGCAACACGGAAAAAGTAGCAGAAGTAATTGCGGAACACATTGGTTGCGCAACATTTGAAATAGTGCCCGAACAGCCTTATGCGGACAGCGACCTTGACTACACCGACAGCAATTCGAGAGTATGCAAGGAACAGTCCGATGCGCTTGCGCGTCCAGCGGTAAGCAATTTACCGGAAAATGCCCATCAATACGACACCGTGTTCTTAGGTTACCCCGTTTGGTTGGGAAAAGCACCGAGAATTATATTGACTTTTCTTGAAAGATTAGACCTTAACGGCAAACGGATAATTCCTTTCTGCACATCCGGAAGTACCGGAATAACAGGCAGTCTGGAAGAACTTCACTCATCCGCAGCAAACGCTCGATGGGAGGATGGAACTCGTTTCGGACAAAACTTCATACAAACGGACGTTACCGACTGGGTTGACGAGATGCTTGCAATCAACGACAAAGGAGGCTACACAATGTATATATACGTCAACGGCACCAGACTTACAGCCACTATGGAAGACAATTCGTCGGCTGCCGCATTAAAGGAAAAACTGCAGCAAAGTGACATAACGGTAAATATGAGTGACTACGGAAATTTCGAAAAAGTAGGAAATCTCGGATTCTCTTTGCCGAGAAACGATGAATCAGTTACCACCGCCGCGGGTGACATAATTCTTTATCAGGGCAATCAGATAACAATTTACTACGACACAAATACATGGAACTTTACCAGACTGGGAAAAATCGACAACATTACCCAATCGCAACTGACGGACATTCTCGGACAGGGAAACGTTACGGTGAGGTTCTCTTTAAATTAAAGGAGGCACTATGAACAATCAGAATGAATTGACTCTGACCGAAGTGTGGGACAAAACTTTTAAACAAAGTGACAAAGTGTCGCACTGCAAAGTTACATTTTGCAACCGATACGGCATAAGATTAGCCGCCGATATGTATCAACCCAAAAACTGCGACAAACCTCTTGCGGCCGTTGCCGTGGCAGGTCCTTTCGGCGCGGTTAAGGAACAGTGTTCGGGACTTTACGCGCAGACTTTGGCGGAACGCGGATTTCTGACAATAGCGTTTGACCCTTCGTTTACGGGAGAAAGCGGAGGTTTTCCGAGGAATGTCGCTTCGCCCGATATAAACACCGAAGATTTTCAGGCGGCAATCGATTTTCTTATTTCTCTCGACACAACCGACAGCGAAAAGATAGGTATACTGGGTATTTGCGGTTGGGGCGGTATGGCATTGAACACCGCCTGCATAGACACAAGAATCAAAGCAACAGTTACATCTACAATGTATGATATGAGCAGAGTCACGGCAAACGGCTATTTCGATTCGCTGAACGAAGAAGGCAGGTATCAGTTGCGTCAGAAACTCAACAATCAACGCAACGAGGACTTTAAAAACGGCAGTTACCTGCGAGCAGGCGGAGTCGTAGATCCACTGCCCGAAGACGCTCCTTTTTTTGTCAAGGATTACTACGATTACTACAAAACAAAACGCGGTTACCATGTGCGTTCGCTGAATTCCAACGATGGTTGGAACGTTACCTCCTCGCTGTCTTTTCTGAACATGCCTATCCTTACCTACAGCAGCGAAATAAGAAGCGCGGTTTTAATGATACACGGAGACAAGGCACACTCCTGCTATTTCAGTAAAGACGCATTCGCACGACTTAAAGGGGACAACAAACATCTGTTGCTCATTAAAGACGCCGTTCACACCGATCTTTACGACAACACCGACGTGATACCCTTTGACACTATTGTAAACTTTTTTAATGAAAGTTTCGGCAATACTCGGAAAAACTGAAGAAGCAGATTAAACATCGGAAACGATTCGGCGAAAATCGAAAAAACGCGTACACATTTACTGAAATTACAGACACTGCACGCAATTTCATTTAAAGGAGTGAATAATAAATGGAAAAACAACAAGCGGGAAGAAAATCTCTCGGCGACTTTGCGCCACAGTTTGCACATCTGAACGACGACATACTTTTCGGCGAAGTATGGTCGCGTGAAACACAACTGTCATTGAAAAACCGAAGTGTGATCACACTCACCGCACTTATAACAAAAGGGATTTTCGACAACTCTTTAAAATACCATATTCAGAACGCTAAAAACAACGGCGTAACTAAAACGGAAATGGTAGAAATCATTACACATCTTGCTTTCTACGCAGGATGGCCCAATGCGTGGGCGGCATTCCCCATTGTAAAAGAAGTGTACGGGCAAGACAGCACCGCCGCCGAGACCTTCGCACCACTTTTCGGGTTGGGCGAGCCGAACAACGGTTTTGCAAAGTATTTTTCCGGCAAGTCCTATCTCAATCAATTAAACACCGAAGGTTTGGGAATATTCAACGTAACTTTTGAGCCGGGTTGTCGCAACAACTGGCACATTCACCACAAGGGCGGACAAATACTTTTGTGTACCGACGGATTGGGTTGGTATCAGGAAGAAGGAAAACAACCGCGAAAACTTTCACCGGGCGACGTGGTATATATTGCTCCCGAAGTAAAGCACTGGCACGGTGCGGCAAAAGATCAGTGGTTCAGTCACGTAGCAATGGAAATCCCCGCAAAAGACGCGTCCAACGAATGGTGCGAACCCGTCGACAATGATTTTTACGACAGTCTGTAAATATCAGCGTTCACAACAAATTTACAATAAAATCATGCAGACACGGCAAGGTTATATCCGAGCCGTGTTTTTTTACAACGCGCAAATGTAACTATCGCCGTCACGCCACTGCACTTTTGCCCGTATTCCTCAGCGACAGTAAACAACGGTTTAGGCAACATCGCTTCTTTAAAATATAATAAGTTTCGGTTACGGTATGCCGAGCCGTCACCACATGTATGTCGGGAATGAAGGTTAAATTTGCTTATATTGCCCTTCATACATTCGATTTGCCGTCGGCAAAAGAATGTCCGACAAATTTCCGCATTGATTTTTGACTGACGTCTGAGCATAAACGGAATACTTCCGCTATAAAAAGCCTATTTAAATACCTGCTCATAGTAAACACCGACCGACAAGTACTGTCGGTCGGTGTTGAGTAAGAATATCACGCAATGGCAACAAATCTGCACTGCTTCGTTTAATGGACACTAACTCTGTCAATCCGCAACGCTATGTCGCATTGCACACTAACCAAGCGCAAAAATATATGATTTATGCCAATCCAAATTATTTGTTAAACATTATTTTTTCCGATTGGAACATCTTAGACAGAGCAAAAATGCCCAGAACGATGTATATAAGATTGGAAACTACCGTTACGACAAAATTGGTCACAGACATTTCAAGCGCAAAAATACTGCTTAAAATCTGCACACTGTTGTATACGGGAATGAGGTACAGGTAAAAATCTGTGGCTATGCCGTCAACGCCCGTCATTGATGTAAGTCCCAGCAATACTACCAGTATCATCACCAAAGAGGAGTACTGCGCCGCTTCCTTGACGGACTTGGACAATGTCGAAATGATGGACAGTATCACGGTGAAAACAATTACAGTGATTACAATTATTACAAATATCTCCAGATAGGTGTCAAACTTGTACATGTTTATTGTAAGATCGCCCTGTGCGCCCATAAGTTTGGGAAGCGAAGCAATCAGTCCCACGAACGACACTACCGCTGACGCCAACGATGTAATTGACAACGCCAACACCTTGCCGGTTGCAATTTCCTTTCTGTCTACGGGAGTAACCAACAGACTGGCAATAGTTCCCCTTTCCTTTTCCCCCGCGATGGATTCGCTTGACAATGCCATACAGCCGGAAAACAAAAACATCACCAGTAAATACGGTGCAATCATTGTTATCATCGTAATGGATGTGTCTTCCTTGGTCGCAAGGTCGTAATTTACGCCTTCTTCCATGTTTACTTTAAAGTCGTAGGTGATTTCGGAGCCGTCAGCCGACAACACACTGTAGAAGAACCGGTAAATGTACAAAGATTCGGTACTTGAAGAATTGTAATAAATTTCCACATCGGGCGTTAAACCTTGGGTAACCTTATTTTCGAAATCGTCCTCGAATATAACCGCCAGTTGCAGTTCCTTGTTTTCGATTTTGTTTTTCGCCTCATCGAGCGTCAGATCCGTTTCGACCGTGCTTATTTTAAATTCCTGGCTTTCCAGCAACACACTGTATTTGTCGGGCAGGTTGTAAACGTATACCGCGTATTGATATGTCGGGTCAACTTCCATTGAACGTGAAATAAAGTCCCCCATAAACGTGTACATCAGGTAAATAATTATGCCCGGCAAAAACAAAGTCAGCAACATTCGGTAGTCGGTAAAAAAGCGTCTGAGTTCTTTTTTAAGTATCGTCAGTATATTTTTCATTGCCTTTGGCCCTCTCTTTCGTACAGGTTGAAAAACACGCTTTCCAAATCGCTTTGTGCGGTAAGGTTTGCAAGAGTGTCGGACACAATCATTTTTCCGTCAAAAATAATGCCTACCCTGTCGCACAATTTTTCCACCAGAGAAAATATGTGCGTGGACAAAATTATTGTCTTGCCCTGCGCCTTCAGATCAAGCAGAAAATCCGTAACCGTTTTTGCGGTAATGACGTCAAGACCGTTGGTCGGTTCGTCAAAAATAATGAAATCGGGGTCGTGCACCAATGAAATAATTAGAGAAACCTTTTGCTTCATACCGGTGGACAAATTTCCCACCTTGACTTCTTTAAATGTGTCTACACCGAACTTGGAAAAAAGTTTGTGTTTTCTTTCTTCACGCACGTCGGGTGCAATTCCGTGTAGATTGCTGAAATAGTCAAACAGGTACTCAGGCGTAAAAAAGTCTTCGAGTTTCAGTTCGCTGGTCAGAAATCCTATCATCTTGCGTATTTCTTTGGGATTGTTTCTGACGCTTACGCCGTTTACAAACGCGTCGCCCTTGTCTGCCTTTATAAGTGTTGAAATTATTCGCAGAGTTGTTGTCTTACCTGCACCGTTTGGACCGAGCAAACCGTAAATTTCGCCCTTATATGCACTGAACGACAGGTCGTCCACCGCTACTTTCACATTTTCTTTGGTCTTGTTGATCTTTTTCTGCCTGTTGGACAACCTGAATATTTTCGTAAGATTACTTACCTTCAATACTTCTTCCATATTCCGCTCCTTTCGACTGAAAAAGTATAAATGAAAATATAACTTTTGTCAATATTTACAAGCAAATCAAAAAAGTTTCACAATCATTGCATCGAGACAAACAAACAGTAAAAGTTTATATGACAAACGCCACACTCTGCCGAAGGACTTTTGAAATTAAAGATTCCGACAGGAAGGACGAAAGTCAAAAGCACTTGAAACAATCTCCGACGTAATTTGAAAATTGAGCAGTTTTTACACCGTCCTCCGTCGAATTTCGCTAAACGGTCACCAACACGGCGCAGTACAGGCAAGCCCTGTGCAGTGTAGTGTCAAGATGTGTTTCACCGACCCTACTTTTGTAATTTATACAACTTAGCAGTTAAGAATATTTATATTTTGCAAGTCATTGTATGCGTTACGATTCTGCAACGAAAAAAAACAACTTGACTTACTAATTCAAGGGGAGGAGAAGGGTTGTAGATTGGGGAATTTCAAGCAGGCTCACAAGGGAGCATACCGAACGTATGTGACCGCAGTGTGACTGTGAAGAAAGGGCACAAGATACGCCCTTACACTCCACTTGAACGGGTTTTACACCCTGATTGCAGTGTTGCGCAATGCGGATGCCTTCGGCATCCAAGGTGGGGACTAAATAAAAAAACACCGAACTTCCGTTCAGTGTCTTCGTGGTAGGATTGAGTGGACTCGAACCACCGACCCCCACCTTATCAGGGTGGTGCTCTAACCGACTGAGCTACAATCCTATATAATGTTGATTTTTTTAAACAAGCCCCAAAAGCGAATTGGGGCTTGTATGGTGGAGATGAGCGGGATCGAACCGCTGACCCCCTGCTTGCAAGGCAGGTGCTCTCCCAGCTGAGCTACACCCCCATGGCTTTGCCAAATGCTTGTATATAATACCACTATACAAGCCTGATGTCAATTATTTTGAATGATTTTTTTACATTTTTTAGCAACAAATCGTCATGTCTGTAATTTGACTCAACATTTACAAAATAATTACCGTAATGCACTATTATTGTTTTGTCAGGCTATTTGCGAAAACAAGTTTGTGTGATATAATACAGTAAATACACTAACTACCAAGGAAGGTCAGCATGAGAAAAAACATCTTGTATGCACAATCAGGAGGCCCCACGGCGGTAATTAACGCCAGCGCAGGCGGAGTTATCAGCGAAGCGCAAAAACTCGGTATAGGTCGCGTATTTGCCGGAATAAACGGAATCGAAGGCATACTTAACGAAAACCTGCGCGACGTCACACAACTTTCACAAGAAGACGTCAGACTGTTGCAACACACACCGGGTGCGGCATTCGGCAGTTGCCGTTACAAACTTGCGGAATTTGACAAAGCACCCGACGTTTACCGCAAGATATCGGAAATTTTTCAAAAGTACGACATCGGCTGTTTCTTTTACAACGGCGGCAACGATTCAATGGACACGTGCTGTAAAATAGCACGTTACTTCGCAGAGACAAATACGCCTTGTCAGGTCATAGGTATCCCCAAGACCATAGACAACGATCTTGCCGAAACAGACCATTGCCCCGGCTTCGGGTCGGCGGCAAAATATATTGCCACCGCAATTCATGAAATAGCGTTGGACACTGCAAGTTACCCCAAAGGCAAGGTGACGGTTGTGGAAATCATGGGAAGGGATGCCGGATGGCTTGCGGCGTCGTCCATTGTTGCAAACCATTGCGGAGCAGGTCCGGACCTTATTTATCTGCCGGAAAAACCTTTCGACATCGACGCGTTTGCCGAAGATGTAAAAAAAGTGTACGGCAAAAAACATCGTTGTCTTGTGGCAGTTGCCGAAGGAATTAAAGACGAACAAGGCAATTACCTTACCGTTTATCAGGGGAAAGACACATTCAACCATGTGCAAATGGGAGGAACAGCGTACAGAGTTGCAAAACTGCTGGAAGAACGAGGATTCAAAACACGCGCTGTCGAACTGAATCTTCCGCAACGGTGCGCCGCCCATCTGATGAGCAGGACAGATCGCAACGAAGCAATAAAGTCGGGCAAAGAAGCCGTCAGACAGTTTACAAAAGGCGCAACAAATTGCATGATTGCCATCAAGCGCACATACGTAAACGGCAAATACAGGGCAAAATACTTTGCGGTACCGCTGGAAAACGTTGCCAATGCCGTCAAACACGTTCCGTCTCGGTACATTCTGCCTCACGGTCAAATCAGCAGCGATCTGCTGCCTTACATTCTTCCGTTAATGGAAGGAACCGTACCGCAACGGTACAGTAACGGTATTCCGCACTATTTCAAATCGGACATCACTGACTGAATTACGGCAAAACCCTCTTGTGTTCAAACAAGAGGGTTTTCTTTTACAATTTAAATACTTTTACAGCCGTACAAACAAGGCACGTTCCGTGCTTTCCGATGCGACGACCACGAAACAATCGTCCGTTCTGAACCCCGTACAATGCAAATAAAAGCCCGACATCACCGAATCCACCGTCCACACGTCGGAAGAACACTTCAAGGTGTCGAACAGCACTCTGACATCGGACAGAGCACGAATGCCCAGCCCCGCCAACTTTACCGAACTTTCTCTCACAGACCACAAAAAAGCCGATCGGATGCGACAATCCTCTTTGTCCATCCAGGCCTTCTCGGCGTCGCTTGCGTATCTGTTAATCACGCTTGCTACCTTGGCATTTGCAAACATCACGTCCACTCCTACATTTCCGTCGGAAATGGCACAGGCAACGTAATGACCGTAATCGGACAAATTAAAATACGTACTTGCGTCCGCAAGACGCGGTTTGCCGTTTTCGTCTTCGGTGATGTTCAGTTTGTCGTCACATTGCAATGCGTACTTCAACAGGGTTTCCCCTGCCACGTGGCAATAACTTTCCACCGTATTTTTCCCTTCCACCAGTTTTTTAAGCCTTTCGCTGTATCTGGTGCAATCATTGTAGGGACTTGTAAGAAGTACGTCCGTTTTACCTAAAAATACTTTCAGCATAAAGTAAGTTTACCACACTGACGCAATTTGTCAACACCGAAAAACTCTACGGCAATAAAAAAACGCACAACGGTTAGTTGTGCGTAAGTGTTCTGTTTTTAAAGACAAATACTCCTATTACGAGGGGAACTCGTTGTTTCTTTGCCCTTGTGCCTGAATTTACAGAATAG
>CALVWF010000013.1 GCA_944364615.1 uncultured Clostridia bacterium
TCTTTCGATGTTGTGCTTGTTTACAAATTCGACCGTTTCAGCCGTAATAAATATGAAACGGCGATACACAAGAAAACCCTGAAAGACAACGGCGTTAAAGTTATATCTGCAACAGAGTTTGTACCCGATACGCCCGAAGGAATCATCTTTGAAAGTATGCTCGAAGGCTATGCAGAATATTACAGCGCGGAACTCTCTCAAAAGATACGTCGCGGCAACAACGAAAGTCGCAGAAAAGGCAACCTGACGGGCGGCAAGATACCATACGGCTACAAGAACGTGAACAAGAAAGCCGTGATAGTCCCCGAAGAAGCCGACATAGTACGGTACATATTTGAGCGGTATTCTATCGGCGTATATGTGAAAGACATCATCGCAGAACTGAACGGCAAAGGTTTGTTGCATAAGGGCAAACCGTTTGTGCCTAACACGGTTTACGGAATACTCGGCAATGAAAGATATTCGGGAATATACCGCCATAATGGCGAGGTGTTCGACAACATCTATCCGCAAATCGTCCCGCAGGAAACATTTGAGAGAGTCCGCGCAAAAGTAAATGCTAACATGTTCGGCAAGCGCAGCGAACACATTACCTACTTACTGAAAGACAAGATAAAGTGCGGCTATTGCGGTAAATCAATAATAGGCGAAAACGGAACGGCACATAACGGCGAAAGAAAATACTATTATAAATGCCGCGGACGTAAAGCAAAACTGAATGACTGCCGCAAACAGGCTATACGCAAAGATATACTCGAAAAAATCGTGCTTGAAAGCGTGATTGAGCAAATCCAGAAAACGAATAATCTTGATTATATCGTAAGAAGTTTAATGCGGGAGCAGGAACGGCAAGCACAGGCAAACATCGTTTTGAACTTGCTACTCAAAGAACAGCGGCAAACGCAAAATGCCATTCAAAATATTATGACCGCAATAGAGAACGGCGGCACAAGCAATACCGCGATGAAACGCTTGCGAGAATTGGAAAACCGACAAAGTGAACTTGAAAAGCAGATACTCATAGAAAAGAGCAAGACTGCCATACAGCTTACCGAAAAACAGATACGCGAGTTTTACAGTCAGGCATTGGCATTAGAACCGAAACTCCTTATAAACTGTCTTGTAAAGCAGATAACACTTTATGACGATAAAATCGAAATACAATTCAACGCCCCGATAAACGTAAGTCCCGATGACGAAAGCCGTCGGGGCTTTTCTTTATGCTCGAAAACGATTAAACTTTCTTACAAAGTGCCGTTCAGGGCTAATCTCGTAAAGTACGAATTTGAAGTGGAAATTTATCTGTAAAGATAGCGAACAACGGCTATTTATTCCACGTTCCGCTTGACGTGAGCCTCTGCGACGTACGGTATTCAGGCAAAGAGCCAAGACCAAACGCCCCAAAGGGGCTCTTTGTTTGCCATAGGCGGACAGCCTACCATACGCCTTTCTCACGTCAAGCGGCTTTCGCGGCATAAACCGCCGTTTGTGTGCAATCTTGAAACTACAACCCATAACGGCTCTTTAACGGCTTAAAACGGCAGGTACAAAACCTGACAAGAAAAGAAAAAACCTAAAACTGCTCTCACAAAAGGAGTTCGTTTTAGGTTTCGTGTGGTGGACAATACAGGACTCGAACCTGTGACTTCCTCCACGTCAAGGAGACACTCTCCCAGCTGAGTTAATTGTCCGCATTTGTGTAGGTAATTATAGCACACAAACATCGGTTTGTAAACACATTACAGAACATTTAATTAAAAATAAACGTACAACTTGTTCTTTTACGGTCACGAGAAGGCAACAATGCGAAACAAACTAAATGTGCCACGCTGTTTTACAGCGCAAACGACCTGATTTTCAGCAGAATATATTAATCACATTATCTGCAATTTGCACTTAAAGATTAAATGCCGGTTGACAGCGCTTTTTCTTGCACATCCGAAATAAACGGTCAGGCAAGTACCTGACCGTTTATTTCGAGATCGAATTTCATTCCGAACACCGCTGCCGCTTGCTGACACATCTTCATCCGTTTGAGAAATATTTCAAAATAATCCATAGGCGAACTTACTTCAGCATCCAGTCGCAAACTCATTATTATTTTTGCTTGTTCAATGTCTATCGACAAACTGCTTTCCAACACGGAAAAGTTGACTCTGTCATGAATGTCATCTTTATCCGCCAACCTGCGATTTTCATCTAATTTGTCTGGACGTACCCTGTTTTTGTGCACATCAGATTTGTCGGCAATCACCAACGCCGCAGCAATCGGAGAGGACGGATGTCCGTGCTGCTCGTCATGATTGGCAATGGCATTTGCCACAATTACCGCGTCCGCACAACTCATTCCCCTTGCGCACAACAGTTCATAAGCAATTAAAGCACCGCTCTGCGCATGATTGTGCCGATTTATTGCACAGCCTATATCATGCAAATATGCCGCAATCTCTCCCAGACGACATGCTTTTTCATCGTGTCCTGTTTTTTCCAGTATCTGCCTTACGCGTCTTGCCACTACCAGACGGTGCCTTTCGCTGTGTTCGGTATATCCCATACTTTCCAACTGCGTTTCTCCGCATTTAAGCAACGTTGCTATTTCTCTGTCGCTGCGCAATACTTTTATATCTGTAGTATCTTTCATAATTTCACCTCGCAAACTATATATAGTATGCGGTATTTTAGCAAAAATAAATCATACGACCTCTTGACAAATTTGAACATATGTTCTAAAATTACAATGATGACTTTCAGGAGAATGTTTGAAATGGATATACTTCACTGCGATCTGAACAACTTTTACGCCTCGGTTGAATGTGCCGAAAATCCCGATCTTCGAGGCAAATTTGTGGCAGTGTCGGGAAATCCGGAACACAGGCACGGCATAATACTTGCCAAAAACACCGCAGCCAAGCAAATGGGCGTAAAGACGGGAGAAGCCATCTGGCAGGCAAAACAGAAATGTCCCGAACTGATTTGCGTGCCACCTCACTTTGACCTGTATGTGCACTATTCTCACCGCGTAAAAGAGATTTATTCACGCTACACCGATCTTATACAGTCATTCGGACTGGACGAATGCTGGCTGGACGTTACGCACAGCAAGATATTCGGAACACCGGCGGAAATTGCCGATATGCTTCGCAGGCAAGTAAAGGAAGAAACGGGACTTACCATTTCGGTGGGAGTATCTTTTAACAAGGTGTTTGCCAAACTGGGAAGCGATTTAAAGAAACCCGATGCCACAACGGTAATAGACAGGGACAATTTCAAACAAAAGGTATGGCCGCTGGAAACATCGGAAATGCTGTTTATAGGCGGCAAAACCAAGGAAAAACTGCGCTCGATGGGAATAATTACCATAGGCGATCTTGCGCTTGCAAACACATCGGCGCTTAAAAGAGTTTTCGGCATCAACGGAGAAAAAATGCAACGTTGCGCATTGGGGTTGGATGACGACAAGGTAAATCCCAATTCTCACACCGACACCGTAAAAAGCGTAGGACACGGCACTACCACGTTGCGCGATATGACAACATACGACGACGCCGAAAGAGTGATAGCCTATCTTTCGGAAATGGTTGCAACACGGCTGCGCAGATACGGAATGCAATGTAATACCGTACATCTGTCACTTCGGTACAACAATTTGACGCACGTGGGAAAACAATGCAAAGTTTACTGTACTTGCGTGGCACAGGAAATATCCGCGGCAGCATTGTCGCTTCTGCACAAATTGTGGAATCCCGAAAATCAGTTGCCGTTGCGTTCGCTGAGCGTTACTGCAAGCGACCTTGCCGAAATGGGAAACTGCCTGCAAATGAGTTTGTTTAATATTCAGGATGAAAAAAAACAGCGTCTGGAATTTTCGCTGGATCAGATAAGAAAAAAATACGGATTTACTGCCATAACAAGGGCAAATTATATAGGCAACGACCTTATTTCCGACAAGTTTTGCGGAGAAGAAGATCTGTTGCCTTTCAGAAGATGATTCAGTAATTTAGGTTTAGGCAAAATACAGCAAATTTATTGTCCGCACTGCATCAAAGCATTATAGTAGGAAGGGAAAAATTCTTTAGCCTGTTTTTGATATTTCTTATAGTCTGGTTGCACTTTTTGCAACAACGTATAAAAGTTTTTATTGTGTCCGCTGTATATGAGATGGCACAGTTCGTGCAAACACACAGTCTCTGCAAGATGTTCTTCGCCTGCGGCAAGCAGACTGTTGAGCACAATCTTGTTTTGAGAAGGGTAGCACGTTCCCAGACGGTTTTTACTTATACGCATCGATAAATGCGGAACATGTGCTATAAAGGTGCACCTTTCGACACAACGATCAAAGATACGTTGCACATAAGTAAGTTGGCCGTACCATTTAAGTATAACCTTTGCCACGTAAGATATGTCTGTATTGCGCACGGTGACCTGCGCCGTTTCGTCTGACAGAACTACTTTGTTGCCCTTTCCCTTTTTAACGGAAACGGGTATCTTTTTGCCCGACAAATAAAGGCATTCGCCACGCATGACGTCTGCGAAATTATTCTGTCGTGTCACTACACGCTGCAAATTTCGGTATATCCACTTTCGCTTGCTCCACACAAAGTCATACACACGGTCAAAATCTGTACGTCTGTTGGCAGAAACAGTGACTACACCGCTACCGTTCACCCGTATGTTGATATTTTTGTAATTTCCTGTTATGTAATGCACGTCAAAGCATATTCCGCAGGAAGTATCATCGATTTTAAAGACTTTCATTTTTACATTTTATCATATATAACTGACACTGTACACCCTTTATTTAAATGTTGTTTTACGCAATCAATTTAAATATGGGAAAACCGTGCCTGCGATTTATTTCTTTATTTTAAAGTTGTTAGACAAAGTAATCTACCTATAAAAGGCGGACTTAACAAAACTTTAAATTTTTACAAACAATCAGTCTAAAAAACTTTACTTTACGGGATATTTATGCTAAAATAACAAGGCTAATGACTTAGCACAATAAACAATTACTACCGAGCTTATGGAGAAATACCCAAGAGGTCGAAGGGGCGCCCCTGCTAAGGGTGTAGTACGGGATACCGTAGCGAGGGTTCAAATCCCTCTTTCTCCGCCAGACAGAGTCGCGTTTGAACACGCGGCTTTGTTTTTATTTAAACCTTGTCTGGATCAAAGGTCTAATATGTTGCAAACTAAACAGATTTTTGTTCAATGAAAAATTCACCGAACATAAAGAGTAAAAAAGAGCAGTCTTTACGGCTGCTCTTTTCAATTAAAATTAGCAAGTATTGACAGACACGTTGTGTTGTGTCTGAAAAAAAAACGGAGGAGCGTCACGCTCCTCCGCCGTTTTCAATTTTACGCCATTACATTGTCAAACACGTTGTATTGCTGATTGTATGTGAAACTGCCGTTGAACCACTGTGCGTAAAATTGAGTTGCCGTATAGGTGTTGTAACCGTCCTGGTAATGGTCCCATGTGTCTCCGGAGTCTGCCAGAATAAGTACGTCGTCATAGGGGTAATCCGTTCCCATGTCATCGTAACCTATTATAACTTCCCAGTGACCGCCGTGAGGACGCCACGAAACGGGCATGGGTGTTCCTTTGGACAGATTTTGCTTTACCCATTGGGTAAATTCGCCGTAGGTGGAGAATATCATTGACTGTTCGTCGCTGACGTAATTTGCCGATGCGTACGACTTGTAGTCCGAAGAAGCAAATCCGAGATTTAACACAAGTTTTCTCAGTCCCGAACCGCCTACACCTGAGTTAAAGATAATCTTGTCGTTGACATCCTGGTAGCGTTCTACAAGGAAAACTTCGTTCCATTCGGAGACATCGTAACCGTAATAAGCCAGTACCGTCATTGTTGAACAGATACCGCACGATGACGCCATCGTCTGCTGGAATCCGCGATAATTGGGTAATATCAGACGCGTGCCTTCGCTCGTCATGTTGTAGTAATCTACAAATTTGTGGTAAATACCCGTCAACTGATCTACTGCTCCGTTGTAGGGAGTGCCGTTACCGTAAAGTGCAACGTTGGTCGATCCGCCGTAACTGCCGTCGGCATTGCGCAGCAGATGCAACTCGGGCACGGTTTGCAAGGTGTCGCCCTTTTCAGCCTGTCTGTCAAATTCTATCATCTGTTTGGGTGCGACTACAAGGTAATCGAACTTGTCGGTCCGTGTACCGTCGTTGTGCGCTTCGAACCACCAGCGATAAAATCTGCCTGCCGCCTGAATGGAATAGCCGTCCTGGAAGTGATCGGCGCCGTCATTCGGGTTTGCCATGATAAGCACTGCCGACTTTCCCCGGTCTGTACCCATGGTGTCTATACCTATAATTACACGCCAACCGTTATCCACACCGTCTTCAAATCTCACCATAACAAATCTGCCGTTGTCAAGATGATTTTTCACCCATGCAACGAACGTTGCTATCTTTTCATCGGTTGTTGCGCCGGTGTCGATGTAGTCGCGGTCACGGGTGGTATATCCGTATTCCTCAAACAGTTTTGCCAGTCCGGGAGCGTCGGTGCCGTTGCCGTATACCGTGGTATTGTTGAGTTCTTCGTATTTTTCCACAAGTGCCAGTTCGTTGTAGGTATTGCGTACATCTTCACCGCAGTAGTTCATTATCATCAGGGCGCAGGCAAGACCGCTGCTGTCCGCCATTGTCTGCTGATAAGGAGAGAAATACGGTATTACCGTACGGTCCTGTGTGGAATTCATGTAATAGTAGTCGTTGATCATCCAGTAGGGAGTTTCTTCGTAATCGTATTCGCCGTTTAAAGGCGCTCCCTTGCCGTATAATTCCTCGTTGAGGCTACCTCCGTAGTTGTTGTTGGCATCAAGTATAAGATGCTTTCTGCTGTCGATAGGCTGGCGCAGATCCTCCTGATCGGTATTCTGCGCTATCGCTCCTATTACGGGCAGGCATCCTACAACCAACATAATTGCAAGTAAATAACTTATTATTCTGTATCTTTTTTTCATACTTACGCCTCCTTATTGCGCAACGGGTACAATGTATTCCGCACCCAGCAACAGGAATTGATGGTAATAAATTCCCTGTCCGCCGACATAAAGCAGATACACGTCTTTTTCCAGTGTGAAAGGATTAGCAAATCCGCTGGGCAATGTGTCTTCGCCCAACAGCAATTCGGCAAATGTAGCGTCGCCCAATGTCATCGACTGATTCATCGAATGGAGGTAAGGACGTATTCCGTCTACTTCTACCGTGTCGAGATTTGTTCCTGTAAATGTGATATAAAGACTTCCGCTGTTACCGATAAATTTAGTTCCTGCGACAAACTTTACAAGTTTATACGCATTTGCGCTGCGTGCTTCCGCATTTTCGAGGAAAGCCACGAGTTCTTCCTGCGAACTGATAGTGACCGCAGAATCGAGAGCAATCATGGCATTGTTGTTCTTGCTGAGAACGGTAGGCTTGCTTCCTGCCACAATTGTTGCTGCCAACTTACCGCATTCCGAATGGGAAGTGTTGGTGGATGTCACGCCGATAGTCACGCTGACAATTATTTCGTCCCCCACTTCGAGACCTGCAAGCGGATCGGCAAATGTAATGCCCAATCCCTTGACGCCGATAATGTCTGCGGTGGTCTTGTCTTTTACGAATACTTCGCCGTTTGCCGGACTGGAAGCGGTACCCGAAATGAATGCCGATGACACTACGATACCCTGCATTTCGTAAACTTCAGTACCTGCGGGCAGTTGCTTTATTTCCGCAACAGACAAAGCGCTGTTGACAACGGTAATGTGCACTTCTTCCGTCGCTCCGAGATAGGTGACCGTGATGATGTGCTGCCCTTCCGTCCATTCACCTTCCATGCTGATCATTCCTTCCGTAACGGGAATTACTTCAGGTTCGAGATTTTCGTAGGTAACGGTGATACTGAGTTTGCACAAAGAATCGATTACCGCCTGGAATCCTTCGGCAAGTTTAAACTCGGTTTCAGAAGGCATTTGGGCAAATTCTATTGCCGTAGCGAATTCAGACTTGACTGTAATTTCAAAACTGAATTCGAATCCCTTGTAAGTTCCTTTTACCGTAAAGTCTCCGGGATTCTTCATATCGGGAACGGTAAGTTCATCCAGCATTTCGGATGTAACCGCAACAAATTCGTTTTCGCCGTAGTTGAATGTTACTTCAAGTTGTGCTCCTGTAAGATCCAACTTCTCTCCCACTGCGTAAGCCTGTTTGTCCGGTCCTTCCAACTGCACTCCCGTTTCGTAACGAGGTATTGCCGTCACCGCATCGGAAGACAGTATAATGAATTCGTGGTAATAAGAGTTACCGCCTATAAACAGAGCGTAGACGTCTTTGTACGCCTGTCCGGGATTGTTCCAATCGGCGGGTGCCCAATCCGCATCGCCTGCAAGCAGTTCGCCCACTGTGTTACCCGTAATGTACTGCTGGTTGGAGTTCATGAATACGGGAGACGCGCCGTCTATCTTGTGGTTTGCAAACGACAGCGTTCCGTAATAGAATCTGTAATGTACGGGTGTAGTTCCGTAACGTATAGCGCTAAGCGGTCCGTTCAGTTTGACAAGTTTGTAGTGGTTTTCACTGCGCGCTGACGCTCCGAGGAACGCTTCCAGTCCCTGCTGGTCGCTTATTTCCGTTGCCGCCGAGTAATCTACCGTATATTCCACATCCTTTTCCACTACGCCCGTTTCCCAGATGCTTCCGCCTGCGAAAGATGCGTAAATTTTGTCCGAATCGGAGTTGTTTGCCTTTGTTTCCTTCTGTACAAGCGTAACGGGGAATTCTACCTTGTCGCCCACTTCGAAACGGGGAAGGTAATCGCCGTCAAACATACTGCCTGTACTGGTAATTCCTGCCACACCTATAAATGCTCCCGATTCCGGATCCATAAGTATGTATTCTACGCGTCCCATTGTGGAAGCAACCGCTACCAGCACGCCTTCCAGTTCGTATACCGTTTCACCGTCGGCAGGCTTGGTCAGCAATTCGCTGACTGTGATTGCCTGTGACGAGAAAGGTACGCGAAGTTGTTTTTGTATTTCAACGTTCTTAACAAAAAGCGATACCTTGACTACAAGTTCGTTGCCTTCGACATAGAAACTGTCAAGGTCTTCCGCCATTGCGTATGTCCAGTCTTCGTCTTTTGTTCCGTCACTGTACACAGCCTTGTACCTTACTATTGAAGATACGTCCATTGTGCGGGTATACGTAAGATCGGCTCCGGAATAAATTTCCACATCGGTAACGCTCTTGTCTGACGAAGGTTGCTTAACCGTAATTGCAACTGTCGCGCTGAGACCGTTCCAACTGACTGTTACGTATCTGTCCGATTCGCTCAGCACCGTCTTGTCTACCGTATAGTCGGTGACCGGTTCGCGCGATCCGTCTGTGTAAAGAACCTTCACTTCCATACCGGTTGCATCAAAGGTTTCGCCGGGAGCATATTCCGTCTTGTCGGGATAGGACAGCACCTGCAATTCCTTGGCTGTTTTTTCGCTTACCGTAATGCTTACGGTTGCCGTAAATCCCTGATAGGTTACGGTAATCTGCGTGTCGCCAAGCGTAAGCGCGCCGGTCTTGTCGATCTGATAATCGGTAATACTCACTTCCGTACCGTCGCTCATTACCTTTTTGACGACCATTCCCGCAGGGTCAAATGTTTCTCCTTCGTAATAATTTGTCTTGGTCGGTTGAGCGGTAATCTTTATTCCTGTAACAACCGCGTCATTTGCGGTAACGGTAATTGCTACAGTCGCGCTGAATTCGCCGTAAGTTACGGTTATCTGCTTATCGCCTGCAACCAACTCGCCGTTCTTGTCAATCGTGTAATCGGTAACGGTCTGTTTGGAACCGTCGTCGTACAGGCAACTGACAACCATACCGGTTGCATCAAACCTTTCGCCCTCAACGTACTCCGTCTTGGCAGGGGGAGAGGTTATTTCTATCCCCGTAGCACGGGGATTAGGTTTGCATGCAGCCAAAGCAAAAAGCATTGCCAAAGCAAATACTAATGCCAATACCTTGATTACTTGCCTCCTCATAAAAATTCTCCTTAACAAAATTTTAAAATCTGTGTGTCCCACACAGTTCTAATCGGGTGTAACCGACGGTTTACCGTCGTAACTTTGCACAACGTTACAGTGAAACCTGACCGAACGGGCAGGTTTCACTGCATTTTTTAAATCACGCCTGTGCTTGCTGATTTACAAACCATGAATCTTCCAGAATCGCGAAGCAATGGTAATATTTGTTGCCTCCAACAAACAATGCGTAAATTTCATATTCCGTCGTGACGGGATTTGCGTAATCCGTCGACTGGAAATTCACAAAATATTTGTCGTGACCTTCCGAGAGATAATAATTGCTGTTGATATGATAGATATACGGACTGTAACCGTTGATCTTCTGAGAGTTAAGATCGGTAACCGCATCACCGAAGAAGAATCTCAGACTTCCGTTGTTGTTTACTGCTTTAAGTCCGGTAAACTTTACATAAGTATAGAATCTGTTTTCGTTGTTAAGAAACGCCGTAAGTTGTTCCTGCGTGCTTATTTCGGTGACGGCAGTTTCGGCAAAGTCAAACTTGACTTCGTTGTCTTTGGATACGACAATCAGATTTTCCGTGAACGTAGAAACGTTAACGGCATTTCCGTAATGTTTGTCCTTGCTTCCTCCGTTTGAAGTAACCTGACCGCATGAGAGTTTTACAATGACTTCGTCGCCTACGTCAACTACCGATGTGTCCAGAGAAATTGCGTTGTATTTGCCTGCAATTCCGCTGTTGTATATACCCACGATGTCCATTGTTGCAGTGTCTTTGAGCAACAGTTCGGCCGCTCCGAAAGAGGAAATCGGACCTACCATTATACCCGTGACGTCGTATTCCCCTTCCGTCTTAGTCAAAAACTCTTTAACGGAAATAGCACGGTTTTCGTAGGTTATATCCATGTCGGTAGTAAAGCCTTCGTAAGTTATCGTGTACGTCACAACGCCCAATTTCCAATCGGGAGATTCCGTTTCCGGCAACATCGAGCGCAACAAGGGTATGTAAAGTACGCTTTCGTCGGTATAAACCAACTTAAGTCTGCCACCTGTAAGATCGATGGTGTCTATTCCGTCACGGTGCGAATAGGTAGTAACCTGAGGAGCAACTGCCAGCTCGATTCCGTACAGTTCGGCAGATTGCGGTACCACCACTATTTCGAAACTGAACTCGAATTCGTTGTAACTTCCTTTAACGGTGAAATTACCGCCTTTACTCATGTCGGGCACGGTAGACGCGTCCAGCATGTCTATTGTAAGAGGCACTACGGTATTTTCGCCGAAATTGTAACGGTATACTATTTCACCGCCCGTAAGATCCAATGTTTCGCCTGTGTTGTAACTGAATTTTTCGGGAGCCACAAATTCTATTTCCTCCAATTTGGGAACAGCGGGTGTCACCGCATCGGAAGACAATATAATAAATTCGTGGTAATAAGAGTTACCGCCTATAAACAGAGCGTAGACGTCTTTGTACGCCTGTCCGGGATTGTTCCAATCGGCGGGTGCCCAATCCGCATCGCCTGCAAGCAGTTCGCCCACTGTGTTACCCGTAATGTACTGCTGGTTGGAGTTCATGAATACGGGAGACGCGCCGTCTATCTTGTGGTTTGCAAACGACAGCGTTCCGTAATAGAATCTGTAATGTACGGGTGTAGTTCCGTAACGTATAGCGCTAAGCGGTCCGTTCAGTTTGACAAGTTTGTAGTGGTTTTCACTGCGCGCTGACGCTCCGAGGAACGCTTCCAGTCCCTGCTGGTCGCTTATTTCCGTTGCCGCCGAGTAATCTACCGTATATTCCACATCCTTTTCCACTACGCCCGTTTCCCAGATGCTTCCGCCTGCGAAAGATGCGTAAATTTTGTCCGAATCGGAGTTGTTTGCCTTTGTTTCCTTCTGTACAAGCGTAACGGGGAATTCTACCTTGTCGCCCACTTCGAAACGGGGAAGGTAATCGCCGTCAAACATACTGCCTGTACTGGTAATTCCTGCCACACCTATAAATGCTCCCGATTCCGGATCCATAAGTATGTATTCTACGCGTCCCATTGTGGAAGCAACCGCTACCAGCACGCCTTCCAGTTCGTACACCGTTTCGCCGTCGGCAGGCTTGGTCAGCAATTCGCTGACTGTGATTGAAGGGGTTATTTGCAATTCAAAAGATGTTTGCCATGTTTTTCCTTCCGCAGTCACATCTACATTTACCGTCACCTTTTCGGCATCCGCACTATATCCGGTAACCGTAAAGTTTTCCGCAACATTCCAGCCGCCCTTAGTGCCGTCGGAATATACGTTGCGGTAATTCAACGCTTCAAACGCCATTGTTCTGTAATAAGCAGATTCATCCGGCTGAACTTCCACTCCCGTAACGGCGGGGCTGACGGTAATGGTTACTTCGGCGGTAAACTCGCCGTAACTGACTGTGACCTTGTTGTCCGAAAGAGTAAGCGGTCCTGTCTTGTCCACGGT
>CALVWF010000014.1 GCA_944364615.1 uncultured Clostridia bacterium
AAAACAAGTTCTTTTTTTGTTTGCTAATATCTTATTCATAAAATTATTCTCCCGTTATAAATATTTCAAATAAATATAAGTTATAAAAACGTTTAATTATTGTGCTCTTTTTCTTCCAAATCTCTGATTTTTTTATCTATGTATTTGCAAATAAAGATACATAACAGTATAAGTCCAAGCGCAATCCCGAACAATATTAGGCTTACCCACCATACAGCAGGCATAGCAACAAGAATAATTACTGCCAACAATAAAAATACTGTCGCTGCGATAGGCATCATTACACCTAAAATCTTACGATTTAATTTATATATATCTAATAATGAATATGTTTTCATATCAGACCTCCTTGTTTATATATTCTGAAAGTAAGTTCATATAAAATATATTATTTGCAAAAGCATACTTTATTTTATTCTGATGAATTATATATCATAGTATAATCTCCTGATTTGTTAATTTAACAATCGTGAAATAATTACGTTTTTAATTTACACGTTTTGCCCGCATGAACAGAATGTTGTCTCACAAAAGAGTCTTGGTCTGAAAAACAAAGTAATTGCAACACGCCGAAAGATTAGGCGAGCGCAAGGAGTCTGCGTTTAAGAGGGTTAGCAGCATGCTGTACGCATATGCGAACTCATGTCCCGAAAAGAAGGCGCTAGCGCGCCCGATGGGGGAGGGAAGATGTACATTCCCCAAAATTTAGATTTAAGAAAATAAACCGTGTTTAACTATTGCAAATAGTATAGCACATTTTGCTCTTTTATTGCAAGTAAAAGCAGATATTGATTGTAAAATTTATAATAAAAAATAGGTTAATTGGAAAGCCGTAATCCGAAATTGGGTTACGGCTTTGGTCTACATTGAGTTCGGCGGCTTTGAGTATTTTATGTTGTCCATTTGCGCAGATTACATTATTCCTTTGTAATTAGTGTACACACAACCAGGCAAATACTTTCTCACTGCATCTCTAAGCTAATTTCTTTTTAGAATATGGTATTTTGTGCAAGAATTGAAATTGCTCGCATGATTATATTTTGCTTTAGCTTGTCTGCAAAACAGCAAACACCCCATTAGAACCTTTTCCTTCACAACTAGTTTTATTGGAAAGAATTTTCTCCTTGTGGGTTTCCCTCCGTAATTTAATTATTACCTGTGATAATTTACATTACCGCCCCCAAAAAATAATTTGGAAATCGGCGCCACAAGCACACCACATACGGTGTTGACGGACAAGGAAATACAACAGTGTTTAAATAGCGGAAAGGTGTTCTACTACCAATACCACGGAAAGACAATTGTAAACTTCGACCAACTTAAAGTTGAACTGGACAAACGCCTGAAACCAAGCAAAAAGACAAAGACACCCAAAGGACCAAAGCAAGCGCAATAATACACCCTATAACTTTAGCAATCAATGCAACATTTACGGCCTGCTTAGTTCCGGAAGGTGGAATGAAAAGAAAACAAACATCCATAACAACCTTTACAAACAACAAATCACAAAAACCCCCTCAATACAAATACGGCAACTCGGAAAATCCCTGTTGCCGTATTTTTTTTATAAAAAAAGCCGTTTGTATGTAGAAATGTTTAGTGTAAATTTTTACAAAAAGCACACAATAAACCAACATTTTACAGCACTATTGATTATAAAATACATCCCCAAAGCCACAAATATTTCTATTTTACGGAAAAATCTATATATTGTGTTTTGAAATAAAAAAGACCACAATTTATTGTGGTCTTGTGGCGTTCCCGCCGGGAGTCGAACCCGGAGTGCCGACTTAGGAGGTCGGGGTTTTCTCCATTAAACTACGAGAACTTAAATTGAATTTTACTCTAAAAAATGTAAGTTATTACATCTTATAAAAATAATTTTACAACGGATTTTATACCGGAATTTATACCAATTGCTGATTTTAACGTCATGTACCACAACATGTTGTGTTTAATACAACAACAAACCCCTACATATTGTGTTTGTGGGTGGATAGACCGAATACTTAGGAGGGGCTTGTTATATCCATTTAACTACGGAAGCAAATAAATAGAAGGTACAATAAATACGGCAAATGTCTAAACGGATGAAACTGTTTAGCCGAAGGCAAAACCCGAACGCCATTGCTTGATTTCACGGAAAGCAAAGCGATACATCCGTTTAACTACGAAGGCAAGTATCAATGCAAATTAACTGAAAAACCAATTAAATTGTTGTAATTAAGACAGAACCGCCTTCGCTTGCCTTCATAAGACGAGCGCCATTTAATTTACATAGAGAGCTAATTTACAATCTGGTTTTGCTGGCCGCTTAAAAGGCAACATCGGTTAAAACGATAGCAACGCCCTGCCGTCAATCGGATAAAAATCCGTTCGTTAGTCGTAAAAACGAGAAACATACGACCGTTCCGTTGTAGATGACGCAAAACAATTTTTCCGACGAGATGATTGCCCCCTGTTCATTGAAGCCCTAATCCTGTTGCCTTGCGCACACGTAAATACAATCCCCGTTGGCAGAATCAGCGACCAAACCTGACATCATACGTCATTGCACCCGTAAATATATTACCACGAACAATGCAAAATGTAAACCGATTTGTTTGAAAGTCAAAATCAATCCGTCCGTCGGGCGAACGACAACATTTAGATTGCCTTCCTGTCCATTGCGTGTATATGTCAAAGCCCTGTCCTGTCCCTCCCTACACCACATCATTACACTGTCAGAAACGCAAAATTCGACAAAATATTACAAAAAGAATTACTTTTTTACAAAAATAAATATTTACTTTTGTTCAAAAATGTGATAAACTATAGATATATTTCACTTTAAGGAAAAGAAGTTTATGAGAGTTGTACTGATAGAAGACAATCCTGAAAGATTAGAACAACTTGTAAAAATTGTCACGCAACAAAACACATGCAGTAAAATAACCGTCCGCACCACCGATCAGGAATTGCCGGCACAGCGTGACGTTCTGATAGTGGAAAACGGCAAACTGTACAAAGTGCTTCCCGCAATCACCACCGAGCAGTCGGACTTCGCGTTACAGCACCAGATGATAAACGGAATAAAGTACTGTGTGTTGGCATTTACCGCCGTAGGCAAAACGATAGCGTTGAGACATCCCGAAGACGATCGCAACCAACTGGAAAACTGTCTTGAAGAAATATTCAACGCGATAGGCATAAAGCGAAACTTGTTGGGAACGCAATATTTGCGAGATGCGGTTCGCCTCATTGTTCCCAATCCGCAGTTGTACAACAAGCGTTTCACCACAAAACTTTACCCTGATATAGCAAAGTTACACAATTCATCGCCCGCAAAGATAGAAAGGTCGATACGGCATTGCATAGAGGTGTGTTACAACAACGGACATCTGCAAAATCTCAATACGGTGTTTAAGTGCAATGTAATAGACAAGGTTTACAAGCCGTCCAACGGAGAACTGATAAGTTTTCTTGCCGAGCAGATACTGCACCGCTTACACAGCAATTGCGCAGGTTGACCTTTAACCAATAAACCGTTACGCAATTTTTATGTCTGAAACACAATGCACTCTCCCTGTTGAAAATATTACCCCCCCCATTGTAAAACGCACTCGTTCCGGAGTGCGTTTTGCTTTGCGTCAAAATCCGTAAGGACTTTTTTTAATCGATTTAATCGGCTGTTCTGCAGTCTTGCTTTTCGCAGATGTATTTGTCATAGGCCTGTTGCGTCACTCCGTGATTTTTAATTATGTCGGAATAAAACAATCCGCTTGGGCGTATTGTGCGCTGTTGAGTGTTGAAATCCAGTGCAACCAGACCGAAAGGAGCAGACTGCCCTTCAGCCCACTCGAAATTGTCGATAAACGTCCAGTGATAATATCTCTCCACAGGCACGCCCGAATTGGTCAAAGAAAAAAGATGATCGTAGATATACTTACTGCGGAAAGCGTCCGCTGCATCGCATGTTCCGTTTTCGGTGATAAAAACGGGAGCGCGATATTTGTCGTACAACTTCTTTGCCAGTTGCGCTATACCTTCCGGATAAATTTCCCACCCGAGATCGTTTACGGGAGCACCCTTTTTTACACCGTCTTTAAATCCGCTGACGGTGCTTCGAGTATAGTAATTGATTCCTATAAAGTCGTAGTATTTCCCGACGGGACGTCCTGTTTTTCCGACGGGGAAAACACACCTGCCCGTCATCATTGCGTCGGTAAGCGAAGTCTGAAAAATCTTTTCCATAAGTCGCGCGCACACACGGTGATAAGGATTTTTGCCGTTTTGCGGTTCAAACACTCGTAAATGATTGGCAAAGCCCACCTTTGTGTCTTTAAGTTGCCGTTTTTCGCGGAAATCGTGAATAAGTCCGTAAGCGTCGATGTGCGCACGTGTCATATTTGTCAAAACCCTTTTTACAGCCGACATGCTTTTCTTTCCCGGCGGCCACGAACCGTAAAAATAGCCGTTTGTGGCGTACACATTCGGTTCGTTGACGGTCACGTAAAGAGATACTTCTTCCCCGAGATACTGCAATACTTTTTCTGCAAAACTTATAAATACACGCGAAGCGTCCTTGCGCTCCCAACCGCCCGAACGTTCAAACCAAAGCGGATTGGTAAAATGATGCAGCGTAAGCATCGGTTCGATGCCTTTGCTCTTCATGTACCTGACTTCGTCGAGATAATGTTGAAGCGCCTGCTCGTCGAATGTGCCTTCCGACGGCTGTATACGCGACCACTCCACTCCGAATCGGTAGCATTGTATGCCCATCTGCGCCATAAGATCTATATCCTGCCTGTATAGACGGTAATGCTGATTTGCCAATACGGGAGAAGATCCGTCGGAAACCTTTCCCCTTTCCGCCCAGTCGTACCAACTGTTGTTGCGGTCGTCCCCCTCAATCTGCGTGGCTGCAGTGGCAACGCCCAACAAAATGTCTTTTAATTGAAGTTTCATAAAGACCTCCGTTTTAAAACGTAAAACAAAATTTCCGACACCGCTGTGCCATTTGAGGATAAGCAAACTACCTGAGCGATGTTTGCCGAAAAACACATGCAATTACAGCGTTTACGAAACGTCAGCCGTCTTTTTCTCTTGCGTCGGTAAAACACATGGGACGCAACGTTTTGACATATAATAAGCCGCAATTACACAATATCAGTTTAACACAAGAAAGCGTCGTGCGCAATGGGCAAAATCCCGATTTTACGACAAGTCGCACTTTCCGACGACAAAACACAGTCAAATCGTTGCTTTGTGCAGTAAAAACTACGTAACGTACAACTGTTTTTCGTTTACCGACGGCTTGTCGTCAAAACGGCAGCGGGACAAACGTCATTTAAACGATCGTAACAAAACCGCACTTGACACATCGGCAAAATGTAACTATACTAATAAATACTAAATCAATTTAACGGTAACCGCAAAGGAGGTACACACCCATGTCCGCACTCAGACAAACCGATCCGGAAATTTTCGAAGCGATACAAAAAGAACTTAACCGTCAGCGCAATCACCTTGAACTTATAGCAAGCGAAAATATAGTCAGTCCTGCCGTACTGGAAGCGACAGGTTCCATACTTACCAATAAATACGCCGAAGGATACCCCGATCACAGATATTACGGAGGGTGTCAGTTTGTGGACATTTCGGAAAGACTGGCAATCGAACGCGCAAAAAAACTGTTCGGGGCGGAACACGCAAACGTTCAGCCGCACAGCGGAGCAAACGCAAATACCGCGGTTTACTTTGCCGTACTTAAACCGGGCGACACCATAATGGGGATGAGTCTTGCTCACGGAGGACATCTGACGCACGGTTCACCCGTCAATCTGTCGGGAAAGTACTTTAACATTGTACCCTACGGAGTAAACGACGAAGGGTTTATAGATTACGACGAAGTGGAAAAAATCGCTCTTGAAACAAAGCCCGACATCATTGTTGCGGGAGCGTCCGCCTACCCTCGCACAATAGACTTCAAGCGATTCAGGGAAATTGCCGACAAGGCAGGAAGTTACCTAATGGTAGACATGGCTCACATTGCCGGACTTGTTGCGGCGGGATTGCATCCGAGTCCCGTTCCTTACGCCGACTTTGTCACAAGCACCACTCACAAGACATTGAGAGGACCGCGCGGAGGTCTTATACTGTGCAAAGAAAAATACGCCAAAGCCATAGACAAAGCGATTTTCCCCGGCACACAGGGAGGCCCGCTGGAACATATAATCGCAGGTAAAGCGGTAGCGTTCAAAGAGGCGTTGAGTCCGGAATTCGTACAGTATCAGCAACAAGTTGTCAAAAACGCCAAGGCAATGGAAAACGCCCTCAGAAAGCACAACATCAGAATGGTGTCCGACGGTACCGACAACCACCTGTTACTGATAAATCTGATCGGCACGGGCATCACAGGAAAGGAACTTGATTGTCTGCTGGGACAGGCAAACATCACAGCCAACAAGAACAGCGTGCCAAACGACCCCGAAAAGCCTACCGTAACAAGCGGACTGCGCATAGGCTCCCCCGTGCTTACCACGCGCGGAATGAAGGAAGCGGAAATGGAAGAGGTTATGGACTGTATTGCGGATATCATAAGACGAAAAGAAAACGCAATAGAGGACGTCAAAAAACGTGTTGCAGCGTTGCTCGAACGCTTTCCCATTTACCCCGAAATGGAATAAACACGACTTCCCGAAACAACTTTAAAAACTTGTACAAAAATGCGGAACTGCCGTTACGGCGGTTCCGCATTTGCGTTAATTTTTTTTATTTCCTGTTTAAATCAACGTGGCGCAAAAACCGAAACGTCTCACGGTATTCGCCGCTGTTTACCGTCTGCCTTCAAAAGATTTACGCTTTAGGAGCGAACAGGTACATCCACAATCATTAATACCCCTTTTTAGAAAGTTGTTTTTTCAGTAAGTCTATCTGACTGCGCAATTCGGGATTGTTGTTTTTGTACAGTTTGTCTGCAAGTCTGATGTATTTCGACGCCTCGGCATAGTTTTTTTCCACATACAGTCCCTTGAAATGCAGATACGCCATCTTGTACGCGGCAAAACAACTGCCGAAAAAGCCTTTGGCGGCTTTTTCTAAATATTCGACGGCTTTAGCGGTGTTTTTCGCCACGCCCGTTCCGGTAAGATACGCGTCGCCCAGCAAAGCCACCGCCTCCTCTATTCCGTCTGTTTTGCCGGGAGTGGCAGCAAGCGTCAGCCATTTCAGCGCCTCAACCGCGTCTTTTTTAAGTCCGTAACCGCCGTAATAGTAACAATATCCTATAAGATAATGTTCGTAGCCGTGCGGATATACCTTGTCACGTTGACAGTAAAGTTTAAGATAGCGCACCGCCGAATCATAATTTGTTGCCGTGCCTTTACCGTCTTTAAAATACTGCCCAACGGACGACATTGCCATTTCGTAGCCTTTGTCGGCGGCGATTTTCATCCACCTGAACGCCTCGCCGTCGTTTTCGCCCACTCCGACGCCGTTCTGATAACACAGCGCCAGTTGGTATGCCCCTTCGGTGTGCCCTTGTAAGGCGGCGCAACGGGCGTAATGAAATCTCTTGTCATCCGCTCTCTCGAAACCGTACATGTTCAGACCGTATGCTTCGGCAAGCCAGTTTTGCGCATACATATCCCCGCCGTCGGCTGCCTTAGTCATCCAGTACCGTATCTTGGAAAAGTCCAGAGGAACAATCACGTGTCTGACATACATCATAGCAAGCAAATACTGCGAACGAGCGTCTCCCGCCTGCGCTTTTACGCTAAGTTGATTGTATTTCTCGTTTAATTTGTTTTCCAGTTCCGCAACGGCGTATCTGACATAGTCTTCCGCCTCTTTGCTTATCTTGCGGTAATGATCCAGACTGTACCTGTACCAGTACAAAGCGGATTGCTCGTCCTGTTCGGTACCCTGTCCGTGGTGATAGAAATACGCAAGACGCCAACTGCATTCGGGGTCGGACATTGCCCCTTTGCGATACCAGTAAAACGCCTCTTTATAATCTTTTTGCACTATACCGTTGCCGAAATCGTACATCAGCCCCAGTTCGCGCTGAGCGTTGAAATCGTCGTATTCGGTAGCCTTTTTAACAAGATCGGCTATTTGCGACGGATAATCCATTTTGTCTACCTTACCTTATAAATTTACACATTTAGGCTTTTGTCGCAGTTGCGGTTTAATGCCTTCCGTTGCGACGGTAAAAGTCGTTAGTTACTGTACGTCAGCGGAAGATTGTACTTCCTGTTGCGATTCACCCTCCGATTGTTCCAGACGGCGCACTTCCTTGGACGCAAATACAAATACAACAAGTCCTGCAATGAACAGACACGCGATGGGTATCACGCCCATGTTTACGCTGTTTGTCAGTTGAGTTACGATACTGACGCTCAGCGTTCCTATAAACGCCGCTCCTTTGCCGAAAATGTCCATAATTCCGAAATATTCGCCCGACTTTTCGGGAGGAATGATCTTGGCAAAATAGGAGCGTGACAACGCCTGTATTCCGCCCTGAAACATTCCCACGCACACGGCAAGCAACCAGAATTCCCACACCTTGTCCATCTGAATTGCAAACACCGCAATTGCGGTATAAGCAATTATGCACACAAAAATAAGCCTGTCGTTGCGCACTTTCGAGGCAAGCACGCCGAAAAGAATCGCCGACGGAAATGCCACAAACTGCGTAACAAGCAATGCCAGCAAAAGTTGCGTGGTGTCAAATCCCAACGCCGTTCCGAAAGAGGTTGCCATGTCTATGATGGTATAAACGCCGTCTATGTACAGGAAAAATGCAACGAGATACAGAAGTATTGCCTTTTTGCCGCGGTGTTTTTCCGCGATGACTCCGAACAGTCTTTTAAATGCCGTTCTGATGGCATGAGGCTGACGTTCGATGTAATGAACCTGACGGTATCTTCTCATCAGAGGCATTGTCATTGCAAACCACCAGACAGCGTTGAGACACAACGCAATGGGCATCGAAACGGTGATTTCCAACGGAGTAAAGTTTATCACTACCACGCTGACGATAAAAGGAATACAACTTCCGATATAGCCCCATGCGTATCCCTGAGAAGACAGATTGTCCATCTTGGAATGATCGGTGACGTCGGTGAGCATCGAGTCGTAGAAAATGAGACTGGCCGAATACCCCACTTTGGCAAGCACAAACACCACCACAAACACAATCCAGTGCATCGGGACGGACATTGCTGCGCAACCAATGATACCGATCATTGCGGAAAAGAAGAAAATAGGTTTCTTGAATCCGCGGTAATCGGCAAGCGTGCCGAAAACGGGACCCAACACCGCAACTATTATAGTAACGACTGACGCCGTGTATCCCCAGTACGCAACGGCATCCGTTTCGCACTCCTCCGAACCCCGCGATATAATTGAAATAAATGGGCAATACCGTCGAACACAGCAACGTAAACGCAGAGTTGCCTACGTCGTACAGTATCCAACGTTTTTCCAGTCCGGTAAACTTTTTCTTCACGCCTGTTCTCCTTTAATCGTCGTAATTTCTGTCAAATTCCGCTCCGACATCACCGTCGGCAAATTTTCTGATCAATTCGACGGCAAAGTCCACACTGCCGTCAAACAGTTGTTCAAGCCGGACGCAACTTTCGGCGCACTGCTCGTCCGGCCGATAACTCATAACCATACCGCTGAGTTGCTCGTACTTGCCTGCAAGTTTCAATATACCGTAAATAAACCTGCGTTTGCTTTTTTGCGGGGCTATAAAAAATCGGTTGATCTTCTTCATATATCGCAACGCGTCCCGTACTTTTAACGAATCCAGTTGAAAAAAGGGGGCTATTATGCCCGCGTTGCGCATGTTTGCCTCTATGTGCGAAGTACTGTCGTACCGCAGCGGGTCGAGCCCGTCCTTCACCATCAGATATCTGTCGAACTGCATTTCCGTTTCCGTGTGGCTGACGCCCTCTGCTTCCCTGAGATTGACGTAACCGTGACATCTGCTGTCCAGAGCGAAATGCGTTATAAATCCCGCAATATACGCAAATGCCGAACTGCTGCAACAACTTGTTTCAATGAGATTTACGGCATTTTCAAAAAAAGAACGTGCAATGTCCCTGTGCATGGCGTAGCCTATACCGTTTACTTCGTTTGTTTTCCACGCCTTGTAGTAAAACAATATGTCAGGCCCGTGAGCGCCGATAAGATACAGCGGAATGTCACGCCGTATCATTTGAGCGATCTGCGTATCCGATTTTTTAAGCACTTCTCCTGCAAAGCGGAAATGTGTGTAATTGGATGGCATAAAAAATCTCCTTAAAGGAAACTTTAATCAAAATCATTATAAATTTTAAACCTTGTTTTGTAAATACGTTTTGGAAAAAATGTAATAAAATTGCAAAAAAACGGCTGATAACACAATACAAAATTACGCTTGTAGATTTTACGGCACAACATTTCAAAACAAGAGGAATTGCCTTTATCGGCACTGGCCAGACTTGTTTAATAAAGCGGTTCAGCCTTTTGCTCCCTGTGTATAATGAACTGTTGTAAGTATAAACATTCCGTTTAATGGCAAAAAATATTACAGTTAGCACAATGTCCGATTTCGGGCAAAACACTATTACGGAGGTACAAAATGAAAAAAATATCGGTTGTTTTAATTACTCTTATTCTGTCGGTTGCGCTTTTTTCGGCATGCGCTCCGCAAAGCGAACAGCCGCCGCAGGTAATTGTGCTTGACGGCGTGGATAAAGGTACAAACAAGTACGTAGTCAGCGAAAACATTACTTCTCAATTTGACAGCGACACCAATACGGTAAAACTGTACGGCGATTCGTGGTACGTAACCCCTTGGTTTTCGCAGTCCTGGACGACATACAACTACGTTACGGTAGGCATAAAACTGCCCGACAATTTCAAGGGAGCCGACACGACTTCTGGAGGAGAAATCACGGGCAAAAGCGTGTGGTCGTCGGCAGTTCTGCGTTACGACGTGCAGTCCTTCGACCCTGCAACCTGTGAATGGGAAGTGGAAAACCAAAGTTACTGGAAAAAGAGCGTTACAGGCGACGGAACTACGCCCATAGCCACGGAAGGCGGAGCGGTCGGCTATTTCGACTTTTCCTTTGCCGCAAATTCGCAAAACACCAAAAAAGACAATCTGGTAAAGGTGGCGATTGTTTTCAACGAGGGAGAAACGGCGGTAATATACACGATAGACATTTCCGAACTGACGTTGCACGGCGAACCCGCGCCACAGAACACAACCGAATAAACGCAAAAATGCAGACACTAACTTGTTCGTCTGCATTTTTTTGTTTTAAAAATTCTATTTGAATTTCGCAATCGCCCGACCGACTTCTTTCGCAACGGTACTGCAAGTTTCGGCAACGTTTTTCCCTCTTCGCAGTAAAATTTGAATGTTTGTCGTCTTTGCCTAAAACGATTGCCGAACGTGCGACACGTGCTTCGGGCAAAAAAAATACGCTCCGCAAATTGATGTGCACCCCAAAAGTTAGACACTTTTGGAGGTGCATATTTTATGGCAAAAAAAGGGCAAAAGCAAAAGAAGTA